>CAWAZN010000008.1:0-69811 GCA_963786485.1 uncultured Acidobacteriota bacterium
GCGCACTTACGAAAAATCGCAAAATAAGCTCCTTTAAAATCCGCACTTACAAAAAAAGGGGGAGGGGGAGTTAGCAGATAGCTAACGAATGAGGTCGGTCGACCAGACACGCAATTCCAGCAGCAAAATCCTTAGGCAAGCTAATCAAGCTGACCACCAGCGAGCGGTCTCCGGCAAACTCATAGAAGTGTCCCGGATGAACATACACGCCATGCTCCGTAAGCAGCCGCAACGCCAATTCATCGCTGCAACAATTGGCAGGCAGCGCCAAGACCGCATACCAACCACCTTCTACCTCGAGCCGGGTCAGCCTCCCGGCGTTGCTGGAAGAATGTCGAGCGGCCAGTTGCCGATCCAGTTCTGCCAGATTTTCGCGCACGCGAGTGCGTAGTTGTTGTTGAAACGGCGTTCTGAGTGCGAGCAGTTTCGGCATTGCAAGCTGCACCGGCGCATTCATCGAGAGGAATGTATCGGCGATCACTTCCAATCGCTCCAGCGCGTCACGTTTCCACTTGACCGAACCGCTGATCGCTAGCCAGGATGCTTTAAATTGAGGCAGCCCCGCAATTTTGGAAAGTCCGCTCATGGCAAAAGTTGGCGCGGAGCTGTTCGTTACAAAAGAGCGTGGCGGTTCCGGCAGCAGCGAGTAATCCAGAAATACTTCGTCTGCGATGAGGGCCATTCCTCGCGCGGTGCAAATAGCATTCAACTCTGCTATTTCCGTGGGCTTACAAAAATTCCCAGTGGGATTGTTGGGATTCACCACAATCACCGCGCGCGTCCGAGTCGTTAGCACTTGGCGCAATGCGTGAAAATCAATTTGCCATCCGTGATCATAAAGCAGCGGATAACGCACCAGCTTCACGTCGTGCAAGTCCGCCAAAAAATCGAATAGCGGATAGCTCGGCTGCGGCACCAGCACTTCGTCGCCGGGTTCGCACAGCAGACGAAACACAAAGGAGTACGCTTCACTGGTGCTGGTCGTCAGTATCAGGCTGTCAGGCGTGAGCTGATCGCCACGTGCCGCGTAGTATCCACACACGGCTTCGCGCGCGGCCAACAATCCGCGCGGATCAGGGGCATAGGAAAGTACTGCGGGATTCTGCAACGCTGCGAGAATCGCTTCGGCGTCGTAGGTGAAGCCGCATTCCGTGGGATTGGAGGCGGTCAAATCCAAGACGGGTTTACCGGTGGAGCGGCGCTCCGCCAGCGCTGCACTGAGCGGATTCGGCGTCAGGTTCCAGTTGGTGCGGCTGGCGAACAGAGCGGACCTATTTTCCAAAATACAGCAGCGTCAGTAAGAAAACCCACAACGCATCCATGAAGTGCCAGTAATGGCCGACAATTTCCGCTGCGACGGACTGCGATATTCTGGCGCGAGAAAAATTGCGCAGCAAAACGTAGCACAGCGCCGCCAATCCACCCAGTAAATGTAGGCCATGCAGCCCAGTAAAAATATAAAAGAAACTGCTTCCCGCGTTGCTACCGATGAAAATACCCTGCGAAACCAGCTGCTTCCACGCCAAAACTTGCCCCGCTACAAACAGGAAGCCGAGCCCGGTGGTCAGTCTCCACAGCGCGCGAAAGCGGCGCTCGTCGCCATTCTCGAGGTGGCGGCGCGCGAGTTCTAGCGTGCCGCTACTGGCCAACAGCGCCAAGGTATTCACCCACAGGATGGCCGGCAAGCGTGCGGGAACCCAATCGGTGGAATGCCTACGAAGAATAAAGGTGCATACCAGCGCCATGAAAAATACGGTGATAGAAACGATGGCCAGTGTGATCGCCGTGTAGTAACGGCGCGATAGCGGTTTGCCGGATGGCCGCGCTTTGCCTCGCTCATCATCGCCGCCGCCATCGCCACCGCGCTCGGGCGGCCGGCCGCCTCCGCCGCCAGAGCCGATATCTTCAATGATCAGCTCGATGTCGTGTTCTTTGGTTACCGTTGGCATAGGAAACTTTTCCGGTAGATTCTTCCGGTCCCGCGCAAGGTTGCCTGGCTATTGCGGCGCGATGAATCCCGGCTCGATAAGATCCGGCGGAACGTGTTGCGGAATGAAATCTTCGGAACCTTCCGCGTCGCACACGTAAGCTCCACGGTACACCACTACAGGATGCGGTTGCGAATTGTCGGAGGAATGGCCAACGGCGGATCGCCACTCGAGCGTGGCAGCGCGCCAGGGATTGGCATCACGCAAGCGCTCGCCGCGCCACAGCGTGCCAACCAGATTTACGAAAAATAAGATCTGCGCCGCTATGGTCGCCAGCGCGGCGGCAGAAACAAACGTGCGCAGTCCGCCAGCCACTGCTGCGGAATACGACGACAGTTGCGTACGGCCCAGCAACCCAAGCCAGTGCATGGGCATGAATACGCAGTAGACGCCGGCGAAGGTCATCCAGAAATGTGCCTTGCCGAGGCGTTCATTCAAGCGACGATCAAACATTCTTGGGAACCAGTGAAACAGCGAAGCCAAAATAGCGAAGGTGGCCGCTACACCCATCACCAAATGAAAATGACCAGTAATCAAGTCGTCGCCGCCCGCGACAGAAACTACGTCGCTACGCGAGAGGAATAGCCCAGAAATTCCTCCAGATAAAAAGAGGGAAATAAAACCCAAAACGAAGAGCATGGAGGTGGTCAGCCGCACTTTCGCATTCCAGAGCATCGCAAACCAGCTGGCCAGCAACATAAGCGCGGGGAGCCCCAAGGAAGCGGCCAGCATTCCGAAGAGCATCGGCGAACGCGGGTCCATGCCCGCGGCGAACGTGTGGTAGCCCCAAAAGCAAAAACCGAAAAGACCGACACAACACAGAGACAACACCACTGCGCGTTCTTTCCACACCGGACGGCGGGTAAGCACCGCGAGCAAATGCGTAACGATGCCGAAACACGGGAGCATCGCAACGTAAACTTCCGCCTGAGCGAAAAACCAGAACAGGCGTTGTCCGTCGATTATCGAGCTACCGCCAATTGCAGCTCGGAAAAACTGTGTACCCAGTAAACCGTCGCTCAGCAGGAAAGCGCACGCAGCGAGCAGGATGCTGAAGATCAGGGTGCTGAGAATCGCGTTGATGAACCAGGCCCACACGGTGACGGGCAAGCGCGGAAGAGTCATTCCCGGGGCGCGCAAATCGATGACGGTGACGCTAAAGTTGATCGCCACCAGCAGGGACGAGAGGCAGAAGACCGCGACGCTGATCAGCCAAATGTTCATGGCGGATTGCGGGGCGGCGAAGAACGCCGTGACCATTCCAACAAGCGATGCGCCCGCGGCCCACAGCGCAGCGGCATTCAGCAGGGGAAAGGCCACTTCGCGCGCGCCAATTTGCAGCGGGAGCAGGAAATTGCCGAATCCGGCTTGGGGAGCTGCGGTCAAAACGAAAAAAATCATCAGCGAGCCGTGCAGCAGCGTCAGTGCGACGTAACGGCTTGGACGTTTCGCCGACGCCGCCGAGCAATCCGGGAAGGGCATTCGGCCACAAAAGATGGACGCGCATCAGAAACGAAAGCGCCATGCCGAGCAGCACGGAGAAAAGCGCCAGCCACAAATATTGCAAACCGATCAGTCGATGGTCGGAGGTGAAGACCAAACGGCGCAGAGATCCACCCACGCCGTCAAATGACGGTTCGTGCGAGAGTCGCCGGGCGTCCATCTCTCTCGGAAAATTGGCCATAGCATGCTAGCGCGACAATACGCGCTAAAAGGATGCAACTCTGCGTGCTCCACTACAGTACATCCCGCGCGAAATTTCAAGATAGAGATGCTGGAAGGGGACGAAAAGAAACGAAAAACGAGAGGACCAGGGGCGATTGCAAAAAATGGTGCGGTCGAGAGGACTCGAACCTCCACGCCTTGCGGCGCTAGCACCTCAAGCTAGTGCGTCTGCCAGTTCCGCCACGACCGCATCCTGTTGCTACAGCTGGTGAAAGAAGCACGGATTGGCGAAGATTTTGGAGCGCGACCATAAACTCGCGCGCCTAAACCTCCGATTTCCGGAGAACAAAATTATATGCTACGGCAAGCAAAGTGCGCAACCGCGCTAGAGTGCCGTTCGCTCAACTAAACTGGCCTTCTCGCGGAAGCGGCGTGGTTGGCCCTCACGTGGACGTTTCAGAAAGACCATGTTTCGGGTTGTGGAGGTTTTGCAAACTCGCCCTATCGAGGGTACCTGTCCTTGGTAGAATGCCGCAGCCGCGGAATGGTTCACCGAATGAGCTGAGATATTGTCACCTTTGATTAAGCGGACTGAGGTACTCAATGAAACACTTTGTGAGCTTTAGATATGCGCTCTTTGTAATTGCACTGTGGCTGAACGTCGCGTCTTGTTCAGCTACTGCTTGGCGCAGCTGTCGACCTTCCGGCCCGTCCTTTGGACATCGCGGAGAAACACGGAACGCTCTGGGTTTGTGGAGCGGATGAATTGATTGCGGTTTCCCTGGACGGGGGAAATACATGGACCGCTAAACACATCGCACAGAACGGAAGCCTTCTTTTGACGATTGGGTTTGCCAATGAACAATTTGGATATGCCGGCGGGACGGGCGGAAGAATTCTCACTACAAAGGATGGCGGTAACACGTGGGCCTCGGTCAAGGTTCCGTCCGATGTGCTCTACGAAGCTAGCTTTGCAGACGAAAAACATGGCATTGTCCACGCTCCAAGAAACATCTACACCACCAATGACGGCGGAGCTTCATGGACCATCGTGCCAATCGATCTAGCTAGCGAAGACTTGAAAGGGTTTGCTCATGTCCTCACAGTCGTGGCTGCTGATGCGCAACACATGGCGGTCGTCTTGAGTCAAGGGAGCTCGTCCGTATACGCGTACAAATTGTTGTTGACCATCGACGGAGGTGCGAAGTGGACTGCGTCGGACATTCCGAGCACTGTGCTGGGAAAACTTAGTTCCCACAGTGGTGAGTATTGGTTTGCAGGTGTGGAAGTCATCGAGAAAGATAAACCAGGCGGAGGTTACGGTGTTCCTGTAGTGATGCATTCACCGGATGGAGAAAAATGGGAGCGTTTGCCAAGGTGGTCGAAGAACGAGTTCTCTCAATGCAGCTCACAGGGCTGCCTTTACTGGGATGGTGCGGGAATCCAGCTTCCGCCGACGTCTCCTACAAAATTCTGGAATTTCGCGCCCGAAAAGGTGATCACGGCGAAGTGGGCAGTTGCAAAGGATACGATTTGCACAGTGGGGACAAGCTTGAAGTGCGCGCCAGTGACAACAACGGAAACAATGCCGGCGTATCTCGACACTTCCTCTCCCATCGCGCCACCGATTGCTGCTCCCCCGCACTCGATGCTGTCCCTTCGCAAGGTCTGCAATGTCTCTACTGTGACTTCGAGAAAATCATGGTGACATCAGATTTTCAGGGAGTCGCCGACGTGCAGCTCAAGTTGCACATCGGCACGAACGGACTGGTGCAGCAGGCCGAGATCGTCAAGGCTACGAATTCCGGAATTGGCGAAAGAGTTGCCATCGCGGTCTCGCAGCTGGATTTTTATCCCATTAGTACAAGATGGCGTCGTGCATTCCGCGAACACAGAGGTGAGATTGCGCGTGCAGGCGATCAAGAGCAAATAGAGAATGCGAAGATGCCGTGAAGCTGAAATAGAACGTCGCGCTCGCGGTTTCTGACCGCGTCTCAAATGACCTAGAATTCAAGACGGAAGAAGAAGTCTCTTTGTTCGAGAAAATGTAGCTATGACAGATTGGTTTGGACGGGCCGTATTACACGTTACCGACGTAGAGGCCTCGCTGCGGTTTTATGTTGAGCGGCTTGGCTTTACGAGCGCTTGGCGCTACGAGGAGGGCGGCAAGGCGAGCGTGGCGCAGGTCGAGCGGGAGGGCTGCGCGTTTATCCTAGCCGACAACTGGCCGGAGAAAATTGGTAAGGGGCTGATATTTATTTCCCTGAACGTCGAGCCGGAGGCGCAGGTGGCCACGTTGGACGCCCTGCGCGCGGAGTTCGAGGCCGAGGGCGTTGAGGTCAAGGAAGCTTCGTGGGGCTATCGTCTTCTAGTGGTCGATGATCCTGACGGCAATCAGCTGTTCTTCAACTATCCAAGCGAGACTGCGGCCGGTAAGAGTGGTGGAGAAAAAGCGTAAAGGTCTAAGCGCGCCTACATGCGTTGACATGCTTGATTAGCACGTTTGCCGTACAAGTCCTTTCTAGATCCACATGTCCGGTGCGCGCGCCAGCTCAAGCGGTCGATATAACGCCATGTGAGCGTTGCGGCGACCCGTGGCGACCACCCGACTCATCAGACGTTAGAAGTTTTAGCTGCCGGCACGTCGGGGGCGTGCCAGTCGTGCCGGCAGAAACGACACTGCCGGGCTTTGGGTGTTTTCGCCAATGCGCCGCATCGAGGACAGTTATTAAACACGATTTCGCTGCCGTGTTCGTCAAGAATTCTCTGAGCCGTTCGTTCGCTGAATGAATCGGATCCGCCGCTGGCCAACTGCAGAATCTCTGGGTCATTCGAGAGTAAGAACAACTTGGTGGATGCATGGGAGGTTTTTCTGGCCTCGGCTTGCGCAGCGGCGTCAGTACGGCCATGCATGGACTTCCCTGTTCCAAAAAGATGCCTTTGCGCGAGGTTTTCCTTTGCGGTCATCCAATGACCATAATAGCGGATTATGTACCGCGCTTTTTCCCTGTCCATAGTTTTTACAACAAGCATAGCGCGGCGAAACTGTTTACCTGGTGTACGCTCCCTCGTGTACCTCCTGCTATTTGCGAAAGGTTATCAATAGAAAGGACTTAAAGTACTGTGTTTTCATAATCTTTTGAATCGTTGTGATTTTAAACGGGTTAGAGGGTAAATTTGTTGGCAGAATGGTTACCTCTCTTTGGCTCCGAGTTTTCTCCAGAGGTGCTACGGAGACGCGTTGACCTTCCTTTTTGGGCGCGGGGGATTTTTGCGGGCGCGGTATATACTTTCGGTGGAAGTTTGGACTTGTGTACGGGGACGGTCAAGGGAGATTTGGTACAGCTGAACGGAGTGAAATTTATGATTGGGACAGCTGCACCAGATCGTTTTGGCTGGGCACTCGTGAGTACGAGCGCGCCGAGCGGCCCACCCTGGAGTTGTCTTGTGGTTTAGGCGTGTGCCACAGATCAAGCAAGAGTCAGAAGAAAGACCCGCCCTCACAAATCCGAGGACGGGGCACCCAAATTCATCTTCAGGGGTTGATGTTTAGCCGAGAGTATGAGAGCCGGACAAGGTCACATGCGCTAGGAATTTGCCTTGCGGCGGGCGAAGCCGAATAGGCCAAGGAGACTCGTCGCGAGCAGGCCCAAAGTGGCAGGCTCAGGGGCGGTGGCGATTGTCCCAGTGCCTTGCCACGAGATGAAGCCGAGATCGAACGTGCATGGATTCAACGCAGTACACTGCCCGGCAATGGCGGTAAACGTAATGGTTGTCGGCGAGTTTATGCCTGGGTGATTGGTATCGTCATGGCCGAGCGAGAATCCCGTGCCGTCGCCGTTGGTGCCTGTGCACGCGTCGAAGAACGATGCAGCGCCACCATTGATTTGGCAGGAACCATTGTCACCCGAGCTGCCGGTGTATACAAACGTAAAGCTTCCCGTGGTGTCCACAACTACAAATTTCTGCGCGCTCGGATTCCCTGGCATAGCGGTGTTGAGAACAGTGTTCAGGCCGAAGGGGTTGCTGCCGTTGCACAACCCACCGCCTACGCTGCCGGGGCAACTAGTTGCAGCCTCGACTTCGATGATGTCCGCGCGGGCGCTTGAGGACATCAGAAGTAATGTTGGGAAAACCATAGCCGCAACGACTAAAAGCCGCCATCCACCAATAGACTTAAGCATAGCTATGAACGTCCCCCGCCCATGTTCAGTGCAAGCTGGTCTCCAAAATGGCTAAAACCCGTAAGGTCGGTGATTGCAGCAGATAGCGCGTTCTCGACTCCCCGCCCAGACTTCAAGTGTGCAAGTACCTTCCCTTAATGTGCAAATGTCCGCCAATTGTCTTCCGTCCTATTGTGGCTGCTTCGCGCCAGGTGTCGGTCGCGAGAGCAATTCCACATATTCCTTATAGAATTTTTCTTTGTTCAAATCGTCCTGCACTTCCGCAAGCACTTCCCCTGATCCGGGCTGGTTCCCAACAGCCCAGACCAGCGTATTACCGTAACCCGCCCCGTGGTCCGTATTCACGTCCATGTATAGTTTTTGCGACTTGGTGATGATCGACGGATCTAGCCACGCCACGGCCGCCAACTCATCCCACAAATAATTTGCCTCCGCGTATTTCGCCACATATTGCGCCGCGGGCGTCGGACTCTTCCGCACTTCTTCGATTAACTCTTTTTCCATGCGCGTCTTCACGGAAATATCCACGGTGGTCACCACGACTCGCGGCCACTTTCCATGCAACACCGCGTGCGAGGCCTCCGGGTCCATCCAAAAATTAAACTCTCGCGCCGGCGACAGCGAAAACTCCGCAGCGCCGGTCTGCGGATTGATGCTGCCGCCCATGACAATCAACTCTTTGCTCAGCTCGGGAAACTGCGGATCGAGGGCTATCGCCAGCGCCAAATTGGTCATCGGCCCAGCGGCATAAATCGTCACCTCATGCGGATACTTTCGCACCATGCGCACCAAAAATTGCGCCGCCGTTTCCGTGGAAGCTTTCGTCGTAGGCACGCCTTCCGGCATCGCAGGAATTTCATACGGTCCATGCACCGCGTGCCGCCGCGTAAAATTCCAAGCGCCCTGGTAATACACCTTGCCGTACAGCGTCTCCCATTTCGCAATGTACTCCTTGCTGCTCACCAGCGGGAACACCGCTCCCGGCAGCACCGGAATATCGGTGCGGCCGATGACCTCCAGCAGCCGCAACGTGTGCGCCACCTCTTCGTCACGCCAGGCGTCCCCGGTCAGCACGGTAATACCCAGGACCTCGGTCTCCGGCGAATTCACCAGCGCCAGTATCGACTGCATATCCGTGCCGCCCGGCCCCGCGCAATCCTGATCGATAATCACCTTGCGCTTTGTTTGGGCGCTAAGCGGCACAATGCTTAGTCCAAACAAGGCGAGCACCGCACAGCAACGCATAAGACACTTCATCGCTTACCACCTCTCATTGGTCATGATTGCCGATGCATTCTATTACAGATTGACGCGGTTCTCGCGCGAGTGCTACGTTTTCAAACCTGGCACGCGAAAATAGGGGCATTACGCTGAGTAAACACGGCAAGAAAAATCCGCCGCTGGACCTTAACAGGCGCAAACTTCTTATCCAACTCGGCCAAGGCGCAGCTTCGTTAGCCTTTCTTCCCGCAGGTCTTGATTTTTTTTGCCTGCCGCCGCTTCTCGCGGACGGCAGGTCCCCGCTCGCGGACGAGTATCATCTGCATCCGCAATATCACGGAACCAGAGAAATTGACGACGTTCTGAAATATGTCCAGACGGGACTCGACGGCTTCGTCAGCGAAAAATATCACGACCAGGTTGCGGTGATCTTACGCGGATGGAGCGCCGACCTTGTAGCTTCGCCCCAAAACACCACGGCGATTCGCAAAGTGATGGCCGAAAGATTCTTGGCGGCTTCGTGCGTGCCTATTCTCTCTCGAGCCCACACGGTCAGACTCTTTTCTGAAAGTGACGCGTTTGAAATTTGCCGACAATGCCGCACTTTCCGCGGAAGCGTTTCTGAAAGAGTGGCGCTCATCCTTCGGCATATTCTCGAAATTGCTGACCGCGGAATTTCAAGTGACCAGTATTCGAAGCCATCCACCCCGGCTACCCGTTGGCGGACAATCAGATTTGCTGGAGACGCGAGTCCGTTTCGAGTTTGTGGGAACGGGCGCCGGCTTCTTTCGCGAACAACGAACAGGCAACTGGGCTCTCCATTGGGAACGGTTGGCTTCCGGCGAATTGCGGCTCACTGATTGGAAAATTCTTGACGAAACGCGCGGACGCTCTTTGGCTCCCGTTTTTGTCGACATCGCGCAACAAGCCTTTGGCGAAAATTCGTCGTTCACGCAGCAGTTGGTGCCTGGCATCGACCATTGGCGCACGGTCCTCGACGGTGCGTGCGGAATCGACATCTACGGCCACAACGGCGTCGCAATCGGTGATATCGACGGCGATGGTTTCGACGATCTGTACGTGTGCCAACCCGCCGGTCTGCCGAATCGACTGTTTCGGAACCGTGGCGACGGGACGTTTGAAGACATTACCGCGGACTCCGGAGTCAGCCTACTCGACAACACCGCGTGCGCACTTTTTGCCGACATCGACAATGCCGGCCGGCAGGATCTCGTCGTCGTTCGCGCCAATGGTCCCTTGCTCTTCCTGAATCACGGTAACGGAAAATTTCGAGAAAAAGCCGGAGCGTTTCGATTCGCCAACCCGCCGCAGGGAACATTCACCGGCGCTGCTATCGCCGATTACGATCGCGACGGCAGGCTGGATATTTATTTTTGTCTCTATTCCTTCTATCAGGGCACGGACCAGTACCGCTACCCTTGCCCTTACTACGATGCCGAGAATGGGCCGCCAAATTTCCTAATGCACAATCAAGGCGACGCCACTTTTCGCGACGCCACGCAAGAATCTGGTCTCCAGGTGAACAACAATCGTTTCAGCTTTTGTTGCGCTTGGGGAGATGCGAGCGGGGACGGGTGGCCAGACCTCTATGTGGTTAACGACTTTGGCCGAAAAAATCTCTATCGCAACAATGGCGACGGCACTTTCACCGATATTGCAAGCGCCGCCGGAGTGGAAGACGTCGGAGCGGGCATGAGCGTTTGCTGGCGCGATTTCGACGGCGACGGAAAACCGGACCTGTACGTTGCAGACATGTGGACCGCCGCTGGAGTCCGGATTTCCGAACAAGAAGCCTTTCAGAAAAATGCCAAGGAAGAAGTCCGTGCATTTTTTCGCAAACACGCGATGGGCAATTCGTTTTTCCGCAATTTGGGTGACGACAAATTCGCCGACGAGACGAAGCGCTCTGGAACCGCCCTCGGCCGCTGGGCGTGGTCCAGCGACTCTTGGGATTTCGATCATGACGGTTTTCAGGATATTTACGTCGCGAATGGCATGATTTCCGGCCCGCGAATCGAGGGTGGCCGAGAAGACTTGAATAGCTTTTTCTGGCGGCAAGTGGTGGCTAATTCTCCAGAGGGGCGCAAGCCGACGCGCGCATACGAGTTAGGCTGGAACGCCATCAATGAGCTTGTTCGTTCCGATGGCACCTGGAGCGGTTTCGAGCGGAATGTTTTTTATCTGAACAATCGCGAGGGAACGTTTTCAGACGTTTCGGGGATTGTCGGACTTGATTTCATCGAAGACAGCAGAACTTTTGCTCTTGCCGATTTCGATCAGGATGGCCGCGTCGAAGTTTTGCTGAAAAACCGCAGCGCGCCGCAAGTGCGGCTGCTGAAAAATATTCAGCCTGAACTCCCTCCTGCGATCGCCTTTCGCTTGCAAGGCAAAAAAAGTAATCGCGATGCGATCGGGGCGTCCGTCACTGTCGAAACGGATGAGCACCGGCAAACGCTTTTCGTACAGGCCGGCTCGGGATTTCTGGCGCAGCACAGCAAGGAACTTTTCTTTGGCCTCGGCGACCAGAAAAATCCCGTAAGAGCCACAATTCATTGGCCCAGCGGACTCGCGCAGACGCTTAGCGATTTGCCGCTGAATCACCGCGTCTTCGTCGAAGAAGGTTTTCCGCCTTCGCGCGTCGAACCGTTTCGCTCTGTCGCGCCGAACACATACAAAACGATGAGCGCAACGGCAAAACACTCTTCCGCCGGTGCGGGGGTCCCAGATCGACCGATCACGACGGAAATCCCAGAGCGGCCGGACACTGCGGAAACCTGGCTGCTGGTGCCCGTCGCGGCCCCGGATTTTTCCGCGGCCGATCTCAGCGGCAAGCTGCAAACGCTGTCGCAACTACGCGGCAAACCAGCACTGCTCTATTTTCTGACCGCTGCTTCGCCGCGCTGCCAGCAAGATCTGTTCGCTTTCCAACAAACGCATGCACGCTGGACCAGCGCTGGACTCCAACTGCTGGCCATCGTTGCCGGCGAAAACGAAAGCTCCGCGAGGGGCGCGGCCGAACCGGCATGTCCGCAGAAGGCACGGGCGCGAATAGCAGTGTCACCGTCGACGGGGCCGCAACAAGCACGCTGCCGGATGCTTTCCCACAGCTGCCTTTTCCGGTGCTGCGAGCGACCCCGGAACTGCTGGGCATTTACAACTTGCTGTTTCGCTCTCTTTTCGACCGTCATCGCGACATGGATCTTCCCACCGCCCTCTTGCTCGACGAGCAGGGCGCGATCGTAAAGGTGTATCAAGGCGCAGTTAACCCAGAGACTTTGGTGCACGACTCCACAAATATTCCGAGGACGACGGCGGAACGCATGGCGAAGGCGCTGCCCTTTGCTGGTGTGAGCGACAACTATGAGTTTGGGCGAAACTATCTTGCTTACGGATCGCTGTTTTTCGAGCGCGGATATCCGGCGCCCGCCGAGGAGTTTTTCAAACTTGCGCTCAACGATGATCCCGAGAGTGCGGAACCACACTACGGCCTGGGTAGCGTGTACCTGCAGCAGGAGAAATCCGCGGAAGCGCGCAAGAGCTTTGTACGCGCAACAGAACTGCGCGCGAACTATCCAGGCACTCGGGCGAAGGCCTGGAACAATTTGGGAATTTTGGCGGCGCGCGAAGGTCGCACGGATGACGCGATCGCGAACTTCCAAAAAGGCCTTGCGGCTGATCCGGACTACAGCGTGGCTATCGACAATCTCGGTAACGCGTACCGCCAAGCAAAGCAGTGGGAAAATGCCAAGAGCGCGTTCCGCCGCGCGCTGGAGCTGGATGCGCGGGACGCGGAAGCCAACTACGGTCTCGGCATGGTCTTCGCGCAGCTAGATGATGCGCAGCACGCTTACGAATTTTTGCAGAAAGCGATCGCCGCGCGTCCCGATTATCCGGAAGCATTGAATAATTTGGGCATTCTCTATCTGCGCACGGATCGCAAAGACGAAGCGGAAAAATCCTTTAGAGAATCGATGCGCGTGGCGCCGGAATTCGATCAGTCCTATCTGAATCTGGCGCGGCTGTATGCCATTGAGGGCGACGCGCAGAAAGCACGGGCGGTGCTTCTGGAACTTCTCAAGAAACATCCCCGGCACCCGCTTGCGGAGCAAATGTTGGCGCAGTTTCCGCAGCGAGATTGATGCTCCGGCAAGTTGGGGCGCAGCAGCCCCTGGATGCTCGGGTAAGACTGCGCCGCTACAAAAGCGTGCGTGAGTTTAGAAGGTCAGTTTGAGGCCAAACTGGATCAAGCGTGGGTTGTTGACGGTGGTAGTTGGACGCACCGAAGCCACTGGGGGCGCTTGATATCGGCGACGGGCAAGCCGAATTGCGCATGGTTGAAGAGGTTGAAGAATTCGGTGCGGAAGTTGAGGTCCATATTTTCCCACGGCAGCCTGAACCGCTTGATGATGGAGAAATCGGTGTTGACGAAGTCCGGGCCATAAACGGGAACACGGCTCGCGTCGCCCAACTGACCGGCAGGTGCGGGCAACGAAGCAAGCAGGATTAATGTACTGGGTCTTCGTCTGGTTGGCGGAGATGTTGCAACCAGGGAACCCTGGTCGGGGCGGTTGAAGTTGTTGCCATTGCCGCCGGTGTTGAAGGAGACGCCAGAGTCGTTCGCACTGTCGATGAGGGGTTCACCGAAACCGGAGGTAATCCTTTCAATCAACGTCAATTGCCATCCGCCAAGGAGCGAGTCAGTCAGATTGCTCCAATCGCTGCCGAAGTGCTTGCCGCGGCCGAAGGGCAAGTCGTAGATAACGCTGGCGGTGAAATTATTATGTAGGTCGATCTGTGAGGGAGCCCAGTCGAGCTTCTGCCAATTGGGCAGCGGGAAGAAAGGAGCGCTCAATTCAGAGCCCAAGCCATCGGATAGCCCGTTGTCGTAAGTGTGGGAGTAAGTGTAGGCAACCAGGGCGTACAGGCCGTGCCTGGTGGACTTGGTCTCGGCCTTGATTTGGAGGGAGTTGTAGGTGGTTTTTCCGATATCACCAAATTCCAGAATGGCGTTGAAGTTGGGCGGGGTGAAAGGGGAAACGAAGGGGGCGCCACCCGGTGCGCAGCCGAGGGTGTAACCAGGAATCGAGCCGCAACCGGAGGGGCCGTTGGTGTCGATAGCGTTCCCGGCGACGAGGATGTGATTACCGCGTGAACCGGCATAGCCGACGGTCAGTACGACGTTGCCAGGCAACTGACGTTCGAGGTTGGCGTTGTACTGCACGACCTGTCCGCGGCGGAAGTCGCGGGGTTGATAAAATAATGTTCCCGTGAAGGTGTCGATCGTCGGAGGAGCGTTAAAGATCGGAAATCCGCTCGAGATGCTGGAAACGGTGCCGCCCGGGCCGCAGGCGGGGGTATTGCCGGATGGGGTAGCAACTGGGCATCCTCCGAACTGAAAGATGTCGCCCTCGGCGAAAAAGGGAGGATTCTGCCAAAGACCCTGAGCGCCCTGGCTCCAGGCGGAATCGTGGTAGATGGAGAAGCCGCCGCGGAGGACGGTTTTGTCGCTGCCAAGGAGCTTATAGGCGGCGCCGATGCGTGGTTCGAGAGCCGTCCAATCCATGTGAATGCCCGCGGAGTTGCCGATACCGTTCTGATTGGAGACCAGCAGCTCACCGGTGGCGGCATTCGCGCCCGTGGCGGTGGTGGGCGGAAGGAAGTCGGCCTGGCGCCCATCGACTTCGGTGATGGGGGTGGTCAGGTTGTAGGCCAGACCGATGTTGAGAGTGAGATCCTTGGTGATTCTCCAATCGTCCTGGACGAAAGGGCGAATGCTTTTCCAGCGGCGTCCAGTGACCGGGCCGTTGAAGGTCTGATCGTGTTCGGAGATGTTCACGTAGCCGAGAGTCAAATCGGCCTCGGGATTACCGGAGAAAAAGCCGAGGGGAATCCAGAAGCCATCCTGAAAGGCTTCCGTGCCGACGTTCATCTGGTTGGCACGGAGGTCAATTCCGACGTGGATATCGTGCTTGCCGCGAATCAAGTCGAGAGAATCGGCAAAGTTAAAGATGTCCGTGCCGCCTTGAAATGGCGTGAAACCGCGATCGCCAAGGGACCACAAGCCACCGTTGAACAAGACGGAAACCAATCCGCAGCTATAGGCTCCCGGCGTACACGTCGCGCTCCCGGCAGATGCCGGTGCAACCCAGGTTGGCACCGGGAATGCCGATGTTGGCGAGGTTGGCGGAAGCGCAACTGCCAGTACCCTGCGACGTGATGTAGTCAAAGATGCGGTTGTAGCCGAAGCTGAATTGATTGACGGTGGTGGAGGAAAAGACGTGGGTCTCACCGATGGCAACGCTTCGTGCGTGATTTTGGAATCCTTGGTTGCTGCCAAAGGCGCTAGCCTCAGCAAAAGAATCGGTCCCGCCACCGCCCGGGACGAAGGAGACGGCCTGATCGTAGCTAAAGCGCGAGAAGATATTGTCCGCGCTGGAGAAGGTGTGATCCACGCGGATATCGAACTTGGTTTCATAGAGGCTGCGCACTGGCTCGTTGACGAAATTGAATCCTTGGCCGGGATTATTGGCATTGGGCAGGGGATACAAATTCACCAAGGCCGCGCCGAGTGGGTTAACCAACGCGGCGGGTATTTTGTTGCAGGCAACGCCGGCAACCTGGCTGCCATTGGCATTGACGGCGGTTGGCGGGCCAGTGGCGGAGGTGCACTGAAAAGGGCCCGTGCTGACGATAGGGATTGGTGAGGGTGCTAGTGGAGGGAGCGCCGAAGAGGTCGTTGTTGAAATCCGCGAAAGGTTGCGCTGCGCTGACACGCATGGCCGCGGTGGGGACCAATCCGGTGAAGGTGATGCCGTGGAGCTGATCCTTTTGCTCGCCGTCGACGAAGAAGAAGGTCTTGTTCTTTTGGATGGGACCGCCGACGGAACCGCCAAATTGATTGAGATTGAATTTTTCCGGGGAGGTGGCAAAGAAACTCTTGGCGTCGAGGCTGGTGTTGCGGAAGAATTCGAAGAGTGAGCCGTGGAAGCTATTGGAGCCGGACTTGGTGGTGACCAGAACGGTGGGTCCGGCGCGATCGCCGTATTGGGCGGAGTAGTTGTAGGTCAAGACCTTGAATTCCTGAATGTCGTCGATGGAGGAAAAGGTGCCGATGCCGCCGGCGGTCAATTCATTGTTGTCAACGCCGTCGAGCAACCAATCAGTGCTGTTGGGGCGGGAACCGCCGACGGATAGGGAGAATGAGCCGCGTGCAGCCACTTCGCTGGCGGAGGAGCTGGAATTGAAAAAGCTCCCGGGATTGGTCTCGGCGGTCGCGCCGGAGGTGAGCGTGGCGAGTTGCACGAAGTCGCGACCGTTGAGCGGGAGTTGGGCGACTTCCTGCGAGGTGATGACCTGGCCGAGAGAGGGGCTGGCGGTTTCGACAGCGACGGCGTCGGCGGACACTTCGAGGGAGGTGGTTACCGAGGTGAGAGACAAGGTGAAATCGAGCTCGCGGGATTCATCGACTTGCAGGCGCAGGTCTTTCGAGACGGCGGCTGCAAAGCCGGTGGATTCGACGCGCAAGGTATAGATGCCGACGGGAAGCAAGGGAATAAGGTAGTGGCCGGATTCGTCGGTCTTGGAATCGCGAACCACGCCGGTGCCCTGCGACGTGGCGGTGACGGTCGCGCCAGCGACGGACGACCCGGATTTATCGAGAACCGTACCCGAGAAGCTTGCTGTGCCTTGGCCGTATGCGGCCGAAACGCCAAAGAGGGCGACGATCATTATGATTGCGAAACCAAATAGTCTAATTCTCAAGATCCACCCCTTTTTCGAAATACCGGTTACTGCAAATCGTTTTCTGCACCACACCCAAGTGCGACACTCACTCGACAATGAAGAATTGTGTTACGAAATCACGATGAAACGAAGTGAGTCATAAGTTGGTCGCGAGTGCCGCTAAAATCCATGCTGCCATTTATCACAAAAACTGCACTCGATTTGACCGAGTAGAAGGAAACCAGATCGCAATACCGCGCGCATCTCGGCCTCCACGAAAAGAGCTCTCCGAAAGAAATACTTTTCAGCAGTTTTCACCCCTAAACTATTGCGCGTAGGTTAGTTGTCTGTTTGCTGAAGTGTCAAGGTAAAAGTAAAGTTGCGAAAAAAGAGCTGTGGAAGATTTAAAAAATAAATTTGAACCGTGTTCCAAGGTGAGACATGCCGGCGAGGGTCTGGGACTCGCCATGACGCTTGCGCCAATGGAACGACACGGCGCTACAAGCGCGCGCGGATGATCAACACGATACCTACCAGAAAGCAGAGAAACATCGCGCCGATGAGTTTGGAAGCGCTGGCAGGAGCGTTGCGAAATTCCTTCCAAATGAAGACACCCCACAGCGCCGCAACCATGGTCGCGCCTTGCCCGAGACCATAAGAGATGGCGAAGCCTGCGCGCCCCGAAGCGATGATGTTGAATGACATTCCGACACCCCAGATCATGCCGCCCAAAATGCCTGTGAGATGGGTGCGAAAATCGCCGCCGAAATAAGCGGAGAAGGCCACCGGAGCGCCGACGAAGGGTTTTTTCATCACGATGGTGTTCAAGATGAAATTGCTCAGAAAAATGCCTACGGCGAAAACAAATACCGCGGCGTATGGTCCGAATTTTCCGGGAACGGGCTGGGTAAAGTCCGGATACATCGAGGCCGCGACGAAACGATAGAAGAAACCCATCAGCAGTCCGCAGGCGACCGAGAGCGCCAATCCTTTGGTGCTGACGCCAGCCGCAGCGCCGGGAATTTTCCGGTACGCCGTAGCGTCCAGAAGTATCGCCAATACAACAAGCGCCACGCCCCCGAACAGCAATCCGGGATTGCCCACGGGATCCGCGACGTAGTTCACCACCACACCCAAAACGAGCGCGAGACCGATCCCCACGGGAAAAGCTACGGCCATGCCGGCGATGTCTATGGCGGCGACAAGCAGGATGTTCGCGGCGTTGAAAATGGCTCCGCCAAGAAGCGCGGAGAGAATACTGGCTTGCGATGCTTGCTGCAGATCGGTGAGGAAAGGGCGGCCGGCCGCGCCGGAACTTCCGAGTGTGAGGCCCAGAACGAGCGTGAGCAACACCACGCCGATGGTGTAATCCCAATAGAAGAGTTCAAAGCGCCAGTCTTTGCGCGCCAATTTCTGGGTGTTGGCCCACGAGCCCCAGCAGAACATCGTGATGACGCAGAAAACCACGGCTGCGGGATAACTTTGCAAGACAAACATGCTGGCTCCTTATGCCGGAATGCGTCGGAATGCTGTTCTATGGAACCCCTGGGGCACTTAATTCTGTCGATGCGGAGCACCGTGGTTACCGCGTCGTGCGGCGATGTTGCCATTCAGACTCAAACACGGCGCGCGTCGGAAATGATTTTTGCGTGCCTACCTGCAAGGTAGACAAAGCAGCATAGAGGTTCGCGCGCGTCAGTGCTTCGCGTTCCGGCAAACCTTCGGCGAGAAATACCGCGAAGCTGCCGATGAAAGCATCGCCGGCGCCAGTAGTATCGAGCGGCGTGACCGCGAACGGCGGGAAAATTTCGACAGCTTCCCTCGAGGCAAGAAGCGAACCGCGCCCGCCAAGCGTCAAGATCACTCGGGTGAAGCCTTTTTCCAGCAAAGCCGCGGCGCACAGTTTGGCTTCGTCAATCGAATGCACCGGCAAGCCAGTGATGCTTTCAGCTTCACTTTCGTTGGGGATGAAGTAATCGGCCATATGAAGCATCGCGAGGTCTGCGGGTTGCGCGGGTGCGGGGTTGACGATGCAGCGGATTTTATTTTTACTTGCAAATTGCACGGCGTAGTAGACGGTCTCCAGAGGAATTTCAAATTGCAACACGATCGCGTCGGCGGTTCTCAGGGTCTCAGCTGCAGCATCGATGTCGGCGGGGCGGAGAGTATCGTTGGCGCCTTTCACAACCAGGATGCGGTTCTGGCCGTTTGGCTCCACAAAGATCGGAGCCACACCGCTGGAAACTCCTTCGACCAACCCTACATGCGCGGTATCGATTCCCTGCGCTTTGAAATTCTTGATCGTCGCTTCGCCAAACAAATCGTTCCCCACCTTGGCGACCATCACAACGTCAGCCCCACAGAGGCGCGCAGCCACTGCCTGATTGGCGCCTTTGCCACCGAAACCCAAATCAAAGCGCTGGCCGAAGATGGTTTCGCCCGGTCGCGGGAACCGGTCGCTAAAGGTGGTCAGGTCAACATTCGCGCTGCCAATCACGGCGATTCGTGGCATTTTGTTCATCCGAATTTTTCCCTGAAGGCGGAACAGGGAAACTATACTATCGGCAAGGAATGGGCAAGCCACACGTAAGAGCGATGGGCGACCGTTAATGTTGGGCATTCGCGAAAATGAGAGCCGTACTGCCGAAAGAAGGTCTGCGGCGCGATTCTTGTGGTTGGCGGTGCTGGTACTTTCCGGCGCCTGGCCGACGTTTTCGCAGTCTGCGTCGCCCAAAACAGCGGAAACGAGTTCCGTCGAAGGGATAGTGCGAGACGCCCTGGGCGCACCCGTCCCTTGCGCGACTGTCGTGTTAGTGGAACGCAGCGATGCGAAGTCTGTCGAAACGAACCCGTCGAAACGAAGTCCACCGGCGCTGGAATGTTTTCCTTTTCCGGCCTGCATGCCGGCGACTTCACCGTTGCAGTTCAAAAGGTCGGGTCGCCGGCGATTACCTCACGCTCGATCGAGCTATCTACAGGAGAAAAGAAACACATAGATCTGGTTCTCGATTCGCCATCTCCTGCAAACGTTGCGGCAGATCATCCGGCGACACAGGATTGCTATGCCGATTCCATGCAATTTTCCGATCAGCCGAATTTTGTGATAGCAGGCGTCACCGATTGGTCCAATCTCGGCTTGCACGGATCCGATGCCACGGCGCGAACGAGTGAAGCGCTGGCCAAGGAAACGCTGGCGCTGAAATCCCATACTCGCGAATCTCCAGCGGACAGCAGCACGGGCGTGGCTGTGACGCACCGTGTATCGGGCGACCGCTATGAGCGTTCGAACGATCCTGTGGCGGCGGTGCGTGAGTATGAGCAGGCTGCCCAGCTGGACCCGAGCGAAGAGAACTACCTGGCCTGGGGCAGCGAATTGCTCCTGCACCGTGCTGCGGAGCCCGCTGCGGAAGTTTTCGCCAAAGGATTTGCCCTGCATCCAAAGTCAGCGCGAATGTTGGCGGGACTTGGCGCGGCCCTGTACGCAAACGGCTTACCCGAGGAAGCCGCTCGCCGACTCTGCGAGGCTTCCGATTTGGATCCCGCTGATCTCGCCCCGTATCTTTTTCTTGGGAAGATACAAGAGGCCGCCATCATTCCTATTCCGTGCGCAGGAGAAAAGCTCGAGCGATTCGCGCGTGAGCAACCAGAAAATGCACTCGCGAACTACTATTACGCGATCAGCATTTGGAAAGGGATACGGGCGTCCGATAGTTCCGTGGAATTTCGCAGAGCCGAGGCGCTGCTTGATAAGGCCGTGGCCATCAACCCCGCTTTTGGCGAATCTTATTTAGCCCTCGGCAGCCTGTACTCAGCGCAGGGTGACTTCGCGGGGGCCCAGGAGGTTCTAAGAAAGGCCATCGGTATCAACCCGAGTCTGGGCGAAGCTCACCGTCTATTGGGCCAAGCCTACAAACGGACGGGGCAAGATGCCGAGGCCGAACGAGAATTTGCTATTTTCAAACAGTGCCAGAAAGCTGCTGCGGATGCGCTGGAGCGCGAGCGTCGCGAACAGCGTCAATTCCTGGTAATTTTGAAGGATCAGCCCACTGCCACTTCGCCGCGCTGAGAGAACGCGGACGCGGTTTCGTTCCCTCGCGCGAGGGCCTCGATTTGCGAGGCTCCTGCCGTCGACATAAGAAGGTTATTCAAGTGCCGCTTGGCAACACTTGACCACAATCGAGAATTGGGGCGGTCGGTGACGCGTTCGATCAGCGAGGCATGGAATTCAGGGATGCAATTTCGATCCAATTTCGATCCCCACCGCCCCTACCAAACCTTCCTCGCAAATTAGCACTTCCAGATCTGCCAAAACTTATTTGGCCGATGCGGACCGGTCAAAGCGGTCGAGGTTCATGACTTTGTTCCAGGCGCCGACGAAGTCTCGGACAAACTTACCGTGCGCGTCGGAACTTCCGTAGACTTCCGATAGCGCGCGAAGTTGGGCGTTGGAACCGAAGATGAGATCGGCTCGCGTTGCGGTCCAACGGACTTCGCCCGTCTTGCGATCTCGCCCCTCAAAGGCAGTGTTGGAATCCGAGGTCGCTTTCCAAACGGTGCGCATATCGAGCAGGTTGATGAAGAAGTCGTTGGTCAACGCTTCCGACTTCTTGGTGAAGACGCCGTGCTTGGTTTGTCCGAAATTGTTGCCCAACACACGCAAGCCGCCGATAAGCACGGTTAGCTCCGGCGCGGTCAGCGTGAGTAGTTGTGCCTTGTCCAGCAGTTCGACCTCGGCGTGCGTGTTGAAGTTTCCGTCGCTGTAGGAGCGGAAGCCGTCTGCCACCGGTTCGAGCACCGCAAACGATTGCACGTCGGTCTGCTCCTGCGAAGCATCCCCGCGGCCTGGAGTGAAGGGAACCGTCACGGAGATGCCCGCGTTTTTCGCGGCCCGCTCAACACCCGCGTTACCAGCCAGGACGATCAAGTCCGCCAGAGAAATTTTCTTGCCGCCGGACTGGGCGGTGAAGTCTCCCTGAATTTTTTCGAGCGTCTTCAACACTTTCTGCAGTTGCTCGGGCTGATTGACCTTCCAATCCTTCTGCGGAGCAAGCCGGACGCGCGCCCCGTTTGCTCCGCCGCGCTTGTCGGACCCACGATAGGTCGACGCCGAGGCCCAAGCAGTGGAAACGAGTTGCGAGACGGTCAGCCCCGAGGCCAGAATTTTCTCCTTCAGCGCGGCGACATCTTTATCATCGACCAAAGCGTGATTCGGTGCCGGAATGGGGTCCTGCCAAAGGAGTTCTTCCTTGGGAACTTCCGGGCCGAGATATCGCGCGCGTGGTCCCATGTCGCGATGCGTCAGCTTGAACCAGGCGCGTGCGAATGCATCCGCGAGCTCGGCAGGGTTTTCGTAAAAGCGCCGAGAGATTTTTTCGTAGATGGGATCGAAACGCAAAGAAAGATCCGTGGTGAGCATTGCAGGTGCGTGTCGCTTGGCCGGATTGTGTGCGTCCGGCACGGAGCCTGCGCCGACGTCACCTTTGGGCTTCCACTGGTGTGCGCCACCGGGGCTCTTGGTCAGCTCCCACTCGTACTTAAACAGGTGCTCGAAAAAGTCGTTGCTCCATTTTGTGGGTGTGCTGGTCCAAGTGACTTCCAGGCCACTGGTAATGGCGTCGCCGGCGATGCCGGTGGCGTAAGCACTCGTCCAGCCCAAACCCTGTTCTTCGATTGGGGACCCTTCTGGTTCAGGGCCGACGTGTGGTTTTGCTGGAGCAGCGCCGTGAGTTTTGCCGAAGGTATGGCCGCCGGCGATCAATGCAACTGTTTCTTCGTCGTTCATCGCCATGCGGCCAAAAGTTTCGCGAATATCCTTGGCGGCGGCAATTGGATCGGGAACGCCTTCCGGGCCTTCGGGATTCACGTAAATCAGACCCATGTGGGTAGCGCCCAAGGGGTTCGCCAGGACGCGTTCTCCCGAAAAACGTTTGTCGCTACCTAGCCAAGTAGTCTCCGTTCCCCAGTTGACGTCCATGTCCGGCTCCCACACATCGGCGCGTCCGCCGGCGAAGCCAAACGTTTTGAAGCCCATCGTTTCCAGCGCAACGTTTCCCGCCAGAATCATCAGATCGGCCCAGGAAATTTTCTTGCCGTATTTCTGCTTGATCGGCCAGAGCAGGCGGCGAGCTCGGTCCAGGTTGACGTTGTCCGGCCAGCTGTTAAGCGGAGCGAAACGCTGCTGCCCGCGACCGCCGCCGCCGCGGCCGTCACCCGTGCGATAGGTACCGGCGCTGTGCCACGCCATGCGGATAAATAAAGGACCGTAGTGGCCGAAGTCGGCGGGCCACCAGTCCTGCGAGTCGGTCATCAACGCCGCCAGATCTTTTTTCAAACCGTTATAGTCGAGAGTTTTGAACTCCTCGGCGTAACTGAAATTTTCCCCCATGGGATCGGACAGGGAGGAGTGGTGATGGAGCAGATTCAGGTTCAACTGATTCGGCCACCAGTGATCGTTGGTCGTGCTTGGGCTGCTGCCATGATGGAACGGGCACTTCGCTTCGGGTGACATTACGTACTCTCCTTCAAGTGTTTCGATTCAACGAAGAGGATCGTTGAAATCTGTGCATCGAATCTCGACGAACCTAACGTAACATTGTCCAGTGGCATAGTTCCAATATCTAAATCCCATTATAGGTATAGGCAATCCCTATGGAGTTTCACCAACTGCGATATGTTTGCGCGATTGCGGACACCGGCAACTTCAGCCGCGCTGCGGAACGTTGCAATATTGCCCAGCCCTCGCTCTCTCAGCAGGTGCTTAAACTGGAGAAAGACTTGGGCGCCAAGCTCTTTGACCGCCTTGGACGCAGTATTCGCCTTACCGAGGCCGGGCGGGCTTTTCTTCCCCATGCTCGCGCAATTCTTGAGCAGATGGAGACGGCGCGAACAAGCGTCACCGATAAGAATTCAGACCTTCGTGGCAGCGTATCGGTAGGCGTGATCCCAACCGTCGCCCCTTATCTGATGCCGGGCTATACGGCGGCTTTCGCTAAAAAATATCCCGATGCGAAGCTGCGTATCGTCGAAGAAACAACTTCAACATTGGTCGAAAGTTTGCGCGACCTCTCAGTCGACGTCGCGATTCTCGCTCTGCCGCTGCGCCACAAAGAACTGGAGTGCTTTTCCATCCGCACCGAGCCGCTCTTCGCCGTGCTACGAAAAGATCATCCCCGGGCATCCGCAAAATCTCTCGCTCTCAACGATCTTCGCGGCGAATCGTTCGTCATGTTGCGTGATGGCCACTGCTTCCGGGACCTCAGTCTCGACGCCTGCACCCACGCGCGCATCACTCCCAACATCGCGTTCGAGAGCGACCAGTTCAGCAGTGTCTTGGGAATGGTTGCGGCCGGAGTAGGCGTTTCGCTTATCCCCGAAATGGCCATCGACCGCAACATTGGCTGCCGTTACGTTCGCATCAGCGACGCCCAGGCCATGCGTACCATCGTCGCCGCCGTCCTGCGCGCCCGTAGTTTCAATCGCGTCCAACAGGCGTTTCTTTCCGGTATCAAAGGCCATGCGACAGAGGCTCGCCGCGGATCGTCTGCAGCGATTCGCTCTACACGGACGTAAACAAATCTAATGCCTTGTTTCCGATGCGCATAGTCTTCCGCCACGTTGATTCTTGGCCACTACTCAACGAAATCACTTTGAATCGCGGTCCGATCGCGGGCGGAAAATAGCAGGGAAATCGATAGAGAAGCCAATTTGACCGCCGATTCTCGGACTCGCTTCATATTTGCCGCCGACCAAACCGAACGAGAGCGCCAAGCCTTCACGAAGGGCATACAGTCCTCCTGCTAGAAACTGCAACTGGCTTCGCCCGAGAGCGTCGCTGCTTGAAAGACCGCCGTACGTCTCGATTCCCAGAGTAAGCCGCGGAGTAAAATCGTGCAGGACGGACGCGCCTCCAGTGTAAACGTGCCCGCGCGTGGTTTCGATTCCAATCACGCCCGTACTCGTATTACCGGCGAAAAGATAGCCAAAGTTCACGTTGATTCTGGTTTTCTCCGAAAGCGGCTGTTGCGCGGTGAAGTTCAGCCAGTAGTCGGTGAGGCCCGAACTGAGCTGCTTCTTCGTGTCTCCGGTTGGGAACTCAATGTACAGGCTGGCGCCGAGGTTTGGCAGGCGCGAGCCTTGAGAGGCCTTATGAAACTCCCACTTCACACCCAGGTCGGTGTCGCCTATTCCCCTAGAGGATGGCACACCGGTTGCGCGCATGACGGACAGATACGGACTATCTACATCCAACTCCAGATTATGCGGCAAGCCATAGTTGAGCTTGAAATTGGCGGTGTTTTGGCGCAAGTCAGGAAATTGTGACGACTGCAAAGCATCGATTTCGTTGAAGAATTCAAAATGCCACTTGCCCCGCTCGGTAACAGCGGGGTCATCCGTGTAAAAGGGCAGTTGAGCTAACGCTGCGGGAGTAATCACCAACGCGGCGAGCAAAAGCAGTAGAAGCAGCGGCAATCGACGCATGAGAACGAGGGCTACTATAATCCAAAACGCCGCCACTTCTCTTTACGGACAGATGACACTGTCGTGGCCAAGACACGTCAAAGAATCCACACTTAGTGTTTCGCCGCATTCGTCGTAAGACGTTGAAATTCCACTCGTAGTTGTTTCGATCTCCAGCGCCCCCACCAACTGCTCTTACAGGGATTGCCTATCATCGCTACGTCGGGGCGTGGCAACCCAGCGGGACTCAAAATTTATGGATTAGCTGCTTTTCGAAGAATAACTGGGTTCTTGACTCTGCCTTCCTTGTAGGCGAATGTCCCGAGAGTACTCGAAGCGGAGTTCTGTTCTGGGCCAAGCATGGTAACACTGCCGATCCATCTGGTGGCTAATGCCGTCCTTATGCGCCGCTTATGAATTCCAAACCTGCCCTTCGCTAGTATTTGACGACAACGAAGTACCTCATTGCGTCCCCCACGGCGGAGAAAACGCAACACGCTTCGGTTGTCCCAGGGCTACAGGAGACAAGAATGCGTGCATTGCAAAAAATTAGAATTGTTACGTGTGTGATTGTTGCCATGACGTTAAGCATTGCTGGCTCGTCGCAGGTTCTCGCGGACGATACTGCCAAGCCGGATGCACCAGCCGCACCGACAGCTTCGGCGCCACGGACCGCGGAGACACCCAGTGGGCTGACGGAACGGGAACGGTTGTTGCTGGATCGCGTCGAGCAATTGGAGAAGCGCGTGGAGGAACTGGAGAGTAAGGCGCAGCCAAGCGCTCCAACGACCCCGTCTGCCGCCTCCGCACCGTCCGTTGCTCCAGAGAGCGCAGTCGCGACGGCTGCTACCGTCTCAGCAAGACCGTCAGCAAGTTCCGCTGGAACTTCTGCCGCACCCGCGACCGCGGACAGCGCTACCGGCGGTGTCGCTAGTCCAACCGATGTCGGAACTCCCACATCCGCTGCCGTTTCAATGCCTCCGGCGATCAATCAGCTGGTGGATAAACCAAAGACCAAGGCCGAACCTTTTGCGTTCGCCGATTTTACGTGGCTGAATGGCAACGCGCGTACCAAGACGCCAGCGTTCGACTCAAAATTTTTCACGCCGGAAATTCGCGCGGACGTGGATTACGTTTATGACTTCGCGCATCCCAAGGACGACACCATCGGCGGCTCCAGCGAAGTGTTCCGCTCGAGCGAAGTGCAGGTGACGCAGCTAGGAGTCGGAGGCGACTTTCATTTCGACAATGTGCGCGCGCGACTGATGACGCAGTTTGGCTTGTATTCGCAGACGACTCCGCGCAATGACGCCAGCCCGTCGCGTGGCCAGTGGAATCTCGCGGATGCCTACCGCTATCGTTTCGGAAGCGTATGGCGGCTATCACTTCAACGCGTTGCACGGAATCAACGTGGATGCGGGAATTTTCGTGTCGTATATCGGATTGTTCAGCTACTACCAGTTTGACAATTGGGCCTACCAGCCTTCCTATGTATCGTCCAACACGCCGTGGTTTTTTAACGGGGTTCGCGCGCAGATTTTTCCAACGGAACACTTGAAGATTGAGCCGTGGTTTACGAATGGGTGGCAGTCTTATGGGAGATTCAACAACCGGCCGGGGCTGGGGTTCCAGATTCTGTGGCGGCCAAATGGCTGGCTGTCGGTGCTCGGCAATCAATACCTGTTGGGTGAGGACGCGCTCAATACGCCGGGCCGCGTGCGCTATCACACGGACGACAGTATCGAAGTGAAGTACTACGACAACAAAGAAAGATTTCTGGATAAGGCCGCGTTTTCGTTTACTGGCGACATGGGCTGCGAACACGGAGGAGGAGTTAGCTGCGCAGGGAATTCCGCGAAAGGACCGAAGCAGAGTTTTCTGGGCTACATGCTCTACAACCGGCTGTGGTTCGATAACGACAAATACGGCCTGACCATTGGAGGCGGACAGATCAACAATCCGGGACGTTACCTGGTTTTGCTGCCGCCTATCAATGGAGCGACGGCGACTTCGGGGACGCCGTATTTTACGGAGAATCCTGGCGATCCGTTTAAAGCCTGGGATGTCTCTGGAACGTTTGACTGGATGCCCAGCCAATACATCACGTTTCGCTGGGAGTACAACCACCGCGCGGCGAACGTGCCGTACTTCTCCGGGCCCGGAGGCGTAACTCCGCCGGGCGGGAATACCGGCGCTCCTGGATCGCTGGTGTGCCTCAATTCCTTTACGTCCTGCGATGGATCGGCATCGACTACATGGTTACCCGATTTGCGCAAGACGGAGAACCGCGCGACGATGGCGATCCTAGTGAAATTCTGATCCCGGTTTACTTACGAGAAAACGCGTTTGCTAAATCGCGATTCGATTCTGGTCGGGCCGGTCACTCTAATTTGGCTCGCTCCAGATGCGGGCTTAACAAGTGAATGATCAACAGGGCGATGAGATACGCGGATGCGGCAATGAAAAAGGGAATCATGTAGCTGTTGGTCCACAGCAGGACGTGCCCAACGATTTGCGCGATGAGCATCCCCCCGACGGCTCCGGCCATTCCGCTGAGCCCTGCCACCGAGGCTACGGCGCGCGAAGGGAAGAGATCGGACGACAGAGTAAAAAGATTCGCGGAGAAGCCCTGGTGACCGGCAGCCGCAAGTCCGATCAGCAGTGTTGCCGGCCAGAACCCAGAAATGCGGTAGACCGTGGCGATCGGCAGAACGCAAAGTGCACACACCAACATGGCCGACTTGCGTGCCGCGTTTAAAGAGAATCCTCGGCGTAGTAATGTGGAAGACAGCCAGCCGCCTGCGATACTGCCCACGTCGGAGATTAGATAGATGACCAGAATCGGTAAACCGATTTGCGTCAGGCGCAATCCGTGCGCGCGTTGTAAATAGTCCGGAATCCAGAATAGGTAGAACCACCAAATGGGATCGACGGTGAATTTGCCGGCCGCGATGGTCCAGGTCTGGCGATAGCTCAGAAGTTGCGTCCACGGAAGCTTGATCGCCGGCGCGGTGGGTTCACCTTCTTGAATGTATTTGCGTTCGCTTTCCGTGCAATACGGATGCTCTTCCGGTTTTCGATACAAACCCAGCCAGAGCGCCAGCCACAGAAATCCCAACACTCCGATACAGAGAAAGGCCCAGCGCCAACCCAGGCGTACGACGATCCAGGGAACCAGCAGGGGCGTTATGATTGCGCCGATATTTGTGCCCGCGTTGAAAAGCCCTGTAGCGAGCGCGCGCTCTTGCTTCGGAAACCATTCGGAAACGGTTTTTATGCTGGCGGGAAAGACGCCGGCTTCACCGAAGCCCAGAGCCGCGCGCGCGACGGCAAACGTGACAAAAGAATTTGCCGCGGCGTGGGCCATCGACGCGACGCTCCAAAACACCATGGCAATGGCGTAGCCGATGCGGGTGCCCAGCCGGTCGATCAGGCTTCCGACGAATAGCATTCCGAGCGCGTAGGCGGCTTGAAAAACGAAGACTAGATTTCCGTAATCAACGTCGTTCCAGCCGAACTGCTGCTGCAGCGGAACTTTTAATACGCCAAGGACTTGGCGGTCCATGTAATTCTTGGTTACGCCCAGAAACAACAGGCCGCAGATCACCCAACGAAAGCGGCCGGCAAAGATGCCTATTTTTTTTAGCGAAGCCGATGACGAAGCGGCCGCGAGATCTGAGCCATGGTCATGCGTGATTGGTGAGTCGTTCTCTTCCTGCGGCGTCTGCATTCCGTTTGTTAAGAGGTGCAGTTACGAGTTTTTCAACCTGCGACAGTCTGTGCAAATTTTGGTTCAGGAATGTTTCGTGCTTTGCGCGGCGTTCGCAATGCCCAAACGGTGCATAAGGTCTTGGAATTCCGGCTGCGAACGCAGGCCGTCAAAACCCTTCCAAAAACCTATGGTAATCAGCTCGTATTCGTGTCGTTGAAAGGCCTTTTCGAGATACTCCATGGCCTCCTTGTTTCTACCGAGTAGCGCACAGGTTTGTGCTACGTCGATAGCCTTCGCGTTGCCTAGGCGGAACTCAGCGATTTGATCGGCCAATCGGCCCTCTAGGAGGGCGTCCTCTCCGCCGTTCTTTAGTCGCTCTCTGGAAACTTGAATGGCCGCGAGGGCTTTCTCATCGTGCGACATACGCGCCGCCATCTCGCCCTGATCGAAAGACTTCGCGTATTCCTTACGCTCAAAATATTCGTTGCGCAAATAGATATACGGCGAGAAAAAATTTGGTTCCGATTTTTCCAATTCCAAAAGCGTTTGAATCGCTTCATCTTCGCGGCCGGCGCTGAAAAGCACGGTCGCGCGGTCGGCGGCAATTGAGCTGGACGCCGGATCGAGCTTTCTTGCCTGTTCAATCTCTGCAACCGCTTCCGGATTGCGGCCCACCGAGTTGAGCGCAGTGGCATACCAGTGGTGAGCTTCCACGTCCTTCGGATTCAACGCTAGCGCACGCCGAAACTCGCGCTCGCCTCCCGCCACGTCCCAATTCCAATAGAAGTAGGCAAAGCCCAACGCGCGGTGTGCTTCGGAAAGGTTGTTGTTCAGGGTTACCGCTTTTGTAGCGGCGGCGATAGCCAACGGGAACGCCTGGCTCGGCGGCATGCTGGTGTACTCGCGCAGCAGGTTGTAACAATCGGCTTGGCCGGCGTACGCCAAGGCGTACTTGGGATCAATAGCTGCCGCCTTTGTGAAATCGTCCAGCGCCACCGTCAAGCCTTCCGGCGTCCGCTTGTTCCAGTGGTAGCGGCCCTGCATGTACAAGTCTTCCGCTTCTTTGCGCGGCGCGATCTCAGCTGGCTCGGATACCCCGGGGAAGACCTTTCCCAAAAGCGCACGCACCCGAGAAACTCCCGGAATCAGCACCAATGCGCACCGCAACCAGACTCAATGCGGCGCCCAAAACTAGCCAAATCCGCAAATTGCGCAGGTCGCGTCCAGCAGCGGTAACCAGCGGGGGAGAAGCGATCGTCGTCGGTTCGGCGATGCCGCGGTGAGTCCTTGAAAGATCCGGCAAGGACGGCCGAGGATTTGGTGGGAGTCCCGGTAGATTTGGATTGGGTAAATTCGCGTCGGTGCTGGTAGGAGCGGTAGCCACAACCGACTGCGCTTCCCGCTCTTGTGACGACCGCAGCCACGCCGTCAGTTCTTCTGTGAATGCGTAAACGGTTCCGCGGCCGCCCGGCACCCGGTGCACCGGTAGCCCCCGTTGGCCCTCCCAGCGCTTGACCGTCCGTTCGTCCCGGCCAAAGAAGGCAGCGATCTCTTTCCAGGAATCGATTCGCTGGCTTTCGTTACTTTGGGGTAGTTCTATCGGCATGTCCCGAGAAGTCCCTTTATGCCCCTACCCGTCTCTTGCGATTGCGTGGCCATTTTACAATGATATCGACAGTTCGGACGTCCCCTCTTTACGGTACAAGTTGGATGCGGCGAAAACCCTGTCGCGCGGAGTTTAGCGCGGCAAGTATGACGGATCAGTGACTTTGCGCAAGATTTTCCTTAGCTGAAGACAAGAATCGGAACTCGCGAGTTCGTGTTTGGGCTCGCCTCCGCTATTCGATACAGCTCCAAGTGTGTAGGAGCGAACCGTCTTTGTGTGGCCAAGTGCCAAATTCGCTAAGTCAACTAAAAACAAAGGACAAAGACCATTCCGAGAGAAAGCGAAGACACCAAGAGCACTATCCGTCGCATGGACAAGGCCGTGCTTACTAACCTCCTAAAGCGCGTCAGCTCTTCCCAGAGAGCTGAAGGGGCACACGACCGTCGCCGTCCCAGCCGGCGACATTAAGAAAGACGCGAACTCGGTCCCAGCCGACTCGCAGGCGCAGATCGTCCCCGAGCAAGACTAGCTACACAACCATAAGTCGAGACGTCGGAAGAATCCCGTGAGGCCCAGAATGTTCGGAAGTTTATCCTCTGTGCGCAATACTATTCCTAACCTGTCCATTTTATTTTCCACAGCACCTCCCGATTTGCGCCGAATGGGCCGCCGATGCCTCGGGTTTTTACGACCGATCCTGGCATTTTCGGCGTTGACCATCGCCGCCCTGTCCGCCTTCGGCCAAAACATCACCTCCACTGCGAGCACGAACAACGAAGCCGTTGCTATCGACGTCATCTCTACCCAGAACACCATCTGCACGTGTGACAAAACCGCCAATCAGGAGATTGGCGTTCCCAGGAGAGGCGCCTAGGCGGTGGATTCCAGGTATTCCATCTCGGTGTTTACGGACCACAGATTGGATTTGTCGGGGGAGTTGGCGAGGATGTTGTCGACGGCGACCATGGCGGTGAGCATGGAGTGGTCTTGGTTGTTGTAGCGGTGCATGCCGTTGCGGCCGAGCAGGAACAGATTCGGGAAGGTGTCTGTGTACGCGCGGATTTCGTCGAATCGGGCGAAGGTGCCGAAGTAGGCGGGGTGCGATCTGGGGACGCGGATTACGGTGGAGTCCAGAACATCAGATTTGTCGATGATGCCGATTTTGTCGAGTTCAGAGACGGCGAGCGCAGCTATTTCCTGGTCCGAGGCTTTCCATAAATCGTCCGTGTCGTAGCAGAAGTATTCGACGCCCATCCAGATAGTTCCGGGAGTGGCGACCATGCTGGGACTCCAGTTATTTATGATCTGCAGGCGGCTGGCGCGAATGTTCGGCTCTTGAAGGTAAATCCAGTTGTCTTCGATGACGCCGCCATTTTCGGCGCTAACTTTGAGTTTGCGTGCGAGGACGCCGACGGTGATGAAGTCGCGATATTGCAGGCCAGCGCTGACCGCGCGCACATTTTCGGGTACACTTTTCCGACACTATTTCCGGCATAGCTCTCCGGTACTTCGGCGCCCATCGCGCTGATCAAGTCTTTGACGGCCATCGTCGATAAGAAATAATCGCCGGTGAATTCCTGGACGGCTCCGGCAGCATTCCAGATGAGCACGGAAGTGACGACGTGCTTATGATAACGGACGGCAACAACTTCCGCTCCGGTAGTGATTTCTCCACCGAGCTGCACAATTTTTTGCGCTACGCCTTCCCACATTTGACCGGGGCCGAATTTTGGATAAAGGAATTGTTCGATCAGCGAAGTTTCGGTGTCCTTCTGAGCGACGCTGCGCGTTGTGCGGAAGAGCTGAGAGATGAAATGCGAGACAGCCTTTTTGATGGACAGCCCTTTTATCCGTTGTTCGCCCCATGCGGCGCTGATCTCGCGACAGGGAACACCCCAAACCTTTTCCGTGTAGGACTTGAAGAAGGTTTCGTATAACTCGCGGCCAAAACGATTGATGAAAAATTGTTCGAGATTGGATGGACTTTTTGTGGGGAAGAGGGCGCTGCGCAGATAACTGAATGCAATCCGGATGGTGCGCGAAAAGCCGAGTTTTTTCAGCGTGTCCCAACTGAGGCTGATCGGATAGGTGAAAAACTTTCCCAGAAAGTAGATGCGGGATTTGCGTTTTCGCAGCAGCATGACGTGGTCGGCATCCGTGGCAAACGAAGCTTTGGCGGTGACAGCGGCTCGCGGCAGGTTGCGGGTCATGCCTTGGTAGGCGATTTGTTCTGATTGGACAGGGCCATTCTGCAACGGCATTTGTTGCAGCCACCAATTCATCACGCGATCGCTTTTGGAAAAGAAGCGATGGCCGCCGAGATCCATGCGGTTGCCCTGATAATTTACAGTGCGAGACAAGCCACCGATGGCCTGACTCTTTTCGAGGACGATAGGCTTAATGTCCGTGCGGGTAAGGAGTTCGTAGGCGGCGGTGAGGCCCGCGGGTCCGGCGCCGATAATGATGGCGATCTTTGGTGCCGCGCTCATGCGAGAGGTGAGGAGAGGCTGGCGTTCATACTTTGCTCTGTAACAGTCTACACATCACATGGGTAAGACATCGCAACGGCAAGACATCTTTTTGCTTCGCGCTGCCCTCCAATTGGTAGAATTATGAATGTGAACCGGATTAAAACGCGCGGCGGACGGCGATCCCAGGTGGGGATGACGCTGCTGGAATTGATGATCGCCACTATGGTCCTGGCGGTGCTTTCGACGGCGGCGCTGCCGGTGGTGCGGTTTACGATTCTGCGCTCGAAGGAATATGAACTGCATCGCGATTTACGGGATATGCGCCGCGCGATCGACGCCTATAAAGATGATGCGGACCGGAATCTGCTGCGCACGGAAGTCGGCAGCGAAGGGTATCCGCCGGATCTGGATACGCTGGTGAAAGGGTTGGCCGTGGGCGGAACCGGTACGGACAAAAAGCGGTATCTACGCCGCATTCCGATTGACCCGATGACCGGGCGAGCGGACTGGGGAATGCGGTCGATTCAAGATGATTTCGATTCGTCGAGTTGGGGCGGCGGCAACGTGTTTGATGTGTATTCGAAATCGCAGGCGATGGCGCTCGACGGCACGAAATATTCGGATTGGTAGACTCGGCGGATCCTCAGTTCCATATTGATCGGGTAGCGCTTCTTTGATTGCCAGTGGTGTGCGTCCGCACCGCATCCCTTATCGATTACACTGGTAGCGATTTTCTGGAGCATGTCGTAATGACTTCTTCCCCTATTGCAAAACCGAGAACTTCAGTTCCCCCGCCGGAGCCGCTTCCTCCAATTTGCGATTTTCTGGATTTGAAGGCGCAGTTCGCGACCATCCGCGAAGAGGTGATGGACGCGGTGACGCGAGTGATGGAGAGCCAATTATTTATTTTGGGGAAGGAAGTGGCAGCGTTTGAGGAAGAAGTGGCCGCGGCACTGGGCGCGAAACATGCGGTTGGATGCGCGTCGGGTACCGATGCGTTGATTCTAGCTTTGCTGGCGGCGGGAATTGGTCGCGGCGATGAGGTGATTACCACGCCGTTCAGTTTTGTGGCTACGGCGGGGGCGATTGCGTGGATCGGGGCCAGGCCGGTGTTTGTAGATATCGAGCCGGGAACTTTCAATATCGATCCGAAGCTGATTGAGAAAGCGATTACACCACGCACGAAGGCGATTATGCCGGTGCATTTGTTTGGTTTGGCTGCGGATATGGATCCGATTGTGGAGTTGGCGGCGGCGCGCGGGTTGGTGGTGGTGGAAGATGCGGCACAGGCGATTGGCGCGAAGTATAAGAAGCGGTTTGTGGGGACGATTGGGGAGTTTGGATGTTTTAGTTTTTTTCCGTCGAAGAATTTGGGCGGAGCCGGGGACGGTGGGCTGATTACCACCGGCGATGCGGAGTTGGCGGAGAAGATTCGCATTTTGCGGATGCATGGGAGCAAGCAGAAATATCATCACGATGTGTTGGGTACGAACAGCCGGCTGGATGCGTTGCAGGCGGCGGTGTTGCGGGTGAAGCTGCGGCATTTGGCGAGGTGGACGGCCGGGCGGCAGGGGCGGGCGGCGCGGTATCGGGAATTGTTTGGGGCGGCGGGTTTGCTTGGGTTTGTAACTTTGCCTTCGGCTCCTTCTGCGGATTACGAGCATGTTTTCAATCAGTTTACGATTCGCGTTTCGCGCCGGGATGAGTTGCGGGAATTTTTGCGGATGAAGGGAATTCCTTCGGATGTTTATTATCCGATTCCGCTGCATTTGCAGCCGGCGTTTAAGGGATTGGGATATCGAGCGGGAGAGTTTCCGCGGTCGGAGGCGGCTTCGGCAGAGGTGATTTCGTTGCCGGTTTATCCGGAATTGGCGGATGAGAAGCAGGATTTGATTGTTGCGGCGGTTGCGGAATTTTATTTGGGGCGTGGGTAAAGAACAGAAGATAACGCAGAGGCGCAGAGATGCCGGAGAATCGCTGAGAAGAGAAGAGAAGAGAAGAGAAGAGAAGAGAAAAAGGTCAAAGACCGCACCCACAGAACCAGTGGGTGCGGCACCCGCGAAATTTTAATTCGTAGCAAACATCAGGAGACAGACGAAGACAAAGCACGGGTCTGAAGACCCGCCGCTACAACTGCCGCGGCTAGTGGATGAAGGTTAGGCCGTTGGGGATGAATTGCGGGAAGACGTAAGCGTACATCATCACGATGACTCCGACGATGGCGGCCAAGGCTACGGAGTGCCAGAACACGAAGCGGAAGATTTGGCCTTCGTTGCCGACTTGGTTGGTGGCGGCGGTGGCGATGCAGATGGATTGCGCGTCGATCATTTTGCCCATGACTCCGCCGGCGCTGTTGGTCGCGGCCATCAAGATGGGGCTTATACCCAGTTGTTGCGCGGTGATTTTTTGCAAGCCTCCGAAGAGCACGTTGGAAGAAGTGTCGCTTCCGGTGAGAGCTACTCCGAGCCAGCCGATAAAGGAACCGAAGAATGGGAAGAGCCAGCCCGTTCTGGTGAAAGCTAAACCTAAGACAGCGTCCATGCCGGAGTATCTGGTTACGTAGCCTAAGCCCAGCATGCAGGTCATGGCGATGATGGCGAATCGCAGGCGGAAGAGCGTGCCTCCAAAAATCTTGAAAACTCTTCCTGGCTTGAGACCGAGGATAAAACCGGAAAGCAGAGCGGCGAGGAAACAACCGGTGCCGGTGGCGGTGAACCAGTTGAAGTCAAAGCGGGCGGCTTCCGGAGCGGGTTTTGCGACGACGGGACTGGTGCGGAAGACTTTGGCGTGCAGGCCGGGCCAATCCCATCCAGCGGGGCCGGGGCGCGGTTTGCCATCGGCCGTTTTGACCTGGAACGCGGGAGTGGTGGCTTTGTTCATGGCCAGCTTGATGGAGGGAAGGCCCCAGCACAGGACGAAGATGGAAAGAATCGCGAAGGGGAGCCAGGCTTTGCCGATTTGTCCGGCAGTGTAGTGTTTCACTTGTTCGTTGCGCGCGAGCTTGGCGGCGTCTTCGGAGCGTTCGTCTTCAAAGCGCCAGATTTTTTTGGGTTTCCAAACGCGGAGGAAAAGCGTGGTGGCGATGAGAGAGGCGACGCCGGCGGCGATGTCCACCAGGTTGCTGTCCATGTGATTGGCCCAGAACCATTGCGTGCCAGCGAAAGAGATGCCGACGACGAGGATGGCGGGAAGGACTTCGAAGGTTTCCGCCCAGCTGACCATGGCGCGGACCAGCCAGAAAGGAACGATCACCGCGGTGATGGGGAGGATGCGGCCGATCATAGCGTTTATATCGCTTTCGGGAAGCGCCGTGACGGATGCGAGAGCATGAACGGGAGTACCGATAGCGCCCCAGGCTACCGGCGCGGTGTTGGCTATCAAATTTAACGCAGCGGCGTGGAAAGGTTTGAAGCCGAGGCCGATCATGAAAGCGCCGGCGATAGCCACCGGCGCGCCGAAACCGGCGCAGCCTTCGATGAAGGCGCCGAAACAGAAGGCGACGAGCAGGAGTTGCAGGCGACGGTCCGGAGTGATGGCGGCGACGGACTGCTTCATGATTTCGAATTGGCCGGTGTCTACGGAAATGTCGTAGAGGAAAACGGCGGCGATCACGATCCAGACAATCTTGAGAAGGCCGTAAGCGGCGCCGTAGCCGAAACTGCTGACGGCCAACTGCGAAGGCATGTGGAAAACAAGAATGGCGCAGAGGATGGCGGTGGCGGCTCCGGCGATTGCGCAGAGGTGCGCTTTCACCTTAAAGCCGGCGAGCAGGCCGAGAAGGACGATAACGGGAAGCGCAGCGACGAGCGTGGACAACCACCAATGGCCGAATGGATCGTAGTTTTGGGTCCAGGTCACAGGCAGTCCTCCACGTGGCTGAGATACGGGCGATTTTGGTTGGGGCCTGGCGCGGTGACGCGGGAATAGAAAGTGGTACCCCGAAACCGCCTGAGCTCTGCGAAGCTGTCCAGTCGTGTGAGGATATACTTTGTCCCGGTCGAGTCGTCAAGCGATATGTAAAAACGATGGACGGCCATGGGCGGCGGATGGTTTCGATCAGCGGGAAGATTTTCTAAGCCAGCTTTCGGGGAAATCCACGAACGAGGAATCCAATTGCGAGATGGATGGGCAGCCGAGTAGGCGGAGTGTTCGTTCGACGTCCTCGCGAAGAATCTCCAGAGCGCGCGCGACCCCGGCGCTGCCCGCGGCAGCCATTCCGTAGGCGTAGGCGCGGCCAATCAAGACGGCGCGAGCGCCGAGGCAAACAGCTTTGACGATATCAGCGCCGCGGCGGATTCCGCCATCCATTAGGATTTCGGTTTTATCTCCAACAGCATCGACGACTTCCGGCAGAGCACGAAGAGCCGAAGAAACGCCGTCGAGTTGACGGCCGCCGTGATTTGAAACGATTACGCCTGTGACGCCTTCATCGACGGCGCGACGAGCGTCATCGGCGGTCAGAATGCCCTTGATAAGGATGGGGCCGCGCCACGCGTCACGAATCCATTGCAGGTCTTTCCAGGTGACCACCGCGCGGGCGAGCGCGTTGGTGACATCTATCAGCGGCATGGGATTTCCGTCCGGCATAACAATGTTTTCAAGCTTGGGCATGCCTCCGTCTCGAACAAAAGCGGCCAGCCATCCAGGCCGGGCGAGCATCTGCGGCACGTGCGGCAACTTTGTGAAAAGCGATTTGCCCATTAATTCGCGCATGCCGTTGCGTGGATCTCGTTCGCGTGACCCGGCCACGGGCGTATCGACGGTGATGACCAAGGCGGAATAGTTTGCTGCGCGGATGCGGTCGAAGGCGCGCTCAGCTGCGTCGCGACCGCCTACCAGGTAGAGTTGATACCATAGCGGTCCGGCCGAGGCGGCCTTCACTTTTTCGAGTTTGTGGCCGGAGATGGTCGAAAGGATGAAGCCGGTGCCAAATTCGCCTGCAGCTTTCGCGGCGGCAACTTCGCCCTCTGGATGGATCATTCTGCTGTAGCCAACCGGGGCGAGCATGGCTGGGAAGGAAAGGTCTTGGCCGAGTACACGGGTCCGCAGGTCGCAACGTCCTACGTCTACAGCCTGCCGGGGGCGGAACGTCACATCTTCAAATACTCGAGTATTTTCGCGGAGGGTGACTTCGTTTTCTGCACCCCCATCGACGTAGTCAAAGATCAGCTTGGGAAGGCGGCGGTGCGCGAGGTTTCGGAGGTCGGCGATATTGACGACATGCGGAGACGCCAGATTTGGCAAACCCATCGCTCCTTGGCGGGTCTTAGACTGAAGCAGTCTACGCCGAAAATGCGATTTCTCGACGGGCAAGAATTGGCGGTTTCAGAAGGGCAGAGAGTTTTTGGGACGTGCTTCGACTTTTTGACTAGTGGCCAAGAAAACTTTAGCCCGGACGGCAGGTCTTCGCCGTCAGCTTGCACAGCAGGGAATTGCCCTCTTCCGGGCTTAGCCCGCCTCTGCGCATCAAGGCGATGATCAGCTCGCCGACGACCAATGAGGGGTCATTGTTTTCCGGGCACGGTTCGCGGGGGTCAACGGCGGTGTCCACGGATGGCTCTTCGGCGTGATGATGTTGTTCGAACGAAAGCGGTGCTTCTCCACTCAATTCTGCGATCCACCGATCCAACATGGCTCGATGGTCGGGTTCGAGAGAGGTAAAAGAGAGGCCCATGCCCATGCCGATTTTGGAATAGACCACCACGGCCTGCGCTTCCAGGGACTCACCGTCTCGCGAAATGCGAATCCTAACGTCGGTTTTGCGAGGCAGGGGGCAGAAGGTGTCGACATAGCAGCCGCCGACACTGATGTCCGAAGTGCGAGCGCTCATCCGGGAACGTGAGTTGGCATCCAAGGTTTCCGCGGTGGCGGTGAATGAGTAACGCGGGCAGACGCGGCGATCCCGTCCAGCGGAGCTTCCGGCGGTCCGAGCTTCAGGCTTTTTTGGCGTTTCGAGGGTGTCGATCATGTGCCTCTAGTGGCAACCGCTCTGTGGACGGCCAATTCTCAGCATTGTGTAGTTTCTCTTGGACATACCACGCGTAGTCCCAAGTTGGATTAATGCACGCCGCCAGCCACCCACTAAGTCTCCCGTCTGCAACGGGAACAGGATATGGGTGTGTCCCGAAGCTGCCATTTGCCGGCAAAGCGGTACGGAAATGGCACGTTAGCTACTGAACTCTTAACCTTTACGCTGCAAGCACATGCCAGCTTGAACGGAGAGGTCCCGCCCCAAAAGACACCTTGGAAGTGGTTAGGGAAGTGCCCGTTCACCGTTCACTTAAGATGTCTATATTCAATAGCTTGAGTTGCTCGTGGCGAGCAATTGTCAGCGCCAAACGGCGGGTTCGACACCGCGAAACATGGGGGTTTCGCCGGGCATTCGCCATCAATTAGATGTCGTTAGCGTTCTGTACTGAAACGAAACACGCCTGTTCCAAAACCGTGACACGTCCGGCCTTTCACGCAACACTATGAGCGATGCACGTTATAGGACTACTAGAACATACAGGACTTACTGTATCTATTCCGGAGAAGAACCTGTATCTGTCGCGGAGAAAAACAACGTGAAGTTCGTGCGCAGTACCGATTTAGTTTCCCGCACCGTCGCGGGCGAGACGGTGGTGGTGCCGATCTGCCGCGGAGTCGGTGACCTCGATTCCATCTTCACTTTCAACACGGTCGGGACGCACGTGTGGAACCTGTTGACGGAGGGTCGGACCGAAGCGGAGCTGACAAGCTCCGTGACAAAGCGATTTCACGTGAACGACTGCGTGGCGCAAAGCGACGTGCGGAATTTTTTGACCGATTTGGTGGGAGTCGGTTTGGTACGGACGGCTTAAGAGGAAACTTTGGAAACAGTCGAATACAGCGATTTCAGCACTGTGGCGCACCGGCGCTCTCCGGTGAAGCGCGTGCCGATGGACGTGTCCATCGAAGTGACGCGTCGCTGCCCGCTCGATTGCCTGCACTGTTACAACAACCTGCCCATGGGAGATCAGGTGGCGCGCAGCCAGGAAATGACTCTGGCGGAGCACTGCAAGCTACTGGACGATTTGGTGGCCGCAGGAAGCATGTGGCTGTTGTACTCCGGCGGAGAGATCTTCGCGCGGAAAGATTTCCTGGATATTTACACGGAAGCGAAAAAACGCGGATTTCTAATCACGCTGTTCACCAACGGCACGCTGATCAACGAGCGCATCGCCGACCACCTGGTGAAGTACCCACCGTTTGCCATTGAAATCACCATGTACGGCGCGACGCGAGAAACCTACGAAGCGCTTACGCAGGTGCGTGGTTCCTTCGACCGCTGCATACGCGGTATCGAGCTGCTGCTGGCCCGACAGTTGCCGCTGAAATTGAAGACGGTGCCCACCAGCATCAATCAGCACGAAGTTTACGAAATGAAACGGTTCGCGGAGAACCTGGGAGTGGAGTTCAAGTTCGATCCGCTGGTGAATCCGCGCATCGATTGTTCGCAGAGCCCGCTGGCAATCCGACTGACGCCGGAAGAGGTGGTGTCGCTGGAGTATTTCGATCCGCGCCGCAAAGAAGAATATCGCCGGCTGGCCAAAGAGGATTTCGCAGCCGGAGCACCGGCGGTGAACGGCGAATCGACGCGCTATTCCTGCGGCGGCGGCATGAATGGTTGCGCCGTGGATCCCACCGGGACCATGAGCATCTGCGTGATTTCCCACCAGCAGGGCTACAACATCCGCGAAGGAAGCTTTCGCGAAGGCTGGGAAGGCCCGATCAACGACATCCGCGCGCAGAAAAAATCGCGGCCATCCATTTGCGACACCTGCCAAATTCAATCGCTTTGCAGCATGTGCCCAGCGAATGGCGAACTGGAAAACGGCGATCCCGAATCGCCAGTCGAATTTCTCTGCCAGGTTGCGCATCTCCGCGCTTACGCGCTCGGATATGCCGTCCCCCACCATGGCGATTGTCCCAACTGTACATCCACCACGCAGCACAGGGAGTTGCTGGCCGCCGCGGAACGCATCAACGCGCAGGCCGGCGATTCCCGGGAATGGATCGAGCGCACGAGCAGTTCCGCGGTTTTGAAGGTGTTACAGCCTTCAACTTCGCGGACGGCGGCGTGCCATTCCTGCAGCGCGCACTAGGGGAAGACGGAGTCCCGGAACTCCATACCAGACGGGTTTCTCGAAAGCGGAATTAGATGGATTTGCCAGAAAAATCGGCGGCGGTGCCGCAGCAAGCTTTAGAAGCGGAGGCCTATGAGGCCCCGAAAGTTCTTCGTGTAAGCCTGCGTCCATCCGAAGCAGTGCTGGGTCATTGCAAAGTGGCGGGATCGGCGGGACCAGTGGCTGCCTCTTGCCGAAGCATCACGTGTCGTACGCCGGGATCGTAAGCCAACAAATGATCATGTCATCGACATCAGCCCAATTCGCACCTCGATCCACTCACGCGCTGCAGCTTCGGAAAGTGCACACGCAGCTGGCTTATCGCATCGCGGGAATTTCTTTTGGCATGAACTCGAACGAAGGGTTGCCGATGATTTTTGATCCTTCGATGCAGCCATTCGCGACCGATAACGACGTCTGTGATGTGGAGTTGCAGGTATCACTGGTCGACAGGCTGGAACACACAGCGCAAGCTCCGCTGTTCGATTCCGGCGGACTGTGGTCGCTGCTTGGCGAAAACGGTGGCTACCGCATGAATTTTCTGCGGTCTTTTCCGGGCGAGACACCGTATAAGTCCGCGTGGTTTGACAAGGATTTCAGCCAAGGGCGGCTGGAGCTTTCGCGGCTTTTTTTCAACGGCAAAAAAGCCATTTATCCGCTGGAATATCCGCTCGATGAACTTTGGATGATTCACCACTTGGCCAGCGGAAAAGGCGTGGAGGTCCACGCGTTGGGCCTGGTGGATGACGCTGGGAACGGGCATTTATTTTTGGGGCATTCGGGAGCAGGGAAGAGCACCAGCGCGCGATTGTGGCTGCGCAAGCCGGGCGTACACATTTTGAGCGACGACCGCATCATTTTGCGGCGCGATGGCGGTCAAGTGTGGATGCATGGCACGCCGTGGCACGGCGACGCGGGAATTGCCTCGCCGAAGGCGGCACTGCTTTCGCACATTTACATCCTGGAACAGGCTCCGAGCAACGAGCTGGTGGCCATGCCGCGCAGCGCTGCGACCGCGGAGATTTTCGCGCGCAGCTTTGTGCCGAGGCAGTCCGCGCAAGCGCTGGATTTCACGCTGCAATTTATTGAACAGCTTGCGCAGGCACTGCCCTGCGACGTCTTCCGTTTCGTCCCGCAGCAGAGCGCCGTGGAGGTGATTCGCAATGCGCGAGTCTAAACCCACGACGAACGCGGGGCCGGCCACGTCGGTGCGCAAAAATTCGGCGCAGTTTGCCGCGGTGTGCCACGAATTGCTCGACCGAGGCCTACATCTGCGATTCACGGCACAAGGCCAGAGTATGCAGCCGAACATTCTGTCCGGCGATCGCGTGCTGGTGGCTCCCGCCGATCCGAAAGAAGTCGCGCACGGGCAAGTGGTCTTGACGGAAGGTCAAGACGGCCTGCGCATCCATCGCTTGATTGGGCGAGTGGCCAACGGCAGCGCGGCGATCACGCGGGGAGATGCCGGGCAAGAGGCCGACGCCGATACGCATCAGGAAATTCTCGGGCACGCTGTCGCTCTTGAGCGCGATGGTAAACACATTTCACTCGATGGTCCGTGGGCCAGTAGCGTGCATGCGGCACGAGTCCTTTTGCGGAGGGTGTGGCTGGCCGGTCGCCGACGTCTGACGGGCGGATACATGGCGCTGTTGCCAGCGTTTATTTTTTGGCAATTGTTCGCCGGGGCGGCACCGGTGCGGGCAAACAACGTGCCGGTGACGATTACGCAGACGCCGTCAGTTACGACGGTCAGCCCCGGCGGGCAGGTGACGTATACCGACGTACTGACGAATACGAACAACAAGGCGTCGTCGGCCAGTCCGGTAATTACGCAGCCCATACCGACGAATACAACGTACGTGTCCATCGTGGCACCAGCCGGCTTCACCTGCACGACGGGAGCGGTAGGCGGCACGACGAGCGTGGTGTGCACGGACGGCGCCACATTTCCGGCAAACGGGTCCGCGATGCTGATGGTGACGGTAAAGGTGGACCCGGGAGTCGCCGGGCAGACGGTGCTGAACGCGAACAACACGCCGACGGTGGCTCCAGCGTTCCTGTCTTTCGGCACCTATACGGTGACGACAAATATTACGAGCACTGTGACGGTGTTGAGCGCTGATCTTGCACTTACACAGACGGCAACGCCCACGACAGTAGCGCCCGGCGGAACGATTGTTTTCGCGAATGTGGTTATGAACAACGGAGCTAGCACCGCAACCGCGCCGGTACTGACTTTTCCAATTCCTGCGAACACCACATATCAATCGTTCACTTCGGCTGGTTACACTTGTACGGGAGTGGCCGTGGGTGGCACCGGCACACTGACCTGCACGGCGACCAGCGATGCCGTGAACGCAAGCAGCGTAACGGTTTCCGTGACAGTTCTGGTAGGGAGTGGCGTCGCAGTTGGCACGATGATAAATGGATCGGCATCCGTCACCTCCACCACATTTGATCCGACTTCCCCGAATAATGCATCATCCACCTCCACAGTAGCCGCTGCGGATCTTTCCGAAGCGCTCTCGACGTCCGCAGCCACAGTGGCGCAGACCGGAACGATTTCTTACAGCATCGTCAGCACGAACAATGGCCCGAGCGCGGCGGCAGCTCCGCAGGTTACGTTCGCGACGCCGGCCAATACCGTGTTGCAATCCGTAGTGTCCTCCCCAGGCGCGACGTGCACCGGTGTTGCTGCGGGGGCGACTGGAACGATTACGTGTACCTATGCAGCGACCATCGCCAGCGGGGGGACCGGGACGATCATCATTGCCGTCACGGTGAATTCTGGAGTGACTTCTGGAACTGTAATCACCGGCACCGCCACCGTTAGTTCCACGACCCCCGATCCGAATTCCCCAAATAATTCCGCCAGCACATCCGTAACCGTGGCGACCAATGATTTGGGCATGACGCAGAGCGCCGCGCCTTCGGTAGTGGCCTCCGGCTCAAACATCACGTACACCGAAGTAGTCACCAACAGTGGCCCGGCCCCCGCGCCCAATGCGGTGATTTATCAGCAGACGCCGCTGAATACCGTTTTTGCGTCGATCACTGCTCCCGCTGGCTGGACGTGCGCCACGCCTGCTGTCGGCGGAACCGGAAATGTGACGTGTACGGACGGCGTGGATTTGCCTGTGAGCGCGCCCGCGACGTTTACCTACGTGGTGAAGGTGAATGCCGGGACTGCGGCAGGCACCACCGTAACCAATTCTGCGAACGTAACCTCTTCCGCGCCGGACACCAATGCTGCGAACAACGCGACGACGACAACAGTACTGGTAGAGACCGCCGCACAGGCCGACGTTGCGGTGTCCATCAGTGCGGCTCCCACGCCGGTATTTGTTTTCTCCACGCTGACGTACACCGTGCGGTTACAGGATCTGGGGCTCGTGGATGCGGCAGGCGTGGTGTTGACGGATGCTCTGCCGGCGGGTACCACGTTTATTTCTGCCACGCCCTCACAAGGAACTTGCAGTGGCACCGCCACGGTTACTTGCACGTTGGGAACAATCACAAACGGAACTACAGCCACGGTGACCATTAGCGTCACGTCGCCTTCGACGGCTACCACGCTGACAAACGTGGTTAGCGAGACGTCGACGACCACCGATCCAGTGGCAACAAATAATTCGGCGACGGCCATTACCGTGGTGCAACCGCTGGTCTGCGCCATGCCGGGACACGATGGCCTTGGCGGCACGCTCAATAGCATTGTGAACGCGTACTACGCACCTGCAGCGAATGGTGTGGTGGCGACGGGCGCAAAGACCGTAACGCTGGCCGCCGTATCAGCCGGCGGAGCCAGCACGCCAATCGCCTCTGGCGACCTTTTGCTGATTATTCAAATGCAGGATGCCGCGATCAATTCCGCGAACACCGGTGCGTACGGAGATGGCGTTGCGGGCGATCCGGCGACGGGCTACACCGCGCTGAACAACGCGGGCAATTTTGAATTTGTGACGGCCACCAATGCGGTGGCTACTACCGGCGGCGCATTGACTTTCACCGGGACGGGACCTGGTGGCGGATTACTGAACACCTACACGCAGGCCGCATACATTGCTGGAACGCAAGGTCAGCGCACTTTTCAAGTGATCCGCGTTCCGCAATACACCACCGCGACGCTGGCAACCGGATTTACGGCTCTGGCTTGGAACGGCGGCACGGGTGGAGTGGCAGTCATCGATGTGGCCTCGCAGTTGACCTTGGGTGGGCCGGTGAAGCTCGACGGACTCGGCTTTCGCGGCGGTGCGGGAAGAAGCCTTGGTGGCGGCGCCGGCGCGAACACTGACTACGTGACGCTGTCTACGAACAATGCCAACGCCTCTAAGGGTGAAGGTATCGCGGGAACTCCGGCCTATGTTGCGAACGCCGCGATTACGAATTTAATTGGTCCCGCAGTCGAGGGTTATCCGAACGGCAGTTACGCGCGTGGCGCACCAGCGAATGCGGGCGCAGGCGCGACGGATGCGCACACTGCAGCCAACGATCAAAACAGCGGTGGCGGTGGTGGCGGTAACGGAGGCACTGGCGGCCAAGGTGGATTTGGTTGGAATTCGGCTGGCGTCGTCGGCGGATTTGGCGGTTCACCGTTTCCTGCTTCTACCGGCTCGTTGGTTCTCGGCGGCGGCGCAGGCGCAGGAACTACGAACAATGGCACGGCGGATCCGACGAACGCAAATCCAGCCGGAATCAACAGCAGCGGCGCGGCCGGCGGCGGAATTCTAATTATTCACGCGGGCTCAGTAGTCGGCACTGGAACAATTTCCGCGAACGGGCAATCGGCGCTGAACGTAATGAACGACGGTGGTGGCGGCGGCGGTGCGGGCGGCTCGATTCGCGTGCTTGCTGACGCTGGTGGCCTTTCAGGTTTAACCGTTTCTGCCAACGGCGGCAACGGCGGCAACACTTGGGCGACGAACGGACCGAGCACTCCGTTTCCTGGGAATCGCCATGGCCCTGGCGGCGGCGGCGCGGGCGGCGTGCTCACACTTTCGGGAACGCCAACGAGCGCGAGCGTCCTGGGCGGCGTAAACGGCATGACCACCACGGCGGCCGACGCTTATGGCGCCACTCCTGGGACTGCGGGTACATCGGTAACGAACATCACCATTCCGCAAACACCCGGTGTGCAGCCAGGATCGGAATGCGCCAGCGCGGACATCAGCGTAACCAATACCGCGACGCCCAATCCTGTGAGCCCGGGCGGCACGATTACGTACACGCAGGTGGTTAATAATGCCGGGCCGCAAGACGCGATCAATGCGGTGTTCAGCGAAACAGTGCCTGCGAACACGACGTTTCAATCGATCACTGCGCCGGCGGGCTGGACTTGTAATTCCACGGCTTCGATTCTTGCCACCGGAACAATCACTTGTACGAATCCCAGTTTTGCGAGCCGGTTGTTCGGCACGTTCACTGTGGCAGTCACAGTGAAAGCGGGAACGACTTTTGGGACGCAGATTGTAGACACGGCAAACATCACTTCGGGAACACTCGATTCGAATCTGGCGAACAATTCTGCGACGGTTTCCACCGTGGTGGGCTCGGCAACTTCCGCGTACGTCACACTGACGAAAACGGCAGCGTCCAACACTGTCGTCGCCGGTTCGAACATTACTTACACGATGGTGATGACCAACCAGGGGCCAGCGGCCGCGGCTCCGAACGGGTTGTACGACACGATTCCGGCGAATACGACATTTGTTTCAATCGCCGCGCCTGGCGGTTGGAGCTGCTCGCCGGTCCCATCGGTGGGCGGCACCGGCAATATCGTTTGCACGATACCGTCTTTCGCCAACGGTGCGACTGCGACGTTCACCTTGGTTGTGAACGTGAATGCGGGCGTGGCCAACGGGACGATGATCTCGAACACGGCCAACGCCAATTCGCCAACGCCAAATCCCAATCCCACCGGCGGCTCTGCGACGGCACTCGTGACCGTAGCTGGCGCGACGCAGTCTGATCTGAGCCTGACCAGTTCGGCCACGCCAAATCCAGTGCTGGGCGGAAACAATATTACGTTTACGCAGGTCCTGACGAACAACGGCCCCGTAGGGACGATCGCAACCTACACGCAAACGATTCCCACGGGATCGACCTTTGTTTCGTTAGTGAATCCTGTTGGCTGGACGTGCGTGACGCCTTTGGTGGGCGCCACCGGCACGATTACTTGCACCAGCACAGCGGCTGTGCCTTCTGGCGGTACGGCGACATTTCCAGTGGTGGTGCAAGCTACGGCCACCGATGCTCCGGGCACGGTCATTACCAACACTGCGACCGCCGGACCGACAGCCAGCGATCCTAACACCGCGAACAACACAGCCACTTCCACGTCGGTAGTCGCATCGCCGACGCAGGCCGACGTCTCCATCGTAAAAACGGCCACGCCTGAGCCGGTGGATCAGAGCACCAATCTTACCTACACGCTGCAGGTGACCAACAACGGACCTGCCGTCGCGCAGAACGTTACGGTTTCTGATCCGCTTCCCGCGCAAATTACCTTTGTAAACGTCAGCACCACGCAGGGAACGTGCGCGCTGGCTTCCGGAACGGTCAGCTGCACCATCGGAACGCTCAGCGTTGGCGGCCTGGCGATCATCACCATTAACGTCAACGCTTCCACTTTCAGCACCAATGGAAGCCCATGCGCCACAATCAACGGGATACCGTACTCGGTGTGCAACACCGCCACGGTCGCAACAACGACGAGCGATCCCAACCCGACAAATAATTCTTCGAGCGCCAACTCGACGATTCAATCTCCGACGGCCGTGCAGCTGAGTTCGTTCCGCGCGCAACTGCGTTCATTGGAAAACGGCGGCGGCGTGCTCCTCGAATGGCACACCCAGGAAGAAATTCGCAACCTCGGATTCAACGTTTATCGCGAAGACGCGCAGGGCCGCCACAAAGTAAATCCATCGATCATTGCCGGAGCCGCGTTGTTTGTACGCGGTGGCCGTCCACAACATGGCGCGAAAACGTATTTCTGGATCGATCCCGCGGGAACCAGTTTGTCTTCGTACATTCTGGAAGACGTCGACCTGAATGGCACTCGCTCCACCCATGGCCCGGTGACTCCGGAGACTTCCACAGACAGCGCCGCTACGTTCTCGCGTGCCAAAGTCCAGATCTCCGCACAGGTATCTTCCGCAGCTGCATCGCAGCGTGCCGCGGAAATTTCCGACGCACCCTTGCTCACGCAATTGAATCAACTTGCCGGCACCCCGGCCGCACAGCCGGTCCGCGTCTTGAATACGCCGCGCCCGGCCGCGCCGACGCTTACGCCCGGGCAATATCAAGTTACTTTGGACATGTTGCCCGCCCTGAAAATCGGCGTGCAATCCGAAGGTTGGTACCACATATCGCACGCGCAGTTGCTGGCCGCCGGTTTTAATCCCGGAATCGATCCGCGATTCCTGCAGCTGTACGCGGAAGGCGTCGAGCAACCGATGTTTGTTCCCGGCCTACCGGGTATGGGTAATCGCTATTTCCAAGGCATCGAATTTTACGGAACAGGAATCGACACGCCGTATTCCGGCACGCGTGTCTATTGGCTCGTAAAAGGCGACGCAGCCCGGCAAGCGCGTCACGCAAGTTGCGGCGCTTTCTTCTGGTTCGAACAGCACGCAGAATTTTCTTGCCACCGTAGTTCATCAGGACCGCACCACCTACTTCGCCACGCTGCTGAACGGCGAAGACAATGACAATTTCTTCGGAGACGCAGTCACCAGCGAACCGGTCGATGAGCAACTTACCGTCGCGCACCTTGACGCCAACTCCGCGGTCGCCAGCTCCATCGACGTGACGTTGCAGGGCGTGACCGATCAGCAAGCTCATCGCGTTTCCGTCAGCCTGAACGGCACGCCGCTCGGCGAGATGGATTTCAGCAATCAAGCCAACTCCACCAGCAATTTCCCCATCAGCGCCAGCCAGCTGCAGGAAGGCTCCAACTTTGTCACGCTCACCGCGCTCGATGGCGACAACGACGTGAGCCTGGTGCAATCCGTGGCGTTGCATTACCCGCACGCCTACGCAGCGGACGGAAATTGGCTGCGCGCTACCGCCGCTGCTGGTGCGACGTTGCATATCACCGGGTTCAGCAATCGCCAGATCATGGCCTTCGACATCAGCGATCCGTTGTCGATCACGCAACTCGCCGGCAACGTGCAACCGGACGCTGGAAGCCTTCACGTTGGCCGTGGCCGTTCCCAACTCCGGCTCCGCAACCCACAACATTTTGGTTTTCTCTATAGACCAAATGTCTTCGGCCTCGAGTCTGACGATGCACCAGCCAGACCCCGCCATTCACAAACCGCAAACTCCCGGCATGCTCATCATCACCCACCCGGATTTCGTCACCAGCCTGGCACCGCTCGTTGCGTTGCACCAATCGCAGGGTCAGCAAGTGACGGTGGTCACCACCGACCAAATCTTTGACGCCTTCAATTTCGGCGAGCGGAGCCCTTACGCCATCCGCGCTTATCTGCAACAACTGGCCGCCAATCCGCAAGGAGCGCCACAATCCGTGCTGTTCGTTGGCGATGCGTCCGTCGATCCACGTAACTATCTTGGCTTCGGATATTTGGACTTCACGCCCACGCGCATCATCGAAACCGCGGCGTTCAAAACCGCCTCCGATGATTGGTTCACCGATTTCGATCAGACCGGCTTCGCCAGCATTCCCTCCGGCCGCATACCGGTGCGAACCGCTGCCGACGCGGACCTGATCATTTCGAAAATCGTCAGCTACGAGTCCGGCGCGTCGCGCGGCCCATGGAATCAACAAGCGTTGCTGATCGCCGATCAAAACATCGACGTCAATTTCACCAATGAAGCTGCGTTTGCGGCTACGGAAATCCCGCTATCTCTGCAATCCACAAAGATCTACACCGACGGGCAGGATGTAAACGCCGCTCGCCAACAAATTCTCGCCGCGCTCAACAGTGGTGCGCTCCTCGTCAACTACACAGGGCACGGCTCCACGGAGCAATGGTCCTTCGCGGATCTTCTGGACAATGATTCGGCCTCTACGCTCAGCAATGGCGACCGCCTGCCATTTTTCCTGCTCATGGATTGCTTGAATGGATTTTTCCATGACGTGTACACCCAGAGCCTCGCAGAGTCTTTGCTGCTCGCGCCTAAAGGTGGAGCGGTTGCCGTCTGGGCCTCCAGCGGATTTACCGGCGCCGCATCGCAAGCCACGATGGATCAATCGCTGCTGCGCATCATCAGCCAAAATCCAGCGACCCCTCTTGCGGAAGCCATTCGTAACGCCAAGCTCGGCATCGTCGATCCAGACGTCCGACGCACCTGGATTCTTTTCGGCGACCCCGCCATGCAATTGCAACTGCCGCCTTCGACGAATTTGCCGAACCTCTCCAAGCCTGCGCCGAGAGGAACAATTCATCGTTCGATCGGCCGGGATTCCGTCGATAGGTCGAAGTCCATCGGCCCGTCGCATACGGTCGATAAGACGAATTCTGAAAATTAGGCCCGCGGAAACCACGCGAGAGATTGGTATCGGAAGGAAAGTACAATGAGTTATCGGACGAAATCGCTTCTAGCCGCACTGGCCGCCACGTTGCTGGCCTATGGCCCCGCGCAGGTTGCCCAAGCCGCGCAAAATAAAGCTCTCGGCATTATTCTGGATTCGCAAGATGGGCGCATCGGTTCCTCGCCAAGCAGCGCAGGATCTTCCATCTATCTGGGCGACATCCTGAATACTGACGTCAACGGCAGAATGACCATCCGTGTTGGCCAGACCACCTATCAATTGCTGGGTGATAGCAGCGTGGCTTTTTATCCTGGCCAAACGTCGACGATCGCGGAATTGCGTCGCGGAACGATTTTAGTTTCTACAAATAGTCCCACGGAAACCTTTCAGATCTATGCTTCCGATGTTCGCATTGTGGCCGAACAAGACCGTCCGATTTCAGGTCAAGTCAGCTTGAAGTCTCCGTGCGAACTCGAAGTCACCAGTCAGACCGGAGCGATGGATGTGATCGCCGGAAATGATAAACGCGTCGTCGAACATGATAAAGGTCTTCGCGTGATTCCTGAGCACTCGGTTGATACGCGCGACGCCACCATTTCTCCGGAAGATTCCGAATACCATCGCCATCACACCCACGCAGGCTGCGCGATCGCCGCTGCGCAAAACGGAGGCAAGGCGCCCATCGCCGCCGGAAATTCTCGCTTCATCTATTTCGCCATCGGTGCCGTGGCTGCCGGAACTTTGATACCGGTGATCAAAGCCTACGAGAGCCCCGACCGTCCCTGATCCTTCGTTCGCCCTTCGGCAAAAAGCGCGCCGCTTGTAGTAAAGTCAAGTCCATAGTCGCAGGCTCGAAACCGGCCTACGGCGCAACTTGTGTCTTTCTTCAGCGCATTGCGGCGATTCTGGCAACTTCCTGGGTCTGAACGATCCATCGTTCTGCAGTCTGCATTCTGGCTGACTGCCACATGGTCTGCGCTGCGACTGATCGGCTTTCGCCGTTGGAGCGCATTTCTCGATCGCCGTTCGACCGCCGGCAACGCAACTGAAAATGCTTCGCAGATTGCAGAGGCGAAAAATATCACCCGCCTTCTGTCTGCAGCCGCCCCCTATCTCTTTGTGCGTACCAACTGCCTCGAGCAAGCCACGGCCCTATGTTATGTGTTGCGTCGTCGTGGCATTCCCGCGGAGTTGCGTTTCGGCGCGCGCAAAAATTCCGCGGGCCTCGAAGCGCACGCCTGGGTCGAACATCTGGGCATCCCGCTAAACGAAGATCGTGGCGAACACCTTCATTTCCTGCCGTTTGAAAATCCGCAACGGGAGTCGTTGACGGATTGAGCGGCATCGTCGGCATTTTCCATCGCGATGGAGCACCTGTTCAAGCCGAACAGTTGCAACCGCTCCTCGATGTTTTGCCGCAGTCCAGACCTGGCGAAAAGATAATTTGGCTGGGGGAAAGTGTTGGTCTGGGGAATGCCCCACTGCAGCCGCCCACATCTCGGCCCGTCCTCACGCGGGCATCTGATAGCTCCATCGAGCATTTGCACATCACCGCCGATGTTCGTCTGGATGCGCGCGCCGAACTAGTCAGTGCCCTCACAACATCCGGGGCACAAGTAGCCGCCGCGACGAACGACGCGCAATTGTTGTTGCACGCCTACGCGCGATGGGGGCCCGCTTGTGTCGAGAAGCTTCGTGGCGATTTTTCTTTTGCAATTTGGGACGCGAAAACTTTTTCGCTCTTCTGTGCCCGCGATCATTTTGGAATGAGGCCTTTTTACCACGCCCTGTTCGATAATATTTTTATCTTCAGCAATGTCTTGAACGCGGTACGCCGCCATCCGCGTGTTTCCGGAGCACTCAACGATTCTGCCGTCGCCGATTTCTTGCTCTTTGGTCTGAACACGGATAATGCCACCACTACCTTCGCTGACGTTCAGCGTCTCTCCCCGGCCCACACTCTTTTCGTCGGCCGCGACTCCGCTGCCGTCAAACGCTACTGGGAAGTTCCAACCGCCGGGCGCATTCGCTACGCACGCGCCAGCGATTACATCGAGAATTTTCTAGCGGTCTGGCAGCCTGCGGTCGCGGACCGTCTCGATTCGTCAGCAACTGGAGTGCTTCTCAGCGGCGGTCTGGATTCGGCCTCGGTCGCCGCCACCGCTCACGGCCAACTCAAGTCTTCTCGTCCGGATAACCTGCGAGCCTTCACCATCACCAATGAAAATCTTCCCGGTGACCGTGATCCACAATTTGCGTCCCAGCTAGCCGCGACTCTTGGCATTCCGGTTGAGCGAATCTCCGGCGACGTCGCTCCGTTCGCACATTGGGCCGACGCACAACCAATTTGTCCCGAACCGGTCGATGAGCCGCTCTTTGCCGGGCTGCCGCTCTCCTTTCAGAAAATTTCCACGGAATGTCGTGTACTGCTTTCCGGCGAAGGCGCCGACAACCTCATGCATTTTGAAATGTTGCCGTACGCCGCAGATCTATTTCGTCGCAAAGACTGGACCCGATTGCTTGCGGATGCTTCCCGCTTCGCATGGCACCGTCCATTTCCATGGCTCGGCCTTCGCGCTCGCGTCGCGCAACTCATCGGACGCGGAGAACGGTCTTCGCAAAAATTCCCAAAATGGATTTCGCCGGATTTCGCTCAGCGCCTCAATCTCCACGACCGTTGGCGCGTCGGTCAAACTTTGCCAGTTCCGCCGCATCGTCATCCCATTCACCCTAAGGCGCACGCATCCTTATATTTACCGCAATGGACGCGCATGTTCGAACTGGAAAGCCCCGGTGTGACAAATTGTGCCGTCGAAGTGCGCTATCCCTTTTTGGATCTGCGCGTGGTGGAATATCTCTTGGCGCTCCCGCCATATCCGTGGTTCTACGAAAAGAGCCTCTTGCGTCAAGCTATGGCAGGCCACGTGCTCGATTCAGTTAGATTGCGTCCGAAGACGCCATTTTCTGGCGATCCCCTGCTTCTTCAGCTGCAACGTTACGGCCCTATTGGGGTTAATGACGTCAAGCGCGAATTGCCTGATTTGGCTTCGCGCGGCATGGCACCTGACGGTGTCACGCCTTCCCCAGAGGCCGAGGCTGGTCGCTATATCATTAACTCGTTGCTTTTGCCGCTACATGCTAATATGTCTGCGGAACAGGTTAACCAGATGGCCCGGCCATTGGCCTTCAACTTCTGGTTGCAGTCAGTTCGAGAAACTGGGTATAACTGAACGCGGAGGGGTGGGAATGGCGAAACCTGTTGCACCGATTCCAAAAAAGCCATATTTATCGCCGAAATTGACGGTTTATGGCACGGTGCGAGAACTGACATTGAAGGTTGGTATACATGGCAAAAAGGATGGCGCTCGCTTTGGGCCTCGCAATACCACTGGCGTTTAGCCTTCTCTTCGGACGGTTTTCACCCATTTCGTCGGCCCATTGACCGTGACTTCTTTCCGTTCCGTTTCTGTTTTCGGCTGTTTTGGCAGCACCTGATTTTGAAAACAAGAAAACTTGGGCTTTCACCATACCGCCTTCGGCCTCACCTTCCTCTCCAATGTTTTGCTCCCCGGGGTTCCACTGGTTTCTAAATCGTCGGAACTGACCGACACGTGCCGCGAGGTGCCCTTCGATATCGCCCTGCAATTAGGAACACCCCCGCCCAGTTCATCCCTAAACGCACGACAACCTGAAAACCTTACTTATATCAGTAGCTATCTCAATCAGGATGGCCAGCCAGTCCTGCATATCTGGCAGGCAGCCGATCGTTCTTTTCTGCGGCTTGACTATTCTGACGGCACACAATTCTGGATGGATCAGAAGTGTCTAAACATATGGTCGACGTGGCCGGCCGGTCTTTCTATCGAAAACACCTTTTCGTACCTTCTGGGGCCTGTGCTAGGTCTACTGCTCCGCCTGCGCGGTATTACTTGCCTGCATGCCAGCGCCGTCGCATTCGATGATTGGTGTGCCGTGTTTGTAGGGGCAGAGGGAGCAGGGAAGTCGACGACGGCGGCTGCCTTCGCGGCCCAAGGCGAGCCAGTCCTCTCAGACGATGTGGTAGCACTGAGATTGGCGTCGCCAGTTTCATCAAAATCGGCGCCTGGCGGGGATATTTCCCGAACTTTATTCCACGTCTCGCCCGCCTATCCGCACATTTGTTTGTGGCCGGATTCCACGCAAATGGTTCCGGGCTTGCCGGAAAACCTGCCTCAACTCGCGCCAGATTGGGACAAACGGCGGCTGGCTCTCGGCACCGACGGTATTCGCTATGCCCCACAACCGCTACCTCTGGCCGCCATCTACATTTTAGCGGAGCGCCGTGCAGATTCTGCTCCCGCTATTGAGCCTTGCCTGCCCAAAAACGCGCTACTCTCTTTGGTTGCCAACACCTACGCCAACAATGTGCTGAGCCCCGAATTGCGCGCGCAGGAGTTTTCGTTGCTGGATCGTCTCGTCGCTTCTGTTCCCGCGCGCATCCTCACACCGCATTGCGATCCCGCTCGATTGGCAGAGATGTGCTCGCTGATTCGGCGGGATTTAACGTCTCTGCCGCGACCAACTCCAAAGCAATAAGCCAATCCATAAAACGTTGAAATTCGTTTGGTTTCACGAGCCCGTCTTGGCCCCATTGTTGCGTTATCTACTTGGCAACAATGCTGTCCCTCTTCTCCGAACTGTCATCAATGCTCTAAAGCTCTGTGTTAGCATCTCGGGGATTGGGGTGTCCCGTAGCGATTCAACCGTTCTGACTCCGGCGAACTGTGTCTCCCCCTTTTTTGGGGATAGGTTTACGGTCCGGTCAAGTCCAGCCTGCGGGAACAGTTCGCTTTAACCCGCGTGCGAGAGCACGAGTGTAGCGAATGGGACCGAACACTGAGGAGGAAGACGTTATGAAGATTCGCGGTTCTGCATTGAAGATCACTGTGTCCGCTTTTGCTGTCATTGCTTGCACGCTGTTGCTGATTGCGGGTGTCCGCACCATCCGCAACTCTGCTCATCCATTGAGCGCCAAAACCGCAGCTGTGGCTGCGCCCAGCTTTTCATCTGCCACAACATCCGACGCGGAACGGCGGAAAATTCTCGACTCCTACGGCAAGCTACCTTTGAGCTTCACCGAAAATCAGGGTCAGACCGCGCAAGAAGTGCGCTACACCTCGCACGGTGGCCAATACGATCTTTTCTTGACCAAGAATGAAGCCGTCCTGGCACTGCGCCACACCAAGCACTACGATCTTTCTCCCCGCCATCGTGCCATCACCCTCAGGCAAATTCGGGCTGACCACAAGGCCGCGAAGGCCGCCGCTACTACCACCACCACGCTGCGCATGCAGTTTGAAAACGCCAATCCCAATCCGCAAATTTCCGCCGCAGATAAATTGTCCGGCAAGGTCAACTATTACATTGGCAATGATCCCAGCAAGTGGCACGTCGGCGTTCCCACCTACACCCGCGTGAAATATTCTCAGGTGTACCCCGGCGTTGACCTGGTTTTCTACGGCAATCAGCGCAAGGTTGAATATGATTTTGTCGTGGCCCCGGGAACCGATCCCTCCGCGATTCGCATGAACCTTGCTGGAGCGCGCGGGCTGCATCTCAGTAAGAGCGGCGACCTCATCGTCAATGTCGCCGATGGCAACGTTGAGCTACAGAAGCCCGTTATTTACCAGACCATTAACGATCGCCGTCAGCCCGTGGCCGGCAAATATTCCATAAACGGCAGCCACATCGCTTTCGCGATCGGAAACTACGATCGCCGCGAGCCTCTCATCATTGATCCCGTTTTACTCTACGGCACCTATCTCGGCGGCTCTTCAGATGAACAGGGGCTGTCTATCGTCGTCGACGCCGCGGGTGACGCCTTCGTGGGCGGTCAGACCTTTTCTGTAGACTTTCCGCTCGCCGGCGTAGGTCTCACTTCGGGATTCTCAAATCCCAGCGGTTTCGGTTTCGGTTTCGTTTCTGAGCTTGATCCCACCGGTGGCACACTGTTGCAATCCACTTACCTGGGGGGAACCACTCCAGGAGACGACGCTGTGATGGGTGTGGCGATCGATCCTTCCGGCAACGTATACGTCACCGGCGTAACTTTTGCCGTCGACTTTCCAACTACCGCGAACGCCCTTAAGCCCACTCTCAGTGCCAACGATGGCGGAACGAGCTTCCTCGCGGAATCCAATATTTCTGGCACACTTTTCTATTCTTCGTACATAGGTGGGAACAATGCGGGTGTCGGCGACGTCGGTAACGCCGTAATAGCGGACGCGAACGGGAATGCCTACATCACCGGTGTAACATTCTCGAATCCCGGCGGTTTGGATATCAATTTTCCGGTCAGTACTGGTGCATTTCAAAAGACCGATCCTAGCGGCGCCAATCTCGGCAGCGCATTTCTCACTGTAATCAACACCAAGGCTTCCGGCGCCGCTTCGCTCGGATATTCCTCGTATCTTGGCGGCGACGGCGCCAACTCAGGTACCGGAAACAACGGATTCGCGGATATGGGCCTTGGTATTGCCCTAGATTCCAACAATCACGCCTACATTAGCGGCACTACGGCTTCGACCAACTTCCCAGTTTCCACCACCAATTTCCAGTCCGCCTCGGCCAACACAATATACACCGCCTTCATTTCTGAATTTGACACCACTAAGATAGGTGCCGCCTCGCTTGTCTACTCCACCTATCTGGGTGGCAGCGGCGGCAACGGCTTTGGAGACTTTGGCACCGGCATCGACGTCCAGTCCGGCACCACGGTAGCCTACGTCACCGGCTCCACGAACTCCGCGGATTTCCCCACCACTTCTGGTGCACTGCAGAAAACAGGTGACCAGGTCAACGGCGCGGGCTACGTGACCTTACTAGACACCTCCGTCGGCAATGCACTGAAATACTCCACGTTCTTAGGTGCCGGCGCCACGACCGGGTTTTCCATCAAAGCCGACAAAACTTCCGGCAAAGCCGTAGTCGTCGGCGTTACCGGATCCCCAAATTTTCCCGTAACCACCGGTGCGTTCCAGACCGCCTTAGCCGCCAACGCCAACGGCGACGGTTTCGTCAGTGAAATCGATCCGTCCGTCAGCGGCATGCCCGGCCTAATTTACTCCACCTACTTGGGCGGCTCGGGCGTCCAGGGAAGCCCCGACCAAGCCTTCGGCATCGCCCTCGGCACTCTGCCTAACGTCTTCGTCACCGGACAAACGTTCTCCACCAATTTCCCAACCACCGCCACCGCCTTTCAGCCTGCTCTCGACGGCCCTTCTGATGCTTTCGTCGCCCAGTTAAATCTCGCAGGCGCCACGCTATCCCTGTCCGCCACCTCGCTAACCTTCACCGCCACCGCTCTTGGCACTCCAACGGCCGCTCAATCCGTCACCCTAACCAATAACACGAATTCCGTCATTTCCTTTACCAGTGCCACCATTACTGGACCTACTCCGCCGGCTGCCGCCACCGATTTTCACGTCAGCGCCAACACCTGCGGCACGGCCATTCCCGCCCTTGGTACCTGTGCCATCAGCGTTGTCTTTTCGGCGTCGGCCGTTTCGGAATCCGCAACGCTTACCCTAATGGACGGTGACTCTTCCAGCCCGCAATCCGTGGCACTCACGGGGAACGTCGTCGTTCTCACACCCTTGACCGTGGCGCCAACGTCCCTGTCCTTCAGCTCCACGGCGATCGGCACTGCTGCGGGAGCGCAAACGGTCACGCTAACGAACAGCAACGCCACAGCTATCCCGTTCACCAGCGCGACCATCACCCTGGGCACGGCTGCGCTCAACGACTTCAAGGCCACCGTAACGCCCGCCTGCGTGTCCGTTCCCGCCAACGGAACCTGCACCGTGAGCGTCAATTACACGCCATCCGTTGCTACGACCGAAACCGCCACCCTGGTCCTTACTGATGGTGCACCCGGCAGTCCACAGATGGTCGCCCTCACCGGCAACGTTACCGCCACTCCTCCGGACTTCACCATCAGCGCTGCGCCCGCATCATTTAGCGTGGCTCGCGGCGCCACCGGAACCTCCACCATCACCATTGGCTCCGTCGGCGGCTTCACTTCCGCAGTGACCCTCACGTGCTCCGGAGCGCCAGTCAAGTCCACCTGCTCGGTTTCACCGTCGTCCGTCACTCCCACAACCGGAACTCCCGCAACCGCAACGCTAAGCCTGGCAACCACCCGGCACGGCGAAGTTGCCCCTCCGGTCTCCCTGCGCTTTCCGCCGTTCGTTCCGCGCGTAGTCGTGCCGGTATTTCTGAGCCTGTTCGCCATGCTGTTCTTCTTCGTTTCTGACCAGCGCTTGCGCGGGCGCTTGGCTGCAGCCGCGGCGGTGCTCTTCTTCGTCGTAATCGCCGGCTGCGGTGGCTCCTCGGGCGGCACGCCCAAGGGCGCTGTCACCTTAACCGTAACCGGAACCGCAGGCAGCATCACTCATACCACCACCGTTACCGCCACCGTCACCAATTAAACTGCTCTCCGCACATCGGGACGCAAAAGGCCGCGCGCTGCAATCCAGCACGCGGCCTTTTCTTTGCTCAAATTCCGAAGTCTATCCACCGAGGGTGCCGCACTCACTGTTTTTGTGGGTGCGGTCTTTGACTTTACGTTTCTAGAATCACTTCACCAAGCACCGGTCCCCCTAGTCACCCTTTCCCACCGCCTCCATGCTTCTTCGCCAGCCGAAATGGCCGCTTCAGAGTATCTGCAATTCCACGCGACGCGCCACCCTCCACATCCCAATCCTCTTCCGTAGGAGAAAACAGCAGCCGCAAGAAATATCCAAGGCCCGCCACAACTCCTCCGCGCATACGCATCCGAAAAAGAGCTCGCGGCAACAATCCTCGTTGGGAGTCCGGCCGCGCCTCGCCTGCTTGCGGCAGCCACCGCAGCGCTTGCCGCGTCATCGCTCGCGCCGCGGAGTCCGCCGTCGCGCGCCGCAGCACCTCCGCCGGCAGGGAAGTCTGCAACACTTCCGCGGCCAGCAGGAGTCCGCCGTGCAGTATCGTTTCCGCTCCCACATCTCGCGCCGATTGTTCTGCCAACTCCCAGCGCAGTTCCGTGTTCCGCGAAATTAATGCCGCCACATCCGCAATCCACAGCAATTGTTCCCAGAGGTGCTTGGCCCCATGCACGCAGATAATGATTAAGTGATCTTCCGCACAAGGCGCTGGAATGGTCCGCCCCTCAATATTCACGCGCACTTGCCGTGCAAAAAGTTTTTCCAGTGGCAATGGACGCGGGTAATACCGCATGGTCCGATTGGTATGCAGCTCCACCAGCAGTTTCGTCGCCGCTTGCCGGAACATGTATTGACCGGGAATTTTCCCCGCAGCAATCGTGCTCAGTGGAATTTCCGCCGCGTATCCGGCGTCCATCATCAACTGTGTGGCTGCGGCGATGTCCTTATCCCGCACCAGAAAATCCAGATCGCCGTACTTGCGCATCGCCGCATCGCCATAGGCCTGCACCGCCAGCGCTGGCCCTTTCACCACCATCATCCCGATGCCGCTGGCTGCAAAACGCTCTTCCAAACGAAACAATTCCGCGGACATCCGCAGAGTAAAAAATATCTGCGCTCGCAAGGTCTCCGTCACCGTTGCACGCCACCCCGCGGGGGCGTTCTTGCTATTTAGATTTGAATCGATTTTGGGAGTATCAACATCAAGGACGGGCATTTCATCGCTGCTGTCTGCCGAGGGATCTTTTCCACGCTCGGTAACTTCACTACTTAAGATTCCGCTTAGCGCCATAGCCACCAGCTGCGTGACGCCATGCTTCTCCGCCAACTCCAGTAGCGCGTGCCAATCTACCCGCTCAACGGAGTTGCGAAGCTGTTCGGAATTCAGAAGGGGAGTGCAGCACGCCTTCAGCGCCGTCCATTCCGCGCTATTTTCTTGCGTCATGCTCGGCGCTGCGCCGGCCAGAGCCGTTCTCCGTCGTCTTGGTCCTAGGTGCATTTGAAGCGGCAGGTCCGGGTGCAGCTACCGCCGCCGTACTCGCGCGCACAATCAGCTCCGGCTCCACGGTAATCACCTTTGCGTACGGTGAACCCGGCGCCGCGTTAATTCTGCGGAATAGCGTATCCGCCGCCAGCAATCCCATTTCCCGTAGCGGTTGCCGCACCGTGGTCAGTCCCGGATTCTGAAACGCTGCGCTCGGAATATCGTCAAATCCCACCACCGAAACATCTTCCGGCACGCGCCGCCCCGCTTGACGCAAAGCGTAAATCGCCCCGATCGCCGATATGTCGTTGAACGCAAAAAGCGCCGTAAAATTTCGTTTCGTCGCCAGCAATTTTCGCGTCACTTCCGATCCCAATTCCGACCCTGGACAATCGCCTTCCAGCTGCACCACCAGCCGCGGATCGATCGATAGTCCCAACTCTTTCGCGCTGCTGAAGATCGCGTCCCAACGCACCTGCGTATCCGAACTGAAGTCCTGCCCCTTGATGAACGCCACCGCGCGATGTCCCAGCGCGTAAAGATGTTGCAGCGCCAGCCGCGCGGCCTGCCCGTGATTCAACGTAATGTTCGTCACGCCCTCGACGTCGCGATGCCCTGAAACGGAGACCAGCGGCACCAGCATCGCTTCGTCGCACAGCGTATCCACCGCGATCAATCCTTCCACCGCGCGTTGCTGCAGCAGCCGAGGATAACGGCTCAGCAACTCCTTGCGGTGCCGGTGGCTCACCACAAAATAAAAGTAGCCCTTCTCCAGTAAATATTCTTCGATCCCGGACAGCACCAGCGGCGCATAGCCCTCCGCCATCTCCGGCACCAGCACGCCAATCGTGGAACTTCGCTGCCGCCGCAGCGAACTGGCCATAAAATTCGGCCGGTAATTCAATTCGCGCGCCGCCGCGCGAATCCGCTCCTGCGTATGGTGCGGAATCGATTTCGCCGCCGGCGAACGATTGATCACCAGTGACACCGAAGCCGTGGACAATCCCAAATGCTCCGCCAGCGCTTTCAACGTGCTGCGTCGTGGCGCCAAATCAGGTGAGAGAGGACTCATATTGGATACCCATGTGAAGCGGCTGGTACCGCATTCTGTCACAGCCCTCCGCATTCGACAAGAAATAACGTTATTCAAGGAGGCTTGTCCCAGCACTATTTTCGTCCGCCACCGCACCCAAGTAGGGGCACGATATATCGTGCCCGTCTTCGGTGCTTACACGTTTGGCAATTTTCACTCATCCATCACCGACACTGCCGAATTCGCGGGTGCCGCACCCACTGTTTCTGTGGGTGCGGTCTTTGACTTTGTCTAAGGTTGCACGACTTCAGCTTGCCCCCGTTAGGGGGTCTGTGTTCCCTTGAATTCTCAGGGATGGCCCAGCAGCCTGCGCTTAGCCGCCGCTCTCGCATGAAAAAAAACGGCTGAGCGTTTTGCTCAGCCGTTTTCATTCTTGTGACATTGCGAGCTGCTGAAGGGCCACGTCGCAGTTAGGGTTAGAAACTAAACCGCACCTGCGCCTCAATTACTCGTCCGGCCAGCGCGTTCGTCCCGATGGCGAATTGACCATTGGGAGAACTCACCACCTGTGAGGCGGGAGTTGCGCCGCTCGCGGGTGTCACAGTAATCGTTCCGATGTTTTGTGCGCCAAATGGCACGAAGTTAAGTTGATTAAACAGGTTATAGAAGTTAGCTCGCAGATCCAGTTTGGCGTTCTCGCCTAGGACCGGCAAACGCGGCAAGCCGAAGGCTTTGCCTAACGTGAAATCAACGTCCGAATAGCGCGGGCCACGGAAGAAGTTTCGAGGCACGCCTGGGGTAGGGGGTTGGCCAAATCCCGAGCCCAAGTCCGGCGCCGTGAAATAGGATGTGGAAGGATTCGGGAAATTGGTGGTCTTGGGTTCAAAACCCGAATTGCTAGTATCGGTACCCGCACCGCCGAGGAACGTTTCGGGGCGCACGGTGCAGTAGTTGCTATTCAAGAACACCAGACTGCAGGTGTTCGGGAGGCCCGATATTTGCACGTTATAAAACGGCGTGAAAGGGAATCCAGTGTGCGCGCTCAAGATGCCGGTTACAGTCCAATTACCCAGAACTTTCTCGAGAAAATTATTGTCTCCGTGGAAGATGCGCGGCGTCCACACTCCGTACAATTTAAAACTGTGCTTCACGTCGAAGTCGGACGGCGCCCATTGGCCTTGACGATTGAAGGGGTTGACCCCGGGATCGAAATCACCGGAAAAATCGCCGGAGTAGTTGTCTTCCGCTTTGGCATAGGTATACTGCGCGTCGATCTCGAACGTCCGAGAGAACTTGTGCTGTAACTCTGTCAACAGCGCGTTGTAGGAGCCGTTGGAGTCATTCGTGAAGCGCTGGAAATTCTGAATTTGCGGATTTAGATTTGCAAAATTGACTATATTCACGTTCTGGTTTCGGGTGTTGTGACGGCTCAGGCTGCCCTGATAACCCGCCGAGAAGACCCAATTGTGGCCCAGGTCATATTGGATCCCAAGAGAGTATCGGTAGCTCACCGGCGTGGGCAGATTGCGGTCGTAGCCGACCAGGCTTACGGGCGCACCGCTTGCCGGAAGGTTAGTGGCCGGATCGAAAACGATCACCGTATTCGGATTACCAGGGTACCCATTTATGTCGTGCGGGTCGCTGGAGGCCACGTATTGAATGTTCGTTCCGAACAGGTTGTCGCCGGCAACAAGCGGAGTGTTGTTTCTACCGTTAAGCGCGATAGCCTGTTCCTCGCGGCTGTACGCAATCCCAAATCCCCCGCGAATCACCAGTTTGTTTTGAAAGTCCTGGTTCCAAAGTGGCAACGACTTGGGACTCCAGGCAAAGCCGATCTGCGGCCCGAAGTTGTGCTTGCTGGTATTGTAGAGGTCCCCACCCACTCGGACGCTGGCGTCCGTCAGGGCGTCGGCGCCGGAACCTAGTTGCGCAACGGCGAGGTTCCCGAACTTTTCGTGTATTGGTCCGAAATATTCCCAGCGCAGTCCTAGGTTGACGGTAAAGTTTGGTTTCAGCTTCCAATCATCCTGGATGAAAAGCGCGGTAGTTTGCGCGCGGATGTAATGCCTGCTTTGCGTGAAGGCGCCGGTCTGCGGGTTGAAGGCGCCATTTTCCTGGTTTGGCGCATCATTCAGAAAATCAAACAGATTGCTGAAGAAGTATTGTGGAATCGCTGCGCCGGTGCCGGCGCTGACGTCGGTATTTTGCTCCTTGGAATAATCGAAGCCGAACTTAAGCGTCTGCCCTCCAAACACTTTGGTGGCCGTGTCGCGAATCGTATACAAGGTCTTGTAAAAGATACCGGGCCCATTGGCTCCATAGATAAAATTGAAGCCCCCGATGTTGCCAAGGTTATTGTTCAGGACGTCTTGCGGCAGCCCAAATGGCTCTTGTGGGTTGGTGCTCAGTTCGTTGAAATAAAACCGCGACACGTTAGCCCGCGCTTCGTTGATAAGGGTCGGCGCGAACGTATGTTGCCACAATAGAGCTCCGCTTTCGTTCTGGCGATCCGAATGAAAAAGATTTGCGGCGCGCGCGTTGGCGTTGAAGGAAGTTGACGAGGTCGGGACCCAGTAAAGGCTAAACGTGATCAGGTCGTTTTTCGTCAACTGCAAATCTATACGGCCGTTGTATTGTGTGTTCGTGCTCAAGTCCGGATTCGTAGTCTGTACGAAGGCGATATCCGGAATTCCATCCAGACCCCCTCCGACACCGAACGGCGTGCCAGTTTGAGCGAATGTCGGGTCCTGCATTCCCAACGGACCTTTTATCGGCGACCCAATGTCCAGTCCCTGTGCCCCCCCGGGACCGATCGGATTGCAACCAGCTCCTTGCGTGAAGCCAGCGTCGCTGCATTGCTTGGGAATAATTGTCGTAAACGATGTACCTTCTCCTGGGAATGACAATATCTGCGAAGCGATGCTACCGGCCGGCGCCATCGCTAGAAATTGAGTCGTCTCTGCCCATGTCTGATTTGTGCTAGTGGAATTGTTCCGCAGGGTCTCATAGGAGAAGAAAGCGAACAGACGATTCTTGATGATCGGTCCGCCGACACTGCCGCCATACTGATTGAAGCGATTAGTTACCTTTTGCGTCGGGCCTTGCTGGAAGTCTCGTTGGAACGCGTTCAAACCCGGACGGTCCATTTTAAGGAACAGACTGCCGTGATATTCGTTCGTACCACTTTGTGACACTACTTCCACTTGAGCGCCGTTGCCTCGGCCAAACGTCGCGTCATACGAGTTGGCGGTGATCCGGACTTCTTTCACCGACTCTTCGTTCGGGGTGATCACCACCGCGCCGCCCCAGTCGAGACTGTTTACGGAAACTCCGTCGACTTGAAAGCTGTTGCCAGTATTGCGCTGGCCGTTAGCGTTAATTTGCACCTGATTTTCTGTGGCGAAGATTGATTTTGTCCCTTGAGGCCCCCCCGGGCCTTGGCTGCCTGGCGTATTCTGCGAATCGCCCCCGGCTCCGTGCTCGGCATCACCGAACACTCCGGGCGCTAAACGTAGAAGTTGGAAGGGATCGCGTCCAAAAGAGGGCAGATTCTGAATTTCCTTCGTCGTCAGCGTGCCGCTGATTTGTCCCGTTTCCGTATCCAGCGCCGGTGTCGAGTCCCCGTTGACTGTCACCGACGTCGTGGCTTCGCCAATATCCAGCGTGATGTCTACCGACTGAGTTTGTTCCGCCGAGACGGTCACATTGTCGAGGATCTTCTTCTTAAATCCTGCTTTTTCTACCTCGATGGAGAATTGCCCTGGAGGCAGGCTCAAAAACGTGTAAACGCCCGCGGCGTCGCTGGTATACACCAATACTTTTCCATTGTCTTTGTTGGTTAGGGTTACGGTCGCGCCCTGGACCCCAGCGCCAGTTGAATCCAAAATCGTTCCCTGAACTCCAGCGCGGTATTGTGCTCGGGCTCCGGTGACCATACTGGCCACAAGAATCAGCATCAGGATTGCGCGCAGGGCGAGCTTTTCGTACGCCATCGGTAGTGCTCCTATCAACTCTGAATTTGCTACGCCCTCGACAGGTAAATCGGTTAACTATTGTTGTTTGCGAGTATACTATCCAATTTTTGGGTGTCAACAAATCTTAATAATGATGCTTTGATGCCCCTGCCGCCGCTTTCGAGGGCGTGTTATGGTGGAGAAATCGTCGGATTTTTTCCGTCCGGCGGCGCCTGTTTGGCGAAAATTTCCAACTGGACCGGAGAGACGGAGTGCGCGGATCGCAGCAAAAAGTAACGACCAATCTCAGTAGCCAGTCCTCCAGCCCAAGGACCAGAAAAACCGCAACTTTGTTACCGCGGATCGGCTTGATTGGCGCTGTCTTGGTTGCCGGCTTCATCGCTGGGTTCGCCTTGGCGCCGGATGCGGCCGCCGATACGCGTTATTACCAGCACACTTTCTTTGACAACAGCTTGATGCCCGGCTCCTACTTCTATAGTTCTGCCACGCCGAGTGCCCCGAGCACGCTCGAAGTGATTGGCAAGAAGTTGCCCGTGGAAACCGAAACATTTCTGACGCCACCCAATGCCTTGCGGCTGGCGTGGTCCTCGCAGGCGGGCGGTGGATGGGACGCCGCGATTGACGTGGTGGAGTTTCGGAATCGGCAGATCCGTTTCGATGGCGACACACTTTATATTTGGGTTTACTCCCCGACTGCGATAGCCGCCGCCGATTTGCCGTTAGTGCGTTTGGAAGATGTTGGCAGGAATTTCACGGCCGCACTGCCGCTTGGGGATTTCTCGGGAAGCATTCCCGCAGCGAAGTGGCTCCAGATAAAAGTTCCGCTGAATAAATTCAGGACAGCGTCTCTCCACGAGTTCCACGCGCAAACTCTCCGCCGAATTGTCTTCCTGCAGGGCAAAGCCGATGGAGTTAAGCACACGCTTATCCTCGACGAAATCCGCATCGACAGCGGCGTGGCGGCGCTCCGGTCTCCTTCCTTCGCGCGAAGCGCGCTCGCGATTCCCGCAGCTCGCACCGCGCCCTCTGGAAGAGAAAATGGTGCGGCCTACCTCTACGTGCCGCGCCACCTTACTGGCTCCGTTTATGAGCGTCACGTTGATTTGCGATGGAATCCGCCAGTTGGAAAGGCTGCCGCTAGCGTCGAGAGATACATCATCTATCGCTCTGGATCGAGGTCGGATTCGCGATTCTTCCCTGTGGGCACGCAGGTGCGCGGGATCACAAGGTTTACCGATTATCTTGGTTCGACAGCGGAACCGTTATTTACCGCGTCGTGACCTCCGACGCGCAGTATCGCGAGTCGGCACCATCGAATGTCTTGGTGCGCTGACTCGCGACGCGAATCACCTTTTCACCGACGACGAATTGCTGACCATGCTGCAGGAAGAAACGTTCCGCTATTACTGGGATGGCGCGCATCCGGATTCCGGGACGGCTCTCGAAAATATTCCCGGCGATGATCGCATTGTGGCTACGGGAGCCAGCGGATTCGGCATCATGGCGTTGATTGTCGGTGTCGATCGCGGATTTATTACGCGCGAACAGGGGCTGCAACGCATGCAGAAAATTGTGACCTTTCTGGAGAAAACTCCGCGCTATCACGGCGTGTGGTCGCACTTTATGGACGGGCACACGAGGCGGAGTTTGCCGGTTTTTGACATGGTCGACGACGCCGGTGATTTGGTAGAGACGGCTTTCCTGATGGAGGGTTTGCTGGCCGCTCGCCAATATTTTATTACTCGGCATATCGCGGATGGCGCGATCGCCGATGTCCTCTACAACGACGAGCGGGAGATCGACCAAGACAAGATCGACAACGCCAAGGGTGCGGAGCTTTACGCGCGCATCACGAAATTGTGGGAAGGCGTGGAATGGGACTGGTACAAGAAAACTCCGCAGGGCGAAGCGCTGTACTGGCACTGGTCGCCGGATTTTTCCTGGCACATCAGCAACCGGCTGACCGGTTTTAACGAGGCCATGATTGTCTATCTGCTGGCGATCGCTTCGCCGACCCATCCTGTTTCGCCGGATTTGTACTACACCGGGTGGGCCAATCAGGTGCATGCGAATATCGGATCCATGACCGACGATCCGCGTCCGGGTGAGCGATACGCCAGCGGAAAAACCTTCTACGGAATCAAGTTGGATGTAGGCTGGACAAATCTGCAGCCGCTCTTTTTCCAGCACTACTCTTTTATGGGGTTCGATCCGCATGCGGCGACGGACCGCTTCACCAATTATTTTGAGAATAACCGCAACACGGCACGCATCAATCTGGCCTACTGCATCGCTAATCCAAAACATTTTGCGGGATATTCCGCAGAGTCCTGGGGACTGACCGCGGCGGACGGCCCTGAAGGCTACAATCCCAGTGCGCCGAATGCCGAGGATGACCGAGGAATCATGGCGCCGACGGGAGCCTTGGCTTCGTTTCCATACACTCCGGAAGCGTCGATGGCGGCGCTGAAACATTTTTATCGCGACGATGGCAGCTGGCTGTGGGGAATTTACGGTCCACGCGACGCGTTTATCGAAGGCCAGCACTGGGTGTCGCCGATTTACATGGGGCTGAATCAAGCGCCGATCACGGTGATGATCGAGAATTACCGGACGGGTTTGGTGTGGAAGATGTTTATGTCCAATCCAGAGATTGCGCCGATGCTGGAGAAGGCGGGATTGAGAATGAGCAGCGGCGCCGGGACGAACTGAGGCATTAGAGCAAATGACGGCGGAGACGCGGCTTCGCTGCGGCAAGCATTTCACGCTGGACGGGACGTCCATTAATCGGGTGCAAATTCCATATTGGGAAGGGAGGTTTGTGTGGGGGATGCGGGTGTTTGCGGATGGTTGTGATTCTGTTGGGCTTAGGTGGGAGGCAAATTGTATCGTTGTGATTCGATTGGAGTTACGGGGGGCGGATTTTTGGACGTTTTGCGTTTGTCCAGAAATTATAGTTTTCAGGGGAGTTACGGGGAATTGAATGGTCTGGAAGCACTGGCGAAGGTCGGAATGCTCTAGTTTGGGCGGACGGGTGGCTCAGCATGGCAGATAGTAGCAAGGGAATGTTATCTTGTCAAGTAGTATTACTTTAAAGTATTGATTCGAACGGATGCGTCTCGACAGAAAACATCCACAGTGATGCAAGAAAAGGGGAAGTCCCGTCCGTCCCCGAGTTTCCGTCCCCGAGTTTCCCCCCGAGTTTCCGTTGACTCTCTGAATTCCTCGTTGCATGCTGCGCTGGCTTTCCCGTTGTTCCTCTCCTGCGGGAGGATTTATGAAGAAGGTTGCGGTAGGTTTTCGTGTGCACTCGGGATGGAGTGCGGTGGTGGTGGTGTCGCTGGATAAGGGAGTGCCGGTGGTGCTGCGGCGGCTGCGGTTGCAGATGGTCAAGACGTTTAGTTATGCGTACCGGCAGCCGTATCACACCGCGGAGAAGATTGAACTCGCGGAAGCGGAGAAGTTTGTAGCGGGAGTGCAAGCGGAGGCGGAGGATTTGACGTGTGAGGCGCTGCGCGCACTGAAATTGGAGCTGAAGAAATTGCAATGGCAGTTGGGCCGCGGATGTCTGCTACTGGCTTCGGGCAGGCCGCTGCCGGAGTTTGCGAAGATTCTGGCGTCGCACGCATTGATTCATACGGCAGATGGGGAGTTGTTTCGAGCGGCAATTCGCGGGGCGTGTGCGCGTTGCGGCGTGCGAGTGAAGACGATTCGGGAGCGAGAATTGGTGGAGCGTTGTGCAGAAAAGTTCTCGCTGAAGCCCAAGGAAGTGTTGCGGCGGGCTACGGAATTGGGTCGTGAGTTTGGCGCGCCGTGGACGCAGGATCAGAAGTTTGCGACGTTAGGGGCTTGGTGGACGCTGGGATGAAGACGATCTGGTGTGGAAGAGATTGCGCCGATGCTGGCGAAGGCGATGTTGAGAATGAGCGGCTGCTGCTGGTCGAATTAGGTGTAACTAAGCAGCGGTATCGCTGGTAACTAAAATCTAAACCCGGCCCGGGCGTTAAGCCCATAGAAACCGGGCGGTGATTTTGGGGGCGAACTCTTTGTAAAGTAAGGGAACGTTCCGTCTTTCACTTACCAGATTTGTCACCAGATTTCAAAGCGCGAGACCCGTGAGCGGCCTGCGGCGACTCACGGGTCCACGTTCGTAGGACACAGAATGGTTG
>CAWAZN010000009.1:0-178148 GCA_963786485.1 uncultured Acidobacteriota bacterium
CCCTCATTGATCCGAAGTATGGCGAGGGGAGGAACGATTTACGGATTAGCCTGACTTCCAATTACGAGGACGGGCAAGCTTCCGATGGCAACTTGATGGCCTGCGATTGAGTACACGTTGCCATTGGTGAGAGTTCTCACGGTCGCAAATTCCGCCCCGACAGTAATCGTTTTCGATACGTCAGGGTTCCAGATGATTTCCGCTGGATATCCGCTGGAGAGTTTCAAAGCGCAGGTCCAAGTCCCGTCCGCCGCTGTGTTGCACGGGTTGGCCGAATGCGTCGAGTCGATGAGCCAATCCGCGAGCTGATTGTAAGCGGTTCCCGCCTGCGTAAGTCCCGCAGCTGCGGTCCAAAGCGTTCCAACTTTCGAATCCCATGAATACCAGTAATACCGAGCCACGGCATCCGTGGACCAGATCAACATATATTCCTGCGCCAGATAAGCAGCTTTCTGAGCGTCCGTCAGCGAACCAAGGCCGCTGCCGTTCCAATTGCCTTCGGTAAACCAGATGGGTTTGCCGCTGATGTGGTAGGTGGCCATGAGCTTCTGCAGCTGGCTGATCGAGGTGGTAATCGCCGCGGGACTCGTCGAGAAATTGCTTCCGGTGTAAAGGTACGCGTGCAAGCCGACGATGTCCTGCGCAGCCGCCCCGCCTGCAGCGTAGTAGTCGGGCAGGAAATGGACTCCGAACTGATTAGCCGTTGATGGGGCGGGCCCTATGACCTTTGCGCTCGGGTCCAATGCACGGATGATTGCGTAGGCGTCCTTCGCCATAGTCACCAGCTGCGCCGGCGTTCCTGACCAGTTTTGTTTCAGATCGGGCTCGTTCCACAGTTCGTAGCAGGCAATGTGCAGCTCCGGAGACGAGAGCGAGTGCTGCACGAGCGCAGCGACGAAAGTCTTCCACGCCTTGTCACCGGAGTCCACGTCTGCTGGCGGAGGAGCTGGGCAGGCGGGTACGCCGGGGCATGCCTGGCTCGGGTCCATCGCAGCCCAGTGAGGAACTCGCCCGAAGGTGTACATCGACTCCTTACCGTGGCTGGACACCGATCTGAGCCAGGTATCCAGTTCTGTCCAGTCGTAGTTTCCTGAGCTTATTTCGATTTGATTCCACGTTGTATTGGTATCCCACAGGCGTATTCCGCCAAGCGGGACGGTGGGAAAATGGGACGCTTGAATCTCGCTGATACTCTGGCCAAAGAAGCTGACCGGAAGGCGTAGAGGCGGCACAGGCTTGGCGCTGACGGCAGCCGAGTTCGCTCCCTCCCCGCCCGAGCCGACCGCTGACACAACGTAAAAGTATGTGGTGCCATTCGCGGCGCCGGCATCGGTGTACCCGTTCCACGAAGGTGCGGCAATCTGGACATACGGTCCGCCGCTAACCGTGGCGCGCTTCAAATGATAGCTCGTAGCGCCCGTGACTGGTGACCACCGCAAGGCCACCTCACCGTCACCATCGCTCGCGCTGAGGCCTCCTGGTGCGGGCGGCAAATTGTTCGGCTTAGCGCTAACTTGCGCGGAGTTACCGCTCTCTCCGGCCGCATCCACGGCGGAAACAACATAATAATACGTAGTGCCGTTCTTGACGCCGACATCGGTGTAACCGGCGAACGTCGGTGCGGCAATCTGCGTGTAGCTTCCGCCACTACTCGTTGAACGCTTCAAGTGGTAACTCGTGGCTCCCGCGACAGCCGACCACCTCAAACCAACTTCGTCGTTTCCTGGCTTGGCGGTGACCGCATTCGGAATAGCTGGCTTGGTCTGTCCAAACGAGCCCACAACCAACAATGAATTGGCAACAACTAAAACGGCTACTTTGAGACTAAATGCGACGTTCATATACACACATACACTTTCTCGAAGTTCGCCTGGTGCTAACGAACCTTTATTGAGTGATTGAGAGCGAGATTACCAGTCGGTCGAACTAGGCCACAACTGAACTGTCGGACAGGTGCAGTCGTGCCCCAATGGCCCAATCGAGGATCTCAACTGGGCAAGGAACTACGGTTTGACTGGTCTGGGTTTTATGCTGACTTCGCGGCGCTATGGCGACGCTTGAGCGGAGAATCGAGCTTTTAATCCATTCTTTATCGCCACGATCGAAACGTTGCGATTGAAGCCACTCACAATCGTCAACCTGACAACGCATTTTCTCTTAGCAATGTCGTTGACGTCGTAGCTCGGCCTACTGGCGCAATGGCGGAGGAGGAGGGATTCGAACCCCCGAGACCCTTTCAGGTCTAACGGTTTTCAAGACCGCCGGTTTCAACCGCTCACCCACTCCTCCGTTTTTAATTCTAACGTATTCCGTGAGTTAGCGGCCACTCTGCTACAGTCCCGACCCCTGCTGCTGCATTTTGGTGACTAGCCATTGAGGGGTTTGATGCTTTCCACTCGCCGTGTTCCCACTTAAGATTACCACTTAAAAATTCAGTTCATTCAGCAGGCCGTTGGGGCACCGGCATCCCGTTTCGTTCTTCCACCGACCGAAAGCTAGGGTTTGAGCCCAGCTGGTCGAGCATGAGAGGTTGGTTATGCACCTAAGGAAAATATCGTTGTTGGGGCGGCTTATGGGTAGATACTGGGAAAACGGGCTAGCTGAAATCGCAAGGATCCAGCTGCTCAGCGGTCTAACAAGATATGGCACCTGCCGCATTAACACTCTGGCTGCTCGCGACTATAGTTGATGGGTTCGTTGTGTTTCTGTGCGTTCGGCAAAAGGTAATCAGCAAGTTTTTCTTCCTCAGTTGTTATTTCGCAACCTCCATCTTCGTCAGCATTGGACGGTTTTGGGTCCTCACGCGCGACGGGTCCAGTTCCACGGAATACCTGCACTTTTACTATTACAGCGACGCAGTTTTGGCTATGTTATTGGCTTTAGCCATTTGGCAGATCGGCGCACGGCTAGCCGCCGGGAGTGTCGGCCGCGAGAAGGTGCTGATCGGCGGCGCCGTTATTTTACTGCTGGTCATCCTCTTTAGTTTCTCCGGCGTTCCATATGCGAATTCGAGGCCCATCACGCGTTTTGCGATCGAAATTTCGCAGAATACTTTTTTCATCGCGGGCCTGGCGACACTCGTTCTCTGGGCCTGGAACCTGTTGAACAAGGCTGAAGACCGAATCGCTACGCAATTCGTGAATGTTCTGGCGGTGTATTTCGCTTTGCTTTTCGTAGTGTCCGGGCTAGAGCAAGCAAGGCCATTTTACCGCGGACACAGCGACGACCTTTTTTCGATGGTGGGCGCGTGGCTTCCGCTGGGCTGCAGTTTTGCGCTGGTAAGAGATCAGTAGCACGCCATTCATCACCTAAAATTGGACGTACCCCTTTTTCGGCTGTCGCAGTCAAAGGAGACAGCTGGTTCCGGGATACGCAAAACCCAATTTTGGAAAATCCGAAAGGTGATGCCATGGCCAACGAAACGGACCGTGAACGGTTGACACGTCGAGGTTTTCTGGGAGTGAGTTCAGCGGCGCTGGCCGCAACAGGCCTATCCTATGCCGCGAATGGCGCGGCGCAAGAAGGCAACACCAAAGCCAAAACCGATCGCAGCTACAGCGATCCCGGGCCCACTAACCCCGCCATAGACGCTGCTAATCCCAGCTCCAACAACCCAGTCCCAACGGACGCGGGCGGCGTGCAAACGTTCAAATATCCTTTTTCCATCGCACACAAACGCTTGCACGAAGGCGGATGGTCTCGCGAAGTCACACAACGCGAGCTCGCGGTATCCAAAACTCTCGCCGGAGTGGACATGCGCCTCACCGCTGGCGGCTGCCGAGAACTTCACTGGCACACCGCTGCCGAGTGGGCGTTCATGCTGTACGGAAATGCCCGCATCACCTGCATCGATTTAGAAGGCAGAAGTTTTGTGACGGATGTTAAGGAAAACGATTTGTGGTTTTTTCCGCCAGGCATTCCTCATTCCATTCAAGGCTTGGGACCGGACGGTTGCGAATTTCTTCTGGTCTTCGATGACGGCAACTTTTCCGAATACGAAACCGTGCTCCTCTCTGACTGGATGGCGCACACGCCTCCCGACGTCGTTGCCAAAAATTTCGGCGTGAACCAGTCGGCCTTGGCAAAAATGCCCAAGAAGGAACTTTTTATTTTTCAGGCCGCCGTTCCTGGCGCACTGGAAGACGATCGCCGCATCGCCGCCGGCAAACTTGGACCGTCGCCCATCGATTTTGCGTTCCGCACCATGAAATATCCGCCGACGATGACCAACAAAAACGGCGACGTGCGTATCATCGACGCGAACAATTTCAAAGTCACCACCACGGCCGCCGCAATTGTTACGGTGAAGCCCGGCTGCCTGCGTGAGCTGCACTGGCATCCCAACGCCGACGAGTGGCAATACTACTTTGGCGGCAAAGGACGCATGACCGTTTTCGCTACCGGTGGCCGCGCACGCACCATGGATTTCGAAACGGGCGACGTCGGCTATATCCAGAAAACTCTGCCGCATTACATCGAAAACACCGGCACTACCGATCTGAAATTCCTGGAAATGTTTAAGACCAGCATTTATCAGGACCTGGCGCTTTCCGAGTGGCTCACACACACTCCGCCGGAACTTGTTTCCGCACACTTAAATCTCGACAAGGCCACGCTGGACGCAATGCCGAAAGACAAGCCACTGATCATGCCTGGCTGAGTATCTTTGGCACGACGCTCGCGGGGCTGACTGACTGAGTTAACGGCGCGTGAATGTGTCCGGCAAACATACCGTTCACGACTGATGGCACGCGTCTCGGCGTTGCCATGGTATACTTATTTTGCGACCATTCGGTCGCAGGTAGAAGCAAGGGGCCCACAATGCCAAAAAATTCCACCATGACCAAAGGAGCGGAAACTCGCCGCGCCATCATCCGCCAAGCCGCTCCCATTTTTAATCGCAAAGGTTACGAAGGCGCCGCCATGTCCGACCTGATGGACGCCACCGGCCTCGAAAAGGGCGGTATCTACCGGCATTTCAAAAGCAAACAGCAGCTCGCTGCCGAAGCCTTTGATTACGCGTGGGACGTCGCGTTCCAACTTCGCACTAAAGACACCGAACAGATCCCCAACTCCGTTGATCGCCTCCAACAGTGGGTGCGCAACTTTCGCGAACGCCGTGAAGGCCTCGTCCCCGGTGGCTGCCCTCTTCTGAATACCGCCATCGACGCCGACAATGGAAACTTCGTGCTCCGCCGAAAAGCGGAACGCGCGTTGGATGGCTGGATGGACCGACTGCGGAAAACTGTTGAGCAAGGTAAACGCGCCAAAGAAATTCGCGTGGAGGTCGACGCAGACGAAGTCGCCGCTACCATCATCAGCACCCTCGAGGGCAGCCTGATGATCAGCCGCCTGCAGCGTAGCGAACGCGCCATCGATCAAGGTTGCCGCCATCTCGTGCGCTATCTCGAATCCGAAGTTCGTGCCACAAAATCCCCAGTCAACGTGGAGCGATCGTGAGCAACGCACCCACCAAGGCCGATTTTCGCGAACGCGCCAGAACCAACGACGTCGCCGCCGCCAAGCTAATCGGCTGGGAGTCAGAACGAATTGGCGAAGGCCACGCCACGGTCACGCTGCAGACCGGCCCGCAACACGCCAATCCCATGGGCACGCTGCACGGAGGCATTCTCTGCGATATCGCCGACGCTGCGATGGGCATCGCCTTCGCCAGCACGCTGGCGCCGGACGAATCTTTCACTACCATCGAACTGAAAATTAATTTCTTTCGCCCAGTTTGGAATTCGCTCTTGAAGGCAGAAGCCAATGTGATTCGTCGCGGCGGAAAAATCGGTTACGTGGAGTGCGAAATCACCGACGAACAAAATCGCCTGGTCGCCAAATCAGCTTCCACTTGCATGGTTCTTGCCGGCGAAAGCGCCAAAGGCCGCTAATCTTGGCCGATTTTCTTCTGTAACCCTGCGCAATTTTTGGACTCTTATATTCGCCGGCAAAGGTGCTCTTTTAACGCATCCAGGCCACATTCGCCGTTCGCTGCGCGGCGCATCATATGTATAGCTGATCTACCGATCCTGCTTCGAGAGACTACGGAAATGCTGATTCGCAAACCAACTGATCTTAACTATTCCGACGTCACTCCCAAATCCGTCTACCTGAATCGTCGTAAATTTCTTCGCGCCATGGGCATCGTCGGTGCCGCTGCTATCGCTGGCGGTGAGCTCTGGAACTTGCAGTCGTCTTCGCACGTCGTCCACGCCACCACCAAGTTGAACGGGGTGATAAAAGGCCCTTACGGCACCGACGAAAAGCAAACGCCATACAACGACGTCACGCATTACAATAATTTCTACGAATTCGGCGTAGATAAAACCGACCCCGCCAAGAACGCACAAAACTTTAAGACCTCGCCGTGGACCGTCTCGGTGGAGGGCGACTGCAAACATCCTCGCAAGTACAGCATGGACGATATTTTGAAGTTGGCTCCGCTCGAAGAACGCATCTATCGCCATCGTTGCGTGGAAGCGTGGTCGATTGTCGTTCCATGGATCGGTTTCCCATTGAAAGCCATCATCAAACTTGCGGAGCCGTCGCCAAACGCGCAATGGGTGGCCTTCGAAAGCTATTACGACCGTCAGCAGATGCCCGAAGGCGCCTATTCTGGAATCGATTTTCCCTACGTCGAGGGGTTGCGGCTCGACGAAGCCATGAATCCCCTTACCCTCGTCAGTGTGGGAATGTACGGCGAAACGCTTCCTCCACAAGATGGTGCGCCCGTTCGTATCACTGTCCCTTGGAAATACGGATTCAAGAGCATCAAATCCATCGTAAAAATTCGTTTCCAATCCCTGCAGCCGCCCTCGACGTGGAATCGCCTCGCACCCAGCGAGTACGGTTTTTATTCCAACGTGAATCCCAACGTGGACCATCCCCGCTGGAGCCAGGCCAAGGAGCGCCGTCTCGGCGAGATCCTAAAACGCAACACATTGATGTTTAATGGCTACGGCGATCAGGTCGCCAACATGTACAGTGGCATGGACCTGAAGAAGAACTTCTAGCTCCGGGGCAACATTGCGCAAGCTTCTTTCCAGCAAGTGGTCGAAAATTCCCGTCTTTCTCCTTTGCTCGACGCCGTTCGCCATTCTCGTTTGGCGTTTTTTTCATGATGGTCTTGGCGCTAATCCCATCGAATTCATCACTCACGCCACGGGCGACTGGACTCTACGGTTTTTGCTGATCACCTTAGCGATAACGCCGCTGCGCAAAATACTGAGCCTTCCGGAATTGGTTCGCTTTCGCCGCATGCTCGGCCTGTTCGCGTTTTTCTACGCCTGCCTGCACTTCACCACATACATCTGGCTCGATAAATTTTTCGACATGTCGGAAATCTGGAAAGATGTGGTCAAGCGCCGCTTCATCACTGTAGGGTTCGCGGCCTTCGTACTGCTGATTCCTCTCGCCATCACTTCAACCGCCGGATGGATTCGTCGCCTCGGCGGCAAGCGCTGGCAAGCCCTTCATCGCCTGCTGTATCTCAGCGCGATACTCGCGGTGATTCACTATTACTGGCTGGTGAAGTCCGCGGTCATCCGCCCGCTCACGTACGGTGCGGTCCTGGCGGCGCTGTTGTTATTCCGCATCGGCGCCTGGTTGCAAAAACGGAGCTCCGCCAGCGCCGTCTCTCCAGCCAAATTGCCTGCCAGTTGAATTTTTAGGGAAACGTAAGCAGCCGCTCTGAGGAATTCCGGATAGTCACGAAGTAACTTCTTAATTCAGCGACGAAGCGTCTCCATCGCTACCCGCCACCGGATTGTCTCCCAGGTCCAAGCCCCAGAAATGCGGCGCCGGTGTCAAAAACTCGATTCCCACGCGCTGCCCCTTATCGTTCGGCTCGCCCAAATAAACGATGCGGCACTCCTGCTCTTCCAGTGATTCGGGGTGAATCAGCACCAGCATGTCCCCCAGATTCACTTCCTGCTTCAGCAGGATCAATCCGCCGTGTGCGTTCACCACTTGCGTCTCGCACGTTTCCGTGAACTTCTTGTTGCGATAGCCGCGGCCCTTCGCATGCACTCGCATCTTGTGGAACACGCGAGTGCTGCGTCGTGGCGATGCTTGCAGTGTTACGCTCATGTAGCCATGGTCCGGTGCGCCTGCTTTTGCGTCAATTGGCCCGCTGGGCAGGTGTTGCGCAACGATAACCTTAATCGCCCCTTAATCGTCGGGGGCCTCGCTTGTGTAATTTGCCCCACACTCATTAGAATCTTAAAGCGTCCCGGCACTCTTAATCACCTCTCTCATACCGCCGTGGCCGCAACTTTCGCAAAGCTTTTTACGTAACTTATACGCACTTATACGAACGGACTCACGTCCCCTGAGGTCTTAATGAATCTTGCTGAATTTATCGACGCTCGGCGCGACCAGCACCTGAGCGAACTATACGAATTTCTGCGTATTCCCAGCGTAAGCGCCAAAAGTGAACACAAACCGGATATTGAACGCGCCGCAAAATGGGTAGCGGATAATTTAGGTAAAGCTGGCTTCAAATCGGTTGAAATTATTCCCACCAGCCTGCACCCGCTGGTTTACGCCGAGTCGCTGGAAGCTCCAGGAAAGCCCACCATACTTTTTTACGGACATTACGACGTGCAGCCTGCGGAACCGCTCGATCTGTGGACCACTCCGGCGTTCGAGCCCACCGTGCGCGGTGGAAACCTGTTCGCGCGTGGCACGGCCGATGACAAAGGTCAGGTACACATTCACCTGAAGGCGCTCGAATCCATCAAAGCGCTCAACGGAAAATTGGGAATCAACGTAAAAGTTCTGATCGAAGGCGAGGAAGAAGTAGGCAGCGTCAGCCTTTGGGACTACGTTCAGAAAAATCGTGAAAAATTAAAGGCCGATGCGCTCGTGGTGTCGGACACGTCGATGCTTGCCAAAGGCGTGCCGTCCATCACCTACGGACTTCGCGGCTTGAATTACTACCAGATTGAACTCACCGGACCCGCGCGCGATCTGCACTCCGGAGTCTACGGAGGCGCAGTACCCAACCCGCTGACCATTCTGGCGGAACTTTTTTCCAAGCTCCACGACAAGAATTTCAAGGTCAACGTTCCCGGCTTCTACGACGGAATTATCAAGGTAGGCGCTGCGGAACGCAAAGCGTTGAACTCCTTGCCCTGGAAAAAGAAAGACTTTGAACGCGCGGTAGGCGCCTCCAGCTACGACGGCGAAAAAGGCTTCTCCATCGTGGAACGCCTTTGGACGCGCCCAACGCTCGAACTCAACGGCGTCTGGGGCGGCTATCAAGGCGAAGGCGCTAAAACGGTTATTCCCTCGAAAGCGTTTGCAAAATTTTCCACGCGCCTCGTACCCGGACAGGATCCGCAAAAAATTGCCAAGCTGGTGGAAAAACAGATTCGAAAATTGTTGCCGAAAAGCGTGCACTGCAAGTTTGATGTACTCAGCACCGGAAAACCCTGGTTCGCATCCTTCCAAGCCCCAATCTTCAAGATCGCGCAAGGCGCATTAGAAAAGGGCTTCGGCAAACGCGCCGTCTTCATCCGTGAAGGCGGCTCTATCCCCTTCGTCACCCAAATGCACGACACCTTTAAAGTTCCCTGCGTCCTGATCGGCTTCGGCCTCCCAGACGAAAACGCCCACGCCCCCGACGAACACATCGCCCTCGAAAACTATTTCGGCGGCATAAAATCCATAGCCCACTTCTACGCCGACCTGGCAACGCTCTAGCAGCAGGTGGAAGATCACGCTTTTTGGCGAAGACCATTGCGGGGCGGATTTTTGCATTCCCGCTCGAACGTTGCTCTTTGCCAAACATAACCAACAAATATCAGCGCGCTCCCGCATAAACTGCTATTTCTATTGCCAGGGAACCGTGGTTACAGTTCGGCGAGGAGCATTCTGGGTATTCTGCGGCGGGACTTCCTTTACGCAATTCGGACCATGCGCAAGAACCGCGCCTTCACGCTGCTCGTCGTGTTCACTCTGGCGCTGGGTATCGGCGTGAACGCCGTCGTATTCAGCATGGTTGCTTCCGTCTTGTTCGGTTCGTTGCCAGGCGAAAAACCGCAAGAATTGGTTCGCCTTTACAGTGGAGATCAGCAAGGTGCTGCTGAGCACGACCCCGTCGCGTTACCGATTTACACCGAATATCGCCGCGACCTCAAATCGATTACGAAGTTGTCTGCGTTTCGCGATGTTCGCTATCAATTTTTCGCAAGATAACGAGACCGCTGAACGGACTACTGGCGCCGTAGTCTCGGGAGACTTCTTCGACGCATTGGGACTTCACCCACTGTACGGGCGGCTCTTCTCCGGCGAAGACGACGGCCCTCGCGGAAGCAATCCAGTCGTGGTTCTAAGCGAACGCCTGTGGCGCGGCGAATTTGACGCTCGACCGGACGTGATCGGAACTTCCGTTAAAATCGACGGTCGGCATTTCACCATCGTCGGCGTCGCCCCTGCCACACTTCAGCAATTTGATCGCGGAGCCCAGCTGTGGCTGCCCATGTCCATGGCCGTTCAGGCCGACCCGATGCTCGCTACGCAAATAGATCGTATGACCAATCCATTCTTCAACGTGATTGGTCGGCTACAAGCCGGGGTCTCGCTGAATCAAGCTCGTCAGGAACTTGCTGCGCTCGAAGCTCGTCTGGGCTCCGGACAATCGATCCACCTTCGCGAAAGTATGACGGGCGAAACGGTGGTAACCACAAATGCCGCGCCTGCCGACCCGGCCACCGAAGAAATCGATTGGCAAAAACCTTGGATGACTCTTGAACTGGCCAAAAAGAATGCCGGCGCGGAGGAGGTTCGTCTTTCGTGGCTGCTCGTGGGCGTTGTCGCGTTGATTCTCTTGATCGCTTGCGCGGATGTGGCCGGACTGTTACTGGCGCGTGCCGAATCTGGCAGGCGTGAGGTCGGAATTCGCGTCGCTCTTGGCGCCACTTCGTGGGATCTATATCGGCAGCATTTAGTCCAAGGCACGTTGTTCTCTATTTGTGGGGCGCTCTGCGGTCTGCTCTTGGCGTGGTGGGTGCAACTGCTCATTTTGGCCGTGGCCCCTTCCGATCTCCCGTTGCCGATCGGATTTGCTTCCTCCATTCTTGCTCCGCGCATTATTCTTTTTGTCGTGTTGGTGTCCGCGTTTGCCGTAGTTGCCTTCACTCTTGTACTGGTCGCCTCTGAATCCCGAATCAACCCATTGGAGGCTCTAAAGGGCCAGTCCTCGCGTTTCGGTATCGGATCAATGCGCGGGATTCCGGTGCAAACGTTCTTGATCATCTTTCAGATTGCCTGTTCCGTCGTCTTGCTGATTGGCGCGGGCCTACTTATTCGCACGTTGCACTCTGTCGCAAAAATAAATCTCGGATTTGACGCAGAACATGTTCTCAGCGCTTCTCTGGATCTATCGAGGCAGGGTTACGATAAATCGAGCGGCGCGCGGTTGCTGGATCCGTTGTCTGCGACGGCCGCTGCCATCCCTGGGGTGCAATCGGTAGCCTTGCGTGCTGGCACTCTAATCTATAGCCAGCGCAGCGGGAATGTCTCGCCTGGTCGAAGTTTCGACTGCGCCAATCTTCCGCTGAATATGATCAGCCCGGGTTATTTCAAGACGCTGGACATTCCATTCCTCAAAGGCCGCGATTTCACTGCAGGCGATTCTAAAGACTCGGCGGGAGTCGTGATCGTCAATCGCGCCGCCGCGCAACGATGCTGGCCCGGCACAGACGCCTTGGGCCAGCATTTTTCGCGTCTCAAAACTTTGGCAAAGCCTTTCGAGAGTAGTTGGGGTGGCCGGCGAACGTCAGCGATCAGGATTTGCAGCAACGACAAGCCGCAGATATACGTGTCACTTCCTCAGTTTTACCAGGCATTCCCATTTCAACCAGCTCTTAGCATTCCTCGTACGCACTACGCTGCCGCCTCACGCGCTGGTGTCTGCGCTGAACTCCGCGGTTGAAGGCATCGACAGCAATCTCTCGCTATATAACGTGCAGACACCCAGAGAACAACTTGCAGACGCGTTTTCGCGCGAACGATTTCTGTCGCAATTGTTGTCCGCTTTCGGGACACTGGCGTTGGTGCTGGCTGTAGCTGGCTTGTATGGAATGTTGTCCTATTTGATGGAGCGGCGAACTCACGAATTCGGCGTGCGCATGGCAATTGGTGCTCATCCGCGCGATATTTTGGGTCTCGTCGTCGTACAAGGTGGGCGCTTGACGCTCGCAGGAATTGTGCTGGGCACGGGCGCCGCGGTCGTATGCACCCGTTACCTTCAGGCTCTGTTGTTCGGCGTAACACCTACCGATGTGCTCACTTTCGTGGCGGTAGCAATCCTTCTCTTCACCGTCGCGCTTTTTGCTTGCTACTTCCCGGCGCGACGCGCAACGCGAGTAGATCCTTCCGTTGCCCTGCGTCACGAATAATAAAAACGACACGTTGTAGCAAACAAAGGGTGCCGCACCCACTGGTTTCGTGGGTGCGGGTTTAGATTCCACCGAACCGAGACTGCAATCGAGGTACCCAGTCTTCTAAACTTCTTCTTCGACGAGTTGTTCGCCGTGGGCTAATTTGTGGGCTGCTACGATTTTTTCTTCTATTTCTTTGGGGACGTAGTCGTAGTGGGAAAATTCCATGGTGTAGGTGGCACGTCCCTGCGTCTTCGAAATTAAATCGTTAGCATAGGTAAGCATTTCCGCGAAGGGGACTTGCGCTTTAATGATGACGTTGTGAGCGCGGGCTTCGCTCCCGGCGATGCGTCCGCGCCGCGCGCTGATGTCGCCCATCAGATCGCCGGAGTATTGATCCGGCGCGTAGACTTCCACGTGCATGATCGGCTCGAGCAGCGCGGGGCGTGCTACCTTCATGGCTTCTTTGAACGCCAGCGATCCAGCAATACGAAAGGCCATATCGGAAGAATCCACGTCGTGATACTTGCCGTCGTAGAGGCTGACGCGAAAATCGACGACGGGGAAGCCCGCGAGAAAGCCGCGGGCGGCTGCGTCGCGCACGCCGCGTTCTACCGACGGAATCCAGTTTCGCGGAATTGCGCCGCCGAAGACGTCATCGATAAATTCGATGCCGGCGCCGCGTTCCGCAGGTTCCATCTTGATGCGGCAAACGCCGAACTGGCCGTGGCCGCCAGACTGCTTCTTGTGCTTGCCTTCCACGTCCGCGCGGCCGCGAATCGTTTCGCGATAGGCCACCTTCGGCGGCTTCAGCGTGAGGTCGACGTGATAGCGTTTGTGCAGCTTGGCGACCACCACTTCGATGTGCTGCTGACCGGTTCCCGCCAATAAGAACTCTTTGGTCTGCGGGTCGCGTGAAAAATGCAATGCGGGATCTTCTTCCAGAATTTTGTGTATAGAGACGCCGATCTTGTCTTCATCGGCGCGCGTTTTCGGTTCGATGGCAAACGTGATCGACGGTTCGGGCAGATGCGCGCGTTCGTAGAAAATCGGCGCGCTCTTGTCGCCCAGAGTTTCTCCCGTGCTGCATTCTTTTAATTTCGCAACCGCGCCGATGTCTCCGGCATGCAACTCGATCACTTCGGTAAAGGTCTTTCCCTGCGCCACTTGCAGGTGCTGGAATTTTTCCGCGTTGCCGCGATTGTAGTCGAGCACCGTGGCGTCGTTCTTGAGCACGCCGCTTTTTACTTTGAAATAGTTGATCCGGCCGGCAAACGGATCGGCCAGGGTTTTGAAAACAAACAGGGAAAGCGGCTGACCATCATCGTACTTTCGTTCGACACGTTCGCCTTTGCCGTCTTTGTCCGTGAAGCCCACCTGTGCGTGCTCGTCGGGATGCGGAAAGCAATCAGCGATAAAGGTAAGCAAGCTGGCCGTGCCAATGTTGTGCAGCGACGAAACCATCAGCACCGGAATAATTTTTTCGGCCACAATCGCTTTGCGCACGCCGGGAATTAAGTCCTTGATGGGAATGGTTCCTTCGCGGAAAAACTCTTCCATCATTTCGTCGTCACCCTCGGCGACCATCTCGACAATTTTTTCGTGCGCTTCCTTGGCTTCGTCGATGAGCGCGTCAGGAATTTCTTCAATCTTGGGCTTGCCGTCGCCATCGGCGCTGTAAAAATGCGCCTTCATCGAAACCAGATCGATCACGCCGCGGAAGCCGCGCTCGGAACCAATGGGCAGCTGCAGCGCTACCACCGTTCGACCAAATATTGAGGTGAGCGATTCCATCGCGCGATCGAAGTCAGCCAGCTCGCGATCCATCCAGGTGAGCACGAAGGCGCGCGGAATATCGTATTCGCAGCAGTAGTCCCAAACTTTTTCAGTGGTCACCTGCGCGCCGACGTGCGCGTCCACGGTGATCAGCGCGGCATCGGCGGCGATCAGCGAAGCTTTGCTCTCGGTGATAAACGTGGAGTAGCCCGGCAGGTCGAGAAGATTTATTTTGATTTTGTTGTCTGGTCCCGGGCCGCAGAGCGTGCAGGGCCATTCGGCGTAGGCGAGTCCGGTTTGGATGGAAATTTTTCTGGCGATCTCTTCTTCGTCCCAATCCGTGGTGGTGTTGCCTTCGGCTACCTTGCCCCAGCGTGGGGTCATACCCGCGGTGTACAGCAACGACGACACCAGTTGCGTCTTCCCAGTGCCGCCGTGGCCGACAATGCCCACGTTGCGAATGTCCTTGGTGAGATAGGTTTTCATGTCGTCTCCTTTTGTCTCTGCGAGGTTTCCGCGGACGCGCTGCCGAAGAATTCGGATTCGTAAATAGCTTCGCCGAGAATTCCTCGTCAGCTGACGAACGCAAGTGCAGTTGTGGGGGAGAACGTGTCCTGTTGTACCTGGGTCCGGCGGGTGCCGGGCGAAGGACGAGCAAAACCCTGTGCGCTCTCCGACATTGTGCAGCCCAAAGCGGGGCTGACGAGGCGGATGCTAGCACAGGGAAATGGCGGCGGCAATCGTTGAGCGCGGTGGAAAAACTGTGTAACCCCACCCCCGGTTTTTTTGTAAGTGCGCATTCTAGAGGACTTATTTTTCTGAAATTCGTAAGTGCGCATTCTAAAAGGGTTAGCTGTTTTGAGTTGATAGGTGCTCATTCTGTTGGAGTTACTGGGGGATCGACTTTCTGTAGCGAATTACGAATTGGAGGCGATCTGACAAAAAGAGCACAGGCAGGAATGCCTGTGCTACCAACGGCGGGCGTAGTTCTCTACTTGGGTAGATTACTTGGCGGGTAACTTCTTGGCAAGGGCGTTGAGGTACAGATTTAGGACAGGTTTTTGGCGGGATAGAAGCTGTGGAGGACGTTGAGCAGATCGGTGGCGGAGAGAGCGAAACCGATATTGGTTACGTTTTTCTTGATGAGTTTCTGTGTGTTGATGCCGATGACGTCGCCGCGCGCGTTCACAAGTGGACCGCCGCTGTTGCCGGGATTGATCGGCGTGTCGGTTTGGATCCAAGTGCCGGGGCCGGCGCTTTCAAATTTTCCGACGGCGCTGACGATGCCTTTGGTGACGCTGAAGAGCATGGCGTCGCCGGGATTGCCGATGGCGAAGACACTTTCGCCTTGCTGAACGAGCGCCGAATCGGCCATGGTGAGATGCGGAAAATTATTGCCGGCTACTTTGAGCAGAGCGATGTCCAGTTCGGCGTCTATGTAGACGACTTTGGCTTCGAGTTGCAGCCCATTCGCGAGGGCAGCCAGCAAACTTTCTTCGTCGCGGGCTACGTGGGCGTTGGTGGCGATCACTCCGGTTTCGGTGATGAAGAATCCGGTGCCACTTTTGTTTAAACCCTTCAGATAGACGACAGCCGGTTTAGTGCGACGAACCATTTCTTCGAGAGACACATCTCCGGAAGCAGCGGGCATTGCGACGTTTAGCGGGGCAGAAGTGGCATTGGAAGCGTCCGCGGAATTTGAGTTGGCGGTATGCGTTGCGGACGCGGTGGCCATGCTGGACGACAGCCGCTCAGAGATGGTGCCCGTGAAGATACCGGCGATGGGATCGAGATTCACGTGGAAGGCGGAAGTTTTGAAAAGAAAATACTCGCCGTGGTTGCGACCGTTCAGACCGACCCAGTTCATGGGGCCTTCGGTGATGGTCATTTCCTTGGTGGCGTAACCTGCGAGGCTTATGCGGACCACCATGGCGTGCTGGAGGCGGGAGTTGAGGGCGGTGGGAGGGCGATGAAAGTAGCTGCCGGGGTAATCTTTTTCGAGTGGTGTTGTGCCGATGGATATGCCATCGATGGTTACGGTGGCTCCGGGAGGATTGCTGGTGATGTGAAGTTTTTCGGCTTGCGCCGGAGTGATGGCGATCAGAAGGGTGATCAGGGCTAAGGATAGGCGACGGGAGGTCATGGAGATTTGGTGCCTCACGGAAGTCACGAAGAGCGGGCGTAGGTTACCATATATTTATATAGCTTTGGAATTACTTCAGAACTACGCCGAACCTGTGAAGTAAGTCAAAGACCGCACCCACAGAACCAGTGGGTGCGGCACCCTGGAAATTGGAATGGTGCGCTAGGCGGGCGTGAAACCGGAACAGGTTAGGACGGGGAGGCGGGGGTATTTGGGGAAGGTCGGGTCGGTGAAGCCGAGTTGACAGAGGAAGAAGACGGAGTCGCGGGCGGAAGTAATTTTGCGGGAGTGAATGCAAGTGGCACAGAGGCCGACATTTTCTGATTGTTCCTGGGTTTGATTTTGCTTTTGTGTGATGGCCATTTTATGTGCGCCGATAAGAATAGTTTAGACTGTCGCGCGATTCGCGGACTTTTACATTTTACGCTGAGGTGGAGTGCCGCTTGGTGGCGGGGTTGGCGGCGGACTGGCTGTGTCTGGTCCGAGGGAGGCTGCGAAGTTTGCGGCGAAGGTGCGGGATCCGAAGCGGCGGGTTCGGCCGCAACTGGCGCCCGGGGGGCGCAGCCGGCTTGCCAAATAGCGCCGCGTCAATTGGGACGTTCAGTTCAATTTTGTCGAGGGTGATTTTTTGTTTCTGGTCGACGCCTGGAGAGTCCGAATCGATTTCGAAGGCAAATTTCAGGCCGTTGACGTCGCGATAGTCGCGAAAGAACGTTTCCACGTTTAGATCCTGGTTGTCGGCGTGACGCTGGCCTTCCCACTTGATCAGGAGATAGGTAGATGCATCGAAGAAGTAGGTGCGTGCTTCCCCGTTTTTGTTGGTCAGTTTGAGTTTGACCACTTGCTTGCCATCGATGGAATCTTTGCCGGAAAATTCAATGTGGTTGCCCTTGCTCTGGTAGTCGAGCAGGGGCCCATCGAAGTCTGATTCGTCAGAAATGCCGCGCAACTCCTCGGCGCTCATCGGCTGGACGTCTTTGTTGGGGCTAAACGGATTGATCACCCAGCCGGTGGATTTGCCGTCATAGACGCGCACCACGGACTGACCAGCGATGTTGATCTCCATGTGCATTTTTCCGGGGCGCTCAAACTGCACACTGAAGGGGCCTTCGGCGCCGGGGCCAAAGGAGATGGTTCCGGAGATTCTCTGCGTACGGATAGCCTTAATTTTGTCCACGCCGCCACGTGCGGCGAACACCTTGTCGATAATTTCGTCGGCGGTTTGCGCCGAGGCGGGCGCCGCCCATATCGCGAAGAGTGCTATCGCCGCAAGCCAAATGGCCGGCAAAGCCGCGGAGCGATAGGGAAATGTAGCGTTATTCATAATAATCTCGTTTCACAGAGGCTTGTGGCGTGCGCTCGACGCTTCCGCGATCATTTTACCTTTCTCTCGGTTACTTTCCACGACGCTGAGCGTCTCTATTGTTGGATGCAGGCCGCCGGGGTATGCTCGCAGCGGATGTTGGGGGTAACGCTGGACGGTGCAAGTTGTGCAGGGCAGTTGACGAAAAAGAGTGGGCGTAGCGGGTTGCAGCGAAAATGTCGAATTCCACGGAGAACTCTATGAAGCTGGCAAGAATGATTCTGGTATCCGCTGCGGCCGCCGCTGCGGCAACGGCCCCCGGGGCGCGTGGCACAAACGGACCCGACCGACGTGGTGCCTAATCCGGTAAGCAGCACGGTGAAGTCGCAGCTGACCCGCTCAAGCAAGAACATGATCGCCGGCGCGGAAGCGATGCCGGCGGACAAGTACGGATTCAAGCCCACGCCGGACATGATGAGCTTTGGGCACCTGATCGCGCACATCGCCGAGACGAACAACACGTTGTGTTCGAAGCTGTCTGGGACGGCAGCGCCGGAAGGGAAACTGGCAGAAGCCGACGGCAAAGACAAGCTGGTGGCGGGACTGAAGGCATCGTTTGATTTTTGCACGACGGCGCTGGCGAACCTTGATGACGCGAAGTTGGGGGAGCAGATTGCGATTTTCGGCGACCGCAAATTTCCGCGCGCGGCGGGGTGGATTATTTTGTCGGGGTCTTGGGCGGATCATTACAGCACGGAAGCGGTGTATTTGAGGTTGAATGGGATTTTGCCGCCCAGCGCGCAGCCGAAGAAGTAGGCGGAGGCGGTGGAGAAAAAACGCCCGCCTAAGAAACGAAGCGGCCGCTACAGATTCAAAGGCACGGGTCTGAAGACCCGCCGCTACAACAGCCCTACTAGACTTGCAGGGTGTCGCCTTCGCGGGCTACTACTTCGTAGAGGACCGGGTTTACGAAAAAGCCGAGGAGGAGGCGGGAGATGAGACCCGCTACTACGACTATGGCAAAGGGCTTTTGCGTGTCTGAGCCAACGCCGGTCGAAAGAGCCGCTGGTAACAACCCGAGACAGGCTACCAGCGCCGTCATCATGATCGGGCGCAGGCGGAGCAAGGACGCTTCCAGCGTGGCGTCTCTCACCGATTTTCCTTCGAGGCGCAGCTTGTTGATGTAGCTAACCAGAATTACCGCGGTTTCCACCGACACGCCCAGCAACGCCAGTAAACCTAAAATACTGGAGACGCTGAACGGAGTGTGCGTGAGCTTCAGCGCGATGAGAGCGCCGACTGGTTCGGTGAGGACCACGCCGAGCGCGATGGTGATGGGAAATTTGAAGTTGCCGTAGAGCGCGAACAAAATCAGAAAAATCAGCATCAGGGCGAGCGGACCAATCACGAAGAATTGCGATTTGGCTTCGAGCAGCTCGCTGTATTCGCCGCCCCAATCGAGCGTGTATCCAGGTGGAAGCTGGACATGCTTGGCGACTGCGCGCTGACCATCGTTGATGACGCCTTCAAGATTGCGGCCGACGATGGAAAACTGAATGCCGATATAGCGGGAATTATCTTCGCGATAAATGAACGAAGCGCCGCTGGCTTCGCGAATGGTAGAAAGTTCGGAAAGCGGGATGGCTTGACCGGAGGGCGAGGGAACCAGCAGGTCCGCAATATCATGGGCGCTGGAGCGGTATTTCGGTTCCATGCGCACGACGAGATCGAAAAGTTTTTCGCCCTGGATGACTTGCGTGGCGGTCTGGCCTCCGACGGCAGCCTGGACTACGGCTTCCACGTCGGCGACGTTGATGCCATAGCGGGCGATTTTGGCGCGGTCGGCTTCGATAATCAGGCTGGGCTGGCCGAGTTCGCGAACGACGGTGAGTTCGGTGAAGCCTGGAGTTTTGTCGAGAACTTGTTTTATTTCGACGGCCTTTTTTTCGAGAATGTTCAGGTCTGGGCCAAAGATTTTTACCGCTAAGGCGCTCTTTAGTCCGGTGAGAGCTTCATCGACGGCGTCTTCAGCGGGTTGCGTGAAATTGAAGATCACGCCGGGATAGGCGTCAAATTTCTTTTCTAAATCTTTCGAGAGGGCTTCTTTGGTGCGGAATCCGCTTTTGGCCCATGCGGGATCGCCGTAGGGGCGCAAGCCTACGTAAAATTCACAATTGAAAAATCCTGTGGGATCAGTGCCGTCGTCGGGGCGGCCAAGTTCCGAAGCAACGGTGGTGACCTGCGGATACTGCATGAGCAGGTTGCGAATCTTGGGCGCGAACTTGGCGGACTCTTCGAAAGAGATGGTGTAAGGCATCGTGGCGCGGACCCACAGGGCGCCTTCGTCAAGATGCGGCAGAAATTCTCCACCAATCAGCGGGATAAGAAAAAGTGTAGCGACGAAAATTGCTGTGCTGGCCAGGATGGTGGTCTTCGGACGATTTAGACACCAGGCGAGGCGCGTGGAATAAGAATCGCGCACCCAATTGAAAATTCTATTCTGGCGCTCTTTCACGCCGCTCTTGAACCAATAGGAAGCCATGACCGGAACGATAGTGAGCGTTAGCAGCAGCGCACCGACCAGGGCGAAGGCCATGGTGTCTGCCATGGGATGAAAAAGTTTTCCGGAAGCGCCGGTAAGCGCGTAAATGGGCAGGTAACCGGCGATGATTACGGCGACAGAATAAAAGATGGGGCGGTCCACATCTCGAGCGGCGAGGCGAATGACTTCGTTGAGATTGTATTCCTGGCCTTCGCGCAAGCCGAGCTCGCGATAGATATTTTCGACCATGACGATGGTGCCGTCGATGAGGATGCCGAAGTCGATGGCACCGATGGACAGCAGGTTGGCGGCTTCGCCGGTGGCGTTCAGAAAAATAAAGGCGAAGAGCAGCGCCAGCGGAATAGTGAGCGCCGTGATGAGCGCCGCGCGCAGGCTGACGAGAAAGAAAATCAGCACGATCAAGACGAGGACCATGCCCCTGATGAGGTTGGCCTCCACAGTGTCCGTGGTGACGCGCACCAAGTCGCTGCGGTCGTAATATGGGTGCACTTTGACATCTGGCGGCAGAATGCTGCTGTTGAGCAGCGCGGTCTTTTTCTGAACGCCTTCGAGGACGCGTTGTGCCTGTTCTCCGCGACGCATGAGAATAACGCCTTCGACGGCGTCGTCATTTTTTTCGTAGCCGAAGATTCCGAGACGCGGGGCGTGGCCGATTTCGACGCTGCCAACGTCTTTTATGCGCACTGGCACACCGTTGCCGCTGCCAACCACTACTTCGCCGATGTCGTCCGTATTTTTAATCAGGCCGAGGCCGCGGACGTAGTAGAACTGGCCGCCCTGCGTGTAAAAACCGCCGCCGGTGTTGGCGTTGTTGGCGGAGAGCGCGCTGACCACTTGCACGACGGAGAGATGAAAATTGTTCAGTTTTACGGGGTCGAGCAGGACGTGATATTCCATCGTGGGGCCGCCGAAGCCGGAATCGTCGGCAACGCCGGGAACGCTGCGGTAGGTGCGTTCGACGATCCAGTCTTCGTAGGTGTGCAGTTCCTGCGCGGTGCGGTCTGGACTTTCGAGAACGTAGCGATAGACGAGGCCGCTGGGGCTGAAGAGCGGAGCCATGCTGGGCGTGACACCGGAAGGAAGCGAGGCGTCGGCGATGCGTTGAAAAACTTCCTGGCGCGCGAAATAGGGATCGGTGCTTTCGTCGAAGGTGAGAATTACGTCGGAGAGCCCATAGAGTGAGATGGAACGCATCACTTTTAATTTCGGCGTGCCGTTCATGGCCAGCTCGAGCGGGAGAGTGGTGAGGCGTTCGACTTCTTCGGCGGCGTGCCCGGGCCATTGGGTGATGAGCTCCACCATCGGCGGAGAGAGATCCGGGTAGGCGTCGACGGGCATGCGCTTGAAGGACATCGCTCCGGCGATGGCGATCAACACGGTGAAGAGCAGCACGACGAAGCGCTGCTTGAGCGCGAATTTTACGATGCGATGAATCAAGGATGAGTGCCTTTAGACATTTTTCTCGATGGTGGTCAGAGTCAGTACTTCAGGCGCTAAGGCCCCGTGGACCCAGGCGCCGATGTCGCGGCTAAAGCCGCGACCCACAAAACCCGTGCGGAAGGGCCCGAATCTGCTTAGTGCTCCAGGGTATTTTTGAATTGCAGGAACAGGCTGCCGTCGGCAACCACTTTGTCTCCTTCTTTCAGGCCGCTCTCGATTTGCGTGCGGGAATTTTGGCTATCGGAAATTTTCACGGCGCGGCGCGCAAATTTGTTGCCTTCAACTTCGATGTAAACGAATGGTTCGTTTTCGGAATCGCGGAGAACCGCAGAATCGGGAACGGTGAGCGCATCACGGACCGCTCCTGCCTGCACCACGGCGGAGACGTACATGTCTTTTTTAAGTTTGCCTCCGGGATTATTGGCCACGATGCGCGCTTGCAAAGTGCGCGTGGTGGGATCGAGTGCGGGAGCAAGATAGGAAATCTTTCCGTGAAACGTGTCCGGGTAGCTGTCCGTGTTGATGTCTACGGCGTCACCGACATGGACGTAAGCGAGATCGTTTTGGTAGACGTTGACCAGAATCCATACGGTGCTCATGTCCGAAATGGTGAAGGCTTGTGTGCTGGCCGCTTGCAAAAGCTGGCCGGGGCCGACGAGGCGTTCGACAATTTCGCCGCCGACCGGAGCGAGCACGGGAATTTCTGAAGTAGTTTTGTTGCCGTTGGCGAAAGTTTCCGGATCTTTGATCCCCAGAGCGCGGAGAGCGTCCTCGCTGGATTGCAGGTCGGCTTGCGCTGCGGCGCGATCGGATTCGGCTTGCTGCAGATCGCGTTCGGCGATGGCGTTATGCTCATACAAATCTTTGGAGCGCTGATAATTTTTGTCGGAAAGCAGGAAGACGCTCTTGGATTTCAGGTACGTGGAACGCGCGGCGGAATAGTCCGGGCTGTTCACCAGGAGCAGTTCCTGATTGCGATGGACCACCTGGCCGGGGTCGACCAGAATTTTGCTAACGGGGCCGCCGACGGCGGAGAAAACGGGAGTGGTGGCGAACGCGTTGTAGGCGACGGCTCCGGTTAAACGAAGGACGCGAGGCAGGTGGTCTTTTTTTACGGTGGCGATTTGCAGATGGGCCATCTGATCTTGCGGAACGGTGAAAAGCGCAGCGGTGTCTGCCTTAGTGTCGTTCGTGGAATACGAGGTCATTTTCGATTCGGCTTCGTTGGGGCCGTTGGAGCCACAGCCGGGAATGGCAAGAGTGGCGACAATTACCGCGAAAAGGATGGCCACGGACAGCGGCGAGACAGCGGCGGCGGCGGACAGACTTCGCGAACTCGTGAAATGCGACTTCTCAAGAATTTCATGGCAGCGTCCTCGTTCCCACGGCTTGGCGCATTTGTTCGACGGCGGTCATGTAGCTGGCGAGCGCTTGGCGATAGGCGAGCTGGTTGGCGCGATAGGTGCGTTCGGAGTCCAGATAGTCGAGCAGGCTGGCAGCGCCGCGTTTGTAGGCGTACTCGCTGATGTCGCGGGAATTTTTGGCTTGCTTCACGTAACCGCCTTCGTATAGCCGGATAATTTCGTCGTTGGATTTCAGATTGGCGTAGGCGCTGGCGACGTCGGTGAGGACTTGCTGCGCGTTTTCCAGTTCGGTTTCCTGTGCCTGGGTGATGGCGTATTCGGTGCGGGCAATTTCGCCTTGATTGCGATCGAAGATGGGCAAGTCGATGTTGAAAAAGAAAGCGCCGCTACTGATGCCGGCGGTGTGGGTGTAGTCGAAGGAAACGTTTAGTCGCGCTTGCCGTTGGCTTCGGGCAAGTCCTGGCTGCGCGCGGCGACCACGCCTTGCTGCGCGGCTTGCAAGTCTGGCCGGGAGCGCAAAGCCAACGCTTTCAAATCCTCGATGCCGCCGTGGACCGGCGGTAGGCGAGTTCGCCTTCGACGTCGTAATTGTCTGGAACAGTTTCGAAGCCGAGAAATTGGCGGAGGGACGCGAGCGCTTGCACCTTAGCCAGTTTTGCAGCGGAAAGATCAGATTGAAATTGCAGCAACTGCAGGCGAATCTTCAGCAAGTCGCCTTCGGCGATGTCGCCGAGTTTATAGCGTTCGTTGGTGATGTCTACCGTTTGCTGAAAGCTGTCGAGATCCTGATTGGCGAGCTCGACGCTGGATTGCGCCAGCAGGGCTGCAACGAATTGTTGGGACACGTTGAAAATAAGCTGGCGCTGGTTGTCGTCCACAGTGTCGCGGGTCATAGCGGTTTGGTCGCGGGCGGCTTCCAGGCGGTGCTGACGTTTTTTGCCGCGTTCGAACAGGTAGGAGATGCCCAGGTCAAACTGCGCGGAATTGTTCAGATAGTCGGCGCCAAAGCTGCTGGGGTGGAAGAGCGGAAAAAATTGCGAGTCCCAGGAGATGACGGGATTGGGACGAAGATTAGCGGTGATTTCCTGCGCTTGATTTTGCAGGATGGTGGTGCGTGCCGCGGCTAGCGCGTGGTCATGTTCGATGGCGATGCGGATGGCGTCGTCGAGCGTGAGGCGCATCGGCGCGGGCTGCGTGGTATCCGCGCGCGGGGGCGTGGCCGGCTGCGGGGGCGGAGTATTTTGCCCCTGCGCGGCGACGAGAGCAGGCATCAGCGCCACAGATAACGTGGCCAGAGCCAGACCTTTCTTCATGGAAAATGATCCTTAAAGTCCCGCAGTGGGACTGCTAGCGAAGTAGCGAGGTAACAGTGAGACTACGAGTGAGGGGGAGTGCGGACCGATTTAGACTGCTGGCGGCGCGCGAGGCGAGGTGGCTCTAGCAACTGCGGCACCGGCAAAGGCCGCATAAATCGTGGTTTCTAATGGCTTTACTTGGGAGACGACCAGGATGCTGACCGGCGGAGTCATGACCGCAGCACCGACCACCGAGCACACAGGGCATATATGCGTCCCGGTCGGGGCGGACGTTACGTCGGCGCAGTAATGCAATTGCGCACCGAGAAAGACCAAGGCGAGCAGAAGGGCAAAAAACGGTAGGTAACGGACACCCCGAACCATAATGGTAAGACGGAGCTTAGGGCTGAACGGTTGCGTGGTCAATAGGCCATTACGACAAGGTAAAAGGACTAATAATCGCGGAAAGCAGCGCCTGGGACTGGCTCGAACAGAAGTTGTTCCGCCGGGCCGTGTTGTGGAATGCTCTGCGTAAGCAATTTCCGAACTGAGGTAGCCAATGCCCTGTGACGCAGAGATTCTTAAACATGTGCCGCTGTTTGCCTTGCTGGACGATGAAGAGCTTGCCGTACTCGCTGGGCAAGTCGAATTGCGAAAGTTCGCGCCGCGGCAGCGTATTTACAAAATGGGTGATGAAGGCGGCCGCGCCTACGTACTGGTTTCGGGAGCGGTGGAAGTGACCACCGTCGATGAAGACAGCCAGAGCGTAATCGTGGATGCGCCGGCGCATGGGGAGTTTTTCGGGTTTGCGTCGATGCTGGACGGGACGCCGCACCAGACCACAGCCACCGCAAGAGAAGAATCCACCGCGGTGGAGGTGGATCGTCGCGATATCACCGTGCTGCTGCAACGAAAGCCGTTAGCGGGGATGGATATGCTGACCGTTCTGGGACGGCAATTTCATGCTTCGCAACATTTGGTGCGGGTGCGCGCCAGCCGCAATCCTAACGAATTAATCGAAGAGCAAGCGACGTTTGGTGAGCACGTCGCGGACGCAGTGGCGCGCTTTGGCGGTTCGTGGAGTTTTATTATTGCCTTCGGGATGGTGCTTTCGGTTTACGTCGCGGCGAACGCCATCTTACGTGGGCAGGCATGGGATCCCTATCCCTACATTCTCCTGAATCTGTTTCTTTCCATGCTGGCATCCATTCAGGCGCCAGTGATTATGATGAGCCAGAACCGGCAAGACACCAAAGACCGGCTGCGCGGCGAGTTGGACTACGAAGTGAATCGCCGGGCAGAGTCTGAAATTCAGGGCCTTTCCAGAAAGTTGAACCTGGTGGACGAGAAGATCGACGACATCGTGGACTTGATGAGGAAAAATAGCTAGGTAACCAAAAGGCTCCGAGCAGCGTCTGAACTAGCACGTTGGGGTACAATTGTAATCATTTGGATCCCGCTCGTTGATTCCATGAGACTTTTCTCACGCCAGTTCGCCAAGCGCCATTTGCAACCCGCTTTGGCGCTATTGGCCTGCGCCGCGCTGCTGTATTTCGCTTGTGGCGGCGCCCTGCTGCACACACACACCGGTGGCTCTGAAACACCCTGCCACGTATGCCAAGCGCTGCATATGCCGGCTTTGGCGTCGGCACGGCTGGCGATTGCGGCAACGCCAGTAGCGATATCGTGGCTTCGTTCGCTCCCCCTGCACGCTGCGCCAATCGACTCGTTTTCGCTGCACCGCCCCTCCCGCGCACCACCTCTCGCCTAACGATTCCTTCTGAAATTTAACCTGTGCGCAGGCTTGTCTCCAGGTGCGCGCCGCCGCTATTTTCTTCGGCGGACTCTATCCACTGCTCGTGCAAACCCACAAAAGGGCCCCTAAAAGGGATGGAGAGAAAATGTTTAAGCGAATTTATTGCTGTTTGTGTTTGGTATTGGTGTGTAGCTTGTTGCTGGCGGCGAGTGAATTGCGCGCCCAGACGGGGAATTCCGGCTCGATCGAAGGGGTGGTGAAAGATCCCTCCGGAGCGGTCATCGCGGGAGCGACGGTGGAGATAATGAATCCCGTGAGCGGTTACACGCGCACAGCGTCGACGGGTACGGATGGCGCATTCAGCTTCGGCAACGTGCCATTTAATCCGTATCATCTGACGGTCACCGAGCAAGGGTTTAAGTCCTACACGCAGGATGTGGATGTGCGTTCGTCCGTGCCGGTGGCGGCACAAATTAGTTTGCAATTGGGCGCCGCGTCCACGAGCGTCACGGTAGAGGCCAGTGGCGGCGACTTGGTGGAGAATGACTCGACGTTTCACACCGACGTGGACCGCGGGTTGTTCGAAAAACTGCCGCTGGAGAGCGCTTCGTCTTCGGTGAGCTCGCTGGTGACGCTTTCGACGCCCGGCGTAGCCGCCGATTCCAACGGACTCTTTCACGGACTGGGCGACCACGCGTCCAATTCCTTCTCCATCGATGGGCAGGCGATCACCGATCAGCAGAGCAAGGTGTTCTCGAATCAGATTCCAGAAGATTCCATTCAATCGCTGGAAGTGATTTCTGGCGCACCGCCGGCGGAGTTTGGAGGCAAGACCAGCCTGGTGATTGTGGTCACCACGCGCTCGGGCTTGGGCGTGAATCCGGCGCACGGGCAGGTGACGACGTCGTATGGATCGTTCGGAACGGTGAACGGGGGCTTCGACGTGGCTTACGGCGGCGACAAGTGGGGCAACTTCGTTTCCGCCAACGGCCTAAACACCGCGCGGTTTCTTGACGGCCCGGAGCTGGCCGTCCTTCACGATCGCGGCAATGAGGAAAATTTCTTCGACCGCTTTGACCTTAAGCTCTCGCCAAAAGACACGCTGAGTTTCAATTTCGGGTACAGCCGGTCGTGGTTCCAAACCCCAAATTCCTTCGACGCGGAAAACGCGACGGGATCGACGTTCCTCTCGGCCACCCCGGTTTGTCCGCCAGGACAAATCGGTTCGTGCGGCGGACTGGGACCGAATGGGCAACTGGTTGGGCCGGCGGATCAGCGATCGAAAATTGGAACGTTCAACATCGCACCCTCGTGGACGAGATTGCTCAATTCTACGACGGTGTTCACGCTGGGCGGTTTCGTGCGCCGGGATGGCTATAACTACTATCCCAGCGCGAACCCCTTTGCCGATCAGGCCCCGGATCTGCAGTTCAACACCGTCAGCCAGTACCGCACGCTGACCAATTCCGGGGTGCGCGCAGTGCTTTCGTACGTAAAGGGAATTCACAACGTGAAGGCGGGCATCTCGTTTGAGAACACCGCGCTTTCGGAGAACGACAAATTCGGCATCGTGGATCCCACGGTGAACGCGGTTTGTTTGAATGCCGATGGAAGCTTCGACACCAATCCGGCGTTGACCGACCCTGCGGCTTGCGGAGGATTAGTCAATCCGGGTGGCTCCGTGAATCCAGGGTTCCTCCCGCTGCTGGGCTGCTACGACTTGACGCGTACGGCGCCATTGCCGGCGTCCGACGGCTGCCCGGCGGGACAAACCAATAGCGGTCTCTTCACCTTCAACGGAAACACCAACATCAAAGAAACGGCGTTGTATCTGCAGGACACAATTTCGGTGAAGAGCTGGAGCTTCAACCTGGGGCTGCGCGGCGATATATACCGTGGCATTGCCAGCGCGCAGCAACTAGAACCGCGCCTGGGTATCGCCTACAAAATCAAGCCCACGAGCACGGTGTTGCGCGTTTCGTACGCCCGAACGATGGAGACGCCGTTCAACGAAAACCTGATTCTGGCCAGCACCGGCTGCAATAGCCCGGTGATTTTCGACCTGCAGTCGTCGGTACCCGGTGGTCAATGCGTATCGTCGTCGGTGCCGCCGCTCAGCCCCGGCCACCGTAACGAGTTCCACGCCGGCGTGGAGCAGGCCTTCGGAAAATATTTGGTCATCGACGCCGAGTACATCTGGAAGTACACGCACAAGGCGTTCGACTTCAGCGTGCTGAGCAATACGCCGATCACTTATCCCATCGAGTGGGAGAGCTCGAAAATTCCCGGATACGCCGTACGCGCCACGGTGCCGAACTTCCACGGCTTGACGGCGTTTGTGGTGCTGTCCAGCGTGGCCGCGCGTTTCTTCAACCCGCAGATCAGCGGGATTGGCGCCACGCCGGGAGGCGCAAGCGGAGTGTTCCGCATCGACCACGACGAAACGTATAACGAGACCACCCACGTGCAATATCAGCCGTGGCAGCGCGGACCGTGGATCGGCTTCAACTGGCGCTACGACAGCGGGCTGGTGGCCGGCGCGGTGCCGTTCGGGGACGGACCAATCCGGTGGATGTGTCGGGACGCCGATCAGCAGCTTCAGGCGGGGCTTTTCTGCGGCACGGTGTTTGCGACCCCAACGACCGTGATCAGCCCCCACGGCCTCGGTCCAACTCCGCTGTACGGTTCCAAGTTCCTGAGCATACCGACGGCCGGCACCGAAAATGACGATCACAATCCACCGCGCGTGGCGGCACGCAATTTGTTCGATATCGCGGTGGGTGAGGATAATTTATTTCACGGTGATCGCTATAAGTGGAGTCTGCGGTTGACGGTGATCAACGTGACGGACAAGGCGGCGGTGTACAACTTCCTGTCGACGTTTAGCGGGACACACTTCGTGACGCCGCGGTCGAGACGGTGGAGCTGGGATTCCACTTCTAGGGGCGGGTCTAAGATGCACGGGAGTTAGTCGCGGCCTCGCGGGACGAGTCATTCGTCCGCGAAGTTGCATATGCGAAGTTGCGTCTGCGGAGCTGCAGTTGCAAATTACGGGGTCTGTGGGGCGGGCACTTGAGATTGCTCACCACAGGCGATGCGGTAACAAATACGTAAAGCCCACAAAAGCCTCCCAGCGGGTGGATGTGCCGGTTAGCCCGCGGTTGAAAGCCGCGTCAAATACGAGATTTTTGCGCGCTGCATAGCTCAAGGCCCAAAGATTGCCGACGGCATTGCCGTGCAAGAAGGGCTGCGTAAAGTGCCAAATCTCGCCGGAAATGGTGAACTTGCCTCCGATAGGGTGCGAGATCGATAAGCTCTGGCCAAACTGCGCCCGACGCGCGTTCCCACTGGTCAGTTCGTTGAACATTCCATTCGCGTCGTAGTGGAAACCCTTCACGTCCGCGCTGGCCAGCACTAGCACCGAATTGGCCGGGCTCCCAAAGTCGAGTTCCGGGGCTCCGCCATCGTACGCGCGGTGGAAGTAGCTGACGGCGATCGTCGGCCTCGCACCTTCACCGGGGCTGAGCACTGCTTGTGCACCCAGAAAAACTTCGGCGGTGCCATTCGCGGTGACTTCCTGGGCGCGAGAGTGCACGAAAGGCTCTGCGGATGCCAACAGCTCTAGTCGCGGCGCAACCGATAGCTTGATTACTTCATTGATGCTAGTGCGGGAAGAAAATTCCCCTGAGTGATCAGCCCACAAGCCGCCCGTTTCAAACTGCAAATAACCTACCGGCGTGAGAGTCGCGGGGGTCGAAACTGTGGGACGGCCGGGATTTGCGTCCGGTTCTTGGGAACTCTCCTCTTGGCCCGCGGCGCTTTGGCCAAATAGCGCGAGCGAGAGACAAAGTGCAGCTATACCAAATTTCCTCAAAGAAGGGCCCCCAATTACTTTCGGGCGAGAATCGTTTTTGCTTCCGCCAGTTCCGGACGGTCCGCGCCTGGCCCGGCGATGGCTGACAATTTAGCGAAATAGCCTTGCGATGCCACGGTATCGCCGGCCGCGTGTGCGACGAGCCCTGCGCCATAAAAAGAATCGAAGCGGTTCGGCGCGCTCTTCAAAGATTCCTTGTAGGCGGCCAGCGCTTCTGCCGGTTTTTTTAGTTCCGCATACATGTCGCCGAGCATCTCGCGGGCGGGCATGGTCGTGTGGTCGCCACCGTCTTTGCCTTCGCGTTCGGCAGCGGCGGTCAGTTCCGCGATGGCCTCGTCCGATTTTCCTTCGGCAAACGCCAGCCAGGCTTCTGCCTCGCGTAGATCGGTGGCTTTTTCTTTCGAAACTTTATAACCCTCGCTACGGCTGCGTTCTTCGCGCAGCGCGACGAGTTCGATCAACTGCCCGACATCTTTTTTGGCGCCGGTTATATCGCCGCTGCGCGCCGCACCGATCGCCCGCACCCAGTAGGTGGTGTCTTGATCGCTGTGCTTCACTTTGGGTATTTCCAGAGCGGCAGCCTCTTTCCAGCGATGCAGTTCCAGCGCGTTGTGCGCCGCTAGCTCAGCATGATGTATCGCGCGATCTTCCTCGCTGGAGCCGTGCACGTTCATTTCCGACTCCGCCAGCTCGCGCGCTTTGCTTTCCTGGCCGCTCTGCAGATAGGCGTAATCGAGGTAGTCCATTGCGTGCGTCTGGTAATGCGATTCCGCCATGTGCATGTCGGTTGCGTGTTCGGCGGAAGCCATGGCCGCGAGATTCGAAGCGATGGATTCCTGCCACAAACCCAGGCGCGCAAAAATATGCGAAGGCATGTGAATGGCGTGCGAAGAATCTGGTGCGATTTTGGCGTAGCCACGCGCGGCGGCCAGTCCGCGCTGCACAAATTCGGGAGTATCGGCGGCGTGAATCAAATAGTGTGCGGCGCCGGGACTGTTGGGATGCTGCGCAAAGATAGGTTCCAGGATGGCCATGGCGCGTTCGCGATTGGCGCGTGCATCCACGTCCTGTTCGGCCAAAGCAACGAAGGAGAGCGCATAGAGTTCCGCGGCCTCCAGATCCTGCGGGGCGACCCTATGCAGCTGAGCCATGGCCAACGAGTACGCTGTGGTGCGTTCGTCCTGAGACAATTTCGCATCGTCCTGATAGAAGGCGGCGGCCGCGGCAATGTATCCGCGCTCACGTTCCGTCGGAGCGTTCAGTTTTTGGGCTTGGTGAATATCTGTCTGGCCTTCTTTCAACGTGCCGGATTGCGGAAAGTCCCAGAGCTGATGATAACGAGCCATGGCTTTGCCCCAATAGGCCATCGCGCATTTAGGATCGAGCTTGGCCGCTTCTGAAAAGGTCATCTCCGACTGCATGTATTGAAAAGAGTGCAGCAGCGCCAAACCTTTTTCCAAGGAGGGTTGTGCGGCGGCCTGGCAGCTGGTGGGAAATTGCACCTGACCCAGCTGATCGCTCTCAGCGCTCCGCGCAATGGTTTTTTTTGCAACCAATGTGAGAAATGCTGCCGCAAAAATAACAGCGGCGAGCCGTAACCACGAGTCTTTACGTAGCACTTGGTGCTCCTGGGCTTCGGTGAAAATTGTACGCGGGAAAATTGCGGATTACATCTCCAGCCCGACGATCCTCATCAGCTCCAACGCGTTGCTCTTAGTGACCATGCCTTCGCGCAAGTGATAATCAAACACCATTTTTCCGTCTTGGACCTGATCTTCGAAGTGCATGTTGCGCAGCGGCGCGCCGATGGCGGTTCCAATTTCGGTGAGGGACAAATCGTGTGTGGTAATGATGCCGATGGCGCCGTTTTTCAGCAGCACTTCCAGCAAGCTTTGTGCGCCGATGCGGCGATCTTTGGAGTTGGTACCCTCCAGCAACTCGTCAAACAAAAACAGTAGCGGATACTGGCTTTCCTTCAGCAACGCAAATACACGGCGGATGTGCAGAATTTCGGTGTAAAAATTGGAACGGCCTTCCTGCAATGAATCGCCGCCGCGGATGCGCGTACCCAGCGCCAGCGGCGTAAGCCGCAAAGATTTTCCGCGGATGGGCGCGCCGGCCATCGCCAGCACCGTGTTGATGCCCACAGTGCGCAGGTACGTACTCTTGCCGGACATATTCGAGCCGCTGACCAGCATCACGCGAGTATCTTGATTCAGTGAAATGGAATTGCGTACGCATTTTTCCTCCGCGATCAGCGGGTGGCCCAACTCTTCGCCATGAAATTCCGTGGCTCTGTGCGGGCCATCGACAAATTCTGGAAAAGGATCCGCGGGATGTTCGTAGGCATATCCGGCCAAAGAAAGCAGCGCTTCCATTTCACCAGTGGCCGCCGCCCAGGTGCGCAGCTCACGGCCCCAGCGTTTCCGCCAAGCTTCCGTGGCGTAGCCCACATTTACGCCAAACAGAAATGGAATTTCCGCGATATGGCCGAGCAAACTGTGGGACGTATCGATCCAATAGACAATTCCGGCAAGTTTTCTTACGGCGACGGACGCAGCCACGTCCCCGGATTTGTTGGTGCCGCGCAGTCTGGCAGCCATAGCCGCCAGCTTCGGAGAAGTGAACGGCTCCTGCTCGAACCGCCCCAGGACATCGGCAAACAACAACAAACCCTCGGCGTTGCACGCGGTGCCATGCATTACTTCTTCCGCGCGGCGGTGCAGCCAGCGGCGCATCATGATTTCCAGAGCCAGCACAAATAACAACGGAGCGTAAAAATGGGAGGTATACCAAACAACAAGGGTAGCCAGGAATGCCAGCGGCAAAACCACGGCAACCACGCGCCAAATTCCGGCTGGCAGCAAGGCTTTAGATTCGCCCCAGCCCAGCAGCGTCTGGGGATCGAGGCGAGCCCATAGCGCTTGCGTGGTGACCGCCAGATATTCCCGAAGATCAAGATTCGGTCGTAACTCTTCCACGAGCTTTTGCCGCGCCAGAATTTCCGGCAACTCTGACGGCGCACATAGCCATTCAACCAACTGATCTTCGCCCATCGGAAGCCGCGCTTGAGACAACAGTTGGAAGAGGCTACCTGTGCCGAAAATGTCCAGGTCCTCTGCGTAGAGGTAATTTCGTGCGCGAAAGCTTTCGCCGGTCTGGCCCGTTCCCGCCCAGCGATCTTCTATGCGGGCGATGCCGCGCCGGTAATAGTCACTGGCGACTTCCGCTCGCTTTTTTCGGCGCAACACAAACTCGTGAATCGTGGCCAAAATCACATACAGTACCGCCGGAAGGATTAGCCAGTAGGGCGTGAGCCAATGTTTGGCGACGACCATCCACAGGCCGGCCAACCCCGCAAGAATGATGACCATCTTGGCATTTCCCAGCGCGATGTGACGGCGATTTTCGACCGCCATCTTTTGCGCATAGCCCTCTAAACGCCTGGCGTACTCAGCGCGCGGGTCAGGCAAAATTTTCTCTCGTTAGTGTCATGGCAATGTCCACATCATAGCTGGTTCGTCTGGACTGCAGAAACCATGCGAGGCAGGAACCATGCCAATGCCTTAACCGGCACAAAATAAATTCTGTGCTGCCCCAAAATTGGACGGGCCTTCCACCGCAACGTTACAATAGTTGCGGAGCGTTCTTCGAAGCAGGTGTGGGTGCGAAAGCTGTTTGAACCAATGACGAATCTCTGAGGTGCTGCGGATAGCCATCCTGTGTGCACGGCCTGTCCCGTTGGAGCGTCTGGCTGTACCGGCCAAGACCCTCGAACGGGGCAGGAAAGCCTAACGGCTGGCTCGTGGCGCCCACCTAATATCAGAGGTTCACGGCCTAGCTCCCCACGGCTAAGCAGTTCGCTCCATTTTTTTGCTTGTACCGTCTATCGACACAGCCCTATGCGCATACTTTTTATCGGAGACATTGTTGGCGCGCCCGGCCGCCAGATTATTCACGACCGCTTGGCCGACCTGGTGGCGCAGCGCAAAATCGATCTGGTCATCGCCAACGGAGAGAATTCCGCCGCGGGATTTGGCATTACCCCGCGTATCGCGGAAGAGTTGCTGCAAACCGACATTGCCGTCCTGACCGGGGGGAATCACAGTTGGGATAAGAAAGAAGTGCTCGAGTATCTGCCGCACGAGCCCCGTCTGTTACGTCCCGCCAATTTTCCCGATGGCGCTCCCGGGAGGCGGTCTGTACGTCGGCACCGCGAAGAACGGCGTGCGCTATGCCGTTATCAATCTCCAAGGCAGGATTTTTCTACCCGCGATTGAAGACCCATTTCGGGAAGCCGATGAGTTACTCGCTTCGTTGCCGCCGGACGTGGCTTTTGTGTTCGTGGACATGCACGCAGAGACTACCAGCGAGAAAATCGCGCTCGGCTGGTACCTGGATGGCCGCGCGACTGTAGTGGTCGGCACGCATACCCACGTGGCTACCGCGGACGAGCGGGTTTTGCCGCAAGGCACCGCCTACATCACCGACGTGGGCATGACCGGGCCGCACGCCGGAGTAATTGGCATGGATCGCGAAGCCATTATCCGCAAGTTTCTGAATGGGTTGCCGGCGCGCTTTGAGGTGGCCAGCGGCGACGTCCAGATGAATACCGTGCTGATTGAGACGGACGATGACGGTCCGCGCAACTCCGCCGGGCGACTGCGCGCCAAATCCATCGAACGCTTGCGCCTGCGTATCGATTAAGCAACAAAGCTGCAATCGGTGCCGCGGCACATGTATCGCCGGGCAACCCGCATGCGTCCTACATAATCTGAACCTGCAATCGGCAAGGTCTGGCCGTTCAACATTATAAGGGTGGGCTGGTAGTGAAAATCGCGTCAAGGGTGTCCCTGGGGTTCTGTCTGCTGGCGGGTTTTGCCCTGGTTGCTTTCGCGCAGGAACCTGCTCCGCAAAGTCTAGAAACCACCGAACTGACCGCTAATCGCCGTCTGTTCTCCGCGCAAGTCGGGCCCGGATTACGCGCCATGCGCGAAGGTCTGGATGGCCGGCTGTATTTGCTGGTCTCGCCGAGTCCAGGCCTGCTGGTGTTCGACCCCAATTTCAAACCGGTGATGCAGGTGGGTGCCGCGCTTTCGCCAATCGTCGGCGTGGTCACGCGACCGGCCGCCATCAAGTACGGCGAGGATTGCGACGTGGACGCCGAAGGCCGCATGTACATCGCGGACCGTGGCGCGAACGCCATACTAATATTTTCCAAAGAAGGATCGTTACTGCGTTCCATCGCGGTGAACTCTCCGGTTTCAATCGCCGCGCTTCCCGAAGGCGAAGTGGCCGTTTCGACCGTGCGCGACACACATCTGGTTTCCGTTTTCGATAAAAATGGACGGGACGTCCGGGAATTTGGCGACGCTGAATCTCTTTCCGATCGCGATGACTTGAATCGCTACCTCAGCACCGGCCTGCTGGCCACTGACGCGCATGGCCATTTGTTTTATGCATTTCCATATATGCCGGAGCCAACTATCCGGCAGTACGACCGCTTCGGCTACGTCGGCCAGGAAATTGTCTACACGCCGGTGGACGCTCTGCAAGTGGCCCAGGCCACACGCAAAGAAATTGAGCGGCAGGAAAAACGGCACGAGCAGCCCTACTTCAAACGCAATTTGACTGCCGTGGCTGTGGATCGTTCAAACAATGACGTCTGGGTCGGCCTGCACCACGCGCTTTTGCGCTTCGATAAGGACGGGATTGCGCGCGCCTCCTATGTTTTGTATACCCCCGAAGGCGGCCCACTCGAGGTAACCTCTATTGTTGTCAACAAACAACGGCTGCTCATCGGCAGTGAAGCGCTCGGCGTCTACGAATTTGCACATCCCGGTAAAAAAGAAAACCTGAAAACGGAAAAAGACAACAACAATTCCACCATCGAAAAAAATTCTTCGCCATAAACAACTTTTCCTCAGCCGCTTTTTATTTGCTTTTAGTACTAGGAATTGTTTTTTCGTCAAAATTTTCGCGCTATTTCCCTCAAAAGTTGCGTACACCCGAGCGCTTCTTATAAAATTCTGCTTGTGGAAAAACTGTGCACGCTGTGTGAATCACCTTCCCACTTGCTGAACACTTTTCCCTTGCTCCCTTCGCTTCAATCAGCGACAATCCCGCGCTGACTAAAAGTGGTTGCAATCCCAGCGGCCAAACCAGACCAGTCGCACCAATTTCCGCAGCACCGTAAGATCGTTTCGGACAGTTTTTGAATTTATTTGGACCAGCAGCACCAGTTGCACAGGGGCATTAGACGTTTGGCACGGGCAACTACCCCCGCAGCCTGAAGAAAGATGATCCGGGCCCGCTTTCCACAGGTTTTTAACATCTGTGGAAATAGCGTAGGGCCCTCTTTTCTCTATCGATGACCACAGCTATTCATCCCGCGCGCGAGCTTGAATCGACCAATTCCTGGGATAAGTTTCTCGAACGGGTAAAGTCCCGCGTCAGCATCAACACCTTTACCACTTGGTTTCAGCCCACCCGACTGAACCGCGCCGAAGGTGAAAACCTCTTCGTCCAGATTCCCAGCACGGTTTTCCGCCAGGTGCTCACCCGCACCTATGGGGACATCGTTAAAGCCGTCTTCCACGAAATCGGCACGCCCAACGTAAAAGTTTCCTACGTCTGCACTGAGGAAGAACCGGCGCCGGTCGTTCAGCAGGTAACCGACGGCAAACAAGCCAAGCTGAACTTTGAAAGCAGCGACCACCAGCTGAACACCCGCTACACCTTTGATTCCTTCGTGGTCGGCAAGTCCAACGAATTTGCGCACGCCGCGGCCCGTGCCGTCGCGGAGCAACCCTCCAAATCCTACAACCCGCTGTTCCTGTACGGCGGAGTGGGCATGGGCAAGACGCACTTGATGCATGCCATCGGGCACACCATCAAGAAGCGCAATCCCGCCATGCGCCTCAGTTACGTCAGCGCCGAAAAGTTCACCATCGAGGTGATTAACTCTATCCGTTTCGATCGCATGATCAGTTTCCGCGACCGCTTTCATACCGTGGACGTCCTGCTCGTCGACGACATTCAGTTCATCGCCGGCAAAGAACGCACTCAGGAAGAATTTTTCCACACGTTCAATGCGCTCTACGAACAGCAAAAGCAGATCGTGATTTCGTCTGACTGCCTGCCGAAGGACATTAACTCCATAGAAGAACGCCTGCGTTCGCGGTTTGAATGGGGCTTGATCGCGGATATCCAGCCGCCCGATCTCGAAACCAAAATCGCTATCCTGCAGAAGAAGGCGGAAAACGACCGCTTCCCGCTGCCGGATGACGTCGCCGAATACATCGCCCGCGCCATTAAGTCCAACGTGCGCGAACTGGAAGGCGCCCTTACGCGCCTGATGGCCTACGCTTCGCTGACCGGAGCATCCGTTTCCCTCGCTACTGCCCAGCAGGTCTTGCGCAACATCATTGCTTCGCAGGAAAAGCGCGTCACCATCGACTTGATCCAAAAGCGCGTCAGCGAGCACTTCAATCTTCGCGAGCAGGATCTCAAAGTCCGCAGCAACACTCGCGCGATCGCCTTCCCGCGCCAGGTGGCCATGTACATCGTCAAGCAGCTCACCACCGCGTCGCTTCCGGAAATTGGCCGGCAGTTCGGCGGCAAACATCACACCACGGTGCTGCACAGCATCAACAAAATCGAGGAACTCCGCCGCTCGGATAAGGATTTGAACCGCACCATCACCCGTTTGATGGATGCGCTGCAATAAGCGTAAGTACTTTCCCCGCAAAACGAATCGCCCGGCGCCATGTCCTGCACCGGGCGATTTTTATTTCCGCTGTGAGCGCTACACCACTACGAGTCTCCGGGCTACCAGGCCCACACGCTGCCGTCATAGCTCAAGAATTTTCCCGAAATATCCATTGGCGACGACGCCAGAATTTTCTTGATGCCAGCCACGCTCACCTCCGCAGTGATGGCTGCGGCCGCGCCACCCATATCCGTCTTCACCCATCCCGGACTGATAATCGCCACGGAAATTCCGCGTGGCGCCAATTCTTTAGACAAAATCAGCATCGCCATATTCAGCGCAGCCTTGCTCGTCCGGTATTGATATGACGTTCCGGACTGCGCCACCGCACCGCCGGCCACCGCGCTCAGCGAACCCATTCCGCTGCTAATCGCCGCGACTTGTTTACGTTCGCTAGCCGCCACGTTCTCGAGAAGCGTTTCCGTCAAGCGCATCACTCCGAATAAATTCGCCTCGAAGGTATCCGCCCACGCGTCATAGTCCAGTTCTCCGACGCGCGTTCCCATGCGCGGGTACACCGCCGCATTGTTGATCAACAAATCGATTACGCGGCCATTGAGTCGTTCGGCCAAGTCTTCGATCGAGAGGTCGTTCGTGACGTCCAATGTTTGCAGCGAGATCTTGTCGCCAAATTCCTTCGTCAATTCTTTCAAACCTGTAGATTTCTCCGGCACGCGCGCCGCAGCCAAAACTTGCCAACCATCCGCCGCATATTGCCGCACCAACTCCAGCCCAATCCCGCGGCTCGCTCCTGTTACCAACACGGTCCCCATACGTACTCCAATCAAACGCAAAAATAAAATTCGCCGACATCCGCCGACAATTCTTACGAGTTATATCTTGAGCCTAGCAGCTTTCCGCTGTTTCGACGCAGGATGCCGACTCAAAGCTTTACTGTGGATTAAATTCCGATAAGCTGCGGAAATACTGTTTAAGTTTGTGTGTGAATTTTTTATGGTAAGCCTACGAACACAAGACCTAACACAATCTTCCTCGATACTCACAACTCGCCACCTGCAGCCCTGTCCTCAGGAATGCAGTCGCGACTATGACTTGCGAAGCTTTCCACATCTCCACAGCAATCATCACAACAACAATCTCTCTAAATTATTTTCATTCTAAAAAATCAAAAGCTCTTGGCAGTGCTTGATGCTTGTGCAAAAAGCTCCCCCCAAAATGCTTCACACTAAGCAGTTTGACAAACTGCCAGGAATCAACTTGTCAGTCTGAAACAGCAATCCACAACCTCTCATCTTTCCCACCCATTTCCACAGCGCCAAACCCTCTCTAAGACTTTCGTCTTTCGCCAAAAACGAGTAAAGTACGTCAGCGGTAGAGGTCACGAGGTAAACGAATGACCGCACCAGGAACGGCACGCGAGGATCACCAATCGATGGAATTCAGCGTCTCAAAGTCCGCGCTTCTCAATGAGCTCACCACCACGCAAGGCGTCGTAGAACGAAAAACTACGATCCCGATACTCTCCAATCTTTTGGTGGAAGCCAAAGGCTCACAGCTCACCATTACCGCCACCGATCTGGAACTTAGCATCCGCACGTCTTGCGAAGCCAAAATTAAAAAAGAGGGCGCCGGCACTATCCCAGCTAAGAAATTATTAGAGCTGGTTCGCCTACTTCCTGAAGGCGAAATTAAGATCAAACTACTTGACAATCACTGGGTTGAGATCGTCAGCGATAAGAAAAAATACAAATTAGTCGGCATGGCCAAGGAAAATTTCCCAGCGCTTCCGGTGATGCCTCACGTGCTGGTGAAAATCCCGGCGGCCACCATTGAGAGCCTGATCTCCAAGACCAAATTCGCCATTTCAATGGAAGAATCCCGCTACACGTTGAATGGCGGCCTATTAATCCTCAAGCCGGATACGCTGGCCATGGTGGCCACGGACGGCCACCGCTTGGCTCTCGCCGAAACCGATCAGAAACTCGCCGGACTAAATGGCGAGGTGAAAGTTCTGATCCCCAAGAAAGCCATGGACGAAGTCGAAAAACTATCCGCTACAGCTGGCTCTGAAGCGCAAATAGATTTCGCCAAAGACGAGAGCCACCTATTTTTCCAAGTCGGCCATCGCCTGCTGATTTCCCGCATTCTCACCGGACAATTTCCGAACTACGAAGCCGTGCTGCCGCGAGACAACAACAAGAGCGTGGTCATTGAGCGTACCGAACTCAGCGACGCGGTTCGCCGCGTTTCCCAGTTGGCTGACCAGCGCTCTCACGCGGTAAAGCTAGCTGTCTCACCCGACGGCATCGAAATCTCCGCGTCTAGTCCCGAATACGGCGAAGCCAAAGAAAATATCGAGAAGGAATACAAAGGCGATCCAATTTCCATTGGCTTCAATTCCAGCTACATGCTGGATTTCCTAGCCGCCGCGGCTGATGGCCCGATTAGCATCGAACTGAAAGACGAACAGTCTGCCGGCCAGATGCGTCCTCTGGCCGATGAATCGTATCGCTACCGCTACATCATCATGCCCATGCGCATCTGAGCGGTAGTAATAGCTCAGGCTTCAGCGCGGAACGTCTTGCCCAACTCGCGGTCAGCCAACCGGAAATAGTGCCGGAAGTTGTAAATCAGCGGCGACCACTTCGCGGGATCAATGTAATTGCCTTTCAGAATCAAATCGCTCGCCGCGTGCACCCGCAACACTTCGATTTCCGCCGCGAATCCTCCACCAAGTTCCTGCAATTTTTCACCACTCAATTTGTGCATCGCCGTCACTCGCGCTTCCATGTGCACCGGGCATTCTTTCACGCGATGCGGACGCACCAATTCGCTTTCCTGCGGCGTCAGCTCCGCCACTTCAAATTTGCGCGGCTCGTAGTGAAACTTATCGGCCTTCAATTCCGGCACCGGATTTTTGCCAGTCAGCGGTGCCAATTTTTCTACATTTCGCCACATTTCCGGGCTCGGCAAATTCACCACGCACTCTCGGTGTCGTTCCACGTTTTCCGCGGTTTTTGTCTCGGTCAGCAAGCCTAGGATCAGCGTCCAGCCCAGCGCCCAAAAAGAGGAAATAGGCGCCAAGTCTGTCGTGCCGTCTTCGTTTAACGAACTCACTAGCGCTACCGGCGTGCCGAAATAAAGGATTTTCGGATCGATGGTGCACAGTTCCCGCTCATTTTTTTCGCCGTTCATGTCGCCGCCTTTCACCAAAATCGCCAGAAATAACTAAGTGCTTAGACGCACGCGAGCTCGTGAAAGAACCGCAGCAAAACTTTAGCGAAAGGTCGCGGGGTATGCCCGTAACCTACTGTAAATAGGCGTGTTATGTATCTTATAGAGCAGTTTTCTCCTTGGGAAATTATCCAGAATCGAGTACAATATCTTGTTGCTGTTTTGTTGTTCGGTTCGCATGGTGCGACCCGTGTTCTGAACCTAGAACGCGTCGGCCAAGTGCAATAACTTCGCTCATCGATTTTGTTTCTTCGCATGAGCTGCTTCACTTGGAAATAAAAAAGTCTTCGCCACGTCTCGCTGCGCGAGATGGGATGGAGCAGGAACCCTACGAGTTTCATTCGGTTCGCGGATGAAATCACAGGGTGAGGCGCACGGAACGACGTTCGCTGTAAACGTTCGAAATTTTCCGCTAGCACGCCGTCTTGCTTCCATAAAGTTTTGGGAAATTGCTTAAGCGCATGTGTCGCTTCGCGGAGTGCGCTGCGCCTGGCTGTTCGCACGCTTGTGCGAATCGCTGGTGCGAGAGAAGTTCGGGAGAACAAATGGCTGAAAAAGAAATGGATCCAACCAAGCCAGGCGGCAAGCACTATGACGCCGGTTCCATCAAAGTGCTGGAAGGTTTGGAAGCCGTCAGGCTGCGTCCGGCTATGTACATCGGCTCCACTGGCGAACTCGGCTTGCACCATTTGGTGTGGGAGCTGGTCGACAACTCTGTCGACGAAGCGATGGCTGGGCACGCGGACGACATCAGCGTCACAGTGCACGACGATAACTCTGTAACTGTGGAGGACAACGGCCGCGGCATTCCCGTAGACATGCACAAGACGGAGAAAAAGCCTGCCGCGGAAGTGGTCATGACCGTGCTGCACGCCGGCGGAAAATTCGACAGCGACACCTATAAAGTTTCTGGCGGTCTACACGGCGTAGGCGCTTCGGTGGTCAACGCGCTTTCGGATTGGCTGGAACTGGAAATTTCGCGCGAAGGTTCCGTGTGGGAACAGACGTATGAAAAAGGAAAGCCTACCTCCAAGCTGAAACAGACCGGAAAGACCCGCAAGACTGGAACGAAAACCACCTTTCATCCCGACCCCAGCATTTTTGAAAAGGCCGTCTTCAGTTATGACACGCTGGCAAATCGCCTTCGTGAAATGGCTTTTCTAAACAAAGGCCTCAAGATCACGCTCACCGACGAGCGCACGGAAAAAAATGCGGAGTTCAAATTCAACGGCGGCATCGCAGAATTTGTGAAGCATCTGAACCGCGGAAAAGAAACGCTGCACGATTCTCCGATCTACATGGAAGGCAAGCGCGGCAACGTGGAAATCGAAATCGCGCTGCAATACAACGATACCTATGGCGAAAACGTTTTTGCTTACGCCAACGCCATTAACACCGTCGACGGCGGCACGCACCTTTCCGGGTTTCGCTCTTCGCTGACCCGCACCATCAACAATTTCGCTTCCAACGCTGGGATGCTGAAGGACCAGAAAGATGAAGTCACCATCACCGGTGACGACGTGCGTGAAGGGTTGGTCGCGGTGGTCAGCGTGCGTTTGCCGCAGCCGCAATTTGAGGGGCAGACCAAGGGCAAGCTGAACAGCGACATTAAAGGCGACGTCGAACAGATCGTCAACGAACGGCTGGGCGAATGGTTTGACAAACACTCCACCGTGGCTCGCCGCATCATCGGCAAGTGCATTGACGCGGCCCGCGCGCGTGAAGCCGCTCGCAAAGCCCGCGAACTCACGCGCCGCAAATCCGCCATGGATTCCAGTGGCCTGCCCGGAAAGCTCGCCGACTGCCAGGAACGCGATCCGGCGCGCTGCGAACTGTTCGTGGTTGAGGGAGAGTCCGCAGGCGGCTCCGCAAAAATGGGCCGTGATCGCAAATTCCAGGCTATCCTGCCGCTCAAAGGTAAAATTCTTAACGTCGAAAAGGCCCGCTACGACAAGATGCTGGGCCACGAAGAAATCCGCTGCATCATCACCGCGCTGGGCACCGGCATCGGCAAAGATGATTTTGACGCCGCCAAGCTGCGCTATCACAAGATTATTCTGATGACCGACGCGGACGTTGACGGCAGCCACATCCGCACTTTGCTGCTCACCTTTTTCTTCCGCCACATGAAGGAACTAATTGACCGCGGCAACATCTACATCGCGCAGCCGCCGCTCTACCGCGTGAAGCGCGGCAAAACCGAAAAATATATCCGCGATGAACGTGACTTCGCGCACGAGCTGATGAAGCGTGCCACGGAAGACCACATCGTCAAAGCCAAAGAAGGCGTGAACCTCGAAGGCGCCAAGCTCACCAGCTTCCTGTTGAACGTGCAGGAATATGAAGCTGCGGCGCTGAAACTCGGCCGGCGTTTGCGCGAACCCGCGCTCGTGGAATTGATGTCCGACAGCGGCCTCGAGAAGAAAACCGATTTCGAGGAAAAGAAAAATCTCGACAAGCTGCTGAAGGAAATCGACAAGGCCAAACTGAAAGTCGAAGGAAAAGTTGTCTTCGACGAAGCGCACAGCTTGTACGAAATTCAGTTTGGCCCGCCGCATAGCCAGAAAATCAACTGGGGTGTGGCCAGCACCGCGGAATACAAGCGCCTGCGCGCCCTCGCCAAGCAGATTGAGGAATACAATCATCCGCCCTTCACCGTGGCCCGCAACGGAGACAAGCTCTCCATGGAAAAGGCTACCGACGTCCTGAATTACGTTGTGGAAGACGCCAAAAAAGACTTCACCATTACGCGATTTAAGGGTTTGGGCGAAATGAACGCCGAACAACTTTGGGATACCACCATGAACGCGGAGACCCGCACGCTACTCCAGGTGAAACTGGAAGACGCCGTAGCCGCCGAAGAAATTTTCACCACGCTGATGGGCGAAAACGTGGAAGCGCGCCGCAAATTCATCGAAGACAACGCGCTCGAAGTCGTCAACCTGGATATTTAAGGAAAGCGCGCCCCACGATTCGTGTGGTGCGGAAATTTGCATGTTGTATCAAATCGGATGGACCACATTACCCGGGCTGCACGGATTGAGTTGCAGCGACTTTCGCGCCGAGCCAACAACCGCGCCCGACAACGAACGCGGTGTGGCCATCGAGTTTGCTGATGATGCAGAACGCGATGCTTTTGTAAAATGTGCGGACGAATTTTTTGCATCGCGCCGTTTCACCAATGCGGCCGATGCGTTCGACACGGTAAAGGCTTGGGTTGTGGAATCGACCACCAGAAATAGGGAAGGCTAGCGCATGCGTGACGCGAAAGACTGGAGCGTTCGTTTTATCAAAAACGATGCTGCACATCTGAGTCAGGCGAAGGATGACGAGTATTCCTATTGGCAGAGTCGCCCGGCGCTGGAAAGACTCGTCGCCATGCAGGAGCTCAGCTTTGGGTTTTTCGAGGAGCGCGACAATGAAGTTGAAATTAGACAACAATTTTTGCGATCTCCTGTCTGCCTTCCATTCGTGCCACGTTCGGTATCTGCTCATCGGCGGATGGGCAGTTAGCGTTCATGCGCAGCCCCGTGCGACACAAGATATGGATATTTTTGTGAGTCCCGATCCGCAGAATCTGATAGCTGTGTATGAGGCGCTGGTTCAGTTCGGAGCGCCACTCGACAACGTGGAGAAATCGCAATTCCTGGAACCCGGAACATTTTTCCGTATGGGACTTCCTCCTTGCCAAGTGGATATTTTTCCGGAAATTCCGGGGGTGGAGTTCGAGGCGTGCTGGTCGAATCGTACGCAGATATCGCTTGATGCCGAAAGTTCTCTTTCCATCAACGTGATTTCGCCGCAGGACTTGATCGCTGCGAAACTCGCCAGTGGCCGCGCGCAAGATCTTGCGGATGTGCAGGCTGTTAAGAAAGCACAGCGACAAATGCCGGATAAGTAAGAATTGTGTCAGCTCAATCTGAGCATCGAGACGAACACCACGGTGATACACGAAAGTTTTTGGAACTGAGGAAGGCGAGGAAGAATGGCGGAAGACGAGAAGAACACATCGATATTGCTGCCGATTGATATTGAAGCCGAGATGAAGAAGTCCTATCTCGACTACGCGATGAGCGTGATCATCGCGCGCGCGTTGCCGGATGTGCGCGACGGGTTGAAGCCGGTGCAGCGACGCATCCTGGTGGCCATGAATGACCTGGGCCTCGCGTCCAATCGCGGCTACCGTAAATGCGCCAAGATCTGCGGCGATACCAGCGGCAACTATCACCCGCACGGCGAAGCGGTGATTTATCCCGCGCTGGTACGCCTGGCGCAAGACTTCAACATGCGGCAGCCGCTGATCGATGGTCAGGGAAACTTCGGCTCCGTGGACGGCGATCCACCGGCGGCCATGCGGTACACCGAAGCGCGGCTCGCCAAAATTACCGAAGACATTCTCGCCGACCTCGAAAAAGAAACTGTAGATTTCATTCCTAACTTCGACCAGACCCGTGAAGAACCAGTCGTTCTTCCTTCCCGCATTCCGAATCTTTTGGTTAACGGCGCGACTGGTATCGCCGTCGGCATGGCCACCAACATCCCGCCGCACAATCTGCGAGAAATTGTGGAAGCCGCGATTCTGTTGATCGAGAAGCCGGACACGCCGCTGAAAGAAATTATGAAGATTGTGCCCGGGCCGGACTTTCCGACCGGCGCGTACATCGCGGGGCGCGAAGGCATTGAGGCGGCGTATCGCACCGGGCGCGGCAGTTTCATCATGCGCGCGAAAGCCGCCATTGAAGAGTCTGGCAAAGACCGCGAGAGCATCGTAATCACGGAGATTCCGTATCAGGTGAACAAGTCGCGCTTGATCGAGCGTATCGCCGACCTGGTGCAGAACAAGAAGATCGAAGGCATCTCCGATGTGCGCGACGAATCTTCGCGCGAAGGCATGCGCATCGTCATCGAGCTGAAGCGCGGAGAAGAGTCTCAGCTCATCCTGAACAACCTCTTCAAGCAGACGCAGATGCAGGAATCCTTCGGCATGATCCTGCTGTCCATCGTGGGCGGCCAGCCGCGCGAACTAGGCCTGATTCCGCTGATCAAGCTGTTTATCGACCACCGCGTGGAAGTTGTGCGGCGCCGCACGATTTTCGAGCTACGCAAAGCGGAGCAGCGTGAACACATTTTGGTTGGTTACCAGATCGCGCTGGACCATCTGGACAACGTGATTCGCATCATTCGTGGATCGTCGAGCCGCGCGGATGCCAAAGAAAACCTGTTCAAGTATTTCACCGAGCAGGACGTCACCATCACGGAAAACGGCAAATCCCGCAAACTGGAAGGCGTCAAGCTGGATGGCCGCAAGTACCGCTTCCAGGGCGCGCCGGAATTGGCGGCGCTCGCGAAGGACAACACCCTCGGACTCAGCTACGCGCAGATCGATGCCATCCTCGAATTGCAATTGCATCGCCTGACGCAGCTTTCCATCGACGACATTTTGAAGGAGTTGAAGTCCATCCGCGAATTGATCGCGGAGTTGCAGGAAATTCTGAACAGCGAACGCAAGCTGAAGTCCGTCATTACCGCCGAGCTGAAAGAAGTTCACAAAGCGTATGGCAACGATCGCCGCACGCAAATTGTGGATAAGGTCGACGAGATCAAGCTCGAAGACTTGATTGCCGACACGGAAATGCTGATTACCGTGAGCCACGCGGGATACATCAAGCGCACCGCGGCGGATACCTATAGGCATCAATCGCGCGGCGGAAAAGGCCGCATCGGCGCGAAAACCAAGGAAGAGGACTTCGTCGAGTATTTGTTCATCGCCTCGGCGCACAGCTATATTTTGTTGTTCACGTCGAAGGGCCGCGTGTACTGGCAGAAGGTATACGAATTGCCGGAAGCCGCGGCGGCGACGCGCGGCAAAGCCATCAGCAGCTTGGTGAAATTCCAGGAAGACGAAAAGCTGACGGCGCTCGTTGCGGTGCGCGATCTGGAAGTGGCGGATACGTTTGTGTTCCTGGCGACCAAGAGCGGAACCGTGAAGAAGTGCGCGATTGCGGAATTCTCTAATCCTCGCTCCAGCGGCATTATCGCGATCAATTTGGACGGCAGCGACGAACTTGTCGGCGCAACTCTGACGGATGGAAAGAAAATGATTTTCCTGGCTTCGCACGAGGGGCAGGCCATTCTCTTCCGCGAGACGGAAGTCCGCGCGATGGGGCGCAATGCCGGCGGCGTGAACGGAATGGACCTGGACAAAGACGATTACGTGGTGAGCATGGACGCGGTCACTCCGGATTTTGAAATCATCAAGAAGGAATCCAAAGTCGACACGCAGAACCTGGAAGAGCTGGAAAACGAGCAGATCAAGGAATCGCTGACAACGCTGATGCTGACCGTGGCGGAAAAAGGCTACGGCAAGCGCACTCCGCTGGCGGATTACCGCATCACTTCGCGCGGCGGCAAGGGCGTGGTGAATATGAAGACGACGGATCGCAATGGCTCGGTGATCGCCACGTTGCAAGTGACCGAGGAGTCCGACGTGATGATCATTACGCATCACGGCAAAGTGATCCGCGTCCACGCGAACGAAATTCGCGAAGCGGGGCGCTCAACGCAAGGCGTGCGGCTGCTGCGTTTGGATAGCGACGACAGCGTGGCGGCGGCGGCGGTTTTGCAGGAAGAGTCCGAGGACGAAAAGAAGTAGTTCCGGCACAGTGAGATTTGGAAGCGGCGGAGACGAATAATCGTCGTCCGCCGTTTTTATTTTCTGGCAGGGAAACTTCGCTGAGTTGAAAACCGTCTGAAACGATGCGAAGCTTTCACTCTCAAAAAGTTAAGTGGTCTGTTTTGAATGATTTTGGCTAGGGTACCCCCTGGGGTGTTTTGCGTAAGACATACATTTTACAGGTAGATACGAGGGGTTTTCGCGAAGAGATAGATTCGGAAGGACTTAAGTTCACTGTGGCGGGCGCTTATTTTAGGGCCTTACGTGGGGCTACCCGGATCATAGTTTTTCAAATGTGCTGAAGGTCGCTCCGCGGATCGGTGGCCGGACCTTCGTTCCTCAGGGCAAGCTGAAGTCCGGCACCTACAAAGGCGCTTCTTACGGAATTGGTTGGATGATGGGGCGTCGCGAATTCATTGAGGTGGATTAGAATCGATGGCTATGAAAACTTCGGGAAATTTTTTTGGGCGGCTCGGCGGGTGCGTGGCGGGCTTAGGGTTGGCGGCGGTGCTGGCTGGGCCAGCGCGCGGGCAGTTGCAGGTGCAGTTGCCGAAGATACATGCGAGCAAGGGGCCGGAGCTGGTGTTTGTGGGGACGTACACGAACAAGACGGCTAGCAAGGGGGTTTATGCTTTTCGGTTTGACGAGCACAACGGCAAGATTTCAGCGATGACCGTGGCGGCGGAGTCGGCGGATCCGTCGTTTGTGGTGGTGAGCGCGGATGGAAAATTTTTGTATGCGGTCAATGAAGTCGGAGATTTTGGCGGCGCATCGAGCGGGGCGATCGGCGCGTACTCGATTGAGCGGCCGAGCGGGAAGTTGACGCTGCTGAACCAAGTGGCTTCCGGCGGAGCCGATCCTTGTTTTGTTTCGATTGATAAGACCGGGAAATTTTTGTTTGTGGCGAATTACTCCGGCGGCAGCGTCGGGGTTTTTGCCCTGAATGCGGATGGGAAAATTGGAGACCGCACGACGTTCGAGCAGCATACGGGGCACGGCGCGTTAAAGGACCGGCAGGATGCGCCGCACGCGCACTGGGTGGCGACCTCGGCGGACAATCGCTACGCGCTGGAAGTAGATTTGGGACTGGACCAAGTGATCGTGGATAGGTTCGATGAAACCAGCGGGAAGATTACTCCGAACGATCCGCCGTTTGCCAGCCTGGAGGCTGGAGCGGGGCCGCGGCATCTGGCCTTCAGCCCGAATCAAAAATTTGCGTATGTGACGAACGAGATTGGCTCGACGGTCACAGTTTTTTCGTACGATGCGGATAAGGGAATCTTGGAACCGAAGCAGACGATTGGAACGCTGCCGCGCGATTTTAACGGGCAGAACGATACGGCGGAGATCGTGATGCATCCTTCGGGGAAGTTTCTGTACGTCTCGAATCGTGGGCGGGACAGCATTGCGATTTTTGGCGTGTCGGCGAAAACGGGGATCTTGACATCAATTGGGGATTTCTTGACGCGAGGGAAGACACCGCGGAATTTTACGATTGATCCGAGCGGGCATTATCTGCTGGTGGCGAATGAGGCGACGAATGATATCGAGGTTTTCCGGATTGATTTGAGCAGTGGAGAGTTGGGATTTACGGGCGTGCGGGTTGAAGTGCCAGCGCCGGTGGATATTGTGTTTGCGGGGAGTAATTAGATTCTTTGATTGTTAGTGTGGTGGGAAGAAGTCAAAAGAGCACAGACTGAAGTCTGTGCCACGTGAGGCGCTCCGTTCGGGTTGAGACCAGGATTGGCTGTGCCACAGGGCCGGCCGCTACAAAGCAAAATCGTGGGTGGTTGAAATTGTGCCGAGATGGGCGCGGTCCTCGTCCTAGGGCGAAGCTGCGCCCCTACAAAGACGAGTTGTGCGTTACAATTCGTGCTTCTTATTCGCAATTTTATTGGGAGAAATGTGATCATGCGGAACTTCTTGGTTTGCGCGATGGGGATTTTTTTGTGTGTGGCTGGGGCGATGGGAGCTCGGGCGGCGGATGAAACTGCGCCGGCGCGGGATCCTAAGCAGGCCGTCGACGAGGCGTACTCCGCGAAGATCAAGAAATATACGACCGATCCATCGTTTACTTCGCCGCTGGTGGAGTATTTGCCGGCTTCGAAGGGTGTGCCTACGCCGGAAGCGGTGCTGGGGGATGTGGCGGGGGCGCCGGGGATTTTGCCGTACGCCGAAGACGTTTATAAATACATGCGGATGCTGGAGGCGGCTTCGCCGCGCGTGAAGGTTTTTTCGATCGGGAAGACGGAGGAAGGGCGGGAGATGATCGCGGTGGCGATTTCTTCGCCGGAGAATTTGAAAAATCTGGAGTCGAATCGGGCACTGCTGGGGAAATTGGCTGATCCGCGACTGATCAAATCGGACGACGCGGAGGCGGACCGGATTGTGGCGAAGGCCGTGCCGGTTTATTACATCACCGGGACGATTCACTCGCCGGAGACCGGCGCGCCCACTGCGCTGATGGAACTGGCGTACCGGTTGGCAGTGGATGAGAGCCCGTACATTCGCGAAGTGCGCGATGGCATGGTGACGCTGATCACGCCGGTGGTGGAAGTGGATGGACGGGATCGCATGGTGGATATTTACAAATGGCACCTGGCGCATCCGAAAGAATTTTATCCGCCACTGATTTACTGGGGCAAGTACGTGGCGCACGACAACAATCGCGATGCGATGGGCGTGACTCTGAAGCTTACGGAAAATGTTTTGAACACGTATGTGAGCTGGAAGGCGCAGGTGCTGCACGATCTGCACGAATCGGTGCCGTATTTGTATGACAACACGATTGGAGACGGGCCGTACAACGCCTGGGTGGATCCGATACTGACGAACGAATGGCAAATGATCGGCTGGCGCAACGTGGCAGATATGGGGAAATTCGGAATGCCGGGCGTTTTTGCGCACGGAGATTTCGATACGTGGTCGCCGGGATATTTGATGTTTATCGCGGCGATGCACAACGGAATCAGCCGGCTGTACGAAACGTTTGGGAACGGCGGAGCGGATACGCAGGTGCGGACGCTGCAGCCGGAGGAGTATTCACGGACGTGGTTCCGCTCGAATCCGCCGTTTCGCAAGGCGGAATGGTCGCAGCGCGACAATAACAATTACGAAGAGACTGGGCTGCTGACTTCGCTGCATTATTTCAACGACAACAAACGGCTGTTTTTGAAGAATTTTTATTTGAAGGCGAAACGCTCGATCGGGAAGCCGGGAGCGGAAGGTCCCGCGGCGTATGTGTTGCCGGGAGACGAGACGCGGCCGGAATTGCAGGCGGAGATTGCTGGAAGTGATGAAGAAGCAGAACGTGGAGATTTCGCGAGCGACGGCGGCGTTCACGGTGACTTTGCCGGCGAAGAAAGCGGAGAAGAAGGATAAGGACGCGCCTGGTAAAGACGAGAAGGCGGCCGAAAAATCGAAGGATGAGAAGCCAGCACCCACATCGCGCACGTTTCCGGCGGGGAGTTATGTGATTCGCATGGACCAGCCGTACTCGCGCATCGCGGATGCGCTGCTGGATTACCAATATTGGAGTCCGGAAGATCCGCAGAAGACGCCGTATGACGATACGGGATGGACGTTTGGAGAATTGTTTGGCGTGCAGGTGGCGCGGATTACGGATGCGGGCGTGTTGAACGCGAAGATGGAACGCGTGACGGAAGTGCGTCCGAAGGGAAAGGATTAGCGGAACGGGCACGATGTTTGCGATCAGCAACAGCGGGGAGCCGAAAGGGGCGACGCTGCGCTACGCGCTACCTGACGCGAATTTTCAGGTGGCCGAGGAAGAGTTCGAAAGCGGCGGGAAAAAATTCCGGCGTGGAACGTTTGTAGTGCAGAGCGTAGAGCACGGCGCATTGGAAAAGGCGTTAGGTGACGCCGGATTACAAGCTACGGCGCTGGCGGCGACGCCTTCCGTGAAGATGCATGCGGTGCGCGCGGCGCGAATCGCATACGTACACACTTGGGTCTCCACGCAGATGGAAGGCTGGTGGCGGCTGGCGCTGGACGATTTGAAGATTCCCTACGACTACATCAGCACACAGACGCTGGGCGGGATTGAGGATCTGAATGCGAAGTACGACGTGATTTTATTTCCGCCGGTGGGCTATGAGGCGGGAGCCGGCACGATTGTGAATGGGTTGCCGACGACGTTTGGGAATGCGCTGCCGTGGAAAAATACTCCGGAGACGCCGAACCTGGTGGGAAAGAACGACTCGACCGACGACATGCGGCCGGGACTAGGCTGGCAAGGACTAGCGCGCTTGCAGGCGTTTGTGGCCAAGGGCGGCGTGCTGCTGACCGCGACGGACACTTCTTCGTTCGCCATGGAAGTGGGTATGGTGACGGGGATGAGTTCGCATCACTCGGAGAAGATGAAGATTGTGGGGTCGGTGGTGGGGCTGCGGATGGTGGATGCGACGAGTCCGATCGCGTATGGGTACGACGAAAAGGTTTCGGCGTATTGCGACAATGGGCCGATTTTTTCGTTGAGCAGCTATGTGAACGCGCGCGGGCGACGGAGGCTGGGTGAAGAATCGAAATCACGGGCTACTGGGCGCGGCACAGCGGACGAAGAAGACTTTATTGTCGGACGTGCAGCTGGAGCGGCTCCCGAGGAAGAGAAGAAGACGGAGTTGTGGCAAGCTCCCCCGGTGACGGACGAGGAGCGGGTGAACTACTGGTCTAATTTCCGGATTATTCCGGAGGCGAATCGGCCGCGCGTGATTCTGCGATACGCGGATACGAAGGATTTGCTGATTTCCGGGTTGGTGGATGGCGGCGCAGAGATCGCGCAGCATCCGGCGGTGGTGGATGCGCCGAATGGCAAGGGGCATGTGGTGCTCTTTTCGATCAATCCGGTATATCGCGGGGAGACGCGTGGGACGTATTCGTTGGTGCTGAATACGATTATGAATTTTGACAATTTGGATGTGGGGAAGGTGGTTAAGGCGGAGGCGGCGAAGTAAAGAGCGAAACCTAACCGCTGGAGTGGGCGATGTTGCCTATTGGTTTTCGAGACGCCTAGGCTTTCAAAGGCGCCAATCGGGAGATTGGCGTTCCCAGGGGGGAGTTGAGTTACAATTCCGGCCACTATGGCTAAACGGAAAGTTGTGAAGAGGAAGGCGAAGAAGCGTTCTGGGAGAAAGCGTGGTGGCGCTGGGGCTGCTGCGGCGGGCGGGAAGCTGCCTAAGGACGCGGTAACGTTGGTGGTGCACATGAAATCGCGTGACGGGCAGGAGTTGTTGCTGGAGGCGGAGTTGCGGGCGTTGATTGCGCCGACGCGGAAGGAGGAAGGTTGTTTGTTGTATGAGTTGCATCGCTCGGCGGATGCGCCGGGAGGATTTTTGTTTTATGAGATTTGGGCGTCGCGGGAGGCGCATGCGGCGCATTTGCGGACGGATCATTTTTTGCGATGGAGTGCGCGAAAGGATGCGTTGACGGCGAGTCGGGAGTCGACGTTTTGGAAGAAGATTGCGTAGCCGCGATGAGTGGCGATTCCTCAGTAGCAGAGCTTCTTCGTAGGGTCGTAGGGTCCTCACAAAAATTCAGGGGCTTTCTTCAGGGGCTGAAGCCCTTCCGTTGCCAGAGGCTTACGTGGGAGCTAAAGCTCCCACCTCCTGAAGCTCACCCTGAACTCCCACCTACCAGAGTCTCACGTCCTAAAGTTCCTACTCTAAAAATGCATAGCTATGGGAGGTAGTAGCCGGGGCGCGCGCGGACGGTGAGCTTTTTCTGGTCTACGGTGACGGCGATGGGGTGGTAGCCGCTGGCGTCGGAATTGGTGGGCGTGTAGCTAATGTTGTATTGGGTGTGGAGTTCGCCGCCGATTTCGTCGATGGCTTTTCCGATGGAGCGATCGCTGAAGGTGGAGAGATGCAGGCCTCCGGTGGCGGCGGCAGCGGCCAACAGGACCTGGCCCTTGGCAAGATCTTCGGCATGCTGAACGGCAATTTTTGCGAGTGCGGTGATGTCCACGCCGCTCAAGTCCGCTTGGTTGTCTGGAGTAGGAGCGGAGCCGGGGAAGTTGGGACGGCTGGAAACGCCGGGCGGGGTCATGGGTTGCTGCGTGTCTGGCGGGTGCTGATTTTTCAGCTCGGCGTGGATGGTGGAGAGGCCGACGCTGTAAATGGTGACGCTGGCGCGCTGCGCTTTTTGTAGCACTGCGCCGAGTTTGGTGGCGCTGCCGACGTCTACGGCTTCGGCGACGATCATGAGGATGCGGCGCGTGGGAACCTGATCCGCGGCGGATTGCGGACGAGAGCTGAGCATTTCGACGGCGACGGACATAGCGTCGTAGAGTTTCGCGCCGTTGATGCCGGCGGGAATTTGCGCGATGGTGCTTTCGATCTGGTCGGCGCTGGCCGTGAAATCCTGCAGTTTGTCGATTTGCGTGTTGAAGGTGACGACGGCGGCTTCGCCGCGCGGGCCCAGGACGGTTTGCGTGAACAGGATGCCGGTCTTGCGGATTTCGGGCAGCAGCGATTCGACGCGCGAACTATTTTCGATCAGCACGACCATGGAGATGGGTTCGGTGCCGATGTCAAAGTGAGTGATGGTTTGCGGGACGCCGTTATCGGTGACGTGAAAATCCTTGGCGTCGAGACTGTGGATCATCTCGCCTTTATTGTTGCGAACGACGACGGGGGTGTTCACCAGGGTGACCTGGACTCTTACCGGGCCTTGCGGCGGAGCTTGCTGGATGGCGACGTTGGAGGGGGGCGCTATGGGGCCATCCGAGGATTGCGCGTGACAGTGTGGCGTGGCCAGGACTGCAACGGCGGAGATCGCGTAGAAAAGCGTTGTAGCGATTCGTGTGGGCTGGAGTGCTCATTTTTTCGCCTCTGCGCCGCAATTCTCGGTAGTGGAACCTGGACGAATCGCTTCAGAGTACGGCGGCTGCCGGCTGGCCGCCGTGTACTTGATTCGACGCGGATAGGGGCGTGGACGTTGCCGCGGAGCGTGCGGACTCTAGAATGAAGGTTCGTCCATTGAGAGAGAGAGTTGCCCATGCCGCCGCGTTCGTCGAAAGTACGGGTAAGACCGCAACATGAATTGAAGCCGAAACTGAAACCGCAGCATGCGCCGAAGCCTCCGCATGAGGATCAGGAATTTCTGGAAAGTACGCCGGCGCGGCCGCTGCGCATTATGGCGGAGTATTTGCAGCCGCTGATGCAGCTGAAGAAAGAGAATATTGGCGACACGATTGTGATTTTTGGGTCGGCGCGAATCGAATCGCGAGAGACGGCGCTGGCACGGTATACGCGGCTGAAGACGCGGAAACACGGCGAAGCTGGGGCCGAAGGCGGGGTCGGCACACCGGCTGGCCTTGAGCAATGCGAAGAGCGCGCTGGAAATGTCTCGGTATTACGAAGAAGCGCGGGAGCTTTCTCACAAGATTACCTCGTGGGCCAGTTCGCTGGGGCCGAAGCCGCGACGATTTGTGATTTGTTCTGGCGGCGGGCCGGGGATTATGGAGGCGGCGAATCGCGGGGCGTATGAGGCGGGCGGGAAATCGATCGGGCTGTCGATCGAATTGCCGCATGAGCAGTTTTCGAATCCGTATATTTCGCCGGAGCTATCGCTGAATTTTCATTATTTTTTCATGCGCAAATTGTGGTTTGCGCAGATCGCCAAAGCGCTGATTGTGTTTCCCGGCGGATTCGGGACCATGGATGAACTTTGGGAAATGATGACGCTGCTGCAAACGGGGAAACTGTCGAAAAACAATATGATTTTGATTTATGGGCGGCGTTACTGGGAGCAGGTTTTGAATTTCCGCGCGATGGTGCGCTGGGGAATGATTAATCCGGAGGAATACAAACTGATTCAGTTTGCGGATACGGTGGACGAGGCGTTTGAGAAGATTCGCACGGACATGGAAAAGTACCACATGGAAGTGGATCCCTTTTTGCAAGCCTATTGAAGTTCTATACCGCGTTTAATCCTAGAGTTGTGTCCGGTGAATCCTACGAGGATTACCGTATGGCTGTGCGTTCATGCGCGAACGTACACTGTTTGGCGCGCTGATAACGGAGGGCGCTAAACCATATGATAGCTCAAGCGAACTTTACCAAGCTTGCAAAGGCCACAGTGGCAGTAGCGGCTCTAGGGGGTTTCCTGATGTTAACGGGAACGCCTGCGGCGCGTGCGAATGAAGAATCTGAATGCCGGGAACGCATAGTAAGGGCCGACCACCGCTTGCATGAAGCGGCTGAAAAACACGGCTGGGATAGCCCGGAAGCCAGGCACCGGCGCGTTGAATTGAAGGAAGCGCGCGAGCGTTGCTGGGAACATGGGCACCGCTGGTGGGATGAAGATGGCCAGCGTTGGCACACGGATCGGGATTGGGACGAACACGATCATGATCACCGGTAGAGGTTTTTGAAACGAGCGAGGAGGAGCGCGGTGCAGGCAGCCGCGCTCTTTCACATTAGTGCTCGGTAGTTTCGCAGTGGTGGCTAATTTTTCGGCGGTCGGAGCAATTGATTGATAACCGACCGGCGCGAGCGCGAAAACATAGCCACTTCTGGCAGCGCGACATTTTGATGTGGCGAGGGTTTAGATTAGCAGGACGCTAACCCTAGACAGGTCCCGGGCGCGCTCCACGGGAGGATGTTATGCAACTGCATATGCATTCACTTAGATCACTGATTGGTAAAGTTGTCTTGTCGGTAGTCGCGCTGGGCGGTTTGGTAGTGTTTGCCGGGGCTCCGGCGGCGCAGGCGCAGGAATTTCGCGAGCGGCCCGTGGTGCGCTACGACAATTTCCGGGAGCGCGAAGCCATTGCACGCCACGGTTATTTCAGTCCGCGGGCGGAGTACTGGCGTCACGAGCGGTTTGAGCATCGCTGGTGCGACCGTTACGGACACTGGCATCGCTACTAATCTGGAGTAGACGGAGTTACCTTGCGAAAAGCTATGGTGATTCGAAAAAACAAAAAAGGGGCGCAAACTATCGCGCCCCTTTCGTATGACTGGATTGGGAAAATTAGTGCGTCGCTGCGAGAGACTCTTCTTCGCGGGAAGATGCGTCCGCGTGGCGTGCGTCTTCCGCAGACGGCACATTCGGCTGATCGGAGAAAATCGCTTCGAACCGGCGAGTCTCGCCCTGGTCATGCAATAGAACCACCGGAACCACACGCACAGACTGTTTGCACGAGTGGCACTGGGCGACCTCACCCTGCAGATCCTGCAAAAAACCGTCGGTAAAATGATATAGCGAGCGCTCGCGGCGGGCATTTTTCTGGTCGCGCGCGCCGCAGTGCGGACAGATGAATTCCACCTTGTCCTGCTGCGGATCGCGGTCCAGAGCGGCCCAACCCGTGCGGCGCACACCTACGACTTCAATGAATCGCCTAAGCATCGGATTTACCCCCTTGTGATCCACGTCCACGGAGCATGAGATGCAGGAGGTGGGGGGTACGATACATTTCTTGTAAGGGTAATGATTGCTTATGAGTGTGGGTAGTGGTTTTGGGTTAGGGGTGGATGCGATGAAGTTTAAGGTTAGAAACTAAGTCAAAAACACGGGTCTAAAGACCCGCCGCTACGAGTGCTGGCGTTAACTAGGTGGGAACTTGTGTGGGGCGGCGGTGTCCAATGAAGTGAGGACGCGCGCTACCCCTCACATCCCTGCGAGCGCGGCGCCGGTTGGCTGTCAACAATCGGCGCCGCGGAATTTATCCCTCGAACGTTCAATTGCAAAAGTGAATTGGAGGTGGGTTATGGGCTTGGAGGATCGTGGTGTGCCTGAACGAAGTGGTGACGGAGTGCCAGCGCCAAAGTCGCGTCAAGCGGATGCTTTAGGCGCATGTCTACTGGAGGGCGACGCGGAGCAGTCCCGGCGTGAACGGAAGATTCGGCGGCGCGCATTAGTAACCTCGACGTTATTCCAGGCGGCGATTCTGATAGCGGTGATTGCCGTTCCGTTTTTTGGAAAAGTGGAGCGGATCGCCTTGGCGGATTTTGTGCCTATTCCGCCTTATCATCCCTACAACAGTGGAGTGCGCGAGCATACGGTTTCTGGGCCGCAACACTCAGAACAGAAGCGCGCGTTCTGCTTGTTGTGCCCGATTGCACGCCCCGTAGTGCGGCCGACTGGCACTGGCACGGACAAAAGGAACGAGAATCTCGGACAGGCGGGGAACTGACTGGGACGCCCGATTCTGGCGATCCGTGTATTTCAGGGTCGGGATGTATCAACATGCTGGGTAACACAGCGCAACCTGTGAAGCCGGAGGAGCCGCGAGGGCTCCCAAAATTGTGCGGGTAACACACATCGATCCGGCGCTACTCACGGAACGTGTTGAGCCGACTTATCCGACGCTGGCCAAACAGACGAGGCGCTCCGGTCGCGTGGAACTGCACGCGATCATTTCGGAGGATGGGCGGATTGAATCGCTGGAAATGGTGAGTGGAGATGTGCTTTTTGAGCAGTCGGCGATGGATGCGGTGCGGCGGTGGAGATATCGGCCGACGATTTTGAATGGGAGGCCGGTGAAGGTGGATACGTACATTACGGTGAATTATGTCATGGGGCAGTGATGGGCGACAAGGCGTTGCGAACAAATCATGGAGCAATGCAGATGCTGCAGAAGTCAAAAACCGCACCCACAGAACCAGTGAGTGCGGCACCCGATCATGGTTACACCGTGATTCAACGGACGCTTAAGAGAGAAAGCACGAAGGACCGATTCTGCCTTAAACCGGCCCTTCGGCCTGCACTACAGCTTTTGCTGCGTTAGGATTTGCCTCCTTTCCGAAATCGTCTAGAAGCGGAAAACGATACCGGTGGAGACGCGCAGATTGTTCTGCGTGTCGCGTCCGGTTAGCGCTTCCGGGAATCGGGTGAGAAGGTAATCGAGTTCGACAGGCCGCAGGCTGAAACGATGATTGATGCGATAGTCGAATCCGCCGCCAAGCGCTGTGGCAAACGCGTTGTGCGAGTTCACGGTTTGGAACAAATTGGCGTTGCCGTGCGCCGTACCGAAGAGCGCTTCCGCGAACGGGTTCACTCTGCCGATGTGATGCAGTGTGACGCGCGGCCCAAATAGATAGGTATATTCGGTGCTGTTTGAACCGGAATTAAAAAGATTGAAGTTGGTATAGCCGCCAAAGTCAGCGACAGCGCTAAGCCACGGAGTGGCTTTGTAGGCAATTTCTCCGTTACCACCGTTCAATCCGAAAGTGCCAACCACGGGACTCGTAGGATGATCCCGCAGATAGGAATAGCCGGCAAAAACTTCAAATTTCGGATTGTCTTGCGCTTTGACGGACGAGGCAAACAAGGCCGCGAACGCGAGTAGAGACACCAACAGCTTCCATTTCATGAATGGCTCCTTAGGTTTTGTTTTTGCGCTAACCGGCGAGGCTACCTCACGTAGCTCGACTCGATTGCGCCACTTGCGGGACGCCTCAGGCAGAGAGGCCGCTATCCGCGCTTATATTTTTCGTTGTAATAGAGATGCGATAGTGGGCCGGGAAGTTGTAAAAAAAACGCTACGTTTATTCATGTATGTATGTGAAGAGAAAGAAGTTTCTACAATTTTTTATAGCGCTCTCTATAGCAGCGGTTCGCCGGAATCCCTGGCGATAGCTTCGCGGGTAGCATCGCGAAGCTGAATTAGTGCGTGCCAATCGCCGGAATCTTTTGTGGTGGCGGCAGCGGATGAGGAAATTTGGGACGGCGGATAGATTGGCTTAGAGAGCGTAATGGTGACGTTGCCCGGGCGCGGCAGCCAAGTTTTTTCTCTGAGGATTTCTCTGGCGCCGGCGACGGCGACGGGAATGATGGGCGCACCAGTTTCGACGGCGGCTTTGAAGGCGCCGAGTTGAAAAGGCCGGACGCCTGGCTCCGGAGCAAAAGTTCCTTCGGGGAAAACAAACACAGACTCGCCACGCAATAAAAGTGTTTCGAGCTCTTTGGATTGATCCAGGCGAGCGCCGCGGTCAGTGCGATCAAAGGTAAGGTGGCCCATGCGGCGCAAGAACGTGCCGATGAAGGGATAGTCACCCACTTCCATTTTCGCGACGAAGCGATAGGAGACGCCGAGACCCGAGATCAGCGGAAGTACGTCGATATAACTGCTGTGATTTGCGACGTAAACTTTTGCTCCGGGCGTATTCATAAATTCCTTGCCGATTACGCGCACATGCGTGCCGGTGAGTGCGAACAAAAATTTGAGGGCGGCCGTCGTGAACCGTCCAGCAGCACTCTCGTTGCGAATGCACTGCACGATGATCCAACAGGGAACAATGAAGAGAGAAAATACGATGCCGAAATAAATGCCGTAGGCGACTTGCCCTATGCGCCTTAAGAGGGCGCCAGTAGCGCTGCGAGCGGTGCGCCAAACGCTGGCGGCGCCCAGCCTCGCGATTTGCAACCATGCCGGCGCTTTGGATTTGCTGAGAATTCCCTGCAGAAAGAGTTGTTTGGTTTCTTCGCGGCGCAATTTTCCGCTGGAGGTTTTCGGAATGCTGCCGGCGGGAATGAGTTCCACGCGATCCGGCGGCAAGCCCAGCCCTTTGGTAATTTGTTCGGTGATCGCGGCGACGATGGCGGCGCGTCGCGTGGTACTACCTTCGCGCGCTTCCGCGACGACCATTAATTTCTCCGTGCCGCTGGCTTCGTCTTTCAGTCCGAAGGCCACGATGCAGCCTTTGCGGATGCCTTCGACGCGTGCAGCCAGCTCCTCTACTTCGTGTGGGTAAAGATTGCGGCCGCCCTTGATGATGATGTCTTTCACACGTCCGGTGACGTAGAACTCGCCATCGGCGCGGTAGGCGCGATCACCGGAGTTGACCCAAGCATATTCACCGTCGCGCGTGGCCGCGCCTTGCGGCAATAATTTTTCTGTGGCTGCGGGGTTGCGAAAAAATCCAGCGGTGGCCGAGGGTCCGCGGAACCAGAGGAATCCTTCGGTGCGATCTGCAACTTCTTGACCGGCGTTGTCCACGATGCAGACTTCACAGCGATTTACTGGGCTGCCCGACGAGACGAAGGAAATCGCGTGAACATCATCGGCTTGCGCCGGAACGGCTTGGCCGCGTGTGGTGAACGTTTCACGCTCCACGCGATCGATCAACGGGCCACGGCCGAGCGGAGGAAACGTTACAGCTAAAGATGCTTCGGCTAGGCCGTAGACGGGCAGCAAAGAGGTGCCGCGAAAACCGTACGGCGCGAAACGCTTTTCGAAACGTACCAGCGTATCGGGATTTACCGGCTCCGCGCCGTTCAAGGCGATGCGCCAGGAGCTGAGATCAATTCCGCTGATGTCTTTCTCGGCGATTTTGCGCACGGCGAGTTCGTAGGCGAAATTCGGCGCAGCGGCGATGGTGCCGCGATGTTTGTGAAACGCCTGCAGCCAGCGCTCCGGCCTCGTTAGGAACGAAAGCGGCGACATGACGACGAGAGGCGTACCGAAATGCAGCAGCGAGAGCCACGCGCCGATCAACCCCATGTCGTGATACAGCGGAAGCCAGCTGATGCCGACGTCGTTGGGCCCAAGCTGCATGGCTTCACCGATGGAACGCATATTGGCGAGAAGATTTGCGTGCGTGAGCATCACGCCTTTGGGATCACCCGTGGAGCCGGAGGTGTATTGCAGTAGAGCGAGGTCGCTGGATTTTCTGTTGCGGCGTCCGGTGAGATGAAGGGGCAAGGCTCCTGGAATCGCGTCGACAGGTTTGTCTGCTTGCGCGATTAACTGCTCGGCATCGAGAACCGCGGTGAGCGACGGAACGCGCGGCTTAAGCAATTTGGCGACGGCTTCGGCGCGGTGGAAAGTGAGCAGCACGCAAACTTCGGCGTTATTCAAAATCGCCGATTGCCTGGCGGCGTATTCTTCGATGCGGTCCGCGCGGAATGGCGGATAAATCGGAACCGGCACAGCGCCAGCCAGCAAAATTCCGGCGTAAGAAACAAAAAACGCGCGGCCACTGGGGAGCATTAAGGCCACGCGCGAGCCTGCTTCTACGCCTTTGCGCGCAAGTTCGGCGGCGCAGCGTTGGCCTGAGGCGTAGAGTTCACCGAACGTCAGCGTCACTTCGCGTTCGCCGTCTTCGGTATCTTCGGTGATGAGCAGGTGGGCGCGGTCGGCGTCATGCGTGGCGCGATAACGCAGCAATTCGAGGAGCGTTTGTGTTTCGTACGCACCGGCGGCGATCGCTTCGCGATGAAGTTTGTTGGCGGTGACGGAGGCGCGCAGCGCGGAGCTGCCGGAATCGTCCGGGCGATCCACCTCGCAGGCTCCGGCAATGGCTGCAGCCAAATCTTCCGGAGTGTTAGCCTCGGCGACCACGCGATCCGGCAAACGCACGCCGAATGCAGTTTCGAGACGCGCTAAGAGTTCCACGCGTTCGAGGCTGCCCAAACCCAGGTCTTCATCCAGCTGCGAAGTTTCACGGAGCATGGGTAGCGCGCCGGCGCTGCCGAGTTCGCTGAGCAGTTCGCGCAAAACGTCCAGCACGCGCTGCTGCACGACGGTGCGGTCGAGTTGTATGGTCGGGCTGGCCACAGGGTTTACCGGCGAGGGCGTGCGCTAGCTAAAGATGAGGCTACCACGCGTGATTGTCGCTTGTCATGATGCGTGACTTTCTGACGGGCGTGGTGCGAGCGTTGGTCAACCGTGCGACTTTGCACTCTGCGCATATCCTTTGGGCATCAACGCGGTGCTCAAGTCGACTCCGGAAAAATCGGCGCCGGTGATATCGGTTTCGCGAAGAATGGCGATGCCCATGTCCGCGCCGGCGAAACGCGCACCGTTAATGTTGGCTTGGCGCAAGTTGATATTGCGCAGCAGGGCGCGTTCGAAATTCACGTTGCTAAGGTCGCAACGGAAAAATTCGATGCCGCTGGCTTGCGCTTCGGAAAGATTCGCGCCGGGCAAAATGGCTTCGGTGAGGTCGCTGTTGCGCAGTTCGGCTTTGTGCAGGTTAGCGCCGGACAAATCCGCGGAAGCCAATTTTACTTTGCGCAGATTCGCTCCTTGCAGATTGGCATTGCGCAGAATGGCGCCGCTGAGGTTGGCGCCTTCGAGGTCGACTTCGGAAAGGTCTGCGCCGCTTAGGTCGGCTCGTTCTCCGCCTTCCTTACCTTGAAAAAAAAGGACGTGGGAGGAAAGGATATCGGTCAGTTGCTTGCCATTGTGTTTGACGCTTTTTATTTTTTTCATGATCCTAATCTCGATTGATTAATTTTGCGTTCACGGCGCTTGGCTTTCAGCTTACCGCCCGCGCCACAGCGCCTGATTGCTTGGATTTACCAACTACCAGTTTACTTAAAGTGGGCGCGTGCGCCTACAATAAGGCGAAGGTAATCGCCCGGCGAAATGACAAATAACGTTATGGGCTTTCTCAGCCGATTTCTGCGAAGCGTGGCGCTGTTGAGCGCGACGTCGATGCTATTGTCGGCGGCCAGCTACGCGCAGCGCGAGCATGAAAATGAAGTCGTCGCCAACTTGGCGGGTGGCCGCGTGGTTGTGCAAGTGTCGCGCGAACTGATCTCTTTTGCGGTGATTGATCATCCCATCGAAACAAACTCCCATACTCCGCCGCGGGTACTCAGCTTGGATTCTACGCACGTGGGGGTGCTGTTTGGCGCGGAGGAATGGGAAGTGGCGTCTGACCCAAAGCCGGTTCGGCTGGACCGTAATTTCGCGCGCATCAGCAAGCAGGATCCGCGATATCAAAGTTATCCGGATGATGCGGAGCCTGACTTGGAAAGCATCGGGGTAGGATTTCTGGAGAGATTGCGGCCGCTGGTTTCGCAGTTGCACAACAAGCTGAACTTTGCGCCGGAAGAACCGCTCTTTGAATTGATTATCATCGGATACGCCAAGGATTACGGTCCGGAAGTGTGGCAGGTGGACTATCGCATCGAGCAGGAAGATGTGGCGACGCGAGGCGCGAGCTACTTTCAAACGCACATCATGCGGCCGCGATTTAATCAGCTGTACCCGCCGGAAGGAAAGAAATCTCCCAGGAGATTAATTGAGACGCGCTATCCGGAAGATGTGGAAGGGCCGGACTTGAATGCGTTGATCGCACGCGATGCGCCGAGTATTGCGAAGATCAGCTCTGGCGATCCGCGTTACGCGAAGGTGATTCAGAATATTAATAACGGACTAGCGCAAAAATCGGTGGATGCGGACGCCACGGAAGTGTTGCGCGCGATGGTGCCGATAATCAGCGGAACGGGAAATTACGTGATGGGGACCATCAGCGAGCAGCAGGGCTTTGATTGGGTGGTGCCGCCGATTGAGCCGATCGAGAAAGCGGCTCCGGATAAGGATCAGCCGCCCGAGGCGCCGTCGCTGCGTCGAAAGCCGAAGCAGTTGCCGCAGTAGGGTTGGCATCTAGGTGCCGGTCGCGGCGGCGCGATGTGCGCCAATATCTTTGCGGTAGTGCATGCCCTCAAACTTGATTTCCGCAGCGGCCTGGTAGGCCCTCTCGAGCGCTGCGTTCAGAGTAGGCGCCGCCGAGGTGACACCTAGAACGCGGCCGCCGTTGGTGACGACTTCGATGCCGCCGTCCACATCGGTGTGGCGAGCGGTACCCGCATGAAGCACTTTTACCTCAGAGATGCGGTCGGCCTGCGCAAGGCCGTCGATGCGTTTGCCAATGGGGAATTTGCCGGGGTAACCGCCAGAAGCAAGAACGACGCAGGCGCTGGCTCCTGGGCGCCACTTTAGCTTGGATGGGTCGAGCTGGCCTGCGGCGACGTCGGTCAGGACTTCGGCGAGGTCGAAATCCATTCGGGCTACGATGGCTTGCGCCTCAGGGTCACCCAAACGACAGTTGAACTCGAGGACTTTAGGGCCGGATTTCGTGAGCATCAGACCTACATAGAGGAAGCCTTGGTAGCGAATCCCGTCGGCGGCCAAGCCGTGCATGGTGGGCTCAACAATCGTGTTGATGATCGTTTCGCGTAAGGCGGCCGGTAAAAGGTCGTCGGTGGAGTATGCACCCATGCCACCGGTGTTCGGGCCCAGGTTGCCGTCGAAGGCGCGCTTGTGATCGCGAGTGGGAACCATCGCAGCGTAGCGGCGGCCATCGGTCAGCAAAATGAAAGAGAGTTCGTCGCCTTCCAGCGTCTCTTCGAGGAGCAGGCGTTTACCGCCTTCACCCAGTTCGTTCTTTTCGAGGGCGCGTTCGATGAAATCACGAGCTTCCTCCTTGTTGCCGAAGCCACCAAGACGCCTTTGCCAGCGCAAAGACCGTCGGCCTTGATCACCAATGGCCAGGAGACTGTTTCAAGCGCGGCGTAAGCCTCGCTGGCGATTGTGTACGTGCCGTAGCGTTTGGCGGTCGGTAGATTGTGCCGTTCGAGGAATTCCTTGGAGAAAATCTTGCTGCCTTCGAGTTGGGAGGCTTGCATGCCGGGTGCGACGATCGGCCATTTCTGGGTGTGAAAGACGTCGGCGATGCCGTGAACCAGCGGGAGTTCGGGGCCGACTACCGTTAGATCAGGCTGCAGTTTTTCGGCCAGCGCTGTTAACGCCGCTACGTCTCCCGCATCGACGGCGATGCACTCGGCTTCCGAGGCTATCCCGGCGTTCCCGGGTGCGCACCAGAGCTTTTCGACGTTTGGGCTCTGTTTCAGCTTCCACACCAGGGCGTGTTCGCGACCGCCGCCGCCCACTACCAGAATCTTCATCGCAAAATTTCCTCGCCTCGCTCGGGACTTCGTTGAACATAGACGGCTATGGGAGGTGTGTCAACTTTCTATGTCGGCGAGACGACAAGGTTCTCAGCTAACTTGTTTTGTTATTTTTAACGGTTAGTTACACGCAGGCGCAATTCTCGAGAACTGTGCTCAAGCGAGGGAAGAAATATGCGAGAAAACGATATCTCCAGAAATCTCTATGGGAATTCTAGGCTTGGCTGATGGCGCGGATGGGAATGGTGACTGGCGCGGAAGATGAATCCGAGGAACCGAGCATGTGGCAGCGACCGTCGAAAATCCCACCTGGATCGATGACCATACAAGGCGAGTGGACTTCACCGGTGACGACACCTTTGGCTTGGATCTCTACGCGGCCTTTGGCGAAAATCACGCCGTCAAAACGGCCAGCGATGACTACGTGATTCCCTTCGATCTGGCCTTCGACTTTGGCGCCTTCGCCGAGGATTACCGTCTGCTCGGAGATGATGTTGCCCTTAACGTTGCCGTCGATGCGGAACGTGCCTTTGACCTGCAGCGTCCCTTCCATGGTGACGCCTTGATCGATGAAACCTGTCCAGTCTTCGCTTGCGCCGTTTTTCGAAGCGCCCGGCCATCGCCACGCCATTTTTAAATTCCCCCAGAGCTGTCCACTCACACTGTAGCGGGGTGCGACGCGAAGTCAACGCGGCAAAACGTACGTGTTGCCGAGTGGTTACAGTTCGTGCGAGCAGGTGAGATGAAATGCTGAGCAGAGCCGCCCAAAATATTTTTGGTGGATGAGCTTTGAGGAAATGCCAACGAGTGCGACGTGGACGGCTCGAGCTTGGCAATCGACGGCGCCGGCTGCTGCAGGCCTCGCAAACACTTAGCTAGGCTAACTATTTCATCAGGCGATCGTAGATGCCCATGAGCTGGGCATCGTCGTAATACTCGAGCACGAGCTGTCCCGGGCGGAGTTTCGTTTTCTGGCGCAGCAAAACTTTGGTGCCGAGTTGTCGCTGCAGATCTTCGAGTGCGGCACGGATATTCGCGTCTGCGTGAACTTCTGCGGTAGCTGCCGCCGCAGCGCCGCGAGATCGGCGAGAGGCCAAACGCTCAATCTGACGGACGGTAAGGCCGCCACGGGCTGCGCGTTGCGCGTAGCGCATACGCAGTTGCGGATCGGGGACCGCCAACAGTGCGCGGCCATGGCCAGCGCTCAGCTTATTTTCCTCGATCCAATCCTGAATGGTCGGTTCGAGTTTCAGCAACCGAATGGAATTAGCGACCGTAGCCCGTTCTTTACCAGTGCGTTCTGCAACAGCTTCCTGAGTAAGCTGAAATTCGTCCATCAAGCGCTCGAAGGCGCGAGCCGCCTCGATCGCATTCAGGTCTTCGCGCTGGATGTTTTCTACGAGGGTCATTTCCAGGGCTAAGGCGTCCGGGACATTGCGCACGATGGCGGAAACCTTGGTGAGCCCAGCGCGTTGCGCGGCGCGCCAGCGGCGCTCGCCCGCGATCAGTTGAAAGCGGTTACCTATTGGCCGAACCACAAGTGGTTGAATAATTCCGCTCGATTGGATGGAACGCGCCAATTCGTCGAGGGCTTCTTCACGGAAGCGCGTGCGGGGCTGATAGGGACTGGGATCGATCAGATCGATATCGATTTGGTGAGGCCCCGCGTGCGCGGGCTCCCTGGCCGGCGCTACGGCGGCACCGCCGCTCGTTACAGCTTGGGGCTGCGTCGGAACCGGCTCTGTGGTGGTTGGAGCCTCAGGCTCCCGAATGAGCGCTCCTAGCCCCCGTCCCAGCGCGTTTCTCAGCATTAGCGATTACCTCCTGGGCCAGCTGGGTATAACCCTCAGCTCCCCTACTGTGAATGTCGTAGAAAATAATAGGCTTACCGAAACTTGGCGCTTCCGCGAGGCGAACGTTGCGCGGGATCACGCTCTGAAAGACCTGGGTACCGAAGAAGCTGCGCAGGTCGGTGGCCACTTGCGCTGGAAAGCGAGGTGCGCTCGTCGTACATCGTCAGCAGGATGCCCTCAATTTCAAGAGTGGGATTCAGAGTACGCCGGATGCGCATCAGCGTGTCCAGCAGCTCCGAAACGCCCTCGAGAGCCAAATATTCGCACTGGATCGGGACTAGGACCGCACTTGCAGTAACAAGAGCATTCAATGTTAGAAGATCCAAGGCTGGCGGACAATCAAGAACAATAAAGCGATATTTCTCCTGGTAAAGACGAAGGGCGGCTTGCAGCTTGTATTCGCGATTTTCGGCAGTGACCAACTCTACCGCGGCTCCAGCTAGGTTTTTGTCGGCGGGGACGACATCCAAGCCATCTACCTGTGACTTTTGCACGATTTTGTCGAAAGGTTCGCCCATGATCAGGGCGTGATACAGAGTTCTGCGGGAGGGATCTTTGGCAAACCCGATGGCTGACGTAGCGTTGGCTTGGGAGTCACAATCGACTAGGAGGGTCGGTTGTTCAGCGGCAGCGAGGCACGCTGCTAAGTTGACGGCTGTTGTGGTCTTACCTACTCCGCCCTTTTGATTTGCAATAGCAATAATACGAGCCAAGCCACGCTCCCGAACGCACGAAAGTTAACAAACACGGACAAGAGATGCAAGATGTTTCACGTGGAACATTGGTGGGACTGTGGATTTCGTCAAAATTGTTCCACGTGGAACAAATTTCAAGCCAATCTTCCATGTTCTGTATGACAGAGTGTTCCACGTGGAACAAAATCGAGACAATTCAGAAAGCCTTGAACCAAGAGAAACGCCTTAGAGTAAGACATGGGTTTCGCGTTGTGAGCCGCGTTCGGTAGAGCTCTCATTCTTCGCCGCTCTCGATGTTCCACGTGGAACAATCCCCAACAGAACGCGAAAGAGGCATCAGTCAGACTTTGTTCCACGTGGAACACTTTCACCGAAAACACGGGGCGGGTTTTGGAGGCCGAACCCTAAGCGGGGACTGTTTTGGTACCTACGAGCAGAAGGCGCCGGAGGGATTGCGGCACGGGAATTGGAGTCCCGCCAGGTCCAACCAGAAAGCTTCTGCAGTTCTGCCAAGTCTCTGGCTCCGATCCACAGAATGACTTCTTTGGCACCTACGGCTGCGGAGCCGGCCCAACTTAGAAAGGCGCCGAACTCGCCCAGCGCCCTTGAACACGCGTAATCGAGAGGCGCGACGTCTTCGGCGAGATCCTCAAAGCGATTTACGAGCACGCGGGTGTGCGTAAGTTCAAGGTCACGAACGACTTCCGCGAGAAATGTAGCTTTTTTGATGTTGGACTCAACCAAGAAAACATGAAGATCGGGACGCATAATCTTCAAAGGAATGCCGGGAAAGCCTCCACCGGAGCCTACGTCGGCGAGCCGACCGTTTTCCACAGGCACCGCTACTGCGGCGTACATCGATTCGCAGAAGTGACGATAAAGTATCTCCCTGGGGTCGCGAATTGCGGTCAGGTTTATCTTGTCATTCCACTTCAGAAGAACGGCTATATATTGTTGAATCTGTTGCACTTGTTTGAAAGTGGCGGTAATCTGAAATTCGCCAAGCGCGGACAGAATGGCTTCGTCGGTCAGAGGGCTGGGGAGTGGTGTTGACATATGGGTAAATAGGCTAGTCCTGGGACTCGGATTTGTCGTAAAGCTAAACAGGCCGCAGTGTATCAGATGGGGCGCGGATTCGAAGGGCGGCATTGAGCCGATGTGGCCAGTCCGGCACCAGTTGTCGCCAATCGAGCCGGTACTGAGTTCAGCGGAGGAATTTTGAAAGAGCTTATCAAGCTGACGTCCGGGGTGCAAGGCGGCGGGGTGCGCCGCAAAGCTCAATCCAGCGACACTGGACGCGGTGTTGAAGAAACTGCCGCGACAGGGGAATCCGAACGTTCTAGTAGGGTTTGACACCAACGATGACGCCGGTGTCTACCGGATGAACGAAAACTTGGCGGTGGTGCAAACCGTAGATTTCTTTACTCCGATCGTTGATAAGCCGCAACACTTTGGAGAGATCGCCGCAGCGAACGCGCTCAGCGATGTCTACGCCATGGGCGGGGACCCCATATCAGCGCTTTCGATTGTGGCCTTTCCAGAGCACGGAGATTTGGTAATGCTGGAAGAAATACTGCGCGGCGGCCTGACCAAAATGGCGGAAGCGAATTGCGTGGTGATTGGCGGACACTCCATCCGCAGCGACGAAATACTTTTTGGATACGCGGTAACTGGGTTGATCGATCCGCGGCGAATCTGGCGGAATGTCGGCGCGCGCACGGGTGATGTTCTCTTGCTTACAAAACCGCTGGGGACCGGCGTGATCACCGCGGCGCTAAAGAGCGGAATAGCGAGCGCAGAATCGCTGGAGGCAGCAGTCACGAGCATGACAAAGTTGAATCGCGGCGCGGCTGCCGCACTGCGCGAACTGGAAGAAGGCGCGAAAGACGCCCACCCAATTCACGCCGTCACCGACGTGACCGGCTTCGGCTTGCTGGGACACGCGCGAGAAATGGCTCTGGGTTCGCCGGATGAGGAAACGAGCGGTGGCATTACGGCACGCGTCAAAACCTCAACTCCGCCGGTTTCCTTCGAATTCGATCACTCGGCTTTTGCGTATTTGCCGGGGGCGACACAGGCGGCACGCGAAGGTCATCTTTCCGGAGGTTTGAAAAATAATCGCGCTTTCGTTGGCGACTGCGTCGAATTTGCCGCTAGTGTGGCGCCGGAAATACCGCGACTTGCTTTTCGATCCGCAGACTTCGGGAGGATTACTGATTGCGGTGGCCGAGCAATTCGCCGCCACAGCACTCGCCAATTTGCAGCGGCATGGAATTTCCGCGCGCACGGTGGGCCGCGTTATGGAAAAACGGTCATCGCTATTGTTCGTGCGGTAGAGATGCGAACAAGCGCCGCTGCCAAGGTACAATTGCAAGTCGCCCAGAAACTTATGAAGCACGCCGAATCCACGCTGGCCGCGCAGCACACTGCAAAATAATAAATCATGGACACCATCACTCACGGAATTGCGGGTGCGCTACTCGGCAAAGCGTTGTTCGGTGGCGACGAAATGTTTTCCACGCGGCCGATGAATGCGAAACGTGTCATTACGTGGTCGCTGATGACCGGTGCGATTTTTCCGGACATCGATGTTTTGCGCGACATGGTTTCGCACAACGACTTGCTGATAGTCACCTGGCATCGCAGCATCACGCATTCGCTACTGTGTTTGCCGATTTTCGCGCTGTTGCTGGCGGCATTGACACGCGAAGTCTGTCGCCGTCTTGCATGGGAAGCACCTTCTTTTGCGATGCTCACCGGTATTTACGCCGCGGGAATCCTCAGCCACATCCTGTTGGACCTGGTGACCACCTTCGGCACGATGATCTGGTCGCCGCTGGAATATTCGCGGCCCGCCTGGGATTTGATTTTCATCGTGGACTTCACGCTGGCGGGGCTGCTGCTGTTACCGCAGTTGCTTGCGTGGGTTTACGCACCGGGTGGACAAAGGAAATTGCGCGCGATCAGCGTCTGGTCGATCAGCGAACTTGCGGTGATGGCGGTGACGGCTGTTGCGCAATATGTCGGCGCGCCGATATCTGCACAAAACGTGGCGATCGTAAGCCTGCTGGTGACCACGGCGATTTTTTTGCCATCGAAAAGCGGCTTAGGGGCACGTGTGTCCATGGCGGGCTGGAATCGCGCGGGATTGGCGGCGAGCTGCGTTTATATTTTTCTGGCGGTGTACGCACATCACGTGGCGCTCGAACGCATCAAGAGTTTCGCGGCATTCGAGAAGCTTTCTGTGGAGAATATCGGCGCGCTGCCTTTGCCGCCGTCGCTGCTGCATTGGGACGGCTTGGTGAGCACGTCGCGAGGCGTGTACGACTGGCGCATGGACTTGAGCCAGAAATCCGCGATCGTTGCGGAGCCGGAAAATTCGCAGCCCGCAGCCGCCGCTACGAAAACGGTAAACGATGCTGCCGCGCTACCGACGCTGGAGTATCGCTTCTATCCCAGCGCTTTACCCAACCTATATATAGATCAGGCGCGACAGCTTCCCGAGGTGCAGAAAGTGTTGTGGTTCTCGCGATTTCCGGTCACCCGGTTTCACAAAGAAGGCGACGACGCGGTGGTGGAGATTTCGGATAAGCGGTTTCCGCAAGTGCGGCCAGACCGCCCGTCGGCGTTCACATATCGGGTGAGGTTCGGGGCGCAGGGGCAGGTGGTTTCGCAAGGTTGGGAAAAGTAATGAACGATGCGCCAGAATTTCGCGTGCACCGGTGGGTATCGGATGACGGCCTGACCCTCTACAGCCGCGTTTATGACCGCGTCGGATCTGCGGCGAGAACGGTCCTCTGCTTACACGGACTGACGCGCAACAGTAAGGATTTCGAAGACCTGGCGCAACACCTTAGCCAGCGCTATCGGGTGATTTGCCCCGACCTGCGAGGTCGCGGCCTCTCGGACTACGATCCCAAGTGGCAGAACTACAAGCCGGCCATATATCTCGCCGACATCGCTGGATTGCTGACCAGCCTGAGCGTGCGACGCGTTTCAGTAATTGGCACGTCGCTCGGTGGGATCTTGGGGATGTTGCTTCCGCCGCTTCTGCCAGGAGCAATTAACGGCGTGGTGTTAAATGATATCGGACCGGAACTCGACCCTATCGGAATGACGCGCATCAGGACCTATGCTGGCAGGTTGCCGCCGGTAGCAAGTTGGGACGAGGCCGTCGCGCAAGTTCACCTGGTGTTTAGTGCCGCTTGGCCAGGACTTCCGGACGAGACTTGGGAACGCCTGGCTCGCCGCAACTATCGCGAAGACGCAACCGGAACTCCTGTGAGCGAGTGTGATCCGCAGGTTGGAGAGGCACTGCGTTCCGCTCCGGGTACGGCGGGCGACCTCTGGTCGGTGTGGGCGCAACTCGGCGATTTACCTGTGCTGGCGATTCGCGGCGCACTCTCAGATCTGTTAAGCGCGTCCACCTTAGCGCGCATGCAGCGCGAGAAGTCAAACGTGGCAACGCTCACCGTCGCGGAACGCGGGCACTTTCCGTTGCTCGATGAGCCAGAGTGCGTGGCCGCGATTGATTCGTTTTTCGCGCGGCTGGCCTGGTAATTGGAATGGCGATTTAGTGCGAAGGCTTAGCCGGTTCGGCGGGATGAATCACCACTTGACGCTCTTCGCCCATGCCTACGCTTTCGGTGCGCACCTGAGGAAATTCCTTCAGCGCCAAATGCACGATGCGGCGCTCGCGGGAAGACATGGGATTCAGGCGAAATGGTTGGCGCGAGGTTTGCACCCGTTCGGCAGCGACTCGCGCGGTCATGCGCAATTCTTCGAAGCGCAGTGCGCGGTAACCGCCGCAGTCAATGTGAATGCGTTCGTGGAGATTAGGCTCGAGGCGCAGGGCTTTGAATGCCAAGTGTTCGATGGCTTTCAGGACTTCGGCGTTACGCTCCAGCAAGATGCCTTTGTCTGGTCCGTCGATATCGGCCAAAACTTCGGGGTCGCCTTCGAGGCCAGCCGCGTTTCCGGTGACGGCATGGACGTTGGCATGCAGATCGAGTTGCGAAGCGCGCAAGACGTCAGCGAGGAATGCTCGCAGCGCGTCAGCGGCCGCAACGCGATCCAGTTTGCCTTCGCGAATAAGATCCTGACTCACGAGCCTCCAAACGACTGACAATTTTGCTTCAAGGCAGATTCATTGCAATGCCCGGGCTACTACGACTTTTTCCCGTTTTTCCCGCGTGCGGGCTTCACCGGCTCCGGCACCGGATGAGCGCGATTCAGATACCACTGCTGACCGATGCCCACCACGCTGCTGGTTAGAATGTACACCGCCAAGCCGCTGGAAATCGGCGAGATCATAAAAATTCCGGCCATAGTGATAGGCATGATTTTCATCATCATTTGCTGCTGTGGGTCGGTGCTGGTCATGGGCGTCATTTTGGAGACCAGGTACATTGAGAGGCCCATCAGGACCGGCAGCACATAATAAGGATCGCGCGCGGAGAGATCGGTGATCCAGCCGAACCATCGTGCGTGGCGCATTTCTATGGCGTAGCGCAACGTGGTGTTCAAGCCGAACCAGATGGGCATCTGCAGAAACATTTGAAAGCAGCCGCCCACGGGATTGATGCCTTCCCGCTGATAAACGGCCATCACTTCTTTGTTCATTTCCGCTTTGCGCGGATCACGCATGGAATATTTTTTAAATTTGTCCTGAATCGCTTTGATTTCCGGGCCGACGCGCTGCATTTTTAGCGTGGTGCGATAGCTGGAAATGCGCAACGGGAACAACAACATATTGATGACCAGCGTGAGGACCACGATGGCCCATCCCCAGTTGGGAATGAAACCGTGAATCCATTTCAGGCCGTGGAAGAGCGGGTCGGCGATAAATTCCAGCCAGCCGAAATTGACCAAGCCGTGGAGCGGCGGATTCATGCGTTTTAAGTCGTCGTAATCTTTGGGGCCAACGTAGACGCGTAGCGCGGTCTGCGGACTACCCGACACTGCGGTGGCTACTTCCGAGACGGGTACCGCGGTATCCGCACCGGAGACTTGCGTGTTTTCTGACACTTTCCAGTAACGCGTTTCGAGCGTGCTGGGGGCCGCGCCATTTGCGGGCAGGAACGCGGCGGTGAAGTAGCGGTCTTCAATACCAGTGAAATCTTTGCCGCCTTGCCAGACGCCCGGGCCCCACTTGTCTGGACCGTCTAGCTTTTTGTGCAGGAAGTTAGTGATCTTGCCGTTTTCACTGTAGTAGGTCTGCACCGTTTCCCACGGCGCGGGATTGGTGACCGTCAAATCGCCAAAGCCGCCCAGCCAAGCGATGCCTGCGGTGATGGGCTTGCCGTCTAATTTCGCCGCAACGGTGACATGGGCCACATAGCTGTGGTCAAAGTGGAAATGCTTGGTGATTTCCAGGTGGCCATCGCTCCAGGAAAAATCGGCATCTGTCGGCGAGGCGACGTTTGTCGCAGCGGGATCGATTTGGTAGAGCGCCGCGTTGGCTACGTTTTGTAGCTGATCGTCGTCGAGCACCACTGAAAAAGGCCAGCCGGCGCTTTGTTCCGAAGCGTGCGGATGTACTACGTCCAGAATTCGGGGAGGCTTGGCGTCATCCGTGTATTTTTTGAGCTGCCAGCTCTTAACGATGGCGCCGCGGTTGGAGATTTCTACGCGATATAGGTCGTTCTCGATGACGATGCTGCGTTCTTGCGTGTCGCTCTTGGCGCTCACTGCGACTTGCGGAGTGGGGGAGGCGCTCGCGCCGGTTTTGGCGGGCACGGCAGCGATATGCGAGTCTGGCTTGCCGCCGTCTGCAGGCGTCGGGGCGGACGCACTGGCCGCAGGCTTGTTCGTTTGCGGCGGCGTAACGGGAGGCTTCGGTCCGAAATATTTCAGCCAGAGGATGATCACCGCCATCGACAGCAGCGAAGCGGCCAGGATGCGAAGCTCTGGAGTGAACTTATCTTTTTGCTGCGTGGTCACGAATGTGCCTCTTTATGATGGTTCAAAACTGGGTGGTGCGTGGCGCAAGGATCGGACGCCGCATTCGTAGTGGCTTCGTCGACCGGAAGCGGAAATCCTTTGTGCTGGTCTTGCGCGCGCAACTCTTCTGGCACGGGATCAAATCCGAAACGACGAGAAAAGGGATGGCAACGCATCAAGCGTTTGAAGCCCAGCCAAGAGCCGCGCAACAAGCCAAAGCGCTCGATGGCTTCGTAGGTGTACTGCGAACAGGTAGGTTGGTATCGGCAGCTTCCGGCGATTAGCAGGGAGAGATACGCCTTGTAAAAGCGCAGGGCATAAAGTGCAGCCCGTACAGCGAAGGAATGTTGCTCCGCAGCAGGAGAACCCTGCCCGGTGTTTTCGGGAATATTTTCATCCGAGGCGATCACGTTTGTGATTTCGGAAGCGTCGGCATGGCCGCAATTCCCTTGATCAGGCGCAACAAATCCGTCGTCAGCGCGGCGAACTCCACGCGCTCGATCGCGCCTTTCGGATGAATTACGATGTCCCATCCTGCCGGAATCTCCTGCCGGTAACGACGCACAATTTCCCGGATGCGCCGCCGAATACGATTACGCACGACCGCCTTGCCGAGCGCTTTCTTGATACTGAAACCAAAGCGCGTTTCCGGCAAATCGTTCGTGCGAAAGAAAACCGTGAAGTGGGAACTTGAGCGGCGTTTTCCAGTTCGATAAACGGTGTCAAAGTCCGCGCTGCGCACCAGGCGTGTTTCGCGGGGAAAACGTGTTCCCTGCGAAGATTTCCGCTGCGGCGCACTGTCGCTGGCAGCGATCACCGGACTTGCCGGATCATACGGGCGTGAGCTTATGGCGCCCCTTCTTGCGGCGTGCGGCAAGCACCTTGCGGCCGCCTTTGGTCTTCATGCGAACGCGGAAACCGTGCGTCTTAGCTCGGCGGCGCTTGCGCGGTTGATATGTGCGCTTTGGCAAAGCAATTCTCCTTTAATTCTTACGGAAACAATCCCTAAAAGATTTCGGGTGTCACTGCTGAATCGCCTTGCTGTCACTGGTTTGGGCGCAACTAACACAAACCGGTCCAGCAGCTGTTCAGGAATCTTCTAGTGTATTCGAGCGTTGCGCGCCCGGTCAAGAAAGGCGTGGCGAGGCGGACTGGCAACCGGCTCTTTGGAAGATTTGCGCCTCGACAACTAGGAAACGAAACGCTCATACTACGCGTCTAAAATCGCAATCGGGTGTTGGCCTTAATGATAAGTAAACTACTTTTGCCGCGTGTGCGAGCCAATTTGCTCGCTGTTTTTTTGATTCTCGCCGGCGCCGCAGCAACCCTCGGGCAAACTTATCGTGGTGCTTTGCAGGGTACGGTTCTGGACTCCAGCGGTGCCGCAGTAGCTGCTGCTCAAGTGACAATCCGAGGAGTAGAGATCGCGTTTGAACGCAGCGCTTCCAGCGATGAGCGCGGTGCGTTTCGCGTGGAAGATCTACCTCCCGGCAGGTACAAAATTGCCGTTCAGGCGCCAGGCTTCGCGCGCGCGGCATCAGAGGTGCGCGTGGAGGTCAGCGTGGTGCGAGACCTGACCGTCACGCTCAAGCCGCAGTCGTCGCAACAGAGCATAACCGTTTCCGGCCAAGCTTCTTCCATTGCCACGCAGCCTATGGATGTCACCAGCGCCGTGCATCAAGGTGTGGTGACCAAGTCTGACCTCGAAAATATTCCGTTGGCTGCGCGCAGTTTTGCCAACATCGCTTACCTGGTGCCCGGCACGGAGCCGGTCGAACCCTCCGACCCCACGAAGGCGCGCATCACCGCAGTGTCCACCGGCGGTAGTTCTGGACTGAACAATGATCTCTCCGTGGATGGCGTCGACAATTCTGACGATTATATCGGCGGCTTCTTGCAAAATTTTTCTCCGGATTCTATTCAGGAATTTTCGTTTCGCACCGCGCAGGAGGATGCTGACACCGGTCGTACTACGGCGGGTTCCGTGGTCATCACCACGCGCCGCGGTTCGAACGATTGGCACGGTGATTTTGCATTTTATGAGCGTGCCGCAGACCTGAACGCGCGTTACCCGATCGAAAATCCCGCGCCCGATCCCAAGCAGCCCTTTTCTCGACAGAACTATATTGGGTCGCTCGGCGGACCAATCAAAGCCGATAAGCTATGGTTTTTTTCGTCCTACGAATATGTAAACGAGCGCGCCAGTATTGCCTACAGCCCGGCAAGCCAGGCGGAGTTTTCTTCGTTGAACAGCCTCGCGCAGCAAGGTCTGATCGAAGGCGTCCCCGCCATCGCGGTTCCGACCTTTGCGCCCGTTCCGTTCCACGACAATTTGGGAACGCTGCGCCTGGACTGGCAGCAATCCGCCCGCTCGCAATGGTTTCTCCGCGCAGCCATCGACAGTTACATCACGCACAACGATCTGATTCAACAGGCCACGCTACCTTCCACGGGCGCGACGTCGCACTCCAACTATTTCAATCTCGCGGTGAACAATCAGTTCACGTTCTCGCCCACCTGGGTCGGCAGTTTCAGTTTAGGGGCGAGCGGCTTACATCACACTGAAACGCGCAATGAAACACAGGGTTTCTCGCTGCAATTTCCCTTCAGCGTCACGTTCCAGACCATCTCGGGTCTCGATACCTTCGGTGACAATTCCTTCGCCACCGCCATCACCGCATTCCCTGTTTTGCGTAACCAGGAAAAATATCAACTCCGCTATGACGTGAGCCACTCCTCCGGCCGCCACGCGCCGCGTTTCGGCGTAAGTCTGATTCACGAACCGGTTCTTAGCGGCGCCCTCTCGGGCACTCCTGAAACGGTCATCACCTATCCCCAAGATCCCGCCTTCTACGCCAATCCCGCGAACACCAATCAGTTTTTCTTCAGCCGCGGCTGCGCCACGCCACCAGACCCGGCCACCGGAATCTCGTGTACTTTCACACCGGCCGGAGACGGCAGCTTCTCGCAAAATGTGCAGCGCCTGGGTTTCTACGCGCAAGACTCCTGGCGCATCACTCCGCGCCTCACCCTCAATTACGGCCTACGCTACGACACCACGTTTGGATTGTTCACCGCCAGCGGTCGCAGCCAGCTTGCGAATCCCGCATTGCAGAACCTGGACCCGACCGTGGACCCCACCATCACCGGCGCGCCGCACGATTATCGCAAAGCCTTCGCACCCCGCGTGGGTTTCGCCTACGTGTTGGACAGCTCCAGCAAGACGGTGGTACGCGGCGGCTTCGGGCTTTACTATGACGACCTCGCGCAAAACGGCTGGGTCCTCGCGCTACAAGCCGTAAACGATTGCAACTTTTCGCAAAGCACTTGCCCCAATGCTGCTCCTCCCCCCGCGCTCATCGATCCGCACTACCACACGCCCTACGCCATTCATGCCACCGCCGGTATACAACACGCTTTCAATGCGGACTGGACGCTCAGCGCCGACTACACCTTGGAGCAAGGCCGTCACGGTTACGCGGCATACACCTATCCCGACGGCTTGGAGGTATTTCGGTCGGACAATCGCTCCAGTTACAACGCGCTGATGCTGCACCTGCAGGGCAACGTAGCGCGCCGCGTGAGCCTGGTTGCCAACTACACGCTTTCGAGCGCCAAAACGTGGGGCTGCGTGCTCGGCGAACTCTTTGACTACGTCGATGGCGTCTGCGATCCCTACCATCCTTTTGCACCGGGAGACTACGGCCCCTCCGGCGAAGACATCACGCATCGCGCGGTAATTGCCGGCACGTTTGCCACTCCTGGAAAATTCCAGCTCTCGACGTTGTTTCAAGCAGAAAGCGCCCGGCCTATCACGCTGACGACTCCGGATGGCACGCGCGCGGTCATCAATGGAGTGGAAAGCACGCTGGATCAATTTCGCGGCACGCCGTATATCCAGATGGATCTTCGCGTCACACGGCCGTTCACCTTCCACGATCGCTGGACGGTGATGCCTTTCATCGAAATGTTCAACCTTTTCAATCGCAACAATCCCGGCGCAAACTACGTCACCGATATTTCTGCCCTGCCGATTCCCGTGAACGATCTTGCGAACGTCACCGCGCTGTGCCCCACGCCGGCTTGTAACGTGCCGGTCACCAGTGGCAAACAACTCTTGGTTCCAGCTGGCGGACTCGGCGATTTCTTTGGACCAGGGACCACCGTCGGCATTCCCTTCGCAGCACAAGTAGGTGTGCGCCTCACCTTTTAAGCGCCACCCTTTCGCTTACCATGAGGCGCTAACTATGTTGACCAAACCTCGTCTGCTGTTGCACGCCGAAGGCACATTTATTTTTGCGTTGACTCTGTGGTTCTATCACGCGGGCCACTATTCATGGTGGCTTTTCGCTGCGCTCTTTCTAACCCCGGATCTTTTCATGCTGGGCTATCTCAAAGACGCGAAGGTTGGCGCAACTACCTACAATCTGGTTCACACGCTTGTGGCGCCAATGTTATTGCTCCTCGTGGGGCTGCTGCTTCCGTCGCCGCCGTGCATTCCGTATGCGCTGATATGGCTCTCCCACATCGGCCTTGACCGGATGTTGGGGTACGGCCTGAAATATCCGACCGCCTTCAAAGATACGCACTTTCAACACGTTTAAGTGTTGTCGCACAAGTTTTCTTGGAAATTCTCTACCAAGGACGTTTGACCCTCCTCTATCTGCGGCCTAAAATGAGTGTTCAAGTGAGCTAGTCAGTTTCTGCTATCGCTGTAGAGGTCGGAAGTCTAGCTAAGAGCGGTAACATCAAATTTCACCAAAATAAAAATGTTCGAAAACCTCACAGAAAAGCTGCAACGCACTTTTAAGAATCTCCGCGGACAGGGCAAACTCACGGATGAGCACCTGGACGCCGCACTCGCCGAAATCCGTGAAGCGCTTCTCGAGGGCGACGTCAACGTCGGCGTAGCCGACGAGCTCTTAGCCAACATCCGCGCCAAGGCCATCGGCACCGAAGTGATGATGCAGCTTTCGCCGGACCAACAAGTCGTGAAAGTAGTGCGCGACGAGCTTTCCGCCATGCTCGGCAAACACGCCAAGCCGCTCTTCGCTTCCAAGCCGCCCTCCGTGTGGATGATTGTTGGATTGCAGGGCTCCGGTAAGACCACCACCACCGGCAAACTGGCGAAGTGGCTCACCACGCATGGCCACCGCCCCTTGGTGGTTTCCACCGACGTGTACCGCCCCGCCGCCCGCGAACAGTTGGCGCAAGTCGCGAAAGCGGTTGGCACACACATCTGGCCCGGGACTGGCACGGACAAGCCGTTAGAAATTGTTCGCGGCGCGATCAAGGAAGCCAAGCTATCTGCCAGCGACGTGATTTTGGTTGATACCGCGGGTCGCCTGCATATTGACGACGAATTGATGAATGAACTCGGCCATCTGAAAAAAGAATTGCAGCCCAGCGAATTGCTATTTATCGCCGATTCGATGATTGGTCAGGACGCCGTGCGTTCTGCGGGAGAATTTCACAAACGACTCGGCCTCACCGGCGTGATTCTCACCAAGCTCGACGGCGACGCACGCGGCGGCGCGGCGCTTTCCATCGGCAAAGTTACCGGTGCACCGGTAAAATTCGTAGGCCTCGGTGAAAAATACGACGCTCTGGAAGGTTTTTATCCGGAACGTATTGTCTCGCGCATTCTCGGCATGGGCGATCTCATGTCGCTCATCGAACGCGCCGAACAAGCGGTCGACAAAAAAGCCGCGATCGAGCTCGAACGCAAGCTGCGCAAGGAAGAATTCACGCTGGAAGATTTTCGCGACCAGCTAAAGCAGATCCGCAAGATGGGTCCGCTGGAACAATTGGTGGACATGCTGCCCAAAGTCGGCCCGCTGCAGAATCTTCCAAAGAATGCTCAAGTCGATGAAGGCAAGCTGAAACAAGTGGAAGCCATCATCAACTCCATGACCAATCAGGAGCGTCGCGATCACAACGTGATCGACGGCAAGCGCCGCAAGCGCATCGCCGCCGGCAGCGGCACTTCCGTGCAAGACGTCAACTCCGTCGTGAAGCAATACATGCAGATGCGCCAAATGATGAAGCAATACGGCGCCTTGACCGCCCGCGCCAAAATGAAGGGGCTCGGCAAACTCGCCGGCATGTCTTAATCCCACCCGGTGTCGCGCCCCCAGCGCGCTTTCCTGCTTGGCGCAGGCACGAGCGTCCATTATAATAAAAGTTATAATGGTGGTGAAATGAAGCTGAAACTAAGAGCTGTGGGGACCTCCACTGGCCTCGTACTTCCAAAAGAGAGCTTGAGCCGCCTGAACGTTAAGCGCGGGGACACTTTATTCCTCGTCGAAACCGCGGACGGCTTTCTGATAACGCCGTACGATCCTGAACTCGAGAAACAACTCGAACTTGGGCGCGAAATCATGCGTGATCATCGAGACACACTTCGCGCACTTGCGAAATGAACGAGCCAATCTGGCTCAACCGTCGCGTAATTCTGTTTCTGCAATCGGAGGCTCTTGCGGCCCACGGTGGCATTCCGGGATTGCGCGATGTCTCATTGCTGGATTCCGCTTTAGCTCGACCGATTAATCGATTTCACTACAACGCGGCGGCTGACCTTGCGCAACTAGCCGCCGCTTATGGTTTCGGTTTAGCAAAAAATCACGCCTTCGTAGATGGCAATAAACGCATCGCATTTATAGCAACTACCCTGTTCCTGGTGCGAAACGGATATCGGCTGGTTTCTGAGACGCTCGACGAAATCAATACCATGATGAGTCTGGCTGCCGGGGACCTCTCCGAAGAGGAATTTGCGACATGGCTTCGCGCGCACACTGAACCCGACACTAGATAGGCCCGCCCTTGTTAATCTGCCCGTAATACCGATAGGCTATCTCTCTTTGGCCCAAGATTCCCCGAGAGCGTCCATGAAACGTATCAATCTCGACGACCCGCGTTATTACCTGAACCGCCACATTGAGTGGTTGGAATTTAACCGCCGGGTCCTCGAAGAAGCGCGCGATCTTGGCAATCCGCTGCTAGAACGCGTCAAGTTTCTGGCCATCACTGCCAACAATCTGGACGAGTTTGTCGAAGTCCGCGTCTCCAGCTTTCTTCAGCGTATTGAACACGGCTCCACGGAAATCGGCGCGGATGGCCACACCGCTGAGGAAGAACTGCAGAGCGTTTCCAGCGCCATGCAGATCTTTGTGCGCGACCAGTACAAATGTTGGAACGAGGAAATTCTTCCCGCGCTTGCCAAACAATCCATACGCGTGCTGTCGCTCAGCCAGCTCGACGCTAAAGCCAGCAACACCGCTAAAGTTTTCTACGATCGTCGCGTGGCGCCCATGCTCACCCCGGTCACCGTCGATCCTTCTCATCCATTCCCGCATGTCCTGAATAAAGCATTGTGTATCGCTTTCATTTTGCGCAAACGCCGCGGTGGCAACGGCAAGCCGTACTTCGGCGTGGTCACCGTGCCGCGCACGTTGCCGCGTCTGCTCCGCGTGCCATCTTCCACGGAAACCATCGATTACGTTTTTCTGCACGACATAATTTCTTCGTACGCGGCCAAAATTTATCGTGGTTTTGAAATCCTGGGCTCGGCGCCATTTCGCATTACCCGTAACAGTAATCTGTATCTCGAGGAGGAAGAGGCGCGCAGCTTACTCGAAGCCGTAGACTCGCAGGTAGCGCAACGCCGCAAAGGCGAAGCCGTACGTTTGGAGATTGACGCGGGTGCGCCTCCCGAAATCGTCGAACGCCTGGTGACCACGTTCGAGCTCGATCAGTCTCTGGTGTTTCGCTGCAAGGGGCCGGTCAATCTGCAACGGCTCTTTCACCTTTACGAAGAGACTCCTCGGGCAGACCTGAAATACCCTTCGTTCACGCCGCGCCAGGTGCGCATTGGGCATGACGCCGATTCCATGTTCGACGCAATTCGGCGACAGGACGTGCTGGTTCACCATCCGTACGAATCCTACGATGCCGTAGTAAATTTCCTTCAGACTGCCGCCCACGATCCGCGCGTTCTCTCTATTAAACAGACCCTGTATCGCACCAGCTCCGATTCTCCAATCGCACGGGCTCTGCTTGAAGCCGCCGACAAAAAGGAAGTCACCGTGGTTGTGGAGCTGAAAGCCAGTTTTGATGAAGCTACCAATATTCGCTGGGCGCGCAGTTTTGAAGATGCCGGCGTGCAAGTGTCTTACGGTCTGGTAGACCTGAAGACCCACGCAAAGCTCTTGTTAATCGTGCGCAACGATCCCGACGGGAAAATCCGCCGCTACGCCCATCTCGGTACCGGCAATTACAACCCCTCCACCGCGCGCTTTTATACCGACCTCAGCTTGTTTACCGCGGACAACGACATCACGTCCTCCGTGCAGGACGTGTTCAATTTCCTGACCGCCGATTCCGAGCAGAATCATTACAAGCCGCTGCTCGTCGCTCCGCGAGATATGGCCAAGGGTTGCCTGGCACTGATCGATCGCGAAACGCGTCACGCTCGGCGCGGCCGTCCTGCGCGCATCGTCGTCAAAATGAACGCCCTGATCGACAAGCCCATCATCCAGGCCCTCTATCGCGCCTCGCAAGCGGGGGTCGAAATTGATCTGATTGTCCGCGGCCAGTGCTCTTTGGTTCCCGGGTTGCGCGGTATCAGCTCGCGCATTCGTGTGCGCAGTATCATCGGACGCTTTTTGGAACACAGCCGCATCTACTATTTTGAAAATGGCGGCGAGCCTGAAATGTTTCTGGGTAGCGCCGATTGGATGCCCCGTAACCTCTACGAACGTGTGGAAGTCATCTTCCCGTTGAAGGATCCCGCGCTCTGCCAGCGTGTGCGCGATGAAATGCTCGGGTCCTACCTTGCGGATACTCGCAAGGCCCGTCTGCTCTCTTCCGATGGCACCTACTCACGTCCGCCCGCTTACCGCAATCGCTATCAATTTTCCGTGCAGGAGTACTTGATGGGTATCGCCACCGGCGCGGGTGACGACGCAAGCAACCGTCCTGCTAGTCGTCCGGCCAGAGGCCCCTCCGTCGTTTATACTCACCAAGCAGCAGTGGCTGGCTTCCCCGCGATATCTCGTCACGAACCGGCCACGGAGGAACCTGAGAATGCAGCCGTTTGATTTGATTGTCATTGGTTCGGGTCCCGGCGGACAACGCGCCGCAATTCAGGGAACCAAAGCCGGCAAGCGGGTGGCGATCATCGAAAAGGGCGCGGCCATCGGCGGGGTGTGCACCAACACGGGCACGATCCCCAGCAAAACGATGCGCGAGGCGGTTCTGCACCTTTCCGGTTTCTACGACAAAAGCTTTTACGGCACGAACTACAACTCCAAAGACGCGTGCACCATGGCGGATCTTAATTTTCGCGTCCAGCACGTCGTTGAAAACGAAGTTGGCGTGATTCAAAGCCAGCTGAAACGCAACAATGTCACGGTGATTCATGGCAACGGCTGTTTTACGAGTCCCGCATCACGTCCGCGTTGCCAACTGCCAGCGGCTTCGGCGAATATGAGGGCGAATACATCATCATCGCCACCGGCACCAAACCCGCCGTCAATCCCAAAGTTCCCATCAACGGCCGCAACATCATCAACAGCGATCAGATTCTCAGCATGCCGCAGATTCCGCGCACTTTTATTGTTGTCGGCGGCGGTGTAATCGGCGTGGAGTACGCCTGCATGTTCGCCACGCTCGGCGTTCGCGTCATCATCATCGAGAAGCGGCCGCGTCTGCTCGAATTTGCCGACACGGAAATGGTCGAAGCGCTCACCTACCACATGCGTGATCAGCGCGTCACCATGCGCCTTAGCGAAGAAGTGGAAAGCGTGGAAGAACTTCCCGATGGAAAAGTGGCCGCCAACCTCGTCAGCAAAAAGCGCATCGTTGCTGACGGTCTTCTTTATGCCGTCGGACGCCAGGGCAACGTGGACAGCCTGGACCTACCCGCCGCAGGCATTGAGGTCGACGACCGCGGCCGTATCAAAGTCGACGCCGACTATCGCACCAACCAGCCCCACATTTTCGCCGTAGGCGACGTCATCGGTTTCCCCAGCCTCGCCAGTGTTTCCATGGAACAGGGCCGCATCGCCAGCGCACGTGCCTTCAATCTGCCGGTGAAGACCGATCCGGCCGGCTACCCCTACGGTATCTATACCATTCCGCAAATCTCCTTCATCGGCAAGACAGAAGAACAGCTCACCGATGCCGACGTCCCCTACGAAGTTGGCGTGGCCTACTACCGCGAAATGGCTCGCGGACAAATCAGCGGCCACACCAACGGTCGCTTGAAACTTCTCTTCCATCGCGAAACCTTGGAACTGCTGGGCGTCCACATCTTCGGCGAAGACGCCGCCGAACTCCTCCACATCGGCCAGGCCGTCTTCACCCTAAAAGGCAAAGTCACCTACTTCATCAACACGGTCTTCAACTATCCGACTTTGGCCGAATGCTACAAAACCGCCGCCTTCAACGGCCTAAATCGCCTAAGCTGAAGGAGCGTTCGTGGCTTCGGTTTTTTCTCACGCGGCGGCTGCGCTCGGGCTTGCGGCCTGCTTCTACAATCCGCGCGCACCTAAGCGCGTCTGGATTATCGGCACGGCGTGTTCTGTTCTTCCCGACATCGACGTCATCGGACTGCAGCACGGGACACGTTACGGAGATTTCTGGGGGCACCGTGGATTCACGCACTCACTCGCTTTCGCGGCGATTCTGGCGAGTCTAATACTTTTCGTTGCCTTTCGTGGCGCGACCCCCGGCATGAGCCATCTCGTCCTTTGGTTCTATCTATTTTTAGCCACAGCTAGTCACGGGTTTCTGGATGCTCTCACTGACGGCGGACTCGGCGTGGCCTTCTTCGCGCCATTCGACACCCATCGTTACTTTTTTCCGTGGAGACCAATCCTGGTGTCGCCGATCGGTGCGAGCCGTTTCTTCACCGAGCGCGGGCTTGCGGTGCTTCGCAGCGAACTCGTGTGGATTTGGTTCCCCGCGTTTCTTGTCACTGCGTCAGCCTTTCTGCTCCGGTCGTCGCAAGTCCACTCCGGGTTCTAGACAAGCTTAGAACCGTAATTGGTGGGCACTCTTCAATTGCGTCGAGGCTGGGAACCACGCTACAATTAAGGGTTCCGGAGGAGTGATTTAGTGTTAACGATTCGTCTAGCTCGTATTGGTAAGAAAAAGAAGCCCTTTTATCGCGTGGTGGTTATCGAACGCACCCGTCCTCGTGACGGCCGCACCCGCGAATTGGTCGGCACGTACGACCCCTTAAAGAAGCCCGCGGAGATTAAGCTCGACGCCGAGCGCATCAAGTATTGGCTCAGCCAGGGCGCGCAGCCCAGCGACACGGTCCGCAGCTTCCTGAAGCGCGAAAAAATCGCCTAAGCAGGCACGCCAGAATTCAGCGGCCCAGTCTCATCCGGGCCGCTTTTTCATGCCCAGCTTCTCTTTGGAGTGCGGCGGCTTGACGCCGCTTTTGGGGATTGGAGCTTAGCTCCGACATTCGGATTGGCTACGACGAGGCTTTTCTCGAGGTTTTGCCTTTGAAAGAACTCGTAAACGTCATCGCCCGCGCCCTCGTCGACCGCCCGGACGAAGTCCGCGTCGAAACCCACGGCGCGCCGGTGACGGTAATAGCTCTGCGCGTCAACCCCGAAGACCTCGGCAAAATTATCGGCCGCCAGGGACGCACCGCCAAATCCATCCGCACTCTGTTGGCCGCCGCCGGCTCCAAACAACACAAACGCTTTCACGCTCGAAATCGTAGAAGACTAGTCGTGCCGGAAAATCCACGTTTCATCACCGTAGCGCGCCTCTTAAAACCGCGTGGCAACAAGGGCGAACTAGCCGCGCAACTGCTCACCGATTTTCCCGAGCGCCTCACAAAACTAAAGGAAGTTTTTCTTTCCGATCCGAAAAGCAAATCCGAGCCGCGCAAAGTCACCGTGCAGAATTGCTGGCTAAGCCAGAATCACAAAGGCCAAGCCGTCTTCCATTTCGAAAATATCAACAGCATCAACGACGCGGAAAAGCTGCGCGGGCAGGACGTGCTTTTGCCCATCGAGCAGCGCGTAACACTTCCTGCGGGCGTTTACTTCGTAGCCGACCTGGTGGGCTGCTCTGTTTTCGAGTTGGCGTCCGCTCCCCCGCTGCTCGCCTCGCCACCGTGCGCCATCAACGAATCCCCAGCGTTGCTCGGCACGGTCACCGATGTAGAATTTCCTGGCGAAGATTTTCCCGGAACCCCGCTATTGGTCGTGGCTCTCGCCTCACCGCAACCACCCCGCGAATCCGAAATATTGATCCCGCTAGCAGAGGATATCTGCACACGCATTGACACCAGCGCCCGTCGCATCGAAGTAATCCTGCCCGCAGGCCTCCGCGACCTAAACGCCCCAGAATGAAACTCAGGCGTAAGCGCCGATGCAGGTTGTGTAGGAGCAATCCTTCTGGCCGGCCCAATTTGATTCTGATTTAATTCACATCGATCGTAGTCACGCTCAACGCCGGCAACGTAACCGTAAACGAATTCCCACTCACCGTCATCGTTCCTGCCGCCACGGGCGCCACGGGCCCGCCGCCAGAAACCTGCGTAGCAGCCGATGCCGCAGTCATCTGATACAAATGCGCCGTCCCTGAAACGCTCTGCCCGTTAATCGCCGTCACCTTCGCGGATGTCGAGCGATTGATCGCTACAAAAACGACGCGTCCCGGCGTGCTGCTGTCCAGGCTGGCATACACAACCACGTTGCCCACATTGCTCGAAGTGGCTGCCAACGACGTATCACCGAAGACGGCGTTCGCGCCATCGAATCCGCGAAACGCGCGAAATCCGCCGAGCGTATACGAATACGTTCCATTCGGCGGCCAGAAATTCGCCGCGAAAACTCCCTGCGCGCCAAAAATTCCCAGGTTGTCCGCCTGCGCGATGGTTCCTGCGATGTGATTGAATCCGCCGCTTTCGTATTCCGTCACTGCCAGTTTCATGCCCGGATTTTCAGCGTCAATCTTGGCCTGCAGACGCCCCAAAATATTGATCGGGGTATTTCCCAAGGTTTGATAAATCCACGGATTGCTGTTGCCCGCATCATTCCACGTCGGATCCCACAAATTGCGTGGACTCTGCACGATCAGCTGCACTTGCGCGTCGGACAGCGTGGTCTGCGTCAAATCCAGAATGCGCGTCCCGTTGGCATCGTAATCTTCCGCGTACCAATGAAAATCGTAAACATCCACGACGGGCTTCCCATAGGTCGCGGACGCTGCTTTTATCGCCGGCAAATACAAATCCGGGAACCAATTCGTGCCCGTCGGAGTGGCGCTGAGCGCGCCCTGCCAGCTGTAAATTCCTTCAAACCCATAATGTACCGGCCCAAAAATCAGCGCATCGGGAAATTGATCTTTCAACGCCTCGGCCAGCGCGATCGTTTTCGTGATGTACGTGTTCGGATTCACACCCGCCGAGCCTTGCACTTCCAGGTGTGTGCTGTTCCACAATTCGGGTTCGTTATCCAGATCAATGAACGTGGGATGCGTGGCGGTTTTTCCAAAAATTCCCTGGCCGGCAAATTTCTGATCCAACGCCCATACAAATTCGTCCATGTAAACGTTGGCGTCGCTGGTTGGCGGAGTCAGCGTGAACGCCGCACCCTTTTTGTCGACCACGGTTTTGAATCGCGTCAAATCCGGCGGATGCGCGGTGCTTACCGGGCCGCTTTCATCCGCGGAAACCAATCCTTGCAGTTGCACAGTGATCAGGCTCGCCAGGCCATGGGCTTGATCCCCCGCGATAAAACTGCGCACCGCTTCCGCCGGCACATTACTGCTGCTCAGGAAATTATCGTTCTCGTACAGAAAATCGCTGCCCGCGTTGGACGCATTCGTTTCCCAGTTGTAAGCCGTCCAGCGATTGCCGCCGTCGCGGTCAAACGTCAACAGCGGTGGCGCGTCCGTATTCCCCAAGTAAAAATTGGTTCCGTAAATGTAAGGCGAAATCGCCCTGGTTTTCGTCGGATCGATGGTGATGGTCACATCCGGGACGGCAGGTGCCACCGGCGTCGCGCTCACTTGCGCGGAGTTTGCACTCTCACCTGCGCTGTCCACGGCGGAAACGACGTAGAAATACGTTGCGCCGTTGGTTAACCCGGTGTCCGTATCGCTCGCCGCGGTCGGCGCGGCAACTTGCGTGTACGGTCCGCCGCTCAGCGTGGCGCGTTTCACGTGATAGCTGGTCGCACCGTTTGAAGCAGTCCACGTCAGGCTAACCTGAGCATTGCCAGCAGTTGCAGTCAGACCTGAGGGAATCGGAGGAATTGTTACCGGGGCGACCGGCGTGGCGCTGGCCTGCGCGGAATTCGCACTCTCACCCGCGGAGTTGACCGCTGAAATCACGTAAAAATATTTTGTGCCGTTGGTCAGACCTGAATCTGCGAAGGTTGCCGACGTTGGAGCAGCGATTTGCGTATATGGTCCCCCGCTAACCGTCGCGCGCTTTGACGTGGTAGCTGGTGGCGCCGGTGCTCGTGTTCCAAACCAAATTCACCGCCGCGTCCCCCGCGGTTGCAATGACTCCGGACGGCGCAGTAGGAGTCGCCAGCGGTGCAGACGGCGTGGCGGAAACTTCCGCAGAGTTCGCACTTTCACCCGCAGAATTCACCGCCGACACGACGTAAAAATATTTTGTACTGTTGCTGAGGCCCGTATCCACGAAGCTGGTGGAAGTTGGAGAAGAGACCAGCGTGTAAGGTCCGCCGCTCGCTGCACCGCGCTTCACGTGATAACTCGTGGCGCCAGCACTCGTTGTCCAAGACAAACTTACCTGCGCGTTTCCCGCTGTAGCCACCAACCCGTTGGCCGCAGAAGGTACGCTGCTCCCGGTCGGCGGCCCAGAGGAACCAGTTCCGCCCGTAGCTACGCATCCAGCCAGTGCCATCGTCGCGCACGCAAATGTCACGAACGCCGCAAACAGCTTTACGGTCAATCGGCTAGTCACACCTAGACACTTCGCATCGGCCAAGGACACAGACTCTCACCTGTGCTGACAAGCATGAGCGCGCCGTAGCTGCCGCACAAGCTGTCCACTGGGCCAGATAAGGTAGTGGTACGATCCACTGCCCACCCTTGTAGCACAGGCGCTCTCAACTGCTGTCGCAGTACTCCCGACAATCCAACAACCGGTCAAATCAAAAGTCGCCCAGCGGCCACATATCCCCAACCCTCAACTTTGGCTACACTGACAACGCATGCGTTTCGACCTGATTACAATTTTCCCCGATTTTTTCACCGGCCCTCTGGATCACGGCATCCTGCGTCGCGCCAGAGAAACGGGCTTGGTCCACGTAAACATCCAGGATCTGCGTGAGTTCACCAAAGACAAGCATCGCACCGTAGACGATCGTCCCTTCGGCGGCGGTGAAGGGATGGTCCTGAAACCAGCTCCGCTCTTCGAGGCCGTGGAATCGCTGCTCGGCCAAAGCATGGGCGATGCAGTAAGCCCAGCCGTAGAAAAGCCAGACACCGCGATCGTTCTGCTTTCCGCGGCGGGAAAACTTTTCAATCAAGAAACCGCCCGGCGCTTTGCGCAACTCGATCGCATTTTGTTTATTTGCGGTCGCTACGAAGGGGTAGATGAACGTGTGGCAACGCATCTGGCCACCGACGAAATTTCCATCGGAGATTACGTTCTCAGCGGCGGCGAGCTGGCCGCCATGCTCATTCTCGATTCCGTGACCCGATTGTTGCCCGGCGCGCTGGGCAACGAGGCTTCGTCGCAAAATGAATCGTTCGCCGCGCCCGCGGAGAACGTGCAAGCCCGAAGAAACGCTGCCCACCATCGAAAAATCCGCGAACTCTGATCGCCGCCATCTCTTGCTCGACTTCCCCCACTACACTCGACCGGCGGACTATCGCGGCTGGACCGTTCCCGAAGTTTTAATCGGCGGCAATCACGCTGAGGTCGCCAAATGGCGCAGCGAAGCCGCTCTCGAAAAGACCCGGCGCAACCGTCCTGACCTGTTGCACCGCGACTGAGTTAGGGGCTGGCGGCTGTTATCTTTTGCCTAGCCGCCGTACAATTGCCGAGTTGAGCTACGACGTTGCGTTGCGACGCTGAGTTGCGATGTCGAGTCTGACCGGAGTTACCCGTGGCACATTCCCACCCGGTTTCGTTCCGAATACTCCTCCCTCTGTTCGCAGCAGCATTGTGTCTAGCGCTCCCAGCGCAAACCTTCGCCGCCACTCTTTTCGGAAACGTCTATTCCGAGTCCACGAACCAACGCATCATGCACGCCTCCGTAAGGCTGTGCGACGCCGGCGGCACTCGCTTGCAAGACTCCATCACCAACGATTCCGGAGGTTTTGCTTTCGCTGGAATTCCCACCGGAAGCTACATCGTGAAGGTTTCAGCTTCCGGCTACGCCCCGAGCGACACGGAAGTCACCGTGGACTTTGGAACCGGTCACGGCGTGACGATTTTCTTGCGTCTGGAGGGCAGGAAATCCAGCCATACCGCCGGCACCGCGGCGATTTCTGAACACGAATTATCTATGCCTGAAGGCGCTAGGAAAAGTATGGAAGCAGGACAAAAGAAACTTTACGCAGAGAAAAATCCCACCACAGCCTTGCGCGATTTTCAGGCCGCGGTTGCCAAATCTCCGGACTACTACGAGGCTTTTTATCAGATGGGGCTGACCTATCTGGCCTTGCAGAATGGCGCGGAAGCGGAAAGAAGTCTGCAGACGGCGGTTACCTTGAGCCAGGAAAAATTTGCTGACGCCGATCTGGCCTTGGCTTCCCTGTTGTTGACGCGACACGACAGCGCGCGTGGCGAACCGTTGCTGTTGCATGGCCTCGACTTGAAGCCGGACTCCTGGTCCGGATACTTCCAGCTCGGAAAATTGGAGCTGTATCGCAATCATCTGGACGCTGCCCGGCAAGCGGCTGAAAAAGCGCAATCTTTGGCTCCCGAAGAAGCCATGACGTACCGTTTGCTATCACTCATCCACATGCGCCAGAAGAATGATCCCGCTACCCTGGCGGATTTGGACGCGCTATCTCAGACTCGATCCCGACAGTTCGGAGGCCGCTACCGCGAAAAAAATCCGGGCCGACATCCAGCAGCGGATGAACGCAGCGGGTTCCCGCACGCCGACGAATTCCAAGCCGCAATGACCGGCAATCCCCGGGAATAAAATGAACGGCCAGTAGGTTCTATAGTCGTCCGGTAACCCTTGCCGAGATTAGACATCTCACGAGATGATTAACTCTGCGACATTTGAGAAGGCCAACCCTGATGAACACCACTTCGAACGGCGCGCAACGGCATCCCGAAAAACCAATTGCCATCTATTACGAACATCCGGACTGGTTCCGTCCCCTTTTCCAGCAGTTGGACGAACGCGGCGTTCCCTGGCTGAAGATTCACGCCCGCGATCATCGCTACGATGTCGCGTCCGCTGAGCAGGAATACTCCTTGCTGTTTAATCGCATGAGCCCCTCGGCATGGCAGCGCGGCCTGGGCCACAGCATTTTTTATACCCTGAATTATTTGGCCCATCTTGAAGCCAAGGGTTTGCGTGTGGTGAATGGCCATCGCTGCTTCGCGCACGAAATTTCCAAAGCCCAGCAACTAACCAACTTAGAAAAACTTGGTTTGCCATATCCCAAAGCCATCGTCATCAATCATCCCTCGCAAGCGTTGGCCGCCGCTGCACAAATCGGCTACCCCGTAGTGATAAAGCCCAACATCGGCGGCAGCGGCGCGGGCATTGAAAGATTCAGCTCACCCGAAGCCTGAGCGCGGCGGTAAACGAGAAACGCCTGTACTTCGGCATCGATTCCACCGCGCTGGTTCAGGAAGCCTTCACCGCCCGCGACGGAATCATCACTCGTGTGGAAGTCATCGGCGGCAAATTTATCTACGCCATCAAGATCCACATCACTGGCGACAGTTTTAATTTGTGCCCAGCGGACATTTGCCAAAACACCAAAGGCGAAGAACTGACGCGCATCGCGTGCCCGGTGGACGCACCAAAAACCGGCATGACCGTCGAGGGCTGGGATCCGCCGCAGAAAATCATCGACGAGGTTGAACGCATCATGGCTCTCGGCAACGTGGAAGTAGGCGGCCTCGAATACGTAATCGACGACCGCACCGGCCGCCAGCTTTACTACGACGTGAATGCCCTCTCGAATTTTGTGGCCGATCCGGTACGCATCGTCGGATTCAATCCGTACGCGCGCCTCGCCGATTTCCTGATCGCCGAGGCCGTCAAACACGAATCGCACAATCTCGATCGAGCCGCCTCTGCCGAACCTGCGAAGGTCTCCGCATGAGGTACGGCTACTGGTTACCCGTCTTCGGCGGCTGGCTCCGCAACATCCCTGACGAAAAAATGCCGGCCACCTGGTCGTACGTGAAGCAGCTCGCGCAACGCAGCGAAAAAATCGGCTTCGATTGCACGCTGGTTGCGGAATTGAATCTCAACGACATTAAAGGGCCGTTAGCTCCGTCACTGGACGCGTTCTCCACCGCAGCAGCGCTCGCCGCCGTAACCGAGACCATCGAAATCATGGTCGCAGTGCGTCCCACGTTTCACCTTCCCGCCCTGCTGGCCAAACAAGCCGCGAATATCGATCACATAAGCAACGGCCGGCTCACCCTCAACGTGGTCTCGTCCTGGTGGGCCGATGAAGCGCGCAAATACGGCGTGCATTTCGAGCAGCACGACGACCGCTACGCCCGCACCAGCGAATGGCTGGACGTCCTCGATGGCGTCTGGAAACAAAATAATTTCTCCTTCACCGGGAAGTATTACCGCGTGGACGACAACATCCTTGCGCCGAAGCCGGTCTCCAAGCCGCGTCCTACGCTCTACGCTGGCGGCGAATCCACCGCCGCCAAGGAACTAATCGCCGAAAAATGCGACGCCTACTTGATGCACGGCGATCCGCCCGAACGCGTCGCCGAGAAAATCGCGGATCTGAAATCCCGGCGCGCCAAGCACAATCTTCCCCCGATGAAATTCGGCGTGGCCGGCTACACCGTCGTTCGCGACACGGAAAAGGAAGCGCAAGACGAGGTCCGCCGGATCACCGACGTCCACCAATCCGCCGCTGGCTACGCCAATTACCAGCAGTGGCTCGCTGGCACCCAGCTTGAACAAAAGGTCTCCCTCGAAGATTATTCAGTCAGCAACCGCGGCCTCCGCAGCGGCTTGGTTGGCACCCCGGAACAAGTCTCCGAACGCCTCGCCGCCTTCGAAGCCGCCGGCGTTGACTTGGTCCTCCTCCAATTCAGCCCCCAACAAGAAGAAATGGAACGCTTCGCCGCTTCGGTGATCAAGCGGCCAAAGGTCGTTGTTTCTGCGAATTAGCAGAATCCGGTTGTGGAGCTGTACAAAATGCTTAGCAAATTCCCCACAAATCCCCTATAATCATAGGCTGTTCTATAGAGCATGCCCCGCCTGAGTGGGTCTGCAAGGAATCAGTCACATGAACCCGGTAATTCAGAAATTGCACGACGCGCAACTGCGCACCGATCTTCCTGATTTTCGCGTTGGCGACACCATCCGCGTGAACGTCCGCCTCAAAGAAGGCGAGGGCGAAAAGGAAAAAGAACGCCTCCAGGCTTTCGAAGGCGTAGTCATCTCCAAAAAAGGCCGCGCTTCCGGCGCCACCTTCACGGTTCGCCGCGTCAGCTTCAGCGTAGGCATTGAGCGCATCTTCCCGCTCCATTCGCCCTCGATCAGCTCCGTGGAAATCGTCGGCAAAGGTAAAGTTCGCCGCGCCCGCCTGTACTACTTGCGCGATCTCAAAGGCAAAGCCGCCCGCATCAAACGCGCCGATCGCGTTGTTGCCGTACCGACCACCACCGAACCAGCCGAAGCCAAAGCGTAATTGCGCTAAGCCGTTTCTTCGCTTTCGCAAAAGTTCCTTCGTCACGAAAAAGACGGCCTCGTGCCCGTCTTTTTTTGCTCACAACTCCGCAACATCCGCCTGCCGCGCATCGCGGTCATGTTAAGATTCCACCCGATGTCTCGCCAGTGTTGCACCAGATTCGAACGCGCCGCCCGCCAGCTGGGCTGGATGCGCATCGCCGGCATCGACGAAGCCGGCCGCGGCGCCCTCTTCGGCCCAGTCACTGCCGCCGCCGTAATCCTCAATCCCAAACGCCGCATCGTCGGTCTCGACGACTCCAAAAAACTCACTCCGGATCGTCGCGCCGAGCTCGCCCCGCGCATCCGTGAACACGCCCTCGCCTGGGCCGTCGCTGAAATCGACGCCCAGCGCATTGACGCCTGGAATATCTACCAAGCCAGCCGCCAAGCCATGACCGCCGCCCTCAACCAGCTAAGCTATCGTCCCCGACTATCTGCTTCTCGACGCCATGCAGCTCGACGTCCTCATCGAGCAAAAATCCCTCATCCACGGCGATGCCCGCAGCGTCTCCATCGCCGCCGCCAGCATCCTCGCCAAAACTCACCGCGACGCCCGCATGGAAGAATGGCACGCCGTCTACCCGCAATACGGCTTGGCTCAACACAAAGGCTACGCCACCGCCGAGCATCTCGCCGCTCTTCGCGAACACGGCCCCTCCCCACTGCATCGCAACTCCTTCGCCCCGGTCCGCGAATCCCGCTGCTGGGCCACCGGCGCGGAGCAAACTCCCCTCCCTCTTTAGCTCTCCGCTCGCAAATTCACTCCTGCAACTCCTCTAGCACTCCGGAAAATCTTTTCCCAGCCGCTTCGCCTTGTATTCGCCGCCGAGTTTCCTAGTCCGCACGGGGATAACTGCCTGCTCACAGCCGTCGCAGGCTTCATTGACTCCCCTTTTCCCCAACTGCTAGCGTACCAACATGGCGTTGCGACGCCGGCTATTCCGCATCAGCTACTCAGGAGAACGTCTCGGACGCTTGACCACGGAGAGGTCGGCCGTATTGCTGCCGCATCTTTCCACGTCCCGGTTTTCGCATGGCCTATAACAAAAGCAAATTCGTTGAATCCGCGCAGAAGCTCTTGAATCAGGGCAAAGTGCCGCAGGCGATCAGCGAATATCAGCAGATCTTGAAGTACGAGCCGCGCGACCAGGTCACCTTGATGACCGTCGGCGAACTCTATATTCGCCAGGGCGAAACCTTTCAGGCCATCGACTACTTCGAACGCCTCGCGCAAATCTTCGTCGGCGACGGTTTTCTCACCAAAGCCATCGCCGTTTACAAACGCATCGCGAAATTAGCTCCGGAAGAAATTCGTCCGCTCGAAAAACTCGCTGACCTGTACGTTCAGCAAGGCGTCATGAGTGAAGCCCGCCCGCTCTTCTTGCAACTGGCGGAAATTCACCTGAAAAATAATCGCCAGCCGGAAGCCGTCGGCCTGCTGAAAAAACTTCTTCTCGCCGAACCAGACAATTTACGCATTCAGATTCGCCTCGCCGATTTGTACCAAGCCATGGGCCAGACGCGTGAAGCTATCGACACCTACGTGTCCGCTGCCCAGCGCGCCATCGCCCGCGGCGATCACGCCGAATGCGAAAAACTCTCTGATAAAGCCCTGAAACTCGAACCGCACAATCTTGCCGCGTTGATCGTGAAAGCCCGCTCCGCTTCCGCGCAGGGCAATACCACCGCCGCCGCGGCGTTGCTCGAACAAGTTCCCGACCTCGAAAAGGGCGGCGAACAAACCGAACTCCTTCTCGATCTTTATCTGAAAAACGCCAAGTGGGAACCTGCCACCGCCTTGGCCATGCGCGTTTTTGAAGCCGACGAAAAAAACTTCGGCCCTACGCAAAAACTGATTGAAGCGCTGCTCGAATCCAGCCAGGGCGAAAAAGCCATGGCCATCATGGACAAGTCCCGCATCCCCATGATCGACGCTGGCGAACATGAAGTTGTCGCGCGTCTATTGAACGAACTGGCCGCGCGCCTGCCCGGCCGCATCGAGCCTCTGGAATGGCTCGTGGAAACCTACGGTCGCACCAGCGATTCGTTCCGCATGCCTGACGCACTAGCTCAGCTCGGCGACGCCCTCTCGGCTGCCAAGCAATACGATCGCGCTAAGGAAGTTCTGGAACAGCTCGTCGACCGCGAACCGGAAAGCGATTCCGCTAAGCGCAAGCTCAACGACGTTTTGCGTAAAATGGGTTTGCTCGCACCCGAAGCCGCGCCTGCCGCTCCCGAAACGCACGAACTCGAGCTTCCCAAAGCGCCTTCACCTAAAGTACGCCCGGATTTGCCATCTACGGAACCAGTCGAGGCCCCCAAAGCCAAAGCTTCCACGGAAGCGCCGCTCGATGAAGACACGCAAAAATTTATCGCTCAGTCGCTCACCGATGTCGATCTTTTCGCCAGCTATGGTCTGACGCAAAAAGCCATCGGCCTCCTGGAAGCCATCTTGCGTCGCGCACCGCGCCACACTCCGACACTCGAAAAACTCTTGGACTTTGTTCTCGGCGCCGGCGACGACCGCCGCACCGCGGAACTCGCCTCACACCTCGAACAAATCCACCAGGATCGCGGCGATTTGCGTAGCGCGGAGCGTTTCGGTGAACTCCGACGTCGCTTCCAGCGTGCCGCGGGACTCACCGACGCCGAACTCACAGCCGCCCCGGTGGCCGTCACTGCCGCCTCGGACGTCGACGAATTTGCCAGTGTGGCTCCTGCAGACAGAATCGTCAACCGAGATCGATCTTCCCGAACTTCCTGTGGCCGCCGAGGCTGCCAACGAAATCAGCGCCTCGCAGCCCGCGCCTGCACAAGATCTGCATGAAGTAGATTTGTCGGATGAATGGGCCTCTATGTTGGACGGCTCAGCTCCCACTTCAGAAGATTCCGTTCCCGCAGTCACGGAAGCGGCTGCTCCGCCATCCGCGCAACATTCCGCGGAGCCGGCGGAGTTCGAAGTCGCCTTCGATGCGCCCGTGGAAACCGAACCGGCCAGTCTCGCAGCCATCCGCGCAATCCTCCGCTCAGGAATCGTCAACTCAAGCCGTCGAAGAGTTTTCCATCGCCGAAGAATTCGCCAACTTGAGTCCAGAGGCTTCCGGACCGCCTGTGGTTCCGGCCCAAGCCGAAGAAGCCGAATTCTCCGTCGCAGAAACGGAATTGCCGGAATCGGCCCACCACGAAGAGCCTGCGATTCCTGAACTGGCGCACGCCGAGTCTGCCGCGCAAGCTCCAGCCCTTCACGAAGAAGAAGCTCCCGCGTTGCCGGAGCTTAGCGAGCACGCAGCCGAAGAGGTTTCCGCTGCTGGATCTGCGGCGATACCTCCTCACAAAGATCAGCCGCTCGAACTCGAACTCGATCAAGACTATGAATTGGTCCTCGATCCTGAACCGCTCGTTCCGGCCTACGACCAGAAGCCACCAGAACCCGTTTTCGTGGAGGAGCCGTCGGTCCCCGCGAATTCCGCGCCGACGCACGCGGGTAAGCCCTTGGATAATGGCTACGGCGCCGATCAGTTCCTTTCCGAACTGGCTTCGGAAATGGGCGATCTCGGTCTCGGCGAGCTCAGCCCGGAATTTTCCGCAGGCCCCGAAGCGCATGCCAAGCCCGCGGAGCCGGCTGTTCGCGTGCCTGGTGGCCCAGACGCTCCCCTCAAGGAAGTATTCGACGAATTTCGCGCCGAACTCGGCGAGATGGGTTCCGACGACGAAGATCTCGAAACGCACTACAACCTTGGCGTGGCCTTCCGCGAAATGGGGCTGCTCGAAGAGGCCATCAGCGAATTTCAGAAAGTGGCGCAAGCCTGCGACCGCGGCCGCCCCTTCCGTTACGCCATGCAGAATTGCACCTTGCTCGGGCTCGCGTTCATCGATAAGGGCCAGCCGCATATGGCCGCTATCTGGTATGAGCGCGCCCTGCAGACTCCCGGTCTCGGGCCAGACAATGCTCTCGCGCTGCGGTATGATTTAGGTCTGGCGCAGGAATCGGCTGGCGATCACGACGCCGCACTGAAAAGTTTCTCTCACGTCTACGCGATGAATATCGATTATCGCGACGTGGCCGAGCGCATCGCCGCTTTGCAAAAGTCCAGCCGCTGATTCCGGCCTCCGTTCTCGATACAATATCTGTAGTCGGCTGATCTTCGGGTCGACCATCCAGGTTTCGCTTAACTATGAATCGTGTGTTCCGCGCATTGCTGGTAGTACTCTGTTTCGAAATGGGCGCGTTGCTCCTCTACCTGCCGTGGTCCGCGTACTGGGACCAAAATTATTTCTTGAATCATTTTCCCAGCCTCATTCCCATCGTCTTGAATTCTTTCCTTCGCGGGGCGGTAAGCGGCATAGGCGTCTTGGATATCCTGCTGGCTTTTAACCTGATCTCATCGCGCCGCCCAGCTCAATCGGTATAACGCTGGACCGCGATTCGCCGCCGCTGTGTCCTTGCGGAATAATTGAGACGAGAATTCAGCATGCGAGAAACTAACGCCAAACCAATTCTGTGCTATGTGACCGACCGCGCGAGCCTGCCGCAGGCTCCACTAAACGATCCTTTTTCGCCTCTACTATCCAAAGTTGCTGCCGCCGTCGCTGCCGGAACGGACTGGATTCAAATACGCGAAAAAAATCTTCCCGCCAGCGGTCTGGCGCAACTCCTCCGCGCCGCCTTGGCTTCGACCTTGCTTCCCGAAGCCGCTGCGCCATCTGCCGGCCGCGACTTGCGAACCCGTAGAATACTGATCAACGATCGCTTGGATGTCGCTCTCGCCGGAAACGCCGATGGCATTCATCTCGGCGAGAGCTCTTTACCGGTCTCCGAAGCGAAGCGCTTACTGCATAATTTTCAAAAACCATCCCCGGAATTTATTGTCGGCGCGTCTTGCCACTCTTTGGTTTCCGCCCAAGTGGCCGAATCAGACGGCGCCGATTACTTATTCTTCGGCCCGATTTTCACCACGCCTTCGAAGGCTGCTTTCGGCGAACCGCAGGGTTTGCAACGCCTGCGCGAAGTCTGCTGCGCGGTGAAGATACCCGTCTTGGCCATCGGTGGCGTCACCGCGCAAAACGCCGCGCAATGTCTGGACTCCGGAGCATCTGGAATCGCCGCCATCCGTTTGTTTCAGGAATCATCACAACTTGAAGAATTACTGCGAAAGCTCCGCTAATTCAGCTGTTGCCGGTGCGCCCGCATTTCACTAGCGCGATCGCCTTACCCTCTACGGCTCCTGCTGACGCTTTCGTCAGCCGTTACTCCTACTTTCCGCTCTTTTTTCCGCTGATACAGCTGTCGGTCCGCTACTTCCAGCAACTCCTGCGCATTTCGCCCATCGTCTGGGAACAGGCCGATACCAATACTCACGCTCAGTGGTGGCTCTTCTGCGTCCTTTTGCAATCGCGCTTCAATGCGCCGCGCTACCTGTTGCGCCATTCCCAGGTTGGAGTCGACTAGCACCAAGCCAAATTCATCCCCGCCATACCGTGCGGCCACATCCGTGCCTCGAGACTGCTCCTTCAACACCGCTGCTATTCGCTTTAGAGCGCGATTTCCCGCCAGATGACCTAGACGATCGTTAATCGTCTTTAAATCGTCCAGATCCAACAGCAACACCGTGAATTGCCGCAGATTTCTTTCCGTACGCCGAACTTCCCGCTCCAGCGTTTCCATGAACTCGCGGTAATTTGCTAATCCCGTAAGCGCATCGTGCGTCGATTGGTACCGGATTTCATCTTCACTTTTCTTGCGATCGGTAATATCCAGCCGCAATCCCATGCAGCCGACAATCTCTGAATTTCCCGAACGCAGAGGCGCCACATGCACTTCGTACGATCGATCCTTCTTGGAATACTCGAAATGGGAAGGTTTCCCCTGTAGTGCGTCGTAGTGCTGCGTCACCGGCGGTGCGTGTCGGTCCGCACAATCCAAAAACTCGCACACACTGTGTCCCGTCAGCGCTCCCGGACGAATCCGCGACCACGGTTGCCCGGCGCCCCAATTCGAAGTGATTCGCAGTTCACGATCCGCCGTCCATAGCAGCGCCGGCATCTGTTCTGCCACCAGGCGCAGTTGCGCCTCGGCCGGCACGTCGCTTCCCGCCCATTCCAGCGCTTGCGCTTTTTCGAGCACTCCGATCATTTTTCCATCGCCGTCGCGGAGCGCCACGCGCTTCGCCATGATGCGCACACGCATACCGGTTTTCGTCAGGCGCTCGGTACTATCCCAGTGCAGCAGTTCACCATCGCGGATTTTGTTCAGCAACGCGTCCAGTCCCTGAGTCTCATACAATGGCACGAGTCGCCGCAGAGGTTCCCCTCTCATCTCCGCAGCGGTGTAACCGTACAGCGTTTCCGCGCCGGGGCTCCAATCCTCAATAGTTCCATCGACCCCGATCGTAAGTACCGCTTCGTCGGTCAATTCCAATATTGCGGCGAGCAATTGCTGTGGGCGCAGCGCGTCGGGCATATGGTCCTGGCGTGTTGTCGGAACGGAGAGGACGTTCGCGGAAGTACTTCGGTTGTACCGTGGCCGAGAGGAGGGAGCCGCGGCTAATCTAGGCGTTGCCACACTCGGGCATCTTGCCTGACACGCAGTCTAACATCGCGCTTCTCAAGAAAAATTCTTACACGCACCCGCGTTCGTAAGTTGTACCGTGCGAAAGTACAGGAGGAGAGAACTACCAAGCAGCGTTCGGCGCCTTAGAGATTTCTAATACGCTCAGCCCGCCAGCCATCGTCCCACCGGCTTTAGCGAGTCGGTGTGATCGCACACCACGCGCAGCACCGCCGTCAGCGGAATCGCCAGCAGCAATCCCATTCCGCCCCACAGCCAGCCCCAGAACAGCAGCGCAATCGTGATGGCCACGGCATTCAGCTGTACGCGCTTGCCCACGATGTGCGGCGCAATCAAGTTCATCGCGCAAATGTGCACGCTCAAGAGTCCTGCCGCAATCAACAAAAACCATCCCACGGTATTGTATTTCGCCAGCGCCAAGACAAATGCCGGTACCCAGGAAAGTACCACGCCAATGTACGGCACCATGTTCAGCAATCCTGAAACGATGCCCAGCATGATCGGGTACTCCAGTCCCAAAGCCCAGAAAAGCATGCTACTCGCCGCGATCACGATCAGCGTCAAAATACACATGCCCGCCAGGTAATCCCGCAGCACCACACGCAAATCATCCAACGTTTCCTTCACCTGCGTTCGCCCGGAAACCGGAAAGAGCCGTAGCGTCGAATGCCACGTATCCCGCTTGCCCGCCAGCATGAAAAACACCAGGAACGGGACAAACGTAACTTCCAGCACCAGTTCATACAGCGATCCGATCGAACGCATAATAAATCCGTGAATCATTCCAGGTTCGCCCGAAGGCTGCGCCGCCGCCCGCGCTCCCGCTTCTTGCGGTGTTATCTGTCCTTCCAGTCCATTGAGTTTTCCTTCTAGGTTCGTCTGGACTTGCCGCAACACCGCGCTGTATTTCGGCCAATTATCCGCAAAGTCCGAAGTCCGCGCCCACACCGCGTATCCCACCGCCAGCAATCCCACGATCAATACCAGTACGACCACCATCGCCGCAAGCGTTCGCGGCAAACCGGTCCGCTCCATCAACTCCACCGCGGGATCCAAGAAATAAGACAATAAGATCGAAAGCAGCAGCGTGATCACCACGCCGGACGCGTAATACAAAAACAAAATAACCGCGCCAGCCGCCAGTATTCGCACACTGGTCACCCCGGCGCTCGGTCGCGTCGTCGCCACCACCACTACATCGCTGTCGATACGTTCCACAAACACTCCCTATCCGTGCATCACGTGCTTAGACGCCCAACGCACACAAATTGCGCCGCGCGAATTCACTCATTCCCACTTGTTGAAACGAATCCTTGCATCGGACTGGCCTGCTTTGAACCAAGCGCGTCGGGGATCGCGCCGCATTTACCGAACACTGCTTCGGCCTCCAAGGTAACACACCGTGCAAGCCCTCCCACGTTTTGTGCTAATGCACGTTTCGAAGCCAGCTACATCCTCTCGCCGCCGGACTGGAATCTTTCCCGTGCTAAACTTTTCCTGCACCAAACGTCTGCAACCAGCCAATCGTGTCTGCAGCAGCGCGGTGTCAGACCTCAACCCTCTCACATGCCTAAACAATTCTTCGGTACTGACGGCATCCGCGGCGTTCCCGGCACTCCCCCGTTGGACGACCCCACCCTCTTCGCCACCGGCCGCGCCCTGGGCGACTACCTCCACGAATCCGCCCCAGCCGCCAACGTCCTCATCGGCATGGACACCCGCGAGTCCGGCCCGCACATCGCCGCCGTCCTCGCCGCCGGCCTCACCAAAAGTGGCGCCACCGTTTCCTTCGCCGGCGTCATCACCACCCCCGGCGTCGCCTGCCTCGTTCGCCAAAACGACTTCCAGGCCGGTGTCGTCATCTCCGCCTCCCACAATCCCTATCACGACAATGGCGTAAAGCTTTTCTCCCACGCCGGAATGAAGTTCCCCGATTCCGTCGAAGAATCCATCGAAGCCGGCATCCAACGCCACACCGCCTCACCAGAAGCCGCCAACTTCACCTCGGCCACCGCGTCGACCCTGGTCCCAGACGAAACTCTCGACGCCGAATACCTAACCTTTCTCCGCACCAAAACCATCCCCGGCGCCAACCTCAAAGGCCTAAAAATCGTTCTGGACTGCGCCAACGGCGCCGCCTACAAGCTGGGCCCGGAACTTTTCCGCTCGCTTGGTGCCAACGTAATTCCCATCGGAGACTCCCCGGATGGCCGCAACATCAACGCCAATTGCGGCTCCCTCCATCTCGAGAATCTCCAGCAAAAAGTCCAAGCCGAGCACGCCCAACTTGGCGTAGCCTTCGACGGCGACGCCGACCGCGCCCTCTTCGTCGCCGACACCGGCCGCATCGTTAACGGCGACGGCATCCTCCTCGCCGTAGCCCGCTACCTCAAAATGTTCAATCAGCTCCCAGACAATAAAGTCGTCGCCACCAGCATGTCCAATCTCGGCCTCGAGCGCATTCTCGCCAACGAAGGCATCACCCTGGCTCGCACCAATGTTGGCGATCGCTACGTCCTCGAAGAGATGCTGAAATCCGGCGCCACTCTCGGCGGCGAACAGTCCGGCCACATCATCTTCCTAAATGACAGTCCCGCCGGCGACGGCCTCCTCACCGCCATCAAAGTAGCCAGCCTGGTAAGCTTCTGCGGCCGCCTCGAGCATCTCGTAGTCGGCTTCAAGGACTACCCGCAAACCATCGTCAACGTAAAAGTGAAAACCAAGCCCCCGCTCGAATCCGTCCCGGAAGTAGCCCAAGCCCTGAAAGAAGCCGAATCCGCCCTCGGCGACAACGGCCGCATCGTCCTCCGCTATTCCGGCACCGAACCCCTAGCCAGGGTCATGGTTGAAGCCGAACACCAATCCGACGTAGACCGTTTCAGCCAGTCCATAGCCCAAGCCCTCCGCAGACACCATCGGCACCTAGCCGAGATGTCCGCTATTCGTAGGGGCACGGCTTTATCCTGAGCCCTCGAAGGAATGCCGTGCCCGGCATTTTTCGGCTCTGACTTCCTACCATGGCCGGAGAATTTGACGCAGGGCGCGATGCAGCGGATCATTCGCGCACGCGAGCCGCTGTGCGCTAACTCGCTGTCCGGAATATCGTTATTGCCATTCCGACTTCAACAACAAAAAGTTCCCGACGCTCCAGAAGACTGTAGGAATCCCTACTAAACTATGTGAGATTCTGTAGACTCCCACCTCACACGCGCGCTCATCGAACGCTAACTATCCTGATTTCAACCGCCTCGCCCGCCCAAAACGCCGTCTCACACTGGCACAACACTTGCAACTTCTCCCCGCAACGCAGTACAAGATTGGCTTCCCGGGGTGGCCTGGATCGGTCCTCGACCCGATCTAAGGCTTGGGGCGTCAATTATAAGAAAAAGGGGCTTTGCACCAGCCCCTTTTTCGCTAACCCAAATTTGGGTGTGTCATCGAAGTGGTTTCGTACCAAGGGCTCAGGGGTGAGTCCTCCAAGTGGTTTCAGCAATTCCGGCCAGCAGCTTGGCCACAGTATCAACAATTTTTCAGTTGTTCCAAAGGGCGGCCTAAAGCCGCCCTTCTCCTTTTGGCGTGCCGTTGTAGCGCCGCCTTCCAGGCGGCGTCTCTGTCGTTGCCCGCCTTCTTCTGCCGCTCAGTCTCCCTTGGAGTGCGGTCTACCCTGAGCGGAATCGCACGAAGGGCGGCTTGACGCCGCTTTGCAGCCGCCCACATATCCTAAGCCTCCCCCGCAAGGGCCGGACCGCCCAATACGCAAGCACTTGTAGGTGCCGGTCTTCAGACCGGCCTCCCGATCCGTCTGCCAATAACGTCAGCCCCATCGCGCTTTCGTAGCGGCGCCCTTCAGGGCGCCATTCTTGCCTGAAATCCCTGCACCAAAAAAAAATGAGCGGCCGGTGGGGGTTCCGGCCGCTCGGGCGTGGGGTATAGGAGGGTAGCAACCTGAAACTTAATCCAGCTGGTCCGTCCGAACCGCTGCGCTCGCGAGCAGCAGTCCAACGCACAGGAGCAAACACGTAATAACCATGCCTACCTCCAACCAGCCAACCAAGCTTCCGATTACAGTTGCAATTCTGCTCTCCACCCCCGTCTCCGTCGATAGCCCACCAGCATCATTCCCACCAGTACCAACGTACCTTCACCCCCGAGCGTAGCGAGGGGTTCACCCAGCCGCGTTTTCCGCGGTGAGCGCAGCGAAGGGCCCACCCCGAGGCGACCTCGGTATTCACTGAGGTTTTCTCTGCGTACCTCTGCGGCTCTCCGCGTCCTCTGCGTTAATCTATTGTCCGTCCTACCGCGTCCGCAATATCCGCCGAATATTCCTCTTCCCATGCAACACCGCGACGACCTCCAACGGACTAGCTTCACCCCGCTCCGCGTCCCCTCGATAAATGATTTGGTAAGACCGCACCGGCCAGAATCGCACTGGCAGCTTCGTCAGCTCTTCCCGGCGATGACCCTTCCCCGGCATGTCGGCCAAAGCGCGCATGGCTTCCAGCAGCTCCACGCGCACGCGTTCCGCAGCTTCCCAATTGTCCTGGGCAATATATTCGAAGATTTCAGTCAGGTCTTGCGACGCTTCCGGAGAGAGACGAAACGCGTTCATTTTCGGGGCGCTTGTAAATCCTGGCCCCGTTTCCGCAACTGCGCAAAAAATTCTTCTCCATCAATGCCTTCGCCAGCCTCAAGCTGTGTCAGTCCTCGTGCGATCTTCGCTTCAATTTCCTCGCGGGTATATTCTTCTCCCAGTTCGCGCGCAATCAGGTAATGATGCAGGGCGGTATCCAGCAGCGCAGCCGCATCCCTAAAGCGCCCGGTAGCAACCTCTTGTTGCACCAACTTCTCCGTCTCGCCTTCCAGTTTTACGTCCATAAGCCCTCGCGCCGGCGCAATTGCCATCCCCCGCTATTGTAGTAGCGCATCGCTAGCTTCGCACGTCCTGTTTCTTTCGCTCAGGATTCCTCTGCGCAACTCTGCGGCTCTCTGTGCCTCTGCGTTAAATCTTTTGATTTTTCCGCTTGCGGTTCTTCGTCCCCCGCCTTGACATGCATTACCACCTGATCAACGATCCCATCTGATCATCGTGCCAGCCTCCACCCTCCCCGAATCCGCCGCCGCAATCCTCGCCAAGGCCGAAGCCTTCCGCGACGACAAACACCATCTCCGCCTCTACCACGCAGACTGCCTCGAAATCCTCGCCGCCCTCCCCGAAGAATCCGTCGACCTAATCTTCGCGGACCCGCCTTACTTCCTCAGCAATGGCGGCATCACCTGTCATGCCGGCAAAATGGTCTCCGTCCACAAAGGCGATTGGGACAAATCCAAGGGCGCCGAATCCAATCATGAATTTAACCGCACCTGGCTGCAGGCCTGCCAACGCGTCCTAAAACCCAACGCCAGCATCTGGGTCAGCGGCACCGCCCACGTCATCCATTCCGTCGGCTTCGCCATGCAGCAGCTCGGCTTCAAACTCCTCAACGACATTTCCTGGGTGAAGCCCAACCCGCCTCCCAACCTCTCTTGCCGCTATTTCACCCACGCCACCGAAACCATCATCTGGGCCGCCAAAAACGCCAAATCCCGCCACACCTTCAACTACAAAGTGATGAGAGACGAGCCAATGGCGGCAAGCAGATGAAATCCGTTTGGCAAATCAAGCCCCCAGAAACCTGGGAGAAAAAATTCGGCAAACACCCCACGCAAAAACCAGTAGCGCTGCTGGAACGAATTTTAAGAGCAAGCACCAACGAAGGAGACGTAGTCCTCGATCCCTTCGCAGGCGGCGGCACAACGCTAGTAAGCGCGCTAAGTCTGCGTCGTCAAGCAATCGGCTGCGAACTCTCCGCCGAATTCATCACCCTAAGCCTCCGCCGCATCTGTTCCAATCTGGTACACGCCCAAATAACTGTCGCCACACTGACGATTTCCCTTGATCCCCAACCCCTTTCCGAGGATCGATCCAAATGCGTGCATTCTTCACTCCAACTCATTCAGCAAGAATGCCGCTTCTATTTCATCGGCCGCGTAAAACGCGAAATCATCTTTTCCGTGCTAGCCACAACCATCGAAGATGCTCGCGCAAAAATTCCACGCCGCCGGTCATCGCCGACTCCGACGCCCTCTTCATAATCAAAACCGAAACCGAAATCTATGCCCCTTGAGGAAGGAGGGTAGATCCTCTAACGACACACGCTAGTTGGTTCTCATGGTCTGAACTGCCTCTCATGATCTAATGACTCGATCAAGAGAGGTCATAGTGGCTATCCCTGACTTTCAGACGCTGATGAGGCCCGTTCTCGAACTCGCGGCCGATCAGAAGGAACACCCCTTGGGAGTTGCACGAGAAGCGCTCGCCATACGATTCAAGCTTAGCGATGAAGAACTAAAGAAGGTTTTGCCCAGTGGCCGACAGACTGTTTTCGCCAACCGGGTCGCTTGGGCAAAGGTCTATTTACAACATGCCGGCCTCCTGGAGGCAACACAAAGGGGGCACTTCAGGATTTCAGCCAAAGGTTTGGAGGCGGTGAAAGACGCCCCGGAACGAATAACGATAAATTACCTACAACGATTCCCGGAATTCGTAGCGTTTCGTTCTACATCGAAGAACTCAAAAGAACTCCCAATTGAAACCTCGAACGAGGGCGAGGGGCAAACGCCAGAGGAAATGCTGGAAGCCGCGGAGTTGCGATTAAGGACTGATCTCGCGTCGGAGATTCTTAACCGAATCAAAAAGTGTTCACCAGCATTTTTTGAGAGGCTGGTAGTCGAACTGTTATTAAAAATGGGTTACGGCGGTTCTCGAGAAGAGGCTGGTGAGGCGATTGGTGCCTCAGGCGACGAGGGCATCGACGGGGTCATTAACGAAGATCGGCTAGGCCTCGACACTATCTATCTCCAGGCTAAGAGGTGGGAATCGACGGTTGGCAGACCTGAGATACATAAATTTGTTGGCGCGCTTCATGGCAAAAGGGCGCGAAAGGGCGTTTTCATAACGACCAGCTCCTTTTCTGCCGAGGCGCTGAACTATGTCAAGAATATTGATCCCAAAGTTGTTTTGATTGATGGCACGCAGCTCGCTGCATTCATGATCGATTTCAACGTCGGTGTGGACTCCGTCGCTTCATACGAAGTGAAGCGGCTTGTGTCGGACTACTTCGAAGAGGACTGACGACTCTTCTTCCTGTCTCGGCCGTGCCGATTAAGTTGCCGCAAATCCCAAATTCCGTTCGGCGAGAGTTTCCCAACAAACGGAGCCTTCCGACTAATTAGTACGCGTCCAATCTGCGCCCAATTCTCAATAAGCATCGGCGCCCACATAACTGGATTTTTATTATTTTGCGGTAGGAAAAGTACACGCCCATTATTCGCGCCGATGGCCTTCATACTCACCGGGTCTTTCAGAATCCGCCGGTCTGGGGTGATCGCCACCCATGACCTCCGCCCACATTCGGCCAGCCAGACCTCATCCACCTCGTCGGGCTTAAAATGCTCGTCGTGGACCCGCACCGCGAAACCTTCCTTCTCAAGCGCTTCCCGCAGTTGTTTGCTTCCTAAGTTTCGGTCGAGAAAGAAGACATAAACTTCAGGCTGCTGGGGCGTATCGTATTACCTCTTCGATCTGAGCCACTTGCAGTCCGTAATCCTCCGCAATGCTCCTGACTCCTTCCCCAGTATTAAAGCGTCCAACGATTATCTCGGCCATCACTCCCGTCCCATCCACCACCGGCCGACCCGACGAAATCGCGGGATCGATGACTACTACACGGGGCGGTTCATTCTTCACGTCCCCTGTCCAACTCAGCCGTATCGGGAAAAGTTTGATCGGCCAGCCGCGCTCGTCGCGTTTGATCCTCTGCAAATAGAAATCTAGTATCGGGCCAATTCCTAGTTGCCCGTATCGCGATACGTTTATCGTTTGTTCTTGACCTTGTGTCGCAGCCAGTTTTTTGATGAACAGGTCTTTCCCATCAGTCAGGAAATTTTCACTTAGCAGCGGATGCGAAGACGGATAGGCCTTTCGAACGTAATTCATTGCTCGTCGAATCACTGGAATTTCCACCTCATGTTTCTTCCGTGTCGACAGAAGTATGTGCGCTTCCACAAGGTTATAGAACGAAAGCATTCCAGGGGCCTTCAACTCAATGAGCGGCTTAAAAAACTTCTCTCCGTCCGCCGTAGGATATTTTCTGCCATTTACCCAGGAATTCAGCGTTGCCATTGGCATGCCGAGGGTTCTGGCAGCCTCTTTAATTCCGTATTTCGGCAGTTCGCGACGATCAACCGTTTTGTGCCCGGCCATTACTCACCAAATTTCTTCCGGCTTCCACGTGACGCAGAATAACCAATTCCTCGCGCTAGCCAACACTATTTAGCATATTTGGACACCAACTAGATAGCAATCTCACCAGTGATGCCCAAAACTGGACACCGCTATTTCAAAGGGACAGATGGGGCGCTCACTCGGATTAGTTGTCCGCCAAGCTAAAACTCATCCGCCCACTTCCGAGCCGCCCCCGATGGTCCTTGGTACAAAGACTTCGGCACCTTCAAAATTTGCGGCGCAGGCAAATTCCCCAAAACGTTCCTGATGAAAGGCCAAGCCGCAAAAGGTAAGCTACTGTGAGTTTAGGCTCGTTACGATAAACCAATAGTCATCCTCACCTTTCCACGCAATTAATCGAAATAAAAATGGGGAGATACACTTCCGCTCTCCGCGAAGTGCATCTCCCGTTCGACATCGCAAAGTTCCCGAATCTTCTATTTCGGACCGGAGTGCGTGATACGCGCCATGATGTCGCGTCGGCTGTCCGCCACCGTGGCTCCTGCGAATTCAGCGCGCTGCGCAGGATTCATCTTGTCCAGTGTCGTGTTGATGGCCGTCGCCCACTTGTCCATGCCTTCGGCATTGGGATAGTTGATCACTAGGCACCGGGTCGATGGCGCCCCGGTGTTTACGTATTGCTCGTCAACGCCGTAGTACGTGGCCACACCCTTCTTGATCTGTTCATCAAACGTTGGCACTAAATACTTCTTGAGTACCGCGGCGTACTCAGTCGGCTTTTCAGTCTTAACATTCGAGCAAACTACGCGCAGATACGCTGCGGTTCCGCTGCCTACGCGATACATGGTCGTTTGCATCAATAAGTCTTCGTGCTTGGTGGCCGCTACCTGGCTTGGTCGTGGCGGACCGCCCTTGCGCAGCTCATCGAGCACGTGCATTAGCCCCGCGATGGTGTGCGACGACCACGCCGCGCCGTGCGTATATCCGTCCGGCGTGTGTACCACCTGCTCAAAGGTAGACCAGCCGATGATGCTCCCGTCGGCTAGCGCCTTCTCCACAATGGGGATGAACGATTTCTCCGCGTCCTCCGAGTATTCCGCCCAATTCGCCCGCGGAACCGCGAACTGGCTTACATACGTGTACACGGTCGGCGTCGCTTCCATTTGGGGAAGAGCCGTCGGCACCATGACCAATGCCAATACCACCACGAGCAGGCCCGTCATCCGTTTCAACATTTAGTCCTCCTGAACTTACTGGAGGCCCACGCAACGCAACGCGCTTGAAGGTCGCTCCTCGTCGCTCAAATCGCGGAGTTCGCGCGGAGCGGCGGGATGCGATTTTCAGTCTTCTATGGGTAACTTGGAAAAAGCGGCTCGCGCCCGGGGATCCAACCAGTTTGCGCCGACGATAGGCCCCCACCCTCGCAATGTCAAGCATTTCTCCGGCAGTTAAATCTCCCGGTAAATGCTTTGCGCCCGTTGCGGGATTTGTTCCCATCTCTGAAGCCGGGTGCCCCACCCTCGGGTTTGTGAGGGTGGGTGTTTTGACTTTTAGCGCCACAGAAACTAGGCCTTGCGTATCATCATAGGCCATGACAACATCAAATTTCCGTCCTCAATAACTGCTCCTAAAGCAGTCCCCGACCTATAAGTAACGAGGAGCCTGCAAATGACCGACGACCTGAAAAAACTCTTGGACAAGGCGAAGACACTGACGCCTTCTCCCGAGCAAAAGGAAGAACAACGCCGCAGCTTCGCTTTTGGCAATACCAATATTGAGAATTCCCGAATCACGCGTGAAATCGTCGACCAGGAAGCCGAGAAACTGAAGAAATCCAGCTAGGTTCTAGATGGCCTTCGAGGACGAACGCCACAGCAAAGCCTTAGAGATCGAGCTGATTTCTGATCCGGCGGAAAAGGCGCGTCAAGAGGCCAAGAACGGCCTCCGCCAATACGACGAAGTCGTCGAACAAATTAATTATTGGCTCCAGCCTGAACGACCCTTCAAACTCCGCATGTCTGCGATTCTGAAGCTTCACAGAACGGCGCTAGAGGGTATCACCTCATTCGCCGGCGTTTTTCGGCCCGGAGGAATTGAAATCAAAGGCAGCAAGCACACGCCGCCCGGTGCTCATCTCGTCCCTGAAAATGTAGAACACTTTTGCGACTACATTAACGACAACTGGGACAAAACGTCGGCGCTCCATCTCGCGGCCTATACCCTATGGCGGATGAATTGGATTCATCCCTTTGTTGACGGCAATGGGCGAACGTCCCGGGTGGTGTCGTATCTGGTCCTTTCCGTTCGTCTGGGCTACCTCTTACCCGGAACAAAAACCATTCCCGATCTGATTGCGAATGACAAGACTCCCTACTACAAAGCTTTAGAAGCCGCAGACCTGGCCAGCGCCGCCGGAAAAATTGATCTCATCGATATGGAAAAGCTGCTGGAAGCTCTCTTGGCGGCGCAATTGGTCTCCGTCATTGACGCTGCTCGTGGCAAGAACTGAGCGACGCCTCAACTCCCCGCGCTCGTCGCTCAAATATTGCCGCGCCTTGAGTCGGAAATGCTCGGATGTTTCGTGAGTTGTCCGGGCGCCACAGTGAGCCTAAACCCCAATAAAATCTATCTCTTACACAAAACGCCTTGTAACTACCAGTAAAATGTATCTCTTACGCAAAATAGGGGGGTGGGTACCCCTTCATATTCCCAATATGGAACGCCCGCTTCCAGCGACCACCTCGCTCCAAACACCCCTTCACCAATCTGCTATTCTTCCAAAGCCATGCATGACCTCAGTTACTTCCGCGACCACCTCGACGTTTACGCCGAGATGGCCAAAAAGCGCAACATTACGCTCGATCTCGATTCCTTCAAGGTCTTCGACAAAGAGCGCCGCGAACTCATCACACAAACCGAACAGCTCAAAGCCAAACGCAACAAAGCCAGCGACGAAATCGCTACGCTGAAAAAAGCAAAGCAGCCCGCGGACGCCATCCTCGCGGAAATGGCCGGCGTCTCCAAACAAATCAAGGAATCCGACGAGCGCATCACCAATCTCGACAATATTCAGCGCGAAATGTTGCTGGGCATTCCCAATATTCCGCACTCCAGTGTTCCCGTCGGCAAAGGCGCCGAGGACAACGTGGAAGTTCGCCGCTGGGGTACTGCGCCAACTTTAGATTTCGCGCCCAAGCCGCACTGGGAAGTTGGCGAACGCGCCGGCATTCTCGATCTGCAGTCCGCCACGAAAATTACCGGCGCGCGTTTTGCCGTGTACAAAAATTGGGGCGCACGCCTCGAACGCGCTCTCGCCAATTTTTTCTTGGACGTGCACACGCGTGAACACGGCTACGAAGAAATTCTGCCGCCATTTCTCGTGAACACCGCCAGCCTGATGGGTTCTGGCCAATTACCCAAATTTGCCGCGGATTTGTTCAAAATCGCCGACACCGATTTTTGGCTCACGCCCACCAGCGAAGTGGAACTCCACAACATGTACCGCGACGAAACTGTCAGCGAAGACGTGCTGCCCATCAACGTCACCGCGTGGACCGCATGTTTCCGCTCCGAAGCCGGCGCCGCCGGAAGAGATACCCGCGGAATCCTGCGCCAGCATCAGTTTCAAAAAGTGGAATTATTTAAATTTACCAAGCCGGATCAAAGTTACGCGGAACACGAAAAGCTCGTCGCCAACGCTGAATCCATCCTGCAAAAACTCGGCTTGCACTATCGCACCATGTTGCTTTGCACCGGCGATATGGGTTTCGCTTCTGCAAAGACCTACGACATCGAAGTGTGGCTGCCCAGCGCCAAAGAGTTCCGCGAGATTTCCAGCTGCTCCAATTGTGAAGCGTTTCAGTCGCGCCGCGCCGGAATCCGCTACAAACCAAAAGCCGGCGGCAAATCCGATTTCGTCCACACCCTAAACGGCAGCGGCTTGGCGGTCGGCCGCACCTGGATCGCCATAGTGGAAAACTATCAGCAGGCCGACGGCTCTATCATGATTCCAGAAGTCCTACGCCCCTACATGGGCGCGGACCGCATTCCGGCGGCCGGCTAGGGGCAGCTCTGCCGTTTAGGCATTTTTCTATGTCATTGATTTTTAGACACTTAACAGACCGAGCCGCCAGTTGCCGCCCCTGTGGCAAATCAGCCATGGCTTTATACGTCGCGCAACCTGTTGAAAGTACACCTTTTCGTTTGACTGGTGCTTTTGCCCTTGCATACACTCGCCTCACCGCGCAAATCGGCGCCATCGCACCAATTTACGCTGCTGGCAGTCCAATATATTGGTGCGAATTATGAACTTTCTAGCCCGTGTAGTGCGGTTTGTAGTGGGAGTGGTGATCCTCACCTGGGGACTCAGACTTGTCTCGCGCTTTTTTGCCTGGGTGATGAAAACGTCAGGAGTGCCCGGAGGACCGAATTACTCGCAAGAAGGGTCGCAACAGCTTGTTCCGCGGCAGCTGATGCGGGACCCAATCTGCGGAATGCATATGCCGGAGAATTTGGCCATCACTTATCGCGATAACGGTGAACTGAAATATTTTTGTTCGACGGAATGCCGCGACAAGTACGCGAGCCAGAACTTGCGGCGAGCCGCGAACGGTTAGCTGGCGCGATTATCCGCGATTCTCAAGGCTAGCGCTAATGAAGATGTGAACGGTTTATAGAAGTAACTGACAGAAAGTTTCGGCCAGAAGCAATGAAACGTACGACTCGAGAAACGGACGAAGAAACTTACAACTCGAGACTCGCAGCGGTAAGAAAAGGAAATCTAGACCATGGCCACGGTTGCAAAGCCCACAACTCCGATTCGTCCCCTAGGCGCACCGCCGATGGTGCCGCGCATTGCGCCGCGTGAAGACTTAAACCCATTCCGTATTGCGCAAATTCAATTCGACATGGCGGCCGAGTTTCTGAAGCTGGACCAAGGCCTGCGGCAGATTCTGCGCACTCCCAAACGCGTGTTGGAAGTGGCCATTCCCACCAAGATGGATAACGGCCAGGTGAAATTGTTGACCGGCTATCGCGTGCAACATAACACCGCGCGCGGCCCCGCCAAGGGCGGCGTGCGTTTCCACGCCAACGTCACGCTCGACGAAATCAAAGCGCTGGCTTCCGCGATGACCTGGAAGACCGCGGCGGTAAATATTCCCTTCGGTGGCGCCAAGGGCGGCGTGATTTGCGACCCGAAGCGCATGTCCAAAAGCGAACTGGAGCGCATGACGCGCCGTTACGCCAGCGAAATTCTGCCGATCATTGGCCCAGACATGGATATTCCCGCGCCGGACGTGTACACCGACGCGCAAACCATGGCGTGGATGATGGACACTTACGCGATGACCACCGGCCACGCGTCGCATGCAGTGGTCACTGGCAAGCCGATGAGCATTGGCGGATCGTCCGGCAGCGCGGAAGCAGTGGCCATGGGCCTGGTGCACGTGGTGGAAGAAGCGTGCAAGCTGAAGAAAATTTCTCTGCGCGGCGCGACTATTGCCATTCAGGGCTTTGGCAATGCCGGAGCGACAGCAGCGCGTCTTTTTGCGGATAGAAAAGCGAAAATCGTGGCGCTCAGCGATACGCGCGGCGGCGTTACGAATTCTCGCGGCATCGATCCCATCAAGGCGTTCCGTTACAAAGAGCGCTCGGGAACCGTGGTGGGCATGCCCGGAGCCACGCGCATCTCCAACGACGATTTGCTGACGATGAAGGTCGACATCCTCATTCCCGCGGCGCTGGAAAATGTGATTACGCTGCAGAATGCCGATGCCATCAAGGCGCGCATCGTGGCCGAAGCCGCCAACGGGCCGGTGACTCCGCACGCCGATGAAATCCTGACGCGCCGCGGCATCATCGTCTTGCCAGATATTTTGACCAACGCCGGCGGAGTCACCGTCAGCTATTTTGAATGGGTACAAAATCAGCAGGGCCTGGTGTGGGACGCGGAAGAAGTGAGCGCCCGCCTGCAGAAAATTATCGTGCGCTCGTTCCACGAGATGGTGGAAACCATGCGCAAACATCACGTCTCTCCGCGCGCCGGCGCGATGATCCTGGCGGTGAATCGCGTCGCCGAAGCTACTTTGGTTCGCGGTCTTTTCCCCTGATCGCTAAAATGCCGTTTTAGATCTTCGAGGCCAACTGATGACCATATGCCGGACGGCTGTCCGCTGGAGTTTGTTCGTATTTCTGTTTTGTTTTTCTGCCAACACCGTTCTCGCTCAGAAGCCGCCGCTCGAAGTTGCGATCACCGTCGACGATCTGCCGCAGCATGGCGATTTGCCGCCGGGGATGACGCGCTCAGACATCGCGAAGAGCTTCATCGCCACGTTCAAGGCCAAGGGTGTTCCGGAAGTTTATGGATTTATGAACGCGAAGAGAATCGGCGACGATCCGGATCGCAGCGATTCGCTGAAACTGTGGGTCGACGCGGACTTACCGCTGGCCAGCCACACGTTTTCGCACATGGATCTGACCACGCACAGCGCGGAAGAGTTCGAGGCCGATATTGCCGAGGACGAGCCCTTTCTGCAAACGCTGATGGGTACCCGCGACTGGCATTGGTTCCGCTATCCCTACCTGCACGAAGGCGACACGCTGGAAAAGCGCCATGCCGTTCGCAAATATTTGCAGGAGCATAACTATAAAGTGGCGGAAGTTACGCTCGATTTCGAAGACTACGCCTGGAACAATCCCTACGCACGTTGCATGGCCAAACAGGACAGCGAATCGGTTGGGTGGTTGAAACAAAGCTATTTGAGCACCGCGGCGGAATATATTTCGCTAGGACAAAAAATGGCGGTGCAGCTTTACGGACGGGATATCAAGCACGTCTTGCTGCTGCATACCGGCGCGTTTGACAGCGTGATGCTGCCGGATTTACTGGACCTATTGACGAAGGAGGGATTTCACTTTGTCACGCTGCCGGAAGCGGAGAAAGATCCCGCGTATTTACGCGACCCGGACGCAGGTTTTAAGGATGGCGGCACGTTACTGGACGAGTTGATGGAAGCACAGCACCTGAAATTTCCGCCACACGCGGAAAAGCCAATAAAAAAACTGGACGAGATTTGCCGCTAGGAAAAGCGCACAGCCCCTTCGTTCCTCAGGGCAAGTAGGATTGGCTGTTCCACACAATCATTTATCCCCTTTAGATTGCTGAGGCGAAGGCGCGTTGCGTGCGGCGCCACAGCCACCAGGCTGGGAATCCGAGGATCGTCATCCACAGCAGAAGCGAAGGTATGATTTCAATCAGCCACAAAATCATGCCGAGTGCCGAGGACGCAGCGCTCTGGAACCCTGCCACTGTGGCGTTGTGAAGACGGATTCCAATGGCGGGAGCGCTGCTGCTTACTTTGGCTTTGTATTCTTCGTTGATGGTCAGGTTGATGGCGGCGAAGTCCACGCGGTGATTCAGGATTTTTAGCTCCGATTCCATCTGTTCGATTTCGCCGCGCACTCTGGCGATTTCCTGTTCCACTTCCAACACGTCGGATACTTTTCCGTTGCGGTTACGCAAAATATCCTGCAGCCGGATTTCGGTTTCGCGCGAATTTTTGATGCGAGCGACCAAGTCAGCGTGTTGTGACGTTACTTCTTCGCCGGACTGCCCCTCTCCCGTGACGCGGCCCAAGGATTTCAATTCGTTTAGCGCTGCAGTCAGTTGTGGCGCAGGAATTCGCAAAGAAGCATTTAGCGCGCGCGCCATGTTGTCTGTGTTCGAGACACTCAGATTTGCGGCATAGCCCTCGTGGCGTGCCAAGGTCGAGTCGAGCTCGCCGCGCACGGCTGAAAAGTCCTTGGTGATGATCTGCAGGTCGACGGAGCGCGCGATCATCGGGGCGTCGGGTGCGACTCCTGCGGTCACTGTGGTTAGGCTGGTATACGATCTCTCATTCAACGGCAACTCTTGCTCGTTCATCTGGGGGGGTGCGCTTACGTAGTCGCTGAACCCAACTCGACTCTTATCATTTATCACAAGCTTGGCCTGCGATTTTTGCTCATACCGGCCTCCCATCACGGCCAACGTCAGGATCGCAATCACCGATAACCCTGCGAAACCCATTCCGAGCGCTTTAGCGTTCAGCCTCCACCAAGGCAGCTTCGCGGAAGCGTCGTTAACCTGCGGTTGCAAGATTGGAATGGTTTCTTCGACCGTCCAACTCGCCAGTGACTTGGACACACCGTCGAACGATTCCGCCAGTGTGCTGCAGTTAGAGCAGGATTGGAGATGCACTGCGACTTCTGCAGCGCGGTCGCCGGTGAGTTCGCCGTCGTGGTGGGCCATTATTTCTTCTGGGGAGATTTCGTGAATGGCGGTATTCATTGGCCGCCACCTTTCTTGGCGGACGCGGCTGCGTCACCGGGTTGTGATTGTGCGTTTGGTGGGCTTAGAAGATCGCGGAGGGCTTCACGGGCACGGAATAGGCGGGAGCGAACTGTGTTCAGGGGGATTTTCAGTAGCGTGGCGATTTCCGCGTAGCTGAGTTGTTGGTATTCGCGAAGCATTACGATTTCGCGGTCGGTGGAATCTAGTTTTTTGAGCGCTTGGCGGACCCAGAGTTCATTTTCGGTACCATTTTTCATAATTGCAGATTCGGCTTGCGACGCCGAGCCAAAAAATAGTGCGCGAAATTGTGATTTGCGACGGTCGGTGCGCAGAATGCGAAAAGCTATTGCATATAGGTAGGTGCGAAACAACGCGCAGGGATCGTAACGCTTGGCGGCGCGGAAGAGGGCGACGAATGTTTCCTGGGTTAGCTCTTCGGCTCTGGCGGAATCGGCAACGCGGCGGCTGAAAAATCCGAAGATAGGCTGCTTGTAGCGATGGAAAAGAATTGTGAAGGCTGGTTCTGAACCTTCACGCAGTGCGAGCATCAAAAGTTCGTCGGTGGAATCAAAATCAACTGCAGGAACTGGCGTCGATTGCGCGGTGGCAGGTATGGCGGGGATTGCGGTGGCGTCGGGCATGGCGTGGTGGTGAATGGCCTCCGAGCTTAGAACGAATGTGGCAGCGGTTTCTTGCATTTTGTGGCCGTCACAGGGGTAATGGCGCGAGATGCGAGAAAGTTCCCGGTGGTGACGAGGATTTGGATGCGGGTTTTGCGATTGGCGAGAGGTCAGGCGGAGGCGCCCCTGAGAAGAGTCAAAAACCGCACCCACAAAACCAGTGGGTGCGGCACCCGGCTTCGCGATGCGCAACAAAACGACGCGGTGCTGGTAGCGTGTGGCAAAATCGTGCGCATGAGAAAAGTTTTTGTTGCTTGGGTGGAAAAGCGCGCGTACATTCGCAAGTGCCGGACGCTTTTGTGCGGCGCGGACCGAATTCTTCCGCGCGAAGAGCGTAACCGGCTATTTTCGTCGTAGAGCGCTGAAAATCAGCGGGGTGAATCGCACGAACGATGGGTAATCAAAACAGTCAGACAGCGCCGCCGATTTTATTGACCATTGCAGGATTCGATCCTTCTTGCGGGGCGGGAATTGCCGCGGATTTGAAAACCTTTGCGGCGCATGGGTGCTACGGCGTGGCCGCGATCACGTCCATCACGGTGCAGAATACGCAGGGTGTTACTACGGTGCACAACACTCCAAGTTCGGAATTGCGCGAACAGCTGGACGCATTGGCGAGCGACTGCGAAATTGCCGCGGTGAAGATTGGCATGCTGGGAAATCGCGGGAACGCTGTGGCGATCACGGAATTCCTGGACGCTCATAAATTCGCCCACGTCGTACATGATCCAGTGATGAAGGCTTCGAGCGGCACGGAGTTGCTGGATAGCGGCGGAATTAAATACATGATGGCGGAATTGCTGAAGCGCTCCAGTGTGATCACGCCGAACGTACCGGAAGCGGAAGTGTTGACGGGAATTCTGATTAAAGATGTGGCCGACATGGAAGACGCCGCTCGAAAATTGGTGGAAATGGGCGCGCGCGCGGTGATTGTAAAGGGCGGCCACACGGAACGCGCAGTGGACGTGGTTTTTGACGGCACGGATTTGGTTCCGCTGGCTGGAGAAAAGGTGGCGGATCGGCAGCTGCATGGCACGGGCTGCACGTTTGCCTCGGCACTGGCGGCACACTTGGCGGCGGGGCGAAGCTTGGTGGAAGCCGCGACACTCTCGAAAGCCTATGTTACAAAGGCGATCGAAAAAGCTTACGCAGTAGGGAAAGGCCGCCTGCCGCTCGATCATTTCTATCGCCAGAAGATTGAGCCGCTAGTACGCGGCACGCACGAACTACCGACTCACGGAATGCATCCCGCCGAATCCGGGCATTAGTCGCTGGCGTTTCGGATCCTTCCAAAGAAAATTTCTTAGTCGTCCTTCTCCCGCCGACGAGGTGTTTTCTTGTTGAAATTATGTCGACAGCTTGTGGGTAAATTTGCCGCCGACGAGGGTGGCCATAGCGGCGCCTTTGAAGGTGCGCCCGTCGAAAGGGGAATTGCGAGACTTGCTGGGGGATTGTTTTACGTTGTAGGTCCACGCGTGGGTGGTTGAGAAAATTGTGATGTCGGCCGGTTGTTCGGCGGCGAGTTTTCGCTCGACGGCCAGAATGCGCGCCGGACCGGTGGTGAAGAGTTCGACCATGCGCATCAGCGAGATGCGGCCGGTGTTCACGAGCTGCTCGAGGGAAAGCGCCAGCGCGGTTTCGAATCCCAAAATGCCGAAAGGCGCTTTGTCGAATTCGACGTCCTTCAACGCGGGTTCGTGGGGGGCGTGGTCGGTGGCGATGGCGTCGACAGAGCCATCCGCAAGTCCGGCAATCAACGCTTCGCGATCTTCGCGGCTCGCTAACGGCGGATTCATTTTGTAGCGCGAATCGTACTGCACGTCTTCATCGATCAGCGTGAAGTGGTGAGGAGTGACTTCGCAGGTCACTCTTAATTTTTGCGATTTGGCGTAGCGGACTTGATCGAGCGAACCCTTCGCGCTCAGGTGCGCGATGTGCAGGCGCGCGCCCGTCAGCTCGGCGAGTTGCACGTCGCGCGCGACGCAGACGGATTCCGCCGCGGCCGGCATCCCGCGCAATCCTAACCGCGAGGAAGTGACGCCTTCGCGCATCACCGCGCCGGCGGCCAACGAAACATCTTCGGCGTGTTCGATCACCGGAATATCCATCGATTTGCAATATTCCATGATTTGCCGCGCCAGCTTGGCAGTGGCGATGGGCTTGCCGTCGTCGGAGACGGCCACAATTCCCGCTTCGCGCATCGCGGCAATTTCTGCAAGCGCTTCGCCCTTGCTGCCCACGCTGGCCGCGCCGATGGGCCACACGCGCGTAGATGCGTTGCGCGCCTTGTCGATGATAAAGCGAGTGATGCTGGCGTTATCGTTGACGGGCTTGGTGTTCGGCATGCAGCAGACGGCGGTAAATCCGCCGCGCGCGGCGCTGCGCGTGCCGGTTTCGATGGTTTCGCTGGATTCCTGGCCGGGTTCGCGAAGGTGGACGTGCATGTCGATGAAGCCCGGAGCCACGATCAAATTCGCGGCGTCGAATATTTCGGCTTTGTTAACGTCACGCTTGAATTTTCCGGGCGTGGCGATTTCCGCGATTTGCTCGCCGTCGATGAGGATGTCCAGCGCCGCGTCGGTTTTTGAGGCGGGGTCGAGGACGCGGCCATTTTTAATCAGCAGCATGCGGGGAATCCTTGGTGAAGTATTTTGTGCCACGCAGTATGCGTTTTGAAATCGGCGTGCATGTCAGAAATCCTTTTTGTCTGTGGAGCGGCGATTGTGTTTTGGAGGTTCCCCGGCAGGATGGGTGGCGTCTTCCGCGTCGCCAGAAATCGCCAGATACAGCAGGGCCATGCGCACGGCGATACCGTTGGTGACTTGTTCGAGCACCACCGATTGCGGCCCATCAGCCACTTCAGGCGTAATTTCGATGCCGCGATTCATGGGGCCGGGATGCAACACAACCGCATCGGCGTTGGCTCGCTTCAGGCGCTCGGCGTTCAGCTGGTAACCCAGAATGTAATCTTCCGCGGAAATCGACGGCTCGTGCTGGCGTTCCGTCTGCACCCGCAGCACGTTAATCACGTCCGCGCCTTCCAGAGCTTCTTCGACTTTGAACACACGGCGAATTTTTGTAGATGGCCCAGCGATTTGTTCCAGTTCTTGCGGCACCCACATGGACGGTCCGCATAGCGTGAACGTGCAGCCAAATTTTCCCAGCAGATGAATGTTGGAACGCGCCACGCGGCTGTGTTGAATGTCGCCAAGAATGGTGACGTTCAGATTTTCGATGGTGCCTTTGCGGTCGCGGATGGTCAGCGCGTCGAGCAAGCCCTGCGAAGGATGTTCATGCGTCCCATCGCCGGCGTTGATGACGGGAATGTCTAGATGCCGCGCCACAAAATGGGCGGCTCCAGAGGAGGCGTGGCGCATCACCAGGCAGTCCGGCTTCATGGCGTTGAGATTGGAGACGGTGTCCAGCAGCGATTCGCCTTTTTTCAGGCTGCTGGCTTCGGCTTGCAGGTTCATCGTGTCCGCGCCGAGCCGCGAAGCAGCAGTGCCAAAACTGATGCGCGTGCGCGTGGAATTTTCGAAAAACGCCAGCGCGACGGTCTTGCCGCGGAGCGTAGCGAGCTTTTTTAGCGGATGACGCTGGATTTCCTGGAATGGTTTGCTTTGATCTAAAAGGAAAGTTAATTCGGCCGCTGTGAGCGGCTCCAAGGCTAGCAGGTCGCGGGTGCGCAGGCTCAAATTTTCACTCGGCAAGATCGTTGCCTATTTTCGCATGGATTGCTGGATTACGGTGCACTGCTCGGTTCGGGTGCCGCACCCTCTGGTTTTGAGGGTGCGGTCTTTGACTTGTTCGCACGTGCAGAAGTTTCTGGCGGATCCATTCAGTAGGCCGGACTAAAGTCCGGCACCTACAGAACCTCACTCGACGCGGTCAACCAGGACAACGCGCTCTTCTTTGTCGATTTCGCGCAGGCGGACTTCGATAATTTCGCTGTCGCTGGTTTGCACCGTTCGGCCGATGTACTGCGCTTCGATGGGCATTTCGCGGTGTCCGCGGTCGATCAACACGCAAAGCGAAACCCGTTTCGGGCGGCCCAGATCGAAGAGGCCGTTCATGGCAGCGCGGATGGTCCGGCCGGTGTACAGCACGTCATCAATCAACACGAGATCCATACCGTCGACGCCAAAGGGAATGTCCGACGAACGCAGCACCGCCTGCGGAGCCACTTTCGAAAGATCATCGCGGTACAAAGTGATGTCCAGCACACCGACGGGCACATCCACGCCATCAATGCCGCGCATGGCTTGCGCGATACGCTGGGCAAGCGGAACGCCGCGCCGAACGATGCCGATCAGCGCCAGATGTTTAGTGCCGCCGCTGCGCTCCACAATTTCGTGAGCCACCCGCTGCAGGGTGCGGTCAATCTCCGAAGCCGACATCAATTGAGCTTTTTCTACAACACGCATGGTCGGTAATCCTAGCATAGCGAATGGCAATTGGTGAGCGTAAGCCGTAAATGCATCGCAGACAATTCTTAATGGCCCGAATATGGATGGAGTTAACCGTGCGGTTATGAAGCGCGTGATATTCTGCAACGGTTTCGCGTTGGAGCAGAAAAATGAGCGATGCAAAACGATAGGTACACGTTCTCCGTAATAGCCGCAGGGTTGGCTGTAGCGATCTTTTTGGCGGACAGGTTCCGGCGCGGCTTCGGCGCAAGTTGCGTCTCCAAAAAGCGCGGCCGAGTCCTCCACCAAATCCACGCGCAACAGCGTCGCTCGCCCGAAGCTGGTGGTCATGCTGGTGGTCGACCAGATGCGCGCGGACTATGTCGACAAATTCATAGGCCAATGGTCTGGCGGCCTAAAACGGTTGGCAACGGAGGGCGCCTGGTTTCACGATGCCGCGTACCCGTACGCCGCAACGGAAACCTGCGTCGGCCACAGCACCATCTCCACCGGTGCTTTTCCCGCGACGCACGGCATGATCGCCAATGCCTGGTGGGATCGCGACGCGCAAAAAATGGTCACCTGCACGTCGGACCCTAAAGCCAAAAACGTCGGCTACGGCGGATTGGCGGCGAGCGGTGGCGATTCTGCGTGGCGCATGGAAACGCCCGCGTTTGCCGAGGAATTAAAATTTCAGAGCGCCGGGCCGACGCGAGTAGTCACTTTTTCGCTGAAAGCGCGCGCAGCTATCACCATGGCTGGACACCAGGCGGACGCCGCCGTGTGGCTCGACGGGAAGACCGGCGCGTGGACGACATCGAGCGCCTATAACGTTGCTCCATTCGTCGAGGAATACGCGAAAGCCCATCCCGTGAAGGCCGACATGGGAAAGACCTGGGCGCTCTCTTTGCCCGCCAGCGAATATTTGTACGGAGAAAAGGCCACCGGCGCCGTTGCGCCGGAGGGCTGGGATCTCACCTTTCCCCATGCCCTGCGCGGCAAGGGCGGCAGCAGCGAAGCCGACCCGGAATATATTGAGCAATGGGCCAGCAGCCCCTATGCAGATACCGCGTTGACCAAACTGGCGGAAAGCGCCGTCGATTCGTTGCAGTTGGGTCGCGGAAAAGGCACGGATTATCTCGGCGTCAGCTATTCGTCGGTCGATTACGTCGGCCACGAATTCGGTCCGCGCAGCCGTGAAATTCAGGACATACTCCTGCGCCTGGACCGCGACCTGGGTGAACTTTTCGCGCATCTGGATAAAACGGTGGGCCGCGGAAACTACGTGGTGGCTCTCAGTGCCGATCACGGTGTGGTGCCCGTTCCCGAAGATATGGAAAGCACCGGCGCCGACGCCGGCGTGCTGCACATACGCGAACTGCAAGAGCGCATGGAAAAAGCGCTGGAAGACTTGAATTATCCCAAGCCGGCGATCGCGCGCATCGCCGGTAGCGACGTTTATTTTGCCCCCGGTGTTTATGAGCGGCTGAAGGCGGATCCGGCAGCGATGAAAGCCGTACTCGCCGCGGGGAATGCGCAGCCGGGAGTGGCCGCGATCTACACCGCCGAAGAAGTGCAGGGGCGTCCAGCCACGTACAATCCCATTCAAAAAGCCTTTGCCGAAGGCTATTTCATTGGCCGCAGTGGCGACCTTTTCATCGCGCCGAAAGCCTATTGGCTGATGGACTCCACGCCCGCAGGCAAAGCGCGTGGCGAGGGCACCGGCCACGGCACGCCCTACAACTACGATCAACACGTCCCCGTGCTGCTCATGGGTTGGGGGATTCGCGGCGGGAATTACTATCGCGAGGTAACTCCTGCGGATATTGCGCCGACGTTTGCGCAGCTTTGCGGAATCACACTGTCTTCACGCGACGGAAAAGCTCTCTCCGAAGCATTGCAAAACGCTTCGCCGACCGCTCGCCGCTAACCACCCGTAGCGCAAGACGCTGCGGTTCCAGCGATTGGGGCTAGTTCATGGTATTCTTTGCGGCGAAGTGAGTGCTGGCCGAGCAGTCGATCTAAGCGTACAGATTGGCGCGCTGCGTCTGCGGAATCCCATTCTTGCTGCCAGCGGGACGTTCGGTTACGGCCTGGAATTTGCCCACCTCGTAAATCTCAAGAACCTCGGCGGTTTCGTCACCAAAGGCCTGTCCCGCGAACCTATGGAGGGTGCCCCCGCCCCCCGGCTAAGCGTCACCCCCTCTGGGATGCTCAATGCCGTCGGACTCCAAAACGTGGGAGTCCGGGCCTTCGTCAGGGATAAGCTGCCTCTGCTGAAGGGCTGCGACACCGCCGTCATAGCCAACGTCTTCGGCTACACGCTCGAGGACTACGTCGAGGTCCTGCGGGTCTTGGAGGACGCCGAAGGCTTGGCCGGCTACGAGCTGAACATTTCCTGCCCGAACACCAAGTGCGGCGGCCTGCAGTTCGGCAGCGATCCCCAATCGGCAGCCGAGGTGGTCTCCGCCGCCCGGAAAGCCGCCGTTCGCCGCCCCCTCTGGGTGAAGCTCTCCCCTTTGGTGACGGACATCAAGGTGATGGCAAAAGCAGTGGCCGAGTCTGGGGCCGATGCCTTGACCGTGGCCAACACCTACCCGGCCATGTCCGTGGACTTCCGCGCCGGAAGGTCGCGCCTCGGCAACCAAACTGGTGGCTTGTCCGGTCCAGCGATCAAACCCATCACGCTGCGCCTGGTTTGGGAGGCCGCCAAAGCGGTGAGCACCCCCATTGTTGGGCTCGGCGGCATCGAAACTGCGAGCGATGTACTCGAGTACGTCGCGGTCGGCGCCTCTGCTGTGCAGGTCGGCACGGCCAGCTTCGCAGACCCGAAGGCCAGTGAGGCACTTGTGGCGGCTGTCCGAGAGGCCATTTTAGAGGTTAACATGTTTAGTTTTAATGACATACGTGCTAACTTTTTATCACAAAGTGGTTGACATAATGACTCCAGAGCGATACAATTTTCTGGATGGATGTAGCTTAAAGAACACATTATGCGAAAACCATTGTTCATGATTTGGGCTGCACTTCGTTGGGTTCCCCTGATGTTCCTCATCGCTCCCGTGATGGAAGCGCCTCTTGTCGCTCACTTGAGCGAACCAATCAAACCAATCAAGAGCTGGGTAGGCAACGCCAGTTGGTATGGGCAGGAATTTGACGGTAAGAAAACCGCCAACGGCGAGCGATTCGACCCCGAATCGCTGACCGCCGCCCATCCGAACCTCCCCTTCGGTTCAATCGTCCGAGTAGTGAACCCCCGAAACGGAAAATATGAGCTGGTGCGGATTAATGACCGCGGTCCGTATCAAGAAGGACGCGAAATTGATGTATCCTATCGCGTCGCCCGTAAGCTGGGGCTAATCCACGCAGGCGTGAATCAGGTGCGCCTGGAGTTGCTGGAGCTACCCGGCAAACGCTAACTTACATCGACGGATTGGGGGCCATCCTTGAGTTTTGACGCTCATCCCCGCAGCAGCCTGATCGTGGCCCTCGATTTTGATTCTCTCTCCTCTGCCGTAAAATTCGCTGAAAAAATCGCCGATTTGGTAGGTATGTTCAAGATTGGCAAGCAGTTGTTTACCGCTGCGGGGCCAGAGGTGGTGCGTCAGGTGGCCGCCTTGGGACCCGGCGTGTTTCCTCGATCTCAAATACCACGACATTCCGAACACTGTTGCAGGCGCTGTGCTCTCGGCGGCGGCCATCAACGGAGTGCAGCTGGTCAACATTCACGCCTTGGGCGGGTCGGCCATGATGAGGGCAGCGGTGCAATCCGTCAACGCGGTGTCCGCTATGGGCGAGGATCGGCCGAGGCTGCTCGCCGTGACTATCCTGACCAGCCTGGACCAAAAGGCCATGCGAGAAGTGGGTATCGCCGGACCGCCGAACGCGCGTGTGCTTAAGCTTGCCAAGCTGGCGAAAAAGGCCGGGGTGGATGGCGTGGTGGCCTCGGCTCAGGAGGCGCGCGCGATCCGCAAGGCTTGCGGGCGGGAGTTTTTGATTGTAACCCCCGGGGTGCGCCCAGCCGACGATAGCGACGCCGGCAAGAAGACCTCCACCAAGAAACACGACCAATCCCGCACGGCTACGCCTTCTGAAGCGATTAAGGCTGGGGCCGACTTCATTGTCGTCGGGCGGCCAATATTGGCAGCGGCGGACCCCCGGGCTGCGGCCCAGTCGGTTGTCGACGAAATCGCTGCGGCGAAGTGAACTCCATTTTGGTTGGATTTTCGGCCGTCAACCCTCCCGTTCTCGCCTGGTTTGGTAACTTTCCCGTTCTCACATATTGTTAAGTGATGCGGCTCTGGCCCCGAGCTTATTGCCGTGAGCACGTTGCACGGGCAGGAATACGCCCTGCGGGCGTGAACCTGTGCTGCCTTGCTGAAGAAGCCAATGACTGAACTTCTGAAAAGTGTGATCGTGGGGACTGCTGGTCACATTGACCACGGCAAGTCCGCGCTCGTCGAGGCGCTGACCGGTACGCATCCGGACCGTTTGGCCGAAGAGAAACGCCGTGGCATCACCATCGATCTGGGGTTCGCGTTTTTGGACGATGGCGATGTGCGTTTCGGATTTGTAGATGTCCCGGGACACGAGAAGTTTGTCAGCAACATGCTGGCCGGCGCTGCGGGAATCGACGTGGTGCTGCTGGTGATTGCCGCGGACGAAGCGATCAAACCGCAGACTCGCGAGCACTTCGATATTTGCAGATTGCTCGACGTGCGCAGCGGCGTGGTCGCACTTACCAAAAGCGATTTGGTCGACGAGTACGCGGCCGGAATTGTGCGTATGGAGGTTGAAGATTATTTGCGTGGCAGCTTTCTGGAGAAAGCGGCCATTGTTCCGGTTAGCGCCAAGACCGGTGCGGGGCTCGCCGAGCTAAAGCAGGCATTGCACGGGGCTGCGCAAAGTGTTGCGCAGCGAAGCGGCAGTGGTTTCACGCGGCTGCCGATCGATCGGTCCTTCGCCATGAAGGGGTTTGGAACGGTGGTGACCGGAACGCTCATCGCCGGCACGGTCAGCCCTGAAGATGAACTGGAAATTTTCCCCGGCGGACGGCGGTTACGCGTGCGTGGTGTGCAATCCGGCGGCAAATCCGTTTCGCGTGCGGAGGCCGGTCAACGCACGGCGGTAAATCTCGCAGGAATCGAGCACGCGGAAATTCATCGCGGCATGGTCCTGGCCACTCCTGGCCAATTGCGTGCCACGCGGCGCATTGACGCGCGGGTGCAGCTGTTAGGTAGCGCGCCGACGCTGAAGCAGAGAACCCGCGTGCATTTCCATACCGGAACGTCGGCCACCGTAGCGGACATTTACTTTTACGGGGCGCCGCAATTGACGGCTAACTGGTTCGGCACTGCGCACAACTGCGATTGCAGGAAGAAACGCTGCTGTTGCCCGGTGACCGTTTTATTCTTCGCCAGTTTTCACCGGTCATCACCATCGGCGGCGGCACGGTGCTGGATCCTTTAGCTCCGCGTGCATTGCTGAGAGACACCGGGCGAACAAAATTTCTCGAAACACTGGAGCGGCGCATACCGGAAGAGATTGTGGCCGAAATGGCGGAACGCTCCAGTATTGCGCTGACATTGCCTGAGCTGGTGGCCCGCACCGGATGGTCCCCGGCCGCGGCGCGAGAAGCAGTCAACCAGGCCGTCGCGCGCGGAGGCGTACGAACCACCGGCACGGAACCAATGGTGATCGTCCCCGCCGCTCGCTTTGCGGACTTGCGGCAGAAAATCGCGGCCCGAGTCGAGGCGTTTCGTAAAGAAAACCCGTTGCAAGCGGGAATCGCCCGGGAAGTGCTGCGCTCCGGTTTCGGTCGCCGTGTTCACCCCGAGGTGTTTCGGGCGGCCCTGCAGGATCTAATTACACAAAAAAAACTAGAAGCGCAGGGAGATCTGATCAAACCGGCCGGCGCGCAGGTGACCCTCCTTCCCGACGAAGCCGTCGCCAAGGAGCAGATCGAGAAAGCGTTTCAGTCAGCTGGATTGACGGTGCCGTCTGTGAAAGAAGTGTTGGCGGGGCTAAAGATAGAAGCGACGCGCTCGGAGAAACTGCTGCGAATCCTGCTGGGAGAGAGAAATCTCGTACGCGTCACGCCGGAATTGATTTTTCATCGCGCTGCCCTGACTCACCTTAGAGAACAGCTTTCTAATTATAAAAAGGCTAAGGGCGATCGCATTTCCGTGCCGGCATTTAAAGAACTTACGGGCATCACCAGAAAGTACGCAATCCCGCTCCTCGAATATCTAGACCGGGAACGCGTCACACGCCGTGCGGGAGACGAGCGCCTGATTCTGGCATAAGCGAAGCGCCAGGGGTGCCCTGCGGTGGTGCTGGTGCTTCTTGCGCACGGCACTGTCCTCTCGAGCCGCTTGCCGCTCAAGGCGCGCTGCGCTAGAGTTAGGAGTGGCGCGCGAAAAGGTTCTCGCGCGGAGGGTTACTATGGGTGAGTTAAGTCCAATTCATTGGCTGATCGTTCTAGCGGTCATCCTGTTGCTGTTCGGCGGCCGAAAGATTCCCGAGCTCGCCAAGGGCTTGGGCGAGGGCATTCGCAACTTTAAAGAGGGCATGTCGGGCGCGTCGCATCAGCCCCCGCCCCCTCCGGCACAACCGCCGGTGGCCGCTCCTCCTGTCTCGCCGCCCCCTTCACCGGTCGACGACAAGAAATAACCTCGTACTGATATTTATTCATGAATAGGTTTCGGGCCGGCGCCTACCCGGCCCTTTTTCATTATTCTGCCCGTTTCCGGCCTTCATTGAATTTTTCCCCCTGAAGCTGGTTTGTTTAAGAAAAGTAACTTGACTCCCTCGTGATGCGATGTAAAGCTTCACCTCTGCGGCGTGGTCACGAAGCGTGCCGCAGCTCCCACCTGGCAATTCCTAGTTGTGCAGCTCATCTCCCAGAGCTCAGAGATAGCAGGAGCATCCCACATGCCCAAAAGCAAAAAGCCCGTCGTCAAGCATTCCAAAGGTACGTCAACAGCCTCCGGCAGTAAGTCGCGCAAAGTCACCACGCTCGATTCCGCGCAGTTGTTGGCGAGCGTCAAACACCACCCCGGCCCAGGCAACGCCCGAACGTTCGCGGCTCCGCGCCTGCCCGTCAGTTTTCAGACCATCATCGATCCGGACAAAAATCCCCCACAACCGTTTCGCCCGTTGCCGCCGCCGACCGGCGCCGCACCGTTTCGGTTGTCGCTGGACACTGTGCTCTCCGCGAAAGCCATTCAAACGATCGAGAGCAGCGGCCGCATGGTTGTACACGCCGTGGGTGATACCGGCGGCGTCAACACGCCAACATATATCGAAAATGTGGCCACCTACATGGAGGACGATTTTTCCGCGAAAGACTCCTCCAAGCACCCCTCGTTTTTTTATCACCTGGGAGACGTGGTGTATTACGAGGGCGAAATCGCCAACTACTATCCGGAGTTTTACGCACCGTACATGACCTACCCCGCACCGATTTTCGCCATTCCCGGAAACCACGACGGCGACATCGATCCGCAAACGAAGGAAACCACGCTGCAAGCTTTCATCAGAAATTTTTGCGCGCCGGCCCCTGTGCGTCAGCCGGAAGCGCAAGACGCTCCGCGCGACGCCATGACGCAGCCGAATATGTATTGGACGCTACTGACTCCGCTGGCCACCTTCATCGGCTTGTACAGCAATTGCCCGGAGGGCGGCGTGTTAAAGCCCGATCAGATCGCCTGGTTCGAATCCGAATTGCGCGCCGCACCCACCGGCAAGGCGCTGATTCTCGCCGTGCATCACCCTTTGTATTCCGCCTACGGCGCGCGTCCTGGCAGCACAACGCTTTACACCGTGATCGACGCAGCGTGCCGCGCGGCAAATCGCGTGCCCGATCTGGTTTTGTCCGGCCACGTGCACGACTACCAGCGCTTCACGGGCACGCTGGCAGATCAGGATGTGCAATGCATCGTGGCTGGGGCGGGCGGCTACAATCTGAAGCTGCACACGTTGTCCAAAATTTTCCATACCACCAAGTTGCCTATCGCCATGACGGGTTCCGGCGGCATACTCGAAAATTTCAACGACGCGCAGCACGGCTATCTGCGATTGCAGATCACCAAGAAAACTATTTTGTGCGAGTATTTCGCGGTTCCGGAGCCAGGAGTCACCGCGAAGCTGCCCTTGAAGCACTTCGACTCAAAGACCATACACATTCGCTAAGCGCAGAAAAACCGGCGAAAGTGGCCCGCTTCGTATTTGCGAACAATGCCAACGCGCCGCGTTACGCCGCTTACTCTTCCGTCCAACCCAGATCGTCCAGAGCTTTTTGCACGCGCGCCAGCGGCAAGCCGACCACGTTGAAATAGCAGCCTTCGATGCGTGGAATGTAGCGTCCGGCGCGGCCTTGAATGGCGTAGGCGCCAGCTTTATCGTGCGGTTCTCCGGTCGCCAAATAACGCGAAATCTCTTCCCGCGAAAGCTGGTCAAAATGCACCAGCGTGGACTCCACAAAGGAAACGCGCTCGGCGTCGGGAAGTCGAATGATCTGCACGCCGGTCAACACCGTGTGCGTACGTCCGGAAAGCAGTTCCAGCATCCGCCGCGCGTCTTCTTCCGAACGCGGCTTGCCCAGAATGCGATCTTCCAGCGCGACCACGGTGTCCGCCGCGATCACCAGCGCCGGACCTACCGCGCGCGCAGCCACCAGTTCGCCTTTCGCGGCCGCCAATCGCACCACATGCTCGTTCGCCGATTCGCCGGGAAACGGCGTTTCATCCACCGCAGAGGAAATAATGGAAAACGTGAACCCGCATCGCGAAGAATTTCAGCGCGGCGTGGAGAGGCAGAGGCGAGGATCAGCTTCATAACGCGCCGCCAAGAATACTACAGCTGGCAGGCGTTGACATCTGTACCAATGGCCTGATTGAAGGCTCTTTAAATCACTACCGATTCCTGATATTCGCCAAAAACCTTCCGAAGGGCGTCGGAGATTTCGCCGACGGTGGCGTAAGCCTCTACCGCAGCAAGGATCGCTGGAACAAGATTTTCTGCCGTAGCCGCACGTCGCGCGAGTTCCGCGAGCGCAGCATTGGTTTTGGAATTATCGCGCTTGGCGCGCAGCGCCTGCACTCGAGCCACCTGAGCGCGCTCGATGTCCGAATCAATCCGCATGGTAGGCACTGCCCGTTCTTCTTCAGCAATAAAATCGTTCACTCCGACTACGATCTGTTCTTTGCTTTCCACCGCGCGTTGATACTCGTAAGCCGCCTTCTGAATCTCTCCTTGTATGTAGCCGCTTTCGATACTGCGCAATACCCCGCCTTGCTTGTCGATCTTTTCGATATACGCGAGCGCGCCCGCTTCGATTTCGTTGGTCAAGCTTTCAATCGCGTAGGAACCGGCCACCGGATCAATCGTGTTGGTAACTCCGGTTTCGTTGGCGATGATCTGTTGCGTGCGCAGCGCAATCAGCGCGGCGTCCTCTGTAGGTAAAGCTAAAGCCTCGTCCAGCGAATTAGTGTGCAGCGATTGGCACCCGCCCAGCACCGCGGCCAGCGCCTGAATCGCCACGCGCACGATATTATTTTCAGGTTGCTGCGCAGTCAGCGAAGAGCCGGCGGTCTGCGCATGAAATCGCAGTAGCAGCGAACGCGGATCTCGCGCCGTGAAATCGTTCCCGCATAATGCGCGCCCACAGCCGGCGCGCCGCGCGAAACTTGGCAATCTCTTCCAGCAAGTCGCTGTGCGCATTGAAAAAGAAAGAAAGCTGCGGCGCGAAATCATCCACCTGCAAACCGGCATCCAGCGCGGCTTGCACATAGGCAATGCCATCCGCCAGCGTGAACGCCACCTCTTGAATTGCCGTCGAGCCGGCTTCCCGAATGTGATAGCCGGATATCGATATCGTGTTCCATTTCGGTAAGTTTGCGTGGCACCAACTGAACACATCCGTCACGATGCGCATTGCCGGGCGCACCGGATAAATGTACGTGCCGCGCGCGATGTACTCTTTCAAAATGTCGTTCTGCACCGTGCCGGAAAGTTTCTGCAGGCTGGCGCCTTGCTTTTTCGCCACCGCCACATACAGGCACAGCAGAATCGCCGCAGTGGAATTGATGGTCATGGAAGTAGAAACCTTTTCGAGTGGAATGCCCTCGAAGAGCGTTTCCATGTCTTCCAGCGAATCGATCGCCACGCCCACCTTGCCCACTTCTCCAAGCGCCAGCGGACTGTCCGAATCCATCCCGATTTGCGTGGGCAGATCGAAAGCCACGGAAAGCCCGGCCTGACCTTTGCTCAGGAGGTAGCGATACCGCTGATTCGATTCCGCCGCGCTGCCGAATCCCGCGTACTGGCGCATGGTCCAGAAGCGTCCGCGATACATCGTGGGATAAATTCCGCGAGTGTAGGGAGCGTCCCCGGGAAACCCGAGCGTTTCATCGGAGCGGAGACTGTGGAGACTGTTCGGGAAGATCGGCGGCGGTGTACAAGCGGTGGATGGGATGGCCAGAGAGCGTGGTGAAGCTGGTTCTACGTTCGGCGGAGGAGTCGGGCGATTTTGGTTTGGCGTCAGAGTTGCTCATATCTTTTTCGCGCGACGAAAGGACGATACGGCAAAGAAAACAAAAATTGCGGCCACGGCGAGAACCACAGCCAGCAGCCAGTGCGCAGTGTCTCGCGTCCAGGCGCGCAACGCCGTGTTCAGCCACACTAAAGCCAGTATCGCAAAGGCCGCGCCAGTCATCTCATAAAAGAGCTGCTTGAGCGCCCGCCACATGCGGCGGAAGCCACCAGAGTCGCCAGCGCGAGAATCGCTGGTAGCGCGGGAGTCGTTAGTCGCGGAAGTAACCGCTGCGGGCATAAATGCCAGTGTAACGTAACTGCGGGCTCGTGGTTTGTGCGGTGGATTTTGTGCAAAACGAATACTTGCTATCGATGTTTCTACTGTCCGAAAGGCCTGTGGATTCTTTGGAGACAACACTGCGACAGACCCTTGTATCCAATATAACGTCAGCCTATTATGTGGCTTGAAGTTGGGGAGAACCGCCCTTGCAACTAGACGATCACCTCAAAAATCTGCTTCGTGAGTTGGGCCATGCCATCAACGATACGGTCTCGGACTCTGACCGCATCACTGGCGCCATCGCCGGAGTACGTGCGCATGGTTACGACATCGTGTTGAAGCTGGACGCCACTATCGGCCTGGCCAAGCGCGATGCCGCCGCTTTGGAAGACTCCAAGCTGACCACCCAGGATCGTCGCTTTCTCGAATCCCTACGCATTCAAGTCGATCAGGAATCTTTTGAGCAGGATGCCGAACGCAAAATCGCCCAGCGCATGACGATGACGCCGCAAGACGTACGCTTTCTGAAGTCTCTGCGCATCGCCACCGACGAGATGGAATAGCGAAATGAAAATTTATCTGCAGCGCGGAATTCTGCTGGCTGCCGCTTCGGCGGCGCTAAGCCTTTGCGTCTTTCCGGCCGCCGCGCAAGTGCCCGTGCCGCTGCCCACCACGCCGCAAACGCTGATTCCCATCGCCGTAGACACGGCCGCCCCGATCGTCATCAATGCCATTAAGCCGAAGCCGCTGCCGGCAGGCATCGTGAAATTTGAAGGCACCGTGATGAACGCCAACACCACGCAAATTACTGTGCGCTCCAAAGCCAATGAAATGGCGTTGCAGACCTTCGCGCTTTCGCAGGGCGCTTCCGCCAAAATGCAGGAAATTATCGACAAAGGCGGCTACCAATACGGCGACAAAGTCACCGTGTTGTACAACACTTCAAACCTGGTCGCCGTAAGAGTAAAAGGCAAGCCCTCGCGCGCTCTGTAGTCGTCCTTTGGAGTGCGGCGGCTTGACGCCGCTTTGCAGGCATCAATCCCCCACCGCAGTCACTCAATCGTTTCTCAGGTATAAGCGAAAAAGTAGGCGCACGGCATGCCATGCCCGCACTTTGCGGCGGTTTACCCTGAGTACGAAGGGCCTGACACCGCTTTCGCAGCATCAACCCATCGCGATCTTACGTTCGGATAATATGGAATTTCCGCGGAACCGCCACTTCAAACTCGAGCTCACCTACTTACAAACCTGCTTGGGTTCGCTAATCAGTGCGCGCGGCCGCCACTCGAGGTAGTCCCCGCCGAGGACCGGGTTGTAGTGGTCGATGTTGTGGTTCGGCCGCTACCGCCGCTGCTGCGCCCTCCCCCAAAAGAAGAGAACCCACCCGACGACGCGCGTTGCGATGCGGACGGCGCAGGCGTGAACGATCTCCGAGCCGGCGCAGCTTCAGAGCGACGAGCCACCGTCGAAGCCGCTGTTGAAGTAGCAGGCTTTCCCGTTTCGGAACGCTGCACTCGGTCACTCATCGCTACCGACGAAACAGAGCGAGCATTCACAAAGCGATGACTCGCTGCGTCAAAAGCCATTCCCGAATTGGAACGGCCACCCGGCGTGAGCGACCGAGATACCAGGGTCGGCCTCGCCGACGCACTCAAAGCAGAGGAAACCGTCTCTCGCCCCGGATTCTTTTCCACCTTCCACTGTTCATTCGAGCTCGCCACGGTGGTCGTGCTGATCGTCCCCTTCGCCACCGGGAAAACTCCCTGCTGCAAGTTCATCGGCGTCTTACCCGACACGTCCAAGGGATGCGTTGGTACCGCTCCTACCACGCCAGACTTGGCATGCACAAATGTCACCGTCGAAGGACGAAACGCGGTGAAACCGCCGCGGCCGAGATTTCCCGGCGTCCACAGCCAGCCGATTCCCGGTTGGAACAACCAACCGCCATAGTGATAAGGCAGCCAGCCCCAAGGCTGGTTGCCGAAGAAACCCAGCCCAAAGGCCGAATCCTGAAACCACCCGCCATATGCGAACGGCGACCAGCCCAACCCAACGCCAAAAGGCTGCCAGCCGTACCCATAGCCGTTAATCGGAATCCACGAACCGTAGGTGTATAGATCGCCGAATCCGGACACGTAGGAAGAGTTATTCGCGTACTGCAATCCGGCATTTGTGGCCGCCACGGAAGATTCCACGTGCTTGCTGACCCAGCGATCAAAATCGTCGGCCGGCTGGCGCGTTGCTAACATTCACGGCGTTGGCGTCAGTGGCAGTCATGGAAAGAGACTGCCCCTTACCCAATTCCGTAGTCTTGTCTTTGTGCAACACCGTCACGTGGCCGCCGATCACGTTCACGCTGCTGCCATCGTCAAAATTGTCCAGCCGGAAATTGGCGCGCCCGGTAGATTCCGCCGTGAAGTCGCCGCCAGTGACGCTGAAATAGTCGCCACTCGAAGAAGTCACGTAAAAGGACGCTGTGCCCTGGCGAACTACCAACTTTGTCGAGCGCATCCCGTTGTCTAGCGACAAGTCGTAAAACTCAATCACCGTATTCTCATTCAGGAACGCCAGCGCCCCATTTTCAAACTCCACCGTGGCTCGGCCGTGATCCGTAGCCAGCACGTAGCCCTGCCGGATTGGCAGGTTCAGTGCGGCGGCTTCCCACAAATTTTTGCCATCCGTCAGCGCGTCGCCGTGCACGTCGCGCAAGACGCGCACATCGCCTTGCACAAAGCTCAGGCGAATGATGCGCGCATGGCTCAGGTCCGCGGAAGCTGGAGCTGGCAATAGCAGCGATCCAGCTAGGGCAGCAACCGCAAACACCAGAACTGTTCGGAAAAATTTGCGAATGACCATGAGGGACCCCTTGCCTTACGCGCGATTGCGCACAGCTTGCTTACGGGTGCAGCCCAGCTATCGTCTACCTCTGTTTGGACGCCGTCAAGGCGCACATGGTCGCCCGGCTCTTGCATTGTTTAAATCCATGGTAATCATCGAGAACTTCGTCCGGAAACTTTCTTGACAGTCGGCATCCGGATGGTACGTTCGAAGATGAAGATATGCTGCCAAGACGTTGAAGTGTCCGGGTTCCGCTGTTCGGCGCATTCGCAGGCGGAGCGGCAAATGGGGTGGATGCACGTAGTTGGCGGCGGGATACGTCACTCGACCTGAGGGGTAAAAATGCAAAGGACTTATAAGTTTATCGTAGGCGTGGTGTTTCTATTGCTCATGCTGAGTGGTTCTCGCGCCTTTGCGCAGGGTGGTGCCACGGGCGCGATCAGCGGCGTGGTGCAGGATTCCAGCGGCGCATCGATCGCCGACGCCGAAATACAAATCATTGACTCCAGCACCGACAAAGTCACTCGTAAACTGCCCAGCGGCTCGGACGGCACGTTCGTCGTCACCTTGCTGCCGCCGGGAAACTACGTAATCGTCGTCAACAAGCCCGGATTCGGGGAAGCGAAATCCGAAGCCGTGGAAGTCCGCGTTACGGAAACCACGCGCGTCACCATTCCGCTCAAGCCCGGCGCCGTCACGGAAACTCTCGAGATTAGCGCCCAAGTGACCACCGTGGAAGTGGGCAATGCGACCACCGGGCAATCGATTACGGCTAACACGGTGCGTACCCTGCCCTTGGCTTCACAAAACTTTCAGCAATTGCTGACCCTCTCGGCGGGTGCGCAGAGTGCGCTGAACAATTCGACGCAGCTCGGCCGCGGCGACGTGCGCATCAACGTCAACGGCCAGCGCGAAGACAACAACAACTATTTAATCGAAGGTGTTTCCGCGACGGACTACAACGTAGCCGAGCTCGCCAACACTCCGCTGCCCAATCCGGACGTCATCCAGGAATTCAAGGTCCAAACTTCACTCTACGACGCCAGCCAGGGCCGCAACGGCGGCGGCAACATCAACGCCGTGCTGAAATCCGGCAGCCGCACATTTCACGGTGACGCCTACGAATTTTTCCGTAACGATCATCTGGACGCCAACGATTTCTTCCTCAACGCTTCCGGCCAGCCGCGCGCAGCGCTGCAACAAAACATTTTTGGCGGCAGCCTCGGCGGGCCTGTCGGCAACGAAAAGTTCGGCTATTTCTTCATCAACTATCAGGGAACCCGCCAAAAGAGCGGCGATTCTTCGGGAACCATCATCTCCACGTTCATCCCGTTCATCCCAGCGGCTGACCGTACCGCAGCCGGCATCGAGGCGGATTGCGCAATTCCCAGCGTGGATCCCGTCGCGCTCGCCTTGCTGCAGGCTCAGAGCAATCAATTCGGCGGAGCTGCAAACGGCTTCTTGTTTCCCGCTCCCACGGAACCGGCAGGGACCACGCCTTGCAGCACTGTGCCTTTCGCCACCAGCAAAGCCGGAATTTATAACGACGATCAGTTCACCGCCAATTGGGACAAGGAAATTAACAGTGGCGTCGATAAAGTCGGCGTACGCGTCTTCTACTCCAACTCCCAGACCGACGAACCATTTGGTGCGGGCGGCCTTCAGGCTTCTCTCGGCGGCTCCATCGCCGCTTCGGACTTGAACTTTCCCTTTACCCTTCCGTTAAAGGATCGCCTCGCGATCTTTACGGAAACGCACTTGTTCTCTCCCACGCTCGTAAATGAATTTCGCTTTGGCTTCAACCACATCGATAACAGCGCGATCAACGTCGATCCCATCACCGCCGACGCCGTCGGAATCGATCGGCCCACAAACAATCTCACCCAGGGCATTTACAAGTTCACATTGGAAAGTTCAGGCTTCCAGTTCGGCCCCACGCCGCAAGCGGACCAGCATCAAACTCAAAACAATTACACCTTTCTGGATACGGTTTCTTGGGTTCACGGCTCCCACGTCATCCGGTTCGGTGGTGAACTTGATTACATTAATCTGGACAAGCAATTCCCGCAGGTTTTCAATGGCCAGTTATTTTTCACAAATACTGGCACAGGTGGCCCCATCGATCCCGTTGCGACCACCGATTTCCAGAATTTTCTTCTCGGCGCGCCGCAATTCAGCTTCGGCGGCGGCGGCGTCTTCACCCACCAGTACAAACAAAATGACTACGCCATCTTCGTGCAGGACGATTGGAAAGCCACCAAAAACCTCACCGTTAATCTTGGCTTGCGCACCGAAATCTTCGGCGCATGGAATGACGGCGATTGCCACATCGGCAACGTGGAATCCAGCCTGACCTTGAAGGCGGAAAGTCCTTACGTCTATCCCGGCTGCGTGCAGACCCTCGGCGTCCCCGGCCTCACCGGCATAGCCAACGGCTCCACATTTTTCAACCAGAACTCCACCGGCCTTGGCCCACGCATTGGCGCAGCCTATGACCTCTTTGGCAAGCACACCACCACCATCCGCGCCGGTTACGGCATTTACTACGCGCGTGAGGACGTGGGCGCCGTCGACCAGCTCAGCTTCAACGCGCCATTTCTTCCCATCGCGTTCGGTGGGGGCGGCGTAGACAGCCTCAGCTCCTTTTTCGCTGGCACCCCGGCCACCAATCCCAACGCGCTTCCCGCGGCGGGTGTCTTGGATCCCGTCTACCTGCCTTGCCTTTCGGTCTTGCAGAACTTCACCAATAACAACACCAACCTTGGCGGAAACTACGCCAATCAGGCCGGTTGCACCGGAGTAGGCTCCATCAATTTGTTTGCACTGGAAAATCCACGGCACTTCAAGGTGCCTAACACCCAGCAATGGAACTTGACGTTGCAACACTCGCTCGGGAAACAATTCGTCCTCGAAGTCGGTTACGTCGGCACGCACGGTGTCCATTTGCGTGACACCCGCGACGGCATTCAATCGCTGGACGCCAGCGCCGCAAACCCGGTGATCGTGAATACCGCCGACAACGGCCCGCAATCGATTACGTTCAATACCGTCGCCAATGGGGCGGCCCGCACTCCGACGCCGGGTCTCAACGGCTACGCTGGCTACCAGATCTTCGCCAACGATGCTTGGTCGCGTTACAACAGCTTGCAAGCCACGCTGTCGCGCCGCTGGGCCCGCGGCTATTTCCAGACGGCGTACACTTGGTCGAAAGCGATCGACGCCACCTCAACGGGGAATACTGCGTTTAATACCGCGTACAACAGTCAAGTCAGCGTGGATGCTTCCAGGGGCCTTTCGGACTTTGACCGCACCCACCGCCTGGTCATCAGCTACGTCTACGAGCTGCCCTTCTTCCACGACTCCGTTGGTCTCGAGCACAAGGTTCTAGGCGGATGGGAAGTGAGTGGCATTACCACCTTCCAGTCGGGACTGCCGTTTTCCATCTTGGACTCTGCAGCCGGAACTGCATTCTTGGGCGCAGGCAGCACCCCGCTACTGGGCGCCAGCCTTGCGGACGGGTCGACCATCGCTTCCGGATACGCGGGCGGTAGCCTCTCGAACCGCATCAACAACGGTTACCTGAACCCGGCGGCATTTGTCTCCGCACCCCTTCTATATCCTACGCAATGCGCCTCCGATTCCAACTTCTGCACCACCGGTTTCGGCGATTTGCAGCGCAACGCCTACCGCGGTCCTTTCCAGCAAAACTGGGATTTTTCCGCCATCAAGAATTTCCGCATCACGGAGCGCCAGAATCTACGCTTCACTGCGGATTTCTTCAACATCTGGAATCATGCAAATTTCGGCAACCCGCAGGTCACGGACGTGGAATCCATCATCACTTGCACTTCGCCCGGAACGCCGGGTTGCTCGACCAACGGCTTGAGCACCGCCAGCCCGTTTGGCCGCATCAACACCACCATCGGCCAGCCGCGCCTGATCCAATTCTCCCTGCGCTATTCCTTCTAGCGCAAAACTCAGGCATCACATCACCTAAATCGAACCGCCGCGCGGGGCCGCAGCACATAAGCCCCGCGCATTTTTTTTCCACCCACAATGGTCTTGTAGGGGCACGGCATGCCGTGCCCGTCCGCGCCCGCCCGCTCGCCCCACAGGGTTGGTAGCACAGGCATTCCTGCCTGTGCAGCGTCAACCTCGCCATCCGCACAAATTCTTGAATCCCAGAAATTTGCTAAAGTAATTCCCAGAGGCCGCCCATGTCAGCCAATCCCGCCCGCGTAACCCTACTCGAACGCGAATCCGTAACCCCCGAAGCCGCCCAAATCTACGACGCCCTCCTCGCCCAACGCGGCGTAGTCCCCAACATGTTCAAAGTCCTCTCCCACAATCCCGCCATCGCCGCAGGCGTAGCCGGTTTCCTCAAGCCTCTTCTAAGCGACGCTGCCCTCACCGGCTGGTACAAAGAACTGATCGCCGTGCGCATCTCCATCCTCAATCAATCCGAATACGCCATTCGCGCCCACTCCGCCTCCGCAAAAATGAAAGGCGCCAGCGAAGAAAAAATCGCCGCCGTAAAAGATTTCGAAGCCGGTCCCTACACCGAAAAGGAAAAACAGGGCTTCCGCCTCGCCGATCGCCTGCACCAGGGCGGCCGCAACGTCCCAGACGCCGCCTACGCCGAATTGCAACAACACTTCACCGAAAAAGAAATCATCGAACTCTTCCTCACCGCCGCCGCCTTCGAAATGTTCCCCCGCTTCATCGACGGCCTCCAAATCCCCACCACCTCACTACCCGCCGCCAAATCCGCCGATCGCTAGCGGGAGGTTTTTCAGTTCACCGTGATCTCCGGTGTCTCCTCCTCTTCTCTGTGGCGCTCTGCGTCCTCTGTGTTAAAAAAAACCGTCCCCCTCCATCGAAACCCACCCGCCAATGCTAATATTCCCCACAGGCCAACTCCCATGACCGCCACCAGACCATCCCGAAAAATCGCCTCCCGCGTCTCCCAACTCACCGGCGAAGGAGCATTAGCCGTCTATGTCCGCGCCAAAGAACTCGAACGCACCGGCAAATCCATCATCCACCTCGAACTCGGCGAGCCGGATTTCCACCCCGCGCCCCCAGTAATTAAAGCCGTCCAGCAAGCCGTAAGTGACGGCCACGATCGCTACTGTTCCACCCGCGGCGTCCCCGTGCTCCGCGAAGCTATCGCCGAATACCTGCAGCGCACCCGCCGCCTGCAAATCACCTCGGAGCAGGTGTTGGTCGCCCCTGGCTGCAAAATGGCCCTCTCTCTCGCCATGATGGCCCTCATCGAACCCGGCGACGAAGTCCTCTACCCAGATCCCGGCTTTCCCATCTATCCGTCTTTCACGCGCGGCCTCGGCGCCAAAGCCGTGCCGTTCGCCTTGCGCGAAGCCAATAAATTTCAGCCCGACCTCGCCGAAATTTCCGCAAAAATCACCAGCAAGACGCGCATGTTGATTTTCAATTCGCCAAACAATCCCACCGGCACGGTCTTCCATAAAGAAGCGCTGGAAAAAATTGCCGCGCTCGCCGTCGAGCACGACCTCTGGATCCTCTCGGACGAAATTTACGCCCGCATTTTGTTTGGCGGCGAATACCAATCCATCTGGAACTTGCCCGGTATGGCCGAGCGCACCGTAATCATCGACGGTTTTTCGAAAAGTTTCGCCATGACTGGCTGGCGCCTCGGCTACGCGGTCGCCGCTAAGCCCGTCATCGACGCTATGGACATGCTGGTGCTCAATACCTTCACCTGCGCCGCGGAATTTACGCAACTTGCGGCCATCGAAGCGCTTCGCGATTCGACGCATGTCGTCGACGCCATGGTTCAGGAGTACCGCAAGCGTCGCGACATTTTTGTCCAGGGCCTCAATCGCGTCCCCGGCTTCCGTTGCCAATCGCCCGAAGGCGCCTTCTACGCCTGGGTCAACATTGCGGACACCGGTCTACCCGCAGACGAAGTCGCGCGTCTATTGCTCGAAGAGGGTGGCGTGGCGGGCATTGCTGGCGCCGCGTTTGGCGCGGAGGGCAAAAACTATCTGCGCTTCTCCTTGGTCAGCGCTCCGCACTTGCTCGAAGAAGCTCTGCAGCGCATCGCCAAAGTCGCGATGAATTGGCACGCCCAGTTTCGTAATTTTTCAGTTCTGTAGCGACGCCCTTCAGGGCGTCACCTGTCACCATGACGCAAAATGAGGCCAAACGTATCAACATGAAAAATTCGAGAAAATCGATCGTCAGCCTTGCCGCCACCGTCCTGACCATCTGTTTCCTGTATTCCGGTTCCGCTTCCGCACAATCCCGCCCCTTCCCCGGCTCCGGCCTACAAAATACCTACGATCGCCTCCTACCCGAAATCGAAAAGATCCCCCTCTACGACAACCACGCCCATCCCGGTTTCGGCGACGACACCGACGTCGATGCCATGGCCGCACCCCCAGACGAAAGCAGCCTATATCGCGTCCGCGACGACAATCCGGAATTCGTAGTCGCCGCCAAACAGCTCTTTAATTATCCGTATTTCGACTTCAAGCCCGAACACGCCAAGTGGCTCGCCGACAAAAGCAAAGCCGCCGAAGCGAGCGGCGACAAACAATACTTCAACGGCATCATGGACAAGCTGAATATCGAGACCTGCCTCGCCAATCGCGCGCTCATGCCCGCCTACCTCGACACCAAGCGCTTCCACTGGGTCTTTTTCGTAGACTCTTTTTTCTTTCCGTTCGATAACTCCGCGCAGGCTTCCAGCAATCCGGACATGGGCGTGTACATTCCCCTGCAGGAAAAGATGCTGGGCCGTTACAAGAAATTCGAAAACGTAGAGGGTCTACCCGCCGACCTCGCCGGCTATGAAGATTTCGTACGCCGCACCATGGCCGACAACCAAAAACAGCGCGGCGGCGTGGCCATCAAATTTGAAGCCGCCTATTTCCGTTCCTTGTATTTCACTGAGCCGCCCCGTGAAACCGCCGCGGCCATCTATGCGAAATATCACTCCGGCGGAGTTCCCACGGCCGACGAGTATCGCGTATTCCAGGACTATATTTTCCGCGTGCTCATCGATCAGGCCGGCAAACTGAATCTGCCTGTCCATTTTCACAGCGCCGTCGGCATCGGAGATTATTTCAGCCTCAAACAAGGCAACGTTTTGAATCTGGAAAACGTCCTGCGGGATCCTCGCTACAAGAACGTAACCTTCGTTCTGCTACACGGCGGCTGGCCGTATTACAAAGAAGCCGCGTTGCTCACCGCCGTGAAAAACGTTTACCTGGATACTTCATTTCAATCTGAAGTCTTATACCCTTCGCAATTCAAAGATGTCTTGAAAGAATTGATTACGCTCTTCCCGGACAAAATGATGTTTGGCTCCGACGCCTTCCCCTTTAGCGATGCTCTTGGCGCGGAGGAGAGTTTCTGGCTGGCCACCTACACCACGCGCACTTCGCTGGCGGCAGCCCTCGCCGAACTGGTTTCCGAAGGCGCTTTCAGCGAAGATCGCGCCCTTGAACTGGCGCACATGTATCTGCACGACAATGCGGCAAAGCTTTACGGAGGTAAAAAATGAGCGGCACACCCGAATTGAAATCCGAAGGCAAAATCAGCGCCGTGCAGAATAAAGAACTGAAATATGTTGCTTGGACAGATGTGCTGCGCGAATCGCTCAACCCTAAGATCGAGCGTGAAATGGTGGTCGGCGACCAGATCATGCTGGCGCGCGTCCTGCTCAAAAAGGGCGGCCACGTCCCGCTCCACCACCACGTCAACGAGCAGATGACTTATATCCTCGAAGGCGCGCTCAAGTTCGCCATCGACGGCAAAGAGATCGTCGTCAAAGCTGGCGAAGTGCTCTGCATACCACCAAACATGCCGCACGAAGCCTGGGCGCTTGAAGATACGGTGGACTTGGACGTGTTCAATCCCCCGCGACAGGATTGGCTGAACAAGACCGACGATTATCTCCGTCACGGCAGATAAACGGTCACGGCAGATAATCGCGGCGCTTCGTGGTACCTTTCCGTCAGCAGGGGTGCCTCGGAATTGGCCGGCCAGCGGAGCAATTCGGCTGACGCCGACCGGTTCGTACTGGTAGCTGGTTTGGGGTGGGTGCTCCTTTACTTTACGCGCGTTTCCCATTAAAGAACGTAGACAAATGGCCTGTGTCTTGCTTAACGTACCAATGTAGCTGATGCCGTCGACGTCGCTGGGTCGCCGAGGGGATGATGATGAAACGATTATGGGCAGGAGCCGTTCTGGTTCTGGGCAGCGTGTCCGTATTGCACGCGCAGGAAGTGTCCGGCCCCGGTGCGGGGCTGCAGCCATTCGCCGTTACCACCGATTCGAGCGTTTCCTCACCGCGCTTCACTACCGCGCCCTCGCTGCGCGATGCTGGGGATTTGCTGGAGGCTACGGTCTCCCCTTCGAACGAGACTTCCACGGCGCTGTCCGCCGTCTCCGTTAACAACACCTTTGCGAACCCCGCCCCCATTCCATCCGCAGCACTTCCCGGCGCCGATCCCGCCGCGCCTGCTCCCGATCCCAAGTTTCTGTATGGCGGCCGCGACGATTACCGCTGGCAACTCGGCATCGGCGCCAGCTGGGTGCGTTTCCGTTCCAAGGTATTCAATGCCAGCGCCGTCGGCGTAAACACGTCGCTCTCCTATTACTTGAATAATTGGTTAGGCGTTGAAGGCAACGTGCTCACCGGCTATGCTCCGGAAATTTTCGATCACGAACACGTCAAACTCGTGAATTTCACCGGTGGCGTGAGAATCGCCTGGCGCCAACGCCGCTGGGAACCGTGGGCCCACGTTTTGGTTGGGCTTTCGCACGAGCAGCCGCAGACCGAGGAGTCTGGGCGAAACTCTTTTGCTGTACAGGCTGGCGGCGGAGCAGACTATCGCCTTAATCCGCGGCTTTCTTTTCGCCTGCAGGGCGACTGGCTGCACACCCAGTTTTTCAACGGTTCGCAGAACAATTTCAACCTGGTCGGCGGCGTAGTTCTGCACTTCTAGCAAAGTTTTGCACTTCTAGCAATTTCGCCAAGAGCTTCCAAATATCCTGCCGTGACGTTAGGTTTGCTTCTGTATCAAACGGGGCGGAGAACTGCGTTTAGTAAATACCGTGCGATGAGCCGGTTGCGCTGAGTTTGCCGTCTGCGGCGACGAGTTGGTAGTCGTCTCCGCCGTCACCCTTCCAGTTGTTTACGTTGAATGTGCCTCCGGCTGGAGTTTTATGTACCAAGATTCCTGAAGCGCGCAGCGGCGCCTGGTAGCGGCAAACTTCCGGGGTCTGCTTCAACTCCATAAAATACGCCGGACCATTTCCCACCACTTTGGCCGTCCCGTCCGGTTCCACGAGCACTGCGGCGTTTTCTTCCACGGCGATCGCGCGAACACTTTTGGCCCAGTCGTCTTGCAAAATGCGCGACATGAATACCACCAGTCGGCCCATGCGATCCCGCTTTGCAAAATGCGTATCGGTGATAATTCCGGCCAGCAGCGGATTACGCAGAAAATCGCGCGCCAGCGTTACTTTGTTTCCGTAGGGATTGCTCAAAGCGTCCGGTGAATGAATCGTGTCGATCATCGACGAAAACGAAAACTGTCCAAGAATCGCCAAGCCCGCGCTGGAGCCGCCCATCGGTTTCCCGGCGGCGATGTGCCGGTTGAGCGCATCTTGCACCGGAGTGTCTTGCCAAAAACGCATGTAGTTGCTCTGATCTCCACCCGCGAAAAAAATTGTTTCCGCGTGATCGATCAACTCCACTATTTTCGGATCGTCGGAATCTTCGCGTCCGGCGAACACAATGGTGGCCACGGAATTCAGCGGGCACAATTTCTTGATGTCTTCGTTTTCTTCCTTGGCGTCCGCATCGTCGGTGTTGGCGCGCAAAATTAGCAGATCGCCGCCGTTGGTGCGCTCGCACAGAAACCGAAATGCTGGCTCCTGTTTCGCTCCACCACCCATTAAAGCAAAGCCTGCTTGCGGCTTGGCGGTACTGTCCGCCGCGTTCCCGATGCGGAAGTATTTCCATTTAGCTGGTTCAGGTGCGGACGCAGTGGCTGCCACAGCAACCGGTGGAGCGGCTTGTCCCAAAGCTTGTTCAGTCGCAGACAGACCCAGCAGCCCGGAGAGCGCCAGAGAAATTTCTAAAAATCGCGAGTACAGACGAAGTTGCAGGAGGGAGAACCCGCTCAACAGCGGCTCACTTGGTGGTGGCCAGTGGCAAGGTGTACTTGTTCAAGTCCACGCTTTTCCAGTCGCCGCGAATAATTCCCGCGCGAATTTGCGCGGCGGTTTTATTTTGGTGAGACTGCTCGTAGGTGTAGAAATCTTCTCCCATGCAGACGTTGCATCCGGAGCCATGCTTGCCGGCAAAACAATCCAGCAAGCTGTTGTGTCCCTGGCTCTGATCGCAGTGGCAGTAGCAAGGCTGCTGGTACAACAATTTTTTGATTTTGGCGGCCACGGTGTAGGCGTTCTGCACCACGATGGCGCTAAATTGCGTGGGATCCAGCGTGTCTGGCAAGACGCCGTGCGGCGCCTCCGCATGAAATTTCGGAAGTGGCTCGGTGCTGGTCGGCAGAGACATGTCCATACCGGGCGCGCTCTGGCTTTGCGGAGTTCGCGGCGCTGCGCATCGCGGCGTGTTGCGGCAGTGCGATCATTACGATCACCAAGCCCACCAACAAAAAAGCTGCGACCATTTTTTGTTTCACTTGCATGATGCTCTCCCGAACCCTACCGAACGAGCGTGATGTACTCTCCGAACAAATTTTGCACCGCTGAAAAATACAAAGCTGCGACTCATGGTGGCGACAGAACTTTACGAAACAAGAATGGGGCGAACCACGCGAGGACCCGGCGCCACACCCGCATCATTGATGACGGAAATCGTCCCAGCCGAACTTCCGCTTACCGAACTTCCGCCCGCTGAAGTGCCGCTCACCGAACCGCCGCCGACCGAACCAAACGGACGCGCCTCCATGTGGCGAGCGCGTAGATGCCGCTGTACACGACGTCCCCAGCCGCGCACGAACGTAAAATTCATCGCGCCGCCGACCGCCGAACTGGCCAGCGGAATCAATCGCGCAGCCCATTTTTCCGCGGACTCCACACCGATGCGTATCGCCAGGCGTTGCGCGATGCGGGGAATCAGTTTCTCAAGGATTTGCTTCTCGGCAAAATCTTTGCCCAAATCGATCCCAGCAGCCGCAGCGGCGGCTTTCCACATCTCGATGCGCTCGCCGCGCGCGGTGCTGTCAAATCCATAAAGCAACGACAGCCGCTGAATCAGCCGAAGGGTAATCAAGGTGAGAAAACTGGTATCCGGCAGCAGCGTGATCGCGCCACCCAGGCCAAACCCCGCGCCTTGCGCCAGCGCCATGCGTTCCGCGTCGCGAATCAGCGACATGGCGATGGCGTCCAGGCGCTCGATTGGCACGTCGCGCATGCGCGAGAAGTCCGGAACCCACAAGCCATGCCTGTCCGCCAGATGCCTGCGGAAATCATCCGGCTTCACTTCCACGGAGCTCAAGCCGCGCAGAATACCGAAGCGCATAAAGGCAGTAACGCTGCGGCCAACCAGGGAGCCGCCAGCCGGTTTGGGTAACTTTGCCATGTCTATCAGCATCCTAAGGCGATTAGAACCGCATAGCAAGTGCAGCGTTGTATGTGGTTTTCGCGGGGAATTCTTCGCGACATTCGTGCCTGCAGCTCGCATCGGAGGGCAGGGCTGAAGCATCGGAAGGAGTTATCCGGAACGCGGCAAGCAACCATCGGTCCTACTTGACGCGGCAACATTTTTCGGTAAACTGCGGATTCGCTCATGGCCACCACGATCGCCCAATTCGTTCCCGCCGAGGTCCTCACCGACTTCGAGTTTCCGCAGAGGGAAGCGGCGTTTTTCTACGGGCTGTTTCTGCGCGGGCATTCAGCGGACCGTCTGCGGCAAGACATTCAGGTGCCGCCAGCTGTCCTCCTGAAGTGGCATCGCGAAGCAGAGCGCGAGCCGGAACTACGCGATGTGTTTACCCGCATGGTCGAGTACCGCCGGCACGTTTTGGCGATATTTGATTTGCTGATTGGATCCGAGAAGCAAACCCACCGGGTGCAGTAGGGAGTTCCTTCCGTTTTTCCTTCAAATTTTAGCTCGTATCCCCCTCCGTGTTTTTTGTAAGTGTTCATTCTAAAGAAGTTTAACTGGCTTGTTTTGATAGAGTTTTGTAAGTGTTCATTTTATTGGGTTTACGGGGCCTCAGAGTTGTCGTCGTAGTAACGGCCTCCGTAATATTTGCGGTAGATAACGCTTGGCCGAAAATCTTCTCGGGCGACGTAGCTTCTGGTGGGGCAGCAAAGGCCGCCCCTCGGGGACAAGCAGGACTCAAACGGCAGTCGACCCTTCGCAAGGCTCAGGGCTAGCCGCGCTACAGGTGGCCGCAAAGCGGCTCGGTCCCGCCTTCAAGGTAATCAGCAAGCGTGCGCCATGGAACCTCGCCCGAACATGGGCTTGCGCTCGATAAAAGTCTAACCAGGTATTACGCAGGAGGCAACTTACAAGATGGACAGTCTTGGTACAGGACGAGGTCTTCCTGGCGCTGTCCGAGTTACAAGAAGTACAGGCCCATCCGTACAGGCCCATCACAGGTTGAGCAAATACGAGGCAACCAATTTTCAAACCCTTGAATCCGAACCGAAGTCTGGGGCAAGTGTCAGATAATGCAGGACATTCCTCGATTGACGAGGAACTTTTCCGGGGTTAAACTGCAACGTCCATAATTTGAGGTGTCTTTATGTCGCGGGTCTCTCGTTCCCTTTTCGCATCCCTTTTTTCCGTAACTATGGCTGTGCCCCAACTGTTTGCGCAGGCGCCGCAAGTGGCGCCGGAAAAAGATCCGCAAACGGCGATTCAGCACCAGAACCTGGATAAAGATCAGAAGAAAAAGATCAAGCGCACGCTGAAGGAACTGGACACCCCGTACAAGCAGTGGCTCAACGAAGACGTGGTTTACATCATTTCGCCAGACGAGCGGAATGCTTTCGGGCAATTGGCCACCAACGAAGAGCGCGAACAGTTTATCGAGCAGTTCTGGCTACGCCGCAGCAGCAATCCAGATTTGCCGGACAACGATTTCAAGGAAGAGCACTATCGCCGTATCGCGTATGCCAACGAGCATTACGCCTCGGGCATTCCGGGATGGAAGACTGACCGCGGCCGGATGTACATCATTTGGGGCCCACCGGACGAAATCGAGTCGCACCCGACGGGCGGCACGTACGACCGTCCGACGGAAGAGGGCGGCGGCACCACCAGCACGTACCCATGGGAAACTTGGCGCTGGCGGTACCTGGAAGGCATCGGAGAAAACGTGATTCTGGAATTCGTCGATCCCTCTGGTTCCGGCGAATTTCACATGACCATGGACCCCTCGGAAAAGGACGCGTTGCTGCACGTCCCCGGCGCGGGTTTGAGTTTGATGGAACAGATGGGCTTGGCCTCGAAGGCGGACCGCTTTACGCGTTCCGACGGCACAAACTTGCCGACTACCCTGGGCGGCACACCGTCCAGCATGAACGAATTCAACCGCTTGGAACTCTTTGCGAAGGTGCAACAACCGCCTGCGGTTAAGTTCAAGGACCTGCAGGCTTTGGTGACTTCGCACTTGGTTCGCGACCAGCTTAAATTCGATTGGCGCACGGATTTTCTGAAGGTGACCAGCGACACCGTGCTGGTACCGGTTACCGTGCAGGTGCCGAACACGGCGCTCTCCTTCCAAACCAAAGAGGGCGTGCATTCGGCGACCATTAACATCTTTGGCCGCGTTTCCACGCTGACCGGCCGCGTGGTGCAAACCTTCGAAGAAGCGGTAAGCCGCGACTTCCCGGATTCGCTCTTTCAACAATCACTCAAGCTGCAGTCCATTTATCAAAAATCCGTGCCGCTACGGCCCGGATTGTATCGCCTGGATTTGGTGATCAAAGACGTGCAGAGCGGCAACGTGGGCGTGATCAACACGCGCTTGGCCGTGCCGCGTTACGAAGATGAAAAGCTGGAAGCCAGCTCGCTGATTCTGGCGGACCAGATCGAACACGTACCGGCGAAGCAGATTAACATCGGGCAATTCGTGATCGGCTCATCCAAAGTTCGTCCGCGCATGGAAGGCGACTTCACGACCGCCGATAAGCTCGGCATCTATATGCAGGTGTACAACCTGAAGGGCGATGACAAGACGCATAAGTCCGCCGCCACCTTCGCCTACACGGTGAAGAAGGGCGATCAGCAGATCATGCAATTCAAGGAAACATCGGAAGAGATGAAGCAGACCGGCGATCAAGTAACTATCGAGCGTTTGCTGCCGTTGGCCACGCTGACGCCTGGCAAATACACGCTGCAAATTGACGCCACGGACTCGCTCTCCAAGCAGAGTATTACGCGCATTGCGGAATTCTCGGTGAAGGCGCCGCTCGAAACCAAAACAGCGGCAAACGTAAAGCCGGGGAGGTAACAGCACGTGAAACAAGGACAACTCCGGATCCTCGGGGCCCTGTTCCTAATCGCAGCCAGTTCGGCGATGCTGCCGGCCGGTGCGATTGCCCAGAACAAGCTTGCCGTCGGGCGGCTCTCTGGAGTTGTGCGCGATGCCAGTGGTACGCCGCAGATGGGCGCCAGCGTGGAAGTGCTGCCCGAAGCGGCTGGGTTGTTGTTGACGCAAGAACTGTTGACCAACACGCAAGGAGTATTCCGCGGTGACCAACTTCCCGCGGGACTCTATACGATACGAGTTACGCTCGCCGGATTTCTTCCTACCATCGAAAAGCACATACAGATCACTTCCAATTTGACGACCGTGGTGCGCGTCGAGATGGAGTCCATGTTCGCTTCGCTCGATCGCCTGCGCCGGCAGCCGGCCAACAGCAACGCGGAGCCGGATGACTGGAAGTGGGTGCTGCGCTCGGCGCCGTCGCTACGTCCGGTGCTGGAGTGGACGGATTCCAATGCCGTCACCGTTACGGATGTTCAGCTGGATAACAGCATTCCGCGCCCTTTGCGTATGCGCCTGGAGTTTACGGACGGCGCGCGGCGTCTAGCGTCGCCCTCGAATCTGGCGCCGGCGCCATCCACTGCGTTTGCTTACGATCAGGATTTGGGCGGCTTGGGGCACATGATTTTTGCCAGCCAAGTCAGCTATGACCAGGATGCGCCCGGCGGCGGCATAGCTACGGTGTGGCTGCCCTCCGGTAAATTGGGCACCGGCCCGTATTCGGCGATCGTATTGCGGGAATCGAAGAGTTCGGCGGACGGCCCGACCTTCCGCGGTGTGCGCATCGATCAGGGCGGAAAGTTAGCTTTGGGCGATCGCGCGATTGTGAAGTATGGCGGCGAATACGTGCTCGTAGGTTTGGGCAGCGCAGCTTCGTCGATTCGGCCTCGGGCGGAATTGGATGTGCGGGTTGGTGGCGGCTGGCAGACGGCGTTCATCTTCGCGTCTATGCCGGTAGGACCGAATACGCTGGATGCCGCAGCCTTTGGCGATTCCTTCATTTCTGAAAGTGTTACGCAAGGTGCGATACCGGGTTACACAGAAACAACGCCCGAAAGCCGCGAAGGAACGATGCTGGCCGCTGCGCTCGGCGAACTGGATGCTTTCCCGGCGCTCTTGTGGCGCAATGGCAAGCCCGTACTGCAAAGCGGATGGCATGAAGAGATTGCCGCGGAGCATAAAGTTGGTACCCGCGGAAAACTGCAAATCGCCGCCTTTCATGATGATCTGAGCCACGTAGCGGTGTATGGCCGCGGCGCGGATTTACCGGCGTCGGATTACCTGCAGGATTACTACGGAAACGGCTTTGCGTACGATGGCGGTTCGTCCAGCAGTTGGGGCGGTCGCGTCGCGCTGGTGGAAAAACTCAGCGACAACGTGCAGCTGACCACGATGTATTCCTACGGCGGCGCGCTGATCCCTTCTTCCGATACGGACGATTTTCTGCGTGATGTGTTACGCACGGTGGCGCGGCACTCCGCGGGCGCCTCGATTACCGCCAAGGTGCCGCACACGCGCACGCAAGTGGAAACGGGCTACAAGTGGGTAAGCGGGCCGACCGTTTCGCATGTCGATCTTTACGGGGAATCTCTGTACGATCTGGATCCCTTTTTCCATTTTGGGATTCGTCAGCCACTGCCGCGCATTGGGTTCGGGCGCTGGGAAGCGGTGGCGGAATGTGACAACCTTTTCGCGCAAGGTTACGTCCCTGTAGGTAGCCGGGATGGACAAGTTTCACTGCTACCTTCGTTCCGGGCATTCCGGGGCGGTCTGAGCGTTCAGTTTTAACCGCTGAACAGACCTTTAGAAACCTGTAGGCACCCTATTAGAAAGCGGATACTGTTGTGTGTACGGTGGCAGTACTCGTGTAAGCATCTTTTTATCAGTGTCTTACAGTTTAGAGAAGATACGTTGCAATGGACATTGATTTGCTCCTTACTTTGCTGATGGGGTGTCAGTTTCGCCGGTCATGAAGCAGAACCTGCGCGCGAGTCTCGGAGCGGTTGTCCTGGCCATAGCCACTGTGGCCGCGTTCACGTTTGCCTTGCTGAATTTCGAGCAAAGAAGGCTGTTCGATTCGCCCGATGACGGCGTGGCGTGGATCGACACCGACCACGGCATCCAGGCCTGGAAGGTGGCAGCGAACTCCCCTGGCGCGAGCGCGGGTATTCGCGCGGGCGACCAATTGGTGGCGTTCAATGATGTGACCATGTCGCGCGCGGTGCAGGTGACCCAGCGGCTGTGGCGCGCAGGGATCTGGACGCAAGTACGCTACAAGCTTTCGCGCAATGGCGAGCAGTTTGAAACTCCGCTGGTCACTGCGCCGGCGCCGAAGCCCTTTTCCACGGAAAATTACACGCGTGCCGTCGGGCTGATCTATCTGTTCATCGGCATATTTATTTTTGTGAAGCGCTGGAACGCGCCGCGCGCAGTGCATTTCTACGTATTCTGTTTGCTCTCGTTCGTGCTGTATTCCTTCCACTACAGCGGCAAGCTGGACGTTTTCGACTGGGAAATCTACTGGGCCAATATCGTGGCGCATCTGCTGGCGCCGGCGCTGCTGCTGCATTTCGCGCTGGTGTTCCCGGAACGCTCGGAAAGTGCCGCGCGATCGTTTCTGAAGTTGACGCTGGTGTATGGCTTGCCGCTGGTGTTGCTGGCGGTGCATGTCAGCGCTGCGGAAAATATGATGGGCTTTGTGCCCTGGCTGGGTTCGCGCGTCTTGCTGGAAAAGTGGGATCTGGCATTTCTGGCGATCTGTTTTCTGGCGGCTGGAGCGGTTTTCTACAAGAGCTTCCGCGAAGCGCCGTCTGGAGTGTTGCGCGCCCAATTGAAATGGCTGACGGGCGGAACGCTGATCGGCAGCCTGCCGTTCACCTTCTTCTACATTCTGCCTTTTATTCTGGATGTCGCGCCGCGGCCGTGGATGCAGTTTTCCACGCTGAGTCTGGTGCTGGTGCCGCTGTGCTTCGCCTACGCCATCATTCGCTACCGCTTGATGGACGTAGACATTATTTTCAAGCGCGGCTTGGCGTATACGGCGGCGACTGCCGGCGTTGCGGTGGTGTACTTCGCGGTGGTGGCGCTGATTGCCGAGATTTTTCACGCGCAAACTTCCGGGCCGATTGCTGGAATGTTCGCCATCGTTATCGCCGCGTTTTTGTTTCAACCCTTCCGCGAATGGATTCAGATGCGGCTGGATCGCTTTTTCTATCGTGACCGGCTGGATTATCGCCGCACGCTGATCGAATTTGGCCGCACGCTGACGCATGAAGTGCGTTTTGACCCGATGCTAGGCTCGGTGATGGACCGCATTTCGCAGACGCTGCTGGTGGATCGCCTGGCGATTTTTGTGGACGACTCCGCAAAACCCGGGCATATGCGCATGGCGCGCTCCATGGGCGTGCGTTTATCCGAACCGCAGGATCTTAGCTTCCTCGAGCCGGCCCGGCCCGAGTTCGCCCGCGGGGCACTCTTTTTTGAGTCGCCCCGTGGGGCGAGAGACGTGACGGACAGCGTCCGCCGCACCCTCGAACAATTAGACCTGAATTATTACGTGCCCTGCCGCATCCGCGAACACACCGTAGCGGTCTTGGGCTTGGGCAAAACGGTGGACGGCGATTTCCTCTCCAGCGACGACGTGGAGCTGGTGGAGACGATTGCGGGTTATGTGGCCGTGGCGCTGGACAACGCGCAGCTGTACACCTCGCTGGAACAGAAAGCCAGCGAGATCGTGCGTTTGAAAGACTTCAGCGAAAACATTGTGGAATCCCTGAACGTGGGCGTGCTGGCGGTAGATTTACTGGGCGTGGTGGAATCGTGGAACACGCGCATGGAGCAGCTTTTTGGCGTAACGCGGCAGAACGCCGTGGGGCAATCGCTGAACGCCGTGCTGCCCGACGAACTCGCATCGGAAATCGCATCGCGAGGTGACGAAGAGCAGGTCTCCGGAATCTATAAACAACGACTGCAGCATCAGGGCCTGACGCTTACCGTGAACGTTTCGATCACACCGCTGGTCAGCAAATCCGGGGAACGCATCGGCCGCTTGCTGCTGTTCGATGATGTGACGCAACGCGAGCACATGGAAGAGCAGATGACGCAGACGGAGAAGCTGACGTCACTGGGATTGCTGGCGGCGGGCGTGGCGCATGAAGTGAATACTCCGCTGGCGGTGATTTCGAATTACATCCAGATGCTGGCCAAGCAGCTGCCGGATAACGATCCGAAGCAGGTGTTGATCGAAAAAATTGTGAAGCAGACCTTCCGTGCCAGCGAAATTGTAAATAATCTGCTGAATTTTTCTCGTACTGGCGCGGCGCAAGCCGTCGATATTGACGTGAATCGCGTGGTGGAAGAGACGCTATCGCTGGTGGCGCATCCGCTGAAGACGTCGCAGATACAGGTGGTCCGGCAATTCGGCGAAGGGTTGCCGGCAGTGCGCGGCTCCGCCAACAAACTGCAGCAAGTGTTCTTAAATTTATTTTTGAACGCGCGAGACGCCATGCCCTCGGGCGGCATGCTGGAAATTCGAACGGGCGCGCACAACGGCAGCGTGGAAGTGGAAATTGTGGATACCGGCGCGGGAATTCCGCGCGAGCACATCCACCGCATCTTCGACCCCTTCTTTACCACCAAAGCCGTGGGGCGCGGCACGGGTCTGGGCCTCTCTGTCACCTACGGAATCATCAAAGAACATGCGGGCAAAATCGATGTGCGATCGACGCCCGGCAAAGGGACTTCGTTCCACGTAGAGTTCCCGGCAGTCAGGAAACCGGTTCATGTCTAAGGGCTCCATCCTAGTTGTCGACGACGAATCAGAAATACGCGAAGGTCTGGAGCTACTGCTCAGCAGCGAAGGTTACGGCGTCTCTAGCGCCGAAACCGGCGAATCCGGCCTGGTAAAGTTGGGAGAGCATCCGTTCGATCTTTTGTTGCTGGACGTCAGCCTGCCGGACGGAAACGGATTGGATTTGCTGCGAGAAATTCGCAAGCGCGATCCGCACCTTTCCGTGGTGCTGATCACCGCGTACGGCTCCATTGATATGGCGCGCGCGGCGTTCAAGGGCGGCGCTCTGGATTTCATCACCAAGCCGTGGTCTAACGACGAGTTGCTGGCGCAAGTGGCGCAAGCGGTGGAATCGCGGCGGCTGCGCGATGAAAACGTCCAACTAAAGCGCGCGCTAAAGCAGCGTTTCAATTTCCCCAACATCATCGGCAAGAGCGACAACATGCAGAAGCTCTTGAACCTGGTTACGCAAGTGGCGGCCTCGCGCTCCACGGTGCTGATCAGCGGGGAAAGCGGCACGGGTAAAGAGCTGATCGCGAAGGCGATTCACTCGGCTTCACCGCGTGCGGATAAGGCTTTTGTGCCGGTGAACACCGGATCGATTCCCGTGGATTTGCTGGAGTCGCAACTTTTTGGCCACGTAAAGGGCGCGTTTACCAGCGCGGTGGCTTCCAAAAAAGGTCTGTTCGAAGTGGCCGACCAGGGCACGATTTTTTTCGATGAAATCGCCACCATTGGTCCGGAAACGCAAGCCAAGCTGTTGCGCGTAATTCAAGAACGCGAATTCATGCGGCTCGGCGGCACGGAGCAGCTCAAAGTCGACGTCCGCATCGTGGCCGCGTCCAACATTGAACTGCTGACGCTAGTACGCGAAGGGCGTTTCCGCGAAGACTTGTATCACCGCCTGAATGTGATCCACCTCCAACTGCCGCCGCTGCGCGAACGCCGCGAAGACATCCCAATGCTGTTGATGCATTTTCTGGAGCGGTACTGCCTGGAAAATAACAAGCCGGTGCTGCAATTTACGCCCACGGCCATGAAGCTGTTGATGGATTACGATTGGCCGGGCAACGTGCGCGAACTGGAAAACGTGGTGGAGCGCGCCACGGTGCTTTCCACGCAGGACCGCATCGACGTCGATCTGCTTCCGGAGAGTGTGCGCAGCAAGGAGATCGTCCGCGGCGTACGGCTGCAGCTTTCGGAATTTCTGCCGCCACTTGCCCGGAGAACCGGGCGCACGCACAGGCGCGGACCAGTCGCAACAGCCTTCGCTCTTCCTCATCATGGATGAGATCGAACGCCGCATCATCATGGACATGCTGGAACGCACCGGCTGGAACCAGACGGAAGCCGCCGAGCGCTTCCTGATACCGCTCTCCACGCTGAATCAAAAAATTAAACGCCTGGGCATCGACGTGCGCCGTCGCGGGCGCAATGAAGATAGTCTCTCCGCTTTTACCGCAAAGTAAGCTTAAAGTATAAGTTATCACACGAAGCCACCGCGCCTTGCGTCACTTTCGTCTTGCATCTCTCTCTCGGTCTGAGAGAAAGTACCTTCGGGATGATCCTGCGCCTTTCGACCTCTGCGGAACGTCTGGTAATTCTCATTGCCGCCATTTTAATCGCGGCGCTGATGTGTTTCTTCGGCATACGCAGCGCGTGGGCCAGTCATGCCGCGGGACTGAACACGGTCGCCGGAATACAGCGCGCCACGCGGCTCGAACCCGGCAACGCCGAATATTGGTATCTGCTGGGCCGCTACTGGCAGTTCAATCTGGAAGCGCCGGACAGTCAGAAAGCGATCGACGCCTACCGCAACGCGCTCTCTTTCGACCCTCGTTCCGCCGAAACGTACATCGACTTAGCCACTGCGTACGAGGGTATCGACGATATTCCCGACGCGCGCGACAATTTCCTCAAAGCCAAGAAGGCCTATCCGCTTTCTGCGGGAGTTTCCTGGCGCGTTGGAAATTTTTTTCTGCGTCAAGGCGAAATGGATGAAGCCTTCACGCAGATCCGCGAATCCGTCGTGGCCGACCCGGCGCGTGGCGCGGAAGCTTTTTCTCGCTGCCTGCGCGTCGAATCCAATCTGAAAACCGTCCTGGACCGCGCCATTCCGGATGAGCCGGCCGTGTACCTCGACATCATTCGCGATCTTTCCGAGGAAGGCCGCACCACGGAATCGCTCATCGTGTGGGACCGGCTGGTAGCTATGAATCCGTCGATACCGCTCACGGAAATCTATCCGATTATTAATTTGTTGCGAGCCAAGAAAGACTTCACGGAAGCATCTCGCGTCTGGAAACAGGGCGTAGCCATGGCAGATTTGAACCACTTGGGAGACCCACCCGCTTCCTTAGTATGGGACGGCGGATTCGAATCCGGGCTTCGCAACTTCGGCTACAGCTGGTTTTACGACCAAAAAATAGGCACCGTGCAAGTACGGTTGGACCAAAAAGAAAAGCACGCCGGCCAGCAATCTCTCCGGCTGACGTTTGACGGAACTTCTGACGTTACGTTCGCCGAGGTTTGCCACGCTGTCACCGTTTCTCCGCTCACCTCTTATCAATTTTCCGCGTGGGTCCAGACGCGCGACCTCACCACTGACGAGGGACTGCGCTTCCGTCTGCAGTCCCTCGGACACAGCTCCACGCCGGAATTTACTCCCGAAATCCACGGAACACACGAATGGACGGAAATCACCGCGCCTTGGAGCAGCGACGCCGGCGCTAACGAAGCGCAAATCTGCATCGCGCGCTTGCCCAGCGACCAGAAAGACAATCGCATCCGCGGTTCCGCCTGGGTCGACGACGTTTCGCTGATCCCCCAGCTCGCGCTCCCGCTCGGCAAGGCCGATCGCTCATCCGGTTCCACCGCACCATGAAGTTTCTCCGCATTGGCATCTGCGCGCTTCTGGTATTCGGCGTGGCGGCCCACGGCGGAGTGGAGGATTGGGCGCGCACCATATTGGAAATGGGCGCAGCACTTCTGTTAGTGGCCTGGGCTGCCCGCATCTACCTTTATCGTCAGGAACAGATCGTCCTTTCCCCCTTGCTTCTTGCCCATGTCGCTGTTGTCGTTGATCGTGCTCGCGCAGTGGATTTTTCACCTTACCGCTTCCAGCTACGAAACGCGCATGCAGTTGCTGCTGCTGTTGGCCGACACCATCGTGCTTTTTCTCACCGCTCAGGCTTTCCGAACGGTGGAAGACTGGAAACAATTTTTCTGGTTCGCCATGCTTTTTGGCTTCGTCGTTTGTACGTTCGGTGTGCTGCAGCATCTGACGTTCAACGGGAAAATTTACTGGGTGCGGGAGATGCGTTTTGGCGGCATACCGTTCGGGCCGTACGTCAATCGCAATCATTTTGCCGCGTTTGCGGAGCTGTTCATTCCGATTTCGCTGGTTCCGCTCCTTTTGGGCAAGGTGCGTCGCGAACGCCTGTTTATCGTCGGGATTTTCACCGTACTGCAAATCGGATCGTTGCTCCTCTCCGTCTCCCGCGGTGGCATCGCCAGTCTTGCCGTGCAAATCGCCGTGCTGGCTTTCTGGCTGGCGCTGCGCCGGCCAGACCGCAATCAGCTTCTCGCCGGCGGAGCCATCCTCCTGGTGGTGGTCCTGTTGATTTCCTGGTTGGGTGTGCGGCAGATTTCGCAGCGCTTTACAGCTCTGCAATCTTTGGATATCTCCACGGGCAAGCGCGCCTCCATGCGCGCGGACACACTGCGCATTTTTCGCGACCATCCCGTCATCGGCACCGGCCTGGGAACCATCCAGATTGTATTCCCGCCCTACGAAACTCTTTATGATGGCAAAATAGTTAACCACAGTCATAACGATTATCTGGAAGCCTTGGCGGAAACGGGTGCTCTCGGGGGGCTATGCTGCGCCTGGTTTCTGGTGGCGCTGTTCACTCAGGCATGGACCCGCGTGGCGCCCCATAACCGTTCGTTCGCCGCCATGCTGCAATTTTCCGCGCTACTCGGATGCGTGGGATTCCTGGTGCACAGCCTCGTCGACTTCAACCTGCATATTCCCGTCAACGCCATGCTCTTTTTCGTCTGGAGCTATCTCGCTACCGCCAAAATCGAGCCTTCCGCCGCTGTTCCGGTGGAGGGAAGGATACGCACACGCCGCCGAAATCAGTGAACCCCAGGAGCGTTATCACTGTGTATAATCACCTTGGGGGACCTCTATTCGTATGTCGTTGGGCCGTGTGAGCCTGTTCCGGTGTTCGTGTACTGCCGCAGTTGTGCTGGCGACCTGTTGCCTTGCGCCGCCGCTGCGGGCGCAGACGTCCGCCCATGCGGTCCCAAGCGTGCAAGCCGTCATTGACACCCCGCAGGAAGCCAACGAACGCATCAAGGAAATGTCTGCCGCTGCATCGCGCAGCAGTTCCCACGATTACATAATTGGTAACGGAGACCTGATCGATTTCGAGGTGTTTGACGTCAAGGAGCTGAGCCGAGAAACACGCGTCAGCCAGAGCGGCACGATTGGAATTCCCCTGGTTCCCGTGCGCATTCACGTAGCCGGGCTGACGGAAACACAGGCCGAGCAGAAAATCGCCGAAGTTCTGGAAGGCAACGGTTTGGTTTCCAATGCCGCCGTTACCGTCAGCGTAAAGGAACACAAAAGCAAGCCGATTACGGTTGTCGGCGCCGTCGGGCATTCCATGGTCTATCAGGCGGATCGCCAGGTGACTCTGCTTGAAGTGCTGGCGGAAGCAGGCGGAATTGCCAACGACGCGGGCGATAGTGTCATTATCACCAGGCCCGTCGCCGCGCAGTTCGTCGAAGCCACCGAACCGCCGGCGATCGGTCCGGAAAGTGCCATCGCTAACGGCAGCGCCATGGCGCCCCCCGAACCACCGAGTTTGGATGCAGTAAAGCCGACCCAGCCCGGGCCAGCCACGACGCCATCCGCAAATGGTGTTACGCCAATTGCCAAGCCTTCCGCGCCGGGTAATGTCATTACTGTGAATCTCAACGAATTGGTGGAAACCGGCAATACCACCAATAATATTCCGTTGCAGGCCGGAGATATTGTCACTGTCCCGCACGCCGGAATCGTGTATGTGATTGGCGCTGTGACGAGAGCGGGTGGCTACGTCCTTTCGAGCGACCGCTCCGAAGTCAGCACTCTGAAAATTCTGGCCTTGGCGGGGGGCATGACCCCGACGGCCAAGTCCGATCATGCAATCATTATTCGCAAAAATGAGCAGGGGCAACAGCAATCCATCGAAGTGGATCTCAAGAAAGTGCTAAAACGCGAAACGGAAGATGTGCAACTGTTGCCCAGCGATATTTTGTACGTCCCAGACAGCAAATCGAAAGCCGCCCTGCTGAAAGCCGCGGAAGTTGGTTTAGCCATCGGCACCGGTCTCGCGCTGTATCGTGTGGCGTATCGCTAGGAAACATGGACGAGAATAAAATAATTCCGAGAGATTATAGTTCCAACGGCGCCATTCCCGCCGTGGAAATTGACCGGCTGCCGGCCTGGGAGCTGTCGCCGCGTGAACCCCATCTTTACGACTACCTCTTAATTCTGCGCAAGCACCAGTGGTTGATTCTCTCGTTCGTATTGGCGGTGGTTACTATCGTCTCGGTGGCCACTTTCAAAATGCAGCCGGTCTATGTCGCCACCGCAAGAATTGAAATCGATCGAGAATCCTCCAATATTCTGCCCTTTCCCGGAGCCGACTCCTACGATGCTTCGATGGATCTCGACAACTATATCGAGACGCAATCTAAGGTTTTGACCAGCGAAACGCTGGCCCTGCAGACCATTCGCGATTCGGGCCTCAGCGCTCGCCCAGAATTTTCTGGCGGGTCCGGCCCCTCCGAAGCCGTCGCCATCGGAAGTCTCGCGAACCAGAAGCGTCCGCCCGAGCTTGCCGAGTTTCTGGGAAGCCTCAGCGTGCGGCGTGTTCCTACCAGTCGTTTGCTGGACGTGAGTTTCGAATCCACCGATCCCGTATTGGCCGCAAAGATCGTCAACGCGCACCTGGATACCTTCGTTAATCAGAATTTTCGCAGCCGCTACGAGTCCACCATGCGAGCTTCCGGCTGGTTGGCCGACCAGCTTGAGGAACTAAAGGTCAGAGTACAAAAGTCGGAAGACGCGCGAATCGCCTACGAACGGCAAAATCAGATTTGGTCCCTCGACGACAAATCCAATATCACCACGGAGCGCTTAGCGGATATCAACAAGGAACTGACCGTCACCCAGGAAGAGCGCATGAAGAAAGAATCGCTCTACGAGTTTGCCAAAGCCGGCAATCTGGATGCGATTCCGCAAGTGCAATCCAACGGAACGCTCATGGAATTGATCCGCCATCGCGGTCAAGCCGATCTGGAATATAACGACGCGCTGAGCCAGTACGGCCCCAATTTCCCTAAAGTGCTGCGGCTGCAGGCCCAACTGAAAGATATTGATCAAACCCTTACAAAACAAAAGCAAAATATCGTGGATGGGCTCGAAAGCGATTATCGCGAGGCGCGACAACGCGAAGGATTACTGGGCCAGGAACTTGAACTACAAAAGGCTGCAGTGAATGCCATGTCCGAGAAGCTGGTGGAGTACAACATCCTCAAGCGCGAAGCGGAAGCCAATAAGGTTTTGTATGACGGCCTGCTGACTAAGTTGAAAGAGGCCGGTATCACGGCGGGGTTGAAATCTTCAAATATCCGCGTTGTCGACGCGGCCATGATTCCCTCATATCCATCGCGTCCCGCCAAGGCGCGCAATGTAGCACTGGCGTTCCTGGTTGGATTGGTGGGTGGCATCGGCTTGGCGCTGATGCGTGAGTACATGGATAACACCGTCAAAACGCCGGACGATATTGAGACTTTGGCTCGTCTGCCGTCGCTGGCAGTCGTGCCGCAATTTGCCGGCACCGGAACCCCTGGGAAAAAGACCGGTCTACTTCAGGGTTTTGCTTCGTCCAATGGGCACGATAAACGCATCGAATTAGTGGCGCAGCATTTGCCGAAGTCGCAGATGTCGGAAGCTTTTCGTGCGTTGCGCACCTCGCTGCTTCTCTCCCAGGCCGGGAAGCCGCCGCAAGTCATTTTGGTTACGAGCGCTCTGCCGCGAGAAGGCAAAACCACCGCAGCCGCCAACCTGGCCGTCACGCTTGCGCAGCTCGGCGATAGCACCGTGCTCGTCGATGCGGACTTGCGCAAACCCGGCGTAGGGCGATTACTGAACATGACTGGCGGAAAGTACGCGGGACTTAGTTCGTATTTAGCCGGCGTAAGCAGCTTGGACTTGGTTTGCGTCCCGCATCCCACCATTCCGAATCTCGTGGCCATTCCGACGGGACCTCTGCCGCCGAATCCTGCAGACTTACTCTCTTCCGCCAAACTGAGCGACGCGATCACCGAGCTGAGAACTAAATTCAAATTTATTGTGATCGATTCGCCCCCGGTTATGGCGGCTACAGACGCGGTAATTCTTTCTGTGAAGTGCGACGGAGTTTTGCTGGTAGTTCGCAGCGGTGAAACGCCCAAAGAAGCCTTTACGCGCACGCGCGACTTGTTGACTAGCGTGAAGTGCCATCTGCTGGGCGTAGTCCTCAACGCCGTTGACTCGAGCGCCCCCGACTACTACTACTCCTATCGCTACTACCCGTATTCCTACGGCTATGGCCCACAGGAATCACTGGACTCACCGCATCAGGGCGATACGGAAGCGGTCGCCGAGTCCCGTTCCCGCGAATATCAGGAAGATTCAGAAACCCTCTAAGGAGAATACGTGCGGTATTTAATCACGGGTGGGGCGGGGTTTATCGGTTCGCATCTGGCGGAGCGCTTGCTCGCTCGCGGCGACCACGTGGTCTTGCTGGACAACCTATCCACCGGCAGCGTTGAAAATATTCGCCACTTTAAATCGCACGATCGGTTGCAGCATTTTTTTGACGATATCGAGAATCGCCAGTTGGTCGCCGAATTGGTTGACGACGCTGACATCGTCGTGCATTTGGCCGCAGCCGTGGGCGTTAAATTGATCGTAGAGAGTCCCGTGCGCACCATTGAAACCAACGTGAATGGCACGCAGACGATTCTGGAAGCCGCGTGCAAGAAGAGAAAACTGGTTCTCACTGCGTCCACCTCTGAGGTTTACGGCAAAAATACCAATGTTCCTTTCAACGAGGATTCTGACCTGGTTCTTGGCGCTACCACCAAGGGCCGCTGGAGCTATGCTGCCTCGAAAGCGCTGGACGAATTCCTGGCGCTCTCCTATTGGAAAGAAAAGAAATTGCCGGTAATCGTCGTCAGGCTCTTTAACACCGTGGGGCCGCGCCAGACCGGACGGTATGGCATGGTTTTGCCTAACTTTGTGAAATCCGCTTTGGATCACTCGCCCATTCAGGTCTACGGTAACGGCAAGCAATCCCGTTGTTTTTGTGATGTACGAGATACCGTCGAAGGATTGGTCCGGCTTATGGACACGGAAAAATCCATCGGCGAAGTTGTGAACGTTGGCAACACCGAAGAGGTTTCCATCGAAGAGTTGGCCAAGCTCGTCAAGCATCGTACCGCCAGCAATTCTTCTATTGAATACATTCCCTACGATAAGGCATACGAACCCGGCTTTGAAGACATGATGCGCCGCGTCCCCAACGTAGACAAACTTCACAAGTTGACCGGCTTTCGACCGCAGACGCCGCTGCACGAAATTGTCGACCGCGTCACCGCCTTCTTCCGCGAGAAAAACAAAAAACACGAAGTTGCCCGGCTCGCCTCCACCAACGCGGTTTGAGCCCCTGAGCCCACGACTCGATTGCATGCCTGGTCCGCCATAATCGATAACAGTAACGTACCCTCTGCTATATTTGCTAAACTCTCAATTCCTGCGCCGGGTTATTTCGTATAACGCTGGCTATAAACTCTGAGTCTGCAACTCGGCCCACGAAAGCGAATCTTGAACGAACGAACGGAAATGTCCACAGATCGTCCGCCAGGAAATGCTACGGATCGCCGTCCCGAACTCTGGCTCTGGTTACTTTTTCTGATTTCCCTGGTGCTGATCAATCCCTGGGTGCGCGGCGATGGTGTCGGGTATTACGCCTACTTGCGGGCGCCCATCATTGGCCACAATCTGGATTTTGAACCGGACTATCGCGCCGCCAACGCCAGTTTCATCGGCCCGCGTTTCGATGAAAACGGCAATGTTAAGGCTGATTTCCGCACGCCCACCGGCCATCTCGAAAATCACTTCACTGTCGGCCCCGCCATTCTCTGGAGCCCGTTTTTCCTGGTTGTGCACGCCGGCGTCTTGATCGCTCGCGCATTCGGCTCACAAATTCCCGCGGACGGTTTCTCTTCTCCCTATCGCATCGCCATGGCCTTCGCGTCCGCCCTGTACGGATTTCTCGGCCTGCTGCTGGCGTTTCGCCTGGCGCGACAATACGTAGTGGTGTGGTGCGCGTTCCTGGCCACGCTGGCGGTCTGGTCGGCCACTTCGTTGCCGGTATACATGTACTTCAATCCGTCGTGGTCCCACGCCATCTCTGCTTTCGTGGTGGCTGTTTTTCTTTACTTCTGGCATGAAACTCGTTCGAATCGCAGCACAGCTCAATGGCTCCTACTCGGCGTCATCACCGGCCTGATGCTCGACGTGTACTATCCCAACGCCCTGGTGCTGATGGTGCTCGCTATCGAGGCGCTTCGCCAATATGCCGCAGCCTTTCGCAGACCGCAAAATTCCCGTCCAAGCGTAGTGCGCCTACTGACCAACCATGTGCTCTTTGCCGCCACCGCTGTAATCTGCTTTCTTCCCACCTTCATCGTTCACCACATTATTTACGGCAACTCTCTCGAGTCCGGCTACATTCCGCTGCGCCAGTGGCTTTGGCGTTCTCCCGTTCTCCTTCAAGTGCTCTTCTCCACGAATCACGGCCTCCTCGCCTGGACTCCGGTAATCCTGCTTTCCATCGTCGGTCTCATACTTTTCTGGCGCCGCGAACCTCTCGTAGGTGGCTCTCTTGTAGCTGCCGCGATCGCTTTTTATCTTTTCATCGCCTGCTATCCAGACTGGGCCGGCATCTCCTCGTACGGCAACCGCTTTTTCGTTTCGCTCACCTTGGTTTTCGTAATCGGCTTGGCGGTTTTCCTGGACGTCATCGCCACGCGCTTCGCCAACCGCCGCGCTGCAATCGCCACTGCCAGCGTCGTCTTGGCCGCCTTCACACTCTGGAACGCCGGCCTCATGTTCCAGTGGGGCTCTCACCTCGTCCCCGCGCGCGGCCCCATCTCCTTTCCCGCCATGATTCACAATCAATTTTTCGTAGTGCCCCGCCAGGTAGCGGGCAAGCTCGAGATCTACCTTTTCCGCCGCCGCAAATTAATGCAGCAGATCGAAGAGGGAGACATTCAGCAGATGCAGCGGCAGCCAGCGCAATAAACCGCGCAAATCAATTCATCCCGCGAAAATAGTCAGGCCTGCACAGTCAACCCGTGCTGTTTTCTGCGCAAGTCCTCGCGGCCACCGCTCCAGCCGTTTCCATCTCTGATACTCTAGGAATGCCGCGACAGCCGCAATTTCCACGCTATCCAGCGTGAGCTTCGCTAAAACGTTGCCGCATCGCGTGCCAAGGGGAACTTCGCAAAATTTTCGCATGGCAACCGTCACCACACGTCCGCCTGACGATCCACTCTCCGGCCATGCTGGCGCCGCCGCTAACACCGCGCTCGCCCAGCAGCACGCCAACGTCGCCGCCCCGGCGCACCACGCCTCCGCTCCCCCCATTCTCCGCATCGAACCGCCCCGCGGCTGGTTTGACCTCCGCCTCGCCGAACTCTGGGCCTACCGCGAGCTGCTCTATTTCTTCATCTGGCGCGACGTAAAAGTCCGCTACAAACAAACCGTAATCGGCGTCGCCTGGGTGGTAATCCAACCGCTGCTCACCATGGGCGTTTTCACTTTATTTTTCGGCCGTCTCGCAAAGCTCCCGTCAGACAATCTCCCCTATCCCGTTTTTTATTTCTCCGCGCTCGTCCCGTGGACGTATTTCGCCTCCGCTCTCCAAAATTGCACTAATGTCGTAGTAGAAAATCAGCGCGTAATCACCAAAGTGTATTTCCCGCGCCTGATCCTTCCAATATCTCCGGTACTCGCCGGCCTGGTCGATTTCGCCATCGGCTTCATTGTCATGCTGGCTGTCATCGCCTTCTACGGCATCCGCCCCACCGTGGCCGTGCTCTGGCTCCCGGTCTTTCTTTTCCTGGCGCTGCTCACTGCCCTGGGCGTCGGCCTCTGGATGTCCGCGCTCAACGCCCTCTACCGCGACGTCCGCTACATCGTCCCGTTCTTGATGCAGTTCTGGATGTTCGCCAGCCCTGTCGCCTACCCCAGCTCCCTCGTCCCCCAACGTTACCGCTGGCTCTACGGCCTCAATCCCATGGCCGGCGTCATTGACGGGTTTCGCTGGGCCCTCACCGGCCACGGCCAGCCTCCCGGCCCCCAGCTCGCCGCCAGCGCCTCCGCCGTCCTGGTCATCCTCCTCGGCGGCCTCCTCTTCTTCCAACGCATGGAGGGCGCCATTGCCGACCGCGTCTAAATTTTTTCCCAGTGATCGTTTTCTCGCCGTTGTAGCGGCGGGTCTTCAGACCCGTGCTTTTGTCTTTGCCGTCTCCTCCTCTTCTCTGCGCCCTCTGCGTACTCTGTGTTTAATCCCCACTCTCCCTGCCCCAGGCGCGTCCGAAGCGCCCACCCACCCATGACCGCCCCCTCCGTAATCCACACTGAATCCCTCGGCAAAAACTATCGCCGCGGCCTGCAACAATCCCCCGGCCTCCGCCACGCCCTGGAAGATTTCGCCCGCAAATACACGCACTCCGAATTTCCGGTTGGTGCCAAAATTTCCGAGGCCTCCCCGCGCCCATGAAAAATCTAATCCAATCCCTCTTCGGTAAACTCGGCTACCGCCTTACCAAACTAGACTCTGTCTGGCGCCCCGACTTCGGCCTCGACGCTTTCTTTCCGCTGCTAAAGAGACTCGGATTCGCCCCACGACACATCCTCGACGTCGGCGCCAACCATGGCCATTGGACGCGCACCGCCCTCCACTACTTTCCCGCGGCGCAATGCACGCTGGTCGAGCCGCAGGATCACCTCAAAACCCACATTCAAGACCTGCTAGCCGCCGGCCATAAAATAACGTGGATCAACGCCGGCGCTGGCGACACTCCCGGCACCTTTCCCTTCACCATCTCCCACCGCGACGATAGCAGCACCTTCGCGCTAGATGCCGAGCAGGCCCGCGCTGCTGGGCAGCAACAAGTCCTGCTCCCCATTCGTACTTTGAACGAGATCGTGAGCTCCACAGGCGCTCCGACGCCGGACATGGTCAAAATCGACGCGGAGGGCCTCGACCTCAAAGTCCTGGCCGGCGCCTCCGATCTTCTGGGCGTCACCGATGTTTTCCTCGTAGAGGCCTGCATTTGCAGCAATGGCGGCCCCAACACCGCCGCGGCAGTCGTCGCTTTCATGAACCAAGCCGGCTACCGGCTCATTGACGTTACCGACCTCAATCGCAGCCCGGCTCACCAGGTCCTGTGGCTGGCTGAGTTCGCTTTCCTTCGCAACGGCAGCCCGCTGCTCAGTCGCGTTACTTCCTACGAGTAGTTGCCGCGCAACGGCGAGCGTCCTCTCTGCCTTCCTGAGTTTTCTCTGCGTTTCTCCGCGCCCTCTGCGCCTCTGCGTTATCTTTGCCTTTGCCGTCGCCACGTGCATCTACCACTTCCCGCAACCCCTTTTCTGGGTTTTCTCTGCGTTCTCCGCGCCCTCTGCGCCTCTGCGTTATCTTTGCCTTTGCCGTCGCCACGTGCATCTACCACTTCCCGCAACCCCTCCGATATACTGATCCAATATGTCTTTTGCCGACGTCCAAATCACTCGCGTCAAAGACTACTGGAACAATCGTCCCTGCAATATTCGTCACTCCACGCAACCTATCGGCACCAAAGAATATTTCGACGAAGTCGAAGCCCGCAAATACATGGTGGAATTCCACATTCCCGCCTTTGCGGATTTCGAACAGTGGCGCGGCAAAAAAGTTCTGGAGATCGGTTGCGGCATCGGCACGGACACTATCAACTTCGCTCGCCACGGGGCGCAAGTCACCACCGTGGACCTGAGCGCCAAATCCATGGAGCTCGCTCAGCAGCGCGCCGCCGTCTTTAACCTGCAGGATAAAATCCGCTTTCTCCCCGGCAACGCCGAGCAGCTTTCCACGTTCGTTCCCGTCGAGCCTTACGACTTAATCTATTCCTTCGGCGTCATCCATCACACTCCCCACCCGGACAACGTCCTCGAAGAGCTTCGCAAATACACTCATCCTGGCACGGTCATTAAAATAATGGTCTATCACCGCCGTTCGTATAAGGTCGCGTGGATTTTTGCCACCGAAGGCAAAGGCCAGTTCTGGAAGCTCAGCGAAATCATCGCCAGAAATGCCGAAGCGCAAACCGGCTGCCCCATCGCCTACACCTACACTCGCAAAGAGGGCCGCGAACTCCTCGAACGCCACGGCTTCAAAGTATCCAAAGTGGAAGTCGATCACATCTTCCCCTACCGCATCCGCGACTACGTCCAATACCGCTACGTCCGCGAACCTTACTTAGCCTGGATGCCCCCGCCCATGTTCCGCGCCCTCGAGCGCCGCATCGGCTGGCACCTGCTCCTAACCGCCACCGCCTAGCTCGCTGCCGTTGCATTGCCGTTGTAGCGGCGGGTCTTCAGACCCGTTCTTTTGATTTTGCCCGTCGTAGCGGACGCCTTCTGTTTACCCTGACGAAGGAAGAGAGGCGGGCTGCTGCTCAGTTCTTTATTCTGTCCTTAGCACAGCTACGCATTTCTCTGTGTAACTCTGCGCCTCGGTGAACTCTGCGTTAATCCTTGGCTTTCTTCCGCAAACTCTTCACTGGCCGGCACACCTCAATCCCTGTTTAAACTCATCACCCGTTTACCCTGAGCGTCATTCGCGAAGGGCCACTGCATCTAACTCAATAAACAAGGCTTACGCCGCGGACCGCGGAGCCGCCCACCATCCCCTATGAACTTAACTCTTTTAGAGTCTATGTCTTATAGACTTCCCCCGCTAACTCCCTGTAAAATCTATCTCTTCCGCAAAACACCCCGGGGGGTGGGGTGATCACTATACAAACGAAGCCGTCCCAATGTGGGAATTAGAACGATTCTCACCACCAGCGAAATCACTCGCACGACTCTTCACCGTCCCTTGACTTTGCCGCCGTAACCGCTAATGTCTCTCTTCCGGAAATTCTTCATCGCCCCGGAACCTCAGGAGACTCACAAAATGAAATTGTCGAAAGTCCTCATTCTGATCGCGCTCGCTACCGTGTTTTCCGTTGCCGCGCGCGCGCAACAGCCCGCCGGAAAATCCTACGTACTCAAAGCCGCGCGCATGTTCGATGGCAAAAGCAATGCCATCACAACGCCCGGCGAAGTGGTCGTCACTGACGGCAAAATCGTCGGCGTTGGTGCAAGCGCCACAGTTCCAGCCGGCGCCGAAGTGATCGACCTCGGCGACGCAACGTTGCTGCCCGGCTTCATCGACGCCCACACCCACCTCACCATGATGTACCGCGAGGACTACACCAAAGCGATGCTGAACGATCTGCAGGAAACTATTCCGGAAAAAGCCATCGATGGCATTGCCAACGCGCGCGTCACGTTGATGGCGGGATTTACCACGGTGCGCGATGTTGGCTCCAGCGATTTCCTTGACGTTGGTTTGCGCAACTCCATCAACAAAGGCAATGTGCCCGGTCCGCGCATGCTCATTTGCGTGCACGCCATCGGCGCGACTGGCGGCCACTGCGACGAAACCGGCTTTCGCTCCGGCGTGTTTGGCAAAGAAACCGGGCCGGAAGAGGGCGTGGTGAATGGCGCGGATCAAGCGCGTTACGCCGTGCGCCTCGCGCACAAATACGGAGCAACCATTATTAAAACGTGTGCTACGGGCGGAGTTTTGTCGCTTGCGGATTCCGTCGATACTCCGCAGTTGACGCAGGCGGAACTCGACGCGCTGGTCGACGAAGCGCACGCGTTGAAACTGAAAACCGCGGCGCACGCGCACGGGGCGGAAGGCGCCAAGCGCGCGATTCGCGCCGGTATCGATTCGATCGAGCACGGATCGTTTCTGGATGACGAAGCGCTGGATATGATGAAACAGCGCGGCACGTACTACGTGCCTACGTTGATGGCTACGCAAGGTTTGTCTGAACAGATCGCCAAGGGAGTTCCGATCCCTCCAGCGATACGCGTGAAAGCGGATTTGGCTATTGCTTCCGTGCACCAGACCTTTCAAAAGGCACTGGCGAAAAATATCAAGATTGGATTGGGCACCGACGCCGCGGTTTATCCGCACGGGCGCAACGCGGAGGAATTTCACCAGATGGTGGATTTGGGGATGAAGCCGGTGGACGCGCTGAAAGCCGGGACCTCTAACGACGCAGATCTTCTGGGTCTGGCGAATAAAATCGGCACCCTCGAGGCTAACAAGTTGGCGGACGTCGTGGCCGTACCGGGAAATCCCATCGAAAATATTCGGCAGACGGAGCACGTGTTTTTCGTGATGAAGGAAGGCGTGATTTACAAGAATGCGCCTGCGGGGAAATAGCTCGATCTAGGAAAAAAGACAAAAGATTTAACGCAGAGGACACAGAGACGCAGAGGGCCGCAGAGAAATGCAGAGAACTGCACAACTCCGGAGAAGAGCGGAGAAAGGCAGCGTTATTTAGGCTTCTAGTTTGAAGCGGGTGGAAGCCAGGCGATACATGCGCCGCCAGACCAGGCGGTTGATCAGCACGACCACGATGGCCATGATCAGTGTGGAGGCTAGCAAGAGGTCGAAGCGGCCGGAGTCGCTGGCGCTGGCGATGGTGCTGCCCAGGCCGGCAGTGGAAACGATGCGGCCCTGGAAGTGAAAATATTCAGCGACGATGCTGGCATTCCATGCCCCGCCGGAAGCGGTCACCATTCCCGTAACCAGATACGGGAAAATTCCTGGGAGAATTAAGTAGCGCCAGCGGTCCCAGGAGCTGAAGTGAAAAATGTGTGCGGCTTCCTTCAAGTCCGTGGGGAGCGCCATCGCGCCGGCAATTACATTGAACAGGATGTACCACTGCGTGCCCAGCAGCATCAGCAACATGGCGGCGATTTCCAGGCCGCCGCGCAGCCGGATCAGGAAAAGCAAAATAACCGGGAATAGCGCAGTGGCAGGGATCGACGCGGCCATTTGCGCCAGCGGCTGAGCGATGCGCGCAAATTTAGGATTGGAGCCGATGTATACCCCGACGGGAATGGTCCACAGCGCGCCCAGCAGGAGTGCAGCATTTACGCGCAGAAAGGTGAGCGCGGCGCTGCGCAGTAAGTCGAAATAATCATCGCGAGGAAGTTCGACGAGTTCGAGCACCAGGTGATAGAGAGCAAAGGCGAGTCCGACTAGGGCCAGCGCACCGATGAAATAACCGAGAAATTTTCGCGGTTTTTGCTGTCTGGGTGCATAGAACGTTGCTGCAGCGCGACGTGCGCCAACCGCGAAGGACAACGTCAACCAATTGATCAGCGGACGCAGTAGCAAGCGGTATAACCGAATTACGAACGCGGCGCGGCCGATCAGGCTTAGCAGCGTCGCCTGTGATTGACCGGTGCTCTCCACCTGCTCGAACTTGAATTTGTCCGCCCACACAATGATGGGGCGCCAGACCAGTTGATCGAGTAAAACGATGACGCCGATCATGGCAGCGAGTCCCCAAAGCAAGGCGCGCGTGTCGCCATGGCTGGCGGCGGTCTGCAGAAACGAGCCAAGGCCGGGCAGGCGAAAATCGCGCGGCCCGAGCACGAACATTTCGCAAGCCATCAAAAAGAACCAGCCACCGGCCACGGACATCATGGAATTCCAAACGAGACCAATGGTGGAAAACGGCAGATCGAGCTCGACAAAGCGCTGCCAACCGCTGAAGCGATAAATGGTGGCGGCTTCTTTCAGTTCACGAGGCTGCGTTTTCAGTGAAGAATAAAAACTGAAGGCGATATTCCACACTTGCCCAGTAAAAATCAGCAGGATCGAGCCGAGCTCCGCGCCGATCTGGCTGTGCGGAAAGATCGCCACCATGGCCAGCATTACGCCGGGCAGAAAACTCAGCACGGGAATGGACTGCAGAATATCGAGCAGCGGAACCATCAGGATTTCCGCGCGGCGTGAATTCGCGGCGATGTAACCGTAAGCCAGCGCAAAAAGCAGGCTGAGGAAATAGGCGATGGATATGCGCACCACGGAATACAGCGCATAGAGCGGCAGCACGCGCGGATCCTGGGAGATTTGCGCCTGCTGGGTTACCGGAGCCAACCAAGAGCGGCCGATGGCGTACATGCCGTAAACGGCGGCAAAGATAAAAAGGAATATGGCGATGTCGATGAGAAACGCAAAATTCCAACGTGAGCCCGCAGGCCGCTTGAGCGGCGGCGGAATGGGAGTAACAGATTGCGCGACGGTAGCGGTCGGGGCCAAAGGGAACTTAAACCTCAGTGAGCGTCAGCTTGCCAGTGGCGGCGTCGTAATCGAATAGCTCGGCATAGCGGCCCCATTGAATGGCGGTTTCCAACTGCCTTTTGGATTCCTCTTCGCTGAAATGTTCGTCCAGAAGATCGCGGAAAAATTCATCGGAAAGAGTGCGATCGGTTTTGGCTTTCAGGGACTGTTCCATCTGACGAAGTAAAGGGATGTTGGCGAGGGCCGCCTTGCGGAACATGGCTTTGCGCGTTTGGATATCCGCACCGGCAAATTCGCGCCCTTCCGGAGTGATGATGGCGTCGCCTTCTTCGAGTTGGAGCGTGCCGAGGAGTACGGCGGTATCGACCGTGGGAAGCAGGGCGTCGACCTCGAGACCCAATTCGTCAGCGAGTTTGTGCAAATCGATGCGACCGCCGAGGTCCACGAGAATTTCGAGAAGGCCAGCGACTCCACCGGGTCGAGTGTGCGGAAGCATGATGGGTTTGTGAGCGGCGGATTTGCCGGAGGTACTCGGGGTTTTGGAAGTGACCAAGTCATGATCGTCCGGACGAGTGAGCACGCGGTAGATTTCATCGACCAGAGAAATAAATTGCGCGGTCTTGCGCTCGCGAGGGTGCGGCATGGTTACCGTAAAGTCGGCGTGAATGTGCGCGGGGTTGCGGCCAAGAACGATGATGCGGTCGGCAAGAATTACGGCTTCTTCGATATTGTGGGTGACGATGAAAATAGCGCGCGTGGGAATTTTGTGGCCGAGCCAGAGTTCGAGGAGTTCGCCGCGCAGCGTTTCCGCGGTCAAAACATCCAGTGCGGAGAAGGGCTCATCCATGAAGAGCACTTCCGGCTCGACTACCAGGGCGCGGGCTACGCCGACGCGTTGTTTCATGCCGCCGCTGAGTTCCTTGGGGTAGGCGCTCTCGAAGCCATCGAGACCAACGGCGTCAATGATGCGAAGGGCGCGCTTGTGGCGATCAATGGTGGCCATACCGCGGGCTTCTAGCGGGGCTTCGACGTTTTCGAGGACGGTGAGCCAAGGGAACAGCGCAAAACTCTGGAAGACGATGCTGACGTTGGGGCTTTCGCCGCGAACGGGTTGTCCGTGCCAGTAGACTTCGCCGGCGCTGGAAGGCGAGAGGCCGGTGAGCATGCGAAGCAACGTGGATTTTCCGCAACCGGAGGGACCGAGAAGCGCGATGATTTTTCCGGGATATACAGCGAGGTCGGTGGCGGAGATGACCTGAATGCGAGTGCCGTCCGGTTGGGCGTAAAATTTTTCAAGCTTGCGAGCTTCGATGATCGGTTCGGGGGTGGCAATGACGGAAGAGACGGCGCCTTGCGGTGTGGTATGCGTGCTCATGAGAGCGTGTATTATCGCCCAACTGTGGGGTTTGCGAACAGCGAGGCGGCGCGTGAGTGACCTGGAATTGTTACAGAGCTGTGAATGCCTAATTGTTTCGCGAGCTATGGCTACAGGGCCCCCGAACCCAAGGAGATTCCTCGGGGCAGCCAGGCTGCTTTCCGCGTCGCAGATTTCGCTCCGAATTTGCCGACAATTCGGGAATTCACACGTCAGGGACCACAAGCGCGTTTATCGGTACTGATTCACACTCTGTCAGACCGCTGCCGTGACAGTTAGCGGATTAGAAGTACTTTCAACGGCATGGAAGAGTACGGACGGCACTGCAGGTTCCATAAGCTTTCCGATGCTAGTGCGCGGCGACGCTTCCGCCTTTGCCAGGTTCATTTTTCTTGAGTAGGAATGATCCAAGAAACATGAGAGCCGCCATCACAGCCAACAGCCAATACACTCCAGCGGACGGTCGACTTGATACTCGGCGATTGTACATAAATTGGCCGATACCAAATCAGTGCGACTCTTCGAACAGGTGCGCGACCCGTTCTGTGCTTCCTCGCGCCCACGCCGTGTTCGACGCAAAACCTAGCACCAGCACCGCCGCACCGCACGCAGTCATAACCCACCAGATCGCGTGAGTCGCCGTCGTGAAATCCGTGCCCCGCGCATGACTCACTGCCACCACCGATCCAGACACCGCAACCCCGATTGCTGCGCCTACCTGCCTGCTAGTTGAAGCGATGGCCGCCGCCACGCCCGCTTGCGATAACGGCATTCCAGCCACTGCGCTGTTCGTGATCGCGGGATTCACCATTCCCAGCCCAACACCGAACAGTGCATATGCTGCCAGCAGCCAGCCCACCGACGTCTGCTGGCTCAGCCCTGTCAACATCAGCGAGCTCAGCAGAAGTCCCGCGCCCGAAGCGAGTAGAGGAGGGCGCGTCCCGTAGCTCCCGACCAGCCACCCCGACCAAGGCGCACTTACGATCATCGTCACCGCCAATGGTAGGGTGAACAGACCGGTATGAAAGGCAGAAAATCCGCGCACCTGCTGGAGGTAGAGCGCATTTAGAAAAAGAAAACCCGAGAAACTTGAGAAGGCGCTCAGCGCCAGAACCGTCGCACTTGAGAATGGCACACTGTGGAAGAACCGCAAGTCCAGTAGCGGATCGCGCCGCCGAGGCTCATACAGGGCGAATGCCAAAAATGCCACCGCCGCAGTAACAAACAAACCCAGGATCAACGCCGATCCCCAGCCCGCATGCGGCCCTTCGATGACACCCCATGTCAACGTCGCCAGCCCGGTTAGCACCATCGCCTGTCCCACCGGGTCGAACGCCCGTGCACGTGGCGCCTTCGATTCCGGCACAAACCGCGCCGCCAGGAGCGCCGCGATAACTCCGATCGGAACGTTGACCCAGAAAATCGAACGCCATCCAATCGTCTCCGTTAGCGCCCCGCCGATCAGCGGCCCGATCCCCAGCGATATGCCTGCCACGGCGCCCCAGACGCCCACCGCTCGCGCACGCGCCTTTGGCTCCGGAAAGGCATTTGCGATGATCGACAGCGCCACGGGGTTTAGCATTGACGCCCCGAATCCCTGCAATGCGCGGAACTCGATTAGTTGCTCGATCGTCCCTGCCCGGCTGCACAGCAGCGACGCGATCGTGAACACAGCCAGTCCGATTTGGAATACCCTCCGACGTCCGAAGCGGTCTGACATCGATCCCGCCAGCATTAGGAAACTCGCCACCACCAGCGTGTAGGCGTCCAGAATCCACTGCAGTCCCGCCAGCCGCGCATGCAGGTCTTTCTGGATCGCCGGCAGCGCGACGTTGACAATCGTTACGTCCATACCCACGATCAACAGGCTCATGCAGCAGATCGCAAGAATCAGGTTTGGACGGGTGGTACGTCTCGTCGGATCAACGACGGCAGCGTTCGCCGCGCCTGCAGCAGGAAAAAATCGATTCTCAGTTTTCGGCAAGGTGTTCTCCTCGAGACTTGTCTTTTCGCCGCGCGGCAAGTGCGGCGAGGACCTCATTGGTCGAGCGCACGCGACATAGCCGAGGGAATATCTTCTCGAATGCGAAACGATGCTGTTCGCCATCCTGACCGGAGCAGGCGTCTTCAACGACGACAAAGCCAAAGCCGAGGCCGGTACCCTGTCGCGCCGTGGACTCTACCCCCGCATTGGTAGAGATTCCGGTGAGGACGATCGTATCGACACCACGCGATTTAAGCTGCTGCGCAAGATCGGTTCCGGCAAAGGCGCCCCAATGACGTTTCGTAAGCAGGATGTCGCCGGGCTGAAATCCGGCAGAAGGGGCAATCTCCGAAACAATTCCGGGCAGCGGTGCATTCCCCAGGTTGATCGGCTGGTCGACCGGAAGCTCGAGGAAATCGTTGAGGTCCACGCGGACATAAACAACCGGGGCGCCGTGGCCGCGAAACGCTTCGGCCAGTTTTGCCGAATTGGCAACGACCTGTGCGGCTGGATGAGGCGCGGTACTCATGCCGACGATGGCATTCTGGAGGTCAATGAGAACGAGTGCTGTTTTGTGGGAATCAAGCTGAAGTTCTGCCATGGGACTCCTTAAAAAAAGATTTATGTAGAAATCGAGGATACCCTCGATTTCCAAGGTATAGAATACGAGGATGTCCTCGACTTTGTCAAATTCGATAAGGGTCGCCCCACAACAGGAGCGCTCTTCACGTCGGCTCGCCAGTTTCCTGGATGCGGCGGCGGAACTGTTTGTCGAGGTTGGCTACGAAGCAACCACGATGACCGCGATCGCGGAGCGCAGCGGCTCTTCGATCGGGGCGCTTTACAACTACTTCCCGGACAAACAGGCCGTCGCCCTTACCTTGTTGGGCCAGTACGCCCAAGAGATGGAAGAGCAATGGAGGCCATTGATGGAGCAGGCGGAGAACCTCACTCATCGAGAGTTCGCGAGTCTCTTTATCGAACGGATCACTGAAATTTTTCAGGTACGTCCGGCTTATCTGAGACTGCTCGCGGCGCCGATTCGGCTACGCCGCGACCCCGCTGCGAAGAGAGTCTTGCGAGCCAACATCGCGAATGCCTTTCGAGCAAAGAACCCATCCCTTTCAGACGAACGAGCAGTGCTGGCTGCGAACGTGACTCTCGAGATGGTCCGAGGCTTGAAGAAGCTCTATGGAGAAGCGGGCGATAAAGGCAAAGACTTGATTGTGGCTGAATTCAAGAAGGCGCTGACCCTATATTTGGGAAGCGTTTTGGGCTCATGAAGTCGCCCACGACAGACGCCTCTCGGATGACGGCGATTCGAAAAGTATCTCCCTTTTTCGATCATCTGCCGGATTGGAAATCTATACTCTCAATTCGGATGGTTGCGGCGTTCGCTGAAAAGAAAGCTTTTGTTGGTTGC
>CAWAZN010000010.1:0-247028 GCA_963786485.1 uncultured Acidobacteriota bacterium
TATTGATTGGATTTTTGCGTGGTTAGAAAGGTGTGGCCCAGATAGTCGCGTTCCGCGGGTTGGGCTACTTCGACGTGCGGACCACGGATGTAGAAAGCGTTCTTGTCTTCATACAGATTGATGTTGGTGTAGGCGCGGAAGTCGACCGGGTCAGGGCAAGCCGCAAAAGCGCCATTGTAGTGGTCGGGGTAGAAGACCTGCACGGCCAGGGCTTCCCATCCGCCGGTCGAGCCGCCGTAAACGAAGCGCGCCCAGCCTTGGCCGATGCCGCGAAATTTTTTCTCGATCGCGGGGATTAGCTCGGTTTCGATGGCATCGCCGTAGGGTCCCAGGTTGGCGGAATTTACGGCGTAGGAATCGTCATAGTACGGATTGGCGTGATTAATTTGCACGACCAGCAAACGCGGGAAATCCGGCGCGGTCCACTGCTGGTAAAACTTGTATGCTTCTTCCTGCTGGATTTTGTTGTAGCCGGCCAGGTGAAAGCGCTCGCTGTAGTCGGGCTTCAGGTTTGCGTCTGGCGGCGTGGTGCGGAAGCCGTGGAAGTCATCGTTGAAATGATCTTCAAAAATGGCCAACGGGAAATGCGCATCGGGGTGCGTGTCGAATCCTTCCGGCACTAGGACGTTGGCGCTCAAGAACATCGGCCGTCCCCAAAATTTGGTGAGCAGTTCGCTGCGAATCTTGATGTGGCGAATGTACGGCGTATCCGGCGGATCGGGAATCGGCGGAATAATCTGGTCGAGAGTGATCACGATGGGATCGCCGGCGCCGTGCAGCGTGATTTTCTGCGGCTTGGAGTACAAATTTCCCGGCGCCAGATTCCAGTGTTGGCCTTCACCGCGATCCATCGGCAATTTGACGGTGTGGCCGTCGGCACGGTGAAAAGTTTCGTAGCGATGCAGCACGGCCTGCACAAAGTATTCGCCGGGCGGCACGTCATGCAGATAGCGAATGGGGTAGCCGAACACGGCGTCGTCGACAGTTACGGATTGGCTGGGCTGCATCGCGTCTACATCGAGGCCGAAAATCATCTGCGTACGCGGCAACCCGGTGATTTGCGTGCGCGGCTCGGCGGAGCCGTCCGTGGACAAGAGCAGCAAAACGCGGCCGTCGATGGGCTGCGCGCTTTGTTCTTTGGGAAACGACACAGCAAAACGGTAGGTCGAAGTCTGCTGCGCCCGCGCGGGCGCGCAATCTAGCGACAGTGCGATACAAATTGCCAGCAACAAACTGCACCAACGCATCGACATAGGAATCTCCTCGGTATCGCGGCAATTTAAGCCGCGGTGATTCTACACCTATGGCGAAAGGGTTTTCGAAGAATGGGGTTCGAGTCAGTCGGCGGGAAGTTGAGGGGGACGTTCAACTCGACGGCGGAGAGCGCTAAAAGTCGCGTCTCATTTACAACTGAACGGGATCGAAGTTGCGATCAGCTATGGCGCACCCATGGCGCGACGTTGCTGAAAGCACTCTCGGCAGAAAACGGGGCGGCCCTGCGTGGGACGGAAGGGAACGGTGGTTTCCTTGCCGCATTGCGAACAACTGGTCTTGGTTTCTGCGCGCATCGGCGAAGCGGAACCGCCGCCACCCTCCGCGCGCTTGGCCTTGCAACCTTTACAACGTTTCGGTTCGTTTTTGAAACCTTTGTCGGCGAAAAACATCTGTTCGCCGCCAGTAAATACGAACTCGGCACCACACTCCGAACATTTCAATACCCGATCGTGGTATTCCATAACCGCTGTCCCCCTGACCTTACCTCGGACAAGGGACGCGTCCTCGGCGGCCGTGGCCGCCAAGGGAAATGGGTATACCAGTAGCTTTTGGGAACCGGGCTGGGTCCCGCGGGCCATTGGGCTGGACGCTGCATGTGACTACCCACAACGTGTTACCTGACCGGGGTCTGATTCTCGGAAGTGCGGCGCCGAGCCACGACGTTAAGCGGAGTTAGTCCGCTTCCCGCCGCTGCTTCTTACGCAGTCGCTTCCGCGAAAGGGCTTCTTTGGCCCGACGCTTCTCGCCGGGTTTCATATAGAAGCTATGTTTTTTGATTTCCTTGATGATGTCTTCCTGTTGCACCTTGCGCTTGAAACGGCGCAGGGCGTTTTCCAGGGACTCACTCTCTTGGATAATTACTTCAGCCACTCTAAAATTCACCCCCAATCCGGTTCGGATTGGTTTCTTACGGCGTCTCAGCACATGGTGGACGCCGTCCCTGTCATCAAGTATCGCATGTAAACGCTGCCGTAGTCGTGCACCTGAGCAGCGGGATCAAAGGAATGTAAAAGTCGCTTGGCATCTTCTAATCAATAATGTGCCTGCAAGTCAAGTGTTCTTTCACAATGGGCGAAAATGGGCGGCAGGGTCGTCCTATACTTAACTACTTCGGAATCCCATTACAGGACTGGTTAACAGCGTGGTGGTGTACGCAAATTCCGGCTGCTTTCGCCGGACGCAATCTTTCTGGCGTTCCGCGCCTAACCCGTTTCCCTGATTGCCTTTTCAGCCTTACTTGTTAGAATCAGCCGCCCTCCACTAAGGGCGGCGGAGCGACACATGCCGGACATGCGGGATGCCATTGGAGTACTGCTCGCTGGAGGCCAGGGTGAGCGCTTGTGGCCGCTGACGCGTGACCGCGCCAAGCCGGCGGTGCCCTTTGGTGGGCTATACCGCATCATCGACATCACGCTGTCCAACTGTATTAACTCGGATTTGCGCCGCGTGTTTGTGCTGACGCAGTACAAGGCGCTCAGTCTGAATCGCCACATTCGCGCGGGCTGGTCACCGTTGGCCGGACTGGGCGATTACATCGAAGTGCTCACGCCGCAAATGCGCGTTTCCAAGGAGTGGTATCAGGGCACGGCCGACGCCGTGTATCAGAATATTTATTCCCTCGGCAGCGAACGTTCCAAATATACATTCATTCTGAGCGGCGATCACATCTACAAGATGAATTACAGCCGCATGCTGCAGCAGCACGTCGATAGCGGCGCGGATGTGACGGTGGCGACGATTGAATTTCCGGTGGAGCAATCGGCGAAACAGTTTGGCGTGATTGAGACGGACCGGGAGTGGCGGATTCAGGGATTTGAGGAGAAGCCCGAAAAGCCAAAGGAGTCACCGCACCGCGCGGGATTCTGCAATGCCTCGATGGGAATCTACATTTTCAATACCAATCTTGCTGATTCCGATCTTGCTGGCGGATTCGGAAGATCCCAAATCGCATCACGACTTTGGCAAAGACATTATTCCGCGCATTATTTCCAAGCACCGCGTGTTTGCGTACAACTTTGTGGACGAAAATCGCAAAGACGCTTTGTATTGGCGCGATGTGGGGACGCTGGACGCCTATTACGAAGCGAATATGGATTTGGTTAGCGTCTCGCCGGTGTTCAATTTATATGACCAGCACTGGCCGCTGCGCACCTGGCAGCAGCAATGGCCACCGGCCAAGTTTGTGTTTGCCGACCCGGAACGCATGGGCGTGGCTACGGACTCGATCGTTGCGGGCGGTTGCGTGATTTCCGGCGGACGCGTGCAAGGCTCGGTGCTGGGCTACAACGCGCGGGTGAACAGCTATTGCGAAGTGTCCGACTCGATTGTCTACAATCACGTGAATATTGGACGGCATTCGCGGATTCGTCGCGCGATTATCGACCGGCACGTGAGCCTGCCGGAGCACACGGAAATCGGCTACGACACGGAAGCGGATAAGAAGCGTTTCCACGTTACCGACTCGGGGATTGTGGTGGTGATTCGGCAGGAGTCGATGATCGAGGAGCCGGAAACGCCTTGAGGCGAGGTCACTTCGTGAAATTGCTCAATCCACTTGGGCGCGTTATTATAAAGCTGTGATTTTTGAGTGGGATGCGGCGAAGGCTGAGACCAATCGCCGTAAACATGGGATCCTATTCCAAGAAGCGGCCACAACTTTCGGCGATCCCTTTGCCATCACTTATCTGGACCCGGACCATTCTGAATCCGAGCAGCGATTTCTGACGATTGGTATGTCGAGCAGTGACCGAATTTTGGTCGTCGCGCACGTAGACCAGGGCGATAGCATCAGAATAATCAGCGCTCGTAAGACAACGAAGCGCGAACGAGAACTTTATGAAGAAGAGAACTGAGAAGCCGCGAGACACAGATACCCTGCGTCCGGAGTACGATTCCTCCACGCTCAAAGGCGGGGTTCGTGGGAAATATACCGAACGGTATCGCGGCGGGACAAACCTAGTGCTCCTTTCGCCAGACGTGGCGGCTCATTTTCCAGACGAGCGTTCCGTGAATGCAGCGTTGCGAAGCTTGCTACACGTACCGAAACCGGTTCGTCGCCGGACGCGGTAATCACAAACGAACCAGCGCTTTGTGTATTGGAACTTAGCCTCTTTCTGACCGACTATCGCTGTGCCGCCAGCCGATTAACCTAAATCTCTCTGCTACAATCGTCAGTTCATAAATCCTCAGGAGCGCATTCGTCCATGTCGACCAAGATAGCCAAAGTGCACGCCCGCCAAGTGATTGATTCACGCGGGAATCCAACGGTCGAAGCCGACGTTTTGCTGGAAGGCGGGGCGCTGGGGCGGGGAGCTGTGCCATCCGGCGCATCCACCGGGGAACACGAGGCGCTGGAATTGCGCGACGGCGATAAAGGGAAATATCTCGGCAAAGGGACGTTGAAGGCCGTGGCCAATGCGAACGGCGAGCTGGGCAAAGCGGTGATTGGGATGGACGCTGCGGACCAACGCGCGCTGGACCACGCCATGATTTCGCTGGACGGCACTCCGACCAAATCGCGCCTCGGTGCCAACGCCATCCTGGCGATTTCGATGGCCGCGGCGCGCGCTGCGGCGGTCGCGCTCAAACAACCGCTCTACAAATATTTGTCGCGTTATTCGACGGATACCTCCGCCAGCCTTCTACCCGTGCCGATGATGAATATTCTGAATGGTGGAGCGCACGCGGACAGTTCGGTGGATTTTCAGGAATTTATGGTGATGCCGATTGGAGCTCCGAATTTTTCCGAGGCACTGCGCTGGGGCGTGGAAATTTTTCACGCGCTCAAGACTGCGCTGAAAAAGCGCGGTTACAACACGGCCGTCGGCGACGAAGGCGGGTTCGCTCCCAGCTGCAAATCGAACGAAGAGGCGATTCAGATTGTTCTGGAAGCGATCGGCGCGGCGGGGTACAAAGCCGGCGAAGAGGTGAGCATTGCGCTCGATCCGGCGGCCAGCGAATTTTTCGATAAGGCCAGCGGGAAATACGTTTTCAAGAAATCAGATAAATCAGCCCATTCTTCGGGCGAAATGTCCGCTTACTGGACCAGCTGGGTAGAAAAATATCCCATCGTCTCTATCGAAGACGGTATGGCGGAGGATGATTGGGCCGGCTGGAAAGCGCTGACGCAGAGCGTCGGCAGCAAATCCTCCAAGAAAAAGATCCAGTTGGTGGGCGACGATTTGTTTGTGACCAACACGGTGCGTCTGGAACGCGGAATCAAAGAGGGTATCGCCAACGCAATTCTGATCAAGCTGAACCAGATCGGCAGCGTTACGGAGACCATCGACGCCATCGAAATGGCGCGCAAAGCGGGCTACAACTCCATCATTTCGCACCGCTCCGGCGAAACGGAAGACACGTTTATCGCCGATCTCGCCGTCGCGACCGCCGCCGGGCAAATCAAAACCGGCTCCGCCAGCCGGACCGACCGCATCGCCAAATACAATCAACTGCTGCGCATCGAAGAGGAACTGGGCTCTGCGGCAAAATTTAACGGCAAAGCCCCGCTGGGCGTAAGCTGAGCGGGGGCGCGAACGTGTCATCCAAACTTTATCTGGTGGGCGCGGCGCTGGTGGTCGCCGGGCTGATTTACGTGGCCTATCTGCTGCACGTTCCGCCCAAATGGATCGCCGCCATCACCATAATTCTGGTGGGCATCGCGATTTTGAAGACCGCCAAAACCACGCGGGGCGGTCCGGGCGCTATATCACGTTAGCGGCGCTGCATTAAGTTCGTGGGCATCCAATCAACATGCCTAAGTTTGAAAAACACATTTTCGTCTGCATGAACCAGCGCGAGCCGGGTCATCCGCGCGGTTGCTGCGACCCGACGGGCCAGGGAGAATTGCAGCGTCTCTTCAAGACCAAACTAGCCAAACTCGGAATAGCCAACGCTGCGGTGCGCGCCAACAAATGTGGCTGCCTCGATCAATGCGAACTGGGCCCTACGGTGGTGGTGTATCCGGAAGCGGTGTGGTACGGACATGTAACGCCCGACGACGTGGATGAAATTATCGAACAGCACATTGTAGGGGGCCGTCCGGTGGAGCGGCTGATCATTCCAGACGCGGTGCTGAACACCACACACAAAAAAGAGAGTTTGTAGAAGCGTTGCTTTACCCAGAGTTACGAAGGGATGCTGCGCCCAGCTTGCCCGCACGTACGCATTCAGCAGCACCGAGGGAATCTTACACAGAAATGTCTGACCAACTTCCTGCGAACTCGCGACAAGACCTGACGATTCGCCACGCCGCCGAGCCCGATACGGAGGCGCTCACCAAGCTTATTAATGAGGCATTCCAGGTGGAAAGATTTTTCCTGGCAAGCGATCGCCTTAACGTGGCTGAAGTGCGAGAGCGGCTGGTGCGCGGAACTTTCCTGTTGCTCGAAGATGACGGCGCGCTGGTCGGTTGTGTTTACGCAGAGTTGCGCGGAGAGAGCGGATACGTCGGGCTGTTGTCCGTGACGCCCCAGCGGCAAAAAGCTGGGCTGAGTCGCATGCTGATGACTGCCGCGGAGGAATATTTTCGGACCAACGGATGCCGCTGGACCGAGCTGCGCATTGTGAACCTTCGCAAAGAGCTGCCGCCGTATTATCGACATTTGGGATACCAGGAAGTGGGCACTGAAGAGTTTCCTGCTGAGATTCCCGCGATTCTTCCTTGTCATTTTCTGATCATGCGCAAGGCCTTGTTGTGAGTCGATCGTAATCCGGGAACTTCGTCGATGCGAGGAAAAACACGGGTCTAAAGACCCGCCGCTACAACTTCTGATCTTTCGTCCCAATATTTTTTGCGCTGGGGTATTAAACCGCTCCACCTTCAGGCAGAATACTTATTCAAATTTTGGGGGAAACATGAAACGTAGTGTTGCTGTCGCATCGCTTCTTTGTGTCGCCACGTCGCTCGCGCCGGTCTCACGCGTGCTGCAGGCAGATGAACCCACGCTGTATGGTTTTTCGGAAGCCTCCTCGCGAACGGAACGTCAATGGGAAGAGAAACTGAAGGCGATCCCGCAACCCAGCAATATTCGCGGATACATGGAACATCTCTCGGCGCGCCCGCACAACGTCGGCAGCGCTTACGACAAAGAGAACGCCGAATGGATATTGGCCAAATTTAAGTCCTTCGGGCTGGATGCGCACATCGAGACCTTCGATGTTTTGTTTCCGACGCCCAAAGAACGCGCGGTGGAACTCGTCGGGGGTGGTCCGCATTTTGTCGCGAAGCTGCAGGAACCGGCGCTCGCTGTCGATCCGACCTCTAATCAACAGTCCGAACAGCTCCCTACCTATAACGCTTACAGCATCGACGGCGATGTGACTGGGCCGCTGGTCTACGTAAATTACGGAATCCCCGAAGACTACGATCGCCTGGCGCGCATGGGCGTTTCGGTGGAAGGTGCGATTGTTATCGCGCGTTATGGGCATTCGTGGCGCGGCATTAAGCCTAAGGTTGCCGGTGAACACGGAGCAATCGGATGCCTGATCTATTCCGATCCGCGCAGCGATGGTTATCAGCAAGGGGAAACGTTTCCGAAGGGCGCATGGCGTCCGAAAGACGGAGTGCAACGCGGCAGCGTTGCGGACGATCCCATTTATCCCGGCGATCCGCTCACTCCGGGCATCGGCGCTACGAAAGACGCCAAGCGCCTGGACTTGAAAGACGTCAAAGTCATCACCAAAATTCCCGTGCTGCCCATTTCGTATGGTGACGCACAACCTTTGCTGGAAGCGCTGACGGGGCCCGTGGCTCCCAATGAGTGGCGCGGCGGCCTGGGAATCACTTACCGCGTCGGCGCCGGACCCGCCAAGGTGCACCTGAAAATAAAATCCAACTGGGATTTGAAGACGATCTATGACGTGATCGGCAAAATTCCCGGCTCGACCAATCCCGACGAGTGGGTCATCCGCGGAAACCATCACGACGCGTGGGTGAACGGCGCGGAGGATCCAATTTCCGGGCAGTCCGCGATGATCGAAGAAGCGCGTTCTCTGGGCGAACTGGTGAAAGCCGGATGGAAGCCGAAGCGGACGATTATTTACGCCGCATGGGACGCCGAAGAACCCGGCCTGATCGGCTCGACCGAATGGGCTGAGGAGCACGCCGACGAACTAAAGGTTCACGCCGTGGCGTACGTCAACTCCGATTCCAACGGCCGCGGCTTTCTGGGGATGTCCGGCTCACACTCGCTGGAAAAATTCATCAATGACGTCGCCCGCGATGTGCAGGATCCGGAGACCAAGCTCTCCGTATGGAAACGCGCGCAGTTGGAGTCCATCACTAGGGCAAGTTCCGCGGAGGATCGCAACGAAGTCCGCAATCGCGCGGACCTGCGCATCGGCTCCATGGGTTCCGGCTCCGACTACGGCGCGTTCCTGCAGCATGACGGCGTGGCGGCGCTGAACCTCGGCTTTGGCGGCGAAGACGGCGGCGGAATTTATCACTCCATTTACGACGACTTTTACTGGTACACCCATTTCAGCGATACGGAATTTGTTTACGGGCAGGCGCTCTCGTTCGTTGGCGCCACGGCCATGATGCGACTTGCGGATGCTGACATGTTGCCGTTCGAATTCGGCGACTTTGCCGACACCATCCAGACGTACACCAAGGAAGTGAAGTCCCTGGCTAAGAAAATGCGCGATGATATCGTCGAACGCAACTTGGAACTGGAAGAAGGCGCGTTTACAGCCGCAGCGGATCCGCGCGAAAAATCCGTGCCGCCGCCGCACGAAACCGTGCCTCCCATTCTGAATTTCGCGCCGCTGGACAACGCGAACGACTCCCTGACACACAGCGCCTCGGAATATCGCAAAGCCTATCAACACGCCAGCGCCAACGGCGGCGGCGCGTTAGCGAGCGCTTCGCTGACCGAAGTGAACGCGCTCCTCATCGAGAGCGAGCGCAAGCTAACGATGGACGAAGGTCTGCCCGGACGCCCATGGTTCAAACACATGATCGACGCGCCAGGGCAATACACCGGTTACGAGGCCAAAACGTTGCCCGCCGTGCGCGAGGCCATCGAGCAAAAACACTGGAAAGACGCTGACGACGCAATTGTGGTCGTCTCTCACGTGCTGGAGGGCGAAGCGGAATTGATTTCCAACGCTGCCGCTAAACTCGCCGCCGTGAAATAAACGATTCAGTTCCGCGACGCTCTCTTAAGCGCAACTTCAGGAGCCGGCCATTCCAAGCTACAACCTCGCCATCGTCGGACTCGGCAACGTCGGCCGCGCTCTGCTGCGGCAACTGATCGCCAAAGAGACCGAGTTACGTCGACGCTATGACGTGCGCTGGCGCTTGGCCGGCGTGGCAACACGGCGCAACGGCTGGGTGGCGAACCCAGACGGCCTCAACCCCATCGCCGTACTGAATGGGCATTTCCCGTCGGCCACCGGCGCGCAGCCGCAGAATTTCCGCGAGTGGCTCGAGCGCAGCCGCGCAGACGTCTTGTTTGAAGCCAGCTCTCTCGACGCGCAAACCGGCCAGCCCGCCATCGACCACATTCGCACCGCGCTCGAGCTTGGCGCGCACGCGATCACCGCCAACAAGGGACCCATCGTGCACGCGTTCCGCGAACTTGCGGCGCTGGCGCAGCAAGTTAAGAAACAATTTCTCTATGAGGCCACGGTGATGGACGGCGCACCGATTTTCTCCATGTTTCCCTTGGGACTGCCCGCCACGGAACTGCGCGGCTTTACCGGCGTGCTGAATTCCACCACCAACGTCGTGCTTACGGAAGTGGAGAAAGGCCGTTCCTTCGCCGAAGCGATTCGTCGCGCGCAGACTTTGGGAGTTGCGGAAACGGATCCCACCGCGGATCTCGACGGTTGGGACGCTGCCGTAAAAGTCGCCGCGCTGGCCATCGTGCTGATGGGCGTCCCGGTAAAGCTGGAGCAGATTCAGCGCACCGGCATTCGCGAACTCAGCGAGGAAAAAATTCGTTCCTGCCGCGCGGCGGGCATGCGTTACAAGTTAGTCTGCCGCGCAGAGCGCCGCGGCGAAGGCGTGGATTGCAGCGTGAAGCCGGAATTGCTACTGGCCGGCGATCCGTTGGCGAATTTGGAAGGCACCAGTTCCGCGATTCGCTTTGATCTGGACGTGTTCGGCTTATCGATCGTGGAGCACAATCCAGGAATCGACGCCACCGGCTACGGTCTGTTAGCCGACTTTGTTCGCGCGGTAAAAATCCCGTAGCAAGTTTTGCAGCACAATTATCGCGAGTAATGTTCCGCATACGCAGGCACGGCGAGTCCCCGCGGCGCATCGCGCATCCGTAACCGGCGCGCCCAGCCACCAATTTCAATGGAATAATTCCCGCCCACACCGGCAATTCATAATCCGGAGCGTCATCTTCCACCGGACCAACGCGCATCTTCGCGGACACCTCAGTGAGGGGCAAACGCAAAATACTCGTCGCTTTCAGTTCTTTCTCGTTCGGCTGCCGTACTTCCATCCAGCGGCCGGGAAGTATTTTTTCCGTGAACGCCCGCAACGCCTCCAGCTTTTCTTTCGGCTCATCGATCAAGCTGGCCTTGCCGAGGGCCACCACCGAGCGGTAATTCATCGAATGATTGAAGACCGAGCGCGCCAACACCAGGCCATCCGCCAGCGTAACCGTCACGCAAACGGCCAGCCCTCCGCTGAGCCCACGCAGCATGCGGCTGGCCGCCGATCCGTGAAAATAAATGTGATCGCCGACGCGCGCAAACATGGTGGGAATCACGTAGGGCTGTTCCTCGACGCTGAAACCCACGTGGCACACAAATCCCTCGTCCAGAATTTTGTAAATCACTTCGCGATCGTGTGAACCGCGATGCGGTTCGCGCACCACGCGCGTGCGCTCGGTTGGCGAAATCAATTCAGCCATGAAATACCTCGTGGAAAACGTGGCGCAAAGTTGATAGCCGGCGCCAAAGCGGCATGAGTGGGGAGCAATCGTCATCATGCTAGCACGCCGCGCCTTAGCCTCGGGGCGTTCGGAAGATGAAAACGCGTCGTCAGCTGATGCCAAATTGGTGCGCAAGCAGCTCAGGCGGCTGCGCTGTAACATCGCGCGTCGCTGTGAGAAACTAACTTGCTTAGAGGACGGCGCAATTTATTTCTCACGCTAGCCACCGGCGCCGCACTGAAGGATAAATGACCACCACTTCCGCGATTCCCGGATCAACAAATACCGAAGCCCACGCAGCTCTCGATGTCGCCTGGGTGCGTGCGCAATTTCCTTCGCTGCAACTGCGGGTAAACGGCCAGCCTGCGGTTTTTCTCGACGGGCCCGCCGGAACGCAAGTGCCGCAACAAGTCACTCGCGCCATCCAGGACTATTTGCTGCATAAGAACGCCAACACCTGTGGCGCTTTTGCTACGAGCCGCCAGTCCGATCAAGCGATAGCCGCCGCCCGCGCCGCCATGGCCGATTTGTTCAATTGTGAGGCCCGCGAAGTGGTCTTCGGCCAGAACATGACCACCATCACGTTCGCCCTTTCGCGAGCCATCGGTCGCGAGCTGCAAGCCGGCGACGAAATCGTGGTCACCACACTCGATCACGATGCCAACGTAGCTCCTTGGCGTGCCCTCGAAGAAAAAGGCGTAGTCATCCGCCAGGTGGATATTCGCGAAGCAGATTGCACGCTGGATCTGGACGACCTGAAAAAGAAAATCACCGCCAAAACGAAACTGGTCGCCGTCGGCTACGCTTCGAACGCTGTAGGCACCATCAACCCGGTCGCCGAAATCACCAAACTGGCTCACGCCGCAGGTGCGTTGATGTTTATCGACGCCGTCCACTACGCTCCGCACGGCTCCATCGACGTAAAAGCGCTCGACTGCGATTTCTTGATCTGTTCACCTTACAAATTTTTTGGCCCGCACATGGGTACGCTCTACGGCAAGCGCGAACACCTCGAACGCTTGCGGCCGTACAAAGTTCGCCCCGCCTACGACCACATTCCCGATCGCTGGGAAACTGGCACGCAGCTGCACGAATTGATCGCGGGCATCCACGCCGCCGTCGACTACATCGCCAGCGTCGGAATGCAGGTCGACCCGGCGGCCACCACGCGCCGCGCCGCACTGCTCACCGCCTACCGCACCACCGTCGCCTACGAGCGAACGCTTCTGACTAAATTAATTGCCGGGTTACTCGAACTGCCTAAGCTAAAATTCTTTGGAATTTCTGATCCCCAGCGTTTCGCCGAACGCTGCTCCACCGTCTCCGTGCGCATCGGAGACCACAATCCCACCGAGATCGCCACATTCCTCGGAGAGCGCGGCATCTTCACCTGGGACGGCAATTTTTACGCGCAGAATCTCACCGAGCGCCTGGGAGTAGAAGAAAAAGGCGGTTTGCTGCGTATCGGTTTGGTGCATTACAACACCGCTGATGAAGTTGATCGCTTGTTGGCAGCCCTGAAGGAATTCGCGGCAAAATAGTTCGAGCTAACATAAAGCTAGAGCAAAACAATCTAACCTTCCGGATACGAATCCTTTTATGAACAAAAAAAAGCGACCCATCATCCTTACCGTGTTGGACGGCTGGGGCCACCGCGCGGAAAAAGAGGGCAACGCCATCGCCTTGGCGCGCAAGCCCGCGTACGACCAACTCATTCGCAATTTTCCCAACACGCTGATTCACACTTCCGGCCCCTACGTCGGACTACCCGACGGGCAGATGGGCAACAGCGAAGTCGGCCACATGAATATGGGCGCCGGCCGCATCGTGCACATGGATATGACGCGCATCGACCTGATGGTTGCCAACAAGCAGATGCAAAACGTTCCGCTCTTCCAGCAAGCGATGGAGCGCGGCAAAACCCATCAGTTGCACCTCATGGGCCTCCTCAGCGATGGCGGCGTGCATTCGCACATCAATCATCTCTTCGCGCTTTTGGAAATGGCGCAGCAATCCGGCGTGAAGAAAGTCTTCGTGCATTGCTTCATGGACGGGCGAGACACTCCGCCGCACAGCGGTAAAGACTTCGTCCAGCAGCTGCAGAAAAAGATGCGCGAACTCGGCGTCGGAAAAATCGCCACGCTGGTGGGCCGCTACTACGCTATGGATCGCGATAATCGCTGGGAGCGCGTGGAGCTGGCTTACCAGGCCATCGTGCACGGCCAGGCCGAAATTCGCACCAGCGATCCCATCGCCGCACTCGAAAAGAGCTACGCCCAGGACGTCACCGACGAATTCATCAAGCCCATCGTGATCGTCGAGGGTGAAGACTTTGCGGCCAAGCCGGTGGCCCAGATTCGCGACGAAGATGCCGTGATCTTCTATAACTATCGCGCCGACCGCGCTCGCCAGATGACCTATGCGCTCGCCGCGCCGGACTTCGATAAATATGCCGATCCGCGCCGCCCTAAAAATCTCTTTTACGTGGGCATGACGCAGTACGACAAAAACTGGCCGTGGCTGAAATTCGTAATCGCCCCGGAAAAAATGGAACAGATTCTCGCGCAGGTTTTTGGCGAGCTGCAGTACAAAAATCTGCGTACCGCGGAAACCGAAAAATACGCCCACGTCACCTATTTTTTCAACGGCGGAGTGGAAAAGCCGTTCGCAGGCGAAGAACGCATTTTGGTCCCTTCGCCGAAAGTCGCTACCTACGACCTGAAACCAGAAATGTCCGCGCAGGGAATTACGGACACGGTCGTGAAAGCCATCGAAGGCCAGCAATTCGATGCCATCATCATGAATTACGCGAATGCCGACATGGTTGGCCACTCCGGCAAGCTCGAAGCTGCTATCAAAGCGGTGGAAGCCGTCGACGCCGGTCTCGCGCAAATTTATCAGGCTTTGCAATCCCGCTTCGATGACGCCGCCTGGCTCATCACCGCCGACCATGGCAACGCGGAGATGATGATCGACCCCAACACCGGCGGCGCGCACACCTATCACACCACCAATCCGGTCCCGCTGATCTTGGTGAGCAACGAAAAAGAATTGCGCCTCCGCCCCAACGGCTCCTTGAGAGATATAGCCCCAACCATGCTGAGCGCCTTAGGCCAGCTGCCACCCGCAGAAATGACCGGCGAAGATCTCTGCGTTCGGCCATAGGTTTAAGTAGCACAGACTTCAGTCTGTGAGCTTTTGTGTCACTAAATCTGTAAATCTTGCATTGGTTAAAAAATAAGAAATCAGCAATAACGAAATCCATGAACCGTACAAAACCAGAAGAAACCAAACTCCTCATCTGCGCCTGGCAACCCTTTACCGAATGGCAAGCCAAGCCATTGATGGCCGAAACACTCCGCGAACGCTGGCCGCAAATGCAAGTCGCTCACGCCCCCACGTTCACTGAAATGCTGCCAGACCTTCCCGACACCGACATTTTCGTCGGTGGGGTGATCCGGCCAGATCACGTCAAGCAAGCCCCAAAATTGAAATGGATTCACTCTACGTCTGCCGGCATCGGCCAGCTAACGTTTCCTGAAATCAAGGACGCAGGAATCGTGGTCACCAACGCCAGCGGCGTTTTCTCTGTGCCCATGGCAGAACACACCATCGGTTTGATTTTGGCCTTGGCCCGAAACTTCCCGGACAGCACGCGTCAACAGGATCAAAAAATCTGGTCGCAACAATCTTTGTGGGATAAGCCCCAGCATCTCAGCGAAATCAACGGCACCACGCTGCTGATCGTCGGGTACGGTTCCATCGGAAAAGAAATCGCCAAACGTGCAGTGGCCTTGGACATGAAGGTGATCGGCGTAACCCGCTCCGGCCAGGGCGACCTTACGCACGCGCAACGAATCGTGCCGCTGGAAAAACTCAACGAAGTCCTACCGGAAGCCGACTACGTGGTTCTGTGTGCGCCGGAAACCGCCGAAACCAAGAATCTTTTCGACTTAAAACGCTTCATTCAAATGAAACGCGGTGCGCGCCTTATCAATCTAGGTCGCGGCTCGATCCTGGATGAGGCTGCGCTGGTACGCTCTCTTGAAAGCGGCCATCTTGGCGGAGCCGCCGTGGATGTAACCGACGTCGAACCGCTTCCGCCGGAAAGCCCGCTGTGGACCGCGCCAAATCTGCTGATCACGCCGCACACCAGCGCCATCAGTAGCCGCTTGTGGCCGCGCGAGACCGATCTCCTTGTAAGGCTTCTGGAATGTTGGTTCGATGGCCGCGAACTGTTCAACGTCGCGGATTTAACCAGAGGATATTGAGCCGAACATCGTCCCGGTTACGACGAGATCAATCTCCGCCACCGGCCTTAGGCGCCTGATAGCCCTGCCGCGCGTAGATCACCGTCTTCTGCTTCTTACCTTTTTGATCCAATACCGTCAGCGGTCCACCGTCCGGCGCTACCAGCTCCACTTTGATCTTGTGATATTTTCCGTCGTTGCCGTTCGTGGGGGTGTAAGACAAATTGTATTGATGACGCAAAAAGGCGGCTACCTGCTGGAAGATTCCTGGAATTTCTCCGTCAAACTGCGGGAACCACGCGAACCCGCCGGTCATTGACGAAAAATTGCGCAGTTCGTTTTCCGCCTGTATGTAGTCGATTTCCCGCGTCGCGCTGCGTGCGCCGCCGGCGTTCACAAATATCTTGCTCATCCCTACGCAGAAAATCGGCACATCGCTTTGCCGTAGTTGTTTAAAGGTCTGATCTAAAGTGTGTTTTGAAAAAGTGTCGATGCCGCTGGCAATCAGCAAAATAGACTTCTTGCCTTTTACGTCTTTGAGCCGCTCGTTGGTATCCAGCAATGCGTCAAAAACGTTGGACTCGCTGAATCCCGGAAAGTACAGATGGAAAATCGCGTTGCGGACTTCGTTCTTGTCCTGCGTGAAGTCCACTTCCAGGCGGTTCTGCATGTCGAAAGTGACCAGCGCCACCCAGTCTTTCTGCTGTAGGTTCGGAAACAGGGCGTCGGCCCAGTACTTCGCATACGACGCAAAAAATCCGTAAGCTCGCGAGCTAAATTCCATTACGACCACCATGGTGATGGGCGCTTCTCCGGCGTTGAATCCGTTGATGGTTTGCGGCACACCGTCATCGGTGATCTTGAAATTTTCTTTCTTCAGGCCCATCAGTAGATCGCCGTGCTGCGTGGTGGCCACCGCATCTACGGTAACGATCGGCGCCTCCACGGAAATGGTCACGCCGGCTTGCGGGGCCGGCGTGGACGGCGGTGGTGCCTGCTGTTTCGGAGGCTCTTGCGGCGGCTGCGTGCCACCCTGCGGTCCGGTGGGCGCCTGCGCGCGAATGCTCGCCGTTCCGGCCACGGACATCGCCGCCACCAGCATAGTTACCAATACCCGATTCCACGTCGCTCTCATGCATACCCTCTCAGACCACAACAATTGTTCCCTTAGAAACTCGTCACAGTTCCGAACCTTCAGAAGTTACGGAAGCCAGAACGATGCTGGAGTTGATTACCGCCATGTGGCACCCGATATGCCACCCGATGTATCCAACCCCAATTGGCGGCGGATGACGCGGCGAAACGCGCCGAATTCGCCAGTAGAAGTTACGTAACGCCAGTCAACTGCCTGCGGCCGGCCGCCCATACCCGCATGCTAGTATGAAGCAGATTCGCCGCAAAACGTTTACTGCAATAGGTTTCCGGCCCTTGGTACGCCGAAAAGCAAAAGTGAGGATAGCTTCGTGAATCGTACAGCAAACGTGTGGCGTATATGTGGCGCGCTGGCAATTTTCCTGGTGTGCGGAGCCGCTGCTCCCGCCCAGGTAAAGACTCCGCAGCGCAATCAGACTGCCCAAGGCGGACCCGGCATCCCGCAATCATCCGTGCCCCCAGCAACCACGCAACAACCCGTTGGACCTGTTGCGCCTCCGAGCAGCGGCCCTGCACTAGCGCTCGAAGCCCAGGCCTGGCTCTCAGAATTAGTCAAAATTAATACCTCCAATCCACCAGGAGGCGAAGATCCTGCAGCCAAATATGTCGCCAGCGTTCTGCAAAAAGAAGGCCTAACACCGGAAATTTTGGAAGTAACTCCCGGCCGCAGCGCGGTAGTTGCCCGCCTGCGCAGCAGCTTGGTAGCCGACCCTTCTAAAGCCCTCTTGCTCGTGGCACACATGGATGTCGTTCCCGCTGATAAAACGCGCTGGACCGTCGATCCCTTCGGCGCAGTGGTCAAAGATGGCTACCTCTACGGCCGCGGCACGCTGGACGACAAAGGCATGCTCGCGGCCAATCTCGCCGCCTTCATCGCCCTAAAACGCTCCGGCGCGCGCCTGAATCGCGACGTGATTTTCCTGGCTACCGCCGACGAGGAAACCAGCGGCGAAGCCAGCATCAAAAATCTCGCGCTGAAATATTGGGATAAATTTGCCGCGGCCTACGCGATCAACGAGGGCGGCAACGTCTTCGTGAAGAACGGCAAAGTACAGTACATCGGCTTGCAGGCCAGCGAAAAAGTTTCGCTGAATATTACGGTCACCGCGCGCGGCACCTCCGGCCACGCCTCGCAGCCCACCAAAGATAACGCCGTCGTCCACCTCGCCGCAGCGGTAGAAAAAATTGGCAACTATTCCGCGCCCGTCCGCTTCACCACCATCGTCCGCCGCTATTTTGAAGGATTGGCCCCGCTCGAAGACAACGAACTCGGCAAATGGATGCGTTCCTTGGACACTTCCGATCGCGGCGAACACGCCCAACGCGTCATTTCCGACGCCAGCCCGCTCTGGAACGCCATGATGCGCGACACTATCGCGCCCACCATGCTCAACGCCGGCACCGCGCGCAACGTCATCCCCGGCACGGCTACCGCCAATCTTAATGTGCGCCTTCTGCCGGGCAATTCCGTAAACACCGTGCTCCTCGATCTGAATAAATTGGTCAACGATCCACAGGTAAAATTGGAAGTGCTCGGCAACGCCGGAATCTCCGCCCCGGATTCTTCGCTGGAGAACGATTTCTACGCCACCGTCGCCCGTATAGCCACGCGCGAATTCGGCGGCGCGCCCACGCTGCCGTTTCAATCCACGTGGGCCACCGATTCCTCCACGCTGCGTTTACACAACGTCCAAGCCTACGGCCTCGTCCCGTTCCCGCTCACCGACGACGAACTGAAACGCATGCACGGCGACGACGAGCGCATCTCCCTCGCTTCGTTCGCCAAAGGCGTCGATGTAATGGTCAAAATTGTCTCTGAATTTGCCGGCCACTAACAGCTAACAGCGCGCTCTCAGCGCTACCTCAATTCACCCAATTATCCGGCCGCGAAGGCGGATCGCCCTTCTGCTTCCCCATAAACACTTCAAACTTCTTCTTATTCCGCTGATACTTCCAATCCGAAACCGAATTCCGCACGTTGTAGAGAAACGATCCGCGCCGCAAATAAACCCAGCCCACCAGCATCCCGCCGAGGTGGCACAGATGACTCACCTTATCTCCGCCAACTCCAAACGTGGACACAAATTCGATCGCCGCCAAAACCGCGACGTACGGCCGCATCGGAACCGCGATGGGAATCGGAAATAGCCACACTTGCCGGTCCGGAAATAAAACCGCGTTAGCCAGCAAAATCCCGAAAATCGCGCCGGAAGCGCCAATCGTCGGAACGTCCGACGGCGTGTGCCCCCACAACATCGGCGTCACTTTGATCAGCAGTTCGATCAAACCCGCACCGACACCGCACAGGAAAAAATAATTCAGAAATCTCTTCTTGCCCCAGATCAGCTCCAGCTCTTTGCCGAACATCCACAGAAACAGCATGTTGAACAAAAGGTGCAGAAAACTGCCATGCATGAAGATGTAGGTGAAGGGTTGCCACACGCGCAGCCCTGGAATCGGGCCCAGCGGCACCAGACCGAAAAAATGGTTGACCCACGCGGTTCCGGCGTCCTCAAAGAAGAGTCCCACCAGAATTTGCGCAAAGTAAACAACCGAGCAGGCAATGACCAGCAGCTTCACGCCAGGCGTGATGAAGTTGCGCCAATCAAAGCGAATGCGCGGAGCGCTGGCCGAATACCTCATATTCGCAGTGTAAGGCTACGCCGCGCGGCGGTCAAAGTACCTCCAAGCACCGTTCCCGCCGCCGCACTAATCCAGTTTTTTCCGCGCAAAATAGAAGAGCGACGCCGCCAGCGCCAGAAACATAATTACGCCAAACAGATTGCTCACCGCCAGCGGTCCCAGTATTTTCGGACCAAACGCAAACAAATCCGGCCGCCACGGTAGCCGCAGCACGGACGTCAGCCACCCCGGCACATTGTTCGAAATCTCCGGATCCTGCAGCAGATTTATCACAATCCCCAGCAGGCCAAATACGCCGCCCGCCGCGATCAACCCGCTGGCATACAGCGCGCCAGGGCTGGCTTCGCTTTCATCTTTTTTCTTGGTCGTCGCTTCCACCAGCATCCGCAATAATCCCCCGGCAAACATCGCCGCCGTTGTCCCCAGCGGCAAATAGAGTCCCGTAGCGAACGCCAGCGACCGCACTCCCAGAATCTCCACCGCAATCACCAGCGCCACGCCCATCAGCACCAGCCGCCATGGCAGCCGCTGATTCAAAATCCCGCTGATCACCGTAGCCATCAGCCGCGCTTGCGGAGCCGGCGCCTTGTCACTCCCAATCCCTTGCGCCCACTGATACTCAATCCGCTGCGAAGACGCGTCGTACAAGTACTCGCCATCCGGCACTTCGTGCGAGCCCAGCGAATTTAGCAGCGTGTACGTTTTATCTTTGTAAGTGAACGTAGGCCGCTCCACCTTCACGCCCTGCGGCAACGACTGCATGTTCACGTTAATTTGCTGCGGAATATATTTCTCCAGCCCTTTGTTCATCAAATTCAGTGTCGTGCCGATGGCCAGCGTCGAAACCGTTACTCCAATCAGCAATCCCATCTGTTGCCAGTACGGGGTCGCGCCCACCAAATAACCGGTCTTCAAATCCTGCGAAGTCGCCCCCGCTATCGCCGCCGCAATGCACACCACTCCGCCAATCATCAACGCCAACACTTGATAGTTCGGCGCCGTCCATCCCGCCAGCAGAAAAATCGCGCAAGTAGCCATCAGTGTAGCGATGCTCATTCCGCTGATTGGATTGGAAGAGTTCCCCAGTAAACCGCTGATCCGCCCCGCCACCGTCACAAACAAAAATCCAAACACCGTAACGAAAATCCCCGCAAATAAATTCTGATACCAGTGCGTCTCCGCGCCTTTCAGCGGATGAAATGTCAGCAGCACCCACATCATGGCGATGATCACGATCGTCCCGATCAACACCGTCCGCATCGGCACTTCGCGCTCCGTGCGCTCTGCGGCCGCGGAGCCGCCCGCGCCCTCCGCCCGCACATCCTTCAACCCCGCACGCAGCGCGGAAATGATCGTCGGCAACGTGCGCAGCAACGTAATCAGTCCAGCCGCCGCCACCGCGCCCGCGCCCATCGGTCGAATGTACGTTCCCCAAATCTGGTCCGGCGACATCTGCGGAATCGGAATCGTGGAGGGATAAATCGGCACGCCGTTCGCCAGCTGTCCGTAGAAATTGATCGCCGGCATGATCACCAGCCAGGAGACAATGCCGCCCGCAAACAAAATCCCCGAAACCCGCGACCCAATAATGTAGCCGACGCCCAAATATTCCGAAGTAATCGCCGCGCGAAAAGACGCACCAGGGAACCACGCCGGCCGCGCTTCCGGCTGCGAAGTCCACGCCTGCACCGTGTTCATCAAGAACGTATAGATCCCGCCCAGCCCCAATCCCCAAAACACGCGCCCCGCAAACGATCCGCCCCGCTCACCGGAAACCAAAACGTCCGCGCACGCCGTCCCTTCCGGAAACGAAAGATTGCCGTGCTCTTTAACGATCAGCTGCCGCCGCAACGGCACCATGAACAAAACGCCCAGCCACCCGCCCAGCAGCGCCAGCGGAAACACACGCCAAAACGTGAACTCCGAGCCGAATCCCAAAAAAATCAGCGCCGGAATCGTGAACATCACGCCCGCCGCCAGGGACTCCCCGGCCGACCCGGTCGTCTGCACGATGTTGTTTTCCAGAATCGTCGACCGCCCAAACGCCCGCAGAATACTGATCGACAGAACGGAAATAGGAATCGACGCCGACACCGTCAATCCTGCGCGCAATCCCACGTACACCGTCACCGCGCCAAACAGCAGCCCGAACAGCGCCCCCAGCACCACCGCCCGCAGCGTAAATTCCTTCAGCGTCTCGTCCGCCGAAATGTACGGACGAAATTCTCCCGGCGGTGCCGTGGAACTCCAAGGCCGTTCGCTCACTAAATCCTCCCAATACCGCGAATTTCAGAAAACGCCCCGCCAACCAAATTGGCGCCCCAAGCTGCGGGCCAGATTATGCCGTACCCGGCTCCCGCACGGAAGGCTTTCCTCCGATCGGTAAGTCTCGCCGAAGTCCGGCCGTTCCTGCGCGTTCGTGTCAGCGTTCATGACTTCTCCGCCAACCGGGTACTAAGGTGTTTCTCTCCAAGCCCCCTTAGTACCCTCGTATTCTTGACTTGCAACTCGCACTGCGATATTGTCCGCCCCGATAAGTTACACAGGTCGAAACCCATGCCCACGGCCCGTATCCCTAACATTGCCGATGCGCCGTGTGTCCTGTTTCACCTGCGCTCTTCCACCCTTCTGTCGATCATTTCTGGAGGCTTACTGTGACGGACACCCATCCACTCCGCCGCACGCGTTCGTCGCGCTGGCTTCAGCGGACTTTCGCCACGCTCCTGCTTGTCCTCACCGCCATCGCCTTCACACCCGTCACCGACGCCGACGATTGGCTCCCCATCTCCCCCGAAGATCTAAAAATGACCGCCGAGCCCAAAGCCCCAGGCGCTGCCGCCATCTATCTTTACCGCCAGGTCGACCGCACCGACAAGATCCATGGCAGCAACGAACGCAACTATGTGCGGATCAAAATCCTCACCGAAGCCGGCCGGGAGTTCGCCAATATTCAAATCCCTTATCGCGACAAGGTAAGCATCTCCAGCATTCGCGCCCGCACCATTCATCCGGACGGCTCCATCGTCAATCTGGATGGCCAGGTCTTCAAAACCACCCTGCAGAAAAAGGGCACGTCTAAAACCCTGGTGAAGAGCTTCACCGTGCCCGATGTACAGGTCGGTAGCATCATCGAATACCGCTTCACCTACGATTATGATGACTACTGGATCTTTAATTCCGAATGGATTATCAGCTCCGAGCTCTTCACCAAAAAGGCTCTCTTTACCCTGATTCCTTTCACGGAGTGGCCGATGGAGTGGAATTGGCCCGCGGGGCTTCCCGCAGGCGCCACCAAGCCGGTACAGGACGCTGGCACCAGCCACATGGTCAAAATGACCGCCGAGAATATCCCGGCCTTTACCGAAGAAGACTATATGCCGCCGCCCGACGAGCTGAAATACCGCGTGCACTTTGTCTACAACGAAGATGGGTTTGAATCGGACCAAAACAAGTACTGGAAAAAATTCGGCAAAAAACAATACGACAAGGCCGAAGCCTATGCCGACAAGCGCAAGGCCATGTCCGAAGCCGTAGCTGGCATCGTTTCGCCCTCCGATTCACCCGAAGCAAAACTGCGAAAAATCTACGATCGCTGCCAATCTCTTCGTAATCTTTCTTATGAACCGGCCATCTCCGCCGAAGTGATCAAACAGACCAAGATGAAATTCCCCGAAAACGTCGAGGGAGTTTGGAAGCTCGGCTACGGTTACAACTGGGAAATTAACTGGCTCTTTCTCGGGCTCGTCCGAGCGGCAGGTTTGGACGCCCGCGCCGTGATGATCGGCGAACGCGACGATCATTTCTTTAATCCCGTCCGTATGGACGGCAACGAACTCGATTCCAAAATCGTACTCGTCAAATTGAACGGCAAAGATATGTTCTTCAATCCCGGTGCCAATTTCGCGCCTTTTGGCGAACTCCCGTGGCAGGAAACCAACGTGCAGGGTCGCCTGCTTGATAAGGATGGGGGCGGTTGGGTGGATACGCCGCTAACGGCTAGCTCCGATTCGCAGGTACATCGCGAAGCCAACTTGCGGCTAAGTGCGGAAGATGGTTCGCTCGAAGGTAAAGTCACGGTGACCTACTCCGGAATCAACGCGCAAGAGTGGCGCTTCGACCAACGCAATCAGGACAACGACGCCCGCAAACGCACCTTGGAAGAGGCCATGAAAAATAGTATTCCGGCCGCCTCCGAAGTTGAACTCGTCAATACCCCGGAATGGAAAGGTTCCAAGGCCCCACTCGTCGCCGAATTCAACGTAAAGGTCCCCGGCTGGCTTTCTGGTGCTGGCAAGCACGCGCTCCTGCCTACCGGCTTGTTCGTCGGCAACGAACAACATCTTTTCGAGCATTCGGCGCGGACTTATCCCGTCTATTTTCATTTCCCTTACACCAAGAAGGACGATGTCACCGTTACCCTCCCAGCAGGCTGGAAGGTAGACAGTCCCCTGCAGCCCATCGATCGCGACGCCAAAGCCGTTGCCTATGCCTCATCCGTAGATTTCAAGGACGGTGCCGTGCACCTGCAGCGTTCGATTCGCTCGGACGTTTACATGGTCGGCGCTCCGCAGTATCCGATTCTTCGCGCCTTCTACCAGTTTGTTCGCACCTCCGATGATCAACACGTGGTCCTGACTCCCGGTGCCACGGTAGCGGGGAATTAACCATGAACTGTTCGCGCGGACTATTTTTCTCCATCTCCATAATCGCGTTGGCGCTCTTGGTCACACCTTTTTCTACGCGCGCCAATAGCGACGCTCCGGCGTGGATGCATACTGCCGCCGCCCGTCCGCTGCCCACCTACGACGACAAAACCGACGCCGTCATTATTTATTCCGAAGATCTCTTCACCGTGCAGTCGAACGGTAAGATTCACAAGACGGAACGTCGCGTCATCAAAATTCTGCGTCCCTCTGGTCGCGAGCACGCCAAGCTGCATTTTTACTACGACCCCGAAACCAAAATCACCGCCATTCACGGCTGGACAATTCCCGCGCAAGGTAAAGATTTTGAAGTGAAAGAAAAAGACCTGACCGACGAGGGCGTCGGCGGGGACGCCGGCGAAATGATCACCGACGCTCGCTTGAAGCGTATGTTGTTGCCAGCCGCCGATCCCGGAAATGTCATCGGCTGGGAAATCGAGCAGGATTTGCGCCCCTACGTTCTTGAGGACCGCTGGAATTTTCAAAGTACCATGCCCATACGCGAGTCCCACTACACCCTGCAGCTTCCGCCCTCTTGGGAGTATGTCTCTGTGTTCGTCAATCACCCGGAGATCGTGCCTTCCACCGCCAACGCACTTTATAGCTGGAGCGTCTCCGACGTCCCGGCCATCCGCGAAGAGCCCCAGATGCCTCCTTGGCATGGCGTTGCCGGGCGCATGGTTCTTTCTCTGCTGCCCCCTGGCGCCACCAATAAAGGATTTCAGTCTTGGACGAAAATGGGCTCCTGGTACACCCAACTCACGCAAGGCCGCCGTGACGTCTCTCCGGAAATTCACCACCAGGTCACGCAACTCACCGGTTCAATGTCCGCGCCACTTCCTAAGATGGAAGCGCTCGCTAAATTTCTGCAGTCGGATGTTCGCTACGTGGCTATCGAGCTCGGTATCGGCGGCTGGCAACCCCATGCCGCACGCGATATCTACAACCATCACTTCGGTGATTGCAAAGACAAAGCCACCCTGCTTAGCGCAATGCTGGCCGATATCGGCATAGACTCCTACTACGTCATCATCAACGCCGACCGCGGCGCGGTTGACGCTGCGACTCCTCCGAGCATCAATCTCTTCAACCACGCCATTCTCGCCATCAAAGTTCCCGACGGTATTGCCGATGCCGTCCTTCCCGCCACCATCGCTCATCCAAAACTCGGCCGCCTGCTGTTTTTCGATCCCACGGACATCATGACCCCCTTCGGATTTATCCGCGGCGATCTGCAGGCCAATTACGCCATGTTGGTCACCCCCGACGGTGGTGAACTCGTGCGCTTGCCTCAACTGCCTAGTCACCAGGGGCGGCATTCACCGCAGCGCCAAACTGACTTTGGACCCCCACGGCAATCTCATCGGCGATGTGAATGAGGTACGCACCGGAGATTCTGCCATGTACCAGCGCTACCTCCTGCAATACGTCAACAAAGCGGAAGACCGCATGAAGCCCATCGAGTCCATGCTTTCCGCTTCCTTCGGCAGCTTCGACATCACCAAGGCCACCGTCACCAATCTCTCGCAGACCGGGCTGCCATTCGGCTACAACTATTCCGTTGCTGTCCGCGACTACGCCAAAACCGCCGGCGATCTGGTCCTCGTTCGCCCGCGTGTCCTCGGCAGTTACGCCAGCGGCATCCTCGAAAAGAAAGATCCGCGCAAGTATCCTGTCGAGCTCGAATCACCGGCGCAATTTACCGACACCTTCGACATTGCCTTACCGCCGGGGTTCGCGGTCGATGATCTGCCGCCGCCGGTAGACGTGGAAAAAAGTTTTGCCAGCTATCACAGCAAAACCGAACTGAAGGGCGGCACGCTGCACTACACCCGAGTGCTGGAAGTGAAGCAGCTGACCGTCCCCCTCGATCAGATCGACGACCTGCGCACCTTCTATCGCATCGTCGCCACCGACGAGCGCAACAATGCCGTCCTGAAGCCCGGCGCCACCCAAGCCGCCGCCACCCCCGCCGCCCCCAAATCGTAGCGCGCTACCGACGATCCTCAACCAGACCGAGCCCGTCGACTTTAGGTAGCACAGACTTCAGCTTGCGTCCGTTAGGGGGTCTGTGTTCTTTTGACTTTCGCAGACGGCTCCCCACGCGCTAAAAACATCCGGCTACCCCAGCAAGCTTAAGTTCCCCAGAATCAACACTTAACTGTTCAACGCCGCGTAACCCCTTTAGAATGCGCACTTACGAATTTTCGCGTTTTAAGTCCTTTAGAATGCACACATACAAAAAAAGGTGGGGGATAGGGTAACCACCTCGCCAACACCAGCAAGCCGTCCATTCCCAAATTGGAACAGCTCCCGAGCGCCTCGCCGTCAATCCCTGGGTAGCATTGCTGGTATATTGATGGCGATCACTTACGAGGGGAATCCCGAATGAGTTTGGCAGAGAAGGTTCAGAAAGATCTAGTGGACGCCATGCGCGCCAAAGACGAGCTGAGGCTGAGCGTCCTGCGCGGCGTTAAAGCCGCCATCAAGCACCGCGAAATCGAAAAGATCCGCGCATTGGACGAAAGCGAATCCATCCAGATTCTGCAGATGCTCGTAAAGCAGCGCAAGGAATCGATCGACCAGTTCACCAAAGGCAATCGCCCCGAGCTGGCCGAAAAAGAAACCAAAGAGTTGGCCATCCTCGAATCCTATCTGCCCGCCGGGGCCAGCGCCGCTGAGATGGACGCCGCCATCGACAAAGCCATCGCCGAAAATAGCGCCACCTCCATCAAGCAAATGGGCGCGGTAGTGAAATCCGCAAAAGCCAGCCTGGAAGGCAAAACCGTGGACGGCAAAGCGCTCAGCGATCGTGTTCGAGAACGCCTCGCGAAGTTAGGTTAACGCCGCAGCTTGCGCGTTCGAGAGGCGTCTCTCGAATTAGACTGACGCAGAAGCGTCAGCGTTCGAGAACGCCTCTCCAACTCAGTCGAACCTCGCGGTCTCAAGCCGGTCTCAGAAAATGCGAGCCTGTCTCTCGCGATTTGACACTTCCCGCATCCCTCGCTACCGTTATTCACTTGTATTCGCACTAAAAATCCCGCTGTGCCGCCGCCAGAATTTTTCGCCGCCGGGCACAGCGCAGAAAACCAAATGGGGCCGGGCAAATTCATGAAAGTCATCGTAGCCGATAAGATCAGCGACCGCGGAATTCAACTCCTGAAGGAACAGCCCGGCTGGAACGTGGTGCTGACCACCAAAGACAACTTGGTTGCGGAAATCGCGGACGCCGACGCGCTGGTGGTGCGCAGCGCCACCAAGGTGACGCCGGAACTGCTGGACAAGGCGCCGCATCTGCGCGCCGTGGGCCGCGCCGGAGTAGGCGTCGACAATATTGATTTGGAAGAAGCCACCAAGCGCGGCGTTTTGGTGATGAGCACGCCGGGCGGAAGCTCCGTCAGCGTGGCGGAGCACACGTTTGCGTTATTGCTGGCGCTGGTTCGCCAGCTGCCGAAATTCGATGCGGCGATGCGCGAAGGGCGCTGGGAAAAATCTTCTTCGGGCGCCGAGGTTCGCGGCAAGACGCTGGGCTTGATTGGGCTGGGCCGCATCGGCAGCGAAGTGGCTTTGCGCGCCGAGGCTTTTGATATGCGTGTACTGGCTCACGATCCATTTATCAGCGAAGCGGCGGCGAGAGAACTTTCCGTCGAGCTCGTTTCGCTGGAGCAAATTCTGGCGGAGAGCGATTTTATTTCGTTGCACACCGCGGTGGTGCCACAGACCCGCGACATGATTAATTCCGCAAGCATCGCCAAGATGAAAAAAGGCGTGCGCATCGTGAACGCGGCGCGCGGCGAGCTGATCAACGAAGCGGATCTGGCCGCAGCGATCAAGAGCGGACACGTGGCCGGCGCCGCGCTCGATGTGTTTGCCGAAGAGCCGCCCAAAAATTCTCCGCTGATTGGATTGCCGAACGTAATTTGCACGCCGCACGTGGCGGGTTCGACGGCGGAAGCGCAGGAAGAACTGGGCACACAGGTGGCGGTGCAGATTCGCGATTACCTGGTTGACGGAATTATTCGCAACGCGGTGAATTTGCCGGCGCTTTCCGCGGATCAGTATCGGCGAGTGCGTCCGTACCTGGCGCTGGCGGAGAAGCTGGGCTCGTTTGTTTCGCAAGCGGCGGATTTTCGTCCGGGGCGGGTTCGCATTCGCTATGCCGGGGAAGTGGCGGAAGTCGGAACACACTTGCTGCGCAGCGCAGTGCTGGCCGGAGTTTTGAACGCGGTGCTGGATGAAAAAGTGAACGTGGTGAACGCGCCGGCGGTGGCGGCGGCGCGCGGTTTGCGCGTGGAGGAAGAAACGCGCAAGCGCGAGCATGGCTTTCCGCACACGCTGGAAGTTTCCGCGCTACCCGCAGCTGGCGATCAAGCCGGCGGCAAGAGCGCGGGCATCACCGCCGAGGGAACGGTGCTGCACGACGGCACGCCGCGCGTGATTATGATTGAAGGAATTCCGCTGGAAGCGCAGCTCGAAGGAACCATTCTGTATTTGCGCAATGAAGACAAGCCCGGCGTGATCGGGCAAGTAGGCTCCACGCTAGGCCAACTCGGGGTAAACATCGCCACGTTTGCGCTGGGCCGCAGCGCCGCGCACCAAGGCGCGCACGCCGTCTCCCTGGTCCGTGTCGACGGGGAAGTAACGACCACCGTGCTGGAGCCCATCCGCAAGATCGCCGCCATCACCGAGGCGCGCCTGCTGCATTTGTAGTTGGCTGCTCCGCCTTTGCTCCTCCCTCATTTCGGCGACTGGGTAAAGCTCTGCGACCGGAGGTCCCATCAGAATTTTCACTGCAATGTATCGCGATAACATCCCTTGACAGACACCCGGCCTCTGCAATAAAACTCATCCCAACGTTGTGAACGAGTGGTCACGGGTCCTCGCGGTGGTTGTGGATTTCCGCGGAGTCAATCGATGGCGCAGACGCCAGGGCGTCTGGTTCGCTTTCGACGTTTCCCTCATTCGCAAACCAGTTCAAGTCTCCTTTAGATCGAGCTATACGAGCACTTAACGAGAACCGTCGTCTGCGGACGCACCTCTGCCGCTGCGTAGATTACGGGGCGCGTGGACTGCATGGAGGATCTGACTTTGCGCAATATATCAAAGAATACCTACATAACTATTTTCGCTATTTTGGTTGTTCTCACATTTTTTGCGGTGCACGCGCAGGCCCAGGACGCTACCGGCCGTATCATCGGCAACGTTACGGATGCCAGCGACGCGCCAGTCGAAAACGCCAGAGTCACCGTAGTGAATATCGCCACGGCGGTTCCGCAGGAGGCGACGACGGACAAGACGGGCTTCTATCAAGTGAACCTGCTGCCCATTGGAAATTACCGTGTATCGATTTCGGTGCCGGGCTTCCGCGAACAAGTGTTTGAGAAGCAGAATCTGCAGATTAATCAGTCCTTGCGGCTGGATGCCAAGCTGGAGATCGGGCGTCAGTCGGAAATAGTGGAGGTGACCAGCCAAGCAGCAAACGTGGAGACTTCAAATACCACGATAGGCTCCACTGTAGTGGGTGAGACGATTCAGCGTGCGCCACTCGATGGGCGAAACGTGCTGGACCTGGCTACCTTGCAGGCGGGTGTGACTACGTCCAGTCCGGACTCCGGAGCTGCGGGAACGTACAGCATTGCCGGCGGCAGACCGGATTCGGTGACCTATCTGCTGGACGGTGGCCTAAATAACAATCTTTTGAGCAACGCTGTGGTGTTTAACCCCAATCCCGACACCATTGCCGAGTTTCGCGTGCTGGAAAGCAACTATTCCGCAGAGTACGGCCGGAATGGCGGCGGCGTGGTAACGGTGGTGACCAAATCAGGCACCAACCAGTGGCATGGGAGCGCCTTCGATTTCGTGCGAAATGGGGCGCTAAACGCCAACACATTTTTTAACAAGGTTGACGGATTGCCACGAGACACGCTGCGGCGCAACCAATATGGCGGAACGTTTGGTGGCCCGATCACGATTCCGAAGGTCGTACATGGAAAGGACCGCTTCTTTTTCTTCGTCGGATACCAGGGACAGAAACTCTCCGATCAACAGGTGACAGGTGAAGGTGACGTATTTACGCCGGCGCAGCTTGGCGGGGATTTTTCGGGGGGCGGTACGGCCGGCAACTGTCCAAACGCAGACCCCGGAGTCGCATCGTTTTTGCAGGCGAATCCTTATTTCCAACCCAATGCGGCGCTGCAGGCATGTGCGATCATCGATCCGACGAAAATCAATCCAGTCTCACAGAAATATATCGCGGCGGGATTACTGCCGACCGACCCCAGCGGCACCGCGTCGTACCAGGGCGCCTACACGCGCAACAACAACGAGTTAACGATCAAGACGGACTTTGTACTCTCGCAGAAAGACAAGATCTCAGCGACTCTCGGAGGCTACCGTGGCCCCACTCTCGACCCGTTTAATTTCGCAACGGTACCGGGGTTCGCCAATCTAGGTCACGACAATAATTACTTCGGGAGCCTAATTTATACGAGGACATTTACGGCAAACCTGGTGAACGAATTCCGTTTGTATGTGCAGCGAAACAATCACCAACAAGATCAGGTCGGATCGAAATTGCCCACAGCTGCGGATTTGGGAATTGGGACTACACCAGATAATCCCACGGGTCCGCCGAACTTGTTCTTTGACAATGGACTCCAAGTGGGATTCAGTGAAAACGGTCCGACCAGTCTGATCAACAATACCTTTGGATTCACAGAGAATCTAAGCTGGGTCCACGGACAGCACACGTTCCAAATGGGTGGCGGCGTTTCTGCGTACCAAAACAACACAATTTACGATTTCTACATTAACGGCGAGTTCGATTTTTCGGGCGACGGGGGTGCAGGAACCGGAAATTCCTTTGCGGACTTCGTTCTGGGCATTCCTTCGTCTTATTTTCAGTACCCTGCAGCTCCTTCGAATATCCGTAGCAAGTCCTACTACGGCTTTTTCCAGGATCAATGGCGAGTGAACAAGAAGTTTACGGTGAATCTGGGTCTGCGGTATGAATACAGCTCACCGAAAACCGATACGCAAGGTCGCTCGTTTTCGGTCATCCCAGGTCAACAATCGCAAGTTTTTGTGAACGCACCGACGGGACTGGTATTTCCAGGGGATCCGGGAGCTCCGCGCGGTGCCAATCTTCCAGATAGGAACGATTGGGCTCCCCGCGTAGGCTTCGCATGGGATCCGCAAGGAAATGGCAAGACTAGTCTGCGTGGTGGGTTTGGAGTCTTTTACGATGTGCTAAAGGGCGAAGACAACTTGCAATTTAACGGACAGCCACCATTTTTCTCGTCGGTGGGACTTTTCTTCGATACAGTGACCAATCAAACGACGGATGTGCCGTACTTCACCGATCCCTTCGGATCCACAGGTACGGTCAATCCTTTTCCATCCAAACCCCCGGCTTCGAACCTTGATTTCGCAGCCGCGGGCTTTCTTCCGATCAACAGCGCGGGAGCCGTGTTCGTAGTCAACCCACACCTCAGAACGCCATACACTTACCAATACAATCTAAGTTTGCAGCGGGAGTTATTCAACAACACGATACTGGAAGTCAGTTATGTGGGCAGCAGTTCTCACGGTTTGACAGGCTTGCAAGATATCAACCCGTTCATACTGGGCACCACCGATCGTGTACTCAATCTGACTCCCGGAAACAGTTCTTGCGTGGACGAAGACGGTGCTTCCACTTCCGGAGTTGATCCGGATGCGACCTGTAGTTTTGCGACAGTTCCGGAATTCAAGAACGTGGCCAAGGCCAGCTACAACAGCATGCAAGCCAGCCTTACCCGGCAGATCAGCAGTACGGCTTGGCTGGGACGAACCTATTTCACATTGGCGTACACCTTCGCGCACAACATTGATAACGTTTCGGGTTTTCGAGAAAGAAATAGTTCGGTTCCAAGCTATGCAACGAATCTGTTCCGCTCGTCTGCAGACGCAGATATTCGTCACACGATCGTATTCAGTGGCGGATGGGATTTGCCGTTCGAGCATATGTGGACGTTTGGACCGAAACGGTTGACGCAAGGTTGGAGCGTGTTTCCGATTCTTAAATACCACACGGGTTTTCCTTATGACGTATTTGCGCGGCTGGGTGACCGTTTTGATCCGACCTCCGAGGGGCCGTCCGGTGCGGGGGACCCGACGAACATTCACGCAAACATTATCGGTCCAACGAACACCCTGAATCCCAGAACTTCGCAGGACTTGGGATTTGGCGCCGGCAATTATTGGATCAATCCGAACAGTTTTGATAACACGCAATATCCGAGCAATGCCGAGGTCGTGGCGGATCCATCGCTGGCAACCTACGGCACCTTGCCGCGCAACTTTCTGCGTGGCCCGGGGTATATCAATCTCGATTTCGAGATATCGAAAACGACGGCGATCACGGAACGCCTAAAGCTGGAATTCCGCACGGAATTCTTCAACCTATTCAATCACGCCAATTTCGACAACCCGGACACCAACATCAACAGTTCGCTGTTCGGACAAATTCTTACGACCGAGCCGCCGCGGATTATACAGTTGGCGCTGCGGCTATCGTTTTAATTATGTCGCTTAACTTTACGTGCGAGAACGCCAGAAACCGCTTGGTTTCCGGCGTTCTCTTTTTTTGAAAGGGATGGACAGGGCTTCAAGGATCTGCCGTATTTTCTCGTTACCCGCACTGATTTCCTATCGGTTCGTCATCAAAGTTGCGTGCGTCAGCACAACAAGTCTTGACACCGATGGCGCAGGTGGCCTAAAACTAGTTATAACTTTGGTGGCGTAGGGTGATGGGCCTCAGGAACGACTAAACGTTCCGCGATGGTTTATGGGAATTGCAGCGACGTCCGACGTCGGATGCAAGTCTTGAAGTGCCTTCTCCCCAAGTAACTCCTGGTGGTCAAACAAAAAGGCAGAGCTGGCGTCGTCGTGCCGACGCACGGGAATATTCCGACGTCGGGAATATTTTAGTGGTGTCTTCAGTCTTTATCGGCGCCACCGCATGTGGGGAAAGCTCTGCGCAAATCTCGAGTGCTCTTAGGAAGGGTGACGAAGTGAAAATCAAGTTCGAGATATGGTGACGATCAACGAAGAAAGGGAATTGGCGGAAATCGGACTGAGAAAATGCGCCAAGAGGGTGAATGCTGGCGGAATTCTGAATAAATTCTGAAGTGTCCTGAATGTTTTCTTCCGGCGTTGGTATAACATTCCTTGACACACAGCGTCTATCTATCCTAAAACTGAGGTATCTGCTGGCTGGTGTGGGTGAGTGATTCTCGGAGGACGTCTCAGCGTCCGACCGTAGTATCCGGCGATTTGGTGGCGAAACTCGAGTGTCGCCCCATAAATCGTATTTTCCCCCTCACATAGATGCGCTTGGTGCAGAGTTAGCGGCCGCCAGCGGCAACCCCCAATTTTTTTGATGGTGCGAGGCGCAGATTAATGCGCGGTCGTCTGAATATTGCGGACGACGATATTTACCCAGGGCCGTCTAAATTTAGGCTTAGTTCCTCGGAGGATTACACAGTGATATCTAAATCAAGAGCAATCGTGATCTGGACAATGGCGATTTTGTGCGCACTTATGCTTTCGGCTACGAAATCCCGAGGACAGGACCCGACGGGAAGAGTGGTAGGGACCGTGACGGACGCGCAGGGCTCGGGAATACCCGCGGTGCAGGTGACGATCACGAATGTTGCGACGACAGTGGCCAAGCACACGGAAACGAATAATGAAGGGTTTTATCAGGTATTGGATTTGCCCATCGGCACCTATACCGTAACGATGGAGCACGAGAATTTTCGCCAGTTGATTTTTCAGAATCAAATCTTGCAGATCAATCAAACGCTGCATATTGACGGAAAACTGGAGATAGGCACCGCCAGTGAAACGATCGAAGTAAAAGACCAGGCGAGCGCTGTGGAAACGGTAAATCCTACGATCGGCGCTTCCGTTACAGGCCGCACGATCGAGGATATGCCTTTGAACGGACGGAACACGCTGAGTTTAGCGCTGTTGCAGCCCGGCGTTTCGGAAGCGAATGAAGGAGACAGCGGTTCCGGCCAGGGATTCAACATCGCGGGCGGCCGTTCAGACTCCGTGACGTACCTGCTGGACGGCGGTTTGAATAACGAAAACCTGGGTAACGGCGTGGTGTTCAATCCGAATCCGGACACTATTGAAGAGTTCCGCATTCTTGAGAACAATTACACCGCGGAATATGGCCGCAATGGCGGCGGAATTATCACGGAAGTGGTGAAATCGGGAACCAACGAATGGCATGGCAGTGCATTTGATTACATCCGTAATGGCGACTTCAACGCCAACTCTTTTTTCAACAAAAACGATCCCAACAACCTGCTGCCACGGGACACGCTGCGGCGCAACCAATATGGCGGAACGTTTGGGGGGCCGATTACGATTCCGAAGGTGATCCACGGAAAGGATCGCTTTTTCTTTTTTGTGGGATATCAGGGGCAGCGGCAATCTCAGACCCAGAGCTCGCCCGGAAACATCGTGCCGACGACGGCACAACTCGGCGGAGATTTTTCGAACGGTGGAACTCCGGGAAATTGCCCCAATGCAGACGCCGGAGTTGCTGCCTTTTTGCAGGCTAACCCATTCTTTCAAGCGAATGCCGCAGCGGCCGCGTGCGCAATCATAGACCCCACAAAGATCAATGCTGTGGCTCAGAAGTATATTGCGTTGGGACTAGTTCCTTCCTCCGCGAGCGGGGTTTTGAACGCGCAAGCCCCGGCGACGAGCAACGACAATGAATTGACCTTGAAATTCGATTTCAATCTCACACTGAAGGATAGACTCTCCGTTACGCTCGGCGGAATCCGCAACCCTGTGCTGCAACCGTTCAACAGCGGCCAAGCCTCGAATTTACCCGGGTACGCGGACATCAATAACAACCGCAGCTATTTTTCAAACTTTGCTTATACGCACACGTTCTCGCAGAATCTTCTGAACGAATTCCGCGTTACGGCGCAGAGGCAGAATAATTCACAGGGCCAGCCCGCGCAGACACAGCCAACTCACGCGGATGTTGGTGAAATTGGCATCACCCCCGACCTGGAAAGCGGCGCGGCGGCCCTCTTTTTTAACGATGAGGGGACATTCCTGGGGACGAGCTTCGAGGGCCCCAGCACGCTAATCGGCAATACGTTCGCGTACAGTGACGTCCTGAGCTGGACCAAGGGACATCACACCTGGAAGTTCGGGGGCAGCTTTACCGCGTACCAGTTCAATACCGGATTTAATTTCATCGGCCCTGGGATATTCACCTTCGTGGGCGCGGGAGGCATAGGCTCGGGCAATGATTTCGCCGATTTCCTGTTTGGATTACCGGCAAGCTTCCAACAAGGACCAGACGCGCACACGAATGCGCGATCCAAGCTTTCCACCGGCTTTGCGCAAGACGAGTGGAGGGTCAACAAGAATCTGGTTTTGACGCTGGGCGTGCGCTACGAATACAGCACTCCGAAACTGGATACTCACGGCGATACCTTTAACGTGATTCCGGGACTGCAATCGACCGTGTTTCCCAATGCGCCGTCCGGCCTAGTGTTTCCAGGAGACAAAGGCGCGCCGCGAGGCGTAAATTTTCCGGATAAGAACAACTGGGCGCCACGCTTCGGATTTGCGTGGGATCCCAAGGGCGATGGCAAGACGAGCATCCGCGGCGGGTTTGGAGTGTTCTACGATATCCTGAAAGCGGAGGACAACTTTCAGGATAACGGCCAGCCCCCATTCTTTTCCGCTGGCTTTGCCAACTTCTCGACCCCGGGAAATCCCAGCGCGGATCTGCCCTTCCTGGCTGACCCCTTCGGCAGCACGGGAGCGGTCAATCCTTTTCCATCACAACCGCCAGATCACAATATCAATTTCTTCGACGCGGGTTTGACACCCTTCGGCAGCACTTCAATCTTTCTCGACGATCCACATCTGCGGACGCCGTACATTTATCAGTACAACCTGAGCATTCAGCGCGAGATTGCGCCGAATATGACACTGCAGGTTGGCTACGTAGGAAGCAGTTCGCATGGATTGACGTCGCTGGTGGATATTAATCCGTTCGTTCCGGGCCAGAATACGGATCTGGCGACTTTGCAAACTTCGCGGATCTTGAATCTTCTGCCCGGAAACAGCACTTGTCCCACTTCTGATGGCGACAATTCCTTTAACTGCTCGTTCAGCCAGCTACTGGAATTTAAGAATGTGGCGAAGGCGTCGTACAACGGGATGGTGGTGGGCCTGACCAAACAGATGAGCGATTCGCGATACATCGGGAGGACTTATCTGACGGTGGGCTATACCTACTCTCACTCGATCGATAACGCTTCGGGGTTCCGGAATAACAACTCCCAGGTGCCAACGTTTAATCCTCAGCTGTTTCGTGGTCCTTCGGATTTTGACGTACGGCACAGAATCACGCTTAGTGGCGGCTGGGATTTGCCGTTTGATAAATACTTGGGAGGCGCCCCCAAGCGCCTGACGCAGGGTTGGAGTATCTACCCGATCTTTACGTATCGAACCGGCTTCCCGCAGTCGATTTTCGCTGCTGTTGACAGCTCGGGTGGGTTTACCAACCCAGGGGTTACTGGAGCGGGAGACGTCGTACCTCATGCGAATGTGACTGGAGGGTCGCTCCACACCTTCAATCCCCGCACGGTGCAGACGCTGACTACCGATCAATCGGGATCGCAAACCGGCAATTTCTTCTTTAATCCGGCAGCGTTCACTACGCAGCAATGTCCGGTCAATTCTACGACCACACCTCCCGGCACACCCGACATGCCCTTTTGCGTTCCCTCAGCGACAGTGTTCCCCTCAACGAGCGAAGTCATTGCGGATCCTTCGCTGTTGACCTATGGCACGGCGGCCCGCGGCTTATTTAGCGGACCATCGCGAACCAACCTTGACATGACTCTTTCGAAAGTTACGGCAATTACCGAGCGATTGAAGGTGGAAATCCGCGTCGACGCTTTCAATGTGTTTAACCACGCGGAATTTGCCGATCCGATTACGAATATAGCCTCCCCGCAGTTCGGCCAGATTGTGGCCACGGGAAGCAACAACACCAGCAGCTCAGCCGACCCAAGCAGCATACCGAAGAACCGGATATTACAACTCGCGGCGAAGATAACGTTCTAGCTCGTCGCACTTTGGCCGCCGGGAGAGGAAGGTCTCCCGGCGGTTTTGCGGCATTACGAACCGTACTCTGAATCGTCTGGCTATCGGCGAAGCTGTAGAAGGTTCCTCGACGGTGTGTTAATCTAGGCTTCTCGCTTGGGTTCGCATCGTGTGCCTGAGTTTGAATTGTCGGGGCGTAGCGCAGCCTGGCTAGCGCGCCTGGTTCGGGACCAGGAGGTCGAAGGTTCAAATCCTTTCGCCCCGACCATTTTTCCCCTCTCGATACAATACTCTACGCTGGGTTTTCGACTTCAGGATTTGCTTCGTTTTTACGGACGACAACGCTCGAATCAAACGCTCAGGCCCGAAGGCGTGGTGCCCATGCATGGGCGTGCCTCCATCAGAGGACTACCGACCCTTCGAGGTGGGTGTTCACTAATTATTGTTGCCAGCCTCCGCCGAGTGAGCGGTAGAGTTGCACGAGACTCTGGTATTCGGTGCCGCGCGCCTGCGCGAGTACGAGTTCGGCGGAAAACAGCGAGCGCTGACCGTCCAGGACTTCGAGATACGTGGTCGTGCCGCCCTTGTAGCGCAAGATGGAGAGACGCACGGACTCCTGCAAGTCAGCGACAGTTACTTCCTCGCGAACGCGGACTTGATGGAGTTTCTGATAGCCGATCAGGGCATCGGATACATCGCCGAAGGCTTGCTGAATGGCTTGCCGGTAAGAGATCAGGGCTTGTTCATGCTGGGACTTTGCCGCCCGCAGATTTCCGGTAAGAGCTCCGCCGGTGAAAATGGGCTGGCTCACTTGCGCGCCGTAGGACCAGATGCCGAGTTGCGAGCTCATCATACTGGAGAAGGCGCTGCTGCGGCCGAAGGCGCCCCCGCCGGAACCGGTCAGGGAGATTTGCGGAAAAAACTGGGCCTTGGCGACGCCAATTTCGGCGTTCGCGGCGACCAGGACTTGCTCAGCCTGGCGAATATCGGGGCGGCGTTCCAGGAGCGATGAAGGCAGACCCGGCGGCACCTCGGGAGGAAGCCACTGCTCGACCAGCGGGCGCCCGCGCGGCACGGCTTGCGGATAATTGCCGAGGAGAATGCTGATGGCATTTTCCTGCTGCGCGATTTGGCGCTCCAGGTCGGGGACGGTGGCATCTGCAGTATCAAGAGTTTGCTGTGCCTGCAAAACATCGAGCTTGGTGGCCACGCCGTGCTGGAGGCGTAGATTGGTGAGCTTCACCGAGTCTTCCTGGGTGGAGATGGTCTCGCGGGTGATTTGCAGCTGAAGGTCAAGTTGTAACAACGTGAAATAGTCGCTGGCCACATCGCTGACCAGCGTTAGGATGACGGTCTGCCGTGCGTCCTCAGTGGCGAGAAGTTCGGCGCGTGCGGCCTCCGTGGCGCGACGCAGCTTGCCGAAGAGATCCAGCTGAAATGCGGCATCGGTAGTCAGGCTCAGAAAGTTGAACTTCGTTTGAAAGTTGCCTTCTTTTCCCCCGGAGAAATTGCCGTTTCCTTGTACCTGCGGAAATAGACTGGAACGCGTCACCGTAACCTGCGCGCGGGCTTGGTTGATGCGCTCGGTGGCGAGCTGCAAATCGTAGTTTTGCTTTAGCGCGATGCGAATCAGTTCCTGGAGTTGCGTGTCCTGGAAGACTTGCCACCAAGGAAGATCTGCGTAGGACGCGGTTTGCGGCGGAACCTGGGGATTTTCGCTCAGATCACGGTACGGTGGGGTTTGCACAACGGGCTTATGGTAGTTCGGGCCGACCGCGCACCCGCCGACGAGGGACGACGCCAAGATAGTGCAAATTAATGGCTGCAGTTTATTCATGAATCGCTGGGACAGGAATCGCTTCGAGGGACTCTTACCAATCGGCGCGTCCATCTCAGTCTCCCTCCGCAGGAGCGGGCGTTGCCGGCAGCGCAGCGGCAGCGTGCTCCGGGCCGGCGCCCGACCATTTCTCGACCATGTAGAAGATGGCGGGCACGAAGAAAATTCCAATGATGCTGGCGGCCAACATGCCGCCGATCACCGTGGTGCCCATGATTTGGCGGGCTACCGCGCCCGCGCCGCTCGCGGTCCACAGCGGCACGCAGCCGAGGATGAAGGCGAAAGAGGTCATCAAGATCGGCCGAAGGCGCAGCCTGGCGCCTTCGAGGGCAGCGTCTGCCAAGGGCTTCCCGTTATCGTATTCGTCCTTGGCGAATTCGACGATCAAGATGGCATTCTTGGCCGCCAAGCCGATGAGCATAACCAGACCAATTTGCGAGTAGATATCAGTTTCAAACTGCACCAAGTAGGGCGGGAGAATCGCCCGGAGCACCACACGGCGCAACAGAAGAATTCCAAAAGCTCCGAAAATCGCTACAGGAGTGCTCAAGAGGACGCTGAACGGCAGCGTCCAACTCTCATAGAGCGCGGCCAGAATCAAAAATACGAACAGCAGCGAGAGTCCGAAAATCACCGGGGCGGGAACACCATGGCGCGCTTTTTGTTCTTGAAACGAGATACCGGAATAGTCGAAACCCATCTCTCGCGGCATGGTCTGTTTGAAAACATCCTCAAGCGCGTCGGTGGCTTGATCGGCGCTGTAGCCCGGCGCGGCACTGCCATTGATTTGCGCGGAACGGTATTCGTTGAAGCGCAAAGTAAATTCCGGGCCGAGGCGCGGTTTGACGGTGACGAGTGTGGAGAGAGGAACGTTCTCGCCCTTGTTGTTACGGACATAGAACTGCCCCACGTTCTCGGCCTTGGCGCGGTCTTCGCCTTCGGCTTCGATATAGACCTGCCACTGGCGGCCAAAGCGATTGAAGTAGTTGATGAATAGGCCGCCCATAAAGGCCTGAATGGTGCGATAGACGTCGTTGAGAGCCACGCCTTGCTTCAACACCTTATCGCGGTCGACGTCGACAAACTGCTGCGGGACGCTGGCCAGAAATGTGGTGCTGAGGCTGGCGATTTCCGGTCGCTTACGCGCCGCTTCAAGAAACGTGTTCAAGTTCTTGGCGAGGAACTGAATATCGCTCCCGGAACGGTCTTCGAGGATGAAGGTAAAGCCACCCGCGGTGCCAACACCGGGAATGGCAGGCGGGGAAAAGCCGAAGGCCACGGCGCTAGGCAATCTACTTAATTGCTGATTCAAATGCGCCTTGATGCTTTGGAATTGCTCGGCCCTGGTCTTGCGCTCGTCCCAAGGCTTGAAGGTCACGAAAAAGGTGGAGTTGTACGTGGTGCGCACGAAACTGAGCAAACTGAAACCGAGAAAGGAGGTAACGTGTTCCACTCCCGGGGTATTCATGAGCGTCTTCTCGACTTCCGCGGTGACCGCCCGGGTGCGTTCGAGCGAAGCCCCGTTCGGGAGTTGCACATTTACGTAGAAATAGCCCTGGTCCTCGTCGGGAAGAAAGCTTGAAGGGACGCGGCTGGCAAAGAACCCTCCAGCCAGGCAAAAAGCCAGTAGCAGCACGATCACCACGACGCTCTTTTTGACCAACACAGCGCTCCAACTCACGTAGCCGTCCGTGATGCGCGCAAAGACGCGGTTAAAACCATCAAAAAATCGTTGCAACAATCCGCGACTCTGCGTTTTTGGCTTGAGCAGCAGCGCCGAAAGCGCGGGACTGAGCGTGAGCGCGTTGAACGCGGAAAGCAGTACGGAAATAGCGATGGTGACCGCGAATTGCTGGTAGAGCTTGCCGGTGATTCCTGGAATGAAGGCGGTGGGGACAAAGACGGCGGATAACACCAACGCGATGCCGACGACTGGGCCGGAAAGTTCTTCCATGGCTTTCAAGGCCGCATCTTTGGGAGTCATGCCCTCTTCGATGTGGCGCTCCACGCCCTCAACCACGACGATGGCGTCGTCGACCACCAAACCGATGGCCAACACGAGGCCGAAGAGCGAGAGCGTGTTGATGGAGAAACCGAATACGGGGAAGAGGATGAAGGTGCCCACCAGCGAGACGGGCACGGCAAGCAGCGGAATCAAGGTGGCGCGCCAGCCTTGCAAGAAAAGGTAGACCACCAGGATTACGAGTGCGAGCGCGATCAAAAGAGTGACGACGATTTCCTTCATGCCTTCCGTAACGGCGCGCGTGGTGTCCAGGGAGACGACGAAATCCAGGTCTTCCGGGAAGCGCTGCTTCAGCTGGGCCATGAGCTTATTCACGCCGGCGGCGGCATCGACGGCGTTCGAGCCGGGCAGTTGATAGATGGCAACGACGGCGCTGGGCTTCCCGTTATAACGTCCGGCAACGGTGTAGTCTTGCGAACCCAGTTCGATTCGCGCCACGTCGCGCACGCGGACGATGGCGCCGTCGGACCTTTCGCGCACAACGATCTGCCCAAATTCTTCCGGCGATATCAGGCGGCCTTGCGCAAGCACCGAGTAGGTGAATTCCTGGCCCTTGGGCGCCGGTTCGCCCCCGGCTTTGCCAGCCGGGTTAATGGTGTTTTGCGCTTGGATGGCGGTGACAATGTCCGGGACGGTGATGCCCAGTTTGGATAACTGATCCGGTTTCACCCACATGCGCATGGCGTACTGCCCGGAGCCAAATACCTGAACGTTGCCGATGCCTTGCGAACGCAGAATGGGATCCACGAGATTGATGTATGCATAGTTCGCCAGAAAATTGGCATCGTATGTTCCGTGCGGCGAGTAAACAGCAATAAGCTCGAGGGGAGCAGTGACGGACTTCCGCACGGTGATTCCGTAATTGGTGACGTCCGCGGGAAGCTGCGAGGCAGCCAGCGTTTCACGGCTTTGCGCCAGAATGTAATCGGTGTTTGGATCGGTTTTTGGATCGAAGTCCACAATCAGGCTAGTGCTCGAATTGGCCGTGGCGTTGAGCGAGTACATGTAATTCATGTTGTCCACGCCGTTCATCTGCTGTTCGATGGGAGTTGCCACCGATTGCTCCAAGGCTTGTGCGTCGGCGCCGACGTAGGTGGCCAAGACTTGAATTTCGGGGGGAACGATGCTGGGAAACTGCGCAACGGGCAAAGTCAATATTGTGATGGCGCCAACAATCACCATAACGATGGCGATGACCATGGCAACGATGGGACGATTGATGAAAAATTTTGACATCGGCTATCGATCCTTAGCTTGTGCCTGTGCGGCAAATGGCTTGGGATTCACTTGCGCGCCGGAGCGCACTTTTTGAACGCCCTCGGCGACGACCTTTTCGCCTGGCTTCAGCCCATCCGTAATAATCCATTGCGTGCCGATACGGTCGCCGACCGTGACCGTGCGGATGTTCACTTTGTTGTCTGCGCCCACAACGGCGACTTGATAGCCGCCTTGCAGCTCTGACACCGCGCGCTGTGGAACAAGCAGCGCGCCCTGTTGCTGCCGAATGACCGCGCGGACCTTGCCGTAGCCGCCGGGCCGCAGAATGTTTGCGGGATTGGGAAACAGTCCGGCGATGCGAATCGCCCCGGTTCCCACATCCACTTGGCGGTCTGCGAAATAGAAGCTGCCCTCGCGCGGGTAGGTTGAGCCGTCCGCTAAAATCAGTTCGAGGCGCAAATTCTTGTCGGCCGCCAGCCGGGTCGCCTCGGTGGGGAAGCGCTTCCTCCAGCCGAGATATTGCGGCTCGCTGACGGTGAAATAGACTTTGATGGGATCAACGGTAGAGACGGAGGTCACCGGCCCGCTGGCGAGCGTAACCAGGGCGCCTACTTGCAGTTGCGCCTGTCCGGCAATGCCATCGATCGGTGCAACGAGGCGGGTAAAATCAAGATTGATCCTGGCATTTTCGACGGCAGCCTCGTCGGTTTTGATTGATGCTTCGGCGGTGGCCACGGTGGCTTTCGCGGCCAAGTTATTCTGGACGGCGTTATCTAGATCCTGTTGGCTGGCGGCTTGTTCCTTGGCCAGCGGAGTGTAGCGCTCGACGTCCAGCTGTGTCCGGCCTTGCACGGCCTGGGCGTTGGCGAGCGCGGCCTTGGCCTGGGCCAACTGGCCCTCCGCTTGATCGAGCGCGGCTTTAAACGGCCGAGGATCGATTTCGAAGAGTAATTGTCCCTTTTTGACGAATGCACCTTCTTGATAGCCTTGCCGCAGCAGGTAGCCTGTGACCTGGGCGCGAACGTCGGCGTTGACCAGCCCGTCGAGCGTGCCGATCCACTCGCCGTAGATTGGAACGTCCTGCTGCTGAACCTGCACAACCTCTACGTCCGGCGGGTTGCCTTGCGGCGCCCCGGATGTGTTCTTTGAACACGACGCTGCAACAATCAGGCAGCAGGCGGCCAGACACGGTGCTCCACAGAAGGCGAGCTTGCGTTTAAAATTGGTATTCATGTTCTCCTCCGATAGCGTGCCCCACATCGGAATCGATATCTTATATCGCTACGGCTTCCGCGGTTCGAATATTCAAATCGACAAGGTGTAAGGTCAAGATGTATTTGGTGTCACGCGATGTTACAAAAAAGATATGCCGCCTATGAGTTTCGACGATAGCTCTCTACTCAGCCGCTAACTCGCTAACTAAAGTCCTGATGATTCAATTGCGCTTACATGCTCACGACCCGCAAAGACCAACCATTTCTGTGAGTTTTGGACCCTGTTGCGGACCCTCAAAATGGGGTCAACCCCTAAGCTGGCACAGGCTTCAGAAAGGTGTCACTAGCGGGAGATTCCTCTTGCAGGTCCAATTTTTCTGCACGTGGGTTAGACCTCGTCGCCCACGCTGTGCGAAGATGCCGTCCTAGAATTCCAATTCGGCGATCAATTTCAAGAGCCGAAGAAGAGTCGCGCGATCTTCCGGAGTCATTTGATGCCGGACATTCTGATCAGCGGCTACCCGGGCCTTGATCAGCCGTTCTCTGTACTGGTTTCCTTTGGACGTCAGCTGGACGCGAATTGCTCTGCCCGATTTCGCCTTTCGCTCCGACACAAGTCCTTCCTTAGCCATTGACTTGATGGCCCGATGCACGACTGTTCGGTCGAAACCCAGAAGCGTGGCGATCTGATTTTGATTGAGCGTAGCGCCGCCTCGGAGTGCTGACAGGATGAAGCCGCGAGTCGCAGAACAATGAGTTTTTCGTTCAAGCCTCTTCCCGACCGAAAAATAAGCCGCTGCTATATGAGCGAGTACCGAATCTTTCAGAATGTCTTCAGGAATCTCGTTCCTTGGAACGACGTTCATAAAACCGTTACCGTCGCATCGAGAGGTCTCCGCCATTGGGGCGGTTCGAGGTAGGCATGCGATTTCTTTCCGATCGCAATCACCATCACAATTTCATGATTCCGTGCGGACAACCCGAGATATTTAGAGAGTCTGCGGCCGTCAAAGCCTTCCATGGGACATGTGTTGATTCCTAGCGCCTCAGCAGCGATCATCAGATTTTCGCAAGCCAGCGATGTACTCTTTGTCGCCCATTTGAACAGGTCCCGGCGCAACACGGGCGGCATCCCGATCATCTTCCACAAATTCAGCAGCCAGAAAATTCCCCATTTGACAGCGCCGAAAATACCGAATGGCCCTGGCATGAACAGGATCCGGCCTATTCTTGCTGTCCGCTCATAGTCGCGGATTTTCGCTTCGCTGAACCCACTTCTGCGCATCCACTCCACTTGACCCCGCGACGTAGCGGGCATCGACCCGACGTCTGCGACTGCCACGACCAGGGCTGAGGCGGTTTCCGCCGGCATCTGTCCGAGGCAGAGTTTCGCCACGGCCGCCTTTTTTGCCGCAGATCCTACCCAATAGAAACGGTACGGCTGCATGTTGAAGCTCGAGGGGGCATGGCGTGCTGCGTCGAGGATTTGCTCGCGCAGCCCAGGGGCGATCTCCACCGGCTCAAAGACCTTGACTGCTCTCCTCTGCAAGATCGCTTCAAGGATTTCGCTCATAAGGACCTCCATGTTGCCATTACAACATATGAGTGTTGCGGATGCAACATAGAAACCAAGGAAGTGGTAGCGGTTGCACTGGATCACGGGCTTGAGCTGCAGCGCTTTCTGGAACATCTGGCCGCCGCCCGGTGGATGCGGGGGAGGGCACTTCGCGAGGCGTTGAAATTACAGCAGTTTGTCGACCTGTATTCGCGGCGAGATCGCCTGAGGGTGACCCGTATCCATTTCAGCTGAATGCTAGTGGACCGACACTTTGCCGGCTTTTCCCGGTTCATTTTTTTTCAGCAGAAATGAACAGACAAACATGATTGCCGACGTCATCGAAATCAGCCAATACATCTCGACGTAGGAGACCACTGCGGCTTGCGCTTGCAGCAATCCGTACATGCGAGCCAGAGCTTGTTGTTGCGCCGCGTGCACGCTCAGTCCTGCCTGGGTAAGCCGTATCGTTAAACCGGTGATAGCTGCGTGGAAGCGAGCGGAACCCGTGTATTCCGCCAACACGGATTGATGATATTGGCTACGCCGAGCGATGAGTGTCGTGACGGCCGACGTGCCCACGCTCTGACCGATGTTCCGCATGAAATTCATGAGGCCAGCTGCAGCGTTGGTTTTTTCTGGCGACAGACCGACGTATCCTGCAAGCGTAAGGGGCACGAATAGAAAGGCCACGGGAATGTACTGCCACACACGCAATAAGGTGGCTGAGTTAAAGCTCATGAGCAGATCGATCTGCTTGCAGGAGACGTACATGCTAATCGCCAGCGTTAACCAGCCAAAGGCAATCAGGTGACGAGCTTGAAAGCGGGAAGTCAGCTTGCCCACCATCGGGAGCACCACCAGCACTACCAAGGCCCCCGCGGAAAGCACCATGCCTGCCTTTTGCGCTGTGTATCCCATAAGAGTTTGCAGGAGCTGGGGCATCAGTACGGTGGAGCTGAATAGCGCCATGCCCAACATCAAGAACATCAGGCTGCTGGTTGCGAAATTGAAGTTCTTGAACAAACGGACATCAACGACGGGCTCTTTCTGAAACCACTCCCAAATCACCAGGGAAATCAGACCGACGACAGCGACCACAACGAGGATTGTAATGAAATTCGATCCGAACCAATCGTCTTCCTGCCCCTTGTCGAGGACAATTTGCAGCGCGCCCACGCCAAGCGTCAGCAGCGAAAATCCGATGAAGTCGAACCCTGCGAGATGCTTTTTTAGGCGCGCCAGGTACGGGGGATCCTCGACGAGTTGATAGACCAGTGCGAGTGCCAGGGCTCCAACGGGAACGTTGATGTAAAAAACCCACCGCCAAGAATAATTGTCCGTGATCCAGCCTCCCAACGTAGGACCGATTGCCGGAGCGCAGATGGCCGTGATGCCATACAACGCAAATGCCAGACCGCGTTTCTCGGGCGGAAAGGTATCGCCCAAAATCGCCTGCGCCATGGGCTGCAAGCCTCCGCCGAAAGCACCTTGCATCACGCGAAACAGCAGCAGAAACCCTAGGTTTGGCGCAATCCCGCACAGGAATGAACTGATTGTGAAAAACACAATGCACGTCAAGAAAAAGCGTTTTCGTCCGAGCCATGACACGAGCCATCCACTGATGGGCAGGACGATCGCGTTGGAGACGAGATAGCTCGTCAATACCCATGTGCTCTCGTCATTGCTAGCCCCCAGGTTGCCGGCGATGTGAGGCAACGCCACGTTAGCGATGCTGGTATCCAGCACCTCCATGAACGCGGCCAGCGAAACGGCAACGGCGATGATCCAGGGATTTCCCTTTGGAAGCCAGATGCCTTCGGGCGACGTAGCTGTTCCGGTAGGACTCATCGAACTCTCACGTCGGGTTCAACCGAGAGACCCGGTTTGAGCAATCCTTCTGCATTGAACGTTTGGCCCTGAACTGCGGTCAAAATCAAGGCGCACCGGCACTCGCTGCACTACCTTCACATAATTTCCAGTGGCATTTTCAGGAGGTAAAAGGCTGAACACTGATCCCGTGCCGCCGCCTAAATTGGTTACGTGTCCCTTCCAGGAGCGACCATAGGCATCAACCCTGATTTCGACTGGTTGTCCGGGTCGCATATGTTCGAGCTGGGTTTCCTTGAAATTGGCGGTAACCCAAATGTCGTCGAGGGGTACGACGGTCAATAGTTCCTGTCCGATGCTCACGTTCTGGCCCACTTCGACGGATTTTTTTCCAATAATTCCGGTTACCGGAGAACGAATGAGCGTATATGCGAGGTTCAGTGCTGCCTGATCCATTTGGGCCCGGCGCTGGTCCACCTGCGCATCGGCTGCGAGTGCCCTAGCGTGCATCTGGGAGATCTGTTGCGGAGCGGTCTGTGCGCTCCGTAAATCGGCTTCCGCCTGCAGGAGTCTCCCTTCTGCCTGCCGGACCGCCTGTTCGGCTCCTTGCACGACGGCCTTGGCCGATTCGACAGCGGCTCGATTTGCCGCGGCCGCGGCGACGGCTTGGTCGTACTGCTGGCGCGAAACGTCTTCTTTCGCTACGAGCTTTTCATACCGCACGAGGTCGGAGTCACTCTTTGCGGCATTGGCTTCAGCTTGCACGAGCTGCGCTTTCGCACCCGCGAAATTCTGCCCGGCGGCCCTAACTCCTGCCTCTGCGTTGCCGACCGCTGTTTTTGCAGAATCCAAATTGCTGTTGGCGGCGACGGAAGTAATTGGCACATTCCAGTGTGAACTCGAAGCGCTCGCCAGTGCGTCCGCGAGGGTTGCCTGGGCTTGTTGGACGGCAATTTTGTAATCTTCTGGGTCGATGGAGACCAGGACATCGCCTGCATGAACGATCTGGCCTTCGATAACCGGCGCTTCAAGCACCTGCCCGTTGATCCTGGCGCTCAACGGCATGATGTGACCCTCCACTTGTGCATCGTCCGTGCCTTCATAAACAAATGCACTGCGCAAGAAGTAGGCTGCGGCAAGCAAAACCGCTATCGCCGCGATGATTCCCAGGACTGCTTTCCAGGGGTGCTCCTGAAACACGCGGCGCACGCCGCTGAGTTTTTCGGTTGCCGTATCGGAACTGGCAGGTAATGGTTCGCGGTCTGAAACCGCAGATATGTCTTCGTCGATCACTGCGGCAAAATGCTTTTGCGCCGGCTGGCCGTTGCTCGACACTACTTTCCTCCTAGATATTGACTGTAGCTCGTGCGTGCAACGCCGATGGCTCGCGCCAGGGTGAGCTTCGCAAGGTTGTGGTTGTACACACTGGTGATGTACTGATCGTTGGCGCTGGCGAGGGACTGTTCGGACTGCACCACTTCTACGCTGTCGGTCACGCCGGAGGTGAAACGATCCCTTGAGCGCGCAAGATTCTCATTCGCCAGAGCGACATTTTTCTGGGCCACATCGACCTGCTCTTTGGCCGCGTTGAGATTAAGAAATGCGGTGCGCACATCGTAATCAAGCTGACCCCGCGCGTTTTCCGCTTCCGCCTTGCGCTGCCGCAATGCTGCCTCGGCCTGAGTGATGTCGCCCTTGATCCGGCCGCCGGTAAATAGCGGAACGCTGACGCCCGCCTGGAAGTCGAAGTTTCCGTGGGAGTGACCGAATGTCGTCCCGAGGTCGCTGTAGTCCCCATTCATCGCTACGACCGGGTAGCGCTCTCCTTTGGCGGCCGACAGGTTTTGCTGGGCAGCTTTCTGAGAATCGAGGGCCGCGCGGAAATCACTGCGCGATTTATAGGCCGTCTGGAGGGCTTCTTCAATGGTGGGAGCATTGATATCGGAATACGGAAGTTGGTCGGCCAGCTCGAAAGTCTGCCCCAGCGGTAATCCGATGGCGCGTGCCAGGGTGAGTTGGGCAATCGCGAAGTTGTTTTGCGTGATGCTTAGGTTGTACTCCTCGGTATGAAGTTGCACTTCGGTGCGAGTCGCGTCGATCCGAGGACTGGTGCCGGCTTGAAACTCCTCGAGCGCTTGGTCGTAGAGCGCCAGCGCATTGCGTACCTGCGCTTGTTGCGCCTCGATACGTGAACTCGTTTCGATCACCTGCAAATAGGCGTTGCCCACCGTCAAAGTGACCACGTCGAGTATGTCTTGGTAGCTGAGTAGCGCAGCCTGCTCGGCAGTCCGCGCTGAGCGAAAGCGCTGGATGGATTCCAAGCTGAACAATGTTTGGCTGAGGCTGGCATCCACCTTACCGTAGGCGTACGGTCCAAGAATGTTCGGAACAAAAGGTGAGCTCTTGACGCCAAACGTTGCGAGGCTGGTCTGGCCCGCGGTTTCGGACAGGCCCGCGTTGACCTGGGGCAGCAGATAGCTAAGCGCTATCAATCGTTGACCACGCGCCGTCTGGGCATTTTCTCCGCTCTCGATAGCTCCCAAGTTGTATCGCAGAGCCATGGTGATAGCGTCCCGTAGCGTGAGCCGGAGTATCTCGTTGCTTGCTGTTCCGTTCGGGACGCTTCCGTTAATGGCACTTGTTTGAGCTGTGGTGGCGGTTACCAGGCAGAGACTGGCGACCGCGACAAGGATCGATCCCAAAAGTCGCGGTATGCTGGCAAGCAGAAATCGGACGGCGTAGTTCACTATTCTTCTCCTCTGTTTTCCTGAATTCTTACGGGCGAAGGTTCTTGTTGATACCGAGGTGGATCGGCTCCTTCTTGCGAGACCGGCGAATGTATGCGACCGCAACTACTACGAGGACTGCGCCGAACATGCTTCCCAAAATCTCAAGCATTGTCATTGCTTTGATCTCTTCCTCTCGTTCCCGTTCGGAACGGCAATTTCGGAATTTCGTTCTTTCTCCTGTGTGGAACTTGCTCCCTAGCGACAAGACAATTCGATCAAACGCACTTTGCTCGTTAACCCGCTCTCCCCGGCGAAATGCTCCCGTCGCTCGCCCCGATCAGTGACGATGCCTCGGGCCCATGAAACCATCTGAATCGCTGAAACACAGAAATCCCAAAATCGCCAATACAGCAACAAAGAGAAACGGCATCATGAAGGACCTCCTTCATCTCCGTCTTAGCCACACACATTCCAGGCGGCCTGCTGTTGCGAGACGTGTCCCGAGTTACGGTTTCTTACGTCGTCCCAAGGGATCTGAGGTACTGCCCCAGTATTTCTCGCAATTTTCTTCGCCCATGAAACAACCGCCCCTTTACCGCAGTAGCGGAAATTCCCATAATTCGAGCGGTCTCTTCGATTGATCGTTCGTCGAGCTCGCGCAAGTGAAAGGCCGTGCGCATTCCCGGAGCCAATCTGTTTATCGCCGACAAGATCAGCCCGGCGAGTTCTTGCTGTGCGCATGTGACTTCGGGATCGGGAGCTAAATCAGGCAACTCAAAGGCAGGTGTGTCCTCCTCACTCCCTCCTAAATCATCGAGTAGCACCTCCCGTGAACCGCGTTTCTTGCGAAGCAACATCAGGGCTTCGTTCATTGCGACGCGGGTCAGCCAGGTAGAAAAGGACGATGTCCCCGCAAAACTGTTCAGGTGAGTAAAAGCCTTTTGAAGGCTCTGCTGCACCACATCTTCCGCATCCTCTTTGTTACGCGTCATCCGCAAAGCCGTGAAAAAGATTTTTCGCTGGTGCCGTTCGACCAGCGCCTCAAAGGCCTGCGCTTCTCCGTCTTTGGCAGCTGCCACCAGGATTTCGTCTCCCGCGGAACGAAAACCGTGCGGCACGCCAATCCGCTTCGGTACCTTCATCTGGTTTGGGAATTCAACTGCGACCGTTGCTGTTCTTCATTTGCATTTTCCGAAACATGCGTCACCTTGGTTCCTTTCCGGTGGAAGGCTGAATCGAGTTCTGCGCTTGAATTCGTGGCGCCATCTGGCTTCGGACCTTTCAGTGTGGTTTGCGGCGAGGGACGCAGTGGGTTGGCCAGCCCCAAGAAAGGCACGAGGAAACAAGAAACGAATTTGAGGAGTCCGCGGTTGCCGACGGGTCTCAATTGTTCGAGTACGTATGTGTTGTAGCTACCCGTGGCGATAAATTGCGGGCCCTCTTTCGATATCGCACGTAAAAGTCTTTCTCCTCCCTTGTCGATAAACGTCACCGCGCTAAGATCGAGCGTGCAGATGCGTCCGTTCTGGGCGCGATGCCTGTTTTTCCAGCATGTTTTCAGCTCTTGGACCCACGGGCCGACCAAACGTCCTTCGAGCGTCCATCTCTGTTCCGTCGCAGTTTCCACGACCGTGATTCGCAACATTTCAGTGCTCCTCCTCCAGAGAGCTGCACTGAAGATCCTTCGGCAAGGGGCTGGAGCGTGTTTCGACCGAAAATCTTAGGGTGATCCTGTATTCACTAGTGCAAGTGGTTCCGAGCACGCTTGCTCATATGAACTTCTGTTCCGCCACGCTCAAAATGGACATCGTCCATGTACGCCTTCATCAGCTGGATGCCGCGCCCGTGTTCGCCAGCGGGCTCCGATGTCAGGCTAGAAACGTTTCTGAAGTCGAATCCCTTGCCATGGTCCGTCACAACAATTGAAATTTCGTTGCCAGGTCCACAACGACAGCGGACGTGCACTTTTATCTCTCCACCTGATGGACTTCCGTGTACGACAGCGTTTGCCAGAGCTTCGCGGAGCGCGATTTCGATGCCGTGTTCTTCACCGAGAACGCACTGCGACCCTTCGATCAAAAGCATCAAGCGGTCGACCAATGGCGAGATGGCCTGAATTTGGCTAGGCATCCACGAGTCGATTTCCAAGGTGGATGAACGGTTGAGTTTCTCCGGCGATTGTGGTTGAGCGCTGAATGTCCCATCGATGATTCGCATCTCGGCCATGGCAAGGGCCTCGCAATTAAGGGAAGTGCATTGCGAGTGCCAAAAGTCTCCTTTGGCGTCAATCTGTAAGTCACTGATCTGCAATAAGATATTCAAGAAATGCATCGAGTTGTTCCGTTGGTGTCGGAGTTTCTAGCAGAAATCCGACACACTGTCGGAAAATGTGCGACACTCCAGATGAGTACGACAGAGATGAAACCTTCACTCCTTCCAAAATTGCCGGCGGACTCTCAGTTGACGGCCAGCGTAGGAACCGAAACGCATCGCGAAAGCGAGCGGCTCAAGCTGCTCCTGGACATGACAAATACGCTCGTCTCGAATTTGGAGCTTCGCGATCTTCTGCGAGCAATTTCGGCGAGCATTCGGCAGGTCATGCACTGTGACGTCGTCGGGGTCTGGTTGCCCGATGCCGATCCGACTCAAATGCGTCAACTGGCTATGGACTTTCCGGAGAGCCGAGGTTATCTAAAAGAAGATTTGCTGCGTCCCATCGCAGGAACCAATTCAGGCATCGCATTCATGACGGGCAAGTCCGTCGTCATTCCGAAAGCAGATCTCACGGGTGACCCAGAAATCCTCGGAGCAGTTCGTTCCGAGGGTATCCAATCCGGCCTTGCGCTACCGCTCATCAGCCGAAACCGGACGGTCGGAGTTCTGACGCTCGCCCGCCGTACCGAGGACACCTTTAGTCCGGACGATATTGATTTCCTAATGCGAGCGGCCGGACAAGTGGCAATCGCGGTCGAGAATGCGTTGGCCTATCGTGAAATCGCCGAACTAAGGGACAAGCTCGCGCAGGAAAAGCTCTACTTGGAAGAGGAGATCCGAACTGCGGCGGATTTTGGGGGAATCGTAGGGCAGAGTTCGGCGCTCCGGCAGGTATTGCAGCTTGTGGAAACGGTGGCCACGAGCGATTCGACGGTACTTCTGCTGGGAGAGACCGGGACCGGAAAGGAGCTTGTCGCTCGCGCGATTCATGATCGCAGCACGCGGAAGGGGCGAACGTTTGTCAGGTTAAACTGTGCAGCGATTCCGAGTGGTTTGCTGGAAAGCGAATTTTTTGGCCACGAGCGTGGAGCCTTTACGGGAGCCGTAGCACAGAAAATTGGCCGTTTGGAATTGGCCGACCAAGGCACACTGTTTATGGATGAAGTCGGCGATATTCCGCTGGAGTTGCAACCAAAGCTCTTACGCGTGTTGCAGGATGGTGAGTTCGAGCGTTTGGGAAGCACGCGAACTACGAGAGTCGATGTTCGGCTGGTAGCCGCAACGAATCGTGAACTGGACCGAATGATCGAAGAGAAGCAATTCCGCAGCGACCTCTTTTACCGACTAAATGTTTTCCCCATTCGCATTCCTCCACTGCGCGAGCGGCCGGAAGACATTCCTTTGCTGGTTCGGCACTTCAGTCAAAAATACGCACGCAGTATGGAAAAACGAATCGAAAGCGTACCTGCAGCGGCAATGCGAAAGTTGATGCGTTGGCATTGGCCGGGCAACGTTCGTGAGCTCCAAAATCTTGTGGAACGCGCTGTTATCCTGTCACGAGGCAGCACCTTAGCGATTTCGGTCCCTGAATTGGCGAGCAGCTCCACGAAGTTTGCTCTGGTAAGGACCAGCCGCTTCGATGAACGAGACAGGATCGTGCGAATACTGAAGGAGACCAAAGGGCGCGTCGGAGGTCCGAATGGCGCAGCTGCTCGTCTGGGTCTCAAACGGACTACCTTGATAACGCGAATGAAGAAAATGGGTATCGACCCGCGAAGAGTGTCCTAAGACTTAACGAGTTAATTACTCTGTGCTGATGCGATGCTGGAATTGTTGGTGATCAGCAAATTCAGGAGGCGAAGGATCTGTCTCTGCTCCCGTTCTTGTTCCGGGGTGGCGTCCATATTTTTAGCGAGGTCTGCGAGTCTAGTGGACAAGACTTGCAACGCAACTTCACGCTTCACGTAGGCAGCGTCCTTGATGGGATTCACCACCCAGCCCCGTTTTGTTTTCTCGAATTCCAGAGACTGTTCTCTCCAGCGCAGCTGTGAGCCCGTTTGCGAATCGGCAAGAGCACCTAGTGACTCGATCCGAACGAGCGCAGTTCCGCGCTTGCCCTTAATTTGCACTGTTGAGACGCGCAGCTCGCGGTAAACGATTATTGACTTGCCGGGACTGTTGAGGCTGGCGGTCCGGAGGTATTCACCGGAATCCTGATTCATTTCGAGAAAAGCCGCTACGACTTCTTCTGGTGACGGGTTTTTCCCTGCGACTTGAAGAACAATTTCGTGAGGAGTTTCGACGGTCGTTGGAGTGGAGGCGTCAACTGTGGGGACGGGTCGCGATGCGCGCGTAGGTGCCACCTTGGACAGTTCGGAAGGCGGACGGTTCTCCGAGCTGCGGCTGTCGCCCTGAGGGTTGCGATCCGGATGACCCGCAGCCTCGAGCGTCCGACCAGCATGGAGCGGCTTCTCGCTTACATAGCGGAAGAAACGAGCGATGCCGCGCGAGCGCCAGTAGGGCGAGTCATAAAATTGCGTGTCAGGACCGGAACGCACAAAGCTGAAGAAGGAGTGTTCTTTGGGATCGATGACGATGCCGACATGACCGCGCCAGACAACCAGGTCGCCAGCCTGAGGCACGCGCACGCGCGTGAAATTTGTGCTGCCGATGTAGAGATCGCGCGAACTGACGTAGTCGTACACAAAGCCAGCTCGTTCGTAGACATCGTGAACTAAGTGGGAACAGTCCGTTTCGGATTCTGAGTCGACGTCTACCGTTATTGCGGGAATGGTAGCAAGAATCTTGCGGCCCTCTACCCTGGCGATGGGACGTGGTCCGGGTGCTTCCGCAGAGGCTGGCCGAATATTTTGGCCGAACGCCACCGAGGCAGTCGCAAGGCAAACCGCTACGAAGATGAATCGCCGCGTCATTTTGTAAGTGTCGCAGACCGCGGCGAAGGCCGAGCTGGCCATGCCGCGAAGACAACACCGTCCGACGGTACAGGTCCCCTTTTTTGCGGTGGGCTGGGAAAAAAATCGACTAGAAACTTTAAGGCTGGAAACTGACTGAAAGGCGACGAACCGCCATTGCTTTGATGTTTGCGCGATACCCGAGGTTGCGGAGCAGGTGCACAAATCGCCGCGTGGCGGCACAATTCAGATTGTCAAAACAAGGAGTACTAGCCGCGTACCATTGAGGCGATTCCTTCCGACTGATATTCTGAAATCTCCGCTACCCACCCCCAGACCCGTTGAAGTGTCTCTGAAAAGGCGGCGAGCCATGGATGCCGAAAAACTCCGCGTCGCGCGGGAAAAGCTCACACGCGTCTTCCGCTATCTCGAAGCGCTAAATCAGCACCGTAATCCAGCGAAACGCCAGCTTCGCGAACAGCCCTGGAGCTTGTGGATGCGGGATCTCCCCGATCACTCGTCCGTTCAAAGGGGCGTTGCAAAGGTCAGCTCTTCAAAGGCAAAAGATAAGAACGACCAGACAACGGAAGACTCAAGCTACGTTCTGAAAGTGCGACGGCCCCGCTTGACTCGCCCACCCGAACCGCCCGAAGAAATTTCCGCGTGGCTTGAAAACGGGTGGGACGACCCTGCGAATGCGGTCGCCGTCGACGAAGCACTGGAGGAATTCGAAAACGGTCGAGAGCAAAGAATTGAGAAGTTCGCCGCCGACCCAGCAAGGGTCGCGGCTTTAGAACGTTGGACACTTTTGCGCGACGAGTGGGTGAAAACAGAAAAGCCCGCTCGTGCGGCGATGAAAATTTTCGAAACGTTTTACACTCTCTACGGCCGTATCGATCGAGAAGCTGAACGCGTTGAGCTCATTCTCGGGGACGGCATCCTGAGTTGGCGGCGTGCCGAGGGAAATACCTTTCATCCGATTCTGCTGCAGCGTCTTCAATTGCAATTCGATGCGTCTGTCCCCGAGTTCACGCTCTCTGAAGCGGACCATCCCGTCGAATTGTATTCGGCGTTGTTCCAATCCATGTCGGATGTAGACGGACGCGCGATCGGCCGATGCCGCGAAGAATTGGATGAAGGCGGCTTCCATCCGCTCATCAACGGAGCCACCTCCGGTTTTCTGAAGCGCCTGGTTATCCAGTTGTCTCCACGCGGTGAATTCTTCGAAGACCAGGCGCCCAGCAAAGATGCAAGTGACCCATGTATTGGCCGCGACGCAGTGCTGTTTTTGCGGCCGCGCAATTTGGGGTTTGCCGCTGCAATCGAGGGCATCCTCGCCGACCTGCGCACTCGGGAAGATCTGCCGTGGTCCCTGCTGAATATCGTGGGAGAAGAGTCGCCGAATTCCGAAGTTGAAAACGGGGATTCGCCCGCGAACACCATTTACCCAGATGGGGAAGTGCTGCTGAGCAAACCAGCAAATCCGGAACAGATCAGAATTGCTCAGCAGCTCGAGGAGCATGGAGGGGTTCTAGTGCAAGGCCCTCCAGGTACCGGGAAAACGCACACCATCGGCAATCTTGTCGGCCATTTGCTTGCACAGGGCAAGAGCGTGCTGGTGACGAGCCACACGACGAAAGCGTTGCGGATGGTGCGCCATCACATTGTTCCCGAGCTGCGTCCGTTGTGTGTCAGCGTACTTGAAAGTGATCTGGACAGCCGCAAACAACTGGAAAGCGCCGTGGGATCAATCGCTGAAAGATTGTCGCGCGCCGATGCGAGTTCGCTCGAGATGGAAGGGAAGAAGCTCGAAGCCGAACGCCTCGATCTATTAAAGAAGCTCAGCGAAATCCGAAGCCGAGTCGCTGACGCACGCGCCGACGAATATCGAGAGATTGCGATTGGTGGAAAGTCGTGGTCACCCGCCGACGGGGCACGTCAGGTCGTGCAGGATAAAGAAGTGCATGGATGGATTCCGGGCCCCGTCGCCGCTGTAGCACCGCTGCCTCTTTCTTCCGGCGAATTGGCGGATCTCTACCGCACCAGTGTTTCTATTTCCCGCGAAGATGAGAATGAACTTTCAGGTCATCTTCCAGAGCTTCACGATCTCCCGCGAGCCGACGACTTCGAAGCCAGCGTGAGCGAGCGTAATCGTCTCAGCATGGAAGACCTCAATTTGCGTTCCGACTTGTGGGAGTCGAATGCCACGGAGAGCTCCCCCGAGGAAATCGAAGTGGTATCTGCCGCTCTTGTTCAAGCAGTGGAGCCGCTTTCCGGCAGAGACAAATGGAAACTAGCCGCGGTGTACGCCGGCAAGTATGGCGACGTGCACCGGCAGCCCTGGGATCAACTTGTGAGCTTCGTGAGGCTCGTTCATCGCGAGGCCGCAAACGCGCAAGAGTCATTCGTCAAATACGGACCTGAAGCTATCGGTCCTTCCACAGTGAAAGAACAAGAGCGCATCTCCAGTCAAATCCTTGCGCACCTCGAAGAAGGCGGCAAGCTGGGTTCGATCACTTTGTTCACGCACAAGGCTTGGAGCCAATTTCTCGAGCAAACCAAGGTGAACAAGGCACGCCCGCGGTTGCCCGAACATTTTCAAGCGCTGCGCCAATTCTTCCGGCTCAAGGGTCTCCGCGAAGATCTCGGCGCACGGTGGGACCGGCAAGTGGCCGCTCTCGGCACTCCTTATTCAGGAGAAATGGGTGAGGAGCTCGAGAAAACGTTGATGCAGTTTTGCGACGCTATGGAACAATGCCTGGACTGGCAAAAAAATACGTGGCTCCCGTTGCAGCGACAACTCGAAGACCTTGGCTTCCAGTGGGACAAGTTCCTTGCCGAACGGCCGGCCGTTGTCGGTTCGGAAGGCGAGTTGGTGCGCATTCATCTTGCGGTGACCGATGCTCTCCTGCCAATTCTCGATTCCCGTTTCAAGCGGCTGAGACTCCTGCAACTCGAAGAAGAGTTCCGTGATCTCAAAAGCCGGCTGAAGCTTGCTGCCCGTGTGGCGAAAGCATCCAAAGTAATCAACCAACTTCTCGCGGGTGTAACAGACGAGAATCCCAATCGCTATCGGGAAGCCTATGAGCACCTGCTCGAACTCAAGAGCAAACAAGCGGACCTCGACCTGCGCCGCACCCTGCTCGCAAAGCTAGAAACCGCTGCGCCCGCGTGGGCCGGAGCGATTCGCAATCGTACTGGTGTACACGGTCGTGGAGAACCGCCGCGCGATGTGGCGTCCGCCTGGACGTGGCGCCAGCTCAATGACGAGCTGGATCGCCGCAGCAGTGTTTCCCTCGAAGCTCTGCAAACGAAGAGCGAGAAGCTGCGCGAGCAGCTGCGTCGCGCAACCGTCGAACTCATCGACAAACGCTCTTGGGGTTCGCAAGCACGGCGCACCTCTTCGCGGCAGCGCCAGGCGCTCGTCGGCTGGCTCGATACTATCCGCCGCATCGGCAAAGGTCATGGCATCCGTGTTTCCCTCTTGCGCGCCGAAGCCGCCAGGAAAATGAGCGAGTGCCGCGGTGCCGTTCCCGTTTGGGTCATGCCGCTGTCTCGCGTCGTCGAAAACTTCGACCCGCGCACGACTCGTTTTGACGTGGTCATCATCGACGAAGCCAGCCAAAGCGATGTGATGGCACTTGTGGCCCTGTATCTGGGCAAGACCGTTCTTGTCGTCGGCGACCACGAACAAGTCAGTCCGTCCGCAGTCGGGCAAGACTTGGGCGTGATCCAGAACCTCATTTTCCAATACCTGCGCGGCATACCGAATTCCGACCTTTACGACGGACAAATCTCTATCTACGACCTGGCGCGCCAGTCTTTCGGCGGAACCACCTGCCTTGTCGAGCATTTCCGGTGCGTTCCCGAGATCATTCAGTTCAGCAACATGACCTCTTACGACGGGCGCATCAAGCCATTGCGTGATGCAAGCCGCGTCCATTTGCGGCCGCACACCATCGCGCATCGCGTGTCCGGTTCCAGTCGCGACGGCAAGGTCAACCGCCAGGAAGCTGTAACGATCGCTTCGCTCGTCGCCGCCACGATGGAGCAACCCGAATACGAGAAGAACGACGCAGGCCAGCCTTTGAGCATCGGCGTGGTATCCCTCGTAGGCGACGAACAAGCCATTGAAATCGACAACCTCATCCGCGCGCACGTTTCACCGGACCGCTATGAACTTCATCGCGTCCTGTGCGGCAACGCCGCGCAATTCCAAGGGGATGAGCGCGACATTGTGTTCATCTCTTTGGTCGATACCGCCGAACGCGGCATGCTTTCTCGGCGCGATCAGGAACTCTTCAAACAGCGCTTTAACGTGGCGGCCAGCCGCGCACGCGACCAGATGTGGATCGTCCATTCGCTCAGCCCGCACAACGACCTGAAAGCCGATGATTTGCGGCGGCAATTGATTGAGCATGCCGAAGACCCCGCACGCCTCATGCGCGCCCTCGAAGAGAAAGACAAACGTACGCAATCGAACTTTGAACGTGAAGTGATGAAACACCTCACTGCGGCGGGCTATCGCGTCACGCCGCACTGGAGGATCGGAACGTTTCGCATCGATCTGGTTGTCGAAGGCGACGGTAAGCGTCTGGCGATTGAATGCGATGGCGACCGTTATCAACCTCTCGAGAAGCTGCCCGAAGACATGGACCGGCAGTCCGTCCTCGAACGCATGGGTTGGATTTTCACACGTATCCGTAGCTCGGAATTCCTTCGCAACCCCACGCGGGCGATGAAACCTGTTTTCGAAAAGCTGGAAGTATTGGAGATTCCGCCTGCCGGCAAAACCAGAAAAATTCAAGAAGAACCGGCGTCGCATGAGGTAATCGACAACGTAATCCGCCGCGCCGAAGAGCTTCGCAAGAGTTGGTCGAAAGCGAATGGCGTAAGTGCGCGTACGTCGGCTCCAGTGTCGGAGGCTGCGAAAGCTTAGCGCTAACCGCAGCCGTCCAGAGCCTTCGGAGTGGAAACTTCGGTTCTTGATCAGCAGGCCCACCAGGTGCAGCCCAAACAAAATAATCAGCGCGCCGGCGATGGGCGCCAGCAGCGAGCGATTCTGCCGCAGAAAGGCGCGGAGTGAGAAGATTTGTGCCACACCCCCGGGTGTTTTGCGATCGTTATCATTCGATGGGACTTGCGCGGCGGTGAGTTTATATCGTTGTGATTCTATGGGGGATAGATTTGCGCGTTTTGCGTCTTTTGGCGCAAAGCGCAGGCGCGGCCGGGTTCCAATCTGGGAATTTGCTGCGAGGAAGGACGTTCGTAGAGCTATCACGCGGCAGAGTAGCACGAAGATATCTGAATTTAAACGATAATCGAACAGTATTCATTCGAACGGAGGCCGCCGTCGAACGTTAAAATGAAGGGCCCGCGCTCAAACCCCCGAGCACGGGGCACCCAGGATCATGATGGCCCGGGCCACCCGCCTCTTAGAATTTGTAGCCAACCCATAGAGCCCAGTAATTCAGGTTGCGGCCTGGCTGGCTGTCTTTGACGAATTTGCCCGCGTAAAAAATTCCGTAGTCGGCTTGGAACCAGAGATGACGATTCGCCTGCCAACGCACTTCCGCGCCAGGACGGTGTCCGACGAAACGCGCGTTACTCTTTCCGGCAGGAATAATCAGAAATCCGGGGACGGAGTAGACTCCGTCTCGCAGGCTTTCACGCCACTGAAAGATCCAATCGACGGAGACAGTTACGTTCTGCGGCAGCGTGGCTTCCGCGCGAGGGTGTACGTCAATGAAGTTGATGGGACCGGGGCCGGCCGTGGCAAGAACACCGAAATAATTGCCCTTGGGGAATAGCGGATTGAATGTGCCGAGGGTGTTCGTCCTTGGATCGTCGCCGCTGGAGATGTCGGCCTTAGTGCTGAATCGCGGTTTTAGCGGAACGTTCGGAAAACGGTAACCGGTTTCCGATGCCACCGTCCACGCGCGTATGTTTGCGGAACCGAAGGTTCCGAATTGCCAAAGCGCTTCATTGTCGAAATCCCAGCCGGGCTTCCTCTCGGCGATGGAGCGAGAAATGCGCGCACCGATGGTGTGCCGCACTTCGTGGCCTATGCCCCGATTAAATACAGCGGTTTTTCGATCGAGGCCAAGGTAGTAAGTGTCCAGCGTGATGGTCTTCGTCAGAGGCCGGACACCGTACACGCCCCAAAATCCGACGACGTGGTTTGGAGCGTTATTGAAAAAGCCCGGCTTGTCCAGATCCGGGCGCACGGCGAAGCCGTCAATCTGCCAAGAACCGATACCGGCCTTCACCTTGAACCCGTCGAAGCTCAAGCGCACATTGGGGCCTTCGCGAACATCGATCAGTCGTCCAGAGCCATATTCCAGCTCGTGCCTCCCGGCTCGGAACTTGATCCAGGTGTGTTCATCCCCGGTCCCGACTTCGAGAAATGCTGTTTGGAAATCGAGTTTTTTTTCGTCGATCGGCCTCGGACCGCCGATGCGGTAAGAGTTCAAACCGTTTTTGAGCTCGACGAAGGACCGAACGTGCTTGCCATAATGAACGTCGACGTAAAGCATGTACCGTTCATTCAGATAGGCGTTCATGAAGGGCTGTTGGCCCCAGTTATCGTTTCCGATCTGTTCCCAAACCTCGCGGGCTTCGCCGCCGATGGACAGGAACCAATCATTCCGGTCGGATCGCAGACGAATGTATTTGATGGGATCCCAAAACTCGTGCCGCTCAGCCGGGTCGGCGAGAAAACTCCAGTCGTCATCCTCGCGGAGTAAGTGGTAGATCCGGGCAGGCGCCGGGGCTTCGTTGGAAACGGATTGGCCTTGCGAGAGTGGCGACGTCACGAGGGACACGAGCACCACGACGACTACGATCATCAACGTTCGCATGAATCTCTGCGTTCCAACCCGATGTGCGGCACTGCGTTTCGCAGACAGACGGCAGAAGTCGTTTGCAGTTCTTATTTCTTTATTACCGAGTGGATCTCCGCGATGTATCCACCGGGGAACTGCACGACAGCGGATTCTCGCTCGTCGGTCTTAGACGGGGGTACGAGCAGGTCGACGCCACTGGCTCTTGCCTTCGTGAGCGTGTCCGTCAAATTCGCCACTTCATAGCCGGTGGTTTCCCGGCCGTAGGGATATGGAAGTTGCCCGTCGGTAACGAACGCGGTCAACTTGCCGAATTTCGATTCGATTTTTACTCGACGATAGGTTTCCGTGGGCCTTCCTATTTCGACGCCCTGCGCGCGCGGTTCGTCAGAGACGACATTGCCGTGAGAAAACGCGAGAAAGCTGGACACAAATGCATCCGCGCGGTCCTGCGAGACATAGACGCGATTCTCCGGAATGGTTTGGAGCGGGGCATACGATGGCGCGGTGGTGTGCCAGTACAGTTGCGTGTTCACGCCACCCGGCCATTGAATGATTGCGTCTCGGCCAATCGGATCGTTGAATGGAGTCACCAGGACATCCGCACCCGTGGCTTTGGCAGTGCGAATCGCCTCGTCCATGTCAGTGACCAGATAGCCGGTGCGCTCTAGTCCGAAAGGATACGGGACCGGCGTTTTGAATCCGAAGACGGATACGGTGCCAGCGGGAGTCATGACCAGCTGGGACATGGTGCTGCTCGGTGTCGGGGTTACGGTGAAAACGCCCTGCTTGGTGGTTGTGCCACCGAACGTGGCGATCAGGCTGGCGACAAAGCGATCGAAGTCCTGTGGAGCAACGTAGACATGCGTCGTGTCGAACTGCGGGCCCACGGCTACGCTGGCTGTTTTAGCAGCCTGGACACTTTGGGCGAATGTGCTGGAGTATCGCGATTCGCACGCTAAGCCAATCGTGAGAAGTATCGCGATTGATGTTGCGGCGAGAATCTTGTTCAACCGCATTTGTTTCTCCTAAAATTGCTGGTCATCTAACCACGCGCAATCACACGAAATGCATCTCACGTGCTTGCGCTAAGGAATCTCTGACGGATGCGGCCGGTCGTAGCGTTCACCCACAAGGCAAACGGATGCGGCACGCGAAACGTCGAGTTTTTTCGTGTGTACCCAAACCCCGAACTGCTCGCCAAGCACCATCCCCAAGAGGCCGAGTAAAGCGACGATCGGCGGCGCCGGACTCTTTACCCGGATTAGTCCGTAGAGGACGCCTACGCCGAGACCAACGATGAAAGATAACAGCAACACTTTCATTTCGATCCCTCTAACGACGCGTGAATCAGAATGCAAAGCAGTCGCAACCCAGCCCCCACAGGCCAAATTCACCCAGGACTTGAAGGTGCGATTGCGTCCGGCCATCTGACGGTGCCGCGACATGCGAACAGGCAGCTGAGTGCGATACACCAACAGAGTGACCCGGTGCGTTCGCGTAACCTCCGTATTCTTTGACAGGAGACCAGCCGGGGCTTACTGGCAGCGGAGGGGGCGCGAGTTTTGAGAATTCGTTGCTGGCGTAGACGATCTTCCCACCCACGATTGTAAGTACTGATTCCAGATGCTTGATCTGCTCTTCGGGGATAGAAAAATAATCGGCAGTGAGAACCGCTAGGTCGGCCAGCTGGCCTGGGGCGAGGGCTCCCTTTTTTCCGTCTTCCGTGGAGAACCAGCTGCTCCCCATGGTGTAGAGCTTGAGGGCTTCCTCACGATCCAATCGGTTCTCTTGCGTGTAGAGACTGAGACCGCCGACGGTTTTGCCGGTGATCAGCCAGTAGAGGGAAAGATAGGGGTTGTAGCTCGAAACGCGGGTGGCGTCGGTGCCTGCACCGACGGGGACGCCCAGCTCCAGCATGCGTCGGATCGGCGGCGTGCGTTTGGCTTGTTGTGAGCCGTATCGCTCGACGAAATATTCTCCCTGGAAGGCCATGCGGTTCTGCACGGCGATGCCGCCGTTGAGCGCCTTGACGCGCTCGATGTTGCGGTCGGAGATTGTTTCGCAGTGATCGAAGAACCAATGCAGGCCGTCGAAGGGGATTTCCCGGTTCACCTCTTCGTAGACATTCAGTGCCCGCTCGATGGTTTCGTTATACGTAGCGTGCAAGCGAAACGGCCAGCGATTTTCCACGAGATGGCGAACCACCGCTTTTAGCTCGCTTTCCATGACGGGGAGCATGTCCGGACGCGCCACGAGAAAATCTTCAAAGTCCGCGGCGGAGAAGACGAGCATTTCTCCCGCGCCATTGACGCGATAGAAGTCGTCACCGTCTCCGGGCTTGGTCATTTTGGTCCAGTTCTGAAAGTCAGCCAGTTCCTGCTTCGGCCTCTGCGTAAAGAGATTGTAGGCAAGGCGAATCGACAGCTCGCCATTGCGGTGCAGTTCGTTCACTACGCCATAGTCGTCGGGATAGTTTTGAAATCCGCCTCCGGCGTCGATTGCGCTGGTGATGCCGAAGCGGTTGAGTTCGCGGAAGAAGAGCCGGGAAGAATTAAGTTGATCTTCGCGGGAGAGCTTGGGGCCTTTGGCGAGCGTGGAGTAGAGAATGTTGGCATTGGGGTTGGCGATGAGAAGACCCGTAGGATTTCCGTGGCGATCACGCTGAACCTCACCAGCCGGGAAATCTGGAGCGTTCTTGTCATAGCCCACCGCACGCAACGCCGCGGCGTTCAGCAATGCGCGGTCATACAAATGCATCACAAACACAGGTGTATCTGGAGCTGCTGCGTTGATCTCATCGAGCGTAGGCATGCGGCGTTCGGCGAATTGGAACTCGGTCCAGCCACCGATGACCCGAACCCACTGAGGCGCGGGAGTTCGCGCAGCTTGTTCTTTCAGCATGCGCAATGCATCGGCGAGCGAAGGAACACCGTCCCAGCGCAATTCCAGGTTGTAATTGAGCCCGCCGCGGATCGGATGCATGTGCGAATCGTTTAGACCTGGAATGACGGTTCGTTGGCGGCCGTCAATTACGCGCGTGTGCGGGCCGCGCAGGCGCAGGATCTGGTCATCGCTGCCGGCAGCAGCTATCTTTCCAGCTGTTATGGCCATCGCTTCTGCAAATGAGGGCACACTGTTCGTGGCGATCTTGGCGTTGTGCAATATGAGCTCAGCAGACACGGTAATCTCCCTTCAGGTTTTCCAATGGATTGAGAAGGGCGGAGGAGGCTCCGCCCTCCAAGTTTTACTTGTGGGCTGCTAGGGCGGCTGGAACTATATATTCGGCAAACTTCGTTGCTGGCAAACCATGGACCATGGTGTAAGCGTATTCGACCCCAATACCATAGGCTCCGAGATGCGTTCTCACGATGTCCATGACTGCGTCATAGGTTCCCTTCTGAGCCCAATCGCGCTGCCATTCGAGCATGACCTGCATTGAGGTGACTGGCTTTGCGCCGGCTTGAATGACACGCTTCATCGCATTGTCGTGAGCAAGCTGGCTCACGTCGCCGCAGCAATCTTCCACGACGTAGATTTCGTAACCGTCTTGAATGGCCTGCACCGTGGGAAACGCTACACAGACTTCTGTCCAAAGGCCGGCCAGAACGATCTTCTTGCGGCCGGTTTTCTCGATTGCCGCGACGAAGTTCTTGTCATCCCAGGAGTTCATCGAGGATCGCTCGATCGGCTCCTGTCCGGGAAATACCGCGCGGAGCTGCGGCCACATGTTCCCGCTAAACGATTTCGTCTCGACGGTCGTCAGGACTACAGGCACATCGAACACCCTCGTGGCTTTTCCGAGTGCCACTGTGTTGTTGATAATGGACTGCCGATCGAAGTTGCTGACGCCAAACAGCATCTGTGGCTGATGGTCGATCAGCGCCACAACGCAGTTGTCAGGTGTCAAGAGCCCCTTCTCGCTGAGTTTCGGACGATTGCTGTTTGATGATTGTTGAGCCATACGATTCAGATTCCCCTTTCAAATATCGAGGTCAAAACTGGCGCTATAAGCGAAAGCAACTGTGTGTCCAACGCCTGATATGCGGGTGAGACTCGGTAATCCGTCTTGTTTTCAATAAAAAGGGGACCGGAGGTTCAGAAAGAGGAATTGCTATTGCCGTCGTGTCACGTCAAGGATTTGACGATAAGGTCAAGGTCGCGACTACACGGCGTGTTCAATTTGCTTCTGCAATGACGTCGTGAAGCTTTCGATTCTACGGTGCAGAGAAAGAAACGATTCGAACTGACCCGCGGTTGCGGGTTGTGTTTGCGAGCGTTCGTACGTGCTGACGGCGCGTTCCAGGCGGGCAAGCGCCTGGTCGAAGAGCCCTGCGGGCGATGGGCGGCCTTCGATGCGATCGGCGATGGCTTCGAGGGTGCGCGCCAGCTCGTCATCGAAGGTTCGCTGAGCCGCGCCTACGGATTGGGGTAACTCAAAGCCAGGGAGCCCGGCGCGGTATTTCCAGAGTGCAATTTCAGCTATGAAGAGCAGCCGCAGCTGCGGTTGCCACTCTCTGATCCTGCTTCGCCACGCAAGGTCTTGCTGGCGGGAAGGTCCGAATTCAAAGAGAACACCGTCTGCAGAGGCTCGCACGCTGTCGAAATTGTTGTTAATCGTTTCACGGAGGGAGTAACTACGTTCCGCAGCCACCTTGTAGTCCTTGGAGATCGGCTCTCGCGCAAACTCAGCGAGCAAGCGAACCGCCGAAAGGAAGGCCTTCTTCATATCTGAAACGGCGGATCCTCCCCATAGTTGATCGAAGACGAGCCACATCATGATCAATCCGAACAAGATGCCGACGACACGATCTCTGGCTATCGAGAGCGAAGGCTCGATGGCGAATGATTGGAGATGGATGAGACAAAAAGCAACGGCCACCTGCACGCCAAAGTAGGACAAGCGCGGACTGGAAGTCATGAACCAGGCAGCGAAGGCGGTGACAACGACAAAAAGAATAGTGAATCCCGCAATCGAATCCAGATAGGGCAAGACGAACACTTGCGCGCCCATCCCAAAAAGGAAGCCACCGACCACAGCTCCAGAGATGCGCAGCACCTGCTTTTGTCGAGACGAGCCGACGGTAGAAAGCGCGGTGAGGAAACAGGTGGTGACCGCCGTGCTGATTCCTGGCCAATCCACGCCGTTATAAATGATGTAGCACAAGCCGGCGGTCAAACAGCCTTTCAGCGCGAATTGGAGATGCTTAACGTTGGTGAACGCGTCGCGAACGAGGAACGGTGGCGATGGATCGGCACTTGAGGGCTGTGGTGCAAAAAGACTGAGCGCTCGAGAGCCGGTAAGAACATCCCTGATGAGCTGGACCGTTTTCTCCATCTCGGCGACCAAGGGAATGGCGTGCGGAGCATTCGACCGAATTATGGGCGCTTGAGCGACATGGAATCCATTCGAGGGTGAGGTTCCTCCTGCCAGTAAAGCCGAACGAACGCTGCGGACGTTATCCGCTAGAAGACGAATTTGTGCTCGATCATCAACAGAAAGGTGGTCGGGACTCGTCAGATTGGCGGCGAGATCGACTAGTCTTCCTGTAAGGGCGATCACTGCTCCCATTTCTTCGGCATAGTTCGGGGCGTAGGTAGACCTTTGTAAGATGCGCCGGAACATGGACGTTCCGACCATAGCCAGGCGCACTACATTTGCTTGCGCTGGTGGGTCGACGGAGTTGTTCGAAAAACGGACTAACAGGTTTTCTACGGCGGCAAGGCGGTCCGCGACGCCCGGTACGATGTCCTGGCCGGGCTTGATGCGCGAAAACAGTATTTCTACCGCTACGGTAACCATGACTCCGATTGCGCATGCCCAACATAGCCACAGCGTATCTTCGACATTCGTTTCGGCTGAGAGGTGACGGTCCCAAATAGGCACTCCGACGCAAATCATGATCGCGAAAGTGGAGCTGGCGCCGAAGTTAGTGAAGGTGCTGATCGCGTAAAATCCCAGAAAAAATGAAGCTAGGACCCAGAGAAGATGCAGCGTAGGTATGCTGATGACGAACCGGGCCGAGGCCAAAAGATACACACCGCCGATTCCGGTTAATGCGAGGATCGCGACAGCCGATTTGAGCGTCGCCTGAGAACTCTCTCGCGAGACTATGAGCGCATAGATCGCTGCCTGAAACGCGTAAGGGATGCGGAAGACCATGCAGAGGGTCATGGCCAGGGTCGCGGCAAAAACCATTCGGGCGACCAACGCCGTTCTACCCGGGTACGGCGTTAGTTCGTGGGTAAGAAACTCTGCGAACCAGGACAGGTAGGAAGGCGTCGTAGAGATGCTTTGCGCGGCGGTGGCCATGCTCAATTCCCGCGAATGGTCACAACCGCAGATTCGCCAACGCGAAAGAGTTCAGGCGTCGGATTTTCTACGCGCACGCGAACCGGGTAGCGAGAGGCTAGGTGCACCCAGTTGAGCGTTCGCTGGATGTCCGGCAGGCCTTTTTCCAGCTTTCCGATGACGTCGGGATCAGGAGTGACGCCAAATCCTACGCTGTCGACAACGCCCGAGAATCGGACATTGGACTTCGACAGGACATAAACATCAGCCCGCATTCCAGGCTTGATGTTTGACAATTGCCCCTCGCGAAAGTTGCCGATGGCCCACCAGGTGCGCGCATCAATCAGCGTAAAGACGTCCTGCCCCACATGGGCGTAAGCGCCTTCGGAAATCGTCAGATTGGTGACCAGAGCGTCAAACGGCGCATACACGTGACAGTTATTAAGGTTGTAGCGGGCGTTCTTCACGGCCGATTCACGCGCGCCTCGCTGGTTGACCAGAGGCTCGAGTGTGGTGACGGCGTTATGCGCTTGTTCGTGTTGCGCCTTGCTCTGCTCGACTGCGGACTTGGACCGCTCGTATTGCGCTTGCGCGGATTGGAGGCCGGCTTGAGAGAGCCGCAATTGCGAATCCGCCTGCTTCAGTGCTTCGGACTGGGAGATTTCGGAGGTTCGGGCACGGTCCACCTGATCGACGGTGACGAATTGCTTGGTCAGAAGCGGCTCAAGACGATGCAAATTGTTGCTCGCGTAGTTCCACTCCGCTTTTGCGCGGCTGACTCCTTGCTCCGCATTGGCCACATCCGCCCGCGCTTGGTCGACGGCAGCCGCCCAGCGCGCCACGTCGGCTTCGGACGTCGAAACATTGGCTTTGGCAACGGAGACGCCGCTCACTAGTGCGTTGATTTTTCGCTGCTCGTCAGCGATTTGCCCCTCGAGGGAGGCCTGTTCCGAAAGAGCCGTTTCGAGGGCGTACTGATACGGCCGCTCGTCAATCTCGTATAACAGTTCGCCTTTCTTGACGAACTGGTTGTCTCGCACGTTGAGGCGGAGGATCGGACCTTCGACTTGGGGAGCGATCCCTATAAAGTTGGCGAATACTTCGGCATCGTCGGTTCGCGGAGAGTGGTTGGTGTGGTAGAGCACAGCGAGGCCAAGGACGATTGCCCCCAGTAGAATGGCGATGGTCACCCAACGGCTAAGCTGCTTTGTGGTTGTCGCGTTGGAATCGGGTTCCATGGTCGTTGTTTCTCGCAGCGAAAAATTGCAATGCAAGAAGTTCAAATAAGATTCGCTAATAAAAAAAGATGAGCCACAGCAGGAAGGTGAACAGTGCAGTCAAGCTCGGGTAAACCAGCAACGGAATCGCTGGTTGTACGCGCAAGCGCAGCAATGCCAGCCGGGTGAGGGCCGTCAGGACAATCGCTACGATGAAGCACACCAGCCACGCTGGGAAAAACGAACCTAGCATCTCGATGGACGGCGCCCGCGAGCAACCCGATAGCAGTGGCGTCACCAGCAACAGGGGCAGACCTCTTACCAAACGGGCATCTCGATGCAAGGTCATGGTCTGGGTTTCACTGCGTTCGATTGAATTGAGTCCCCTGCTCTGAAAGCCAGAACGGCCAAAGTCGTCAGGACTTGCGTGCGGGCGAGGACGTCGGTTGAGCGAGCTTGTGCGAGTGTTCGTTGCGCCGCGGTTACGTCCAGCAAATTGCGCAACCCATCGTTATAGGATTCAAGGGCGGCATCGTAGGAACGGCTAGAGGCTTCGAGCAGCGCATTAGCGGCTTCGCGCTGGCGCAAAGCAGTATTCAAATCGGAGTACGCGGCCCAAACTTCGTTCGCGATTTCATCGCGCGAAACGGCGACTTGGGCTTCCGCTTCATGGACGTTGGCTTCCGCTTGCGCGAGCCTGTTTTTTCGTGCCCTTCCATCAAACACAGTCCAGTCCAATTTAAAGGCCATGCCACCCGCCAGACCTGCCGTGTGCCCCCAGGGAAACTGCTGTTGCATGCCATATAGCGACGCTGCTGTTGGACTGGCGGTGAAATTCAGCGAGGGATAGTAGGCCGCACGCGCTTCCTTGACGCTCGCCTTTGCTGCCTGAACGTCGGCGACCCGCTGAAGAAGGTCAGGGCGCTGCGCCAGCGCGCGATCCATCGCAGAGTTGACGGTGTCGTCGATGGCACTGGGAATTGTCAGCTCCCCTAGAGGCTGGACGCGTATGGCAGTTTGCGGATTTGTTCCGAGAGCGGTTGTGAGATTCCCGTGAGAAATCTCCTCGGCTCCCAGCACTGCCTGCAGTTCGTACTCCGCCTGTGCGGTAGCGCTGCGGGCTTCGAGTACGTCCGGAAGAGTGGCCAGCCCGTTGTTCAAACGCTCTTCGGCCGCCTGCTGCACGGCCTGTGCGTTGGAGAGATTTACGCGTGCGGCTTCTTCCTGGCCTGAGGCATTCAAGAGTTGGTAGTAGGCCTGCTCAACTCTATAAATCACTTCGCGGTGTGTGTCATTGAAGGCGAAGTTCGCGGCGAGGGACTCGGCTTTTGCAGCGTTCATTCGGCCGGCCCGCGCTCCGAAATCAAAGATGGTGTAATTCAGATTCAACGCGACCTCAAAGTCGCCGATGGTTTGCCGGAAGAAACGATTCTCGAGGTAAGCCTGGTCGCGGTCAACACCAGCGAGTGCCGCTGCGGCTATCGTGGGATAGAGCTCGCTGCGCGCAACACCCCAAGCGGCGGCTTGCGCGCGGGCGCGTTCCCAGGCGACGCGCGTTTCTGGATTGTGCGATTCGGCGAGATCGATGAGTTCCGGCAAGGAGTAGGCCTTCTCCGGGTCGAAGTTGAGTTTGGCCTCGGTGAGATTTCTGGCGTCCGCCGCGATCCCAGTTTCGCCAATTCCATGCCAAGCATGGTCTGGCGAAACAGGTGCACGCTGCGCGAGAGCCAAGCTCGCGCCGTGCGAAAGAATGAGTACGATCGCAACGCGAACTGCCGTTCGCGCAACGCTTGGGAGGAGTCTTGATTGACCTCGCATGAGTCCTGCGCTCCTAAGAATCAGCGCTGCAGCGCAGGCTAAACTGATCGATGCCAATACTAGCCATCGCTACGCCGGTATGATGGTCGGAGCCGGTCTTCCGGCCAATATCGCATCGATATTGTCCAAGGCCAGCATCCCCATCGCTACGCGAGTCTCAACGGTTGCACTGCCAATATGCGGCAATAGAAATGTGTTCTTCAGCTCAAGATAGCCTGGATGAAGTTGCGGTTCTCCGTTGAATACGTCCAGTCCGGCGGCGGCTACTTGCCCGCTCCTGAGGGCGGCGATCAAATCTTCGTCCACCACGAGCCCGCCCCGCGCGGTATTGACGACGATTGCGCCGTGGGGAAGTAGTCCGATTGATTTGGCATTCAGGAAGTGGCGAGTCTCCGGAGTTTCTGGCGCGTGCAGAGTCAGAAATGGACTGACGCGAAGCAACTCGTGCGGGTCTTCATGGTAAACCGCGTCTCCTTCTAGATTGGACGGCAGCTTCGAGCTATTGCTGTAGTGAATCTTCATCCCGAAGCCTCTCGCGCGGCGTGCCACCGCTTGGCCAATGTGGCCCATTCCAAAAATTCCCAACACTTTGCCGCCGACCTGCCAGCCTAGCAACTTGTCAGGACTTAGAGGCCGCCAAGCGCCTGATCGGACAAGTTCCTGCGCCTCGTAGGCGCGACGTGAAGCGCCCAAGAGAAGAAGCATGGCAATGTCCGCTGTTGCTTCGCTGTTGATGCCTGGCGTATATGCGACGGTGATATTTTTCTTTCGCGCCGCTGGCAGGTCAATGTGCTCAAAACCCACCGAATGGGTGGCGATGACTCTTACGGTTGGCGAAACTTTCTGGAAGAAGATGGAATCCAGGTGGTCCATGGGAGTGATGAATACGGCGTCAGCCCCGTCTGCGGTTGCCAACAACTGCTCTCGGGTGAAAGGAAGCGCATTCGGATTGCGCCGGGGCTCGTAGTCCCGGTCGATACGGTCTTCAACTTCCTTGGGAAATTGACTGGCAACAACCAAAACTGGTTTCTTCACGCGGTATCTCCGATTTTGGAACTTTGATTGAATCCGCCGGCAACGCGATGCGCGCTGGACTATTTCCTCGGATTTTCGCGTCTAGTTTGGGTAGGGCACGCGGAGCAGGCTGCCTGAGGTCGAAGGCAACACGTAGCGAAAACCTGCGTAGACCATGCTTAGATGCGCGTTCCTGGGCGCACCTGGAGCGTTAAACCACGGTGCCCGATTCACATAGGAATACTGCGTGTAATACTGAAGCGCTCCGTACTTATCGGACTTCCAGAAGGTCTGCAGCCAATCGAACGTGTATTCCTGAATGACGCGGTTGTTGGTGTTCGGCGAGCCCGGGCCGCCATAACCGATGATGGTGCCCGGAGCGGCAGTATTCGTGGTGTCCGGGAAGAAATTTCGCCCGAAATAATCTTCTCCGTAGTAGACGGCGAATGCGGACTTTTTAGAGGCGATCCACTCAAAGCCGGCGAGGCCCGCTCCAGTGTGCACCATGGAAGGAAAGATGTTGGTTCCCGCGGCGTTCGGCCGAAGGACTACTTGTGGTCCGTCCGATACCAGATAGTGAGAGCCGCCTTCGCTCCAAAACGCATTGAGCAGGAAGAGAAAGTTGTGGAAGATTTCGTAGTTTCCAGCTAGCGAACCGCCGCCGCCCACAACCGAGTGCGACGTGAAAAACTTTTCGCCGATAGGCACGACAGCGGACCGTGCTCCCGTAATCAAGCCGACCGCTTCCAAATGAAGATGTCTGCCTCCAAGTTTTGTGTCGTAGGCGATTTTGGGAATGATATCCGGAAAAAGATTGGGAGCGCCGATTTGGGCTCCGTTGTCGAATTGCGGGCTAACCGTAGAGGCAAAAGCCGATGGAAGGGCAACGAAATTTCCTATGAATTGGTTGGGGTCCTCAATAGCCAGCCCGAACGCCAGGTGATCGTTCGCGTGATAAGCGACGCGGAACTCTGCGGCGCGGGTGAAGGTCAAGCCAACCTGGAAGTTCTGGTCCTCGTTGTAGGTAGTGGCCTGATCGCCGGGCATGGGACCCAGCCCGTTGCGGTTGGGGGTCAGCCAACTGTAAGTTTGGCCGCCCAGAACTTCCCACTTGCCGCGTTTCAAATCCAAAAAGCAAAGGCGCAGACGAAGGGTGTGACCGTTCACGACCTGATACACATTGGAGGCGTCATTGCCGCTGAAATCCGCTTCGCAGTAGCCGGTGACATCGTTGCGCCCGACCTTGTCTGTGACGAGTATATTGAAGCGGGAATACTGAGACGTGGAACGATACTCTGTAAGATGGCCCTGTGCCGTGTTGCCGTAGGGTATAGCGGCGAAGTTGGTGGCGATATTGTTCTGCGTGTTGGTGGTGCGGAATATGTTTTCGAAGTCCACGAACCCGCCGGGCGTAAATACGGCGTCGCCGATGTTGAAGGACCCCAGTGGTCTCTGGTTCTCTTTGGTCTGTTCCTGGGACACTGGCGGACTGCTTACGTTAGAACCGATCGAGCTACTCGCTAATTGCGGGCTGGAGGGAATTGCCGTATGCATGGCCGCATCGAGCATGCTTGGTGGATGTTGGCCCCCAACCGACGCAGCTTGTTGAGTTTTCGCTCGGTCCTCCTTCAGCGCTTCGATTTCCTGCTGTTGCGCAGCCATCTGCTTCTGCGTTTGCGAAAGAGCTTCGCGAAGGGCCTTGACCTCGGCGGCTAAGTTGGTGTCGCTGCCCGGGGAATCATGATTTACGTCACTGGTTTGTGCTTGTGCGGCGCCAGCCCAAAGAAAACACGCCAATAAAATATGGAAAGGTTTCATATGCAAATTCCCTAGGCGGTGTTCCTCGCGTGACCGGTTTCACGCAAGAACAGGCTGATCACAATGGCGAGGACAATACCCCCCATCCAGAAAATGCCATTGGCCCGGAAGTGGGCAATATGATTTTGCGTGCTGGCAAAACCCTTGCCGAGCAAGTCGGCGAAGATGGGTCCAATGAGAGCTGTGACTCCGAAGGTGAGGAAGTTGATTCCTCCTGTCGCGCTCCCTTTCACTTCGTCCGGATTCACTTCCTTGACGATGGTGTACGGAATCATCGCGGCACCCGAGGCGACGCCGAATAAGAAGCAGCCTATTGCCGCAGCTTGGTGGCCGGTGCTAAAGGTGATCCCCGCCGCGGCCAACAACATGGCGACGGCGCCTCCAATAAGCACAGGCTTGCGACGGCCCACAAAATCCGCGAGCCAACCGAGCAAAGGACAACCAATCACCCATCCCATAGGAACCAGAGAACCGGTGACGACCGCATCGTGGTAGGTGAACATCCGATCGCGTTGAAAGAAAGCGACGCCCCAAGTCATGTCGCCGATCGTGGTGGGCACAAAAAGAAGCCCGGCTACAATGCCGCACAGATAGGATTGCGGGTTGCGAAATACGATCGAGTACGGATGTAAGACGGAGGCCCATCCGGATGGAGCTGACTTCGAGCGAGTTTCCGACGGCGTGATTATGAAGAGGAGAACTCCGACTACGAGGCTGGCGATGCCGAGCCCGTGCCAGATGGTTTGCCACGCGACGCCGTGCTCGAGCCAAGGGCCGACGACGAATTGGCCGGCGGATCCGCCAAGCATGCCGAGGCACTGGGTTACGCCGATCGCAGTGGCTAGCCAGCGCGCGGAGAAACCGTGCGAGGCGAGATACACCGCGCCGGTAAAAGCGAAGGCGGAGCCGGCTCCCTGCAGCAGCCTTCCGGCGTATCCCGCACTTGTGACCGACACGCTGAAAAGGAGGCACCCGATCGCCAGTATGAAAAGGCCGATGGGTACAGCTTTCTTAGCGCCAAAGCGGTCCAACGCCGCGCCGGCGATCAGGCTGGTGGTGGAGTAGGTGTAGTAGTAGGTTCCGAGAATCGCGCTGACGCCGATGGCGGTGGTGCCAAATGCGCCGGCGAGATGCTCGATCATCACCGCCGGTGCTGACCTGGAGGCATATTCCAGAAAGTAGAAACATAGGGCGAGGCCCCAGGCGATTTGGTAGGCGCGAATTCGCGATCCGCTGGATGCGTCGGCTGCAAGAGGTGCTGCGATTGGCGTTGTCGTCATTTGAAGGTCCGCTTTTCAGTCTGGCTAGCGAAACAGGTTGGTTTTGCGCCAGGTCGATGACTTCATCGCCGCGTCCGTTGAAGACCGCTTTGAGCATAAAGAGGGAGAAGCCTTTGGCTTGCTCCAGCGTGATGGTCGGAGGCATCGCGAGTTCCTGACGCGCGACAAATACCTCCACCACGGCAGGACCGTCATGCTTTAAAGCTTGCGCGATAGCCGGTTCAACTTGGTCTGGCGTGCGCACGGTCAATCCGAGAAGTCCCGAGCCTTCCGCGATTTTGGCGAAGTCTGGGCTCTGCAGGTCGGTTGCAAACTCCAGGAAACCCGAAGCCTTCTGTTCGAGTTCCACAAAGGCCAGTGACTCGTTCTTAAAGATGATCACCTTCACTGGCAACTTCTGTTGTTTCAGGGTAATCACGTCTCCCATGAGCATCGAGAAACCGCCATCACCCGAGAACGAGATCACCTGACGGCCGGGATAGGCGGCTTGCGCTCCGATAGCTTGCGGCATGGCGTTGGCCATCGAGCCATGGTTGAAAGATCCCATGAGGCGCCGTTTCCCGTTCATCTTGAGGTAACGCGCGGCCCAGATTACGGGCGTGCCCACGTCGCAAGTAAAAATCGCGTCGTCGGCGGCCAGTTTATCGATCACCTTGGCAAGATATTGCGGATGGATTGGAGCTTTGTTGGAGTTGCCGGTGGCGAGGTCGTCCAAATCTTTGCGGGTTTTACGGTAGTGTTCCACCGACTCGCTCAAGTGCCGTTGCTGCTTGTTCTGCTTCAGCTTTGGCAGCAAAGCCCGCAGAGTGGCCTTCGTGTCCCCGATGAAGCCATAGTCCAGCTTGCTGCGGCGCCCGAGGTGTTCGCCGCGAATGTCGATCTGCACGATGGTCGCGTCTTTGGGGTAGAAAGGACGATATGGAAAGTCCGTGCCGAGCATCAACAAGACTTCGCAATTCATCATGGCGTAGTAGCCGGAAGAGAAGCCGAGCAATCCGGTCATGCCCACGTCAAAGGGGTTGTCGTACTCGATGAATTCTTTGCCGCGGTAGGCATGCACGATGGGGGACTGAAGTTTGCCGGCGACTTCGATCAGCTCCGCATGGGCTCCTGCGCAACCCGCACCGCCGAGGATGGTGATCTTTTCCGATCGATTCAGAAGGTCGGCAAGAGTGTTGAGTTCCTCGTCCGATGGACAAACGGTGGATTTCGGTTCGTGAAATTTTATACGCGGCCCGTGAACGGCATCTTTCAGAGCTACGTCGCCGGGCAGCACGATCACGGAAACTCCACGCTTCGAGATGGCCGTCTGGATGGCGGTTTCCAGGATGCGAGGCATCTGGTCGGGGTCGGAGACGAGCTCGCAGTAGTGGCTGCACTGGGCGAAGATATGCTTCGGGTCGGTCTCCTGGAAGTAGCTACTGCCAATTTCCGTGCTTGGAATGTGTGCAGCGATCGCGAGTACGGGAACGCCGTTGCGTTGACAGTCGTAAAGACCGTTGATCAAATGCATGTTCCCGGGCCCGCAGCTACCGGCGCAGACCGCCAATTTCCCGGTGAGATGTGCCTCGGCTCCCGCGGCAAAGGCTCCCACTTCTTCGTGCCTCACGTGCACCCAATCAATATTCTTTTTGACGCGAATTGAGTCCGTGATGCCGTTCAGCGAATCGCCGACAACGCCGTAGATTCGCTTGACGCCCGCTCCAGCAAGAACGTCCACCAAAAGATCCGCCACTTTTTTCGTCATGTTGCTACCTTTCTTTGGCTCCTGGCCACATCTCGCGGGATGAGACTGTGCAATTCGGTTTCCACCAAAGGGGGCGGCAAGTTCTTCTAACTGCACAACATAAAACAGAGAGTCGCGAATGCTCGCCAAGCATCTAGCGTTTTCGTCAAGCGGTTGACACGACGAAGCGCGCTCGCAGCCCTAGGCAGCGAGCGGAATTCAACATTTCCAGCCCAACGTGGACCGGAAGAATTAGGCTAAGGATTGAACTAGGAATGACTGTTTGCTTCGCGCCGTCGCGCGTACGGGGCACGCTGTGCGAGGCTCACGCAATCAAGCCGTCGCGGATGCTTCGGCGCTCGCTTCTGGGTCAACAAGGTTGGGCAGCACTGATGCAGCCGCCGGAGGCGACGCGCATTTTCGGTAGATGACCCGCAAAGCGGCAACGAGAGGTATCGAAAGATAGATCCCCACGATTCCGCCCACCGCGCCGCCCACCATGAGCGTGAAAATTGCGAGCAGAGGGTGAATTTCGAGCTCGTGCCCCATGACCCGCGGCGCAATGCCGTAGTCCATCAGAATTCGCCAAACCGCGAGCAGGGCCAGCATCCATATCCAGTGCGCATGACTGAGAGCTCCTGCCGTGACGATGATTACCGCTGCGCTCATCCAGCCCGCCACGGGAATGAATTCCAGAATTCCGGCAAGAACGCCCAGTATTATCGCGTTTGGAAAACCCAAAAGGAGCATCGCAACAGAACAATATGTGAGTGAGAGTCCGCCAAGGATTACTTTTGCCCGGATGTAACGCTGCAGCATCACGTGCAATTCGTCGGCCAACGATTGTACGGTTCCGCGGGTTTCCTTCGTAGACACGAGATGAATGACCTGGTTGGCGAGATTTTCTCCGTCGCTCAGAAAAAAGATTGCCAGGATGGGGATGACAACAAATCCGGCCAGGGCCGCCGGCGCGAATTGTTCGATTTTCGCCGCGGCACCCTCCACGTTGGCGCGATGGTGCTGGAGGAAGATTCTGATCTGGTCGGCTTGCTCATCGGCCCAACCGAGATTCCTCCCGAGGTTGTTGGTAATTTCTCCGGAGGAGACTCGATCCGTCATAGTGGGAACCGCGGCGAGAAACTGAACGACGTTCTTGCGAAATTGAGGGAAAAGACCGTGCGAGAGAAGCACGGTGAAGATGATCAGAGCGAGATAGGCTTCCAAGACGTGCGGGCCGCGCAGGTTTTTGAAAAAAAGAGAGTGTCGCTGCAGGAATCGCACGATCGGATTGATCAGATATGCGAACAAGATCGCAAACGCAAAAATGACGATCACGGTGCGAGCCACATAGATGATGGCAAGGACAATCGCGAAAAGAAGGATCGTCAGCAAAACGCTTGCTGTTTTGCGATCAGGAGAAACCATGAACCTCCACCGGCGGCCGGATCAATCCGTCCGACTTTCCAGCTTTTGCTTGATCGCTGCGAGGGAGCGCTCGAGCGCAGAACGGGTTTTATCCACGGCGACTTTTCTGACGATGCCGCCTTTAAAGCCTGTCAGCCCGGCCTGCTGCGAACCCTTTAGAGTGATCAAATAGAAGCCGCGGCTGGGATTCTCCTGGTCGGGTACGCAAACAGTCAAATCCAGCGCCGTCTCGAAGTAGTGGCTGGCGTAAAGTTGCTTCACAGCAAGGGCAGAAGCTGGCTCCGTAGAACTGGAGTCTCGGTAGACTATGGCCTGCACTATCCGGAGAGTTGGCTTGAGTCCAAAATTTACCTTCTCCCAATAAAACTCGGATTGGATATTTTCTGTTTGTGCTTGCGGATACTCGAGCAGATAGCTGTGGAGTTCGGGTAAATAAGCGGGAAGTGCCTTCGAGCGGCTCAGCAAAGATGCAAACGTATCTCCTACAACGGCGGGATGATGCTTGTCCATGTAGGTTCCAAGGGCCGCGTTCCCTCCTTGTGTGTATCGCTGAATCGCTTCGAATGCCAACTTCTGTGCGAGCTGGTTGGCCTGATTGGCCGCATCAGGCGCAGACCAATTCACGGAATGCTTAAATTCATCCATGGCATCGGCGGGCAGCTGGACGTCGCATTTGCCCGGCTTACAGTCTTTCAGTTGCTTGATGTCGTCCGCCTCCAGAGTGAACCCGTCCAAGTCGGAAAGCTGCGGCGGATCGCTGAACTTTCGAATTGCGAGATAGCTGGGAAGTTTGCGCAGCTCATCAATGTCCGAAGCGAGCTTGAGATATTTCTCGGGAGTCGACTGCACATATACGGAGCCGAACACAAACACCTCATCCGGGGTGCGGGATTCCATTACTTTTGCAATTGCTTTTCCGTTGCGGATCTCTTTAATCTGGTCTTCTTTCAGCTCAGCATAGTCGCGAAAGAATTTGAATGGCTCGACGTCTTGCGCATTGGAGGCGGGAGGGTGGACAAAGGAAACCAAGAAGAGGGCGAGGAATAACCTTGAGAATCGGATTCTAACTAACATTGTTTTGCCATTCCCTTCCAATTCATTTCTTGTCCAACGCGAGCAACGCAAACAATATCGGAAGATAGAGGATTGAAGCAAAAAGCAACTGCCGTGCGAAGACCGCAGACATTCGAAAGGCGAAGCGTGCGCTGTACCAGAGAAAAAAGATTCCAAGAACGAGAGCCCCGGCAAGGTAAACAATTCCAGACTCACCTCGAATTGCAGGGACAAGGGCCACTGCGAGAAGTGCCAAGGAGGGCAGTAAAGTTTGCCAGGCGACAGAGCGATCTCTGGACTTGCCTGCAGGTAGCACGACGTAGCCGGCACGCGCATAGTCTTCGCGATACATCCAAGCGATGGCCATGACATGCGGAAATTGCCAAAGAAATACGATCGCAAAAAGCAGCCAAGCATTGCCGCCCAGGCGTCCGCAAGCGGCGGCCCAGCCGATCAGCGGAGGCGTGGCACCCGGAAGGGCACCAATCAACGTGCACAGAGAGGTTTCCCGTTTCATCGGCGTGTACAAGAACAGATAGGCCAGTAAAGTAACGATCGACAGCAAGCACGCGAGCGTGTTGGTTGTAACTGCCAGGTAGATGGCGCCGACAACGGAGAGTGAGACTCCAAACCACAAAGCGTGAGGTGGCTCGATGCTGCGCGATACGAGTGGCCGGCGCGCGGTTCGCCGCATTTGCGCATCGAATCGCAACTCGATCAACTGGTTGAGGGCGGCGGCGCCGCTGGCGACGAGTACGGTGCCAATAAGAGTGTGAACAAGAGACGCCCAGGGGAAGTGTGCGAACGAAGCAGATGCACCCATCCAAAAGCCGACAGCGGCGGTGATCGCAATGAGAAAATTCACTTCCGGCTTTGTCAGCGACCAATAGGCGGGCAGAACGCCGGAACGATCAAGACCGTTACGGCGCCGCACTGCAGCCAGGTCAAGTGCCGCCAGAATCGGCTCCGTTGCCATTTCAATCCTGTCGATGATCTTTGTCCTCACTCAAGGCAATGTCGCGAGCGGCGTCACGCGCAGGAACTTGCCCCCGAGGATGCAAAGTTTCTAGAAACGCAACTAAGGCAGTCGTTTCCGCCGGACTCAAATTCTTTCCGTAAGCCGGCATGTTGCCGCCTCCCTGAATTACTTGGCGGATCAATTGGTCCTGCGTGAGTCGCACGGCGACGCTATCGAGCGCCGGCCCTCTTTCACCGCCCAGATTTCCAAGAGAATGGCAGTTGCGGCATTGCTTGGCCTGAAACACCAGCGCGCCTTGTCGTTGCAGAGCGGTGGTGCCGTGTAGAAATTGCTCCGGCACCGGGTTGCCGCTCCAAGCATTCATGTGCGGACTCCATGGCGTATAGCCGGCAAGATGGGTGAGCGTCCCCAGAACTATGGCGATCAGCAGAACCGTCAAGACTGCGATTGGCCGCCGGCGCCAACTTTTTTCTCCTTCCCCAGAAAGAAATGGCAGCAAAACAAGAAACGCGATAACGACTACGGGGCCAATCAGGAGAGCTGGCGTCTCCATTGCAGGCGGCAAGTACGACAACAAACCGTACAGCCACAAAAAGAAATAGTCTGGCTTCGGCGCCGTCTGGATGACCGTCGGGTCCGGGCGGCCGGTAGGACCGAACGGACCGAAGTATAGAGCGCATGCGGCCACTGCCAAGAGGATGAAAGCGGCAAAGAACATGTCTTTCCATACCGCATAGGGAACAAACGGTGCGCCATCTTTTCTGGTGAGTTGATGATACTCGTCCACATAAGTCGCGCGTTTCACAATGCGCCCTGGCATGGGCCATTCATTGATTCCCAGTTTCACAACCATCAAAAGATGAATGGCCACGAAACCAATCAGCATTCCTGGAATTACGAAGACGTGCAGCGCAAAGAACCGGGAAAGCGTGGCACCGGCAATAATCGGCCCGCCCAGCATCAACTTCACAATCGCGGGGCCGGCGATTGGTACCCGGCTCGCAATTGAAGCACCAATTCCCAATCCCCAGTAGGCGTCTTGATCGAAGCGCAAGACTTGTCCGCTGAAGGCCATACCCAGCGTCATCAGCAATAGGAAGACACCGACAATCCAGGTCAGCTCTCGCGGAAATTTGTAAGCGCCGAATAGAAAGACTTGAACCATGTGGATGAGAACGAGCGCCACCATGAAATTCGAGCCCCACCCGTGCATGGCGCGAATGAACCAGCCCAAAGTTACATCATGGTTCAGCGCCTGCAGACTGCTCCAAGCCTCGCTCGCGGAAGGAACATAAATCAGAGCCAGCAAGATTCCGGTAACGAGTTGCAGAAGGAAAACGGTGAGCGCAGCGCTGCCGAACACATAGAACCAGCTCGCGGTGTTGCGCGGCACGGGATGCTCCGCCACCTCACGAATGGGAGCGGCCAGTTGCAGTCGTCGGTCAAACCATTGCCCGATTCGTCCGATCAGGTCCATGTGTTTGTCTTTCTGGGCAAAGCATCCGTTTCGCTGCAGGTGGACAGCTTGCTCTCGATGGAAATCAACTCGTTCCGTGCACCGCACGGTGGTTTGTTCCCGAAAAGAGAGGCAGTCGGAGATCCGGGAGTCGGCAACTCACCGGCCTGAATGGTGATGAGGCCCTTTTCTACTTTGTGCGGATACTCAAACAAACCACGCTCCGGCGGCCCGGAAGCACGCGAACCGTCCTGGTAATACGCGCCGCCGTGGCACGGACACATGAATAGTCCGGACTGCGGAAACCAGCGAACTGGGCAGCCCAGGTGCGCGCAGTTAATCGCGAAGACCTGGAATTGTTCTCCTTCAACGCGGCGCACCCAACAAGCTGTCTCTACGGTCTTGCCGTCGGTCGGGGTCACATAGGGGTTTCGAAATGTGGCTAGACGAGTCTCGCCCTCTGGAAATTCGCTGATGTGACCGAGAGGCACCCACGACAGGTAAGCTCCTGAACTTCCTCGCGTAACCGACGAAGCAAGAAACCGTAGGATGGGTACGGCAAGAGCAGCCGCTACCAATCCATTGAACAGAATTCCCAATTTCATGAACAGGCCGCGCCGGGAAATACTATTTTCGTTTGGCACCTTCAGACTCCTGTGGCTGAGCGTTATTGGAAGCAGAGTATGGCTGGCCTGGGTTCGTAACCCGTCGTGACGCGAGCCACGCAACTACGTCGGTAATTTCCTGATCGGACATCGGCCTGCCGGGCAAATTTCCGCGCCAGTCGGGCGCTCCCAGTTCGGGCCGACCGGCGATTACGATTGTGCGCAGACTCTGATCGCTGATGAGCGCGAGAAAGGAACCATCGGAGATGGCGCTTGCCTTTTGTCCACCGCGACCGAGAGGGCCGTGGCAAGATTCGCAAAACGTTCTGTACGCGGCTTCGCCACGCTGGGCGTCTCCAGTTAATTTAGGCGCATACGGAGGCGCCGACGCCGCGTCGAGAATTCCCCGGCGACTCCAACGTGAACGAATTTCCTTAGTGAGTACGTCGATCTGCGCGTCCGTCAACATTCCGCCGGCGCTTTGGGCGAAAGGCGGCATCGCAGTGCCGGGAGTGCCCTGTGCGATAACTTTACGGATGGAAACATCATCCGCAATAGCCAGATAAACAGGATTGGCCAGCGCGATCGCAGCTCCTCCCTTTCCTTCCGCACCGTGACAGCCGGCGCAGTTTTCCGAGAAGAGCGGACCAAACTCCAAGACATCGTTCGGCGCCAAGACTTCGGAATCGCGACGTGGCTGGCCGTGCGGGGAGCCGCAACCGAAAAGAAGGACCGAGGCGAAAATCGCGAACACACAAAGATGGCGAAATGCGCTCACGGCTTCTCCCCGTTTTCTCGCGGCGAGGATATCCCGGGTGCTTCAATTCCCGCGCGCAGAGCGAACGGCACGTTCTCGTGAGTCGAGACGCGGTGCTGGCGTAAGACGACGATACCTGCCACGACTCCGAAAGCGATTTGCGATGCGATAAACCAGAACCAGTTGATGAGGCTGGCAAGCAGGGGATTGAGAAGCTGCATAATCGAGTACAGAAGCCCGGACCACAACACTGGGGCAATTAGCCCTCCGAGCACGATTGGCCGCCGCGAGAACATGGGAAGCATCGCCCCGTAGAGCACTCCGACGAAAATGGATCCGATGCCGTGGAGGAGGAAGGCCATCGCGAAGCTGTCCGCATGAAACGAACTCAGTTGCGCGGGGCCGAGCCTAAGCGATTGCCCATACACGGTTGCCGCAAGCAGGTTGATGGGATACCAGATGCTTCCGGCTTTGAGCACCCCGTATGTGCAGGCTAGCACGGCCATTGCTACTGCCCCGGCGACGCCACCCTTGACGCCCGCCGATATCGGGTAGGTTTTCAGGGGAAGCCACGCGCGAACGAGTTCGGGCGCGATGGGCACGCGCTCGACAAGGTGACGCTTTGTTGTGATGCGGTCCTCTTCGAACACCACCGGTACAGTCTCTTCATGCTGGTGGGGAAATACTTCGCGGAACCATCCGACGCAACCGGCAACACTAAGGACAACACCGAGTGCACTAACCGAACCGCTAGTAAGCAGGCCCGCGAACATTAAGACAAAGCCGAGAGCCAAAACAAGGGGCCAGGCGGTCGATGCCGGTACTTCGATCTCGACCGGAGTTTGGCGTCTCTGCTCAAATCCTTCCATGGGTGCCACCATTGCGATTCGTCTTCCTCAGCGACCGAGAATGTAGACAACAGTAAAAACAACGACCCATACGGCATCCACAAAATGCCAGTACAGGGAAAGGACGTCGATGCGAGCGGACTGCTCGGGGCCAACGCGACCTGCCAGCCCGAATAGCAGCACGATGGCGAGCATGATCAGTCCAGCCGTAACGTGAAAGGCATGCAGGCCAACCAGCGAGTAATAGGTTGTTCCAAAAAGATTCGTCGAAATGGTCAGTCCGTGTTCGTAGATCAACCGGTGCCATTCCTGCCCAGTGCCATAAAGAAAGAGGGCGCCTAGAGCGATCGTGAGCAGCCACAGCAGCAGAAACGCTGCGCGCCGGCCGCGTTCGAGAAATTTTCCCGCGAAGTGGATCGTCAGACTGCTGGAAAGCAGACAGACCGTATAGAAGATGGGAGTCTCGAGCACTTCCCGTGGAGTCGGTCCGGAAAAACTCTTGCCTACGTAAAAGAGATAGGCCACCACAAAAATTGTGAAGATAGCGGACTCGGCGAATATGAGACACGCCATGCCGACCTTTGCGCGATAGGGAAGTTTCCAAGCCGCAGAGTTTTCCGGGAGCGGAGTTGCAATCGTGCTCATTAGTCGATTCCTTTACTCATAGCGGCTGTCCGGATCCTCCGGGTGTTTCAAGTCCCACAACGGTCTGCGGCTCTCGACTGTTGGGATTGAAGCGAAGTTATAGGCTGGGGGTGGTGAACTTACGGACCACTCCAGAGTCCAGGCATCCCACGGGTCGTTTCCGGCCTTTTTCCCCTTGAAATAAGAAATGACCAAGTTCGCGACAAACACCAGCGTGGCGATTCCTTGAACGAACGCACCGATGGTCACCACAAAGTTCAAAGTGTCCCAGCCGCGCCCGGGCTCGTAGGTGTAAATGCGCCGCGGCATCCCAAGCAAGCCGGGAATGTGCATCAGATCAAATGTGAGATGGAATCCGATCAGAAACAGCCAGAAATGAAGTTTGCCCAGGGTTTCGTTGAACATTCTTCCAGTAATTTTCGGGTACCAGTAATAAAATGCGGCAAAGAGCGCAAAGAGAATTCCGCCAACGATCACATAGTGAAAGTGCGCCACCACAAAGTAGGAGCCGCTGAGCTGCCAATTAAAAGGCGCGGTGCCCAACATGATGCCGGTGAGGCCGGCGATCAAAAACTGGAATAAAAAGCCGATGCAAAACAGCATCGGCGTTTTGAACATGAATCTTGCCGCCCCACATCGTGCCAAGCCAGTTGAAGATTTTGATTCCGGTCGGAATGCCGACGGCAAACGTGGTTATCGCGAAAAAGCTGTTGGCGTAGGAGTTCATCCCGATGGTGAACATGTGGTGCGCCCACACACTCAAACTGAGGAACCCGATGCAGGCCGTGGCGCCCACCATAACCGGATATCCAAAAATCGGTTTTCTAGAAAATACCGGAATGATTTCTGATGCAAACGCAAAGGCAGGAATCACCAGAACGTAAACCTCTGGATGGCCAAAAATCCAGAAAAAGTGCATCCAGAGGGTTGCCGAGCCTCCAGCTTGCGTGTCAAAGAAATGCCCGCCCAGATAACGGTCCACGGAGAGCATGACCTGAGCCGCCGTAAGTGGTGAGATGGCTAAAATGACCATGCCGGCCATGATCAGGTTTAACCACGCAAATAAAGGCATTCGGTTTAGGGTCATTCCGGGGCATCGCATGGAAATGATGGTGGCGATAATGTTGATCGCCGTGCCGATGCTGCCGAAACCCGAAACGAGCAAAGCAATGGTCCAATAGTCGGAGCTATGGCCAGGGGAAAACGCGCGTGAAGTCAGAGGAGCGTACGCCCACCAACCCACATCGGGTGCAGTGCCGGCACCGTAGAGTCCGTTGCCACCCAGAAAACTAAAGTAAAGAAGAAATCCGCCGAGGGCCGTCAGCCAAAAGCTGAAGGCATTCAGCCGCGGGAATGCCATGTCCCGCGCGCCGATCATCAAGGGCACCAGGTAATTCGCAAATCCGAACAGAACGGGAATCACGACGAAGAAAATCATCGTTGTCCCGTGCATGGTGAACATGCGGTTGAAAACCTGCGGGGAAACAAAATCGTTGTGCGGGTACATCAGCTGGATGCGAATAATGATCGCTTCAAGCCCGGCGATTACGAGAAAGAACCAGGGCGTAGAGGATGTACAGAATCCCCAGCCGCTTGTGATCAACCGTGGTCACCCACGCATGCAGGGTTTGAACCCACGGTTGACCTGCGGCTTCTGCGGTTTGAATGGCTATGGCATCCGACGACATTGCTAGTCTTCCGCTCTCTTTCTCTACTGCAGAGACTCGAGATAGCGCACGAGCGCATCTAGGTCTGCGTCGCTCAACTTCATTGCCGGCATGAGGGAGCCGGGCTTGATCGCATCCGGGCTTTGAATCCACAGCCGAAGATTTTGCGAGTTGTTTTCCGCTGCGCCTGACGCGATGGTCTGGCGGCTCATCAAGTGGGTCAGGTCCGGACCAAAGCGGCCAGTGCCGTTTGTCCCTTGGATTGCATGGCAATTCAGGCACGCAGTCCTCTCGAAGACGCGTCTTCCTGCGGCTTCTTTTGCCTCGTCATTCGCTGGCTGTTGCTGCGCGCGTATCCAGAGCTTGAAGTCCTCCGGACTATCCACGTACACGCGCAATAGCATCTTCGCGTGCTGTGTACCGCAGTACTGTGCACATTGGCCAAGAAACAAGCCGGTCTCGTGAGGATCGAGCCAGGTTTCGTTTACACGATTCGGAATCAAGTCGGTCTTTCCGGCGAGCTGCGGTATCCAGAAGCTGTGATCCGTGTCCGCAGAGAGTAGCTTCAAGAATGTCGGTGTGGGATGAGATGGGTCGCTCACCGGAACATGGAGTTCGTTCGCGGTGACGACGCCGAGAGCGGGATAGCGAAACTCCCACCAAAACTGGTGCCCGATTGCAGTTACCTCTACCGCCTCAGCAGGCTTGGGCGCGTCCTGGATCGCATGAATGACTCTGGCTGTCGCGAGAAAAAGCACAACAACAATCAGGATGGGAATGATCGTCCAGGCAAGTTCAATCTGCGTGCTTCCATACACTTGCGCAGGCTCGCGTTCTGCGTCCGCCGCTCGACCGCGAAATTTTACGACCGTGTAGCTCAGCAAACTGAAAACCACAACAAAAATCAGTCCGGTGACGCTGAGGACGAAGAAAGAAAGATGACGGATCGAATCCGCTGGGGTGGAGCGCGGATCGAAAATGCTGGGGATGGAGTTGGCTTGCGGTGCCGCGAAGATGCTGACAACGGACCTGCCTTGCGGAGTTGCTGTGCACAACCTGGCGGCGAGAAGCACGCCCGCGAGGAGAAGCGCGACCCCCGTGGCTCGGCTGATGATCGCCGACCAATCCGCCTTGTGCGTCGTCTTAACGATCCCCACTAGATATCCCCACTAAGAACTTCTGGTGAACCAGGTTCGTGATAGCAATCGCGGTTCACGACCCAATCGTCTGCAGACGTAACCATGCAATGCAGTCTCCAGGCGACTGTGCGCGAAGCGCGAAACCACAAGCTGCGTTGATTGAGCGTCTTACGAAGATGAAAACAAATAGTGGCGAACTGCTGCGGATGCCGTGGCGTCTCTTGATTGACGAATTTGTCGAAGAACTGTCGCGGAGTGGCAGCAGATGCACGAGCAAGGTCCAGGTCACTATTTCGACGCTGCCGTCAAGTCTCTGCCATGAATAGCGTGCGACACATTCTCACCGCGGTTGCTGAGTGACCTGAGTCCCTCCTTTCCATTGAAAACAAAACACATAGCTGATTACTTGGCGAAGCCGGCCTTGGACACACACTTGCTTCAGGGAACGATGGAGAAATGGAGATCGTCAGTGACCTACGCATCAGGATCCGCGAGTTTCGTTGGGCGCGCCAATGCAGCAGCAATTAGCAAGCCCGTGCCCATTTTCAGAACAAGAAAAAAGAGCGTGCTGTTAACCTCTTGCGAGTCGGTAAGCTACGAGGCCCAGAACCGCGCCGAAACTCGAACGGAAGGCATAGGAGGGAAAGCTTTCGAAGAGATGTTTGTGGCATCGCGCCCGAAATTCCTGGCGATAGCCCGCAGTATCCTGCGCACCAAAGAAGACGCCGAAGACGCCGTCCAAAGTGCCTTTCTCTCCGGGTATCTTCACTTGCGGAGTTTCGAGGGCCGATCAGCGCTTAAGACCTGGTTCACGCGCATCGTCATGAACTCTGCTTTGATGATGCAACGCAAACGTAAACCATTTGCGATCCATCCGCCCTCGGGCAACACCGATTCACATGAATTCAAATGGACAGAAAATATTCCGTCCTCAGCACCTGATCCGGAGTTGATTCACGCGAAACGGGAAACTCTCGAATTGATCGACGGGATCCTGGGAAAAATGAAGCCGGTGCTTCGACAGGCGTTTACAATGACTTACTTCGACGAGATGTCGAGCTCCGAAGCTTGCGCCATGCTCGGTGTTTCAGTTGGGACCTTCAAGGCGCGACTCTTTCGCGCAAAGCGGCAGGTCTTTCGTCAAACTAAACGGGCTCTGTGGCTCCCGCGAGAGCCAAGAATGAGGTGGCGCGGCGAGGAATGAGCCGAGGCTCCGAACGTCTCGCTGTCAATGGCATGACGAAAGCGCTAGATGGTTGGCAGCGCCTCGACCTTATGTGAGACTTGAGGCCCATCTTTTCTGCAAGCGCCTGATCTCTCAGCATGTTGCAGCCATTTTACCGCGCCCTATTGGCAGGCTGGTTGCACTGATTTCCAGCATCAAGAATCTGCGGTTTCGCGTCCAGGCGAACGCCGAACACGTCATCAGTTCGCGAAGATTTTTCGGAAAGCGCCGCCTGGAAGGAAAGCAGCGACCTTCCTTCAACTGGAACGACGCATCAGCATGATGATGGATGTGCAGATTACATCGGGACTTCCCCTTGTCCAGAGCGAGGTTTGAGTTTTTCGTTGAAAGGGGTAATATCCGCTTCCGCGTGGATGATCATGAATAGCGCAACGCTTGCAGATTTCTTGCTACTGAAGGAGCAAATTTGATGTCCACCTCGCCAGCACCGGGTGAATCCGCCGCCTCCGTGACAAAGCCGCTGCCTCCGGAAAGCGACAAGTCTGCGGCCTCTTCTCACGGCAATGCCGGATGGAAAAAGTTCGTAACTCCTCTCCTTGTCGTGGCGCTCGCCCTGGCAGTTTTTATCACCATCACTCGTAACTGGAATGCGTGGGAAGGCGGGAGCGTCGAGCAGGTAACGGATGACGCATACGTCCGCGGCGATCTTACGCCGTTGAGCACCAAGGTGCCCGGCATCGTGCGCGCGGTTCACGTAACCGACTATCAGCAAGTACATAAAGGCGACCTCATCGTGGAATTGCAGGATGACGACTACCGGGCACAAGTTGACCAAGCCAGCGCAGCAGTTGAGGCAGCTCGCGCCGCCATTGTGAACAACCGTCGCCAGCGCGAATTGCAGGACTCTAAGATCGCCAAAGCGCTTGCCGGCATCGATCAAGCCAAAGCGCAAATCGCCGCGGCTGAAGCCGGCAAGGACGCGGTGCAAGCTCAACTTGTTCACGCCCGCTCCGAACGCAAACGCCAAGAGGGTCTGTATCAAGTTCATTCAGCGACGCAGCAAACGCTTGAGACCGCGGTGGCCAACGACGACCAGATCACAGCACAGCTGGCCAGTCGCGATGCCGATCTAAACCAGGCGCAAACTATGTTGCGCAGCAGTGAGCTCAGTGCCGAAGCTGAGCGCCGTTCGAAGGCAGTTCTCGAGTCGCAGGATATGCAGCTTCAGGCCGATCTGCATGCGAAACAGGCGAGCCTTGCGGCAGCTATGGTGAATCTTGGCTACACGAAAATTTCCGCACCCAGCGACGGCACGGTAGGCGAACGCCAAGTCCGGACAGGACAACTCGTTTCTCCGGGCACACAGGTGATTGCGTTCGTTGATATCACGAAATGGGTGCAGGCCAACTATCGCGAAACCCAGTTGACCAACGTGAAGATCGGCGACGCCGCCGAACTTCGTATTGACCAATATCCTGGACGGGTACTTAAAGGCAAAGTTCTGGAGATCGCGCCAGCCAGCGGATCACAATTTTCCCTGCTGCCGCCCGACAACGCGACCGGCAATTTCACCAAGGTGGTACAGCGCATCCCGGTCAAGATCGTACTGGACGATAGCGAATTTGCCGCCAAACTGCGCCCCGGACTCTCGGTGATTGCCACCGTCCGGACGCGGCGGTAACCGGGAGTATGGCGGCTTCGAGCATCGCGGTCCGTCCGTCTCCGATGGATATCGCGCGCGGCGCCGCCGCTGCGATGCCTGCGGAGGTTTCGCGCAAGCCACTGCTGGGGATTCTCGGTGTAGTTACGGGCGCGGGAGTGGTCACGCTGACGAGCCGGATGATCTCCCTCGGCCTGCCCGACTATCGGGGCCTTCACGGATTCGGGTACGACCAAAGCGCATGGATCGGCAGTGCCTTCGATGCCGGGCTCATGTTTATCGGCCCGTTCACGGTGTATCTCGGCGGTCTGATGGGCCCGCGAAAGATCTTGCTCGCCGCCGCCGCACTCTTCACCGCGCTGCTTATCTTCCTGCCCTTCGCGCACAGCTACAGCCTGGTGATTGCGATGGTGCTCCTCAGCGGCCTGACTTCCGGCACGTTCTATCCACTCACGCTTACGTTCGCCCTCCGCAACATTCCGCTTCGATACCTTCCATTCACACTCGCGCTGTACGCCACCTTCGTGGACGGGGCGGTGAACCTTGCGCCGTCGCTCTACGGATGGTACCGAGAGCATCTTTCTTCGAATTGGATGTTCTGGAATTCGGCGCTGATCACGCCCGTGATGATGATCTGTATCTACTACGGCATACCGAAACCGAATGTAGCGAAGAAATCGGGCAACCCGCCGAGCTTCGCAGGCTTTTTGTACGCCAGCTTGGGCCTCGCGATGTTGCTGGTCGCCTGCGAACAAGGGGAAAGACTCGACTGGTGGCGCTCTGGAGTATTCAATGCATTGTTCGCCAGCGGTGGCCTCTTGCTGCTGTGCGCGCTGGTTCGCAGGCTACTCGCTCCGAATCCGTTGGTGGCGCTGCCTTATCTGCTGAAATGGAACACGGTGCTGCTGGGAACCCTTCTCTTCTGGTTTCGCTTCACACTTTGCTCGACGATCATTCTCGTGCCTCAGGCGCTGGCTATTCGCGGGTTCGAACCGCAACAGATTGGGCCCGCGATCATTTGGAGCGCCATCCCGCTTCTTCCGCTGGCATTCACGGCTGCACTGATGTTGCTACACAAATTCGATCCACGTCTTCTCTTCGCCATCGGCCTTGCCTCTACGGCTTTTGCTGCCTGGTTGAATTCGGAATACAGCAGCACGTGGGCGGCGGAAAACTTCTACCGCACCGAATTACTGACCGGCCTCGGCCAGGCGTTTGCTTTCATCGGACTTGTCGGCTGCATCGTGCTGCAAGCGATCTTCGCGGGAGCTTTGGCCAAACCTGAGCGCGTGCTTACCTTTTCGGCTTACTTTCACGTTATCCGTATATTCGGCGGCACCATCGGTGCCATCTACATGGGCCATTTTGTGGCGCAACGCGAAAAATTACACTCGAACTTGTTGGGATTGCACGTGGGCAGCGGAGATTGGCTGACAAATCAGAACATTTATGGGATGGCCGCAGGTCTCTACGCCAAGTCATCGGGTTTGGCCACTGCCGGTGCACGCGCGGTCGATCTGATTGCAGCCCGCACGCGTCTGCAGGCCTTCAGCCTGAGCATTATCGATGGATTCCTGCTGATTGCTTGGAGTTGCGTGTGCGCGCTGATTCTTGTCGCCCTGTTACGCAAATCACCGTTGAACTACGGCGACCTCAGCGCGGTCCAGCAGAAGCTCGTCCTTGAGAAGGAGTCTAAATAATGAAACGAAGAGCACTTTTTCTGCTCATGGCGACGGCGCTGTCTTGCTCTTTTGCATTGGCCCAAACAGGAGGCACTCCGCCGTCACGCCGCATTACGCTTAGAGAAGCTGTTCAGTTGGCGCTGAAGCACAACCACAATGTGCGCATCGCAGGCTTCGCGGTCGATCAGAAACAACATGTGAAGGACGCCGCGAAGGGTTCCTATTTCCCTTCGATACGCAATGACAGCAGCTTTGTGCGTGTCACGGATACGCAGTTGATTCAGATTGCGCCCGGCACTCTCGGGACAGTCGCTGGAACACCAATTCCCGCTGAGAGCGCGGTGATCAACCAAGGCGGCCGCAATCTGACGACCAGCGGCACACAGATAACGCAGCCACTGACGTCGCTCCTGAAGATCAAGCAAGCCAACGAGATCGCGCAAGCCGACGTAAAAGCCTCGCGGGAGAAGGCACAGCTTACCGGAAACGACGTCGCGCTTGCGGTACACGAGGTTTATTACCGGGTGTTGATCGCTCAAGCGCACCGCAACGCTACCGAAGCACGAATAGGCGCTTCGCAAGACCTCGAAAACGAACGCATTCAGCAGGTGAAATTCGGCAGTTCGCTCGAACAGGCATCGATCGAGAGCCGCGCGCAACTATTGCAAGCGAAGCAAGAACTGCTGACGACGGACCTTCAGTTGACCGACCTCAAGCTAAAACTGAATGATCTGATGGGCTTGCCGCTCACAACGGCCCTGGACCTTGATCCTGTCTCTCCGGAGACTCTAGAAGCTTGCCCACTTGAGGAATGTGTTAAGACGGCCACAGCCTCGCATCCCGAAGTTCTGGAGGCTCGTGCCGAAATCGAGAAAGCGGAGGCTGCAGTCCGTCTTGCCAAAACAGATATCTGGGTCCCTGATGTGGAGGCCTTCGCCCGGTACAGCTACACGAACAACGTCCCCTTCCTGGCGCGCAACTTCGGCACGTTTGGAGTTCACTTCGGATACGACCTTTTCGACGGCGGGCGCAAGCGCGCCGTGAAGGGTGAACGAGAAGCGCAATTGGCTCAGGCAAGAGAGAATCTGGCGAGGCTGACCGACGAAGTCGAACTTGCCGTGCACACGGCCTACAACAAACTCGAAAGAACGCAGCAGATGCTGAAAGTGTCGGAAGAGGTTGTGGCGCTGCGCAGCGAATCGAACCGTGTGCTGCAGCAGGAACTCGTGCAAGGAGCTGCGCTGAAATCGCAAGCTGCAATGGCGACCGCCCAGGAGTACGACGCTAAGGCACTGCTCCTCCAGTCACAACTGGACTATTCGCAGGCGCACGACGAGTTTGTCCACGCGATGGGTGTCGCGCCCGAATGACGCGTTAGCATCTGAGGTGCACGTCGGATTTTCGATTCAGTCCTGGGAATGGTCCGCTGGCGGCGTAATACCAAGGCGCCTCATTTTATAAAACAGGGTGGTGCGCTTCAGGCCAAGCCTGGCAGCTGCCCCTCGCGGACCTCCAAGCTTCCAATTGGCGCGCTGACAAGCAGCAACAATTTCCCTCCGCACTTTGTCTTCAAGCGTTGGGTTTGCAATTTCTGGCTCCAATGGCTGATAGCTTTCGAGAGGCGCTGGCTCAAAGACGCCATCATTGGAGAGAATGACGCCGCGCGCGATGTAGTTTTGCAGCTCTCGAATGTTGCCGGGCCACTGATGGCGCACCAGGGATCGCATGGTTTCAGGAGGAATCGATTCGATGGATTTGTCCATCGAAGCAGCGAACTGTCGAACGAAAAATTCCACGAGGTCTGGGATATCGGCTTTCCTCTCGCGCAGTGGTGGCAGAAAAATCGGGAAAACGTTCAACCGGTAGTACAAGTCTTCGCGGAATTCACGATTCTGAGCCATTTGCTTCAAGTCTTGGTTGGTCGCAGCAACTACGCGAACGTCCACTCGTGTTGTGCGCGTGCTGCCGACTGCCTCAAACTCCCGCTCTTGCAAGACGCGTAGCAGCTTGGGTTGGAGCTCGAGCGGCATGTCTCCAATTTCATCGAGGAACAGCGTTCCGCGATCGGCCAACGCGAAGCGGCCAACGTGAGAGTTGAGGGCACCCGTAAAGGCTCCGCGTTCGTGCCCGAAAAGCTCGCTTTCAAGGAGGCCGGAGGGGATTGCCGCGCAGTTCACCTTCACAAGGCTTCGGTTTCGGCGGGGGCTGAACTCGTGAATCGCCCGAGCGATGACTTCTTTCCCGGTGCCAGTTTCGCCCGCAATCAGAACTGTCATATTCGTGGGAGCAACCGCTTCGACGAGTGAGAGGATGCCACGGAGACTCCCCCGCCGACCCACAATTGTCTCTACAAACGGGATTTCCTCGGCCTCCTCCTTGCGGGCACGCAGCTCGTCACTACGATACACAACGGCCTTCATTGGCATGTTCCCTGCGTTCTCGTTGATTTGGATTACGGAGTTAAAAGCTGAGCTCATTTTTGCTCCTAGGTTCCTTCCAATAAGTAGTACCTATGTCGCCGAGCGCTTGCCGGATTTTCTTTCCCGCCGCTCTCTCTTGATCCACTCTCGGATGTAAAGGCCGCAGTCCTTCAGCTTGATAGAGTCGGCTTCCCACTTCTCCAGAAACTTGACCGCCTCGCCGTCCACCGACCTCAAGTCCGAACAATCCAAGACAATTCGTCTGCTCTTTCCTTCTGCCGCAATAAGTGTCGCCATCTCCGCCACGTTTTCCGCGGTCAGTTGACCACTAACCTTAAAGACCACCTGGCCGTTTGCCGTCCTCGTGATCCTCAACATTTAGCCCCCGTCGACATCTCCTCCGGCGCAGCGTAGAACGCAATCGAGGTTCCAATTGTAAGTGGTTGAAAAGAGGGATTCTTTAGATCTGAAGCAACGCCGAACTTTCGACAATTGACGAGCGACTAGACAAAACTTGTCGGCAATTTTTTCATATACTGTGCCTTCGAGAAAATTTTAACCAAATTTTCCGCAATGAATCGAAAGCTTGTAACGCTCGGCTTGGGGACGGGCTTTGAAGTGCGACGGTCCTGCAGACATGGACCATTTCCCAATTGCAGGGAAGCTCGATTCAATCGGCTTCATCGCTAGGCCGATTGTGCAGGTGTTATGATGCGCGTGATGGTCTCACCACGGGAGGAATACGAGTCGTTGGATACCCAAGTACTGGTCGACTCGATTCCGGCCCTGATCCACACCGCGAGGCCTGACGGCTACCTCGATTACTTCAATAAGCCCTGGCTGGAATACCTGGGCGTCACTTTGGACAAAGTGGCCGGCTGGAATTGGACCGCTTTCATTCACCCTGAAGACGTTACGGGGATTGTGGACGAATGGCGAGCATCCCTCGCGACTGGGGAGATCTTCGCGTACGAAACTCGCGTCCGCAAAGCAAATGGCGAATACCGGTGGATGTTCCACCGCAAGGTGCCACTTCGCGATGCAAACGGCAACATCGTCAAGTGGTATGGATCGAGCCTGGATATTGATGAGAGCAAAACGGCGGAAGAACAACTCCGCCGCAACGCCGAGGAGTTGCAAAGAAGCGAGTTTTATCTTGCCGAAGGGCAGCGCCTGGCCCACATGGGAAGCTGGGCCTTCGATTCCGACGGTTTCTACTATTGGTCTCCCGAATTGTTTCGGATGTATGGACTCGATCCGGCCAGCAAACCGCCTAGTGTTCAGGAATACCTGGACCGTGTCCACCCACTCGATCGCGAGTCGATGGCAGACCTGATCAAGGATATTTTGGCGAAACCCTCCCCCTTCGATGCCACTAAACGCATCGTGCGTCCCGACGGTGAGGTTCGCTACATTCGCTGTGTCGGCGTTCCTCTTGGCGAAAGCCAAGGTCTGAAAAGGTATCTCGGCAGCGCGCTAGACGTTACGGAACAGGAGCTCCTAACCCAGGAGCTTCGACGCCGCGAAGCGTACCTGGCCGAAGCACAGAGGCTCAGCCACACAGGCAGCTTCGGATGGAAACCTGATACCGGAGAAATTCTCTGGTCAGACGAAACCTACCGTATTTTCGAGTATGACCGCTCTATCAAGCCAACAATAGATTTACTGGTGCAGCGCGTCCACCCTGGGGACCGCGTCGACTTCAAAGAGGTCATTGGTTGCGCCCTTTCGGGAGCCCCAGACTTTGAGCATGCCTATCGCTTGCTACTGCCTGATGGGCGAGTCAAGCATGTTCAGGCCATCGCTCACGTCTTACAGGATGCATCTGGCGATCACGAGTTTGTCGGCGCAGTAACCGATATCACCGGGCGCAAGACCGCAGAAGAAAAGATCCGGGAACAAGAAGGAGAACTACGTCAGATAGTTAACTTCGTGCCTCAACTTATTGCGGTATACGGGCCCAACCGTGAACGCCTCCACGCAAACCGCACCGCGCTTGATTACCTCGGTGTCAGCCTCGCCGACTGGCGGAACAAGAGCTTCGGCGCTAGTGTTCATCCTGACGATTCAGACCGACTCAAGACCCATGTTGATCGCGCTCTATCAAGTGGTGCTGCTGAAGAGTTGGAGTTGCGACTACGCAAGAGTGATGGAAGCTATCGCTGGTTCTTGGCTCGTTTTAACCCGTTACAAGACGAACAGGGACAAGTTACACGTTGGTATTTTACCGGAACCGACATCGAAGATCGGAAGCGGGCTGAGGACACTCTTCGCCGCGAGAATGTCGCTTTGCGGGAAGAAATCGACAAAGCCTCGATGTTTGAAGAGATCGTTGGAACATCTGCCGCTTTGAAGAGTGTCCTCTCGCGCATTTCCAAAGTCGCACCAAGTGATTCCACCGTCCTGATCACCGGCGAAACAGGAACAGGCAAAGAGCTGGTTGCGCGCGCCATACATCGCAGATCAGAACGCGCTTCGCGCGCGTTCGTAAGTGTGAACTGTGCGGCAATTCCCCGTGACCTCATCGCTTCGGAGTTGTTCGGCCATGAGAAGGGCGCCTTCACCGGCGCCACGCAGCAGCGCCTGGGTCGCTTTGAGCTGGCGAATGGAGGCACGATCTTCCTCGACGAAGTCGGAGAACTTCCCGCCGAGACTCAGGTTGCTCTCCTTCGTGTTCTGCAGGAGCACGAGTTTGAACGTGTCGGCGGCAATCGTCGAATTCGCACCGACGTCCGAGTGATCGCGGCCACCAACCGGGACTTGCAGGCCGCCATCAGCGCTCGGTCATTTCGTAGTGATTTGTTTTATCGGCTGAATGTCTTCCCGATGGAGATTCCTTCTCTTAGGGAACGACGATCAGACATTCCTCTGCTGGTCGAATACTTTACCGATCGCTATGCGCGAAAAGCTGCCAAGAACATAAAACGTATCAACAAGAAGACGCTGGAATTGCTTCAGTCCTATCCTTGGCCGGGAAACATTCGCGAACTGCAGAACGTCATCGAGCGTTCAGTGATACTTTGCGAAACCGAGATTTTCTCGATCGATGAAAACTGGTTACCGCAGCCGTCACCTCTTACACCAGAATCGAAACAGCACGTTGAACTCCCCCGAAGACTCCTCGTGCAAGAGAAAGACATGATCGAGTCTGCGCTAAGAGAGACCTGTGGGCGCGTATCGGGACCCACAGGGGCTGCAGCCACGTTAGGAATTCCCCGGTCTACGCTGGAATCGAAGATTAAATCGCTGAAAATCAACAAGAACCGTTTCAGGACTTTGTCGGAAATTTGAGAGCTCGCACTCGCAGTTCGTATTTCCGGTCAGAATGAACACAAATGAAGAGGACTAAGACGGAAACATGACAGACGGGACTTTTACCGAATGTTGTGGAACCACGTCGAGCTTAGGTGCAACGGTTATTGAAGAGTAGCCGACAATCCGCGAACCAACTCGCCAAGCGACCTCGAGGCGAGATGTGTTGCCGCGACGACTTGTAAAGGTTCACCCGGCCACCGTATTGCGCGACCAGGCGTGCCAGCTCTTCGGTCCGGCGCGCCCAGCGACAACCGGACCTTAGACATTGCGGATGTTCCTCCGACTTCCCTCGTAACTCTAAGCGTGATTGCTCATTTGTAGATGTGAGAACTCATGACTTGGTGATGCCTGCCCAGAACATCCCGCTTCTTCAGCTCACCCGGCCGCCCACCTGACTCCGTGAAGGGATGCTCGTCCATAAACACTACTTCGCCTGTGATCATCGGTCGAGCCAGAGCCTTCGACCCGCGAGTGTTTTTAATCGGTTGAAAAAGATCTGTATCTGAATTATGCTGATAAACATCACATATTCCAGTAGGTGATTTTGATGTCCGCGACTAGCGTCCAATTCACAGTGGCAGCACATATCATGGCAGCCCTCGGCTTCCGTCATGGCGAGGAAATCCCTTCGGCGATTGCTTGCGGAAAGTGTCAATGCCGATCCTACCTTCGTCAGGAAGTCTCTCTCGAAACTCTCGCAGGCAGGGCTGGTTGTTACCACACGCGGTAAGAACGGTGCCAGCAGGCTCGCACGTTCTCCTAAGCAGATAACGCTTTTGGACATCTATCGCGCCAGCGCCGCACCTCCGGCCTTCGCGATTCATGGCTATCCGGTCGAGAAGAGATGCCCGATCAGTTGCAGCATTAAGGAATGTATGGCGTCGGTGCTAAAGAAGGCCCAGGGTAGTTTCGAGAATAGTCTCGATGGAATAACTCTCGCCGATGTAGTTGGTGAAGTCCGTCACGCGGATCGGTGATCTTTTTTTGCATCGATATTGTGCAAATTATCATCACATATAAACCATTCCCGAGCCGCAAACAGGGCTCTAGGAAAAGGAGAGACGGACATGAACAGCCCTAAAGACAAGGTGATCGCAGATACGACGTATGTGATTTTAGGGGGCAGCGGGAACACCGGCTCGATCATCGCCGACTTTCTGCTCTCGAAGGGCCAAAGGGTCCGCGTCGTGGGGCGCGATCTCGGGCGATTGCAGCGCTTTGTGCGCAAAGGCGCCGAAGCGTTCGCGGCCGACTTGAGCGATGCCGCTGCACTCACCAAAGCCTTGGGCGGTGCGCGGGCGGCATACTTGATGTTGCCACCGATCACCACCCGCGAAGACCAAGAGCGACAGAGCGATGCAATCGCGAAAGCTGCGAAGGAGTCTGGCTTGCGCCACGCGGTGCATTTGAGCAGCTACGGCGGGCACGTCCAGGAGGGGACCGGACCGGTCACCGGGCTGCATTCTTCGGAACAAAAACTGAACGCAATCAGCGATTTGAACGTCTTGCACCTGCGACCGGGATATTTCATGGAGAACAATCTGGCGGCGATCGGCATGATCCAGGGATTGGGAATCTTCGGACATGCGTTGTCGCCCGACGTGACGCTCCCCATGATCGCGACGCGAGATGTCGGCGACTACGCTGCGCAGCGGCTCCTGGACCTGGATTTTTCCGGCAAACAAACGCGTGAGCTACTTGGCGAGCGCGACCTGTCCATGACGGAAGCTACCGCGGCGATTGCGCGCGGCATCGACAAGCCGGAGCTGCGTTACGTGCAGTTTCCGTATGACCAGATGCAGCAGGCGTTGACACAAATGGGTTTTTCGCCGAAGAAGGCCGCGGTGTACATCGAGATGTTCACGGCGGTCAACACAGGAGTTCTTGCTGCGCAGGAACTGCGTTCGCCGGAGAACACTACACCGACTTCGTTTGAAACATTTGTGCAGGATGTTTTTGCGCCTGCGTATCGCGGGCGGGCCGCAACCGCTTAGGCCAGCGCCCAAATGCCGCGGGCTACAACTGTTGGTAAACCAGAAGCCTAATGGAGGACCCGATGACCCATGAAAATAATCTCGTAACCGTTAGACAATTCGACGGCAACGCGTACAAGACACTCGCAGGCAGCGGAGTTAACCCTGAACACGGCGATCCTGCGCGCGGAAATCGCCAGGAGCTACGAAGAGTTTCTGGAAATTTTTGACAAGTTTTATGCCGATGATGTCGAGGTAAGCAGTGAAGATTCGCCGGAAACGATCCGTGGAAAGGAGAGCGTGCGTCCCTTTCTATTGGATTTTCTGGTGCCGCTTCACGTGATGGCTGAAGTCGCCGGATTGTCGATATCAGTGCAGCACACCGAGATTCCTGGAGACACCGCCAACGAGACACATTCCCAATGGAAGATCGAGTTCACCGGCGTAGGTGAGAGACGGTGCACTCTGAAATGGAATGCGATTCGGCGATGGAAGGCGTCCAGGGTTGTGTACGAATACCACTACGATCAAGAACAAATCGGCGGACCATTGACCGAAGGCGACTTGAATTTGAATTGGGGTAGCGCGGAGGCCGGGTTTCAATTGCCGTCCTAAATCCAAATGAAACGGAGCGGTTCACAGGAGACGGACTCATGGGAAAAGAAGATTCTTACACAGCTCTCGGGTTGAAAACATGGAATGGCCAAATTGATCGAGCGGACAAGCTTTTTGCGGGCTTCTCGTCCGAGGACATTCTGCGGGACATAGCGCCTGGCCGGAACAGGCTGCTTTACTTATGGGGACATCTCACCGCCGTACACGACGCGATGCTGCCGCTTTTATCGCTGGGAGGACGACTTCATCCCGAGTTTGATGTGGCCTTTGTCTCGAATCCCGACAAATCGCGAGCCGACATTCCTTCGCACGAACAAGTTCGCCGAGCATGGAACGTCGTCAATGCTGAATTGCGAAAGGGGTTTGAAAAAATGTCTTGGTCCGATTGGCTCCAAAGGCACTCGGCCGTTTCGGAAGAAGATTTCGCCAAAGATCCTTCGCGCAATCGCTTCGCCATCCTATTGAGCCGCACGAACCATCTCTCCTATCACCTCGGCCAAGCGGTGCTCGCACGCAAGTAATCGAGCGCGCAACCTCGGGGCTGAACAGCATCGTTCCAGGACGCAGCGTCGCCAATCTGCACTTCGTGACTTTTTCATAGGTGTCCACCGATCCGTGCTCGGCCATGCGCGCGAACAATGTAACAGCGAATTGCGCAACGGAAGTACAGTAAAGGTGTGCCATTTGAGGAGCACTTGCTGATCGTTAGAGCGAATCTGATCAGCGGACGTTCGCCGAAAGTTTTGCGTCACGTTCTAGCTCAAGAAGCTGTGCCTTCGTCCCGAGGCCGCCGGCGAAGCCCGTCAGTTTGCCGGACGATCCGATCACGCGGTGGCAGGGAACTACTATGGAAATTGGATTTCTTCCGTTCGCCGCCCCGACCGCGCGCGTCGCTCGCGGATTGCCGAGTTGTCTCGCCAGTTGTCCATAACTTCTTGTTTCGCCGAATGGAATACCTAGCAAAGCCCGCCAGACGTCGTTCTGGAATTTGGTTCCTTTCAGATCAAGTTTTAGAGCGAAGGATTTTCGCAGACCCTGAAAGTACTCATGCAACTGCCGCTCCGTCTCCAAGAGAATGGGATGGTTCTGATCCTCAACTAACGCTCCGACTTTCACCCGTTTTGGATTGGCGTTTTCCCAAAGAATGGCGACCAGCCCTTTATCGCTGGCGATCATTTTGAGTTTTCCCACCGGAGAAGGAATGATCTTAAATGCGTAGCCCATGATGATTTCCTTTCTGTTGACCGTTACCAGGCCAATTCGCTGCGCAAGCCATGCTCGCTGAACAAAACATCCGCATGTATGGGATGCGTCGGCATCGCCGTCGATGCGGGGCGAAAAGCGATGATGTCCGAAAACCGCTAGTTCCAGGGCATGGTTGAGAGGAAAATAGGTTTATGGAAGTGCCGCATCACAGGATCTGTTACCGCGCCTTGCAGAGCCGGGACGCACGATTTGATGGTCTGATCTTCGTTGGCGTCACTTCAACCGGGATTTACTGCCGCCCCATCTGCCCGGCGCGCACGCCTAAACCCCAAAATTGCCGTTTTTTTGGCTCTGCCGCCGCGGCTCAAGAAGATGGATTTCGCCCGTGCTTACGCTGTCGGCCGGAGAGCGCTCCGGATCTGGCGTCGTGGCGCGGCACTTCGAATACAGTTTCCCGAGCGCTGGCGCTGATCGCTGACGGTGCACTGGACGGCAAGGGCGCGTCGGTGGAAAGCCTCGCGGATCGTCTGGGAATCGGCGAACGCCAACTCCGCCGATTGTTTGTGCAACATCTGGGCGCCTCGCCAATCTCCGTGGCGCAAACGCGGCGCGTGCTTTTCGCGAAACAACTCATTCATGAAACACGAATGCCGATGACGCACGTGGCGATGGCGTCCGGTTTCAGCAGCCTGCGCCGTTTCAACGAGGTTTTTCTGGATTTATTCCAGCGGCCGCCTGGAGCGTTGCGCCGCAAGAGAACAGTGGCGGGAGCCGACGCTGAAGCCGAAGTACTTCTCAAATTGCGCTATCGTCCTCCTTATGACTGGGACTCCATGCTGCAATTTCTGCAAAAACGTGCCATTCCTGGCGTGGAAATTGTGGAGGATGGGAAATATTTGCGGACGGTCGAAATCGACAAGAAAGCGGGAAGTATCGAAGTAACGCATTTGCCGGAAAAACTCAGCCTTGGATTGAAAATTCGATTTCCGGATGTTCGAGCTTTTCCCGCGATTGTGGCACGCGTGCGTCGAGTATTTGATGTGGGCGCGGATATCGAGACGATTGGAAAGCATTTGGCGACCGATCCTTGTTTGGCACCACTGGTAGCGCGTCGGCCGGGCCTTCGCGCTCCGGGTGGTTGGGATGGTTTCGAACTCGCGACGCGCGCGATCCTCGGACAACAGATCACGGTAACCGGTGCGCGGCAATTGGCTGGTCAATTGGTGGCGCGATATGGGCGGCGACTTTCTGCAGCCAAGATCGGGCACCCAAGTCTCACGCACGTATTTCCTTCAGCGCTCGCCATCGCCTCCGCAGACGCGGTCAGACTGGGAATGCCCAAGGCTCGCAACGAGGCACTGATGGCATTGGCCGAGGCAGTCGTTGCGGACCCGCAGTTATTTCGGCCGTTTGGCAGCATCGAAGAGTCCATCGAAAAATTGCGAAGTATCCGAGGCGTCGGTGAATGGACCGCGCAATACATCGCGCTGCGCGCGGTTCGTGAAACGGATGCGTTTCCTGCGATGGACATTGGCTTGATTCGTGGTATTGCGGCCCTGGATGGTGCGGCATCAAGTTCCAGGGAACTTCTCAGTCGCGCCGAGTCTTGGCGGCCTTGGCGCGCTTACGCTGCGCAGCATTTGTGGGCGGCGGATTCCGCGACTTCGCCGACCAAACTCGGCGTTTGACGAACTCTTGATCGATTTATCGAGAGCGATACGCGCGCGATCAGATGATCGTGATCAACACGTTCGTCCGAGGCAACACTTCTCCCACCAGAGTCGCTGCTCCACCACGATTGTGGAACGCGGTAAGGAATCGATCCGATACGCTTGCCGACATCGAAAGTAGCAAGCCGCCAGCAGTCTGCGGATCGAAAAGCAAAGTCCTGGTTATCTCATCCACCGCAGACCCGAATTGCACGACGGATTCGGCAAACTCCCGATTCGATTTCAAACCGCCCGGAACGTATCCGGCACGAACACATTCCATAGCGCCAGGGAGCGTAGGTATTTTTGCAGAATCCATCGTTACGCTGACTTTACTGGCTAGCGCTATCTCGCGAGTGTGCCCAATCAAACCGAAGCCAGTGATGTCCGTTGCAGCGTGGACATCGGAACCGAATTCCGCTGCAACGTCCGCCGCGAGCTGGTTGAGGGTGGTCATGGATTTGGTGGCTGCCGCGATCCATGCTAGTTCCGCTTTGCCCTGTTTAATCGCGGTAGAAATTACGCCGGTACCGAGCGGCTTGGTAAGTATAAGTACATCCCCGGCCTTCGCACCGCTGTTGGCCAAAATCCGGCTCGGATGAATAGAGCCGGTGACGGCATATCCAAATTTGATTTCTTCGTCGCGAATACTGTGGCCGCCAATCACGGTGCAACCGGCCTCGATCATTTTGGAAAGACCGCCGGCGAGAATTTGTTCGGCAATTTCCAACTCCGCTTTCTCGGGGAAGCAGAGCAACGCTAGGGAAGTGAGCGGACGACCTCCCATGGCGTAGACATCGCTCAGCGCGTTGACCGCGGCGATCTGTCCGAAGGTGAACGGGTCGTCGACGATCGGGGTAAAAAAATCAACGGTGTGGACCAGCGCTAAATCGGGAGAGAGTTTATACACCCCCGCATCATCGGCCGTGTCAAAGCCGATCAGGACATTCGGATCGTGTTGCTTGGGCAGCTGCCCAAGTATCGAGTCCAGCGCCGCTGGACTTAATTTGGACGCTCAGCCGGCGGACTTTACGGACGCGGTGAGACGAACCGATTCAAGTGGTTTCATACGTCGATTGTACAGGCGAGGAGAAGATTGTCGAAATCCCGGGCATCGCAGGGGCAAATTGTTCGCGCCGTGGTCGTCCTTTACTTTGCGGCGCGCGCAGCTCGTTTCTTTGGGGGAGCTGAATCGCCGGTGGCAGCTCTCTCCGGGTCTCCGCCATTGTCTTGGGCAATTTGCGCTAAAAGTTTTCCGCTGACCGCTGATCGCGGCTCCTCCAGGGTTACGTCTTCGGACGAGGCGAATTGATCCCGATGTTTGATCAGCAGCCACGAGGTTTTTGACTTGCTGCCAAAACCTCTCGTTCGTACCAACACCCACGAACCGTTCAGCTTCTTTCCGTGCAAAGTAAATTTTAGGTCCCCTTTGGCCAGAGCTGCGGAAATGTCCGGACTTTCCGGAGTCCACGTGCCGGTGTCCCACACCATCACCGTACCGCCGCCGTATTCGCCTTCCGGAATTACGCCTTCGAAACTTGCGTAGTCCTTGGGATGATCCTCAACCTGCATCGCCAGGCGCTTCACTGATGGATCGAGAGACGGGCCTTTCGGGACCGCCCACGACAGCAACACGCCCTCGAACTCCAGGCGAAAGTCATAGTGCAATTGCGTGGCACGATGTTTTTGAATCACGTACAGCAGCTTGTCTTTCGTGGCCTGTTTTTTATTTTCCGTCTGGCCCGAAGGTTCCGGCGAAACCGTGAAGTTACGCTTACTTTGGTATTTTGTCAGAGACATGAAACCTCTTTGCGATTCGTGAGACCGAAAATACTACAACTTCTTCAGTTTGGAAATCGCTGCAGTCAGCGATTGGCGGCTCTTGAAGAAATCCTTCCACGGGTCTGTTTTCGCCATGCGTTGCCCAAAATTCTTAATGTTGAATTGTGCCGGTTCGATGGATTCCTTAACTTCGGCCCAAGCTAGAGGCGTGGATACGGGGGCTCCGTCGCGGCGACGGACGGAGTACGGCGTCACGACTGTTTGCACGGAACCGTTACGAAACGGATCAAGATATACGCGATCTCCACGATCTTTGATCGCGCGATCAACACTTAGCTCTTTCGAATGCAATTCAGCAGCTCGCTTGACCAGAGCTTCCGCAAAACTGAGAACGTCCCTTGCCGGAAGGGCAACTCGAATCGGAACGAAAATATGCAGCCCGCGGCTGCCGGAGGTCTTAGGAAAGGAAACTAGTCCTAGATGATCGAGCACTTCCTTGATTTGAACGGCGGCTCGTGCGGCATCCGCGAATTGTCCTGATGCTGGATCCAGGTCGAAGCAAACCCAATCTGGTTTCGGAAACGTCTTAGCTCGGCTGCCCATAACATGTATCGGAATACAGCCCAGATTTACAAGAGCCAGTTGCGTCTCGATCGACCCACCGAGCACATAACTTGTCGATTTTCGGGTGCCGCTGGCATTTTGCAAGCGCTTCGTTGGAGTGCCAGCTGGCATACTCGACGGTTTTTCTTTTTGATAAAAACATTGCCCGGCCATGCCGTCTGGGCAACGCTCCAAGGTCAGAAAGCGATCCAAAACATAGGGCCGCAGCAACGGAAAAACTTGCTGATAGTAAAGCGCGAGATCCAGCTTGGTGTATCCCTGATCCGGCCAAAACACTTTTTGCGGATTCGAAATTTCCGGCGCGGAGCCCTTGGCTGATTTTGCCGCCATCAATAAATCCCTTCGCGGGGCACAACTAGCTCTAGCATGTCAGAGCCTTGGCGCAGGACTATCCACAAAACTCTGTAGATGGAGATTTTGTGACCACCGTGGCATCAAATTATGAACGATGCCGCTCGCGCTATGGCGATACACTGCGCCCTGCGATGTACACCGGGGACCCGATTGACATCTGAGAAGAGAATCGCATTCGTGGGACACGCGCCGCGTGGCTGCGCGAGCGAACCAGCAGCGCCGCATCGCGAGGGGAGGCGTTTCGTGTTCCTCCTGTCACCCGCGAACGCTTCCGGCGCGCGTGCTAGGTTGCTGACTGCGCCGGAATCCCAGTTGGAGCTCGCACAGCGTCTGCGTGGCCCGGGCGTTCCTTTAGGGGAGCTCTTCAGCTTTATCAGCAGCCTGTATTTCCGCGGAAAACTTTCCTATGCAACACATTTCGCCGTCGCTCCGACCGGAGCGGAAGGCGTCCACATCATCACGCCGTCCGCGGGCCTGTTGCCGCCTCACATGCTGGTAACCATGGAACAATTTCGCGAATTTATCGCGCAACCTGTGCACGCCGAAAACCAGGGTTACCGCATCCCGCTGGAGCGAGATGCGCGCAAACTGCTGGGCGTGCTGGACGATAAGACTGAGGTCGTCCTGCTCGGAAGTATCGCGTCTCCGAAATACATCGAGCCCCTTTCGGCAATCCTAGGCAAGCGATTACTGTTTCCCAGAGAATTTGTGGGGCGAGGAGATATGAGTCGCGGCGGCCTGTTGCTACGCTGCGTGCGAATACAAACGCCCTTGGATTACGTGCAGGTGATCGATGCGGTGAAAAGTGGCCCGCGCACGCCAAAATTACCGCCTGTTCCCAAACCGAAAAAGTTCCAAGCCAAAAAGTAGCTTTATGAACTGCTCGCGAATCCAAGTTTAATATCCGCGGTTCTCGGCTAAACACGGGAGCGGACCGGCTCAATCGAAAAGAGGAACCTCATGACCAACGAATCCACAAAACCAGATTGGAACAATCTACCGGCCGCCAAGAGCGGACAATTTCGCATCGGCGGCGACTTAGAAATAAATCGCTTGGGTTTCGGCGCGATGCGCCTCACCGGCAAGGGCATTTGGGGTGAGCCCAAGGATCGCAAAGAAGCGGAACGTGTGCTGCGGCGAGCGGTGCAGTTAGGAATCAATTTTATCGACACCGCCGACTCCTACGGCCCGCACGTCAGCGAAGAGATTATCGCCGAGGCTTTGTATCCATATCCCGATGGATTGGTGATTGCCACTAAAGCGGGATTTGACCGCTCCGGCCCAGATCAGTGGACTATGAATGGCCGTCCGGAACATTTGCGTCAGGCATGTGACGGCAGTTTGCAGCGCCTACGACTGGACCGCATCGATCTGTTTCAGCTGCATCGCATCGATCCAAAAGTGCCGGCCGAAGATCAACTGGGAACCTTGAAGGATTTGCAGGCGCAAGGCAAGATCAAGCACATCGGCCTCTCGGAGGTCAGCGTCGCGCAGATCACCCATGCGCGAAACATTGTGCCTATCGTTTCCGTGCAGAATAAATATAGCGTTTTGGATCGCGCCGCCGACGATGTGGTTGAGTACTGCGAAAAACAAGAGATAGCGTTTATACCTTGGTTCCCGTTGGCCGCCGGCGACGTCTCGGCTTCCGGCAACGAACTCGAACAGTCCGCTGAGAAGTTGAATGTCAGCACGTCACAGTTGGCGTTAGCCTGGCTTTTGGCGCGCTCTCCGGTGATCCTGCCGATACCCGGAACGTCGCAAGTTGCGCATCTGGAAGAGAACGTCGCGACCGCGGCGATCAAGATAGATCCCGCCACGTTGCGCAGCCTCGGCAAAAAAGCGAAGACCGCGTAGTGACTATTACAGACAGAATGTGAGGTCGATCGCGTGACTCCGCACATGAGTTTTTCCGGAAGAACGCGGGCTCGAGAGGCGGGTATACTGTGATTCACTCGCTATGACTCACATTTTGCTTACCAATGACGATGGTTACCTGGCTCCCGGCTTACGCGCTTTAGCGGAAATTCTTCAAGACTTTGCCACCGTGAGTATCGTGGCCCCCAGCACGGAGCAGAGCGGCGCAGCGCAATCCCTGACTCTGCGCCGCCCCATTGTGTGCGAACAAATTTCCGAACGTCATTGGGCTATTGACGGCACGCCCGCGGACTGCGTAATCGTGGCGCTCCATAAACTGCTCCCGGAAAAGCCGGATTTGGTGATTTCCGGAATCAACGCCGGCGCGAATCTTGGCGAAAATATCTATTATTCGGGAACAGTGGGCGCGGCGCGCGAGTCCGCTTTGCATCACATTCCGTCATTGGCAATGTCGCTTTGTTCCAAAGCCAAAGGAGCAAATTTCGATGCCTCCGCACGCATCGCCAAGTCCACTGCTGAATTAATTCTGCGGCATGGATTGCCCGATCAAGTTCTGCTGAGCGTCAACGTGCCCGCGAAATGGACGGGTGGAGTTCGCCTCACGCGTCAATCCAAAAAGATCACTCGCAATCAGCTCACCGAAGGCAAAGATCCGCGCGGCCGCAGTTATTTCTGGCTCTTCGAACAGAAGATCGACAAAGACGTCGACCCGGCGTCAGACTACGCCGCGATTTTCGCCGGCCACGTTTCCGTCACGCCCTTGCATCTCGACCCCACTCACGCGGAATCTCTAACGGGATTAGCTCCCTGGGCCAAGCAACTGGAAGCTGCATTTCTGGACAACGTATCCATCGGCTCTTAGCGCGGTGATTTTCGGAGATGGACTAAGCGCGGATTCTTGCGCAGCTGCGGCAATTTCAAAATCGTAGAAACTAAAAATGCCCCTTACGAAAGCTTATGATGTAGCGGTCGTCGGTGCCGGCGTGTTCGGCGCCTGGACCGCATGGCACCTCTCCAAACGCGGCAAACGCGTTCTGCTGTTGGATGCTTACGGCCCAGCCCATGCGCGCGCCAGCTCCGGGGGCGAATCCCGCATCATCCGCATGGGCTACGGCGGCGACGAGCTATACACCACGTGGTCGCGGCGTTCTTTGGCGCAATGGAAGGAACTATTCGCCGCAACACACAAACCCTTGTTCCACGAAACGGGAGTGCTGTGGCTCGCAAATCACAACGGCCCACGCGAACAACTGACGGCAGCTACGCTGCAGCGCTGCGCCGTCACCTTCCACATCCTCAATCATTCGCAACTCGCCGCAACCTATCCGCAAATAAATACCGAAAATGTGGACTTCGCGATATTCGAACCGGACAGCGGTGTGCTGTTGGCCAGACGCGCGGTCGCCGCCGTCGTAGACGACGCAGTGCGCCAAGGCGCCGAATATCGCACCGCCGAAATTGCGCCGATCCGCGATCTCGACGCTCAAGACAGCTTCAAGACCACCGCCGGCGAGATCATCTCCGCCGACCACTTCGTTTTTGCCTGCGGTTCCTGGCTCGGTAAAGTTTTTCCAGACGTCCTCGCTTCCCGAATTTTTCCCACGCGTCAGGAAGTCTTCTTCTTCGCGCCTCCACCAGGTGACTCCAGCTTCGCGGCGCCTGCCATGCCCACTTGGCTGTTTCAGGAAGACCAGGTCTACGGCATGCCGGACATCGAATCTCGCGGCTTCAAAATCGCCTTCGATCAGCATGGCCCAATCGTCGACCCCGATACTCAGTCGCGTTTCGCGTCTCCGGAAGCCGCAGAGCAAGCGCGCGATTATGTCGTGCGGCGCTTCCCCGCATTGCGAAACTCTCCCATCGTCGAATCGCGAGTTTGCCAGTATGAAAATACTTCCAGCGGAGATTTCCTCGTGGATCGCCATCCTTCTCGCAAAAATGTCTGGTTGGTGGGTGGTGGTTCCGGCCACGGATTCAAACACGGCCCCGCCATGGGCGAGTATGTCGCAGGCCAAATATTAGGAGGGGCCTCGGCCGAACCGCGCTTTTCACTGGCTAGCAAGGAGACCGTGCAGAGGCGAGCGGTCTACTGAGTCACAAAATCTTGTCTCGCGGGGCGCGTTTCGCCTTTCGCGGAATCGCCGCGATCCGTTTCGCACGAAGCGCTTTCTCGGCATACAGATGCTGGTCAGCGTCCGACAATAATTTCTCGATGCGTTCGCCTTCGCCGCGATAAATCGCGATACCAATACTCGCGGAAAGTGGCGGAGCTTCCGTGTCTTCCGCCATCACCGCGCGAATTCTGTCGGCCACTTGTCGCGCTTCGGTCTCTTCGGTTTCTGGTAGCACCAGCGCGAATTCGTCTCCGCCATAGCGCGCTGCGGTGTCTACCGCGCGGCAATGAATGCGCAGAATATCGCCAAGCCGCGAGATCGCTCGACTGCCTACCAAGTGGCCGTAGGTATCGTTGACAGCTTTCAATCCATCAAGATCCAGCAACAAAACTGCGAAGGGGCGATTGTTGCGGTTAGTGCGCTCCGTCTCGCTCTCTAGCACATCCAGCAAGCGCCGGTAATTTGCGAGTCCGGTCAGCGGATCGCTCACCGCCAGATGGCGCACTTGCTCAAATAGCCGAGCATTGTCCAGCAACGCTCCGCCCACCGCGATCGCATAGCTCATCACCGTGAAAGCTTGCGCCAGCACAAAGGGAGCATCCAGCAGCCGCTGTGATTGCGACGCCGAAAACTGTGCCGCCACGTTCATCCACGCCGCCGTGTAGATTGCGTTATCAAACGCCGTATGTTCCAGCACCAACCGTCTGCGGTACCAGATCAGCGCCACGATGAAGAGCGCCGCAGGCAGCAGTTGTTGCGGGCTCGGAAAGAAAGCTCCCGGTTGCGGCGAAACTTCCATGGGCATGCGTCGCAGCGCCGCCGTAATGAGGTACGTTAAGCCCACCACCGTTAAAAGCGCGCCGGCGATTTCGCGCCGTGGATGGCGTGATCTGGGCAGAAAATGCTCCACCAGCAATGCCACCACAAACAGCAAGGCCAGCACCATGCGGCTGACCCACCAGCCGAGCGGCGCCCAGCGGAAGGGAACTGGTGATCCTGCGGACAGCTGAAAGAACAAAACACTGGACGCCATGAGCACGGTTCCCGAAAGCAGGAAGCCCGCGCCTAGAATCAATGAGATCCGGTCCTGCGTCCCCTGGAAACGCACCAACGTAACCGCGGCAAATATAAAGGACAGTAGACCGGTGATGGCTTGCAGATAGCCCTGCAAAACGGCGTCGGGCTCAATCAGAATTTTTCGGGAGGAATAGGCGGCCAGCAACAACGTCACGAACGCAGCGACATTTAACACCACGGTGTTCGCGGCGACCCGCCGCGGAGAGGTAATTTCCGTAAGTCCACCCATAGGAATGCCGCTGAGATCAGGCTGGGGTGCCCACATGTTTAGACTACCGAGCGGGGCGGACCGTTGCGCCAATTTAGTTGGTGGGTGTTGATAAAGGACAACTGTACTAAGTGTCAGGCAGCCGCAGCGCCCCGGACGAGCGCGCAACCGGTAATCGGGGAACGAAGGATAAATTTCGGCCCAAAAATGATGCTTGCGCCAATTACCTCCTTGAAGCAGAATAGCGCCTATTAAAACGATTCAATAGATACGCCCAAAGGCATCCTCGCTGCACCTTGCGGTAAAGCGGTTCTGAGGTTCGTCCCAGAGACCGTGGGCGGCAAATCTCTAATCTGTTCTGGAGCCATCGTGAAGAAGCCCAGCGCCAAAACTGCTCGTAAAATTAGCGCCACGAAGCGTCCTGCATTACGCACCAAAATTGCCGCGGAGCGACACATACCCGGGCTCCACACGCTACGCGAAACTCTCTCGCAGCCGGCTATGTGGGCCGAGACCTTTGCGCAATTAGACGCTGCAAAAACCGTCGACCGTCTGGCCTCCCATTTCTCCGCTGAGCAACCATGGCTCTTCGTCGCATGCGGATCGAGCTACTACCTCTCTCAATTAGTCTGCGCCATTTGGTCCCGCAATTTTTCCTTTCGCTGCACCGCTGTCCCCGCATCGGAGTTCCTCTTCGCGCCGGAGGCCACTTTACGTAGCAGTGGCGCCAAGCAGATCGTCTTTATCTCCCGCTCCGGCGAAACTACCGAAGTCATCCGCGCCGCGGAGCTTCTGAAGAACCGCGTAGACGTCCGCACTCTCGGGCGTGACCTGTAACGCCACTTCGCGTTTGGACGAACTCTGCACCCACATGTCCACGCTTCCCTGGGCGGACGAAAAAAGCACCGTCATGACCCGCTCCTTCACCTCGATACTGCTGTTTTTTCAACTCCTCGGTGATCGCATCAGTGGCGGCAGTACCGCGCAATTGTCGGCGGGTCTTAAGGAACTTCCTGCTTTCGCCCGGCCCTGGCTGAACGCCAATGCTGATAGAATCCGCAGGTTCATCGCCAAGAGGAAGTTTGCGGATTTCGTTTTTCTCGGTCAGGGAGCCCACTATTGGCTTGCCCAGGAGGCCGCTCTGAAAATTACGGAAATGTCTGCCTCCTATGCCCAGGCCTATCACTCGTTGGAGTTTCGCCACGGACCCCGCTCCATTGCCGGACCGCAAACTCTGATCACATTTTTCCTTTCTGACGCGGCCAATGCCGAAGAATCGTTGCTCGTGCAAGAATTGAAAGCTCTCAAAGCCGCAACGCTGGTGGTGGTCAATCACGCTACCGCAACGCTGAGAGCCTCCAGTGACTTGCTCATAGAGCTGAATACCTCTCTACCGGAATTTGCGCGCTTCGCCGTCACCGCAATTCCCGCACACCTGCTTGGCACTGAAGTCGGCCTGCGCAAAGGCCTCGACCCGGACGCCCCTAAAAATCTCACGCGCGCCGTAGTTCTCGGGGCACCGCAAAAAAATTCGCACGCCGCACCGCAACTTCATAGCTCCAGTAAGATGAAGGCCAATCGATAGCATGGCTGCGACGTCCAGCGGAGGCCTCGCGTGACCAACGAACCCGGTCCGTCGATTCCCACCGCGAAAAGCTCATCAGGTCCGCAGCTTCGCCGCACGTTGACCCTCTGGAACCTGATCATCATCGGCATCGTAATCATCCAGCCCATCGCGCCCATGGGCATCTACGGCGTCATCAGCAATGCCGCCGGCGGACACGCGGTCACCACCATTCTCATCGCTATGGTCGCCATGCTGTTCACCGCCATCAGTTACGGAAAAATGGCGCGCGTTTATCCTAGCGCTGGCTCCGCGTACACCTACGTCGGCCAGGAAATTCACCCCGGCCTCGGCTACTTGACCGGTTGGGCCATGGTCATGGATTACATTCTCAACCCGCTGATCTGCACCATCATCTGCAGCCAGCTCACGCAAAATATCTTGCCCGGCGTGCCTTACTGGCTTTTAGCCATCCTATACGCCGGTTTTTTCACAGCGCTCAATCTTCGCGGAGTAAAAACGTCTGCGCGCATCAACGAGGTTCTCGCCGCCGGAATGACCATCGTCGTAATCGTTTTTTTCTTCTTCGTAGTCCGCTTCGTATGGGGCTTGCACGAGTACGGCCCCCGATATTTCACTCTACCGTTCTACGATCCATCCACCTTCGATTTCCACCGCATTTTCCGTGGCACCTCCATCGCCGTGCTCACCTACATAGGTTTCGACGGCATCTCCACGCTTTCCGAAGAAGTAGAAAATCCTCGTCGCAACATCATGCTCGCCACCGTCTTGGTCTGCGTCATTGCTGGCGTGCTCTCTTCACTCGAAGTTTATGCTGCCCAATTGATCTGGGGTTCCAAACCGTTCCCACCAGGAATGGAAACCTCCGCGTTCCCCTTGGTCGCTCGGCAGATCGGCGGTTTCTTTCTCTTCCATCTGCTCAACTTCACGGTGCTCATCGCCAACGTCGGCTCCGGCATGGCTGCGCAATTCGCCGCCGCCCGCCTCCTGTACGGCATGGGCCGCAATGACGCCATACCCAAAGGCTTCTTCGGAAAAATTGCCGCCAAGACGCAAATTCCCGCCAATAACGTGATCGTCGTCGGTGCCATCGCGCTGGTCGGCGCATTCCTGATCACTTACGACCGCGGTGCCGAACTCCTGAACTTTGGCGCCTTCATTGCCTTTATGGGCGTGAACGCTGCGTCCTTCATGCACTACTTTGTCCGCTCTAATGAAAAGACAACTACGAATTTTCTCGTTCCCGGGCTCGGATTTGTTATTTGCGGATTCATCTGGTGGAACCTCAGCCCGCCCGCAAAAATCGCCGGTTCTATCTGGCTGGCCGTCGGCATCATTTACGGCGCGTGGAAAACCTCCTGGTTCAGCAAACAGATGTCTTTCGATGTTCCGGCGGAATAAATAAACCTGTCGGACTTACGGCCTTGCGTTTCTTGCATTCCCGATTGCAGAGGAAGGATGATGTTGCCCACGGGAGACCCGCTCTTGAAGCGCCAGAGCAGCAAAAGCTCCACGGTGACCATGCGCGACGTGGCTGCGGCCAGCGGTTTTTCCTCCGCGACCGTTTCCATTGTGCTGAATAGCGCCCCCCTCGCTCGCTACATCGCTCCCGCCACAAAAAAACGCATCGAAGAAGCTGCCAAGAAATTAGGCTATCGCCCCAACGCTATGGCTCGTTTCCTTCGCAGCAAACGCAGCCACAGTATCGGCGTCATGTTCTTCGATATCACCGATCCCTTATTGCACGCCGATTCTGCGCGGTATCGAAAACGCTCTCTATCAATCCTCCTACGTCCCGATTTTCGCCGACGCCCACAACCAGAAAAATCGTTTCGAACGCTACCTCGAAATGCTCCTTGAGCATCACGTTGAAGCTCTGATCGTCGTCGCCAATTGGCTCCTCGTCGATATTCACCTTCTCGCCGACGTCAGCAAGCGCAACATTCCCGCCGCCACCATCTGTTGGGAAATCGAAGGCGACACCGTCAGCTCCGTCATGGTCGACAACGAAATGGGCGGCCGTCTGGCTCTCGAACACCTCTATCAACTCGGCCACCGCAAAATCGCCTTTATCCGTGGCCCCAAAATGATCATTGATAGCGGCCCGCGCTGGAAGGGCATTCAGAAATTCGCGCAATCCGTCAAACTCGAAATCGATCCCGCGTTAATCACGCAGCTCAACGATTCGTTCGACGCCAACTCCGGCTTCGAAGGCGGTTACCGCTTCACCGAGGAATTACTGCAGAAGAAAAAGCGTTTCACCGCGCTGCTGGCTTTCGACGATCTCACCGCCCTCGGCGCCATTCGCGCACTCACCAAGGCCGGCATAAAAGTTCCCGAACAATGCAGCGTCGTGGGCTTTGACGACGTCCCGCTTTCTTCGCTTGCTGTGCCCTCGCTAACCACCATTCGTCAGCCGCTCGAAGCCATGGGTGGCACCGCCGTGCAAATGGTTATGGACAGTATCAACGCCGGCCTCGAAAAGCGAGATTGGACCAGCTCTCGCCAACGCATGACTCCCGAACTGGTTATTCGCGATTCCACCCGCGCCGCCTCGCAGACGGGCTCAGACGACTAGTCGTTACGATTTGGTCCAGGCGTCCGCTGCAATCAAAATCTAAATTTCTCAATCCAATAAAAAAGGCGCGAACGTTCGTCCGCGCCTTCATCTCACAAGTTGTTATAAAACGGCGGCGGTTATTCAGCCGCCTTTGGAATAAAAACTTCCGACGGAGACATAAACTCCACGTTCGGCAGCTCCGTAGCCACCCGCACGCGTTCGAATTTGCCCTTCTTCCCGCCATTCGGCCCCGCAAACGTCAGCAAGTATTGGTTCGCCAGGTGCACCGAAATCTCGTCGAAATAAGGTTTCAGTGTTACCGGTTGCCCAAATCCCAAATAGTAGGATTCCGCTCCGGTCTCGTTCGAAAGTTGGCTTAGGCTAGACTGCGCGTTGAACACGTTGAAAAATCCCCGCTGTCGATGTCCCGCGTCCGGAGCGTAAATCGTCCAAACGTTCACATTCGACTTCTGGGCGTTGTCGATCGTCGGATCCAGGTCCGGACTCGTCGGTCCAAAGTTTCCGCGGAAATAATCGATCCCCGACGAAATCAAAATGATCGACTTGCGCTCGTTATTATCCGGCCAGCGCTTGATCATGTCTTGCAACTCCAGATAGGGACTCGAGAATGCCCCAAATCCTCCATAAGGAATGCGCAGCGCCTTCGCTGCTAGTGCGTGGTCAGCCGTAAAATCCTGCCCAACCGTCACCGTCCCGTTGCGCCCATAAAATACGCCGATCAACGTTGTTGGCGGCTGGCTCATCATAAAACCCTTCAAATCGTTCCACTGGCTCGCGATGGTACTGCTCAGCGAATCGTCGATCACTATGGCTACCAACAGCGTTTCGCCCTTGCGCCAGTCCGCTACCTGCAGCCGTTCTTTTCCTTGATAAAGCTCCACATCGTTCTTCGCTACCGGTGGCGGAGTCGCATTTTTCTTTGCCACCGCCGTAACCGTCATGGTTACCATGCCCGGTTCGGCGGGAGCCCCAGAACCCGTAGCCGCATAGCCCGCGCTGCCAAAAACAGCGGCCAGCGCCATCGCTAAAACAGTTTTACCTAGAGTAACTCGTCGCATATTCATCAACCTGCTCCTTTTCCAATCCTCTAACTTAGATGCGGCAATCAACCCAAATGCGTACATATTGTAGTGGCCGCCTTCTGCTTGCCAAGCGCTTTTGCCGCAATCCCTAAACCAATACGTGCCGAGCAGAGTTCTCCCCCACACAGTTATCACACTACATAGAACACCACTCGCCATTTTTATTCTCGCAACCAATTCTTCGCCAACTATCGCGTTATCATGATCGTCCGGAATATCTCGCTCATGCTCTCGCTCACTGCGCACCGATGATGGCCGCCTTGCGAAAAATCGCAACATCTCTCCTGGTCATCGTCCTAGTCGCTTTCGTCGCTCGTCTAACCTTCGCTTGGTATCAAACTCGCCAGATTCCCGCGCAAGTTCTTCGCACCGTCCCTTTCCAAACCGAAACCGGGCACATCGCCTACTCCGTCGCTTCTGGAAAGGGTTTCTCCTCTCCCTACGAACGCGATTCCGGACCGACCGCGATTCTTCCGCCGGTCTACTCGCTGCTCGTCGCCGCGCTGTTCAAAATATTCGGGGTCTATTCCATCGGCGCGTATTTCGCCGCCATCTTTTTGAATATTATTTTTTCTACCGCCACCTGCGTGCCCATCTACTACGCAGCGAAACGTATCGCAGGCGCCGGAGTCGCCAGCCTTGCCGCCTGGTTCTGGGCCTTGTTCATCACCGCCATTCGAATGCCCACCGAGTGGATCTGGGACACTTCACTCTCTGCGCTGCTTGTCGCCACCATCGTTTGGGCCACGCTGGCGTTGCCCACCTCGCGTCGCTGGCGCGATTGGTCCGCCTACGGCCTCTTGTGGGGACTCGTCTTAATGACCAATCCCGCGTCGATCTCCGTTTTACCGTTCGTGTTGGCGTGGTTCATTTACCAAGCCAACAAAACCAACGAATCCAACAAAGAAGCCTCTCAACAACCGCGCCGAGCATCCCAATTCGCCAAACCACTTCTCGCCGTCGCGCTGACGTTGCTTTGTTGCGTCCCGTGGACCGTACGCAACTACGTCGTCTTCCACCGCTTAATTCCGCTGCGCTCCGGCCTCCCCTTCGAGTTGTACATCGGCAACAACGAAAATTACGACGAGCGCCGCAGCGGCCTGCCACCCACCATCACGTTCGAAAGGGAAGTTCTGCGGTACCTGAAAATCGGCGAAACGTCTTTCATGGACGAAGAAAAGCGCAAAGCTTTCGCCTTCATCGCCGCTCACCCGCGCGTCGAATTAACTCTCTTCATCAAACGCTTCGTAGCTTTCTGGATCGGCACCCCGCAACCAATCCAGGCGTTCCTCGAAAACGATTCGCTCCTACTCCGCGCCATCCTAATCGGCAATTTCCTAACCGCCATCGGCGCCGCCTTCGGCATCACCATCCTCTTCATCCGTCGGAGTCGCTACGCCTTCCCGATAGCTACCTTCCCTATAATCCTCCCCATCATTTATTACGTAACCCACACCTCGCTCCGCTACCGCCATCCCCTAGATCCAGTCCTCATAATGCTCACCGCCATGGCCCTCGGCACCGCTCTGCGTTGGCCGCAGCCAAATTTGCCGACACAGCCGTAACCATTTCTATATATCTCTCGGACACACAACTCCTGTGCAGTATCCACCGCGTTATTCTTCACTGGCATGCCCTCTCTTGCCACTCCTGAACCAACAGCCATCACTGCGCCACAAGTCGCGCCCGCCCCGCAATCCGCGTCGCCTTCTCCCTGGATATACAGTCCTGCACTCGATCTCATCGTCGGCTGCGGCGCTCGGTCCGCGCCGTTGCTGATCCTCGCCTTTGCGGCCTCCCGCTACGACGCGCAAGCTTGGATCGTCGGCTTCTACTTCGTCGCCGCGCCTACCACGCCCATCGCGAATTCGCGAAGTATCGCATTTTCACCTGCACACCGCCGTGTTGCTCGGTGAAAAACGTTATCAGCTCAAATTCTTAAGATCGTTCATCAGAAAATCGCACGAACGTACACACAGCGCCATGATCGTCAACGTAGGATTCTGGCATGGGTTCGAAGTGAATCCAGACGCGTCCATCACGTACAAATTTCTGACATCGTGCGTCTGTTGAAACTGCGTCAGCACCGATTTCTTCGCATCGCTTCCCATGCGTGCGATCCCCGCCTCATGCAATGCCCAGCGTGGCGCCGAGGGATCCGCGTACGTCCGAACATGTTTTGCTCCCGCCGCTTCCAACATTTCGCCCGCCGAATCGCCCATATCCTGAATCATCGCTCGTTCGTTCTCGCCATCCGCCATATGAATTTTTACCACTGGGATCCCGTAAACGTCTCTTCTCTCCGGATCCAGCTCTACAAAATTGTCCCAGCGGGGCAGCACTTCACCGAAACCGGTGATCTCCATAGTTGCGCGCGCTTCATGTAGCCGTTTCTTGTACTCCGCTCCGAAGCCCGGAGCCCCCCAATGGAAATCCACGCTCGATTCGCCTTCGTACCCAAACCCACGCAAGAATTTCTTGTATGGTGCGGCACCAGGCAGATTCCGAAACCGCGGAACATAAATACCCACCGGTTTCACCGGTCCGCCCCGCGTCGGCTTAATATCCAACCCCGGGAATTCTCCGCTGCCCCCGCCGCTGCGCACGTGTGCAGTGAAGTAATGCCCCAGCACGCCGCTCGAATTTGCCAGTCCAGTCGGATGCTGCGGCGTGGCCGAATTGAAAAGGATCCGTACGGACTCCTGGGACTGCGCGCAAAGAATTACGCATCTTGCCAACACTTCATGTTCCGTCCGCGAATTTCGGTCGATGTACAATACGCCGCGCGCCCGCCGGCCGTCGCGGTCCATCAACACCTTGTAAACCATCGCGTTCGAAATCAGCGTGCAGTTTCCGGTGGCTACCGCGTCCGCCACGGTGGTGAATGCGGAATTAAAGTAAGAATGCGTCACGCATCCGCGCTCACACGGTCCGCAATAGTGGCACGGCCCCCGTCCGTTTAAGGGACGCGTGAGATTCGCGGAACGCGCCAGCGTCACCACCCGCCCCATCTTCTTCTTCACGCCATCGCGAAAAATATTTTCCTGGCAAGTCAGCGGCATCGGCGGCTGAAACTGTCCGTCCGGCAGATGCGCCAGTCCCTCGCGCATCCCCGTGACGCCCACATACTTTTCCACCAGATCGTAATAAGGCTCCAGATCGCTGTAGCCCAGCGGCCAATCTTCGCCGTACCCATCCTGCGACGCCGATTTAAAATCGCTTTCGCTAAATCGCAAACTGACGCGGCCCCAGACGTTGGTGCGCCCGCCAGTCATCCGCACCCGGCCCATCCAATCAAACGGCCGGTCCTTCGGTGTGGTGTACGGTTCCTCCAGATCGTTCACGAACCAATCGGAAGTATATTCGTTGCATACGTCGAACTTCGATTGCACCGGCCGCGTCTTGCGCACGATTTCCCGCGCCATGTTGCGATACTTCAGCTCAAACGCCGGTTTATGTTCGGAAAAATTCGCATCCGTTTGCGGTCGCCCCGCTTCCAGAAGCGCCACCTTCAACCCCGCCTCCGCAAGTCGCTTGCTGGCCCACCCACCGGAAGCCCCAGAGCCAACCACCAGCACATCAAACGCGTTATCCGTCTTGTTGGTCATCGCCTATTTTCCATCGCCCGCAATCGACGCACAAAATTCTACCTCAGCCGAGGACCAACCAACGTCTCGGAAAAAAAGGAGCTGTGCGACGCCTGTTCTTCGTCGCGCCGAGCCTTGTCATCGGTTCCCGCTCGCGCTTGTTACCAATTCGAACCGAATGCTATTATCGCCGCTGAACTCGCAACGAAAACTTCTCGCAGCCACAGGAAAGCGCAACGCTCATGGCCAACACCACCAATCCACTTTCGGACAAACTAACTCGCCGCCAATTGGTTGAGCGTCTCTTCACCGCCGTAGCTGCGGGCGCCGTTTGGCCGGCAATCGCCGCCTCCCACCCCATCCACCAGCACCTCATGAACGGCGAATTGCTCGATCGCGCGGACAACCTCAGTGCAGCCGCCGATTGGATGCCGCTGTTCCTCAGCACACAACAAAATGCCGCTCTGCTCCCGTTAGCGGAATCCCTGGTGCCCGGTTCCACGTCTGCCGAGGTAAATCGCTTCATCGATCTCCTCCTCAGCGTCGAATCACCAGAGAACCAAAAAAAATTTACCGCCTCCCTCGCCGCCCTGGAAAAGACCGCCAACGATCAATTCGCCCGCGGACTGGCCACTCTCACGCCTTCCGAATATGAAAACCTACTGACCACTGCCTCAGCGCCAGACAGTCCGCAGCGCGAGCACTTCGACCACCTCAAAGAATGGATCACCGGCGCCTACTACTCTTCCGAAATAGGCATGCGCGAACTGGGCTGGACAGGCAATTTCGCCTTCCCCAATTATCCGCAGTGCGCCACTCCAAGCAGCGTCACATAGACATCATTATCTCCAGCCGTCTCGAAGATCTGGCCACTACGCGGTCTCTTCTCTGTGGCCTCTGCGTACTCTGTGTTAAAACAAACATGAAACTAATCTCTCTCTACCCCGCGGAGGCCTCCACGAAGTGTCCATCATGCGCTCCATGTTGTTAGCCGCCGCGCAAAATCACTGGCTCCGTGACCACGCCTCCCACTACAAATTCGTCCGCCGCACCGTCTCCCGCTTCATGCCCGGCGAATCCCTGGAAGACGCCCTAGCCTCCGCCCAAATGCTCCGCACCAAAAATATCGCCACCGTCTTCACCCACCTAGGCGAAAACATCGCCACCCGCGCCGAAGCCGACGAAGTAACCAGCCATTACCTGCAAGCTCTCGATCGCATCCACCAGTCGGCCCCGCAGCCGGGTGCCGCACCCACTGGTTCCGTGGGTGCGGGTTTAGACTCAACCCCACCCCCCGTCCCAATGGAAATCTCCGTCAAACTAACCCAACTCGGTTTAGATCTAGACGCCGAAATCTGCTACGACAATCTCCGTCAAATCATCGAACGCGAAAACAAAACCTCCACCCTCTGGATTGATATGGAATCCAGCGAATACGTAGACCGCACCCTGGCCGTCTACCAAAAAGCGCAACAAAATTTCGGCAATATTGGAATCTGTCTGCAGGCCTACCTGAAGCGCACACAAAACGATCTGGAAAAGTTGTTACCCCTGAAACCAGCCATCCGCCTAGTAAAAGGCGCCTACAACGAACCCCCAAACATCGCCTTCGCCAACAAATCCGACGTAGACGAAAACTATTACGCGCTGGCCACGCAAATGCTTCAGGCCCAAAAAACCGGCGCTTGCCAACGCGCCGCCTTCGGCACGCACGACGTCCCACTGATCCATCGCCTCGCCAACTTCGCCGCCACCCAAAATATCCCCAAACAAAACTTCGAAGTCCAAATGCTCTACGGCATCCAGCGCGCCGAACAAGAACGCCTCGCCGCCGCCGGACACCGCAGCGTCGTCCTCGTGGCATACGGTACCTTCTGGTACCCGTGGTTCGTCCGTCGCTTAGCCGAACGCCCCGCCAACCTGATGTTCATGCTCCGCAATTTATTTGCGAATTGATTCTTAAAATTTCTGGTAGGGAATCGTCGCAGGGTTGTAAGGAAAGGAAAAAATGGTCGGGACGACTGGATTCGAACCAGCGACCTCACCCACCCCAAGGGTGCGCGATACCAGGCTTCGCTACGTCCCGACCGCAGTGTCACGCTTCGTTCGATGACCGAAAAAGCTGCAACAAGCAGCAATTTTCACGCGAATCACAAAACGAAGAAAACACCGGAAGCGACCACTCAGCGCGCAAAATCACTCGCCAAGCAGTTTCGCCTAGTCCACCAAGGCTATCATCGCCGTTCAAGCAGCGTCAAGAAAGCCCGCAACGAATCGCGCAAATCCAGCAGCATCTTGCGGTTCAGCAACGGGGGCGGGGCGTCTCCGCGATACGCGGAGTGACCCTCGCTACCGCGATGTTCCGCGCCGCGGAGCTCTCCGCGATTGTCGCCGCCGCGTTCGCCACGGGATTCACTGCGAGACTCGCCTCGGAGTTCGCCGTGCAGGTCGGCGTCAGCGTCGTCTGGGCTGGTGAGGTGGAAGTCGTCGCATGGGCGTCGCTGGCGGGTTGCGGTTCGCGCAGGTGGCGGCGGGCGCCGGCGATGGTGAAGCCTTCGTCGTAGAGCAGGCGCTTGATGCGCAGCACCATGTTGACGTCTTCGGCGCGGTAGAGGCGATGGCCGCTGGCGCTCTTCACCGGTTCGAGCATGGGGAATTCGGTTTCCCAGTAGCGCAGCACGAACGGTTTCAGGTCCGTCATGCGGGCGACTTCGCCGATGCGGTAAAAGTCTTTTTGAATTTGTGGAGCGGCTGCGGATGCGGCCATATTCTGCTCCTACTTTTTTTATCTTACTGTTTCGGAGGGGGACTTCGCATCGTAGCAGTTTGCGAAGATTTTTTCAGCGGCGGCTGTGCAAAAACCGGTCATCGAAGATGATTGGCGAAGCGCGCCAATCATCACTAGTCGTCTTCCTCGGAATGATCTTCGCGCTTGTCTCGCTTGCGGAGGCGCTGGATGAAGCGGATTGGCGTGCCGACGAAGTCGAACTTTTTGCGCAGTTCGTTTTCGAGGAAGCGCTGGTAGCTGAAGTGCAGCGGCTCTTTCTGGTTGGTGAAGATCAGGAATGTTGGCGGCGCCGTCTTGGCCTGCGTCATGTAGTAGATGCGGACGGGGCGAGCCTTTGGCGTGGTGCCGCGCTGCAAGTCCACTTCGTCTTTCAGCCAATTGTTCAGCGCTGGCGTAGAGATTTTGCGTTTGCGCGCTTCGGAGCACTGATTGATCAGCGGATAAAGTTTCTGCGCGCGGTCGCCGGTTTTGGCGGAGAGAAACACGATCGGCGCATAGCTCAGGAATTTCAGTTTGCCGCGAACCATCTTTTCGTAATCGACGAGGAGGCGATCTTTGGCCGCGTCGGTGAACGAGTGCTTCACGCCGGGGACGCGGCGCTTTTCGCCTTTGGCGCTGGCATCGGCTTTGGCGGAAGCTACGCCCGCCGCGGCTACGGCCAAATCCCACTTGTTCATCACGATGACTATGGAGCGGCCGGATTCTTCGGCGTATTGCGCGATGGTCGCGTCGCCTTGCGTGACGCCGTGTTCCGCGTCGACGACGAGAAGCGCGACGTCGCAGCGTTCGAGTCCGCGCCGCGCCATCACCACGCTCAACTTTTCCGCGACCAAAACAGTTTTGCCTTTGCGGCGAATTCCGGCGGTGTCCACGAAGCGATAGACGTGGCCATCTTTTTCGACTTCGGTGTCCACGTTGTCCATGGTGGTGCCGGCGATGGGGGAGACGATGCTGCGCTCTTCGCCGACCAGATGATTCAGCAAGGTGGATTTGCCGACGTTGGGCCGCCCGATGATGGCCACTTCCACGCGGTCCAGTTCTTTTTCTTCTTCGTGAGAGGCGACGACATCCATGCCGCTCAGCGCGGCGTCCAGCAGATCGTCGATGCCGGTGCCGTGTTCCGCGGCGATGGGGAAGACGGGAACGCCGAGTTTGCGAAATACGTCGACGCTGCCTTCCTGAGACACGGCGTCCACTTTGTTCACCGCGACCACAAATTTCTTGCCGGTGGTGCGCAGCATGCGCGCCAGCTCTTCATCGAGCGGCGTCAACCCCGCGCGGCTGTCCACCACCAACACCAGCAGCGCCGCCTTCTTGATGGCCACGCGTGCCTGCCGCAGAATTTCCGTTGGGATCAGCGCCTTGTCGTCCGGCACAATTCCGCCGGTGTCGACGATTTCCAGCGCGCGCCCCAGCCACTCGGCTTTGCCATAGATGCGGTCGCGGGTGATGCCCGGCTCGTTGGTAACGATGGAGCGGCGCGTCCCAGTGAGGCGGTTGAAGAGGGTCGATTTGCCCACGTTGGGCCGCCCGACGATGACCAGCGATGGCAGCGCGGCGGTCATGCCAGGTTAACCATAATCGGGAGGGGTACCCACCCCCCTATTTTGCATAAGAGATACATTTCACTAGTACTTAGAAGGGAATTTGTGTAAGAGATAGACTCTATTGGAGTTGCAGGGATCGGCTGTAACATGCTGAGAGAAATAGCTTTACGCGTCGAGATAAGATTCGATGGGTGACCAAATCTGAGGTGGGCAGCTGAGACGGGGCTAGGTTGCGATAACACAAAGCACGATACCGCATAAGTAACTGATTGTCAAGTATTTATTCGGAAATTATCCCTGCGAATTGTGCTTTTTGAGAATAGTGGTCAGGTCGGCGGGAGAAAACGAGACGTCGCTTGACCAGATACCGAATCGGCCGTCACTGTTCACGGCTTTGACCCATTCGGACAGAAAATCACGCTTAGTTCGATGCTGTTGGCTTTCCTGGCCTTTCACCTCCAGCACTAGCATTTTTCCGTTGGTCAAGCGGACCAAATAATCTGGGCGGTATTTCAAGATCACGCCCTTGAAGACGTACAGTATCTCGAAGCCCATGTGATCGTTCTTGACCCAGGCGGCGACGTTGGAATTGCGATCCAACTCGAAGGCTTCGCTAGCTTCCCATCGGGAATCGAAGACGCAGAGATTGATGTGGGAGCGGATGGCCGGCTCGCAGGGGCGGCGGGTGAACCACGGCTGCATGTCCGCGGTTGAACGGATTGGCCGTTCTTTATCGAATATGGGAACCACCGCCACCGCATTTTCGAAACGGATGGCTTCCCACAGGTGCTGCACGACCTTGGTCATGTTGAGCGTGTACAGAATTCGACGGCGAACTTCGTCCTGGCTGTATAGCGGAGGAGAAAGGACGATATGGCCGCTGGTAAGATATTTTTCCGTGAGGCGGATGACTTGGGCTAGAAGGACTTCGCGATTGCCTTCCCAGTTCGGCTTTATCAGATCGTAGACTTCGGCTGCGGATTGGAAAACGACGCGCTGCATGCGCTGTTCTCTTCCCAACTTCTCGACATCAATGCTGGTCAACTTAGTTACGTCAGGTTTTCCGTCGATGACAGGGGCGAGATCGGCAATCGTGGGAGTTTCGTAAGCGTCGAGTGTAAGTGGTTTTATTTTGGAAAGTTCGAGCGTTAACTCCGGCCGGTATTCATGGTCGATGCGAATAATGTTTGGCCATGAAATAGCGAGTTCTTTGCGCTCGGCAAGACATTGAATTTTTGAGGTGGGCTGCGGCGGGGGAGGTGGTAGTGCATCCTCGTCGCCTTCGTGGGGCATGAAGGTGAAAGGAACTCCGAAGATATTTACATACTCGGGTAAGAAGAGGCCGGTATCCGGATTCACATCGTAGGAGGTGCGGCGCAAACCCCGACCTACGACTTGCTCGCACAAGAGTTGAGACGTGAAGGCGCGGAGACCCATGATGTGTGTGACGGTTTTTGCATCCCAACCTTCGGACAGCATTCCGACGGAAATTACCGCGTGGACTTGTTCTCCCGGCTGGCCCACTTGACCGACCGTGTTCACGGCCTTGCGTAGAGCCTCGGCGCGCTCCTTCTTTGTCAGCTTTTTCTCGGGCAGTTCAGCATCGTCGTCTGAGCTCTCAGTTGGTGTTGACTCCTCGATTTCTTCCTCTTGCGCCTCGGCTTCGCCCAGGATTTTTGAATCGATTTGCAGAATTCCTTCAGGCCTCGATAGCGCCTCGATAGGGATTTTGTTGTGCGACAGCGCGTAGTCCACGCGGGCGGCCGTATAAGTGAGGTTGGCCACGGTGATCATGACGGGAGGGGTGGCAGCGCCCTGCGATTCCCACTGCTTTCTGGTCTCGTCCCAATCGTTTCCGAGAATCGTGTAAGCGGTGTTGACGAGGTCCGGGAGAGGGACGTGGGGCTCAACCTTCTGGTTGATGTCGTCCTTAACCGTCGGATCGGCGTAAATGTGATACAGGCGAGACCTGAAGTCTTTACCAAGCTTCGCGTCATCTCGCACGACCACGCGCGGAGTTTTCACCAGCCCAGATTCGATGGCGTCATTCAAACCGAAATCGCTGACGATCCATTTGAAGAGGGTGTCTTCTTCGCTGCGCCTTCCAGTTGGGGCGAATGGCGTGGCGGTCAAGTCGAAACAGTTGAGGACTCCCCGAGTCCGGTGAATACGATCTAGTCCGCCGATCCATTTGGTCGATTTTTCGAGTTCTTCTTTGTCGACACCCTTAAGTGTGGATTTCGGATCATGTCGCCAAGCGTGATGAGCTTCGTCGTTGATAACGACGATATTTTGCGCGGTGGCCATGTCGTCGAGAACTTCTCGGACGTAGGCTTCATCGCTCAGGGCGCCGCGTTTGTCTACGCTTTTCCTCTTGGCTATGCGCTCTTCGGAATCCCAGTCGAGACCGTGCCAGTTGGAAACCGCTACTTTTCCTTGGCGAAGTTTATCCTCCATGCCGCTTGGTATCAGGTTGAATTCTTTGTAGTAGTCATTCGCGCCGGGTTTTAAGACTTGCAGGCGATTCTTCACGGTCAAGCCGGGGGCGACGATGAAGATGTTTTTCGAAAAGCGTTTGTCTTGCGGGCTGGTTACTTTATTTAGGATCTGCCACGAAATGAGCATGGCCATGACGATGGTCTTGCCAGAACCCGTGGCCATTTTGGAGCAGAGGCGCGTGAATTCGCCGCCGTCGCTGGGGACGTCTATACCGATCTTCTCTGAATCTGGGCCTTCCGTTAACCAGATCAGAGTTTCTATGGCTTCCAATTGACAGAAGAACAGGCGGCGGTTTTCTCGCTGTTCGGGATCGCGCCAGTGATCCAAGAGGCGTTTGGTTATGCCAGAAACACCTGCGTAACCAGATTCGCGCCATTGATTCACTCTGGGGCGAATTTTGTTTACGAGTGGCAGCGGTACGAAAATGCCGGGGTCGTCGAAAGCTTTGGAGGATTCGGTGGCGCGGACGTACCCGGCGGGGCGGCGGCCCGGTTCACGGTTGAAGAGGCGGGATTCGCGTTCGTATTTCCAATATTCGCGCGGCTCTTCGTATGGGGAGTTGATGATTAGTTGGTCGATGGATTTTGAGGGCATAGCTACTCTGAAAAAAGCAGATTCCTCACTTCGTTCGGAATGACATGGGCGGTGGGGTGCGGGTTATGGTGGATGTTTCGGCACGTCGATTCTTAACGTGGTCCTGCAATTTGTCATCCCGAATCCGTTCGCTGGTGTTCAGCGAAGGGGTGAGGGATCCGCTTCGGGTGTGCTCGCTTGGGTAAGCGTGAGGCAATTGAGGTGCGAGGTCCTGCCAGGTTGGGTTGTCACGCTCAATCAAACGGATTTTCTTTCCACGACGCCAGCCTTTAATTTCTTTTTCGCGAGCGATGGCTTCGCGGACATCGGCGAAGTTCTCCAGATGGACAAGGCGGAAGGCTTTGTAGCGCGTTGTAAATCCGGGGACGAGACCCAGGCGATGCTCAATCATTCTTTTCTGGAGGTTGCCAGTGACGCCGGTGTAGATGGTGCGGGAGCGACTGGCTAGGATGTAGACGGAGTAGGTTTTCTTCATGGTGTGGTGGCGGAAAGCAGATTCCTCACCCGCCAAACTTCGGCGGGTTCGGAATGACAGTTTTGCGGAGTGGAGGCGGGGGTCATAGTTGGACTACTTTTAGGCTTTCGATGCCGCGGTCGTCGATTACTTTTATGGCTACGCGTTTGTGTTCGCCTAACTCGAAGGGGAGCGAGACTGTGCCTCGGTAGGCTTCGATTTTTTCTGGGTCGATTTCAGCTTTTAGATTTTTGGCTAGTTTGGCCCAACCTTCGTCTTCGTCGGCTAGGGGGAAGAAAACTTGGCGCGGGTAGAGGCTGCGGCCGTCGTAGTCGGTGTCTAGGAGCCACATGGCGATTTTTGTGGTGTCGCCGGATTCGATGGCGCCGGTGCGCGTGTTGAAGTAGTCGAAGCCGCGGACTTCGGCGATGTATTGGGTGGGGGAAGTGGAAGAAGCGGATCCCTCACGTTCGTTCGGGATGACATGGCCGAGGCGTCGGATTCTGCGCGGCGGATGTCTACGTCGGGGCGGCCTACTAGCCAGAAACTCTGATTATTCGTGCGTTTCTTTTTCAGGTCGTCGGTTAGGAGGTCGGCGTTCATTTGGGCGGTTAGGAAGGTCATGCCGGTTTTTTCTTTGGTTAGTTCGTCGATGTCTTTGGCGGCTTCGGGGTCGAATTGGAAGGCGGCGAAGACGATGATTTCGGGTTTCGGGTGGAGGGTGGCGGCTTCGTGCCAGGCGGCTTCTACTTGGCGGGTTTCGAGTGGAGCGTAGTCTGGGCCGAAGGAGACGACTACGCGTTCTGGTTTTGCGCCTTTGGTTTCGGCGTCGGCGTGGAGCCAGCGGGTGCCGCCTAATGGTTCGACGCGCGAGAAATTTATCATTTGGCCGGCTTTGCCGCGGATGCCGGTTTTTAGGAGTTCGTCGCGCCAGTCGGATTGGCGGAGGGTGGGGCCGGAGCGGGCGATGCTGGCGTCCAGGAGGGGAGTGGATGCGTGGCGGAAGTCGGATAGGGATTGTTGTGGTGGCGTGGTGGCGGGGGAGGGAGAAGCAGATCCCTCACGTTCGTTCGGGATGACACCCGGGCTGGGGATGACACCCGGGCTGGGGATGACACCCGGGCTCGGGATGACATTGGTGGAGGGTGAGAGATCGTCTAGGGATTTTACGTTGGGGGCGGGGACGGCTTCTACGGTGAAGGGGCCGGAGATGCGGGCGCGGGAGTTGTCGGTGAGGGGTTGGTCGTAGAGGGTTTCTTCGCCGGGGGGTTCGTTGTTGGCGATGGATTTCAGGGTGACGTGGGGGACTTTTTTGTATTGGAAGCCGCTGCCGACGCCTTCGTCGGGGTGGGCGAGTTTGTAGTAGTCGAAAGTGGCGGACATGAGGCGTTGCTTGGCGAGGGTGGTGGCGACGCGCGAGGTGTCGCAGGTGATCCAGCGGCGTCCCCATTGTTCGGCGACGACGGCGGTGGTGCCGGAGCCGCAGGTGGGATCGAGTACGAGATCGCCGGGGTCGGTAGCCATTAACAGACAACGCTCCAGAACTCTGGCATTTGTTTGCACGACATATGTTTGGTTGACGGCCCCCATCACGTCTGTCCATAAATTCGTGAGCAGCTTTACTGGAAAATCGCGATTGAGCATTTTGTAGCGCAGAGTGTTGCCAGAAACTAAGAGTCTGCCTAATGCGCCCAGCTGGCTTAGACCCTTATGCCCCGTCTTCCAGTGTGCTCCTGCCCGCGGCCGAAAGGCGCGGCCTTCCCACGTGAATGTTTCGTTCAGATCTCCGCTCCGAAGCCCAGCCGATTCCAGTGACACGGACTGGAAATCCACCGGGTCCTCGGCTTCTGCAATGTCGCTATCGGAGCCCTTAATCCGTTCTTCGAGGAGGCCCCGAGGCTGGAAGAGCTGTCTCCACTTAAGGTGCTCCTTCGATTTCGCGTACCAGACTATGTGGTCGGCTATGTTGGCGATGAAGTCGGAAGGAGCACTACCCGTTTTGCGAAAACTAATTTGGCTTACAAAATTCTCGGTATGAAATACATCGTCCAAAAGTGCGCGGACAAAGTGGACGTTTTCATCATTTATTTGGACGAAGCAGGAGCCGGATTCGTGGAGGAGATCGCGGGCGAGGAGGAGGCGGTCGCGGAGGTAGGTGAGGTAGGAGTGGATGCCGAGTTCCCAAGTGTCACGGAAGGCGCGGACCATTTCTGGTTCCTGGGTGAGGTCTTCGTCTTTGCCGTCTTTGACATCGCGGCGATTGACGAAGGGCTGGAAATTGGAGCCGTAGCGGATGCCGTAGGGCGGATCGATGTAGACCATCTGGACTTGGCCGGCGAGGCCTTCTTTTTCGAGGAGAGAATTCATGACCAGGAGGGAATCGCCGGCAATGAGGCGGTTGGACCAATTGTGGGCGTGGCGATAGAAATCGACGGCTTCGCGGAGCGGCGGATTTTCTTCGCGGGTTTCAAAGAGATAGCCCTGCGCGGGTCTGAGCGGGACGCCGTTGCGTTTGCGGACGGCTTCGATGATGGTGCGCGGGTCGATGCGTTCGTGGACGTGGAGGGAAACGGTGGGAACTTCGAAGCTGGTGTGTTCTTTTTTGCCGGCCCAGACTAGCTGGGGATCGAGATGCGGGTCGTAGGCGTAGGTTTTTCTGGAAAGGACAGGAGGATCAGTTTGTTCGGTGACTAGGCCGACGGGGGGATTGTTGATGCGGGTTTTTGTTTTGTGGTCGTACTGTTCAATCGCACGTTTCTCGGCGGGGCGTTTGGATTTTTCGGGCGCGGCGGATTTTGAAGTGGGCTTTTTTTTGCCGGGCACGTGTGGCGGCCTCTGAGAGTTTGTTTAAGACCGGGAGATTGTAACTGCGGAGTGGCTAGAATGCTACCGTAACCAGTCGGCTGCGGGTGCTGCGGATGCCTTCTAGGGTGAGGGCGTGTCTTAGCAATTCGGCTAGCGCGAATTTGATTACAGAGCGCGGCTGTATCTTGGGTCGCCGGTGACGAAAAGCGGATTCCTCACTTCGTTCGGAATGACACGGCGGCTTGGGCCAAGGAACGGTGGGTTCGGACTGACAGACTATCTCGTTACATTTGTATCGGTTGGACGCTTACCTCTTCGTGAGATTTTTATTACCTGGCCTGCATTGGCAGGGGCGCCGAAGTGTGAGAGGTATCCTCCACACAGCAGAACTCCTACTGCTCTGATCCGCAAATCTGAGTACTGAGAGAATCCTCGGGGGTGAGCAATGTTCGGACTGAACGATTTTGCGCGGCTGGGAAGTTTGTATGCGCGGCGGGTGGCTGGAGTGGCGGCGCTGTTGGTGGTGTCCAGCGGAGCGGCGGCGGTGGTGGTGATTCCGAATTTGTTTCCGTTTCTGGACCCGACCGGGCTGGTGTCCACATTTAATACGGCGGGGCCGATCGTGGAGAAGGGGCCGTTTTTCGAGAGCTTGGGGACGAACGGGCGGAAGTGCTCCACGTGCCATTTGGCGCAGGATGCGATGGGATTGAGCACGCGGAGTGTGCAGCAAACGTTTGTGGTGACGCGGGGGCGGGATCCGCTGTTTGCGGCGGTGGACGGCGCGAACTGCCCGGGCATGACGGGGACGGATGCGGCGAGCCACAGCTTGCTGCTGAAGAACGGGCTGATTCGCATACCGATCACGCTGCCGGCGACTCCGCAATTCAAGATTCGCGCGGTGGTGGATCCGTATGGATGCGGAGTGGTGACGGACAGCGTGACGGGAGCGATTACGGTGTCCGTTTATCGGCGGCCGTTGCCGACTACGAACTTGCGATTTCTGAGCACGATCATGTTTGATGGGCGCGAGACGGCGGCGCTGTTGAACAACAAGGATACGTTTCAGGCGAATTTGAACGCGGACCTGATGCATCAGGCGCTGGACGCCACGAACACCCACGCGCAGGCGTCGGTGCCGTTGACCACGGAGCAGGAGACGGAAATTGTGAATTTTGAGTTGGGACTGTTCAGCGCGCAGTTGGCGGATGAGAGGGCGGGGCTGTTGAATCAAGGTGGAGCGCAGGGCGGGGCGCGGAATCTTTCGGCGGAGAATTATTATCCGGGGATCAACGATACGCTCGGCGCTGATCCGACGGGAGCGGCGTTTAATCCTTCGGGGATGTCGCTGTATTCTGCTTGGGAAAATGAAAAGGGTGGAGGATTTTTTGGGCGATACACCGAGCAGCAACGCGCGGATATCGCAGCGGGAGAAAAACTATTTAATACGCGCGCGTTGACGGTGACGAATGTGCGCGGGCTGAATGACAATCCGACGCTGGCTGCGGCGTTGGGAACGACCGTGCCGATCGCGTCGTTCGCGGGGACGTGCACGACGTGCCATGACACGCCGAATGTGGGCGATCACTCTTTACCGCTGCCGCTGGATATTGGGACGGGCCACGATGCGGGGCAGGAACGCGATCCGCAGATTGCGAACGGGCTGGCGCAGCTGAGTTTTCCGGGAGTACCAGTGTATGAAATTACGGGATGTCCGAACCCCTTTGCGGCGCCGGGGTCGACGGAGCCTTATGTGATTTATACGACGGACCCGGGCAAGGGGTTGGTGAGCGGGAATTGCGTAGATGTGAATCGCATCAAGGGGCCGGTGCTGCGTGGACTGGCGGCACGGGCGCCTTACTTCCACAACGGCGCGGCGAAGGATTTGACGGAGCTGATTAATTTTTACAACTTGCGATTTCAGATGAATTTGACGGATAGCGAAAAACGTCAGCTGATTTCGTTTCTGAATAGTCTGTAATTCTTGAACTCAACTGCGAATGACTAGTCACACCAGGTGACCGTGCGGGCGCTCAGGCGCGCTGTACGAAAAGGCCGGCAAAGTGTCGGCGATAGTAATAAAACAAAAAGATCCACAAGACCGTGGCGAGAAGTGCGAGTTGGTATACGTGCGGAAACATGAGCACGTGATAGGACCAAATGTTGACGAGAATGGGAGCGAGAATGGCCAGCGCAAGTGGAATGTAGAGGCCGGCGAGCAACAACAAGCCTGCGACGAGTTGGAAAGCGGCAACGACCAAGACGTAGTGCGAACCGAAGAGGGCGAGGAGGAATTGTCCTGCATGGCCCGGCGGAAGGGGAGGGTTGGGGAGAAATGGGAAGAAACCATTCAGTCCGAAGACGAGGAACATCAGGCCGAGCAACATGCGAGAAATTAAGGCGGCGATTTTCATGGGGCATTCCTTGGCGCGATCGTTAATTTTCTGCGGCCCGGTCGGACAATCGTCACGCGCAATGGTTAGACGCACGTCGCGGGAAAATTGTGGCGCTGTGGAGATGAAGAAATTTTGGATGTATAAGAGCCTTCGCTAGGAAATTTTTCTCCAGACGATGTCTTCGTTGTTGCGACGGTCGACCACGGCGTCGACTTTGCCATCATCCGCGCGGCGGAAAAGCCAGCGGCCTTCGACTCCTTTGCGGAAAAAAATGTCAGCGGCTTCGGGGACGAGCTGTTGCTTCGGCTTTTCCGGTTTTTGTTCGAACAAATCGGCGCCTTCCGCGGAGACGGTTACGGTGACTCCGCCGGGATTCAGTTGGTAGGTGCCGATATAGTCGCGAAATTTTGTGGTGTCGGCTTTGCCGGGGGCAGGATCCTCGTAGTAGCGGAGCACCTGGCTGGCGACGATTTGCCAGTCGCCGTCGCGCTGCACCCACGTGTCCGTCTCGTGATAGCGGGCGGTCATGGTCTGGCCGAAGATAGTTTCGCTTTCATCCTCGTCAAAACTTACGATGGCAGTGTTGCCGATAAAACGCGATTGCGGATTTTTGATTTTGATGGAACCGGAATAGCCAGGAGGAAAAGGTGCGATGTCCGCGACGAGCGCATCTTTGTCCATGGCGCGGCCTTTTTCGTCGAAGTACATGGCGTCCGCGGCGATATATTTTTTCCAAGGGCGTTGGTCACCGACGGTGACAGAATCCATCAGTTCCTGGGAACGGCGAACCAGTTCGTCCTGACTTATAGAGGCAGCTTTTTGCGGGAAAACAGCCGGCAGCCGACAGGACTATGACGGGAAGCAAAAGGATGAAAAATACAGGGAAATTCAACAGGTTACGCAATTCCGACCCGGGGCGGACGGAGGCTTCAGAAAAGAGTAGAGGCTCCGAAAAACGGGATGCCATGCCAGAAAATCTCCTGAGCGAGCGGCGGTAAAACGCTGCGACTCGCCGAAATTAGCGATTCAGCACCCTTATAAAAATAGACGTCCAAATATAAATTTGGATAGCTGGTCACATGTAGCGACGAAGGATAGACGAAAAGAATGTGGGCTAGGTTACCGGCGACTGGGCCACGCCGATGCATTAGAAATCCCATCAGTGCGGATAGGAACTATTTGTAGCAGTTTGCTTGACGGTGCTGGTTTAGCGACGTTAGTGTAATGGGCACAAAGAGTTCGGGTGGCGCGGACGCTGTTTTTCTGTGAGCAAGCGTTCGCAGGGTGCTTCTGAGGGGTTTTTCTGATGGTTTCCGAAGCGAATCGTTTCGCGAGATTTAAGGAGAGAGTGACTATGAGTGCGATCCGCAGATTGCATGCATTGGGATTGGTGTGTTTGCTGGCGCTGGGATTCCTGTTGGGCAGTGCAACGCCGGCGCAGACGTTTCGCGGGACGATTCTGGGCACGGTGACGGACACTTCGGGCGGCGCAGTGGTGGGCGCGACGGTGGTGGTGAAGAACGTGGACACGGGTGTGACGCGCACGACGTCGACGGGCATTGATGGCAGCTACGCGGTGCCGGAACTGCAAATCGGCACGTACAGCGTGACGGTGACGAATGCGGGGTTCAAGAGCGGGCTGGTGACGGGCATCGCAGTGGATGTTGCCGTGGAACGGCGCGCGGATGTGGTACTGCAGACGGGCGACGTGGCGCAGCAGATCGAAGTGAACGGAGATACGCTGCCGCAGGTGGACACGACGCAGAACACCTTGGGTGGAGTGATCGAGTCCAAAGTGGTGGCGAATTTACCGGTGAATGGCCGCGATTATCAGAAGCTGATCTTTCTGGTGCCGGGCGTGGCGGGATCTCCGGACCAGATTACGGATTCGCCGGGATCTTTCGGAGTTTTTTCGGTGAATGGGTCGCGGGGACGATCGAACAATTTCCTGCTGGACGGCACGGATATGAACGATGGGTACCGCAACGATCCGGCGATCAATGAGGCGGGAGTGTTTGGCACGCCGGCGACGATTTTGCCCCTCGAAGCGATTCAAGAAGTGAACGTACTATCCAACTTCGAAGCGGAATATGGGCGAAGCGCGGGCGGCGTAATCAATATCGTTACCAAGAGCGGAGCGAACGAATGGCATGGGGCCGCGTTCGATTATTTCCGTAACACGGTTTTGAACGCGCGGAACTATTTTAATTCGGTGGGGAATCCGCAGGATCCGTTTCACGACAATCAATTTGGCGCGTCGCTGGGCGGAGCAATCATAAAGGACAAGACATTTTTCTATGTGAATTATGAGGCAGTGCGCGAAGCCGGCTCGGAAGCGAGCTTGGCTTGCGTACCGACGGCTACGGACATCGCGCTGGCGACGCCGGCCGGAGGAGTCAACCCGGTGATTGCGGCGCTGATTGCGGCAGGCAAGGCTTGGCCGACCGCGAATTTGACAGGTTCGTGTCTCGGGGGCGGTGGGCAGGATCTAGTTTCGAGCAACGCGTCGCTATCCACGCCATTTTCGAACCGCGTGGATAGCGCGATCGTAAAGATTGACCACCAGCTGAACGCCAACAATATGATCACGGGCCGCTACTTCATTGGAGACAGCACACAGCTTTTCCCGCTGGCATTGACGGGCGGTGGATTGCTGCCGAACTACGATACGAATACGCCGACGCGTGTGCAGTTGGTTTCGCTCTCGTATGTCAGCACGGTATCGCCAACGCTGGTAAACGAAGTGCGGCTGGGTTGGAATCGTTTTGCGGAGGGATTTTTCCCGCAAGATAGGAGCTTTGATCCCTCGACGATCGGCTTGGACAATATACCCACGGACAGCGCGACCGGCGTCCTGGACAAATTCAACTTCGGGTTGCCGACGATTACCGTTTCGCCGTTTGCGCCAACTGGGTGCGGATAAGGGCGATCCGACGACAACGTGTGGATACCAACTGGCACTACATCGACAACATGTCCTGGAAACATGGAAAGCACGATTTCAAATTTGGATACGAATTCCGGCGGACGTCCATCTCGCAGATCTTCAATAGAACGGCGCGCGGTACGCTGGACTTCGCTAGCTTGGACGACTTTCTGGCAGGTGTGCCGGATGACGGATCGCAAATTACCGGCAACACAGACCGCAACACATTTGAGAATTCGCACGCAGCCTACATTCAAGACAGTGTCCATGTGACGCGAAAGCTGACCCTGAACTGGGGCTTGCGCTACGACTACTTCGGGATCGTTCAGGATAAGCAAGGAAACTTCACGAACATCGACCCGACGAACGGCAACCTGTTGCTGGTCGGCGCGGGGCGACTGTACCAGCCGGACTACAACAACTGGGCGCCGCGGGTAAGCGCGGCGTGGGACGTATTTGGAAGCGGTAAGACCGTGCTGCGCGCGGGATATGGAATTTTCTATGACGCGTTCTCGCAGGATATGTTCGAAGGTCATTTGCCGTTCAATAGCAGTTTCGATCCAGGCGCGGCGTACAACGGATTTGGACCGAATCCCATCGCGTTTGCCCCCGTCGACCGGAGATCCATTGAGCGCCGGTGTGCCCGTGTACGGATTTTCGAGCGCGCAACCGGATGCGTTTGGTGTAGACCAGAATATTCGCACGCCGTACATTCAGAATTTCAATTTGAATTTGCAGCAACAACTGACGCGCAAGACGGTGTTGCAAGTCGGGTACGTCGGCTCGACCGGTCACAAGTTGTTGCGCTTCCGGGATATCAACCAGCCAACGCTGGCAACGATTCAGCAGACGCCATACGGACCCGAGAGTATTGCAGCCGATCCGACGTTTGATCCCATCTCGAATCCCAATGTGGGAGGATGTTTTTGCGTGCCGCGGCCCTTCGGAACGTTCCCGTTTAACTTCGTGAATTACGAGGAAGGTTCGGCGAATTCGAACTACAACGCGTTGCAGACCAGCTTGCGCGTGAATGATTGGCATGGGTTGACGTCCACGGTGAATTACACCTGGTCGCATTCCATCGATGACGCGAGCGACGGGGAAGATTTTGTACCGAACGCCTCGCAACCAAACGACAGCACGGCGCCGATCGGCAGCAATCGCGGGAATTCCAACTTTGATATTCGGAACCGCTTTACATGGAACTTCATCTACCAGTTTCCGAATCACAATGGTTCATGGAAACGTTTGACGGATGGCTGGGGTATCAACGGGATTGTGACGGTACAGTCCGGCCAGCCGTTTCAGTTAAACTACAACTTTGAGGACGATTTCGACGGCTCTGGGGAAGATTTCGGGCGTCCGGACGTGGTAGGACCGATCGTTTATCACAAGCATGATCCGAACAATTTTCTGGATCTGACGGCGTTTGCAGTGCCATGCACGCTGGCAATCGGAACTGGCGCCGGCAACTGCCAACTGATTGATCCCTCGACCGGTGCGATCTGCGCAGTACAAGCGATCAGTCCGACGTGCATCAATTCGCAGCATTTCGGAAACGAAGGGCGCAATTCGCTGATCGGTCCGAACTTCCGGCAGTTTGATTTCTCTCTGTTCAAGAGCACAGCGATTACGGAGAAGCTCAAACTGGAGTTGCGCTTTGAGGCTTACAATTTGCTCAACCATCCTAATTTCTCGAGTCCGTTTTTGCCGTCGTTTATTGCGGACGCGGCGCAGCAGGGGATTGGGTCGGATGGGCGCAGCTTGGGGGCGTTGCAACTGAAGACGACCGGAGATGTGGGCATTGGGTATCCGGTGCTCGGGAGTGGCGGGCCGCGGAGTTTGCAGATTGCGGCCAAGATCACGTTTTAAGGACTCAGTATAGTCGTGGTTAGTGACGGTCCGGTGAGGTTGCCGGGCCGTTTTTTTTGGGGAGAAGCGGCGCAATCGACAACCGCGCTTCGACGGTGAGCGATGGTAGGGCCTGCAAAACCGCCGATCAGGAGATTGGCGCTCCCAGGAGAAGAGTTGGCGTTCCCAGGAATCTGATAGAGTGCTGGCGACGCAAACGGCAAGGTGTTGGCTGGTAGAGTGTTACGGTCGTTCCTGAGGGGTAGGGCGTGTAATTTTTTCGTTGGCGCTGCGTATTACAGTATGGAAACACTGAAACCAGGCCGAATGAGCGCTGCCGCAACATCGGAAGCGACGGAAGCAGTCGCGAAGGCTCGGGCAGGTGATCCCGAGGCCTGGGGGCAGTTGTACCACGACTATGCGCCGGCGATTTTCCGGTTTTGCCGGAGGGCGCTGCCGACACGCGAGGATGCGGAAGACGCGACCATGGAAGTATTCATGAAATTGCGAGGCAAGCTGAATCAATACGACGAGACGCGGTCATTTTCCGCATGGCTTTACAAGATCGCGGCGAATCATTGTTGGGATACGTTGCGGCGGCGGAAGATTCGTCAAGATAAGGAAACAGAAGACTTGGATACCGTGCCGCTGGAGCATCCGGACGCGAGCCAGCTGGAGAAGCTGATCGAGCAGCGCACCAGCGAAGAGGTGCGCAAGGCGCTGGCGAAGGTGGGGCCGCGAGCGCGCATGGCGCTGGTGATGCGCTATTACTCGGACATGAGTTACGACGAAATTGCCGATGAGCTGGGAGTGCGCCGCGCGTTTGTGGGCGTGGTGCTGCTTCGGGCGCGGCATGAGTTACGGCAGGCGCTGGAGGGCGGCGCCGCGCTGGTGGCGGGAGGAGCCCAGTGAGCGACGAGCAAATTGCAAGGCCGCAGCAAAGCGGCGGGGCAGAGCATCTCGACGAGATGAGTTGCCTGCTGTACATCGAACGGCAACTGGACCGCGAACGCGCGGCGGAAGTTTCCGCGCACACGCAGAGTTGCGGGCAATGCCGCTTGTTGCTGCGCGCACTGGAGCGGGAATCGCGCTTGTTGACGCGGGCGATGTTTGAAGAGGACGAGCCACTGCCGGCGCGACTGGCGCAATTTCAGGAGCGGGCGCGGAAGTCCATGCAGTGGATCTGGGGAGTTGTGGTCGGGCTGGCGGCGACGGGAGTTTACGCGCTGTATACCGGATATATAGCTCCGTGGGAACAGCAGTTGGAGCAAGCCGGCTTTGGCGGGACAAACCTGCTGGGCCTGTTGATCTTTCAAGGCGCTTTCTGGAAAGGGTGGCAGTCGATGGCGACATTACTTGAGGTGCTGGCCCTGTTGACGCTGGCGGGATTCACCATGGTGGTCCTGCGACGGCGCAACCGGCGAGGGTACATGCTGGCACTGCTGATAGGGTCGCTGTTGAGCGGCATGACGCTGGCGGGGACGGCCTCGGCCACGGAGTTCCGCAAGGGCCAAGCCACCGAGACCGTGGAGAAAGATGAAGTAATCCACGGCGACATTTACATCTGGGCGGACCGCATACGAATTGATGGAACGGTTGAGGGCGACGTATTTGTGTTCACGCAATCGGCGGAAATCAACGGACACGTGAAAGGCGATGTGTTTTCGTTTGCGCATACGACGCGCATTCTGGGACAGGTGGATGGCAACGTGCGAGCGTTCACGAACGCCTTGACGATTACCGGGAGCGTCGAAAAAAACGTGATGGTTTTTTCGGCTTCGGTAAATCTGGATGGATCGGGAAAGGTGGGAGGGACGGTAACGGGGTTTACTACCACCCCGACTCTCGAGGGTCCGATCGGAAAAGATGTGTTGCTGTTCTCGAAGAACGCGTCGATTAATGGCTCCGTCGGGGGCTCGGTTTTGGTCAAAGGTGGGGATCTGAACATTGGGCCAAGAGCGGTTATTGGAGGGACCACGAAGCTGGAAGGGGACCATCCCGTGCAGGTGGCTTCTGGAGCCAAACTGGCTTCACCGGCAGAATTCACGAAGGCTGCTCATTCGCATGAAAACACGGCGAGTTCGTACGTGTGGCAGCTCATCTGGGCGGCAGCGCTGGTTTTGTTCGGGCTGGTGTTCTTTTTGCTGGCGCCCGATTTTTCGCAGCGTTCCGTGGCAAATGCGGAGCGGTACGGAGCTTCTTTCGGTCTGGGCGTTTTGGTGCTGTTTGGAGTGCCGATTGCGGCCTTGATTGCGTGTGTCACCGTGGTTGGCTTGTTCATAGGTGTCTCTACACTGTTTCTGTGGTACGCGGCGCTATATTTGGCGCAGATCGTAGTCGGCGGGCTGGTAGGCCAATGGCTCATGGGGCGGACGAACGAACTGTGGCCGATGATTGGACGCATGGTTGTGGGAGTGCTCTTGGTCCGCTTGGCGACCATTGTTCCGGCGGCGGGTGGATGGGTAAAGTTTGCGGTGGTCTTGTGGGGGCTGGGAGCAATTTCGCTGAGCGTCTACCGGCAGTTTGCACCGACGATTGCGCCTCCTAGCGGGGCGGGTCCGACGCCGTATGTGCCGCCGCCGTTGCCGCCGAATACTACGGTGGGCGGATTTCAGTCCGCGTGATTTTCTAAGGTAGAGACCGTACGCAAAAAAGCCGGCCCGGATTTTCCGGGCCGGCTTTTGTTTTTCTCGGTGGTGATGAAGACAGATTGTCTTACTGATTCTGGCGGACTTTGCCGGCCACGAACGGGAAGCTGGCGTTTTGGCCGAAGTACAAAGCACGCGTCGAATACGTGGTGCCGTTAACGACGCCGGTGGAAGAGGTGACGCCGTCGAAGTGCGTGGAATTCTGCGTTGGCGGCGTGCCGGTGGAGAACTCCACAAGTGGCACCGGTAAATTGATACCGAGATAGGGGGGCAGCGAGGTCCCGGAGTACAGGAAGCCGGTGTTTGTGCCGTTCTGCGCTGCGGTGCCCGCTACGCGGGAGCTGCGCAGCTCGAGAGCGTCGGTCATGACGGCGAAGACTCCGCTGCTGTTGGTGAAGCCCGCCACGCGGATGGCCACCATTTGTCCGGGAAGAAGGGAGGTCGCCGTGCCGCTGTTGGTGTTGAAAATGGCGAGGTCAGATGGGGAGACGTTCAGGCCGTTGGTATCGACCGCGAACGGCGTGTTGGGTTTCAACGTAACGTTGACCACGGTTCCGATCGGGAAGGGCTTCGTTAGCACGGTGCCAGAGGTGGTAAGGGCTGCATCGCTGGCGATCAGGGTGAATTGGTTCGAGCTGGTGGGGGCGAACGCGACGACACCTTCGATGAAGTCGTTGTTGGTGGTGCTTACGGTGGAAATAGGATCGAAAGCTATCAGCTTGATGGTGCCGTCGGCGTTCAAGATGGCGTCGATGCTGGCCACCTGGTTGGCCTGCACGCAGGCGATGGTGTTGGTGCCATTGCCGATGCCGGAGAGGTTGCAACTCGGAGAGAAGAAGGTGTTGCTGTCCGCTACCGCGGTGATGGTTCCGTGATTGGCGGTGGTGATGGAGACGTTGTTGCCGCTTACCGCGACGCTTCCGATGATGTCTTCCAGATAGTCGAGCTGCGTGGCGGTGAGGTCAGACGGATGCGTGGTACCGAGCGTGATGGTGGTCAGGTTGGCGAGGGCCGATAGATCCACCTTGGAGATGGTTTGGCTGGTTCCGGTTAAGGTGAGCGTGCCGCCTATGTTGAAGTCTATGGATAAGCCAGCCTTCTGATTGCTGGTCAGAACCAAGCCACCGTTGGGGAGCGTGATGATTGGTAACGCATTTCCGCCGGTTACGCTGGCTACCGACGATGCGTTGCAACCGGGGACGCCGGCGGTGTTGGTGCAGTAGGTTACCGTGGCGCCGGTGAGGCTCGCCGTCAAAGTCGTATAGGTACCGGCCGGGACTGTGAGCGGAGTCAAAGTTAGAAGGCCGGAATCGCTTTGCAGGCGCATCATGTCGAACGTCAACGGCCCGGGAACATTGATGGGGTTGCCGGTGGCGGGAGTGAGCGTGAGGCCGCCGACAGTGAGGCTATATGACAGGACGTTCGTTCCCGGAGGCGGCGTAAGCGGCTTGGCTTGCAACGTAATGCTCAAGGTGGCGTTGCCATTTACGGGAGGCGGCACGACTCCACCGCTGTCGCCGAGGCCGCTGCAGGCAGCGGTGGACAGAGCAGCCAGCAAGGCGCACAAAAGCATGGACTTCGTATAGTTCATTGGGACTCCACGATACAAAAATGGCGTTAAACGCCCTCTGTTAAACGCTCGGTGCTGGTAACCCTGACTTTACCGCCCGGTCGTTGACGCAGAACGGCAAAATGCGGCGAGGTGTTCAACTGTTTAACGCCTGTGCAAGCGGGCAGGTTCGCGGGCGCATCGACCCGGGCTAACTGGGGCTATTCGTTGCTTATGTTATTGTTACGACTTGGCTGCGGTACTCGGCGGCCGGTGAACTCTGAAGGCTTTAGATTACGAGGATCGTCTGGCTAAACGTGGCGCCAAGTCGGGTGTTAAGGGTGCGGTCGAAATCGACGCAAATGTGCCTGAGATTCAGGCACCCGCCGTGCCGGAGCGCCGCTACGTCTCGTTAGAGGACGATCCCACGGTAGGCCACGCTCCGGAATTTCCTACCGAAGACCCTCGCTATGCGGTCGAGGAGGGCGCTGCGACGCAACCCTCGATGCACGATGTCTTCGGCCCGGGCGGATTTCTGGAACGGTCGATGATCGGCGGCTACGAGCACCGGCCGGCGCAGCTGGAGATGGCCGAGCGCGTCCAGGATGCCTTCACCGGACACCACCACGCGATTCTGGAAGCCGGAACGGGCACCGGGAAAACGTTGGCCTATTTGCTGCCGGCCATTTGCAGCGGGCGGCGCGTGGTGATTTCCACGGCAACAAAATCCTTGCAAGAGCAGCTCTTCCAGAAAGACGTGCCGTTTCTGCAGAAACATTTTGCGCCAGAGCTAAAGGTGGCGGTGATGAAAGGCCGCGCGAATTTTTTATGCCGCAACAAGCTGAACGCCATGGCCGATCAGCCCATGCTCAAGGGTATGGACGAACTGGATGCGTTTCGGCAGATTCGCGAGTGGTCCAAGCTTACGGAGTCCGGAGACCGCGCGGAACTTACGTTTCTGCATGATGATTCGGAACTGTGGGGCCGGCTGGATGCGCGGCGGGATGCTTGCACCGGCCAGAAATGCCCGGACTTCAATCAGTGTTTTGTAACCGCCATGCACCAGCGGGCTAAGGATGCGGACCTGATTATCGTGAATCATCACCTGTTTTTTGCGGATTTGGCGCTGAAACAGGACGATTTCGGCAGCATTCTGCCGGAGTATTCGGCGGTAGTCTTCGACGAAGCGCACGAAATGGAAGATGTGGCCAGCGACTATTTTGGGCGACAGCTTTCCAACTACCGTTTTGAAGAGCTCGCGCGCGATGCGGATCAATCCATGCGCGTGCTGAAACTGGGATCGCCGTCGCTGTTGCGGCGAACGCAGCGGATTCGCGAACGCAGCCGGGAATTTTTTGAAGCGTTTCCGCCGCGTGATGGGCGGTTTCCGTTTACGCATAACGAACGCGACGCGTTTTTGCAGCAGCATCGCGAGGCTTACGATGCGTTGGCTACTTCGTTAAAGGGGCTAGAGACCGAGTTTGCGGCTCTAACGCAGAAACCGGAAGAATTGTTGCGTGTAGCTCGGCGCAGTTTTGAGCTGCGGCAGGAACTGACTTTCCTTTTCGAATCCAACGAGAAGAATTATGTGTACTGGTATGAACGGCGAAACAAGGGCGTGTTTGTTACCGCCACGCCGATCGACGTCAGCAGGATTCTCCGCGAACAGCTGTTCGAGAAATTTGACAGCGTAGTGATGACTTCGGCGACGCTGACGGTCGGCGGGCGATTCGAATATATCCGTCACCGATTGGGTGTGGATCATGTGAAGGAACGCGCTCTACCAGCGGAGTTTGATTACGGCAAGCAGGCGCTGCTGTATTTGCCGCGAACCGTGCCGGACGTCCGCAATGCCGCGTATCCCGCCGCTGCCGCTGACGAAATCGTCCGGCTGCTGGAATTGAGCCAGGGGCGCGCGTTCTGCCTGTTCACCAGCTATTCGCAGATGAACGATTTATTCGAGCGAGTGCGTTCGCGCGTCTCGTTTCCGTTGCTGTTGCAGGGAACGGCGCCGCGGTCCGCGTTGCTCGAACGTTTCAAAAATACCCCGGGCGCGGTGCTATTTGCTACGGCGAGTTTCTGGCAGGGCGTGGACGTGCCAGGCGAGCAGCTTTCCTGCGTGATCGTAGACCGGCTACCCTTTGCCGTGCCCAGCGACCCCATCGTGGCGGCGCGGGTGCGCTCGTTGGAAGAGGATGGCCGCAACGCGTTTTCCGAATTTCAAGTGCCGCAAGCGGTGCTGGCGCTGAAACAGGGGTTTGGCAGGCTGATTCGCTCTAAAACGGATCGCGGCGTGCTCGCGCTGCTGGACAACCGGATTCGCCGCATGCCCTATGGTAAAATTTTCATTGAGTCCTTACCCAAGTACGCGATTACCGAGGAACTGGCGACGGTCGCTAAATTCCTGGGAAATAAGGAATAAGCCAGCCAGCAATGCGGCGTCGCGATGAGGACCCTCGCGGTGAAAAGTTCGGTGTCAGCGATTTTCGGAATTGTGAAGTACACCTTATGTTCCAAGTCAGCGTAGAAGAAACGTTTTCCTCTGGACACGCCCTGCGCGGCTATCGCGGCAAATGCGAGAACGTGCACGGCCACAACTACCGTGTGCGCGTCACGCTGGAGGGGCCGGAGCTGGACAACATCGGGTTGCTGGTGGATTTCACGCAGTTGAAAAAGATCATCCGAGGCGTGACCGGCACGCTGGATCACCAGTTCATGAACGATCTGGAGCCATTCAAAGTTGTGAATCCTTCCGCGGAAAATGTGGCTAAGTATTTTTATGATCAGGTAATCAGCCAGCTGACGGATTTGCCGCCGGGCGCGCGGATAACCGACGTGATTGTCTGGGAGACGGACACCAGCCGGGCGCAGTACCGGCCCGGCGCATAAGGCTATTTTGCGAGTGATTGCGGGAACGTTGAACCACCATGAATAAAGCTCTGTACATCGTGATGATTCCCGTGCTGCTGGTGGCTGTGGGCTACATCGTGGTGCTGCGCTATGCGGGGTTGCCGCCGGGCTACTTACGGCTGGCCGTGGCCGTGACGGTTTTTTTCGGCGCGATTTACTGGCTGGCGCGCAGATCCCAGCGCAAATCGCAAGCCAAGTAATTCTGAGAGAAGTTCTTCGCTTATGTTCATCACCGAAATATTCAAATCGATTCAGGGCGAAGGCACCCGTGCCGGGCTGCCGTGTATTTTTGTGCGGCTTACCGGATGCAATTTGCGTTGCACATGGTGCGACACCGCGTATGCGTTTCATGGCGGCAAGAAGATGCAGGTAAGCGAAATCATGCAACGCGTGGATGAGCTGGCCGGCAGGCCCGAGAATCAAACGGCCGCGTTGGCGGCGGTTCCCCTGGTGGAACTGACCGGTGGGGAGCCACTCCTGCAAGAAGAGATTTATCCCTTGGCCGACCAGCTGCTTTCGGCGGGCTATACGGTGATGATTGAAACCAGCGGCGAACGATTTGTCGGTCGGCTGCCGCGCGAGGTTATCAAAATCGTCGACGTGAAATGCCCGGACTCTGGCGCGGCAGATACGTTCAACCTGCAAAACCTGGAAGCGGTGGACGCGAAGGACGAGATTAAGTTTGTGGTCTCCAGCCGGCGAGACTACGAATTTGCGCGTGAGTTCACCGCGCAACATGATTTGCCGCGGCGCGTGCGGCAGGTCTTGTTTTCTCCATCATTCACTGACCCCGCAGGAAAATGGGACGGGCTGGAACCGCGCACTCTGGTGGAGTGGATGTTGGAGGATGGTTTGCCGGTGCGCCTGGGGCTGCAGCTGCATAAATTTGTGTGGGATCCGGCGACAAAGGGCGTCTGAGGCGATTTGAGCGTTCAACCCAAAGCGGTGGTGTTGCTGAGCGGTGGGATGGATTCCTGTGTGTGTACCGCGATCGCGCATGCGCATCACGGGGCCGGGAATACTGCTCTGCTGCACGCGGATTATGGGCAACGCACACAAACGCGGGAGCGGCACGCCTTCGAAGCCATTGCGGATTTTTACAGTGTGCGGCAGCGATTGGTGGCCAGGCTCGACTACTTTCGCGCCATCGGCGGCTCGGCGCTAACGGATACCAATATCGCTGTTCCGCAAAATGAATTGGCGGCGCCCGGAGACAGTGGCGGCAACATTCCGGTAACCTACGTGCCATTCCGCAATGCGCATTTCCTCTCGGTGGCGGTGAGCTGGGCGGAAGCGATTGGCGCCGGGGCGATTTACATCGGGGCAGTGGCCGAAGATAGCTCCGGCTATCCGGATTGCCGGGCGGAATATTACCGCGTGTTTCAGGAATTGATTGGCGTGGGAACCCGTCCAGAAACGCAGATCGAGATTGTGACGCCGGTGATCACGCTGAAGAAGTCGGAAATCATCCGCAAGGGGCTGGAGTTAGGTGCGCCGCTCACGCTGACGTGGTCTTGTTACCAGAATGATGGTGCGGCTTGCGGCGTCTGCGACAGCTGCCTCTTGCGCTTGCGGGCCTTCGCTGAAGCGGGGGTTGCAGACCCCATCGCTTATCAAAAGCCCGCTGCGGTGATTGCAAGAACGGTGTGAGCTTCGCGTGCTGGCAGGATGAGCTGTTATTTTTTGCCGGGTGGCTTTCGCGGGACTTGGATTCGCGGCAAGATGGTGGATAATAGGGCGCACGCCGCCCTGGGTCGCTGTAACCTCTCGGGCAGGTGTTCCCGGCGATAGCAATTTCGGACGGTGTGAGCCAGCGGATTTCTGCGGTCGAAGAGTTTGCGCTGCGGAAAAAATGGATCGCGACCACCAAGGGGTCTATTAAAGGTAGCTATTCGTGGCCAACAGGAGAGTACGCAATGAAACACTTTGAAAAAACCGCCATGCGGCCGTTCCGAATTTACTCCATGGCGTTGCTCGCGCTGTTCGCGGCGCTGGCCTTTGCGGTGACTGCGCCACGCGCCGTCGCGCAGAATGATGGCGGCATCGCTGGCACGATTCTTACCGTTGATGGCAAGCCGTGGGCTGGATTGACCATGCAACTGGTCAACGAACAGGGCGCCAAGCAGGAGACCAAGACCGGCAATGACGGAACGTACGCATTCCGCAATCTGCGCACGGGTGTTTATCACGTGTATGCCGTGCTTCCTGAGCCGAATAAGCCGTATGACACCGTACTGCAGGTGCAGGGCGGAGTCGTTGCCAAGGCGGATCTGAACTTCAAAGACATCGTCGCGCACCAGGGAGCGGCGTCCCAGGAAGCGGTAAAAAAGCAGCAGGAGCAAAAGGCCGCAGCCGAGCAGATGAAAACGCACTTCACGGCGGGCAGCACGCTGCTGGACCAGGAACACGCGGCTAAAGCGGAATTGGCTAAGGCCACCGCGGATCAGCGTGATGCCGACAAACAAAAGGTCAATGATTTGGCCAATCAAGCGGCCACCGAATTTCAGGCGGCGCAGAAGGCCGCCGGCGAAAAGGATCCCAACCAGGGGCTGTTCTGGGCCAAGCTCGGCGACGTCTACGACACGGCGGGGCGCAATGACGACGCTATTCAGGCGTATCAGCAGGCGATCGTGGCGAAGCCGGATGTTCCGGGTTACTACAACAACCTGGGCAACGTGCTGGCGCGCTCCGGGAAGATTGATGAAGCGAAGACCGCCTATGAGAAGAGCGCGGCGCTCGATCCGCCGAACGCGGCCCAGACGTATCGCAACTTTGGCATCAGCTTGTATAACGCGAATCGCTTGGGTGATGCAGTAGAGCCGCTGCAGAAATCGTCGCAGCTTGACCCGAATAATGCCCAGACTTGGTATTTGCTGGGTGCGTCGCTGGTGTACAAGATGACCACCAAGCGCGTCGGTGATAAGGACGAAGTGGTTTTGGCTCCCGGAACCGTGGAGGCTTACCAGAAAGCTATCGACTTGGACCCCAGCGGACCTTGGGGCGCTCAGGCGAAGGAAGGACTAACCCAACTGCAAGCCATCGCGCCGGGCATCAACATCAAGATAAGCAACAAGAAGAAGTCCTAACCCGGGAGTAGCTGCTTATGTGCCGGCCTCGTTATGCGGGGCCGGCATTTTTTTTTGGTATTGAGGAGATCTGAAAGGCGGTGCCGCGCTTAACTGTGCGTCAGCGTGCCGTTCATTTTTGTACGGCGCAGTGCCCATGCGAAGGCCCACACCGAGCAGGGCAGAAGTATGGCGGCGAAGGCCAGTAGTACGCCGAGAAAGTGGTAGAGGGCGGAAAAAGGCGCATCGCCCAGCAGAGCCGTGCGCATTCCGTCTAGGGCGTAGGTGACGGGATTTATCTTGGCCACGAGCTGCAGCCAATCGGGCAAGATGCTGACCGGGAAAAGTGTTCCTCCGGTGATGCTCGAAATGCCCAGCAAAAACCACTTCGCGGGATTTCCACGTTTGAAAAGCAAGACGTAGCTGGCGGAAAAAATTCCTAGTCCGCAAAACGCTAAGAGTGTAGCCGCGAGCATGGCTAGAACGCCGGGCCAGTTGGCACCGTGCAATGGAAAGCCAAAAAGCAGAACACCCCAGGCGAGATATACCGCTACGCGGATGGTAGTGGCCAGGAACGGATAGATGGCCGACCCGGCGACGAGTATGGGCAACGAGGTTTGTGTGACGAGTAGATGTTCCAGCGTGCCGGTGTCGCGCGCTTCCTGCAGGCTGCGGTCGAAAGTGTCCAGCGCGATACTTAGATAATCGAGGAAGATGAAACCGACCAGCGAGAAGGCGAAATAGCCTCCAGCCTGCGGAACAAGGCGTTCGAGCTGCGGGCTGTCTACAAATCGCGCCACGTAGTAAAACATCGCGGCGCCGAAGAGGGCTTCCACCAGTTCGAGCAAAAAAACCGTGCGATACGTGCCGGCGATTAACAGGTCGCGCCAGAAAAAGAGCCAGATCTCGCGCAAGACGCGGCTCACGCGAGATCGTCCTCGGATTTTTTTGTGGGATTCCCGTGGGTATCGCTGGTGGAGAAATAAGTGACGGAATCGGGAATCTCGGCAGCAGTTGCTGCGTGTCCGGTGATGCGCAGAAAAACGTCCTCGATGGTTTCCGAACTGGTGTAAGACTTCAGAGCCGCGGGCGTGTCGAAGGCGAGTAGCCGGCCGCGATCGATGATGGCCACGCGATCGGCGAGCAGATCCACTTCGGCGAGAGTGTGGGAAGCGAACAAAATGGAGGTCTGGCCGCTTTTGAGGATTTCCGTTTTCAGAAAACGGCGGAATTCCGCGGCGGCTACGGCATCGAGGCTGCGCGTGGGTTCGTCCAACAGGAGCACCCGCGGCTTGTGCAACAGCGCGCGAGCCAAGCTTAGGCGCTGGACGGTTCCTGTCGAAAGTGTGCGGACTTGGCGATCTAAGGCGTCTTGCAGCCGAAATTGTTTTGCTAGAGCTGAGATGCGCTCCTTAACGGTTGCAGCGGGCAGCTGATTGAGCCGTCCGAAGAACAAAAGATTTTGGCGAGCGGAGAGTCTGGGATAGAAACCGTGATCCGTTCCGGCGTGATAACCGAGTTGGCTGCGCACTACACGCGGATCCTTTGTGACGTCACTGCCTCCCACGGTCGCGCTGCCTGTGGTGGGAAGCAGCAAGGTAGCCAGAATTTTCAGTAACGTGGATTTTCCCGCGCCATTCGCTCCCAGGAGCGCGACGGCCTCGCCTTCGCGAACGTCGAGCGTGACGCCCGTCAGCGCCGGAGATGTCGCGTTTGCGAATGGCTGCGCGAGCGCTCGCCAGCCGCTCAGTGCGGGCGGGAAAAACTTGGTGAGTTGTTCAAGGCGAATGGCCGGTTCGGGCACGGAAGATTTATAGCGTGTCCCGGCCATGAAAACAATGCGGCGTGTTCATTGAATGCGGAACGGTTTGCAGACTGACTGCGCCGCGCAAAGCGTGGCATAGGCTTCGGGATTCCCTTAGAATGTTTTAATCCCGCAGGAGGCTTGGCCATACTGACGTTTTCAAATCGTGCGTACGTTCCATCACACGTCCTGGTACGCTTCCTGGACAATGAAGCCGTGTTGCTGAATTTATCTTCGGAAAAATACTTTGGGCTGGACGAAACGGGAACCCGCATGTGGCAGCTGGCCACGACTTCTCCGAATATCGATACCGCCTATCAGGAACTTTTGGCGGAGTATGACGTCGCCCCCGAGCTCTTGCACGACAATCTTACCAAGTTGCTGATCGAACTTGTGGACAACGGACTATTGGAAGTACGGCCAGCGGAGCCCATCGCCGGTATCACCGGCGCTTAGCCTTCCAATACCTACAATCCAGAGCCGTGCGGCACGCCGCAAATAAAAAAGGCTCAGACTAAAATCTGAGCCTTCTGGTCCCAACTTGTTGTGCGACTAGATATTCGTACTGTGTGCGGTTATGTGTTTCGCTCGTGGCGCCGGCGCCGGCAATTCCGCGGACAGCGAAATTTCGTTGTGGTTGCGCAGAACTCCCAGCTTGACGGTGGTAGCCTTATCTCCACCCCGCGTACCCAACTTGGCGCGCAGATCACCCACTGAGCGTATACGATCGCCGTTCAGCGAAACAATTACGTCGCCCGCCTTCAGTCCGGCTTTCTCCGCCACAGAGCCGCTGCCCACATCGCGCACCAGAATCCCCTCACCTTCTGGAGCGCCGAAAAATGTGCCCAGTTGCCCGTTCAAATCTTCCGCATCAATACCCAAACGCGGACGCGGCGAAATCGCGAATACTCCGCCATCCATGTTCATCTCTGGCAGAACAGGCATGTCCGGCATTTCTGGTATCTGCATCGCAAATGCCCCGGGCGCGGCAAAAGCCATGTTGTGGCGAGACTCCTCCGACTTTCCCATGGTCACCGTGACGGACTGCGTACGCCCGTCGCGCCAGACGGTCAACTGCGCGGTGCGTCCCGCGGGAATTTCGCGAATCATCCGGCGGAACTGCGCCGCGCCTTCCACGCGCTGGCCATTAATTTCCGTCACAACATCGTTTTCTTTCAAGCCTGCCTTAGACGCCGGGCTGTCGTTCGTAATCTTATCCAACAGCACGCCATGCTCGGACGGGAGCTTCAGCTCTTTGGCTTTGTCACTGGTCACTTCACTGGGCTCGACGCCAAGCCAGCTTCCATCGCCCACGGAGAATTCAAAATTCCGAACCACCGGACCACGGAATTCATCCTGCGGTTCAGCAGGTTGCGCCGGCGGCGCGGGAACTTGTTTCGGTGAAGAATGGCTCGGTAACGCGGCCAGCACCAGGCCGAGTACCGCCGTTCCTCCAACACTCACAAAAATATTTCGGTTCATTTTAAGCCTCCTCATTACCGGCTTAGACGCAGCAATTTCTAAACCGTTGACCGCAGTATGGCGATTTTTATTCCGCCGTTGACCGTCCGCAAACGGATGGGCGTCCCGCCGCGGCCAATCTTTCCATGCATTTCGCGCGGCCGCAGCGTGCTCTCCAGCGACACGGGAAGCTCGGACGCGAAACTCCCGTTCAAGCAACGCGCTTCCAGATCCGCTTGTGTATCCGCGGGAACCATCAGCACCACGGAGCCATTGGTGGTCTCCGCGAACATCCCGTCTTTTTCTGGCAGGTGTGCTAGTTCCAAATGCACGTTACCGTTGGTGACGTGCGCGTGGACGGTGCCGCCGCCTTCGTACACTTCGATGTTTCCGTTCACGGTGCGCAGCTCGTCGATGGCGTCCACGCCGGAAATGCGTAGCGTGCCATTCACGGTGGCCAGATGCTCGAGGTGTGCGCCGTGTGGAACGTGTATGCGGTATTCCACCGCCACTTCTACCCCTTCATCCTGCGGATAGCGCGTAACGACCGCCACGGAACTGGGTTTTGCTTCTACCTCAATATTCACGCGATCCAGATCGGATTCGCGCTCCTTCGCCGTTTTCACCGCGCTTACTTCCACCTCATTGCGGTCCCAACCCTGCACTTCCACCGTTCCATTCACGTTCGTCAGGTCGAACGTGCCGCCAGGTTGCAGCGCGTAGGTTTGATCGAAGCTGCGATTAATGGCCAGGCTGGGCAAAGCTGCCAAGGCTGCCAGAAGGCTGAATAGAGAAATAGCACGCAATGTCACAGCAAGTTCGCGGCGAAAATTCATTTTCCCTCCGAGTGAGTACTTGGCCGACTGCTCGTCCCGAGAAAAGTCCTTGGCGCGTAGCCTTGATGCCTCTGTCTCGCTAATTGAGCTGAAAATTAAACTTCAGCTCGGACGTGACTTCCACGGGCTTGCCGTTCACGGAAGCAGGTTTAGCACGCCACAATTTCACGCTGGCGATGGCCGCATCCGCCAAAACCGGTTCGCCCTCCAAAAGCTTGAGCACTTCCACGCGCCCGTCTTTCGTAACCCGCACCTGCAGTTTCACCACGCCTTGAATTCCCGCGCCCTGCGCCAGCGAAGGGTAAGAAGGATGCGGCGCATAGGTAAGCCGCTTCTGAAACTCCGACGAATCTTCGCGGATGCCGCCGGTCAAAGCGCCTTCCAGAGCCGCTACCCAGCCATCCAGCCATCCGGGCTTTGCTTCGCTCGCGTCCGGAGCTTGCGGAACCGTCGGAAGCGCGGGGATGCTGGTGTCGCAATTCTCCGAAACATCACACGTAAACTTTCCGTCAAACGCGACCTGCGCAATATTCCCCAATCGTTGATTCAAGCGCGCCTGCTGATCGCGAACCAACGCTTCCCGCATTGCGGTTTGCGAATCCAGGAACTGCAGACGGATATTGCCGCCCGCGGTCTTCAGGCGTAACGGAGCTCCGCCACCATTCAGTTCACCAAACGCACGTATTCCGCTGGATGCATTTGCGTTGACGGGTTGCATGGCCAGATGAATCGCTGGATCCACGATGATGTGATGCGTGTCGCCCGAAGTAACTACCGCTTCGATATTTGCGGCCAGATTGCGCGGCAGAAATACCAGGATGTCGCCGTTACCAGAAGTGAGCTGCGACGCGCCGGAAAGGCGCAAAGGCGCTGCGGAACTGGAGCCGCCCCAACCGCTACTCTTGCCGCCAGCATCAGGGCTGATCCACGCCGTAATCGTGCCGTCCGTAGTCGCCGCTTGCACCGTGCCAGCCACCCGCGTCAAGCAGATGCTGCCGCCGCTCGATACCACTTCCATCGGCCCAGACACGTACATAATGCGGATCCCGCCGCCTGCTGTCTGCGCGTGCACCGAACCGCGCACTTCGCCAAAATCAATCTGGCCTCCGCCGGTGCGCACGTTCACGAAGCTACCCGCGTGGCTCACGGTGATGTTTCCACCGTCGGTCTGCAATTCTGCGCGTCCGCCGATTTTACCCACGCGAATGTGACCGCCGCCGCTGCGCAACGAAGCGTCTCCCGAAACATTTCCTGCGACGATGTGCCCGCCTGCGGTGAACGCCCGCAAATCGCCGACCACTTCCTGGACCTGAATATGTCCGCCTTCAGTTTCGAATTTCGCTTCCACGTGCCCATCGTTCGCTTTGCGCGCATCTTTCGCCCCGATGCGGCCGGCGGTGATATTCCCGCCTTGCGTCAATAGCGTTGCGCTACCGCCGATTTCCTGCGTCTCAATGTCGCCCGCGCCGGTGCGCACTTCTACGTGATATCCGGCCGGCACGGTAATCTCGTAGTGCACCCAGAATTGCGCGCCGGCGCCTGGTCCGCGCTTATTTTGCGCTGGAAGTTGCCCGTCGATGTCCACACCGGAAGAAGTGCTCTTCGTCTTTAATGCAAAACCGTCCAACAAGCGTTTAGCCACAGAATCGCGCGCATCCGTCTCTAGGTGTACTTCGTAACGCACTACCGGTGGTGCGCCCGCCTCCAGCGGCACAATGCGAACCGAGCCCATATCCGCGGTCAAGTGCAGCGTAAGCCCGTCCGCAGTCTCGAGCACCCCGTTCCGCTCTGCCGTAACATGCGGCGAGCCAGCGGGCACGGTATTGTGTGCGGGGTCAGCAGGATCCGAAAATCCCGAACCAGCAAAACAGAGAGCAGGGAAGAGCAGCGCGGCCAAGGAAAGGTATTTCAGCGGGCACACGAATCGCAGTGCAGGCCAGCTACACGATTCCGAATTCTTCAGAACGGCGATTTTTGTGAGGGCCAGCGTCTTCATTGTTCCAGCGATTGTCTCGTGCTGTTGCGTTTCGAAGTCCGTATCACGCAGATACGTAAAATCCGGTGGTCCCGATCGAAGTTCGTCCAGCTAGCGCGTAACCCGCGCGCCAAGCTGCCGCAGCGCAGCCGCGCTACGCAACCGCACATCGCGGCTCGGATCCTTTTGCGCCAGATCCGTCAGCGCTCGCGTCACAATCTGCACGCTATCCGTGCCACTCTGCATGGCAGAATCCGCGCCCAACTCCTCCGCGCCCGCATTGTTTCGTTCATCAAGCTCTACCGCGCGCACCAGCAGGTTCACAGCTTCGATGCGCACTCCTGGGCTGGCATCGTGGTCCAGCACCCCCAACAGTGTGGCGCGCACCGCGTCATCATCCGCCGCGTCGCGCAACGCTTCCAGCGCTTTGATGCGGATGGCCACATTGGGATCCTTGCGTGCCGCCTGCAGCAACGCTCGCCGCACTTGCGAATCGTTTGCCCGCGCCCGCAAGGCGTCGATGCAATCCAGTCGCACGTCGGTATTGGAGCGCTCGCCGTTGGAGACCACAAAATTCAATACCCGGCGCACGTCATGGTCGTCCACACTTCCCGAAAGCACCAGAGGCTGTTCGGCGTTCAGATGCAACTGAATATTGTCCGTACCGCCGCCTTGTTCGGGAGAAACGTGAATATTCGCTACCGCCATTTTAGAAAGCTGGTCGTCCGTCAGCTTCTGCGATGCCAGCACATTTACTGCGGGACCGGCCACATCGTTGGCCGTCTCCAACCACGGCAACAACTGCGTTCCGAGTACCACGCCAAAAACCACCAGGGCCGCTCCGCTCCATACCGGGCGAAGCGCCATCCAGCGGCGCAGCCAACCAAAGGGCTGCCAGCGCTCTTGCGGCACCGGCGCGTGCAAGTCGTCGATTTTTTCTGCTAGCTCGCTGCGGCATTGCGCCAGCAATACTCCGGAGCTATCCAGCAAATCCGCAGCAAGCGGCACGGCGCTCAAGGCGTCCACCAGCAGATTTTCCTGCGCCAACTGTTCGCGGCATTCCGCGCAAGCCGCCAGATGTTCATCTACCCTGGATTTTTCTTCGGGGCTTACTTCGTTGCAGGAATAAAACACCAGCAATTCGGAAATTTCCGCGCACGTCGGGGAATTTCCGGAGGTAGGTTGCTGATTGAGGTCACCGGCACCGTTCATCGGAGCTCACCCAGCTGAATGCGTAGTTTGCGCGTGGCGCGAAACAAAGAGTTCTTCACCGTCTCTTCCGTCGTTCCTAGCGCGTCGCCAATCGCGCGCAGCTTTAATCCCTGGTAATGCTTCATCTCGAAGACCACACGCTCGCGGGGCGAAAGCCGTTCCATGGCCGCCGCAATCCTGGCACTGATTTCTTTCCCCACCAGGCAGCGTTCCGGATCCAGCGTCGGCCGGTACTCCTTCTGCCGCTCAAAGAAGTCCGTCACGCCTTCGTCATAATATCCGGAATTTATTTCGGGAGCCTGATCTTCCGGCCGCGATTGTCGCCGGCGTAAATGGTCCAGGCATACGTTGGTGACAATGCGATACAGCCAGGTATAAAAACTGCATTCAAATCGGAAGCGATGCAGATTGCGGTAGACCTTCAGGAACGCTTCTTGATAAACGTCACGCGCGTCCTCGGGACGCTTCATCAAATTTAATGCCAGGCGCAGCACGTCGCGGTCGTAACGCCGCACCAGTTCCTCGAACGCCTCGCGGCTTCCGGCCTGCGCTTCCGCCACCAGCGCCCGCTCTTCAAGCTTCGGCAAAGAGGTCTCAGAGGACAAAGCTGCGTTGACCCCGCCAATCCGGCCGGTCTGATCAGCCCAAGCAAAATTCCATGAGGGGAGCGGCATTGTTTGCCTTCTCTTTGTCCGAACCCGGGTCTTTAGTGCTGGTACGACAATAACTTAGCGCAACTTCCCCGGTTCGGACAACTGCTCTTGCCATTGAGATCGTGCACGGCGGGACGACAGTCCACGGGACTCGGTTACTTTGACGTGGTATCCCGTTGTGCGTAAGCAAGCTACTCCCTGAAAATAGAACGCAGCAGCACCCCGGTTTGTTTCCCGGAATCGTCCGATTTACAGGCTCTGGTCGGTTTGGTGGCACAGGCACTCTTGCCTGTGCTGATTTGTCCCTCTACTCCGCGCCAATCGGCTCGCGGGGTATGTAGGCGCCGGACTTTAGTCCGGCCTCCGTATCAGAGTAGCCAGTACTCTCCACTTTTTCCGCAATCTGTTCTGTCCGATGACCGATGGTAAAGTCTTGGGGTGCCGACCAAAAGCAAACTCGATATAGCTGCAGCAGCGGCCGTCGCCGCTTTCATGAAATTACCGAACGCAGAGCGAGCCCGCCGCTTCCAAGCCATAAAAAAACTCAAATTCCAAGCTCCAACCCGCCCAAACGTTAGTTAGGTTGATTCCGCAGACGTTGTCGTGCTGACAAGCCAGCCAAACAGCGGCCAAGCCAGCAGAGCCGCTAACCCGGCGACCAAGGCATAAGCGTTTAAGCGGAAAAACGGTTGGTTTTGCCCCAGAAGTTCCGCCAGCCCCCCAAGGATCGTCGTGGCCTGCCATCACCAGGAAGTATCCCAGCAGGTTAAATCTCGCCACGTACCGCACTCCCAAGGCGAGTACTCCCAAAAAGACCAGCTCCGCCACAAACTGTTTCGCGTAGTCCGCGCCATTTCCCCAGCCTCCGCCTAAGAGGGCCAGCCCTCCGCCGACCAGCAGAACCAATCTCAACCATCGTTGCGGTACGTACGCGGCCACAAACGCGGCAATCGCCGTGACTACTCCCGTGTATAGCAATCCGCGCAAAACTGCGGTCCCCAGAACCGAAGCTGCCGGAAGGGTCGCATCAAAATCCGGACCGAAGGACGCCGCCATCTGCCGATGCGGGGTGGGCCAAAATTGTACGAGAACTTGTGCGAGCCTTCGCAGCGCCAGCAAACCTGCCGTGCCGCCGATGCCGATGAAGAGCGCATCGCGATAATAGAGCGCGGGCATCCCCGTCCATCCCGGCAGAAGTTCCTCCGCAAAGGCTTTCCGAGCAAAAAACCATGCAAACCCAAAAACTAAAGTGATCGCCGCGAAATAAAAAGGCCCGCCGATCACTAAACCAATCACCAGACCGGCGAACGTCAGCTTTAGCGGTTGCGCCGTGTTGTAGGCATTCAAGAAATTGGCGATGCGATCTCCCAACGCGAATACCACAAAAAACGCTAGTAATGCCCAGAGCGACCACACCGCCACGCGCCGCCACGGAATCGACACGGCTGCTTGCGACTTTAGATTTCGCAAGAAAATCGCCAGCATGGCGACTGCCAGCGCCAGGCACAACAGCACCGGAATACCGTACGCTACCGCTAGCCGCGGAATGTTTAGCGATTGTCGTTCGCGCGCCCACTCTTCCGGAATTTTAATGAACGTTTGGTAGCGCGTTATTTGATCGCCGGCGACGATCACCCGTACGCGCTCGTGTGCTGCGCCGTTTGCTGTCGCACTCGTGACGGCATTGGCGCCTGGCGTGGCGTCTATTGGATCATTCTTCTCCCACACCAGCGTGTGGTCCACGCGATGCGGCAATTGATCCGCACTCGCATCCACCAGTTTCCATTTTTCTAAATCCAGATGCTTAACATCTGCCAGATACTTTTCGGCCAGCGCCACCGCGGCATCTTTGCTAAGCTGCGCCCCCGGCGTATCTTCCAGCATTACGTGCCAGACGGAATGTACGGAGGCGTCCGGCTTCAAGATCACTGCGTACTCTTCCTTCTCACTGTCCCGAAAATAGCGTACCCGCCAAAGTGCTCCGGGGACTTCCGAGGCATAAATGTCGTTCAGGCGTGCCACTCCGATACGTTCGCGCAGGTATTCGTTCACCAGTGGATCGGTATTGTCGACAAATACGACAGAATGGCGGTACGCGTTCGGATCCAGTCCGCGCGATCGCAATATTTCGTCGGCTTTCGCGCGCGCGCCGCGCGAATCAATCGACATTTTCAAATAATCGCCAATGCTTACCGGCTTTAGTCGTACCACGGCCACTACTCCGCAAACGGTTAGCAAGCCCAATATGCCAAGCACCGCCGGAGCCAGGGCCACATACCGGCGGCCTTGAACAGTCTCCACCGCTTCGCCGGCCGAGCTCCGAAACGTGACGTCTGGCGCCGGCTCCGCTGCGTTCAAAAGGTCCGCGTCCGGCTCGAATCCACCGCGCCGTATATAGGAAATCGCCGAAAATAGCAGCGGCGCCACCGCCGCCGCACCAACCACAATTCCCGAAATCTTGAAGTACCAGTTGTGCGAGCGGATCAGCAACAGCCCCACTTGCGAGGCGTCAAACGTGTAGTGCCAGATCAGCGTCGCCAAAATTCCCCAGCGCAGCATCACGATGCCGGTGACGATTCCCAACGAGCCGACTTCCAGTCCGCGTATGTAGGGCGGCTCTTGCGGATAGTTGGTGTGCAGAAAGCTCCAGCAAAACGCCGGAATAATCACCGCCAGCCAGCGGGAGCCAGTCAGGCGTTCCACAAATGGAATGGCGAACAGGCGGAACGTAAACTCTTCGTTGGTGGAAGCAAACAGTCCGATCGCTACTCCTGAAATCCAGGGAAACAGCGTGCTGACGGAATTTGTGTACGTAATATCCTGCGGGGCCCAGACTCCGAATTTTTTCCCAATCAAATAAAAAGCTACGACAAATCCCAAAGAAGCCGACGTCAAACTAAGTCCCACCACTGCCGAACAAAAAAATTCTTTCGACCGAAGTCCGCGCCAGCTAAAAGCCTGCGTCAATCGCAACCTGCCCGGCTGCGTCACACGATAGAGCGCATCCGCCGCCGGCAACACCAGCGTTACTGTGAGAGCCGAGCCCAAGCCCAAACGAGAGCGCTTTGACCAGCTCCAGAACAATGAATCCCGCATAAGAAGTATTCGTGTCGTACCCTGCCCGCAGCGACGGCCATTCATTGATGCTCATGCAAAAAAGCAAAATCGTAACCAGCACGCCGATCTTGACCGCCGCTCGCCAGTTCGCCGCGCCGCGCCGCGTCAACGCAATGCTCAACCACAACGCGGCTCCGAGCAGCACCATGTACGGCAAAATCGCCGTCGTCGCCAAAAAATTATTCTGCGCGCGCAGATGCGCAAAGCCTCGCTGCCACGCTTCCGGTATTTTCAGAAATTCTGAGCTGCCACCGATATCCGCGCCTTGCAATTGCACTTGCAATCGATACGGCGCATCCTTGGCGCGAAAATTTCGCCGCTCCCACGCAAAAGACCAGTCCAGCCGCGCCGGTCGCTGTTGTGAACTAACTTCATCGTTCAACAAATCCCATTGGGCCAAATCAACTCCCAGCTTGCTGCTCGCAAACTGCGTAGCGGCTGCCAGCGCGGCCGTGCGATCCAGCGCCCCTGCGCCACGCCCCTCCGCCAAGTGGTGTCCGTAACCAACAATTTGCCCCGTCGGACTCACACGTACCTGAAACTCCTCTTCCTGCTGCGGCTTGAAAAATCGCACCTGCCAATACCAAATGTGCAGCTCCGAAGACATCAACCGGTTCGTCTGCGCCGTCCCCAACTCCCGTTCCAGATACGTCTTCGCATTTTCGTCCAGATCAAAGACCACCGCTGACTCGTAGCCGCTGACGCTTTGGCCCAGCCCGCCAACAAAATCACGCGCACGCGTTAACGCTTCTTCGCGCGAAACCTGAAACTTGATGTCCGCCTCGGGAAACGCCTGAAAGTAGTATTTGTACCCAACCAGCGCCCCAATCACGCCGGCCAGCACCCACAAAATCAGTGCCCGCGTTTCCCGCCCCGTCAGTCGCTCGCCAGCCACACACCCTCCCAATCTCTCAACCCACTAATAATACGCATTACCCCCGGCCGTTGTAGCGGCGGGTCTTCAGACCCGTTCCTTAGCCTTTGTAGCGGGCTTCAGCCCCGACGCCGTTGCCTTTGTAGCGGCCGCCTTCTGTTTACCCTGACGAAGGAAGGGAGGCGGACGCCTTTCGCTGCGCCAGCTCCAAACACGCACTCCAAACTCCACAATGATATAAATAAAGAACCACTCCACTCATGCCAGCCCCAGCAAAAGCAAATCCCGTCGCACCAGCGCTAACCTTCGACACCGAAGTCCGCATGATCAAAGGCGTCGGCCCACAGCGCGCCGAAATCCTTCACCAACGCGCCATCCACACGCTAGGCGATCTCTTAAACTACCTCCCCTTCCGCTACGAAAATCGCATCCGCTTCTCCGAAATTAAAGAAGTCCAGCCCGGCAACGTCTACACCCTCCGCGTGAAAGTCCTCAGCGGACAAGCCATCCGCAGCGCCCGCGGCCGCGACGCCATCTACCATCTGCTCGTGCAGGACGCCACCGGCTCGCTCCCCTGCAAATTTTTTCACGGCGGCTACCTCGAAAATCGCCTCAAGCCCGGCCAAAATTTAATCCTCCACGGCAAAGTGGAGATTGACAAACTCCGCCCCGCCCGCCGCGAAATGGTTAATCCGCAGATGGAAGTCCTCAGCAGCGAAGATCTGGACTCCACCGAAGTCGGCCGCATCGTCCCCATTTACGAAGCCATCGGCACGTTCGGCAGCCGGCAAATTCGCCGCGCGATGTACGCCGCCGTGCAATCCATCCCGCACAATCTTCCAGACATCCTTCCGCCAAAACTTCGCGCCAAATTAAATCTCCCCAGCCGCCGCGACGCCCTCATCCAAACACATTTCCCCGCGCCAGAGGAATCCGTAGAAGCCCTGAACACCTTCCGCTCCCCAGCGCAACAGCGCCTCATCTTCGAAGAATTTTTCCGCTACCAACTGAGTATCGCCCTGGACCGCCAAACCACGCGACGCGAAAATGCCATCCCTTTTCGCCTGCGCGAAGAAAAAATCCGCGCCGCCCTGAAAAGTATCTTGCCCTTCAAGCCCACCAATGCCCAGAAACGCGCGTTAGCAGAAATTGCCGCCGACCTCGAAAAGCCCTACCCCATGAATCGCCTGCTGCAAGGCGACGTCGGCAGCGGCAAAACCATCGTCGCCCTTCAAGCCGCGGTCATCGCCATAGAAAATCAAACACAAGCCGCGCTCATGGCGCCCACAGAAATCCTGGCCGTCCAACATTATCTCGGCGCAAAACGCATCCTCGAAAAGTCCGGCTACAAAGTAGAGCTGTTAATCAGCGGAATGAAGTTCTCGGAAAAATCCGCCGCACTCGAGCGCCTGAAAAACGGCGAATCTCACTTAGCGGTAGGCACCCACGCCCTCATCGAAGACAACGTAAAATTCGCCAACCTCGCCTTCGTGGCCATCGACGAGCAACATCGCTTCGGCGTCCTGCAACGCAAACGCCTCATGGACAAAGCCGCCACCCACGGCCACGCTCCACACGTCCTCGTCCTGACCGCCACGCCCATTCCACGCACGCTAAGCCTCACGCTCTACGGCGATCTGGACGTCAGCATCCTCAACGAACTCCCGCCGGGCCGCACTCCCATCATCACGCGCACCACCACGGAACAACATCTCCCAGGAGTTTGGGAATCTCTCCGAAAAGAAGTCGCCGCCGGCCATCAGGCCTACATCGTCTATCCCGTCATCGAGGAATCGAAACTCGAACTCAAAGCCGCCATCGACGAATTCGCCCGCCTCCGCAAAGACGTTTTCCCAAAACTGCGTTTAGGCCTGCTCCACGGCCGCCTCAGCAGCGAAGAAAAAGAATCCGGTCATGCAGGACTTCCGCAAAAACGAAATCCATATCCTTGTCGCCACCACCGTCGTCGAAGTCGGCGTCGACGTCCCCAACGCCACCGCCATGATCATCGAACACGCGGAACGTTTCGGCCTCAGCCAGCTCCACCAACTCCGCGGACGCATTGGCCGCGGCGCGGAAAAATCTCACTGCATCCTCGTCGCCCCCGCGCACATGACCGAAGTCGCCAAAGCGCGCCTCGACACCATGGTCCGCACCAACAACGGCTTCGAAATCGCCGAAACCGATCTGCTCCTGCGCGGCCCCGGCGATTTCTTCGGCACCCGCCAATCCGGAGACATGGGCTTCCACATCGCCAATCCTCTACGCGATAGGGAACTCCTGGAATCCGCCAGAATCGAAGCCTTCCAACTAGCCGAAGACCCCACCCAAAAATCCTCGCTAATCCAAGCCCTAACCGCCCTCCCCAAAGAGTGGCGGCTCCGCTACAACCTGGCCAAAGTCGGCTAATTTGGAGTGCGGCGGTCTATCCCGAGCGGCCCGGCGCGAAGGGCTTGACGCCGCTTTTCCCTGGGAACGCCAACTCTTCTCCATCCCGCGAGGTTCGCGAGATGAATCTCCCGATTGGCGCCTCTCGTGTCGCGACAAAAACTCAACCTCAGCGCCTCGTCTTCAATGGTGCGGCTTCAGCCGCCGAATCCACACTCACCTCCACACCACAATCCGCAGTAAACTACGAACCAATCCCCACCCGTCAGGAATCCAACCACCCATGCGCGTAATCGCCGGCACCCACCGCTCTCGCCAACTCAAATCCCTCGACTCCCCGCACCTCCGCCCCACGAGCGATCGCCTCCGCGAAGCCCTCTTCAACGTTCTCGCCACCAGAATCCCCGGCGCCTACTTCCTCGATCTTTTCGCTGGCACTGGCGCGGTCGGCATCGAAGCCCTCAGCCGCGGCGCGCAAGACGTTCTCTTCGTCGAAAATCACGCCCCCACCGCCAAACTCGTCCGCAACAATCTCGAATCCCTGAAAATCTGCAAAGGCGCCACCGTCCTGCAGATGGATTCCCACCGCGCCCTCGAAAAACTCAAGCAACGCCAAACAAACGGCGATTTCGCCTATGATTTCGTCTTCCTCGATCCCCCCTACGCCGCCGCCGACGAATATCTCCGCATCATGAATTTCCTCAGCCACGCGCCCTTCGTAAACGAAAACACCATCGTCATCGCCGAACACACCCGCAAATTCGAACTCCCCGAAGAATTCCCCCCGCTAGAGCGCGTCCGCGTCCTCAAACAAGGCGACGCCGTCCTAAGCTTCTACCGCCTCCGCCCACAGTTGTAGCGGCGGGTCTTCAGACCCGTTCTTTTGATTTCTTCTGAATTCGTCGCTGAATTCAAATCGGAGGGTTTCGTAGCACAGATTCAGTGGGTCGTTCTTTGACTTCAGTAGCACCGCCATCACTTCTGCAATCCTTTGCCTTCCGTCGCCACCACTACAACTTCCCATACTCCGCCTTAGCCGCCACCATCACCGGAATCCCCGCATCCGCATCCTTCCACATCGCAAAAAAATCCTGATACGCCACCTTCGCCTTCCCCGTATCTCCCTGCAACACATACGCCCTCGCCAACCCCAATTGCGCCAGCGGAATATATTCACTAGGCGAATACAGCGTCCGGTGCTCCAATATCTTCTGAAAATCCGCCGCTGCGTTTTTCCCGTCGCGTAATTCGAGATACGCCCTGCCTCGCGTGTACAAAACCGCGAACGTCTCCGGCGAGAACGCAAACGCCAAGTCGTACGCGCGCACACCCTCCAGCACCGCCACCGCCTCGGAATATTTTTTCTGGTGCATCAGCCCCAGTGCCTGAATCATTGGCCCACAAGCATACTTAGCGTCCGTATCCGAAGCAAAATCCCGCAGTAACTCGTCGCGCAGTTTTTGCGACTGCTCCAGTTCGCCTAGTTCCGCGTACGTCACTCCCAATCCACATTTCGTAAACCGTTCACCTGGCAGCCGGCTGGCCTCGCTTACTTTCTTTTTCGCCTCCTCCGGAGACCCGTACAATACGTACGTTTTAGCTGCGGTGGCGATATGCTGCGAAATTCGTTCCGACGTTCCGTCCCGCTTCGTAAGTACCATTATTTTCGCATCCCACTCTTCCGCGCTCTTGAGCTTGCCTCGCGACCGGTCGTATTCCGAGGCCGACAAATACATAGCTTCTTCGTCGTCCGGCTTTCCAACGCCCCACGCGATCTCTTTCTTCATCGCCGCATCATCATTTTGCAGCGCCGCAATCTGAAACATCGCAAAGTGCAGGGAATCCGAATCCAGTTTTTTCGCAAAGGCACTTTGCGCCACCGCGCGAGCCTCGTCGATGCGATTCATGTACATATACGCGAACGCTTCATTCTGGTACGGGAACGCCGAACTGTCTTCCAGTTGCATATCCTTGACCGCCGTCTCCAGCGATTTCTGCTGCTGCCCAAGGATCTGGTAATACAGCGAAAGGTTGCTCCACGCCCGGTCATCACGCGGATATAGCTGCGTCCACTTTGCATAGATCTCCACCGCCTTTTCCGCATCTCCCGTCACGATGTCGTAGTAATGCGCCTCGATATACAGCTTCTCCCGCTCGCTGGCTCGGTCGCGCAGCTCGTAAGCCTTCTGCAGATTATCGTTGCCCTCTTTTGCCCGCCCCACATTTGAAGTGCACACCCCCAGCACTGCGTACGCCATCGCAAAATTCGGATCCAGCTCCACCGCCCGCTTCAGGTGCGGAATCGCCGGCTGTTCGTCCAGCCGCGTGTGCAGCGCAACGCCGTCGCTATATTCCTTTAGCGCCTCGAGCGAAGACGTCGTTGCCTGCTCCAATGGCTTCCGATACTGCTCCACGCTGGTCAGCGACTCTCCCAATTTCTTACGCAAGTCCGTAGCCGCCGAATCCAGCGACTTCAGCACCGCTTCCTTGTTCTCCGCCTCCACCTGCTGCGTTGCCAGCGAATCGCCCGTTTGCGCGTTGCTGGCCTCCAGCGCGATCACGTAGTGGCTGCCCAGGCTCGCGATCGATCCCGCGATCACCGCCTTGGCGTTTTCGCGCAGAGAAATCTCTTTCGCCAACTCTTTGTTGATCCGCTCGTCGGGCTTCCTGCCCATGAACTGCAACGCTTCCTGAACTTTCGATTCCGGCAAAATATTTATGTACGGCGACTGCCCCAGCTGCACTGCCAGTGCCTGCTTCAGCGTTCCGTCGAACACCGCGTCGCCCGTGGTGTTCACAAAATCCGTCAGCACCACGGAATCCTTTTCCGTCAGCGCCTTCGCATGCCGCCCTGAAAAGAAAAACACCCCAATCGCAATCGCCGCGATCGCCAGCATCCCGCCGGCCCACGGCAACCACTTCCGCGTTCCCGTCGCGTCCCGGACACCGCAACGGCCGACGGCATCGCTACTGAAGAGCGCAGAACCCGTCGCAACCGCCGCCGCACTCCCCGAAGCCGCCGCCGAGCTCGAACCAGAAGTCTGCACCGCCGCCGGGCCCGAACCCGAAGGCGTCACAGTCTGTGCCGTATCCGTCGGCAGCACTCCCGTAAACGCGCTCGGATTCGATCCGGACTCCACCTCGCGCTTCAGCCGCATCAAATCCGCCCGCATGTCCGCCGCGGACTGGTACCGCAAGTTCCGATCCTTATCCAGCGCCTTCTGCAGAATCGCTTCAAACTTTTGCCGGCAACTCCGGATTCAGCCGCACCGGCGAAGTCGGCGCCCGGTTCATAATCGCTTCAAAAATTACTGCCGAAGTCTCTCCGCGAAACGGCAACTGCCCGGTTCCCATCTCGTACAGCACCACGCCAAACGAAAATAAATCCGTCCGCGTATCCAAGTCTTTTCCGCGTGCCTGCTCCGGCGACATATACGCCACCGTCCCCAGCGATGTTCCCGGCGATGTCAAATGATCGGGATCGATCGCCACCGTATCCATCACGCCCGAAGCTCCGGGATTCGCCGACGGTGTTCCGCCGCTCCCTCGCGTCCCGGCCGTAACTTTCGCCAACCCAAAATCCAGAATCTTCGCGTGCCCGCCCCGCTTGGTCACAAAAATATTTGCCGGCTTGATGTCCCGGTGCACGATGTTCTGCGCATGCGCTGCATCCAGCCCGTCGGCGATCTCAATCGCCAATCCCAGCAGCTGCTCCAGATCCATCGGCCGCCCGGCAATCAAGTGCTTCAGCGTCGCCCCATCCAGAAATTCCATGGCAATAAAACGATTGCCTTCGTGCTCTCCGATTTCATAAATCGTGCAGATGTTCGCGTGATTCAGCGAAGACGCCGCGCGCGCCTCACGCCGAAATCGTTCCAGTGCCTGTGAATCGCGATTGAGATCATCCGGGAGGAACTTCAGTGCCACGAACCGCCCCAGCTCCGTATCTTCCGCCTTATAGACCACACCCATCCCGCCCCCGCCAAGTTTCTCGAGGATGGCATAGCGCGAAATTTTCTTTCCGATAAACGCCTGGGAGTCCGTCATGTGCGGCCAATCCTAAGTTACTTCTCTCCCCACATCAACCATGGCGATGCGTTCCGATCACTGCCGACCAATTCTGTAGGCGCCGGTCTTCAGACCGGCCCTCGTAATCCAACGCATCAATACCCCACCTCTTGAGGTAGCCTCGGTAGCACAGACTTCAGCTTGCCCCCGTTAGGGGGTCTGTGTTCCTTTGACTTCTGTCGAATTGTTCGCTCACTCATCCCGACGACCGTCCAGCTGCCTTCCCCAAACTCAAAATCGAAAAATCTCGCCACTCGCTCACTCATCACTCGCCACTTCCTCTCATCCGCAACCAATCGGCAAAATCACAAAAATCACCTGCAACGAAAATTTCTACCCCGGCAACCCCGCACCGCCACCAATCCATCCAAACAAACTACCCCGCGCCACCCACCTCGCGGAAAAATTTCTGCGCTGACCTACACCCCGGCGCCAAGCTATAATTTAGGGATTCATGTCGCTACACCAGGTCAACAGTGCCTTTAACCTCTTGGGCCAAAGGGAGCCGCCGAAGTCCGTTCATCTACCCGGGCCCGACGAGCCTACCCTGCAAGTTTCGTGGGGCTCTTTTCATCAAGGTTGGTTCAGCAATCTCGCCGCCGTCTTTACCGGACCAACGTATTCCAGAAAATTCATCTATAAAGATTTTTTCAAAGATGCCTGGATCGAAGGCCGCATCCCTTACCTCGCGTTGCTATTCGCGCTGATTCTGCACGTTGTCCTCGTCATCGTTCCGTTTCCCCAAGCGCTGACCGCCATAAAACACAATTCCGCCTTCGACAACACCGAACTCACCTGGTCTGGTCCCATCAATGATCTGCCGCTCCTGAATCTCACCACCGCCAAGGCGAAATCTCCTTCGCACGCCAGTTCCAGGCCCTCGCCGAATGGCGCTGATGCCTTCCATCCGCGCCAGCGCATTTTTACGGACTCCGCTCATCCCAATCATCCGCGCCAGACGCTGATTAATCCCGCCGCTCCCATGGAGCCGCCCAAAATCCTTCCGCCATTGCCAAATATTGTTCAGCTCCAGCAAGCTGCCGCGCCGGCTCGCCCGCACATACTGATCGACCAGCAGACCCTCGCGAAACTTCATCCGCGCGCGCGTCGTACCGCCACGTCCAGGATCGCGCCACCAACCGATGCGCCCATGCTCCAACAGCAACAAGTTGCCGAACTGAACATTGCCGCCTCGCCCAACGCGCCGGCGCGCCCCAAACTGGCGCTGAACGCCGGAGCCGCTCCTCGCCAGGCGCAGCGCACTCAGGCCGGAGACCCTGCGCAGGCCCCCGAATTGGCCGCCTCCCAATCCGCATCAGGCGGGAGCGCCGCAACTCTCATCGCACTCTCGGCCACGCCTGCAGCACCAACGGCTGTCGTAACACCGCCAGCCGGCAATTTGGCCGCCCGCGTTTCCATTTCCCCAGAGGGCAAGAAGGCTGGCGCGCCAGGGGGCGCGGGAGACAATTCAGCCGGTGGAGCAACCGCAGCTCCCGGCGGAGGTTCCGGGAACAGTCCAGTCGCCGTGAGCATCAGCGGTGGCAATCCCACGCCCAACACAAATGCCTCGGGTTTGGGTGGTGGCGCCGGTAAGGGCGGAAATTTCTCCACAAAGCTCAACCTCTCCATCCCCCGTGATGCAGACGCGTCTCGCGCGAAATCCGCTCCGCCAGACGAACCGCAAGCTCACACCGCGCCAAATTTCGCGACGCTGGGGCCGGATGCCAAGCCCGAACAAATCTTCAACTCTCGCAAGATTTTTACGCTGAACGTGAACATGCCCAACTTCAATAGCGCCACGGGCAGCTGGATTCTGAATTTCGCAGAATTGCGTTCGGACGGCACATCGCACCTGGCGGGAACGGCTGTAGCTTCTCCGGCTCTGGCGAAAAAAGTCGATCCCAAGTACCCGCCAACGCTGGCTGCTGACCGCGTCGAAGGCGAAATTGTGCTCTACGCCGTGATCCGCAAAGACGGCTCGGTGGACAGCATTCAGGTCGTCCGCAGCCTCGACCAGCAACTAGACGCCAACGCCACCAGCGCCCTAAGCCAATGGAAGTTCCACCCAGCGACCCGGACGGTAGATGGCGCGGACACCCCCGTCGAACTCGAAGCCATCGTCCATATCCCCTTCCACGCCCCACCCCGCAACTAAAATTCCCATTTCGGTACTTGACACAACAGTACCCATCGCGGTATGGTAAGCGGAGGGTTTGTAGAGGCCGCCTTCCGAGGCGGACGCTTTTTGTAACGTCGGCAGGAAACTCTTCGGGGGGTACTCACTAGTCAACAAAATCAACCGCTAACCCACCCAGAATGAACACTTACGAATCGTTATCAAAACAAACGACTTCAACTCCTTTGTAATGACAACGATTCGCAAATCACAGGGTGGCTGGGCTACTCGGTAACCGCCGCAATCAGCCGGTCGATATCGGTCTCAGTATTAAAAACATAGGGCGAAACGCGAATATTGCCTTCGCGCAGACTCACCATCACCTTCGCCTTGGTAAGCGCTGCATGCATCTCGGCCGTTTTCTCGGTCGAACGCGCCGCGAAGCAGCCATAAGGCCCACGCAGTTGCGCATCCAGCGGACTGGTCGCCACGCAGCGATCCTTTGGGAGCCTCGCGAACATGTAATCGATCAGCCCACGCGTATGCTCGGCCACAGCAGCCACCCCGATCTGCGCCACCAGCTTCAGCGCCGCTTCCAGCGCCGCTAGGTTAAGGTAGCTGGCGGTTTCCGCCGCGTCCCAACGCCGCGAACCTGCTATCGGCTTGGCGTTCGCCAGATTCAGCGAACCGGAATGGTGATTGTCCATGCCCTCGATGCTTTGCCAATAGAAAGGCCCCGGCCGCAAAGTTTTGGTGAGTTCCGGATTCGCCCAGAAAAATCCGGTGCCATAAGGGCCGAGCATCCATTTGTACGCCGCCGCCGTAATTAAATCGGCGCCGAGCGTTTTTACATCGAGAGGAATCGCCCCGCAGCACTGACTGGCATCGACGACTAACAACGCACCTTGTGCGTGGCACGCCGCGCCAAGCTTTTTCACGTCCAGCAAGGAGCCATCATCAAAACGCACCATGCTTGCGGAAACCAGCCGCGTCTTGGGTGTCAGCGCCGCGATCAAATCATCGGCGGTCACGAATCGCGCGCTGGGCTTCACTATTTTCAGGGTCGCGCCTTCGCGCTCTTCCATCGGACGCCACGTGGAATATTGCAGCGGAAATTCACCCGACGCCGTAACGATTTCGTCTCCCGGCTTCCAGGCGATTCCGTACGCCAGCGCCACCATCCCTGAGCTGGCGCCGGTGGTCAGCGCAATATCTTCCGGCTGCGCTCCAATCAATTCCGCGATAGCGGCGCGGACGCGCACCGGCACTTCGAAGTGCGCCACTTGCGACATGCGATGCGGATATTTTTTCCCTTCAATAGCTTCCTGCACCGCGCGCACCGCCACCTTCGGCATGGCGGATTGCATCGCGGTGTTGAGGTACACCGCATCTTCAATTTCAAACCATTCTTTGCGCCAGTCAGTTCGGGGAAGCGTAGCAACGGAGGCCATCAGCGATTCTCCTTCCAAGCAAGCAAGTACGTTCCGTAAGCCTAGGCCAGTCGCGAGTGTACGCAACGGCCAATTTGGGCAGAAGGGTTATGTAGGTGCCGGACTTTAGTCCGGCAGATTGATCGGAAAAACCGACCAATGTCACAACCATTTTTGGTACGCATGCCACGTCGGCTCGACCAGCCGGACCCTTCGTTTCTCAGGGCAAGCTAAAGTCCGGCGCCTACATAATCGTCGCGCGATTAAAAATGCGAACGCAATTCGCGGAAGGCGGGCAAAATGATCAATTTTCCGGAGCCGGCGATCACCGGCTCATGCTCCATGTGCCAAGTATGCTGGTGCGGCACATAAACAGCATTCAGGCCAATTTTCATCGCGGGATTGATATCGCTGCGCGGACTGTTACCAATCATCCAGCCGAGCGATTTCACGATTTTGTGTTTTTTTACCAAGCTCGAATACGTCTCGGTATCTTTTTCCGGAACGATTTCGATGAACTCAAAAAAACCCTGCAAGCCGGAGCGTTCCACTTTCGCAGCCTGCTCCGCTGGTTCGCCCTTGGTAAAAAGAATCAAGCGATGGCGTTGCGTCAAATAGGCCAAAGTTTCCGGCACGCCGTCCAGAATTTTCGGTGGCGTCCGTTCGAGGTCCACCACGCGTTCGTGAATCAGCGCCAGCGTTTCGCGCTTGGCCATCTGGTCCGCCAGCTTCAGGTAGGTCTCTTCCAGCGAGCGGCCGAAGCTGCGCACCCCATATCCATACTGGCGGATATTTTTTCGCTCCGTCTCGTTGAGAATGTGGCGAATGTAGGCTCGCGCGTAGCCGCACGGCTCCACCAAGGTTATGAAATCTTCGATCAGGTTTTCAAAGAATACGTTGTTCTCCCACAACGTATCGTCGGCATCGATCAGGACTGTATTTCTTCGCATGAATGGCTTGTCGTCTTTGTTTTAGGCGAATTATGTTTAAGGAATTAGTCTACCAGCGGCGCGTCATGTTTGCGCTCATTCGCGAGTCATCGGCGAAAGTAGGTGTGAGCGTTATGTCGATTTGCGCTGGCCGGCGGCGAGCCTTTCCAGAACGACTTTCGCGGTTTGTTGCAGCTCACCAAACCGCGTCAGATATTCCTGGAAATCGTGGTTTAGCAACTTGGCTTCTTCAGGTCCAAGCTGCGTGCGCAGAATCATGTCGCGCAATTTTACGGGATGAGGCAGCAAGGCATCCTCTTGCAATTCTTCCAGCGCAAGTTTTGCGTCGTAGTGGTACATGCCGTCCTCCCGTTGCGGCAATGCGCAAATGCATCGCGCACGCCGTCAAACAAACATTGTACTCGTGGAGGTGCTGCGCGATGCAACAGCTACACCCAAACCAAAGCTTGGTGAAAGTGTAGGTAATCGGAGGATTAGTCGGCGTGGCTTAACCGCGCACAGGCAGGAATGCCTGTGCTACTGAAGGCAGCGGACTAGGCCGCGGAAGCGGTGGGAACAAATTCGTAATGAGCGATTTTCGCGGCCACGCCTACGCGGCCGTTGCTACCGGGATCGATGCGGACAATTTCGCCTTGGCAGCGGATTTTTACGTCGCCGCCGGTAACGTCTTCGGGAAGGGTAATCACAAACTCGATCGGGCTGCCGGCGCGGAAAGGCTGTTCGGAAAAAAAATACAGTCCCCGATAACTGACGTCCCGGGTCTCCGTGCGCACTCCGGAGTCTTTCCCGGAAAGCACTTGCAAGGGAAGGGTCATGGTGAATCGTCGGGCCTCGCGGCGCTCCGCTCCGGTACTCATAATCCCCCTGGGAAAGTATGCGAAAGTATGGCTGAAACGTAACATCGGCTTTGGCGAACTGCAACGCGAAAATCGAACAATTATGTCCTAGTACGAGCTTTCAGTAACGGACGTAGGTACTTATTTATCAGCAAGAACAGCGATATCGCCTGCTGGGATGGTGTTTTGGTGGCTCCGGCTCCTGGCGCGCATACGATACACTTCTATGGAACCGCAAACGTTGAGTTTCAATGGACGCTTAACGCATTCGACCAACCCGGATACGCTTCTGCCAGATCGGGCCAAAATTCCATGAACATGCCGCACGATTCGCGAAGCTTATTTTTGTCGGGGCCAGCCGGGCAACTCGAAGCGATCCTCTGGACGCCTCCTTCTGGTCACACGTCGCCGTTTGCAGCGGTGGTTTGCCATCCGCACCCGCTTTTTGGCGGCACCATGCACAACAAAGTGGTGTACCAGGCGACGAAATCGCTGAGCGCTCTGGGTATGCCGGTGCTGCGATTTAATTTTCGCGGCACGGGATTGAGCGCGGGGCAGCACGATCGTGGAATCGGCGAACGCGGGGATGTACGGGCCGCCTTGGATTTTTTGCACGAGGAATTTCCGGATGCCGAATTGGTGGTGGCGGGATTCAGCTTTGGGTCGATGGTGGGGTTGCGAGTTGGTTGCGAGGATGATCGCGTGGTGCGCTTGATTGGCTTAGGGATTCCGGTGAACAACACGGATTTTTCTTTTTTGCGAGAATGCGCTAAGCCGAAATTGTTCGTGCATGGCGAGCATGACGAGCATGGGGCGTTGAGCGTAGTGCGCGAGCTGTTTGGGACCCTGCCTGGAGAAAACTTGTTGGTGGATGTGCCGGGTGCGGATCATTTTTTTGTAGGGAAGCTGGATCAAGTGGACCGAGCGATTACTCATTGGCTGACGCCGGTGATTGAAGCGGAGGAGTTGTGATGTGGCACGAATTTGCGTTGAACGATGTTTCGGGTAATTTGATCATTTGGGAGGCGTTTCGGATCAGTGGGCCGGACTAAAGTCCGGCGCCTACAAAAGCAACGGCAAAGCGGCGTCAAGCCCTTCGCGCACAGCGCTCAGGATAAACCGCCGCACTCCAAATTAGGCGGAGTTGCCGCGGGCGAAGAGGTTGGTGAATTGGTCTTCGGTGGCTGGCGGGATGTTGACCAGCTTCGTGTTCGCTTCCACATGAGTTGGCCTGGACATGCCGACCAACGCGGTGGTGATTCCTGGGCTCGAGCGGACGAATTGGAGGGCGCGTTCGGCGTCGTTGGCTAGACCTAGGGCTTCGGCTACGAACGGTGGAAGGTTTTTTGCTACTTGGCCTTGAAGGAGGGAAGCGCTGGCGATTAGGGAGATGTCCAAGTCGCTCGCGGCTTCCATTACCGTGCGTTTCGTTTTGCCGACGAGTTGATTGCCGAGGGTTAGGGCTTCGGTCATGCCAAGGTTGAAGGGGAGTTGCACGAAACGGAAGTGGTGGCGGCCGCCGGCGATTTCCTGGGCTATCTGCGCGATTTCCGCCAGCTGCATGGCGCCGGGAGCGGTGGCGTCTTCGCGGAATCCGTTCCAGGTGGCCATGCCGTAGTAGGAGATTTCTCCAGCGTCTACGGCAGATTCCAGAAATTCAAATGCGGCGCGGACGCGTTCGAGAAAAGCTTCTTTGGGGACTTCGGAGAGTTGGGTTTCGGGATTGTGGAGGTAGTAGATATCGATGCAGCTGACGCCGAGATTTTTGAGGCTGCGGCCGATTTGGTTTTTCAGGAATTTTGGAGTCATGCAGTGGCCGCCGCCGACTAAATCCTTGGCGGTGAAAATTCCCGGCTGGATGTATTCGCGAAAGAAATAATCGTTGGCGTCGGCGGGCATGGCGCCGTCAGGAGTGAGGAAGCCGCCCTTGGTGCAGAGGACGAACTCATCGCGCGAGAAACCTTTGGCGGCGAGTTGTTTCAGTGCGGCGCCGATGCTGCGTTCGCTGCGCTGGAAGCGGTAGTTGATCGCGGCGTCGAAGACGTTGATGCCGCTTTCGCCGGCGAGGACGGCGGACGCGGTGTAACTTTCGTCGGTTTTGGGATCGGGTTGGCCGAGATAGGTGCCCATGCCGAGCGAAGACATGTTGAGGCGATGGGAGTCGCGAAAATGTCCTTGCGGCGCTTTGGGAAATTTTGCGGCGTAACGCGCGGTGCCTTCTTTAGTGGCGCCGTTTAAATCGGTTGCGCTCATGTGGCTCCTTCGTTGGATGGCTTATCGAAAAGACGGCCTTGTGATGGGTTGGTTTCCACGGATTCTTCTGCGGCTGGCGAATTTGGAGCGGCGATTGGCGTTGGCGGCGCTTCGATTTTTTTCTCCGGTTCGGTGGGAGGCGCCAGCAATCGAGAACAGGCGCGCAGGATGCGGCGATACGGCCAGCCGGGTTGGCGATCACTTTCGGTGTGAAAAAAGATTTCGCCTTCGCGGTCGTTGGAGTAGTACCAGCGGGCCAGGAGCCAGAGGTGTTCGCTGAGGTCGAATTTGCCGACGGGCGGTTTGTTGGGCGGTGCGGCATCAGTTGCGGGCACGGCATGCCGTGCCCCTACAACACTGGGGTTTATAGGTGGCTCGAGATAGTCGCGGAAGAGTTGTTCGGCGGATTTGGGGTTGGTGGCCATTTCGGCGAAGCGGACGATTAGCGGGTCTTCGTCTAGGAAGCCGTGGCGGACGGCGAAGGCGGCGATGGTTTGGTCTTCGGCGGCGCGCTGGAGGATTACGGCGTCGATGTCGCTGACTTTGCGGGCCAGTTCGGGGCCGCTGCGTAGCGCGCCATCTAGTTTTTCCAGGCGTTTGTGGAGGACGTTGGCTTTTTCGAAGTCGAGATCTTCGCTGGCTTGCTCGCGTTCCTTTTCGAGAGCCTCGCGCAGGGAGTTGCCGCCGGTGTCTAGAAAATTTACGAGTTTGTGGACTTCGGCGCCGTATTCTTCTTTGGAGCAACCGGCGAAACATGGCGCGAGACACATTTTCATTTCGGAGTAGAGGCAGCCGGGGAAGGTGGGGTCGCGGCGAATTTTTATTTGGCAGCGGCGTACTTTGAAAAAATCGAGGACGCCTTCGGCGAAGCGTTCGGCCACTTTGCGCTTTTTGAACGGGCCGTAGTAAGCGCCGGCGATAGGCACGCCTTCGGCATTGGTCGGGATGCGGCGGGTGACAAAGCAGCGTGGGTAGGCATTTTTTAGATTCACCTTGAGGACCGCAGGCGGACGCATGCGCAGCAAATCGCGATAGCGGCCGGGATGCGAGAGCTTGGCGTTTTGATAAAAGGTGAGCGTCTGCTCGAAGCGCGAACCGGTGATGCGGAAACGGACGGCTTTTGCGAATTCGCGAAGATTAAGGCGCTTGCTGGACGGATCGTCCGGCCCGAGCATGCGCTGCAGGCGATTTTTTAGATTTTGCGTACGGATCAGAAATGGCTGGGCGTCTGCGTCGCGCGGTTCAATTGCACAGACCGCTGGCCGCGCGGGCAACTGGCGAAAGAAATATTCGGCAATCGCAGGATCAAATTGGATTTCGTTTTCAAGCCCCAGCACATGTTCAGAATACTACGAATGAACGCAGCTCCCCTGCTCACCGCAGGTGTTGCTGAAAGAACTTTAGTGCCAGCCGGATCGATGCGGGCTCGTTTGAGCCGTGATCCCCTTCGACGGCCACTGCCTGTGCATCGATCCCTCGAGCGCGGGCAATTTCAGCAGTGCGCGGCGCTGTGAATTGGAAGTACTTTTCATCGGTTCCGTAGAAGAGTCGTACAGGGCACTTCATGCTTGCGGCGTACGATAGCGGTGATCGGAGCTGAATTTCCCGAGGGTCATCGAGATTGAAAGGAGCGTTTCGACTCGCGCCTTTGGCTAACTTCAGATACAGAGCTTGATCCGGCGAGCCGGAGATCGATGCAGCTGCGGCGAAATGTGGATACAACTCGGCGGCCAATAATGTGAGCGTACCTCCGACGCTGTGACCTGTAACAAATACATGCGTGGCATCGACAAATGGTTGGCTTCGAAGAAATTCGGCTGCTTGAATCACATCGTCGACTTCATCGTAGTACATGGTGAATCTTCCGTGCTGACCGTTCTCTCCGCGCATGGTGGGAGTCATAACAACAAAGCCGGCATCTCTAAAAGGCTTCGCAGACATCCATGTTTCGGTATCAAGGTCAAAGCCTCCGTGTAAAAACAAAACTGCGGGATGCTTGTTTGTTTGACCTGAAGAGAAATCGTTAATCCAAGCTTTTAATCGTAGATTTCCGGACTTGTACGTAATTTCATGAGCGTCTTGAGGGGTTTTTAGGTCATCCCATTCGGACGGCGGCGGCCCGTAACGCAGGATATTAGTCTTAAAGTGACTGCGAGCAGCGGCGAGCTCCTCGTTCTGGATCTCGACAAGCGGATGGTAGTCGGGCGAGGCTGATGGAGCTTGAACTGCGGCGAAGGAACCATAGTTTGAGAAAGCTAGGGTCACAGACAACGTGAAAATGACGGCGCAACATGGCTTTACATTCTTCATCGCTCAATTCGCTCAAATCATGGCACAGTTTCCCGGCGTTGACCCTTCAAAACCCTTCTTGAGACAGGAGTGCTGACGGTTGCGGCGGACGCGAGATTAGCTTCCAAGTTTTGAACAAAATAGTGCCTGCGGCTCCATACGAAGGGTTGATTTCCAGCACTTGAAGTTGTTCCTCTTTGGCGGCCGCCAATGCTTTGGAAACTTGCGGAGAACCAGCATCGATTCCGAATGCGTTTTGCATGTCGGTCGTCGTCAACTCGTCTGCGCGTCGTAATGCCAAGTCCAAAATAATATTCCCCTGTCTGACGTCTGTGAGGGCCAACCTCTTCACGCCTTCCAGTTCAAGGATGAAAGACTTTCGATCGACCGAGGTAAGAAACACATGAACCAGTTTGTCTGGCCCGAGCCATAAACCGTCGAAGTAGCCATCATGGAAATGCGGAAGTTTATCAGTCACATCCGTTACGGCTAGAAGATGAAGTCCGGACGGGCCCTCAACAGATGTGCATAAAACCCTCGAACCCGGCACAAATTCCCAGATTTCATCTGTGGGATCGTAATCAGGCGTCGCGCAGACTTCGTAGCTTCCATCTGGCATGGCCACGGCTTGAGTCGGGCGCGAACATGTGGTGGCCTCTTTTAGGAGCCTGATGTAGATCGTAGTCGTTTCGGTGGATTGATCCATGTCTTGAGGTCTCAGAGGTCGTGGAGGGTGGCTGGGCGCATACAAGCGGATTCCTCGCTCCGCTCGGAATGACAGTCGTCGATGAGTTGCTAGCCCTTCAAAACCCAGGAGGAGATTACGAGGCGCTGGATTTCGCTGGTGCCTTCGTAGATTTCGGTGATGCGGGCGTCGCGGTAGTTGCGCTCGACGGGGTATTCGCGGCTGTAGCCGTTGCCGCCGTGGATCTGGATGGCTTTGTGGGTGACGCGGGTGGCCATTTCGCTGGCGAAAAGTTTGGCGATAGCGGCGTCCATGCTGAAGCGCGCGCCGGTATCCTGTTTCCAGGCGGCTTTGCGATTGAGCAGGCGGGCGGCGTCGAGTTCGGTGGCCATGTCCGCGAGCATGAACTGGATGGCCTGGAATTGGCTGATGGTGCCGCCAAAGGCTACGCGCTCTTGCGCATATCTCAGCGCGGCTTCGAAGGCGCCTTGGGCGATTCCGGTGGCTTGTGCGGCGATGCCGATGCGGCCGCCGTCGAGCGTGGAGAGCGCGACTTTGTAGCCCTCGCCTTCGTTGCCGAGGCGATTGGCGATGGGAACGGCGCAATCGCTGAAAATTAATTCGCTGCAAGCGGTGGCGCTGATGCCTAACTTCTTTTCTTCTTTGCCGACCTTGAACCCCGGAGTGCCGCGCTCGACGATTAGCGTGGTGATGCCTTTTTCGCCTTTGCTGGGATCGGTGTTGACGAAGACGACGACGGCGTCGGCTGCGCCTCCGCAGGTGATCCAGGCCTTGGTGCCGTTGATGACGTAAGCGTCGCCGTTGCGCACCGCTTTGGTTTGCAGGGCGGAAGCGTTGGAGCCAGCTTGCGGCTCAGTGAGCGCGAAGCAGCCAATTTTTTCTCCGCGGGCGTAGGGCGCGAGGAATTTGGCTTTTTGTTCGGGCGTGCCGTAATGCTGAACGGGCGCGCCGTACAGGGAATTTTGCACGGAGAGAATCACTCCGGTGGAGGCGCAGCAGCGGGAAACTTCTTCGATGACGATGGTGTAGGCGATGTGATCGAAGCCTGCGCCGCCATCCGATTCGGGGACGGCGATACCGGTGAGGCCGAGTTCGGCGGCTTTCGCGAAAAGATCGCGGGGGAAGTGGCCGGTTTCGTCGAGTTCTTTGGCGCGAGGGCGGACTTCGGCTTCGGCGAATTCTCTTACACTTTTTTGGAGGAGTTGTTGTTCTTCGGTGAGTTCGAAATTCACTTCGCGTCTCCGAGAATGACTTGGCCGGCGGCGGGCGCGGTGGTTACCGGAGCGGTGATGGGCGCGGTTAGAGCGGCGTGCAAACGTTGATAGGTTTGGGATAGATCTTCGGGATGCACGCGGGCTTCGCCGACTACGGTCATAAAATTGGTGTCGCCGAACCAGCGCGGGAGGACGTGGAGGTGGAGGTGGCCGGTGACGCCAGCCCCTGCGGCTTTGCCGAGATTCATGCCGAGATTGGTGCCGTCGGGTTTGTAGAGTGTTCTCAGGGCGACTTCCAGGCGCTTGGCTAGCTCCATCATTTCGGTGGTGGTTTCGGCGTCGCAGCGATCGAGTTCGGCGACGTGGGCGTAGGGGACGACCATGGCGTGGCCGGAAGTGTAGGGGTAGCGATTGAGGATGACGAAACATTTTCTGCCGCGCAGGACGATTAACGTGGCGGCGTCGTTGTTTTGCGCGAGGGCGTCGCAGAAGACGCAGTCTGGCTGGCGGCCGCTGGTGACTTGGGCGATGTATTGGTAGCGCCAGGGGGTCCAGAGATAGTCCATGTGTGCGGGTGCGCCTCCGGGCGCATTTTCGTCAGTACAGAATATCGCATGTTGTGGTGTGAGGGCACGGAGGGGAAAGCCGCAGGACTCAGAGGCAGTCGCCCTGCGCTACAGGTGGCGCCAAATGATTACGCCTGGGAGTTGTTGCAGAAGGCGTCCGCCTCAGAAGGCGGCCGCTACAAAGGCTCTACGCGGCGGCGTCGCCGTTGCTATTGTTTACGAAGTCTTTTAGTTCTTTGCTGGGCTTGAAGAAGGGGATTTTTTTGGCGGGGACGTCCACTTTGGCGCCGGTTTTGGGATTGCGGCCGACGCGGCCGCGGCGGTCGCGCGTGCGGAAACTGCCGAAGCCGCGAATTTCTATTTTGTCGCCCTTCTGCAGAGCTTGAATAATATTTTCGAAGATGGTCTCCACGATAGTTTCGGAGTCGGTGCGCTTGAGTTCGGTGATGCGTTCGACTTCCGCAATCAAGTCGGCCTTCGTCAAAGTCGGTTGCTTGGTCATCGTCCCTCTGCCTCGTCGTCGTGGTCCGTGATGCCGCTATTCAGCGCTGCTGCCTGATTGCACCTGGTATTCATTGGCACCGTAGCTGCCTGAACTGGAACGGTTTAGAAGGGCAGCCACCCCTGCGGTGCCCACCTTCGTATCATTAAAACAGCCTGCAGGTAAACGAAAATATGCAGCCGAACTTTGCCTGCGAACCATTCAGCAAACCGCAGGGCAAAGTCCGGCTGGAGCGAGCTTATTTTGCCGACTGCAGCTTGGCGCGCATTACGTCGCCGAGCGTAGCGGTCGAAGAGGACTTGGTGGTCTGTTTGTACTGATCGATTTCGCGGCGTTCGATCTGCTTGACCGCGGCGCGGTAACTGAGACCGATGCGGCGCGTGTCCGCGCTGATTTTGATGATTTTGAAGTCGTACTCTTTGCCCGGCTCGAGCGGACCGGCGCTCTTCAACGGACCAGTGCTCGGGCGGAAGGAGGAGGCGCTGTCGTCGCGGCGTTTGCGTTCTTCGATTTCCGTGTTGTGGCAAAGCGCTTCGATGTTTTCGCCGACGTCGACGAAAGCGCCGAAGGTGGCGATACGCGAAACTTTGCCCTTCACCACGTCGCCGACTTTGTGGGTCTTCAGCCATTCGCCGAAGACGTCGTTGACTTGTTTGATGCCCAGCGAGACGCGGCGATTTTCCGGATCGATCTTCAAAACTTTGGCGGTGACTTCTTCGCCCTTTTTGAAGACCTCATGCGGATTTTTGATGCGCTCGGTCCAGCTGACGTCGCTGACGTGGACGAGGCCATCGAAGCCGTCTTCGAGTTCGATGAAGGCGCCGAATTCCGCGATGTTGCGGACTTTTCCGGTGACCACGGTGCCCACGGGATATTTCTCCGCGGTGAGCAGCCAGGGATCGGGTTGCGCTTGCTTGATGCCGAGAGAGACGCGGCGATCGCTGGGCTTGATGTCCAGGACGACGACGTCCACTTCGTCGCCGACTTTGACGATCTTCGAGGGGTGCTGAACTTTTTTGGTCCAGCTGAGTTCGGAGACGTGCACCAGGCCTTCGATGCCCTGCTCGAGCTCGACGAAGACGCCGTAGTCGACTACGCCGACCACTTTGCCTTTTACTTTTCCGCCGGCGGGATATTTCTCGGAAGCGTTTACCCAGGGATCGGGCATCAATTGCTTCAGGCCGAGCGAGACGCGCTGCTTTTCCTTGTCAAACTTGAGGATTACGACGTCGAGTTCCTGATCCGGTTTTACTACGTCGGAAGGATGCTTGACGCGGCCCCAGCTGAGGTCGGTGAGGTGCAGCAAGCCATCGATGCCGCCGATGTCTACGAACGCGCCGTATTCGGTGACGTTCTTTACGAAGCCGTGAACTTTCTGGCCTTCGTGGAGCGATTCGAGGAGTTCACCGCGCTTCGATTGCAGCTCTTCTTCGAGCAGCGCGCGCCGGCTGACTACGATGTTGCCGCGGCGGCGATTTAGCTTGGTGATACGTACGGGAAATTCCTTCCCGTTCAAATCATCGAGATTTGCGGTGGGGCGCAGATCGTATTGCGAGCCGGGGAGAAACGCGCGCACGCCGAGGACATCGACGACGAGGCCGCCCTTGATGCGGTCGACCACTTTGCCGTTGATGGTTTCTTTGGCTTTGAATGCGGCGTCCAGTTTTTCCCAGGTTTTGCGGCGCAGAACCTTTTGATAGGAGACGATGGCGTAGCCGTCTTTGTGCTCGCCAGTGCGCTGCACTTCAATTTTGCTGTTGGGCTCGGGGCGTGGAATTTCCGTCTCGGAGAATTCTGCCGCGGGAATCAAGCCTTCAGTCTTGCCGCCGAGGTCTACTACTACTCCGTGCTCGGTGTAGGCCACTACGGTGACTTCGATCACTTCTTTCGACGCGGCAGCTTCCTGCTTTTCGTCGTACTGCTCCATCAGCTTGCTCATTTCTTCAGACCCGGCTGCTTCGTCCGCATCGCTGGACGATTCGTTCTCCGCCGCTTTGGTGGCGGAGTGAGCTTCGGCTTGGGCGTGCGCTTCGGATTTTTCTGCGTCGCTGCTCGCTGCGGGGATGGCGTGCCCCGCTTCCGGCGAAGTTTGATGCGAAGTAGCTTCGGTTGCGGCTGCAGAAGTTTCTTTGGCCGTTTCTTGCGATGCTACCTGATCTACGGCGTGACCTTCGCTCTCCTGATTTGTTGCTGTGTTCTCATCGTTCACCGGTGCGGCCGCGGCCGCGGTCTGGTTGTCATGGTCAAACATGGTTGTTGCCTCCGGGATATGTATCCCTGTTTAGTCGAATGGAATTCCTTGCTGCTGCCCTTTGGGGGTGTATTGCAAGGAGGTGAACCGCTCAGCGATTACCAGCGAGACGGCCGTTTGGCGGCCAGCCCGACATTATTCTCTTAGCGGCCCTCTGGGACGAACTGCTGCGGGCGTTCGTAACGCATACAGCCTACGAATGATACAAGCCGCATAAAGGTTGTGTCAATGAAGGGGCGCTGCAAGCGCGGTGCTAACGCGTTGCGATTCTCGTGGCGTATAATTTAGTTATGCCGCAAAGCGAAATTATCTTCTCGGTTCAGAAGTCGCCGGAAGGCGGGTACGAGGCTCGTGCGCTTGGGCATGCGATGTTTACCGAAGCGGATTCGCTTGAGGAATCCAAAGCCGTGATTCGGGATGCGGTTTCCTACCACCTTGGAATTTCACAGCCTATACTTTCGTTTCGCTTCACCCAGCGAAATTGAGTCTCGTAAGGCGGACGAGACATCTCGAAATTCCTGCCGATAATCAGCCAACTCACCGCGGTTTGGTTTGACTCGAAAGCCAAAGATATTTCGCGACTGAAATAGTCCCGAGTAGTGAATGACGTCATCGTAGACGTACGCGACCAACGGGCTATCTAAATTGGCTCCGACTAGGTCATAGCAGCGCTGCCAAATTTCGGGATTCCAAGTTTCCTGATTCGCTAAAACCTCAAGGCATCTAGCGACTTGAATCCTGGTCGACTCGTCCATCGAAATTATCCTTGCCAAGCAACTGTTCTAGATAACCCAGAATGTCATCCCAGGCTTGGCGCAATTCAGTAGTCATCATCTGACGCAGACGAGAGTGAATCTCGCCTTGGCGTGGGAAATGTTCAAGATAGCTCACGTAAGTTGAGTTTTTGACTCTAGCATCGCCATGACGCATCAACTTATCGGCAACCTTCAGACTTTTAGCTACAGTTGTCCAGTCGCCGTTTTTCGCGGCCTCCAGAGTAAAAAGTCGAAACTCCATCATCTGCAGATGGCATAAGCCTTCCCATTCACGAAAGGCATCGCATAGTTGCGGGAATTCCGAAAGCACTATATTCGCGAATGTCCGCTCATTAATTTCATCTTTAGCCATTCTGGTGCACCTCAGAAACCTTTGAGTGTCCGGCGGCGAACACACACACTGGTGTTATCGTGCGCCGGCGCGGCCGGATTGGCGGACTTCGCGGCGGAAGTCGGGTGCGTCTACGTTTACGGTGCGGCACATTTCGAAGAGGCGGGAACGCATGCGGGCTCCTATGCGATCGGCGATGGTGTCTTCGCGGGCGGAGAAGCGTTTGCCGTCGGGACCTTTGATCGCTTCGAGCGGGCCATCGGGCTCGTCGAAATAGTTGGTGGTCAGGATGGTGACGCGCTTTTCGTTGTAGCGAGCGTTGAGGACCAGGCCGATGATGTCCAGCACCCATGCGGAGGGTTTGCTGGCACCCAAATCGTCCATCACCAGGATTTCCACGGTGCGCACCGGCTCGAGAATGCTCATCTCCGTGGATTCGCTGGAGGGATTGTAGCTGGACTGAATTTCCTTGAGCAGTTCGCGGTAGTCGCAGAAGAGGCCGGCGTGTCCGCGCGCGATTAGTTCCTTCAGCGCTGCGACGGCCAGATGCGTTTTGCCGACGCCCGATGCGCCCGTGAGCAGCAATCCCTTTTCGGCGGACATTGGATAATTCTGTACGAAGCCTTTTGTGACGTTCATCGCGTTTTTCAGCGATTGCGTTTGTGCGGGCGTCGCGCCGACGTCGGTACTGTAGCTTTCGAAATCGCAATGTTCGTAGCGCTTGGGGACGCGAGCGCGTTCGATTACGCGCCCGGCGCGTTCCATCATGCCGCAATCGCAGGGGACGGCGGCGAGGCCGGCGCCGTCTGGGCGCGGGAGCATTTGCCAGCCTGTACCGCGGCACAGTAAGCAATCGTCGATCGGCATGGTTCTGGCCTTTGAACGTGATGCTGTTTTTGATTTTGTAGCGGCCGGGCTTTAGTCCCGGCTATTTCGTTGGTCAGAAAAATTCGAAAATCGCTGGGACTAAAGCCCGGCCGCTATATAACCCAATCGGGAGCGAGCTTGCCGAGAGGGCGAAGCATGCTGGCGCCTACAAAGTCAAAGGCGACCGCGTACGCAGGTGGCCGCACAAAATCGGCGGCGTACGACTGAACAGCATACGAGGGTGGCGGCGGCGCGGCAACTGTCGTGGGGTGTGGATAACTCGAGGATGCTTAGACTTCGCGGAGGGGGCGGACAGCTCTGGGGACGGCGCGAACTATGGCGTGGCGGTCGGCGTAGCTCGGGGTGCGCGAGGCTACTCTGGATAGTTCTTGTTGGACTACTTGGGCGAATTCGCCCATTTGTTTTTCCATTTCTACCATTTTTTCGCGCATGTTGAGGATGATTTCTATGCCGGCAAGGTTTACGCCCATGTCGCGAGCCAGGGTTAGGATTACGTCGAGGCGTTCTAGATCGTCGTCGGTGTAGAGACGGGTGTTGCCTTGGGAGCGGGAGGGCTTTAGTAGGCCGACGCGCTCGTAGAGGCGGAGGGTTTGCGGATGGAGTTTATATAGTTCGGCTACGGCGCTGATCATGTAGCCGGCTTTGGCGCGTTTTTTGGTTTTTACGGGCATTGCTTTTTTACCAAAAACTAAAAACTTAAATTCTTAAGACTTCGGCAGCTCCGATCGAGTTGCTTCTCGTCTTACGCTGCACAGACTGAAGTCTGTGCTACTTAAACCTTCGCTGCGCACAGCCAGGATTGGCTGTGCCACAAATGCTGCACAGGCAGGAATGCCTGTGCTACTAAAGGCGGTCATCAAACGCCTGCTTTCGCGAAGAGATCTTTGCGCGGATCTTCGGGAACTACCGCTTCGAGATCCTTCATCAACGTGCGGACGCGCTCGTCCGTTGGTTGCGGGACTACTACCTGGATTTCTACGTATTGGTCGCCGCGCGCGCCGTTGCGGACGCTGGGGACGCCTTTTTCTTTGAGGCGCAGAGTTTTGCCGCTGTCCGTGCCGGGCGGAATGCGGACCAGCGAGCGGCCATCGATCGTGGGGACTTCGATTTTTGCGCCGAGCGTGGCTTCCGTGACTTTTACCGGGATGCGCGTGTACAAATCGTCGCCGCGGCGCTCGAAAAATTCGTGGGGCTTTACTTCCACGCGGAGATACAAATCTCCGGCGGGAGCGCCCATGGTGCCAGCATTGCCTTTGCCGGGGACGCGAACGCGGCCGCCGTTGGCGAGACCGGCGGGAATGCGGACCTCGATCGTTTCGGTTTTGCGGACGCGGCCTTCGCCGCCGCAAGTGCGGCAGGCAGTGCGGATTTTTCCCGTGCCGCCGCAGCGCGTGCAGGGCACATTGAATTTCATTTTGCCGGCCGTTTGCTGAACGCTTCCCGTGCCGCCGCAGGTGGTGCAGGTTTGCGCCTGGCCCTGCGCGCCAGTGCCGTGGCACGTCTCGCACGTTTCCATGCGGGTGATCTGGATTTTTTTGGTGGCTCCGCGGACGGCGTCCCAGAAACTGATTTCAATTTGATATTCGAGATCGCCGCCGGGTTGATGCTCCGGCTCCATGGTGCCGCCAGCCTGACCGCCACGGAAAAACTGGCTGAAGAGGTCGCGGAAGCTCCCCGTGCCGGTGCCAGAACCAGAGCTGGAGTTGCCGCCCTGGTTGCCGCCGAAATCGAAGCCGTTGAAATCGAAATTTATGTCGGCGTGTTCGTCCGGATTTCCGCCGCTGTAACCGTAACCGGGGGAACCGCCAGCGGGTACGTTGTCGCTGTAAAAACCGTACTGGTCGTAAACAGCGCGCTTTTTTGCGTCGCTGAGAACGTCGTAGGCTTCCTGCAGCTGCTTAAACTTTTCTTCGGAAGATTTGTCGCCGGGATTCAGATCGGGGTGATATTTGCGGGCGAGCTTGCGGAAAGAGGTGCGAATATCTTTGGCGGTGGCTTTGCGGCCGACGCCGAGGAGCTCGTAATAATCTTGTTTGCTGGTCGTTGGCATTTTCTTTTGCTAATGCTGAATGCGTGGCCCCTGTGAGTGCTCGATGCGTGGCCTTGTTACAGCTGGCCGGACTAAAGTCCGGCACCTACATAACCCTTGTCCCATGCAGAATTTGCCGGACCTTCGTTCCTCGGGGCAAGCGTAAAGTCCGGCACCTACATAAGGCACATCAAAAAAATTGCCGAGAGGGGCGACGCGATTTGATCGCGACGCCCCTCTCGGACTTTTGCCCTTAGTTGGGGGCTTTTTTGTCGTCTACGTCGACGTATTCGGCGTCGATCACGTCCTCAGGCTTTTTGCCTTGAGGTGCGCCGCCGGCTTCGCCGCTTGGTGCGGAACCCGCACCGGCACCTGCGGCCGCGCCGGCCGCTGCTTCGTTGGCCTTGTACAAAACTTCGGCAACTTTATGCAGCGACTTTTCCAGGTTCTCGGTGGCGGAGCGCAGCCGAGCTACGCCGCCTTCGGTGATGGCTTTTCTCGCGTCTTCGATCGCGTCTTCGACGGACTTCAGGTCGCCGGCTTCGATCTTCTCGCGATTCTCTTTCACCATCTTTTCCGACTGGTACAAGATGCCGTCCAGGCGATTGCGCGCCTCGACTTCTTCCATCCTGCGGCGGTCGTCTTCGCTGTGCGCTTCGGCGTCGACGCGCATCTTCTCGGCTTCTTCTTTCGAGAGCCCGCTGGACGCGGTGATGGTGATCTTCTGTTCCTTGTTGGTGGCCTTATCCTTGGCGCTGACGTTAAGAATGCCGTTGGCGTCGATGTCAAAGGTCACTTCGATTTGCGGCGTGCCGCGCGGAGCTGGCGGAATTCCGTCCAGCTTAAAAGTGCCGATGCTGCGATTGTCGCTGGCGAATTTGCGTTCGCCCTGGAGCACCTTGATTTCCACGCCAGGCTGATTGTCCGAAGCGGTGGAGTAGGTTTCCACTTTGCGCGTCGGGATGGTGGTGTTGCGCGGAATCTGCACGGTCATTACGCCGCCCAGAGTTTCCACGCCGAGCGAAAGAGGCGTTACGTCCAGCAAGAGAATATCTTTCACTTCTCCGGCCAGCACTGCGCCTTGAATCGCCGCGCCTACCGCCACGACTTCGTCCGGATTCACGCCCTTGTGCAATTCCTTTTCGCCGAAGAACTGGCGAACCAGTTGCTGCACTTTCGGAATACGCGTGGAACCGCCGACCATCACAACTTCCTGAATGTCGCTTGGCGACATCTTGGCGTCTTCGAGTGCCTGCTTCACAGGTTTCATCGAACGATCCAACAGATCGCCCATTAATTGCTCGAGGCGAGTGCGGGTCAGTTTCTTTTCAAAGTGGATCGGGCCAGCCGCTCCGGCAGTGAGGAAGGGAAGATTGATTTCCGTTTCCATCATTTGCGAGAGTTCGATTTTTGCCTTTTCCGCGGCGTCCTTCAGGCGTTGCAGAGCCATGCGGTCTTTGCTGAGATCGATGCTGTTTTCCTTTTTGAATTCGTCGATGAGCCAGTCCACGATTTTCTGGTCAACGTCGTCACCGCCGAGGTGGGTGTCGCCGTTGGTGGATTTCACTTCGACCACGCCGGCGCCGACTTCGAGAACGGAGATGTCAAACGTACCGCCGCCCAAGTCGTAGACCGCGATGGTTTCGTCGCTCTTCTTTTCGAGGCCGTAGGCCAAAGCAGCGGCGGTGGGTTCGTTGATGATGCGGACGACTTCCAGGCCCGCAATTTCGCCGGCTTGTTTGGTGGCCTGCCGCTGCGCGTCATTGAAATACGCGGGAACGGTGATCACCGCTTTGGTGACCTTCTCACCGAGAAAATCTTCCGCGGCGGACTTCAATTTGCCGAGAATCATCGCGGAAATTTCGGGCGGGCTGTAGCTTTTGCCCAAAATGTCCACGCGGGCGTCATCGTGCGGCCCTTTGACTACCTTATAAGGTACGCGGCGGGTTTCCTCGCCGACTTCGTCAAAACGGCGGCCCATGAAGCGCTTGATCGAATACACGGTGTTCTCGGGATTCGTTACCGCTTGGCGCTTTGCTACTTGTCCTACCAGGCGTTCGTTGCCCTTGGTGATCGCTACAACCGAAGGCGTGGTTCGAGCGCCTTCCTGGTTAGGGATTACGACGGGTTCGCCGCCCTGCATCACGGCGACGACCGAGTTGGTCGTGCCGAGGTCAATTCCGATAATCTTACTCATTGCTTGCTTCCTCCAAGATCTGGTGCCGGGTAATGTCGTTGTGCCGCTAGGCCACGCTCGAAGCATATGCTAGGGCTTGAGTGTGGCGTTGTCAAGTTATCTTATAGATGCTCGGAAGGCTAGAAGGATGCAGGGTTTATTGCTCATAGTGACGAGGGTTGACGGTGGAGCTTGGCAATTCTTCGAGAAAGGTTGCAAGCTATTGTAACTGAGCCACTTAAGCAAGTTGAGCGATCACGTCGTGGGCATAAAATGCTGATTTTAAGCTACTTAGACTGGCCGGTCGCCGCACTTAAAGTGGTCCAACGCGGCCAAGTAGCCTGCTCGGACGTTGGAACCTGCATCCAACTTTCAGGGTTAGATGAGAGGATCCACTTTCTAGACTTAAAGCTCCAAGCGTCGCATTGAACGAGTCTGGGCTGGAACCTTGACTTCGGTGTTACCCATTTCTCCGGAATAGATTTGAAAATTTCGCGGTAGAATTCTGTGCCTTTATATTTCAGCGCGAGATAGCGCTGCTCGGTTGTCCCAGGAGGACTTAGTGATTCGCCGGCTATCACTGACAGGAATTGTGGCTGCTCTGCTGCTTGCGGGATTCTTCTATCTGCCGACCCTCAATCGAGGGGTTGCGGCAGCGGCACCGCAGGATTCACAAGGGGTTTCGGACATTGACCCGCATCAGGCGGAAGGGTCGAAGACGGCTCCAGTGATCATGGAAGTATTCAGCGATTACCAATGCCCGGCCTGCAAGCAGCTCTTTACGACTACGGACCGCGTGATTGTGGACAACTACGTGAATACCGGAAAAGTTTATTTGATTCACCGCGACTATCCGTTGCCGATGCACGCTTATTCGCGGGTCGCGGCACGGTACGCGCGGGCGGCGGCGCAAATCGGAAAATTTGGCCCGGTGCAGCAGGCCTTGTTTGCCAACCAGGAAAAATGGGAAGTGAGTGGAGATGTGGACGGCACGGTGGCTTCCGCGTTGACAGCGGCGGAGATGGTCAAGGTGCGGGCGCTGGTGAAGGGCGGTACGATGGACGCGCTCATCGACAAGGATTTTGCGATGGGAAATATCTATCACGTGAATCAGACGCCGACGACTATTATGCACGCCAAGGGGCAGACCTATCCGGTGGTGGGCGTGGTGAGCTTCGACATTCTGCACAATTTTATCGATCAGCTTCTGGGGCAAAAATAATCGTTACACAAGCATTTTGGAGAACGAAGCACTTGTGATGGAGTCCAGCCCATTGAATTATCGTCGTGCGATTATCTGGATCGGACGGCTGGTGATCGGCGGGATTTTTATTTATGCCGGGTATTCCAAGCTGTTTTTGCCGAACTTTATGTGGTCGCCGTGGTTTGCGCTGAAGTTTTCTCTTTCCAGCAATCTAACCAATTTTGCGTTTCAGGTGGAGTCTTACAAACTGCTGTCGCCGGCGGGCGTTAATTTTGTGGCGCACACGCTGCCTTTCGCGGAGATTGTGCTGGGTTTGCTGGTGCTGATCGGTTGGCAATTGCGCATCTGGGCCACGCTGATCACGCTAATTCTTCTGGGCTTCGTGGCCGCAGTTACGCGCGCATATCTGCTGCACATGAATATCAATTGTGGCTGCTTCGCCACGCCCGAGCCGCTCACGGGTTGGACGATTGTGCGTGATGGCGCGTTGGCGGCGCTGGCGGTGGCGATGACCGTTTTCGCTTATATCGAGGCGCGGAAGCCGCATCCGTGGTCGGCTCCGGAAAAAGCCTAGATTAGACTTCAAGACGCAATTAGCTTTCCATGCCGGCTGTAGTGCTGACGCTGGGCGCCCCCTGTCAGGCGCCTCGACGATGGCGCCGTAGACCAGGTCAGTTGGCGGCAGAGGTCGTGGGTGTTTTCAGGACCACCTGCTGTTCATCTCCGGTTCTGACGGTTTGGAAGAAACCGCGGAGTGGCGGGTAGAATTTTTGGTCCATGAGGACGAAGTCTACTTTTAGTTGGCGCTTGATGTGAACGGTGTTTTCCGCTCCGGTTACGGCGATGTCGTACTTGGCGGCTTTCATGTCTACCGTTCTAGGCGCTGGCAGACTTCCGACCTGCCAACCAGCAGGCATTTGGATATTGATCTCGTCGACTTCGTCTTCGGGGTATTCGAAGTAAACGGGATAGGTCCTTCTGGCGGTTTCAAAGAGATGTTTCTGCGAGAAGCCGAATAGACCCACGGGCAAGATGCCGCGTTTACTGGTGATCGACGCCCAGCCTAGGGATTTGATATGAAACTCCGCGACGAGCGACGGAGCCGAGCTGACTAGGTCGGGTTTGTTGGTCAATTCCACTTCGGTTCCGGGCGCCGCATATTCTTTGATTTTGTTCTCCAAGAAAAGTCTTCGGCCGGCGTCGTCTTTCAACATCGTGTTGATGCGGAGGGCGTAAGCCTGCTGCCCAGTGAAGGTAACGGCAAGTTTTCCTTCTAGCGTTCCGTCTTCGGCGAGAGTGAGATCGGCGACGCGACGAACTTCGGTGGAAGTGCTATCGCCGAGGTCGGTCTCAATCCAACTGCCGCCGGCTTTGTCCACCTTCAAACCTGGGACGCCGGTTTCTTCCCACGGAAGCAATCCAAAAGGGGCTTGCTGTCCGCCGGGGTCGAGAAAGACTTCCCGTCCGTTCACCGCGACGGCAGCAGCGGTCATGGGCAGTTCGTGGGTATTCATGCGCTCTTTATTGAAAAAACACAGCTTGCGATTCGATAGGAGCACTAGATGAGCCTGAAAACCGGCGGTTCGGGCGAGGCCTATAAACAGGAAGTTGATGTGGTGGCTGTAGCCATAGTTGTAGGCGAGAAGTTCGTCGAGAGTACTCACGGGTTTTAGGTCTTCCAGCTTTTTTTCCGCAGCTGATTTTTGTAGTTCATAACTCAAATTTCGAATCTTCTGCGTGCGAGCGTAAAGTTTCTGAAGTTTGACTTCCGCGGAGTCTCCCGGTGACAAAGTGTCGGCTACGACTTTTTCTAACGGTGAACGCTTTCCGATAAAAGCTTCCAGTTCGTCGTTTTGTTTTTTTGCGAACGATTTCCAAAAAACGTCGGGGTTCTTCTCGAGAGTTCCGTTTGAATACGTGAAGACGACTTGATACTTAAATTCTGACACGGGAGGCATGTAGTCTTCCGTTTGAAATGGCGGAACATTGTGGGCCTCCATAACAACGAAGGGCCCCTGACTTTGAGGAGGTTTCACGCCAGGCGGAAGCCCGGCCGGCATGGTCCATTGCACAGAAAGACCGTGTTCCACGTATGGTTTTATGGAGAATTTGGCATCTCTGGTGAAAAGGGAATCACTTAAAATCCAGTATTCCTGGAAGAAACGAAGGTCGCGGTAATTCGTGTTGTACTCGTATTCGAGCACGCTGCCGACTTGGACATTGGGCAGGTTAAAAACTTTGGCTTGATAATCGATGCCGCGCGATTTGACGATTAACCTGTCGTAAAGCTTGCCGTCAAAGGGGAACACAGTACCGTCGGGATGCACCGTTCGTCCGCGGATGCTAGTGATGTCGTAACTCCCGGACAGCGTCGGGATGTCCACGTCGGCGTACTTGCGCCCCTCTTCGGTTAAGACTTTGATTCGGACGTAGACGTGTTCACTGGAGCCGTAGAGTTTATCTTCGCGGTCGACCTGGCGGAAGAGGATCACGGCTGGCGCTCCCGGAGCCTCTGGCAAACCAGTGAGCTTCAGTTCCTCTGGCTTGATGGGAGGCCAATCGGCAGCGGAAACCGGTGTGGCGACGGTGGGCCACAGTAGGGCAAACAGAATGGAAGCCGAAAACCAGGGGCGTCTGTTGGGCACAGAAATGCTCCAAATTTGAGGTCGATGCGAAACGCGGGACTTTAATCTTGCGGGACGATATCGAGTGACGCAGTTGATGTCAAGGAAACTGCGAGCAACTACACGCGGACTATGCAACCGGTCCGCTTAGAAACACTGGTCGCGGGATGTGACGGCTTGCAGTCCAGAAGCAGAAACTTACTAGATTGATTTGACGTCGCTAGCATGTCGAACTTTCCAGAATTGAAGTTGCGCATCAGAGATCAGACTGCTAATCGCTGCGCGATCTATCTGTTCTGGTAGGCAGGAATTGGCTTGTGCCGACAGGGCTTCGGCTTCAAGTTGTTGGCCCATTTCTTGAATCTCTCCCAAATTGTATTTACCTTGGCGAATCGCGACCAGCTCCGAGCGATCGGGCCTTGGTAGCGAGATTCGGCCGTATTGCATTAATTCTTTGGCTTCCCCGTACAGGCGAATGACGTGCATGGCGTACTTGGTGTCGTATCCGTGCTTTTGTTCGAGGTCCGCGCGGTGAATGTTTTTCTGTCCTTTTTGGCCGAGCAGCCGTTTCATCTGATCGTCCGCGAAACCGAGAAAGGGTTTGACGTGGCCCTTGGCGAGAAAAAGTTCGGGGCGCGCGGCGACATATTCCCACGTCTTGGTCGTGAACTTGAGTGGTGCAAATAAGAAATGAAGGGCCGAGGGATTACCCTTGGCGGCGAGGCCCAGCCCACTTCATCAGCGTATAGAGACAAACATCAACGTCTTGCGGTCCGTTGCCGCCGACCTGGCCTCCCGTCGTAAACACATAATGCTCTTCGCGATCCAAGCCAAGAGCTAATTCAGGCGGCGGGATGTACAGGCCGTACCAGTCGGTGTCGTCGGTTGCGCCGAGTTTCGCGCCATGGGCTTCAGAGCCGCCGATGTAAGCCATGATTAAATTTGCTGGTGACCGATTGGGCTGGTTCACTGTCATCAATCTAAAGCACCGCGATTTGTCGTCCAGTAAATTTTGTCTGGTCGGCTCGCCAAAACGTGCAGCGATGGATTTGTTCATGCAGGCTGGTCGCACTTCTGTTCCGGAAACAGTTCGGGCATTGTGCTTTTTTTCCAAGTTGATAGGTCTTCGTGCGGAGGCGTTGCGCGAATGGTGGCGGTAATTGACGATAGACTTGCGGAGGAATCAGGAATTTCGGGCGAGTGTGGGTGAGTGCGAGTTGTGCGCTAGAATTGTTTTTCGATGCTGAGTCTTCCTCCTATTACATTACGGCTGCGCGGCTGGAAACTGATTGACCGTGTGGCTCTGGCGTTTTTGCTGCTGTGCTCGATTGCGTTTGGGGCGGGCGCGGGATTGCTGTTTGTGTATGCCAGCGATTTGCCGGAATTGCGCGCGCTGGAAACGTATCGTCCCACCGTCGTGACGGAAATTTACGCGGACGATGGGCAGCTGGTGGGCAGCTTTGCGCTGCAGCGACGCATTTTGATGACGTACGAACAGTGCCCGAAGGTGCTTTACAACGCGGTCACTTCCATTGAGGACCAGCATTTCGAAGATCACTGGGGCATCGACTTTCCGCGCATCGCCGGGGCGGCGTATCGCAACCTGGCGCATCACCGCATCACCGGCGGCGCCAGCACGATCACCATGCAGCTGGCGGGAAACTTATTCTTGGATCGCAGCGACCGAACCTTCCGTCGAAAAATGCAGGAAATGTTGCTGGCTCTGCAGATCGAGCGCGGTTATACCAAGCCGCAGATTTTTACCATGTACGCGAATCAGGTGTATCTGGCCCACGGCAATTATGGTTTCGCGGCGGCGTCGCAATTTTATTTTGGAAAGAACGTGCAGGATTTGAAATTGCCAGAGGCGGCGCTGCTGGCGGGAATGGTCAACGGTCCAAAGTTTTCTCCCTTAACGAATCCGGAAGGCGCGATAAACCGGCGGAATCTGGTGTTGTTCCGCATGCTGGAAGAAGGAAAAATTACCGCGGCGGAAGCGCAGACAGCCAAGCAGACACCGCTCGGATTGCACATTCAGTATCCGCGCAACGATCTGGCACCGTATTTCTTCGAAGAGATTCGGAAATATTTGGAAGCGACGTATGGCACGGAAGCCGTGCATGAGCGCGGCTTGCGCGTTTACACCACGCTGAACATCGCGATGCAGAAAGCGGCCAATCAATCTGTGCGCGACGGTCTGCATGCCTATGACCGGCGCCACGGCTGGCGCGGGAATTTGCCCAACGTGGTGCGCGACAATCTGGGGAATCTGGATACCTACGAGGATGACGATTGGCGCCATCCGATCGAAAAGGGAAGTTATGTGACCGGGCTGGTGCTCGCGTCTGGAGATAAGGACGCGACCATCAAGATCGGTCCGTATCGCGGAATCGTGGGACCTGCAGACATTGCATGGACCGGACACAAGAAGCCCTCGGAAATCTTGAAAATTGGAGACCTGGCGCAATTTTCCGTGAAAGAGTTGCAGGAAACCTCCGTGCGGCTGCAACTGGAGCAGCAGCCGGGACCGCAGGCCGCGATGGTGGCCATCGATAACGCCAGCGGCGAAATCAAAGCAATGGTTGGCGGATATAGTTTCGAGGATTCGAAATTTAATCGCGCAACGCAGGCGTACCGGCAGGTGGGAAGTTCGTTCAAGGTTTATGTTTATGCGGACGCGCTGGAAAAAGGCGCGACGCCCTTCGACACGATCTATGACGCGCCCATGACGGTGATCAGCGGAGGACAGCCGTACTCTCCGCGCAATTACGATGAAAAATTTGAGGGGAACATTACGTTGCGCCGCGCGCTAGCCGGTTCGCGAAACGTGCCGGCTGTAAAGCTGGCCGAAAAAGTGGGAATTTCCAGCGTGGTGGATATCGCGCGGCGATTTGGGATTACGACTTCGCTGCCGCCGTACTTGCCGCTGGCTTTGGGCGCTGCTGACATGAAACTGCTCGAGCACGTTTCGGCGTTCACGGTTTTCCCGAACGATGGGATTCGCATCGATCCGCACATGATCCGACGCGTGGCCAGTTACGACGGCGCGTTGCTTGAGGAAGCGCATCCGGAAGTGCACGATGTGATTTCTCCAGAAGTGGCGCGCACGATGACGGCGATGCTGGAAGAAGTGATTCAGTTTGGGACGGGAATTGCGGCCAAACCGCTGGCGCGGCCTGCCGGTGGAAAGACGGGGACGACGCAGGATTATACGGACGCGTGGTTTATTGGATTTACGCCGCAAATTACGTCGGGAGTCTGGGTGGGTTTCGACGATAAGCAAATTTCGTTGGGTAAGAGAGAGACCGGCGCTAAAGCCGCGTTGCCGATCTGGTTGGAATTTATGCAAGGAGCGCTAGCGGGGAAACCTTCTGTGGATTTTCCGAATGTGGTGCCCCTCGAAGAGCAAGCGAGCGAGCATCGCGTGAATGTGGATACTCCGGACACCGCGCCGACGGAAGATGAACCTAAGCGTGCGCCTGTGGAGAAACCGCCGGTTAACCCAGCCACGAAGACAACGGCGGCGGTGCCGAATGTGAGTGGGGCGGTTGCGCATCCGCAATAGGGGATTGAGTGGTAGCGCTTTTCCACGAGGGAATTTGAGTGGTCGCGAGTTGATGATTGGGTGCTTGACGGATTACGGTGGCCGGTCTGAAGACCGGCGTCTACAACAAGCAAAATCAAAATACGATTAACGGAACGGGTCCCAGCCTGCTGGGCGGAGTTGCGTGGGGACGCGGGATTCACCTACCAACAGGATTTTTCTCGATTTGGTGATTTCTCCGATGGAGAGCAGCGGGATTCCTGCGTAAATAGGCGGCATTTCCGCTGCTTTTTTTTGCGGCACGGTGAAGAGCAGTTCGTAGTCGTCGCCGCCGTGCAGGGCTAACTCCAGGGCTTTATCGGCGCCTGCGTTGGGGCCCAGCGAATTTTTGGTGCGCCGCGCTTTGTTGCGGGCCGTGGTTTTTTCTGATTGGAGATTTACTACCGGAATTTTTCCAGCATCGATACGCGCCCCGACTTCGCTGGCCGTGCAAAGACGCGAAAGGTCCGTGGATAGTCCATCGGAAAGATCCATAGCGGCTGACGCAAGTTTTTTTTCTGCGAGCCACTGCGCCAAAGCGAGACGCGGCTCGGGATAGAGATGCTTGCGAAGATCGGGATCGCGGCGATTTATCTTGCCGCGCCGGCTGCGCAAAAGCTGCAGTCCGTGTTCTGCCTCGCCGAGACGGCCACTCACGAAAAGAATGTCGCCGGCTTTCGCAGAGTCGCGGCGAAGGGCTCGGCCGCGCCTTATTTCGCCGATGACGGTGATGTTGATGAGGATTTCTTCGCGACGCGTAGTATCGCCGCCAGCCAGCCGGCAATCAAAATTTTTTGCCGCGTGACGCAGTCCATCCAAAAATTCACCAAACCACTTGCCGGTCAGTTCGGCGGGCAACGCCAAACTCAAAAGAAAACAACGTGGAATGCCGCCCATAGCAGCGATGTCGCTGACCGCGCGGGCCAGGCACTTCCAGCCGACGGAATCGGCAGGATGCTTATCGCGGAGGAAATGCGTACCTTCAAGGGACCAGTCACAGGTAAGAATTGTTTCGTAATTCGGAGCGGGTCGGAAAAGCGCAGCGTCATCGCCGATCCCCAGCGATAACGGATTAGAGGAGCGCTTTCCGGCGCGCGATTTCGACTCAGAAAACTTGCTTTGAATTTTTGCGACTAAGGAATTTTCTGACGATTGTCTGCGCGGCATGCAAATTTACCAGTCACGAGTATGAACCTTGCAGCTGAGAAATTCACGAGACGGCAAAAAGGTTTAGCAGCAGTGGCCTATTTGTGGCGGATGGCGATGGGAGCGCGGGTGCGATCCAGGGGCAGCACCTTTATTTGCCACTGCACGGGAATTGAACTAGGAGGAAAGCAAGTGGTTTTGTCGCAGGCCTGGTATTCCAGTTTGCCGGCGAGCGTAAAAACTTTCCCGTCTTTCCCTAGCGAGCCCCAGAAATCGGACGTGGTACTGATTTGCAAATCCTGAGTGATGCGAAAATTTCCCTCGAAAACGGGAATGGTCTCCTTGATGGCCGGCATATACAGGGATTTAGGCTGGGGGTAAGCGGCGGCCTTTAATTCCAGTGGTGCGCTGTCGTCCATGATCAATTTTACCGGCTTGTAGCCTTGCGAGCCGGGGGCGTACACGTGCACGTCGGCGGGCAGATGAACGTCCGCCACAAGGGAAAGGCACGTGCCGGGCACGGCAATAGGATCGGACTGTTCAAGCACAAGCTGCAGGTGCGGAGCTTCCACTGTTTGAGTTACTTCCTGGGCTAATTCCGGAAAAAGCTTGGCGATAATGCTGTTGCCGGTTTGCCGTTCGCGGTATTTGGCTTCGAAGAATTTTTCTTTGATGATTCCATTCTTATCGATCAGGAAATAACCGGGGCGCGCGAATCCACGTTGCATTCCGGTCGCTTCGTGATTGAAAACGCCGTAGTCGCGGATCGTTTGTGATTGCGGATCGCCCAACATGGGATAAGTGATGCCATGGCGGTCGCCGAAGAACTTCAAAATTTCCGGCGAATCATAGCTGATGGCTGCGAGCTTGACGCCCTGCTTTTCGAACTTTGGGAAGGCGCTCTGCAGCTGGACCAGCTGCCCCTTGCAGAACGGTCACCAGTCGGCCGAACGGAAGAACAAAAGGATGGTGCCGTTTGGACCTTTGAGGCTGTCGAGAGATTGCACATTACCGAATTGGTCGGCGAGCGAAAAAGCGGGAGCCTTGTCTCCGACGTTAAGACCGATGGTCATTACGCCGATGTTTGACAGCTGAATGGTGTTGTCGTCGAGGGTGCCGTGGGCGGTAACGGTTTCACCAAGTTTCAATTTTATGGATTGTTGAGGCGCGAGGCTATACATGACGCGGTTGGTGTCGTCATAGAGGGCGATCTCGGCGCCGGGAACGTCTTTGTTGCATTCGGGAGAGCCGGCGAAGGCTTCGTCTGCGTCACAGGCGCTCGAGACAAGCACGCCTGACCAGGAGTCTGGAACAGATGGTGATTTCTGCGCACGGGACAAGGGCGAAAGAATCAGCGCCATGATCAGGCCCAAGGATACAGTGATTCTTTTGAGGGAAATGGTGAGCAGCATGACGGGCCCAGGGACTTCAGTACCAATTTTAAGTGGCGTGCGTACTTTACGCCAGCGCCGCTGCGAGTACAAGGTTTGAGGTGGTGGCCAAAGTTGGCGGGAACATTGTTGGTGGGGCTGCGTACCTGTAGTCGTACGCGCTTACTGCAGTATCGGAAATTTGTGAATTTAGGAGCGTTATGGCGATTCGCATTCGGATGGTTTGTTTGGCGGTGAGCCTGGCAGTCATGTTGCTGGCCGGGAGTAGTGGCAGAGCACAAGTAATGGCGTTTGACGAGATCAAGACGCAGGCGGACATGGACAAGGTGTCTGCGGCGTTGGATGCGGAGCTGTTCGACGCGTACAACAAGTGCGATCTGGTTAAATTCAAGAGTCTGCTGGCGGATGACGTGGAGTTCTTTCACGACAAAGGTGGAGTCACGCTGGGGGCGCAGGCGTTGACAGACAGCGTGAAGAAAAATATCTGCGGGCACGTGTCACGCGAATTGGTGGCGGGAACGCTGCAGACGCACCATATGGACGGGTACGGAATTTTGCAGCAGGGAGTGCACCGCTTCCACCATCCCGGGCATGACGATACCGAGGGCGTGGGAGAAGGGCAATTCATTACGCTGTGGCAGTACAAAGATGGAGCGTGGAAGATCACGAAAGCGATCAGCTTCGACCATCACGCCGCAGCGAAGTAGCGTCCGTTAGAGTGGAAACTCGGGCCGACCTCGCGAGCGGAGCAAGAGCGTATAGTGGATTCCGGTTTGCCATCGGAGGTGGACTTGCCACCGCAGGCGCAAGCGCCGGAATGGGAACAACCGCAATACCCAACCGCGGTCGCCGACTTGCCGCGGCTCCCAGCGGGGTTTTGGGTGCGGTTGGTTGCCGCAATGTTGGATTTCTTGATCCTGGCCGTGCCGTTCGCCGTGTTTGTTTCGTTTTTGTCGGTAGCGATGGGGATCCCGGTGGCCTTCCTGAAGCTTAATCCGCAAACACCTCCCAGTGAACTCCTGCTGAAATTCGGTCCGAGCTTTCTCACCTACGGTCTGTGCTTTTATATAGTCAGCAGTTGGGCGTACTTTGCACTGTGCGAAAGCTCGAAATTGCGCGCCACGCCCGGCAAACTCCTTTTCGGACTCTACGTGGCGGATAGCAGGGGCCACTCCGTTAGCTTCGGTCTGGCCAGTCTGCGATTCCTGTTCGGACGTTTGCTCTTTCATGTGCCAGTCATCGGGTATTACTACTTCCTGGTCGACTGTCTGTGCGTGGGAATAGTGCCCGATAAGCGGGCGATTCACGACCGGATGTCCGGATGCTACGTCTTACAAGGAGACGGGATTAGGCGATTGGTGCGGTAAGGATGCGTCGGGCCGGCGACGAATCACTCCCTGTACGTCTGGACAGGGAGGGCAGCTTTGCACAGGCTGTTCTTTGAACTCGAGAATACAGGGTTGACTGTAGCGGCTATGGAAATTAGGATGTGGCTGGTCGCGAACCGAGACTTCTTGCATGGAGTTCGGTAAACTGGTTGTTCGCGCGATTGAATTAGGCTCTACAGAATCCTGCGGATAGGGGCAGCGCAAGTCCGCAATCTACAATGTATTAAGCCTGAGGGGCTTTTTTGGGAATGAGCGGAAAGAGCTATACATTTTTTGTGGCGTCGACGCCCGGCAAGATGCGCAAGCTGATTGTGCCGGCGTACGTGCTGCACGGGTTGGCGGCGCTGGCCATCATCGGGATGATTTCCGTGACGGCTGCGGTGGGCTCTTACTCTCGCATGCTGTGGAAGGTCGGGAATTACAACGCCCTCCGGCACGACCAGGAAACCCTGAAAAAGCAATACCGGCAATTACAAAGTAATGTGCAGGATACGAATCAGCGCCTCGATTCGCTGCAATCCTTGGCCACCGAAGTGGCCATGACCTACGGTGTGTTGCGCTACCATCCAGCGGCGTTTGACCAGAGCGACAATCCAGTTTCTCAGCAGGACGCGTTCGACCGCAGCGTGGAGCAGTACACCTTCTTAAAGCGGAACGCCGCGGTGATCGCGATTTCTACCGGTGGGCTGCGTTTGATGCCGGGAATGAGCTTTGCGGACTCAACCTATACGCCTTCAATCTGGCCTGTTTTGGGACACATCACGGACAGCTTTGGCGAGCGGCTCGATCCGTTCAGTGGTGAAGGCGCGTTTCATACTGGTGTAGATGTGGCTTCCGACTACGGAGCGCCGGTGCACGCTACAGCGGATGGCGTCGTAACCATCGCGGATGACCATGCTGGTTACGGCCGGCTAGTAGTGATCGACCATGGATTCGGCATCACCACCTGGTACGCGCATCTTTCGGCTTTCTCGGCGGTCCCGGGCGCGCGCATTAAGCGCGGCGAAGTGGTGGGCTACACGGGAATCAGTGGACGCTCTACCGGTCCGCACGTTCATTACGAAGTACGCATGAACAACGCGCCGGTGAATCCTTGGCGGTACATGAAGGCTACCCCGGCCGGCGATTAGTTTTTAGGATTCCCCTCAACGTCAGTTCTGAAATCTCTCCCCTGTAGCTGAAAAGCGATCATTTCTTACGGGCAGTGTGTTTGCTAGGTTTTTCCGCAGGCGGCGCTGGGGCCGTCGGGGGTACGTTCGCCTGTGGTGCGGCCGGCCGGGGTAACGTAGCGGTGTTCAAGAAATCGGAAGTGATATCGAACACCACGCGCACAGCTTTCGCATCTTGGCGGTCAATGCGAGTGATTTCGGCGGACTTGAGTACGTCGAGATAAGCGGCCCGTGCCTGTGGATTGATTTGTGCGCGAGCTTTGGGGTCGTTCAAGCCGGTTTGCGCCAGGATCAGCAGGCCGTTGAGCATGTCGCTGAGTTGATGCGCGACGGTGTCGCTCGAGCTTTCTCCTTCGGCCACGATGCGAAGATCATCGGGTTGCGGCTGGGCCGCCAAGGTGAGCCAGTTAAGTTGCGCGAAAAGCGCGGCGAGTTCTGGCGACTGCAATCCGCCGGGAGTTTGCGCGGCCAGAGAATTCACGGTGGCGGCGTCCTGACGCATGACAATAAAAATGGGCGAGCCGGCGAGACGGGTGAAATGCGTTTGCCATTCCGTGGAATCGCCGCCGGGTTTTTTCTGAGCCAGCAGCGTTCCAAGATCGGGATCATTGGTTGCCGCCACGCGGCCATCAGCGACAAAGGATAAAAATAACTGCGGTGCCGGCGAAGCGGCTGCGCCGCTGGCTGCACTACTCGATGCCTCAGCTCCGCTTGGTGCGAACGAATATATCTCGCGATCGTTACGAGTTTGCACCGTCGCCACTTTTGCTAGATACGCCGTAAGTTTTTTTCGGTCGAATGTCCCGTCGGCGATTGCAAACCAGGTGGATTGCGAACCGCGCTTGGCGGCGGCGTACACCACACGATCCAAATCGCGCTCGTAGTCGAAGCCAGTGTCCTGTATGAAGCGCGCGTAGTCGGGATCGGTTTGCGGTTTGGGCGCCCAAGCAAAGAGTTTTTGCGCAAAAGGGGATTGCCGCAACTCCGCGACGTCGACATAAACGACGCCAATCGTTCCGTTCGGCGCGTGCTCAAGCAACGTGCTGAGAATTTCGTCACGGCCAGGACGATGCGCGTTGCGCCAGCGCAATGCCGCGAAAATCAGCACTGCGGCAACCAGTAAAGCGACCGCAAGAAGAAGCAACTTTGATTTTTTCATGCGCTTCCAGACTACACTGGAAAAACTACGGCAACGAAGCCGGAAAATGAAATTAGCGCGGCGCGAACCTATGCGCGGCTAAAACCCAGACCACGCATTTCTGAATCGATGCAACTGTGCAAAGCATCTGATGGAAGAATTCGCTGGAAGCCTACCGACTAATTTAGATTTTAGGTGCGTAAGTTCGAGCCGCTGTTGAATCTTTGGCGACTGGAGCAGGCGGTTGGTGCTAAGTAACAGATAATAAGGTGCATAGCGGCAGGAAGGGCTGTGGAAGGCCATTTGGCTTTTCCACAGTGCTGGCCATCGACGTGCTCTGCGTTCCGCCTCTACCTCTTGCGCTGCATGTGTCCAGTCTGCTATCCTTACCCGGTTCGAGTAGCGCTGGCGTAGCTCAGCTGGTAGAGCATCTGATTTGTAATCAGAGGGTCGGGGGTTCAATTCCCTCCGCCAGCTCCACTAGCGTAAGATTGGGCGTCAAGGTTGGGAGTGAGGCGTAGCAATTCTCGCAGAGAAAATTAACGGGCTGGTGTCTTTTGACACGAGTCCTTTTTGTGTTTTCTTTGTTGGCCTTTTCATCCTGCTAAAACCGGCGTGGCAATAAAAGTTTTGGAATGCGTTGCTGGCATTCCGCCGTGATTTGCGGGATGCGGCTGGGCATCCCGGATGACTTTTCCGGGACGGGTGGGTGAGTGGCTAAAACCAGCAGACTGTAAATCTGCCGCTCCTTGCGGGCTACGAAGGTTCGAATCCTTCCCCGTCCACCAGATGCAAGCGGCACGAAATTAGCCGGGCGAAGCGCAGTGGGGTTGGTGAGCAGCAGGTAGTTGGCAGCGGAAGCCGCAGGGCAATCGCACGAAGCGATGTTCTAAAGCGGATCGATTCGCGGTCGTGAAGTAAAGACGCCGCTAGGTCAGACTGTGTGCGACTGGCTGAAGTTGTCTTTGAGACTGGCCAGTTGTCTTCGGGATTTAGACGGGCTTGGCCTGGGTAGCTCAGTTGGTAGAGCGCGTCCTTGGTAAGGACGAGGTCACCGGTTCAATCCCGGTCCCAGGCTCCATGAATTGCAACATGCAGTTTGATGGCGCAGGACGGGAAAAAGTTTTGGAGAGCTTGGGCGGGGGTAACTCAACGGTAGAGTCTCACTCTTCCAAGGTGATGGTTGCGGGTTCAAATCCCGTCCCCCGCTCCAGAATTTAGCAGCAGAAATAGATGGAAGAATTAGCAGCGCGCAGCAAAGCGAAAACAAATTGAGGGGCGAGGAAAAATGTCCAAGGAGAAGTTCGAACGCAATAAGCCGCACGTGAATATTGGGACGATTGGTCACATTGACCACGGCAAAACGACGTTGACGGCGGCGATCACCAAAGTGCTGAGCAAGCACAACCCGAAGGTGCAGTTCCGGGCGTTTGATTCAATTGACAATGCGCCGGAAGAGCGCGAGCGCGGAATCACCATTGCGGTATCGCACGTGGAGTATGAGACGGCGAACCGGCACTACGCGCACATGGATTGCCCGGGGCACGCGGACTACATCAAGAACATGATCACGGGAGCCGCGCAGATGGATGGCGCGATCCTGGTGGTGGCGGCGACGGATGGCCCGATGCCGCAAACGCGCGAGCACATTCTTGTTGGCGCGGCAGGTCGGTGTGCCGGCGATTGTGGTGTTTTTGAACAAGTGCGACATGGTGGAGGATGCCGAGTTGCTGGAGCTGGTGGAGCTGGAAGTTCGTGAACTGCTCAAGAGCTATCAGTTCCCCGGCGACACGATTGCGGTGGTCAAGGGTTCGGCTTTGCAGGCGCTGAATGGCGATGCCAAGTACGAAAAGACGATTGATGAGCTGATGGAAGCGGTGGACAAGAACGTACCGTTGCCGGTGCGCGATGTGGACAAACCGTTTGCCATGCCGATTGAAGATATTTTCTCGATTTCTGGACGCGGCACGGTGGTAACCGGCCGTGTGGAACGCGGCAAAGTGAAGGTCAGCGAAGAAGTGGAGATCGTGGGCTTCCGACCGACGCAGAAGAAAGTTGTGACTGGCATTGAAATGTTCAAGAAGCTTTTGGACGAAGGGCTCGCCGGCGACAACGTAGGTCTCTTGCTGCGCGGCACAGAAAAAGAAGACGTGGAGCGCGGACAGGTAATTTGCAAGCCGGGCTCGATCACGCCGCACACCAAGTTCAAAGCGGAAGCGTATGTGTTGACGAAGGAAGAAGGCGGACGGCACACACCGTTTTTCTCGGGCTATCGTCCACAGTTTTACTTCCGGACCACGGACGTGACGGGCGACATGAAGCTGCCGGCGGGCGTGGAGATGGTGATGCCGGGAGATAATGTGAGCTGCGAAGTGACGCTGATCACGCCGGTAGCGCTGGAGAAGGGCTTGCGCTTCGCGATTCGCGAAGGCGGGCATACCGTGGGTGCGGGCGCGGTTACGGAAGTCATTGAATAATTCCGAAGCTTGAGGCTCGCCGAGGCGGGCCTCAGATTCGTTTTTTGCAGAAACGATCGATTCACAGGGGTCGTACAAAGTTTTCCGGTTACACCGAAAGGTTTTGAAGTCATGCGCGAGATCATCACATTGCAGTGCGGGGATTGTAAGAACCGCAACTACACCACAACTAAGAACAAGAAAAAGCATTCCGAGCGGATGGAAACCAAGAAATTCTGCAATACCTGCCGGAAGCAAACTGCTCATAAAGAAGTGAAGTAAGAGAAGCGCAGTGGGTTCGGCCCGGAAGCTCGGGTGCGGTTTTGGTTTTAGGGGAGTCGTCCAACGGCTAGGACTCCGGCTTGCCCTGAGACGCGAAGCGTTGAAGGGTCGGCGCAAGGATGTGACGGTGGCAGAGGCGCAGTGGTTCTGCTACATGGTTCGATGTCGTGATGCTTCGTTGTACGTCGGGATTGCTACTGATGTCGACGAGCGAGTGAAGCGACATAACTGGGGAGTAGGGCCCGAGTACACCGCTAAGCGTCGGCCTGTGGTGCTGATTTGGAGTCAGTACTGCGGAAGTCCTGAGGCCGCGCGAAGGCGGGAGAAAGAGATTAAGGGTTGGAGTCGGAAGAAAAAGTTTGAGCTGGTGAAGATGGTGAAGAGTGGTGGAGGGATGACTCACCGAGTGAACCCTTCGCCCGCTTCGCGGGCTCAGGGTGAAGGGGAGTCGTCCAACGGCTAGGACTCCGGTCTCCAAAACCGGGTATGGGGGTTCGAATCCCTCCTCCCCTGCCAGATTGTTAGCGGCACCGGAATGTCGCCGGGGCCGGGAATACGAAGAGGTAGCATGGCAACGCAGGCGGTCAAAGTGAAGAACGAAGAACCGGCGAAGAATGCATTGGCGGAAACTGCAGCGGGCGTAGGCACGCGGGTTTCGGGAACAGTCGCGGATACGCGGGAATTTCTGCACGACGTGCGTGTGGAAATGCGGGCAGTGACTTGGCCGACCAAAGATGACGTGATTTCGACGACCTGGGTGGTGATCGCCACGGTGGCATTTTTCGGTGTGTTTCTTTGGTTGGTCGACATGGGCGTGCAGCGGGCCGTGCAAGAGCTTTTCAAAAAGTTTGGCGTGTAAGGGGATCACGACTTCATGAGCATGCAGTGGTACATCATTCACACGTATTCGGGCTTTGAGAAGAAAGTTAAAGAGAGCCTGGAGAGCCGTGTGGAAGCGTTCACGCTCCAGGACAAAATCGGCCGCGTGCTGATTCCCATGGAAGAAGTCGTGGAAATGCGCGGTGGCAAAAAAGTGGTCTCGCAGCGCATGTCGTATCCGGGTTATGTGTTGGTGGAAATGGATCTGGACGAAAACACCTGGCACATCGTGCGTTCCACTCCGCGCGTGACCGGCTTTGTGGGCTCAGCGACGGCGCCATCTCCGCTTACGGAAGCGGAAGTCGACGGCATCATCAATCGCGTGCACACGCCGCAGGATCGTCCGAAGCCGAAAGTGGTCTTCGAGCGCAACGAGCAAGTCCGCATCGTGGATGGACCGTTTGCGAATTTCAATGGCTCGGTGGAAGAGATCGATAACGATCACAGCCGGCTGAAGGTTTCGGTAACGATTTTTGGACGTTCGACGCCAGTAGAGCTGGATTTCGCGAGCGTTGAGAAGCTTGGATAACGATTAACACGAATATATAAGCAGCGCAAAAAGGTTTTAAAGGAATTATAAAAATGCCGCCAAAGAAAATACAAACGACGATTAAATTGCAGCTGCCAGCGGGCAAAGCGACTCCAGCACCTCCGGTCGGAACCGCGCTCGGTCCTCATGGCTTGAACATTATGGATTTTTGCAAACAGTTCAATGCCAAGACCGCGAAAGAACCAGACGGAATGATTTTTCCCGTCCTAGTCACGGTCTACACCGATCGCACCTTCACGTTCATCTTGAAGACGCCGCCCGCTTCGATTTTGCTGTTGCGCGCCGCGGGTATCGTCAAGGGTTCCGCTGAGCCGAACCGCAACAAAGTCGGCAAAGTGACCAAAAAGCAGGTTCAGGAAATTGCGCAGTTAAAGCTTGTCGATCTCAACACCACCAATCTGGACTCCGCGATGCGCACCGTTATGGGCACCGCGAAAAACATGGGTCTGGAAGTCGTGGAAGCCTAGGAGTTCAGGCGCTAAGAGATCGTGGGAAGCAGGTAGCAGTATGGCGAAGAAGTCTGGCAAACACGTAGAAAACGCGCGGAAGAAGGTTGAAGCGCGTCCGTACAAACTGGCGGAAGCGTCGGAGCTGATCAAGAAGACGCATCACACCAAGTTTAACGAGACGGTGGAGTTGGCGATTAATCTTGGCGTTGATCCGAAGCACTCCGACCAGGTAGTTCGCGGCACAGTTGTGCTGCCGAACGGCCTCGGCAAAGCGGTTCGCGTGCTGGTTATCGCGGGCGGCGACAAGATTCGCGAAGCCACGGAAGCTGGCGCGGATTTTGCCGGCGGCGACGAAATGGTGCAGAAAATTATGGAAGGCTGGACGGATTACGACGCAGTAATCGCCACGCCAGACATGATGCGCTCCGCCGGAAAACTGGGTAAAGTGCTCGGCCCTCGCGGACTGATGCCCAACCCCAAGACCGGAACGGTAACGATGGACGTCGCCAAAGCCATCAAAGAAACCAAAGCCGGCAAAGTGGAATTCCGCGTGGACAAAGCGGGCATCGTGCACTGCGCGATTGGAAAAATTCAGTTTGACGCGCCAAAAATTGCAGAAAATGCCCATGTGGTGATCAACGCCGTGGTGAAAGCCAAGCCCGCGGCCGCCAAGGGCACGTACGTGAAGAAAATCACCCTGACTTCCACGATGGGTCCGGCGATCACCGTCGACCTCTCTGAAGCAGAAGTGCTGGCAGCGTAAGGAAAAAAACGAGATGAAGAAACGCAGCGAAAAACAAGCGGATTTGGACACACTGAAGACCGAGCTGGCGAAGGTTTCAACGTTGATTTTGACGACCTTTCAAGGCATCACCGTGGACAACGACACCAAGCTGCGTCGCGCCGTGCAAGCGGCCGGCGGCAAGTACAAGGTGGTCAAGAACACTTTGGCAGAACGCGCCAGCGCGGGAACTGCCGCCGAAGGCGTACTCAAAGACCTGAAGGGCACGAACTCGATCGCCTTCACCTACAACGATCCGGTCGCGTTGGCCAAAGCGCTTACCAAGATTGCGAAAGACGTTCCGGCATTTCAGTTCAAAGCCGGCGTCGTCGAAGGCCGGGTCATCTCCATCGCAGAGATTCAGAGCCTGGCGAATCTGCCGTCGAAGGAAGAATTGATCAGCAAGGTGATGTTCCTGTTGAACGCGCCTGCGCAACGTTTGGCGATGACGCTGAATGCCTTGCCGCGCAACATCGCGGTGACCGTCAGCGAAGCGATCAAGATCAACAAGTTTGGGTCCGGCGGGACCGCGGAAAAGAGCGCTGCACCTGCGGCGGCTCCCGAAGCGGCACCGGCGGCAGCTCCTGCAGCAGAGGCGGAAGCCAAGCCCGAGGCAGCACCGGAACCGGCCCAATAAATTTAGCAATAAAGTTTTGGCAACAAGAGTTTGCAGCACGGATTTAGCAGTCAAAATTTAAAAATTCTGTAGAGGAGAAACGCAGTCATGGCGAAAGTGGACACGATTCTGGAAGAAATCAAAGGGCTGACGCTGCTGGAAGCGTCGGACCTGGTGAAAAAGATGGAAGAAGCCTTCGGCGTCTCCGCGGCGGCAGCCACGGTAGTTGCCGGCGGCGGTGGCGGCGCGGCTGCAGGTGGCGGCGCTCCTGCGGAAGAGAAGACGGAGTTCACCGTCGTACTGACCGACGTGGGCGGCAACAAGATCAACGTCATCAAAGCGGTTCGCGAAGTCACCAGCCTGGGCCTGAAAGAAGCCAAGGATCTGGTCGACGGCGCACCCAAGACCGTAAAAGATGGCGTGAACAAAGAAGAAGCCGCGACCATCAAGAAGAAGTTCGAAGACGCGGGCGCCAAAGTCGAAATCAAGTAAGTTCGTTTCGGCTCGTTGTCTTGGTTTCACGTTTTCTGATTGGGCCCAGCTCATCGGTGCGCCTCGCGGCGCACCTGAAACAAGCGTTCGCCGCCGTACCTGATTAGGCAAACGCGTGAATCGCGGATGGGCGAGGCCAAAGGAATTCACGTACGCAAGTCGAGGCCGGTCATCACTGTAAGTCGATGGGCTCCTACGGAGCTGCCGGCAGCCGTGTGCGCGCTGATCTTGGGCGGGCAGCGCAACACGCGGACTGGTCCACTACACCTCGTTTCTCAGGTGACTGGTGGCAACCCTCAAAGTGTTTGTCGCACGGCCAGCCGTAACGCGGTTGGCTCGCTGTATTTTCCGCACGCTGCCCAAACGAGACCACTGTTTTTGCGGTGGCTCAGAATGAGGACCAAGCATGCCGACTAGCAATCATCATGTCCGGGAGCGTCAGCGCCTGGATTTCGCAAAAATTCACGGTACGATTCAGATCCCAAACCTGATCGAAGTGCAGATGAAGTCCTATCAGCGCTTCTTGCAGATGGATTTGCTGCCGAGCGAGCGCGATGACGGCGGTTTGCAATCCGTCTTTACCTCCGTGTTTCCGATCAGGGACTTCCGCGAAATGTCCCAGCTGGAATTCGTGGACTACGCCATCGGAAACTGGGAGTGCAAGTGCGGCAACCTGAAAGGGCTGCACCACCTGCGCGCCACCTGCCGCAATTGCGGCGCCTCGGTGGTCACCAATCCGTATCAGACCGGCGACGTGATCTGCCACAAGTGCGGCACGTTCAACAAGAACACGCCGACCTTCTGCAATAAGTGTGGCGACCCGGTCGCCATGCAGCTGAAGTATGACGTGAATGAGTGTCAGGAGCGCGGCATGACGTACTCCGCGCCGCTGAAGGTCACCATTCGCTTGACGATCTACGACAAAGATCCCGACACCGGCGCGAAGACTATTCGCGACATCAAGGAACAGGAAGTCTTTTACGGCGACATTCCTTTGATGACCGAGAACGGCACGTTCATCATCAACGGCACCGAACGCGTGATCGTCAGCCAGTTGCACCGTTCGCCCGGCGTCTTTTTTGAAAGCGCCAACAACCGCAGCTATTTCCTTGGAAAAATTATTCCGTACCGCGGCTCGTGGGTAGAGTTCGAGTACGACACCAAGAACATTCTCTACGTCCGCATCGATCGCAAGCGCAAATTCCTCGGCTCGATCTTCTTGCGCGCGCTGGGCATGAAGTCCAACGAAGACATCCTGCGCACCTTCTATCAGGTGGAGCGCATTTCTCTGCGCGACAAGGATCTTTACTGGAACATTTCGCCCGGCATCGTGGATCGCAAGCTGACCCACGAAATCCGCAATCCCAAGAGCGAAGAAGTGATCGTCGGCGCGCACAAGCGCATCACCGAAAACCTCTTCAAGGAACTGATCAAGGCCCGCATTTCGCAGGTTCGCGCGGCGCTGCAGGATCTCGAAGGCGCGTACAGCGTAGCCGACGTGGTCAACCGCCAGACCGGCGAAGTGCTGCTCGAAGCCAACAAGCCGCTGACTGGCGAACTGTGGCAAGCCTTTGCGGAAAGCGGCATTACCGAAGTGGACGTCTTCTTTCCGGAGCGCGACGACATCGGCATGGTGCTTTCGCGCACGCTCGAGAAGGACGCCATCCGTTCTTCTAAAGAAGCACTCATTGAAATTTACCGCAAGTTGCGTCCCGGAGATCCTCCGACGCTCGAAACGGCCACCAATCTTTTCCGCGGCATGTTCTTCGATCCGCGTAAATACGATTTCAGCCGCGTCGGCCGCTTGAAGTTCAACATCAAGATGGGTCTCGACACGCCGCTCAACAATCGCACGCTGGAAGCGCCGGATTTTGTCTCGGCGATCAAGTATCTCTTCAAGCTGCGCAAGAACATCGGCGTCGTGGACGACATCGACCACCTTGGCAACCGCCGCGTCCGCGCAGTGGGCGAATTGCTGGAAAATCAGTTCCGCATCGGCTTGGTTCGTATGGAACGCGCCATCAAGGAAAAGATGAGCGTGTACCAGGAAATGTCCACGGCCATGCCGCACGATTTGGTCAACGCCAAGCCGGTTATGGCTGCCATCCGCGAATTCTTCGGATCTTCGCAGCTCAGCCAGTTCATGGACCAGACCAATCCGCTCAGCGAAATCACTCACAAGCGCCGTCTCTCGGCTCTTGGACCCGGTGGTCTCTCGCGTGAACGCGCCGGTTTCGAAGTGCGCGACGTGCACCCCACGCACTACGGCCGTATCTGCCCGATTGAAACGCCGGAAGGTCCGAACATCGGCTTGATCAGCTCGCTCAGCTGCTTTGCGCGTATCAACGACTACGGCTTCATCGAGTCGCCGTACCGCAAAGTGAAGGGCGGCCGCATCATCGACTACGTCCAGATCGTCAATGCCGGCGACAGCGAATTCAAAGCCGGCGACATCGTGGAACAAGACCGCGTCGAAGAGCTCAACGACGAACTGAAGCGCCGCAAAGTCACCTACGAGCCGTACTGCTTCTACCTGTCCGCTTGGGAAGAAGACAAGTACGTCGTGGCCCAGGCCAACGTTTCTCTCGACGACAAACTGAAAATCACCACCGAACTGGTCAACTGCCGCCAGGCGGGCAACTTCGTGCTGAAGAGCCGCGATGAAGTGGATTACGTCGACGTCTCGCCGAAGCAGCTCGTTTCCGTGGCCGCCAGCTTGATTCCGTTCCTTGAGAACGACGACGCCAACCGCGCGCTCATGGGTTCCAACATGCAGCGCCAGGCCGTTCCTTTGATCCGTGGCGATGCTCCTCTCGTGGGCACCGGCATGGAACGCGTCACTGCGCGCGATTCCGGCGCGGTGGTCCTCTGCAAGCGCGAAGGCATTGTCGACCAAGTGGACTCCGAGCGCATCATCGTGCGCGTCGAATCCGATCACTCCGGCGTACTCAGCCGCGAAGTGGGCGCGGACATCTACCAACTCATTAAATTTAAACGTTCCAACCAGAACACTTGCATCAGCCAGAAGCCGCTGGTTCGCGTAGGCGATCGCGTCAAGAAGGGCCAGGTGTTGGCTGACGGTCCTTGCACCGAGCGCGGCGAACTCGCTCTCGGACGCAACGTCCTCGTGGCCTTCGTACCCTGGCGCGGATACAACTTTGAAGACGCCATCCTGGTCAGCGAAAAGCTGGTCAAGGACGATTACTACACTTCGATTCACATCGAAGAGTATGAAATCGAAGCGCGCGACACCAAGCTGGGACCCGAGGAAGTCACTCGCGACATCCCCAACATCAGCGAATCGTTCCTGCGCAACCTCGACGAAAGCGGCGTGATCCGCATCGGCGCGGTCATCAAACCGGGCGACATCCTGGTCGGCAAAGTTACCCCCAAGGGCGAAACCACGCTGACCCCGGAAGAGAAACTGCTGCGCGCCATCTTCGGCGAAAAAGCCGGTGATGTGCGCGACGCATCTCTCTACTGCCCGCCGGGCATTGAAGGCACCATCGTGGACGTCAAGATCTTCACCCGTAAGGGCGGAGAAAAGGACGAGCGCCACAAGGCTATCGAAGCCGCGCAAATCTTTAAGCTGGAGAAGAACCTGGCGGACGAAATCCGCATCCTCACTGACGAGCGCCTCAAGCGCCTCGGCGACCTTCTCGGCGGCAAGATTCTGCAGGCAGACTTGCACGATGAAAAGACCAACAAGCGCCTGTTGACCAAGGGCGTCGAACTGACCCGCGACCTGATCGAAAAGATTTCAACGCGCAACCTCAAGCGTTTGAAACTCAACGAACGGGATCCCCTGCTCATCGAGAAAATCGAAGAAGTAGAGGAAATGACTTCGCGGCAGATTGACGTGCTGCGCAAGATCACCGAAGAGCGCAAAGAAAAACTGAAGAAGGGCGACGAATTGCCCCCAGGCGTCATCAAGCTGGCCAAAGTCTATATCGCCATGAAGCGCAAGCTCTCCATCGGCGACAAGATGGCCGGCCGCCACGGTAACAAGGGCGTCATCGCGCGCATCGTTCCGCAGGAAGATATGCCGGCGCTGCCGGACGGCACTCCCGTGGAAATCGTGCTCAACCCGCTCGGCGTTCCTTCGCGTATGAACGTCGGACAGATTCTCGAAACCCACTTGGGCTGGGCCGCCAAGGAACTGGGCAACAGCCTGAAGCGTTTGCTGAGCAAGGAAGTTAAGGCCGAAGCGCTGCGCCGTTGGTTCCGCGAAGTTTTCACGGACACCTCGGTGTGGAAGACCTTGGTCAATCTCAGCGACGACGAACTGCTCGAATACGCCGAAGGCTTCAAGGAAGGCATCCCCTTCGCCACGCCGGTTTTCGATGGCGCGCGCGAGGCGGAAATTCGCCACCTCCTGGAAGTCGCCGGATTGCCGCACGCCGGAAAAATCAACCTGTTCGACGGTATGACCGGCGAACAGTTCGATCAACCCGTCACCGTCGGCTACATCTACATGCTCAAGCTCTCGCATCTTGTCGACGACAAGATTCACGCGCGCTCCATCGGGCCATACTCGCTCATCACCCAGCAGCCGCTGGGCGGTAAAGCGCAGTTCGGCGGACAGCGCTTCGGAGAAATGGAAGTGTGGGCCCTCGAAGCTTACGGCGCCGCGCACATCCTGCAAGAGCTGCTCACCGCGAAGTCTGACGACGTATACGGCCGCGCGAAGATCTACGAGGCCATCGTCAAAGGCGAGCCGGGCATCGAGCCAGGCGTACCTGAATCGTTCAACGTCTTGGTCCGCGAGCTGCAGTCGCTCTGCTTGGACGTCGAACTAATGAAGCGCCAAAAGCCCACAGTCGCAGAAGCAGCCGATTAATCGCCGAGCGCACTTCGTAGGGGTGCAGCATGCTGCACCCCATCTCGGCAAGCTTTGAACCAGTTAGCAGTTTCCGTAGTTGGGTTCTCAGCCGGCGCAATGCCAGAACATCGCGCCGTATCCCGCAGTCGCAAGGCCGCGGGAGGGAGGAAACAACCTTGTATCGCAGCAGCCCCTATGATCGCGCAAGTTTGATTGCTGATTTCGATTCCATCCGGATCTCGCTCGCGAGCCCGGAAAAAATCCGTTCGTGGTCTCACGGCGAAGTCACCAAGCCGGAAACCATCAACTACCGTACGTTCAAGCCCGAACGTGATGGACTTTTCTGCGCCAAAATTTTTGGACCGGTCACCGACTGGGAATGCCTCTGCGGCAAGTACAAGCGCATGAAGCACCGCGGCGTCATCTGCGACAAGTGCGGCGTGGAAGTTACGCTCAGCAAAGTTCGCCGTGAACGCCTCGGCCACATTGAACTGGCTTCGCCCTGTTCCCACGTATGGTTCTTCAAGGGTTTGCCCAGCCGCATCGGCTACCTCTTGGACATTTCCATGCGCGACCTCGAGCGCATTCTGTACTTCGAAGCCTTCGTGGTCGTCGACGTCGGCGAAGTCGCCATCCTCAAGGAGCGCGAAGTGCTCCTTGAAGATAAATATCGCGAACTCCAGAAGGAATATCCCGGCCAGTTCGTGGCCAAGATGGGCGCCGAAGCCATCAAGGAATTGCTCCGCCGCGTCGAAGTAGACAAGCTTTCCGAAGAGCTGCGCGAAAAAATGAAGAATGATGCGTCGCTGCAAAAGCGCATCAAGTTCGCCAAGCGTCTGAAAGTTCTGGAAGCCTTCCGCAAGAGCGGCAACAAGCCGGAATGGATGATCCTGGACGTAATCCCGGTTCTCCCCCCCGAGTTGCGGCCCTTGGTGCCACTCGATGGCGGCCGCTTCGCTACTTCCGACTTGAATGATTTGTATCGTCGCGTCATCAACCGCAACAATCGCCTCAAGAAGCTGATGGAGTTGCGCGCGCCGGACGTTATCGTGCGCAACGAAAAGCGCATGCTGCAGGAAGCCGTCGACGCTCTCTTCGACAACGGCCGCCGCGGTCGTGTGCTGCGCGGCACCAACAACCGCCCGCTGAAGTCCTTGAGCGATACGCTGAAGGGCAAGCAGGGCCGCTTCCGTCAGAACTTGCTCGGTAAGCGCGTGGACTATTCCGGACGTTCCGTCATCGTCGTCGGCCCCGAACTGAAACTGAATCAGTGCGGTTTGCCGAAGAAGATGGCGCTCGAACTTTTCAAGCCCTTCATCTATCACAAGCTCGAAGCGCAAGGTCACTGCACCACCATCAAGCAAGCCAAAGAGATGGTCGAGCAGCAAGAAGCCGTGGTGTGGGACATTCTCGAAGACGTCATTCGCGAACATCCCGTGCTGCTCAACCGCGCTCCCACGCTGCACCGCTTGGGTATTCAGGCGTTCGAACCGGTCCTGGTGGAAGGTAAAGCCATCCGCATTCACCCGCTCGTCTGCACCGCGTTCAACGCGGACTTTGACGGCGACCAGATGGCTGTGCACATTCCGCTTTCTCCGGAATCGCAAGTCGAAGCCTCCGTGCTGATGCTCAGCTCGCGCAACATTCTGAGCCCCGCGCACGGTTTGCCTCTCGCCGTTCCGTCGCAAGACATGGTGCTTGGCATCTATTACCTCACCAAGTCTCGCCCCGGCGCCAAGGGCGAAGGCCGCGTGTTCGGATCGCCCGAGGACGTCGTGCTCGCTCTCGAAGCGGGCGAAGTCGAATTGCTCACTCCCATCCGCCTGCGTTTCAGCGGCGAAGTGATCGATTTGACCACCGCCTACGACAACCAGGACGTGCCACACACCGAGCCCGTCAAAATGGAGCGGCAATTCATTCAAACCACGGTAGGCCGCGTGATTCTCAACGCCGCGCTGCCCACGGACTTCCCGTTCATCAACGGTCTGCTCAAGAAAAAGGGCGTGCAGCAGCTCGTGTACTACGCCTACTTGCGCTTTGGCCTCGAAAAGACCGTCGTCCTTCTCGATCAGCTGAAAGAGCTCGGCTTCATGTACTCCACGAAGTCCGGCATCTCCATCGGCATCGACGACATGCTCATCCCCAGCGACAAATACAAGCTGGTGGAAAACGCCGAAAAGGAAGTCGTCAAGGTGCAGCAGCAATACCTCGACGGCGCCATCACCAACGGCGAGCGCTACAACAAAGTCATCGCGATTTGGGGAGACATCACCGAACGCGTAGCCGACGAAATGTTTAAGGCTCTGGAAAACCAGGACAAGGAAGGCGTCATCAACCCGGTCTACGTTATGGCCGACTCCGGCGCCCGCGGTTCCAAACAGCAGATTCGTCAGCTTTCCGGTATGCGCGGATTGATGGCCAAGCCCTCCGGCGAAGTCATCGAGACGCCCATCACTTCCAACTTCCGCGAAGGCCTCACCGTGCTGCAGTACTTCATCTCCACGCACGGCGCGCGTAAGGGTCTCGCCGACACCGCTCTCAAGACCGCGGACTCCGGCTACCTCACTCGCCGCCTCGTCGACGTCGCGCAAGACGTGATCATCAACGAGCGCGATTGCGGCACCTCGGACGGCATTTTCGTGGAACCCATCGTCGAAGCTGGCGTCGAAGTCGAACCGTTGCGCGACCGCATCGTGGGCCGCGTATCGCTCGATAAGATCAAGGACTTCGAAGGCACCGTCATCGTTGACGTCAACCAGGAAATCACCGAAGAGCTGGCCAACCAGGTACAGGGCGCGGGTATCGAACGCGTTCGCATCCGCTCGGTTCTGACCTGCGAATCCCGCCGCGGAGTTTGCGCGCTGTGTTACGGCCGCAACCTCGCTTCGGGCCGCATGGTTGAACTCGGTGAAGCTGTCGGCGTCATCGCCGCGCAGTCCATCGGCGAACCTGGCACGCAGCTCACCATGCGCACGTTCCACATCGGCGGAACCGCCACCCGCGTCTCCGAGCGCTCCACGCTCGAAGCCCGCAACAACGGTGTCGTCAAGTTCGTGGACCTCAAGTTCGTCGAGGGCCGCGGCGGAACGTCCATCGCCATGAACCGCTCCGGCTTGATCGCCATCGTGGACGAAAAGGGCCGCGAAAAAGAGCGCTACCATGTGGTCTACGGCGCTCGCCTCCGCGTAGTCGACGGCGAACACGTTACTCACGGACAGACGCTGGCCGAGTGGGATCCGTTCACCTTCTCGATCCTTACGGAAACCGCCGGCTCCATTCGCTTTGACGACTTGAAGACCGGCGTCACTATCGAAGAACAAGTCGACGAAGTCACCGGCCTCTCGCAGGACGTTGTCACCCTGCCGCCCGGCGACGAAAAACATCAGCCCGCGATTCTTGTCCGCGATTCCAACGGCAAGGTTCGCAAGAAGTACCTTATGCCTTCACGCGCTCACTTGATGGTGAAAGACGGTGACGAAGTGCAGGCCGGAGACGTACTCGCGAAGATTCCGCGGGAAACCACCAAGACCAAGGACATCACCGGCGGTCTCCCCCGCGTGGTGGAACTCTTCGAAACTCGCAAGCCGCGCGATCCGGCGGTCATCAGCGAAATCGACGGCAGCGTGCGCTACGGCGACATCGCCAAGGGCATGCGCAAGATTTACGTCGAAAGCGAAGACGGAAAGACCACCAAGGAATACTCTATTCCTCGCGGTGTCCACATCAACGTGCAGGAAGGCGATCGCGTCAAAGCGGGCGAAGCCCTCATTGATGGACCTCTGAACTTGCACGATTTGCTGGCCGTACTTGGCGAGAAGTTCACGCAAGCCTACTTGGTAAACGCCATTCAAGAGGTTTACCGTCTGCAGGGCGTGAACATCAACGACAAGCATATTGAGACGATTTCCAGACAAATGATGCGCTGGGTCAAAGTGGAAGACGTCGGCGACACGCCGTTCCTCCTCGAAGAGCAAGTGGATAAGTTCCGCTTCCGCGAAGAGAACGATCGCATTATCGCCGAAGGTGGTCGCCCAGCAACGGGTCGCCCGCTGCTCTTGGGAATCACCAAGGCGTCGCTCTCCACGGACTCGTTCATCTCTGCAGCCAGTTTCCAGGAGACCACCCGCGTCCTCACCGAAGCGGCCGTCGCTGGAAAAGTGGACTACCTCCGCGGCCTCAAGGAAAACGTCATCATGGGCCGTCTCATCCCGGCCGGTACCGGACTCGAGCACTACCGCAGCATTCAGTTGCTGACGGAAATGCCCGCCCCGGCGCCGCAGGAAGAGATTCCGGAGATCGCCGAACTCACCGCCGAAGAAGCCGCTGCGCTGGACTTCCTCAACAAAGACAGCGAATCGGACGCTCTGGCCGAGTCCGAGTAATCAAAATAATCGACAAAAAAGGCGGGTTTGTCCGCCTTTCCGCAACCTTAACGGCGCACCGGATGCTCGGGGCGCCGTTATTATTTTGTTAGCGAACAGTACAGGTATCCTTGCGGCACGCGCCCCGGTTCTGCCGTTGCCGAAGCGAATTCATCGTTCTTACAATAGAGGCAAGCAATTAACCCGGTGTTCACCGCGCTCTGTGTGCCTGCGGACGGGCCTACTTGCCTCTTATGCCTTTCAACGACCAGCGCACTCCATCGTCGCCATCCCGCTCAGCTGTAGCCGATGCCGGATCGGGTACCGAAGCTCGTCCGAACATCTCTACTCGTTTGGAACAGTTTGAGAAGCGCCAGGGCGAACTTTGGCGGCTGACCTTTTTCCTGCTCCTGTTCCTCGCCGTGGTTTTCGCCGTCGTCTCCTGGGACAACATTCGCGCTCTCGCGCGGCACTACGAAGCTCTCCCTATCGGCTTGGTTGTGCTGGTTGCTCTCTTCGGCATGTACGCCTGGAAGCGCACCCATGAAATCTCCGAACTGCGCGGCTTGGTCCGAGGCATCGAGCAAAGAGACGCCGCTCCTCCCAGCGATAAACAACTCGATCAGCTCTTCGAAGTAATCGCCCGTTCGCAGCAAGGCTACCGCGACCTGATCGACTCCTTCGACGACGTCCTTGTAGCACTCACTCTGGAAGGCGAAGTCCGTTCCGTGAATCGCAGCTTCGCAGATCTCGTCAACCTGCCCTTTCAGCAAATCATCGGCAAACCGCTCTCCGACTTCGTGCAGGAAGCCGATGGCGACGGTCCCGTGATGGTCGCTCGGTCCATGCCGCGCTTTCTGGAACGCCGCACCTGGACGGGCACGATCCAGATCCGCTTCCGCAATCAGGGACATATCTTTTATTTCGACTGCACCGCGCACGCCATGACGCGCGCCGACAAAGTTCACGGCATCACCGTACTGGCTCGCGACGTCACCGCGTTGCGCAAGAACGAAGCCCGCTTCACCGAACTTTTCGAAACTTTGCAGGAAGGCATCTACGTCACCACTCCCGCGGGCGCAATACTGGACGCAAATCCCGCGCTCGTCCGCATGCTCGGCTACGAATCCAAGGACGCCTTGCTGGCCCAAACTGTTCCGGACGTTTTAACCGATCGCACCGAGCGCAAAGCCCTGAAGCGCGAAGTTGAGCAAGAACCGCAGCTGCAAGGCCGCGAAATTACGCTGCACCGTAAAGACGGCACCCCGATCGTTTGCCTCAACACCGCGTCCGCAATCCGTGACGCTTCGGGAAACGTCATTCGCTACCAGGGCTCTCTCACCGACATTACCGACCGCCGCACCATGGAACGCCGCCTGCATCAGCAGCAGGAATTTGCCAGCCGTCTGGTAGACAGTTTCCCGGATCTCATCTTGGTTCTCGATGCCGAAGCGACCTTCACCTTTGTCAGTCCCCGCGTGCGCGATGTTTTGGGCTACGAACCCGAAGAGATTCACGAATATTCCCTCGGCGGACGTACCCATCCCGAAGACCGCCTGTCCATGCAGACCGTTTATCGCTCAGTTCTCTCTGGCGCAGAAGTTTTTGCCTCGCTCGAAGTGCGTGTGCGCCACAAGGATGGCGAGTGGCGCCGCCTCCGTTGCCACTTCAGCCCGCTCGCCAATGAACAGGGCCAGATCGATGGCGTCGTCATGTCTTGTCGCGACGTCACCGAACTGAAACGACTCGAAGAACAGTTGATTCAAGCCGAAAAGTTGGCCGCCATGGGCCAGATGCTTGCCGGCGTGGCGCACGAATTGAACAATCCACTGACCGCCATCCTCGGCGTCACCGAACTCTTGCGCGAACGCCAGGGCTTTGACGATTCCGCCAAGCGCCAGCTGGAGTTGACGCATCGTCAGGCCCGCCGTGCAGCCCGCATCGTCCAGAATCTCCTCGAATTCGCACGCCCGGCCTCGCCTCAGAAGAAACCCTTGGATGTAAACAGCCTCGTCGAGCGCACCCTGCAGCTTCACGAACATTCCCTTCGTCGCAATAACGTCGTCGTCGACTTCAAGCCGCAACACGAACTGCCCGGGGTCATCGGCGACGGCAATCAACTCATCCAGATTTTTCTCAACCTCATCACCAACGCCGAGCAAGCCATCCGCGAAGTCCGCGAAACCGGCCGCATCCAAATCCGCCTTTCGCAGTACGCCGGAAAACTTCTTGTAACTGTGCAGGATGATGGCGTCGGTATCCGTCCTGAAGCGCTGCCGCGTCTCTTCGATCCGTTCTACACCACCAAGAGGCCGGGTGGTGGCACCGGGCTGGGCCTCAGCATCTGCCTCTCCATCGTGAAAGAGCACGGCGGTACCATCGAAGCTGAAGCGCTGCCCGCCGGCGGTTCTGCCTTCACGGTATATCTCCCGCTCGCCGGCACCGCTCCCGCGCCGCCCATGGTTGATTCCGGTGTAGTTTCTCTGGACTCTGCTGTCACGGCGGGCAACTCCGCCGCGACACATCCCGACGCCCTCAAAGATCGCGCAATTTTGGTTTTGGACGACGAAGAAAGCATTCGCATGCTTCTCGAAGAAGGCCTCTCCGCGCAGGGATTCAGCGTCGACAGTGCCGCCACGCCCGACGAAGCCATCGCTATGGCGAGGCGCCGCAGTTACGATCTGCTGCTTTGCGATCTGAATCTTAGTTCCGGCGGAACGATTGTCAATGGCGCTGGAGCCGCGGAGCTGGTGTGCGCGGCGTCCGGTTCCCGTAAGCCGATCGTCGTTTTTATGACCGGCGATCTGCTCGAGCTCCAAAACGGCAATGGCGAGGGAAATCGTACGGATACGCGCCGTCTACAAAAGCCATTCCGCATTTCAGAAGTGCTGGCCCTGTTGCGCCAAATCGATTGGGACGCCCCCACCGACACACAAGTCCGCACTTGAATTTTCATCTCTGCAGGTTTTCATGGGAAATGCGCGCGTAAGTCGCGCACTTAATTCTTAGCCGCCCCTGCGCTGATTTGCCCCGCCGTATCCACGCCAAAATCCCAAACAAATAAATTCAAGGCATCCGGCAGAATCTCCGCCAGCACATACTCCCCGGGCGGCAGCGGCTCGCTCAGCGTAAAACGATACACATCCTGCGCCACATCCCAGCGTTGCACCGAAATAATCTTCTTGTTCACGCCCATCGTCTCGCCAAAGCGCGAACTGATGGACTCCACTTGCCGCTTGCTGCCGTGCACCGCAGCAATCACCAACTCCACTTCCGGCCCAGAGTCACCCGCCGCACTGCTTTTCAGAATCGGCGAAACTCTCTCCGGATCCGGCGGAGGCTCCCGCAAAAAAAACTCCAGCGGACTACCGTTGCCCACGATCCGCAGCTTGGCATGCGCTCCTTCTAGCACTATGTTGTGTTTCGTGGGCACCAATGCTGGCGCCGGAGAGATCACTTTCTCAATCGCTCGCTTCTTATCCAGCTTGTTCTGCGAAGTCACTTGCTCCAGCTTCACCACGGACTTGCCCTGTACCGCGAACATCCCCTCGCCACTTGGCAAAAACACTCCCGCTCCGACGCGCAGGCTCGCGTCCACGTCGGTTGGCACCGTCGCAGAGCTTTCCACTTGCTGCTGGTGCACCGTCTTCACCAGGGCGTTTTCTGCCTTGGCGTCGTCCGCTGCCGCTTTCGCCGTCGCGTCCCAGTCCACCATGGACGCCGGCACCTCTTCCCAGTCGCCTCGTTCTGCACTCAGATACCGAACCCGCTCCCCATTCCGCTGATAAGTTCGCACCAACTGAAAATTTCCATCCTTCAACATCAACCTCTGCCCGCGGCTGCCCGGCGGCTCTGGCGTTGAAGGCTTCGAAGATGCCGCTGTGTTGGGAGAAGTTCCCGCGGGAGCCTGGCCATCGTCGGCTCGACTCGCATCCGAATCGGCTACACCCGTAACCGATGCACGCACCTGCACACTTTCGGCGCTGACCAAAAGCGCCGGTACTACCGCGCAAAACACGCCAATCACGATTGTCGACAGTTTCATGGCTGATTTCATCAGATGCGATGCGTTCGCTGCGCCTCGGTTTGTCTGCTGCCAGAATACTCTCCGCATTACAACCCGGCAACGACGTACGTGAATAGGTGCGATTGACACAGTGTCAATGGTTGAACGCGCTGTCGTCCTGCCACCGAGAGTTGCCGCCAAAAAGCAAAAGGCTCCTCAAATCGAGGAGCCTTACAAAAATTCAAAGAAACTACAGCGAATACCTTAGTGGGAGCACTTTTCGAACAGGGTGGTCAGCACGCTCAGGTCAGAAAGCGTAAACAGCCACTGGTCCGCCTGCCGCCCCGCCGCTTCCGCAGCGCGCGCGATAAAGCCGAGGTGCCGTTTTTTCGCGAAATTGTGCAAATGTTCCAGGCAAATGCCCGTCAAACTCGCGACTTCAAAGTCCGTGAAAATCTTTTGGCTGGATCTAACGGTAACCATCGGCCGGTTCTCCTCAGCTCTTATATCGCTCTCTACGCCCTTTGATGCCTGACATCATCGTAAGGGCTGCTCTTATCTAGAGCAATAGTCGTACCGTTCCGTTACAGCAAAACCACTGTTCTAGTACTTTTTGATGAAAATCCGTGCAAAACGCGCCTTTTCGCGCGAATTTCCCGCCTCCCCGCGCTGGTACTTCTACCAACAAACCATTATTCGCCGCTATCCGCGAGGATAAAAAATTTCTATTTTTGTAAACTTGTTACCACTTTCGGTAGGTTGCTCGCGATTTCTCGCATCTGCTTCGTGTGCCGTACTTCGTGGCTCGCAATCATCTCCATCCATTCGTACAGGTTTAATAGTCCTAGGAAGGGGTGCGGCCACCGGTAATCACTTAGGTCTCGTCCTGTCGTTTCGTCCAAAAACGCCAGCGTTCGCTCGCGCACGTCACGTAATTCCGCCAGCATCGCCTCTTTTTCTCGGATCAGCTCTCGGTCCAGTGGCAAGGGATTTTTCAACCTGAACAACCGCGACTGGGCCAAGCTCACCGGCAAATGCAGTCGCTTCGTCATTGGAAACTGTCTTGGTGGGTGACGGGTATACCTGTCAGCCGCCCCCAGTACCGCCCGTTCAATCATCATCAGGTGGCAGGTCAATTCGGACGCCGACCAAGCCGTCGGCGACGGTTTGGTTTGCCACTGTTCCGCACTAACCGCGTCCGCAGCCCGCAGCAGCCCAGATTGCGCCGCCGCCAACTTCCCGAGAATAGGTTCTAGCGCCGACATGCGGGGTCCTCCGCTGCTCCCGGATCAAACGCTGGCCCCACCTGCCCCTTCGAATGCATGTGCTAACTGCAAAACTCGCCCTTCGCCAAACGTCGGCCCAAAGATTTGCAAGCCAACCGGCAACTTCCCGTCGACCTTCCCGCAAGGCACAGAAATGCCCGGCACTCCCGCCAGCGACCCGGTAACCGTATATATATCAGCAAGATACATCTGCAGTGGGTCAGCCGTCCGCTCCCCTAATTTAAACGCCGGAACCGGGGAAGTCGGCGTCACGATCGCATCCACCTTCAGAAACGCATCCCGGAAGTCCTGTGCAATCAGCGCCCGCACTTTCTGACCTTTCAAGTAGTAGGCATCGTAGTAGCCTGCCGAAAGCACGTATGTCCCCAGCACAATTCGCCGCTTGACCTCCGGCCCAAACCCCAACCCGCGCGTGTTCTTATACATAGCCAGGAGGGAATCACCCGTAGCACGCATCCCAAACCGTACCCCGTCATACCGCGCCAGATTCGAAGAGGCTTCTGCCGTCGCGATAATGTAATAGGTAGCGATCGCATAATCCGTGTGCGGCATGCGAATATCGATCAGTTCACATCCCAGCCGCCTGAAAATGTCGATCCCCGCCTCGATCTTGCCGCGAACTCCAGCATCCATCCCGTCGCCGAAGTATTCCCGCGGGATCCCGATGCGCATCCCCTTCACATGTTTCGCGATCTCGCCGGTGTATTTCGGCACCGGTGCGATCGTCGACGTCGCATCCAGCGGATCGCGCCCCGCAATCACTTCCATAATTGCCGCCACATCCTTCACGTTGTTTGCGAACGGCCCGATGCGGTCCAGTGAAGACGCGAACGCAATCAGCCCGTACCGCGACACTCGCCCATAACTTCCCATCATGGCCGGCACACCGCAGAAAGCCCCCGGCTGACGAATCGACCCGCCTGTATCGGTTCCCAGCGAAGCCACCGCCAACCCAGCCGCCACCGCCGCCGCCGACCCTCCGCTGGAGCCACCCGGCACGCGATCGGGCGCCGCCGGATTCTTCACGCATCCATATGCAGAATTCTCGTTGGAACTCCCCATCGCAAACTCATCGCAGTTCGTCTTGCCCAGGATTACCGCGCCTGCCCCTTCCAGCCGTTCCACCGCCGTAGCGTCGTAAGGAGGCACATAATTCTCAAGAATCTTCGACCCGCACGTAGTAACTGTCCCGCGCGTACTCAAAACATCCTTAATCGCCACCGGCACTCCAGCCAAAGCAGGCAACATCGCCCCATCCGCCCGCGCCGCATCAATCTTGTCCGCCTGTGCAAAGGCCCGCTCTGGAGACAACGCCAAAAACGCATTCAACTTCGGATTCTCCGCCGCAATTCGCTTATAGAAATCCGCAGTCAATTCCCGCGCAGAAATCTTCCGCCCCTCCAGCGCCGCCCTTACTCCGTCAATCGTCCAGTTCTCCATACCCTCACTATTTCTCTTCTAAATTTCCCCAATCAGTTTCTCGAATCAATTTCTCTTCTTGGTTCCTCTCTTCTCTGCGCTCTCTGTGTACTCTGCGTTAAAATCCCCATTCCAACGTGCCACAGCCAATCCAAGCTGTGCGCCTTCTTCACCGCTCAATCACCTTAGGCACCCGAAAATAAATCCCCTCTGGATCCGGCGCACCCCGCAAAACCTCGGCCGCCACCTCGCAACGTACCTCCACATCCTCTCGCAAAGTAGCGTCCGCACTCTGATCGTCAGACAAAACCTGCGCCATCGGCTCCACTGCCGACGTATCCAGCTCATTCAACTTTCCGATATACTCCAAAATGTCGTCCACCTGCTGCCGGTACATCTCCAGCTCGGGCTCGCTTAACTCCAGATACGCCAATTCCGCCACCCGCACCACATCTTCGCGCGTAATTTTCAATGGATTCCCCGCCGATTTACGTCTGCCGACCCCAAAATTCTAGCACACCCGCAACAGCACCTCGGCTCTCACGCCACGCAGAATCAGTCTACTTCGCGTAAGATATGCCCAACAAAATCCACGGAGAAGTCATGCCAACCACCGCATCCGTAATGGCCGAACTAAAGAACAAGGGAACCGAGAAAACACGCGTCATTTACGCCCGTCATGGCATGACCACCGACAACATGTACGGCGTCAGCATGGCCGATTTGAAAGTCATCGCCAAAACTATCAAGGGCCAGCAAGCCCTCGCGCTCGAACTCTATGAAACTCACAACTCCGACGCCATGTACCTAGCCGGAATGGTCGCAGACGGCTCACAAATGAACAAGAAACAACTCAACTCTTGGGCCGAAGCCGCCAAGAACTTGCAAATGATTTCCGAATACACCGTCCCGTGGGTGACGGTAGAGAACCCCGATGCGATTAATCTAGCCCTCGAATGGATCAAGTCCAACAAGGAACACGTCGCCGCAGCCGGTTGGTGTACCTATTCCGGCCTCCTAGCCACCAAATCCGACCAGGAATTGAATCTCCCCGAAATTGAAACGTTGCTCGCCACCATCGTGAAGGGCATCAACAGCGCCCCAAATCGCGTCCGCTATGTCATGAACAATTTCATCATCGCCGTCGGCACGTACGTAAAGCCTCAGCTCAAACAAGCCAAGGCCGCCGCCCGCCAAATCGGCACCGTTTCTGTGGACATGGGCGACACCGCCTGCGAAATCCGCTCCGCCCTCCCCCAAATCGAGAAAATCGTATCCTCCGGCCGCCTAGGAACAAAACGCAAGACCATCCGCTGCTAACTCCCAGACGCACAAAAGTAAGCAGAGCGAACCACCTCTCTCCGAATCTCTGTGCCCTCTGAGTACTCTGTGTTGAGAAAACACTCAACCCCGCCCCAATCTACCTCGCAGCCGCCACCGGCTCCATCTTCTCCGCCGTATGATGCATGCTAGCCGTCCTCCACCGCCCCTCCGACATCTTGCACATCGCCATCCCGCGCCCGCTCAACACCCCGTGCACCGACTCAATCGTAAACTCGTACTCATACCAGACCGCTTCCCCCACCGGATGAAACGCACTCTCCCGCATCTCTATCGTCGCCGCTGGCGTCTGATGAAAATATTTGTCTCGAAAATAGCGCACCACTTGCTCGCGCCCATAAAGCTCGTTGTTCAAAGTGAACAAAACAATCTTCGGATCGAAACACTCTCCAAACGCCTTCTCATCCGAAGCATTGAACGCCTCTAAGCACGCATGCATCCCGCGCTGCATCTCTGCCACCAACTCTGCCCCACGCTCCTCGTCCACTGTTCGCACATGCAAACTTTGCTTCTTCAAATCAATCGTAATCCCCATCTTGGCAATCAAATCCACGCCGAGCACTCCATCAATGCGCCGACCGCAAGCCTCTCCAATCGCCGAAAGATCGATCGCCGGCAAAACTAACCCAATCAATTTCGTGTTCCCCACCACAAACTCGCCAACCGTAACCTCCTTAGCGCTAGTCGCCAAAGTCCCTCGCCACGAAGTCACCCGAATATCCCGCGCCTTCCCATCCGCAAACGACTTCAAATTCAGCATCGATGTAGCCGCCGTATCCACCAAGAAAGTTTTCCCAGACCCCGCCACCGCCACCGTAATCACCGGCAAAGCATCACACTTCTCCAGCGCAATCTCCTGCGCTCGCGAGCTCACCGGCATCCCTAATCCCACAAAACTTAGAGCCACCAAGCTAAACAACGCCCTCCAGCCTTTGTAGGGGCACAGCATGCTGCGCCCCACCTCGGCAACCAACTCCGCCATCACGTTGGCCATATTCCACTCTCAGGTCGGCAGCATATCATTAAAACGAACGTTCGTTCTATTTATTTTGTGTTAAACTTTCCGCATGCCGCAACCTGCTCGCCACCCCCGTAAACAAAAACTCCCCCCGCGCCGCCAACCCCGCGGCCTCCGCACTCGCGAAGCCATCCTCCGCCGCGCTGTAAATCTCGCCTCCGTCGAGGGCCTCGAAGGCCTCACCGTGGGCCGCCTCGCCGAAGACCTAAAAATGAGCAAGTCCGGCCTCTTCGCCCACTTCGGATCCAAAGAAGAACTGCAACTCGCCACGGTAGAAACCGCCCGCACCCTTTTCATCGAGCAAATTTCCCGCCCAGCGATGAAAGCCCCGAAAGGCCTCCTAAGGTTGTGGACTCTAGTCGATAGCTGGTTAGCACACGTGGAAGGGAAGCTCTACGCCGGCGGCTGCTTCTTCACCGCCGCTTCTTTCGAATTCGACGACCGCCGCGGCCTGGTTCGCGATCGCATCGCCGCCATCATGCGCGAGTGGATGTCCACCCTCGAGCGCGCCATCTTCGAAGCCCAAAAAGCCGGTCACCTAGACCCAAAAACAAATTCCACCCTGCTAGCCCACGAAATCCAAGGCATCGGCCTCGGCGCTCACTGGTCTCACCAACTCCTCGACGACCCCGCCGCCTACTCCCGCGCCCGCGCCAACCTCCGCGCCCGCCTCACCACGCTCTCCGCCCCAGCCGCCCCGCCCCTAAAAAAACAATAGCGCGCAACGAGTGCGCGCCCGGCGTCTTTTCTGTTTCGCTGCGGTTCCTCTGTGTACTCTGCGACCTCTGCGTTAAAATCCCCACTCAGCCCAACCAGGGCTCCTACCGCTCCGCCGAAACCTCCGCCACCTTCCGCGGATACTTCGTCGCCACGTAATTATCCACCAGCGCCTGAAACGCCACCGCCAACTCGTCGTACGTCCCCTCCAGCGTCACATCCTTCTTCCCATCAATATAAACCGGACACCGCGGCGCCTCCCCAGTCCCCGGCAAACTAATTCCAATACTCGCGGCCTTCGATTCCCCCGGACCATTCACGATGCAACCCATCACCGCCAACGTCATCGTCTCGACGCCGTCATACTGCGTCTTCCACGTCGGCATCATCTCGCGAATATAATTCTGCGTAAGCTCCGCCAACTCCTGAAACGTGGAACTCGTCGTCCGCCCGCAACCAGGGCAAGCTGTAACGCTTGGCGAAAACGCCCGCAGCGCCAGCGACTGCAAAACTTCGCAAGCCGCATAAACTTCTTCTCGCCGATCCCCACCCGGCTTCGGCGTCAACGAAATCCGAATCGTGTCCCCAATCCCGTCATACAACAAAACTCCCAGCGCCGCCGCCGACCAGATCTGCCCCTTCATCCCCATCCCAGCCTCAGTCAAGACCAAGATGCAGTGGCTGCTCCGTCTTTGCGGACAAATCCCGATAAACCGTAATCAAATCCCGCGGCCGCGAAGTCTTGCAAGAAATAATAATCTGATCGTTCCGCAATCCCGATTCCAGCGCCAACTCCGTAGACTGCAACGCCGAAAGCACCATGCACTGATTAATAATGTCCTCAGACTCGAATCCCAGATTCTTGTCCGTATTCTCCTGCATCTTGCTCATCACCAATTCTTGATTCAGCGACCCGCCATTCACGCCAATCCGCACCGGCTTGCCGTTATCCACTGCCACTTTGCAAATCGTAGAAAATTGTTCGTCGCGCCGCTGACCCGCGCCCACATTCCCCGGATTAATCCGGTACTTATCCAACGCCTTCGCACATTCCGGATACTTGATCAGCAACACGTGCCCGTTGTAATGAAAATCCCCAATAATCGGCACTCGGCAACCGGCATCGAGCAGCCGCTTCTTAATAACGGGCACCGCCGCCGCAGCTTCCGGCACATTCACCGTCCACCGCACCAGCTCCGACCCCGCTTCCGCCAACTCCAAAGTCTGCTGCAGCGTAGCCTCAACATCCGCCGTATCCGTGTTCGTCATGGACTGCACCACAATGGGCGCGCCGCCGCCCACGCGCACATGTCCCACCTTCACGCCATACGTCTTCCGGCGCGGATGCTTCGCCGCCGCCGCGTCAAATCCAACAATCTGCGTCAACATATCCTTCAATTCTAACGTGGATTCCCCCTGCCACGAAATTCCTCAATTTGACATTTGCGCCCCACCACAGCTCGAACCGCGAGCCGGGTGCCGCACCCACAGGTTTCGTGGGTGCGGTTTTTGACTTTTGTAACCGCCGCATGAATGTTAGACGGACACCATCTTGAACGCTGGCTGGCCTTGCATTTCTCTGCGAACCTCTGTGCCCTCTGTGTCTCTGCGTTATATGTTTTCCCCCTGCGCCGCATCCACTGTTGTCCCAGCCGCGGTCTTCGAACCTCTCGTTCCATCCCAACTGTCCAGGAACGCGACACCGCCATCCCACGACCGGACGCTTCTCTCACTCAGCTACCTCAACCCCAATCCCTAACCCGCAATTTTTCAATAATTTACAATCGCCGCCGCAAGGCCGCCCACCTGCTCATAACCTCGCCGGAGCACTATTTCCGGAATCCTCCAGGAGGCGCCATGAAAAAGATCGACCATATCCGCGAAAAAGTCAGCATCCTCCCCACCTCACTCTACCTCTCCAAAATGCATGATGCTGGCTGGACCTTGGTGGCACTGGAATGGGAACGCGAAGTGGAAGTATCCGGCGAGCCTCCCGTGACCGTCGCCGAGCGCGGCCCCGAAGAAATTCCTTTTGGCCTCCGCGTAGCCGCTGATTGCCAGCACCTCGAAGACGACCCTCTCGAAATGCGCACCCTCCGCTATCTCGCCGAGCTCATCGTCCAGGACGTTTCCTTTCGCAGCATGGCCGAAGCCCTCAACGCCCGCGAATACCGCACCCGCGACGGCCGCCCTTGGAACGCCACCAGCGTCTTCATCCTCTCCAGCCGCCTCATCGAAATCGGCCCGCGCATCCTCTTCGGCGCCGAATGGGAATCCCGCAAAAAAGAACTCTCCCGCGTCTCCTGGAACTCTTAATTCGCACGCAGTTCACGACCGCGTCCCGTTACGAGGGTGCCGCACCCACTGATGTTGTGGGTGCGGTCTTTGACTTTTGTAACCACCCTTAGATTGTTACGCGATCACCATCCCCGAAGATCGGGCCGCCTTGCTTCTTCTCTGCGAACCTCCGCGCCCTCTGTGTCTCTGCGTTATATTTTTTCTCCGGCCTTGACCTCTCTCACTCCGCCAATAGAAAAATCCCTCAATCCCACATCCATCTCGACGTATAGGTTCATAGAAGCGCCAAATCAATGCTTCACTTCGGAGGCTTTAAAGAGGTCCGCAGAACTGCGCTTTTTGGAGGGTGCCGCACCCACTGATGTTGTGGGTGCGGTCTTTGACTTTGCCTTCGTAGCCGCCGCCTTCTGAGGCGGGCGCTTTCTTTCACACCTAGCTCAAACTCCCCGTTGTAGCGTGGGTGTTTGCCCTGAGCCTCGAAGGGTAGACCCGCACCTACTTCCGACTACGGATTCACCACTGCCTGCCCACCCACAATCAACACCGGCGCATTCCCAATCGCCACCTGATGCCCAACAATCGAAGTCACCGTAGTATTCGACAGCGTCTCCAACGTCACAAACGACGCATCCACACTAATCGTCTTCGCCACCGTCGGATTCCAAATAATCTGCGCCGGATACCCGCTGACCAAAACTAAATTGCAGGTCCACGTCCCATCCGAACCCTGCGCACAAGGCTGATCCAGATGCGTCGACCCCACCAGCCACGACGCGACGCGCCCATACGCCGTCCCCGCCGGTTGTATTCCGCTGCTCGCATTCCACAGCGTGCCGTACGACGACGCGTCCCACGAATACCAGTAATATCGCGCCACCGCTCCACTGGCCCACATCAGCAAATATTCCTGCGCCACATATGCGGACTTCTGCGCTCCCGTCATCGTGCTGTTATTCGTGGAGCCCCAATTGCCTTCCGTAAACCAGATCGGTTTGTTGCTGATGCCATTCTGCGACATCAACAGTTGCAGCTGCGTAATCGTCACCGTAATGCCCGCTGGAGAAGTCGAGAATTGCGATCCGTCATACAGGTACGCATGCATACCCACGACGTCCTGTGCTGTTGCTCCGCCTGCCGCGTAGTACGCGGGCAGAAAGTGCACGCCAAATTGAGTCGCTGTCGAGGGCGCCGGTCCAATTACCAACGCTTTCGGATCCAGCCTGTGAATGATCGCGTATGCGTCGCGCGCCATGGTCACCAGTTGCGCCGGCGTTCCAGACCAATTGCGCTGCAGATCCGGCTCGTTCCACAATTCGTAGAAATCAATATGCAAGTCCGGACTCGACAGCGAATGCTGTACCACCGCCGTCACATACGCCTTCCAAAGATTGTCGCCGGAGTCCACATCCGAAGGCGGCGCCGCGCAACCTTCATCTGTAGGAAGGTACGCACACGCCTCGCTCGGCCGCATCGAAGCCCAGTGCGGCACATACCCGAACGTATACATCACATCCTTGTTGTGCGTCGTGGCCATCCGCAGCCAGGCATCCAGCGTCGACCAGTTGTAATTTCCTTGGCTCGTCTCCACTTGCGCCCAGGAAGTATTTGTATCCCAGGTGCGCAGCCCCGCAAACGGCACCGTCGGAATGTGCGAAGCCTGCAGCGCGCTCCAGCTGATGTTGAATAATTGCACCGTCTGCGCCGGCGGCTCAGGAGTCGCGCTCGCTTCGGAAGAATTTCCGCTCTCCGCCGTCGCGTCAACCGACGAAATCACGTAGTAATACGTTTGTCCATTCTTAGCACTGCCATCCGTGTAGTTGGTCGTCGACGCTGTCGCGATCTGTGTGTACGCCCCGCCGTTCGTCGTCGCGCGTTTCACGTGATAGGACGACGCGCCGTTCGCCGCCGACCAACTCACCGCCACCTGCCCGTTACCCGCTTTTGCATTCACGCTTGCTGGCGCCGCCAACACAAACGCCGCTGCCGGTTTCGCGCTCACCTGCACTGAATTCGCGCTTTCCGAACTCGCACCAACCGCCGTCGCCACGTAAAAATACGTCACACCATTCGTCACTCCCGCGTCCGTGAACGACGTATTGCTCGATTCCAGGATCTGCGTATACGGACCACCACTCGTCGTCGACCGCTTTAAGTGATATTTCGTCGCGCCTGTCGTCGCGGACCATCTCAGCGCCACTTGGGCATCGCCCGCCGCCGCCGTCAATCCCGTCGGCGCGCTTAAAGGCGCTGCCGGAGCCGGAGGATTTGGTGCCGTTGGTGGTGTCGTTGGCGGAGTTGGTGGTGCCGTTGGTGGTGTCGTTGGCGGAGTCGGTGGTGCCGTTGGTGGTGCCGTTGGTGGCGTCGTTGGCGGAGTTGGTGGTGCCGTCGGTGGTGCCGTCGGTCCCGCAGGCGGCGTAGGTGCTGCCGGCGCCGTTGGTTTCGCAGCCACTTGCGCGGAAGTCACGCTCTGTCCGTCTGTACCCACCGCCGAAACGCTATACAAATACGTCACGCCATTCTTAACGCTCTTATCCGTGTACGTCGTGCCCGCAGGCGCTGCAATCTGCGTGAGCATTCCCGTGTTGCCCGTCGCCCGCTGCAGCGAATAACTCTTCACCCCCGTCGCCGCGGACCAGCTCAAACTCACTTGCGCGTTCCCAGCCGTCGCCGCCAACGAGAGCGATAGCGGCGTCGCCGCCGCCTTCGAAGTTCCCGAGGCGCAGCCCGACGCCAGAAACGCCGCGGCCGCCGTCGCGGTCAGCATCACCGCCAGCACCGCTCGCGAAGTTGTATTCCGAATATCTGGCCGCATGGACAGGGCTCCCGTAGTTCGCCAATGTAGCGACAACTGGGGGGAGATTACGCGGTGGGATAGTGTGCGACTACTGTTCGGGGGAACAGAAAGTTGGCGTTGCCCTTTGTAGCCGAGTGGCCTGACCTTGTGGACCTTGTGGATGCTGTCGCGTGGTTCACAGATAAAAAACGACTTACGCGGAGTTTTTCGTCCGCCCAGCGAGCCAATTTTCGCCCGCTATGCCTGTCGTTTCGCAGGCGCGAAACCACCAATTGCGGAGGCGCCAGAGCCGAACCGCTTCGCGTTTCGCGCCCGCGCTTTCGCGACTTCCTCCGCTCGGCTCTTTGGTGGCGCAGTCGTTTCGAGCGATTGCAGCAACCGACCGGCCGCTGCCGCAATCTCTTCGATCGCCGCCTGAAACGCCGCCTCATTGTTCTTCGACGGATGGTGAAACCCGCTAATCTTGCGTACAAATTGCAACGACGCCGCCCGCACATCTTCCGGCTGCGTGGGCGGCTCAAAGTTAAACAGCGGTTTTATATTTCTGCACATAACAACTTTAGGTTAGCAAAGCCCGCCTCTGCGGAAAAGTGCCTACGGTTTCGCCACCCGACTCTGCACGGCCCGGTTCAACGCAGCTTGGTTCTGCAGAAAGGGCGGCGTCCCCATCGTCGGCTGAATGCCAAAGTGCTCGCTGCCCCACTCGCACAAACCATGCATCAATTTCACCAATTCCATGCCTTCCGCCGTTAGGCTGTACGAAACTCTTGGCGGAATATCCCCAGTAACCGTGCGGCTGACCACTCCGTCGCGTTCCAGTTGCCGCAACTGCGCGGTCAGCACCTTTTCGCTGATATTTGCGAGTCGTCTCGTAAGCTCCGCAAAACGTTTCGACCCAAATGCCAAATTCCACAATATCGACACTTTCCATTTGCCGCGCATCACCGCTACCGTCGCTTGTACTGGACAACCTTGTTTAACTCTCACTTTGTTACCCCGCCCGTTGATCTCCACAGATTCTAAAAGTTTGCGCCGCCGTTTGCTCGCCAAAAATCACCGATTCGCGGATTACCGATTGCCGTTTCGCGAGTCGAACAAATATAGGCTTACAAAATTGTGCGTACTTCTCACCACTCCAGCGACGCGCTAGGCTAAGCCACATGCGATGAATCTCGCATTAATTTCCAGTATTTTCGAAAGAGTTGCGCAGCAATTCGAATTCAACCATCGGGAAAGGCACACAAATCATGATTCTGGTTACTGGAGCATCCGGCATGGCAGGTGGTGCGGTACTAACGGAGCTGCGCGCGCGCAAAGCGGACCTGCGCGCCATGTATCGTTCGAAAGAAGACGCCGCCAAGGTCCCGGCGGGGGTCACCGCAGCCATCGCCGATTTCGCGGATTCCCAAAGTCTTCGCGCCGCGCTAGCGGGCGTCGACTCCGTTTACCTGGTCTGCTCTCCCGTCCAGGAACTCGTTGCCCTCGAAAGCAATATGATCGACGCCTGCACCGCTTCCGGCGTCACCCACGTCGTTCAAAATTCCGCGCTGGGCGCCAGAGATTGGCCGAAATCCTTCCCCAGTTGGCACCATCAAGTGGAAGAAAAGCTCAAAGCCTCCAAACTGCAGCACACCATTCTGCAGCCCAACAGTTTCATGCAAAACATCACCGCGTTTTTCGCGCCCAGCATTAAATCCTCCGGAGTTTTTTATTCCTCAATGCAAAATTCAAAAACGAGCTATATCGACGTCCGCGACATCGCTGGCGTCGCCGCAAATATTTTATTGTCTCCGGAAAAACACTACGGCCAGACCTACGAACTCAACGGCCCTGAAGCCGTCTCCTACACCGAACTCGCGGCCCGCATTTCCCGCATCGCCGGCAAACCCGTCCAATACATCGACATGCCCGAAGCCGCGCAGCGCAAATCCATGCTCGAACTCGGCATGCCCGCCTGGCAAGTCGAAGCCCTGCTCGAGCTGCAGCAATATTACGTCTCCGGCAAAGGCGGCGACCTCGACCAAATTCTCGCCGGCTTACTCCAGCGCCCACCGCGCACTCTCGACGCCTTCCTCCACGAATCCGTCAGCGCCTTCCGCGCCGCCGAAGCCGCCAAAGGCTAGCTGGTTTCTTTCCGCGGCCGCCGCTATTTGACCGCGACAACGCAGGCGTCGTTGTAGCGGCGGGTCTTCAGACCCGTGCCTTTGACTCTGTATGTGCCGTATTTCCGTTTACCCAGACGAACAAAGGGTCGCATGCTGCAAGCGTCGTGCTCTTACGCAACCGCCCTACAACGTCCCGCGAATCCCCAACGCATCCGCATTTTCCCGAAGCGCCGCAATGCAAAACGCAATGTGCTCTTCCAGCGGCACGTTCAACTCTTCCGCGCCCTTACGTACATCCTCGCGGTTTACCCCGCGCGCGAACGCCTTATCCTTCAGCCGCTTCTTCACCGAGTCGGCCTCCAGATCCAGAATGCTCTTCGACGGCCGAACATACGTGCACGCCACCAGAAATCCCGCCAATTCGTCGCACGCAAACAGCGTGTGCTCCAGCGGCGTTTCCCGCGGCACATTCGTATAATCGGCGTGCGAAAGTATCGCGCGCACCAACTCCTCCGGATATCCCGCCGCGCGCAGCACCTTCGCGCCTTCCGCCGGATGCTCCGCATCCGCCGCGTGTGCATTGTTCGGAAAACGCTCGTAGTCGAAATCGTGCAGCAGCGCAGTCAGCGACCACAGCTGCTCGTCCGCGCCAGATTTCTTCGCATAAGCGCGCACGCACGTCTCCACCGCCAGCATATGTTTGCGCAGCGATTCCGATTGCGTGTACTCACACAACAATTTCCACGCATCTTCGCGGCTCGGCAACTTCGTAGAATTATTGTCAGTCATCTCGCCGAAAAATATAGCATCGCGTACGGCGCCTCCGCCACCACGCACCAAATCGCCGCACGCTACGCGCGCGCCAATTTGGCAACTCCGCCGCGCGGCACGGGCTTCGCCCGCGCCGTCCCACACCGTGGTCGGCCTCCGTCCGTCCGCCTCAGGCCACACCTCGCGCGTCGCCTCCGCCGCCACGCACGCTTTCGTGTAAAATCCTCCTCGTCCCAATTTTATTTCGGCCCTGCACCTATCTTCTGAACGACCGCCCCTTCGGAGGAGCGCCACCGCGCATGCACAAAGAACTCCTGCAAGACTTTCGCGAATTCGCCCTCACCGCCCCCACTCCCACCGCGCTCATGGAACGCATCACCCAAAAACTCCACGCCACCATCACCAAGTTCAACTGGGTCGGCTTCTACCTCGCCGATCCCTCCGACCCCGGCATTCTCCTCGTCGGACCCTTCTCCGGCAGCTTCACTCCGCACGCGCGCATCCCGCTGAACACCGGCCTCTGCGGCGCCGCCGCCAGCAGCGGCAAAACCGTCGTCGTCAACGATGTCTCCAAAGATCCGCGCTACCTCGCCGGCTCCGCTCTCGTCAAATCCGAAATCGTCATCCCCATCTTCGCGAAGCAAAAACTCGCCGCCCAACTCGACATCGAAAGCTACTTCGTCAACGCCTTCAGTCCGACCGAAGTCGACTTCTCCCAATCCTGCGCCAAAATCGTAGCCGATTACCTCGCCAAATCCTGATTCTCAGTAGCACAGGCATTCCTGCTTGCCCTGACGGAGGAAGGGCCTGTGCACTTTGGCACTGGCCCAGCACTCGCCGCTCTTCGCAACTCCGTTTTGTGGGTCGCGGTTTCAACCGCGACATTAACCACCCAACACATCAGGGGCTGCAGCCTCTGAAGCTCCGCCCCTAAAATTTTCCCCGCAAAAAATTTTCTCAACCTCCCAGCCCTCCCACTCATCTACTAAGCGGAGACCAAACGCAATGCCCGATCACCTCGCCCACCACCGAGCCGCCCGCTTCATGCTCCTCTCGCCGCTAGCCGGACTTTTCGCCGCCCTACTCTTCCTGGCTGCCACCAACTCCACCTCCGTCAGCGCCAAAGCAGCGCACGCGCAAGCTCAAGCGCCCGCCCCCATCCACAACATCGTCCTCGTCCACGGCGCTTGGGCCGACGGCTCCGGCTGGCAACCCGTCGCCGACCTCCTCACCAAAAAAGGCTTCCGCGTCACCATCGTGCAGGAACCCGAAACCACTTTCGCGGACGACGTCGCCGCCACTCGCCGCATCCTCGCTCTTCAAGACGGCCCCGCCGTCCTCGTCGCCCACAGTTACGGCGGAGCCGTCATCACCGAAGCCGGCAATGATCCGCACGTCGCCGCTCTCGTCTACGTCGCCGCGCACATGCCCGACGCCGGCGAAAACGAAGCCGACGACGGCAAACGTTTCCCCAGCGACCTCAGCAAATCCGGCGCCATCAAAAAAACTCCCGACGGCTTCACCTATCTCGATCCCGAAAAGTTCCACGAATATTTCTGCGCCGATCTTCCCGCGGAGCAAGCCGCCGCCATGGCCCGCTCCCAGGTCTTCAATTTTGGGGACAATTTCAAAGCTCCCATCACCACCGCCGCCTGGCGCACCAAACCCAGCTGGATGCTCGTCGCCGGCGCCGACCGCACCATCAACCCCGACCTCGAACGCTGGTACGCCACCCGCGCCAAATCCCACACCACCGAAGTCCCCGGCGCCAGCCACTCCGTCTACATCTCCCACCCCAAAGAAGTAGCCGCCGCCACGCGTATGCGTCGCGCGCCATGGTCACCAGTTGCGCCGGCGTTCCAGACCAATTGCGCTGCAGATCCGGCTCGTTCCACAATTCGTAGAAATCAATATGCAAGTCCGGACTCGACAGCGAATGCTGTACCACCGCCGTCACATACGCCTTCCAAAGATTGTCGCCGGAGTCCACATCCGAAGGCGGCGCCGCGCAACCTTCATCTGTAGGAAGGTACGCACACGCCTCGCTCGGCCGCATCGAAGCCCAGTGCGGCACATACCCGAACGTATACATCACATCCTTGTTGTGCGTCGTGGCCATCCGCAGCCAGGCATCCAGCGTCGACCAGTTGTAATTTCCTTGGCTCGTCTCCACTTGCGCCCAGGAAGTATTTGTATCCCAGGTGCGCAGCCCCGCAAACGGCACCGTCGGAATGTGCGAAGCCTGCAGCGCGCTCCAGCTGATGTTGAATAATTGCACCGTCTGCGCCGGCGGTTCAGGAGTCGCGCTCGCTTCGGAAGAATTTCCGCTCTCCGCCGTCGCGTCAACCGACGAAATCACGTAGTAATACGTTTGTCCATTCTTAGCACTGCCATCCGTGTAGTTGGTCGTCGACGCTGTCGCGATCTGTGTGTACGCCCCGCCGTTCGTCGTCGCGCGTTTCACGTGATAGGACGACGCGCCGTTCGCCGCCGACCAACTCACCGCCACCTGCCCGTTACCCGCTTTTGCATTCACGCTTGCTGGCGCCGCCAACACAAACGCCGCTGCCGGTTTCGCGCTCACCTGCACTGAATTCGCGCTTTCCGAACTCGCACCAACCGCCGTCGCCACGTAAAAATACGTCACACCATTCGTCACTCCCGCGTCCGTGAACGACGTATTGCTCGATTCCAGGATCTGCGTATACGGACCACCACTCGTCGTCGACCGCTTTAAGTGATATTTCGTCGCGCCTGTCGTCGCGGACCATCTCAGCGCCACTTGGGCATCGCCCGCCGCCGCCGTCAATCCCGTCGGCGCGCTTAAAGGCGCTGCCGGAGCCGGAGGATTTGGTGCCGTTGGTGGTGTCGTTGGCGGAGTCGGTGGTGCCGTTGGTGGTGCCGTTGGTGGTGTCGTTGGCGGAGTCGGTGGTGCCGTTGGTGGTGCCGTTGGTGGTGTCGTTGGCGGAGTTGGTGGTGCCGTCGGTGGTGCCGTCGGTCCCGCAGGCGGCGTAGGTGCTGCCGGCGCCGTTGGTTTCGCAGCCACTTGCGCGGAAGTCACGCTCTGTCCGTCTGTACCCACCGCCGAAACGCTATACAAATACGTCACGCCATTCTTTACGCTCTTATCCGTGTACGTCGTGCCCGCAGGCGCGGCAATCTGCGTGAGCATTCCCGTGTTGCCCGTCGCCCGCTGCAGCGAATAACTCTTCACCCCCGTCGCCGCGGACCAGCTCAAACTCACTTGCGCGTTCCCAGCCGTCGCCGCCAACGAGAGCGATAGCGGCGTCGCCGTCGCCTTCGAAGTTCCCGAGGCGCAGCCCGACGCCAGAAACGCCGCGGCCGCCGTCGCGGTCAGCATCACCGCCAGCACCGCTCGCGAAGTTGTATTCCGAATATCTGGCCGCATGGACAGGGCTCCCGTAGTTCGCCAATGTAGCGACAACTGGGGGGAGATTACGCGGTGGGATAGTGTGCGACTACTGTTCGGGGGAACAGAAAGTTGGCGTTGCCCTTTGTAGCCGAGTGGCCTGACCTTGTGGACCTTGTGGATGCTGTCGCGTGGTTCACAGATAAAAAACGACTTACGCGGAGTTTTTCGTCCGCCCAGCGAGCCAATTTTCGCCCGCTATGCCTGTCGTTTCGCAGGCGCGAAACCACCAATTGCGGAGGCGCCAGAGCCGAACCGCTTCGCGTTTCGCGCCCGCGCTTTCGCGACTTCCTCCGCTCGGCTCTTTGGTGGCGCAGTCGTTTCGAGCGATTGCAGCAACCGACCGGCCGCTGCCGCAATCTCTTCGATCGCCGCCTGAAACGCCGCCTCATTGTTCTTCGACGGATGGTGAAACCCGCTAATCTTGCGTACAAATTGCAACGACGCCGCCCGCACATCTTCCGGCTGCGTGGGCGGCTCAAAGTTAAACAGCGGTTTTATATTTCTGCACATAACAACTTTAGGTTAGCAAAGCCCGCCTCTGCGGAAAAGTGCCTACGGTTTCGCCACCCGACTCTGCACCGCCCGGTTCAACGCAGCTTGGTTCTGCAGAAAGGGCGGCGTCCCCATCGTCGGCTGAATGCCAAAGTGCTCGCTGCCCCACTCGCACAAACCATGCATCAATTTCACCAATTCCATGCCTTCCGCCGTTAGGCTGTACGAAACTCTTGGCGGAATATCCCCAGTAACCGTGCGGCTGACCACTCCGTCGCGTTCCAGTTGCCGCAACTGCGCGGTCAGCACCTTTTCGCTGATATTTGCGAGTCGTCTCGTAAGCTCCGCAAAACGTTTCGACCCAAATGCCAAATTCCACAATATCGACACTTTCCATTTGCCGCGCATCACCGCTACCGTCGCTTGTACTGGACAACCTTGTTTAACTCTCACTTTGTTACCCCGCCCGTTGATCTCCACAGATTCTAAAAGTTTGCGCCGCCGTTTGCTCGCCAAAAATCACCGATTCGCGGATTACCGATTGCCGTTTCGCGAGTCGAACAAATATAGGCTTACAAAATTGTGCGTACTTCTCACCACTCCAGCGACGCGCTAGGCTAAGCCACATGCGATGAATCTCGCATTAATTTCCAGTATTTTCGAAAGAGTTGCGCAGCAATTCGAATTCAACCATCGGGAAAGGCACACAAATCATGATTCTGGTTACTGGAGCATCCGGCATGGCAGGTGGTGCGGTACTAACGGAGCTGCGCGCGCGCAAAGCGGACCTGCGCGCCATGTATCGTTCGAAAGAAGACGCCGCCAAGGTCCCGGCGGGAGTCACCGCAGCCATCGCCGATTTCGCGGATTCCCAAAGTCTTCGCGCCGCGCTAGCGGGCGTCGACTCCGTTTACCTGGTCTGCTCTCCCGTCCAGGAACTCGTTGCCCTCGAAAGCAATATGATCGACGCCTGCACCGCTTCCGGCGTCACCCATGTCGTTCAAAATTCCGCGCTGGGCGCCAGAGATTGGCCGAAATCCTTCCCCAGTTGGCATCACCAAGTGGAAGAAAAGCTCAAAGCCTCCAAACTGCAGCACACCATCCTGCAGCCCAACAGTTTCATGCAAAACATCACCGCGTTCTTCGCGCCCAGCATTAAATCCTCCGGAGTTTTTTATTCTTCGATGAAGGATTCAAAAACGAGCTATATCGAACGTCCGCGACATCGCCGGCGTCGCCGCAAATATTTTATTGTCTCCGGAAAAACACTACGGCCAGACCTACGAACTCAACGGCCCCGAAGCCGTCTCCTACACCGAACTCGCCGACCGCATTTCCCGCGTCGCCGGCAAACCCGTCCAATACATCGACATCCCCGAAGCCGCGCAGCGCAAATCCATGCTCGAACTCGGCATGCCCGCCTGGCAAGTCGAAGCCCTGCTCGAGCTGCAACAATATTACGTCTCCGGCAAAGGCGGCGACCTGGACCAAGTTCTCGCCGGCCTGCTCCAGCGCGCCCCGCGCACCCTCGACGCCTTCCTCCACGAATCCTTCAGCGCCTTCCGCGCCGCCGAAGCCGCCAAAGGCTAGCTGGTTTCTTTCCGCGGCCGCCGCTATTTGACCGCGACAACGCAGGCGTCGTTGTAGCGGCGGGTCTTCAGACCCGTGCCTTTGACTCTGTATGTGCCGTATTTCCGTTTACCCAGACGAACAAAGGGTCGCATGCTGCAAGCGTCGTGCTCTTACGCAACCGCCCTACAACGTCCCGCGAATCCCCAACGCATCCGCATTTTCCCGAAGCGCCGCAATGCAAAACGCAATGTGCTCTTCCAGCGGCACGTTCAACTCTTCCGCGCCCTTACGTACATCCTCGCGGTTTACCCCGCGCGCGAACGCCTTATCCTTCAGCCGCTTCTTCACCGAGTCGGCCTCCAGATCCAGAATGCTCTTCGACGGCCGAACATACGTGCACGCCACCAGAAATCCCGCCAATTCGTCGCACGCAAATAGCGTGTGCTCCAGCGGCGTTTCCCGCGGCACATTCGTATAATCGGCGTGCGAAAGTATCGCGCGCACCAACTCCTCCGGATATCCCGCCGCGCGCAGCACCTTCGCGCCTTCCGCCGGATGCTCCGCATCCGCCGCGTGTGCATTGTTCGGAAAACGCTCGTAGTCGAAATCGTGCAGCAGCGCAGTCAGCGACCACAGCTGCTCGTCCGCGCCAGATTTCTTCGCATAAGCGCGCACGCACGTCTCCACCGCCAGCATATGTTTGCGCAGCGATTCCGACTGCGTGTACTCACACAACAATTTCCACGCATCTTCGCGGCTCGGCAACTTCGTAGAATTATTGTCAGTCATCTCGCCGAAAAATATAGCATCGCGTACGGCGCCTCCGCCACCACGCACCAAATCGCCGCACGCTACGCGCGCGCCAATTTGGCAACTCCGCCGCGCGGCACGGGCTTCGCCCGCGCCGTCCCACACCGTGGTCGGCCTCCGTCCGTCCGCCTCAGGCCACACCTCGCGCGTCGCCTCCGCCGCCACGCTCGCTTTCGTGTAAAATCCTCCTCGTCCCAATTTTATTTCGGCCCTGCACCTATCTTCTGAACGACCGCCCCTTCGGAGGAGCGCCACCGCGCATGCACAAGGAACTCCTGCAAGACTTTCGCGAATTCGCCCTCACCGCCCCCACTCCCACCGCGCTCATGGAACGCATCACCCAAAAACTCCACGCCACCATCACCAAGTTCAACTGGGTCGGCTTCTACCTCGCCGATCCCTCCGACCCCGGCATTCTCCTCGTCGGACCCTTCTCCGGCAGCTTCACTCCGCACGCGCGCATCCCGCTGAACACCGGCCTCTGCGGCGCCGCCGCCAGCAGCGGCAAAACCGTCGTCGTCAACGATGTCTCCAAAGATCCGCGCTACCTCGCCGGCTCCGCTCTCGTCAAATCCGAAATCGTTATCCCCATCTTCGCGAAGCAAAAACTCGCCGCCCAACTCGACATCGAAAGCTACTTCGTCAACGCCTTCAGTCCGACCGAAGTCGACTTCTCCCAATCCTGCGCCAAAATCGTAGCCGATTACCTCGCCAAATCCTGATTCTCAGTAGCACAGGCATTCCTGCTTGCCCTGACGGAGGAAGGGCCTGTGCACTTTGGCACTGGCCCAGCACTCGCCGCTCTTCGCAACTCCGTTTTGTGGGTCGCGGTTTCAACCGCGACATTAACCACCCAACACATCAGGGGCTGCAGCCTCTGAAGCTCCGCCCCTAAAATTTTCCCCGCAAAAAATTTTCTCAACCTCCCAGCCCTCCCACTCATCTACTAAGCGGAGACCAAACGCAATGCCCGATCACCTCGCCCACCACCGAGCCGCCCGCTTCATGCTCCTCTCGCCGTTAGCCGGACTCTTCGCCGCCCTGCTCTTCCTGGCCGCCACCAACTCCACCTCCGTCAGCGCCAAAGCAACGCACGCGCAAGCTCAGCCCGCCGCCCACATCCACAACATCGTCCTCGTCCACGGCGCTTGGGCCGACGGCTCCGGCTGGCAACCCGTCGCTGACCTCCTCACCAAAAAAGGACTTCGCGTCACCATCGTGCAAGAACCCGAAACCACTTTCGCGGACGACGTCGCCGCCACTCGCCGCATCCTCGTTCTTCAAGACGGCCCCGCCGTCCTCGTCGCCCACAGTTACGGCGGAGCCGTCATCACCGAAGCCGGCAATGATCCGCACGTCGCCGCTCTCGTCTACGTCGCCGCGCACATGCCCGACGACGGCGAAAACGAAGCCGACGACGGCAAACGTTTCCCCAGCGACCTCAGCAAATCCGGCGCCATCAAAAAAACTTCCGACGGCTTCACCTATCTCGATCCCGAAAAGTTCCACGAATATTTCTGCGCCGACCTTCCCGACGCGCAAGCCGCCGCCATGGCCCGCTCCCAGGTCTTCAATTTTGGGGACAATTTCAAAGCTCCCATCACCACCGCCGCCTGGCGCACCAAACCCAGCTGGATGCTCGTCGCCGGCGCCGACCGCACCATCAACCCCGACCTCGAACGCTGGTACGCCACCCGCGCCAAATCCCACACCACCGAAGTCCCCGGCGCCAGCCACTCCGTCTACATCTCCCACCCCAAAGAAGTAGCCGCCGCCATCGAACAAGCCGCGGCCACCCAGCCGTCGAATTGACGCTGTTGTAGTGGCGGATCTTTTACCCTGAGCCTGCGAAGGACGGGCCGCCATCTTCTGACTACCGTACTCTGTTCTAGAACTTGCGATAGCGACTGAAACTTATCGCGCCGGTTCTATTTCGTACGGCCACCCACAGCGCTTGGTCCCGCGTCGGTTTGATCCGCACCCGATAACTCAATCTGACTTCGCCTGCATTGCTCGAGCCCGTTCGATAGGTTGCCTCTAGGGTCGAACCAGTGGGCAATCTCGCACCGGATTGTCCGTCCCCGAAAGTAACCGTCGTCTTCCCTGTGGTTGTTTTCGCAACGAAGTGGCGGTCAGTTGGGCCAGACTTCGCAAAACTCTTCACTTCTATCCAACGGCGGCTATTGATCTTGATGGAAACTCTCGTGTGAAGTGGCATAGGCCTCCAAGGCAGGAAACGGCGGGTAGCTCACCCTAAGATGCGAAAAAAACTTCTAGTGTGACCTACTCGACTGTCGCTGTGTTTCTCTAAACGTCTGCGTCCAAAGGTTGGCGCTCAGCCCGCGTATGTGCTCGCTGCGTTCCTGAAGGCCCACAAAAAAAGGCGCGAACCAACGGTCCGCGCCCTTCTTCACTTCAACTGCTCAACTTACTTGCACCCAGAACACGATACACAGCAGTCGGCCGAAGGACAGCATCCGCCCGTCGCTGCCTTCACCGCTCCTGCATAGCTGAGTGCTACCACTGCGATCAACACCATTGCTCGAATGCTCTTCATGGATTTTTCTCCTTTGAAAAATCGAATTGGTTTTTTGTCAAGGATGGCAAAGCCATCCACGAATAAACCAGGCAGGAGACCATGCGGATTTCTAGATGCGCAGCAGGCGGGTCTGCAGCAGCGTGTCTCTGCCGCTGTGAATCACCGGAGGAACAAACTCAACGAAAGAAGAAAACCAGCTCGCCGACAACTGCAACGGCGATACCACCACAAAACTCGCCACAACCACGATCGCCGGCACAGCGTAATGCGACTTCGGCGCCACCGTGACTTCCGGCGGACAACAAAACATTCTCCCCGGCATCGATCCACGAGGAGACTTCCCATCCCCAGGCTCCCCGGGAACTTTGTCACCTGCCGGAACACTACCGACCGAATGATGCGGACAATTTTCCATCCCCGCCATCGGCGAGGCGTTACTCGGCGACGCTTCACTCTCCGCGGCCCCACTCTGTGATCGCGGCAAATCGTGCCCACCCGCATGCGCAATCGTCGGCACCGCACACCCTATCACGCAAGCCAGCACGCCAATCCATAAAGACACGCCCGCAGCCACAACAGACCGCAGCGAATTGAGCGTTAAACGCATCCTCTAAAGCCTACTCCCGGCGACTCCGCCACGCAATTTCTTTGGCCAGATGGTCCGGGCGTGTCCAACAAACAGCAAACCCAACTCACTCCTCCACCAACCGCCGATTCATAAAACCCCTGCACTTCCGCGAGCCGCAACAACATGGAATCCTCATGCGCTCTTCCGGAAACGCATAATCGAAACTCAATTCTTCGCCTTTCCGAATTGCTCTTAGGCTGTAGAAATAAATTTTCCCATTCGCTTTCCGGACATACAGGTTCGGATCGCAGCAATGATTGATCCGTTCGGATCCATTCCCTCCCACCGACCCGTCTAGCATCCACTTGCGCCCACCCCGCGTCCTCTTGCGAGCGATGCTCGCGAAATAGGTTCGCAGCGTTTTCGTTTTCCGCAGGCTCTTCCGGGCCCGTCGCACTGCCTCCGCGCGCGTGATTTTTTCGCCGGCATACGCGATCACTTTGCGTCCGCGCGGAATAAAAACGCCGGCAAAAACGCCCCAGCCCTCAATGCTGGAGCGGCGCACCAAAAGCTGAAAAGGCGAATCCTGGGCGGCAATTTTCACGGCAGGCGCTCGCTAGCGTGGCAATCACTTCAATCCCATTAAACGTGCAACAGGGCTGACACGGAATACGCGCCAGCCCTGCTTACACCACTCGAAAATTTTCCCTGAGCCATCGCACTAGGGCATAAGAGGGGTGGTCTTGTCGAGCACCTTCGTGATCGAGAAATCGGACCCCTTCAGCGAGACGGTTTTCCCTTTCTTCATATTCAGGGAAATCTTCGCTCGTTTTGCCGGTTTCTTGGTGGGTTTCGTAGCCATGTGGGTTCCTCCTTATAAGCGTTGGAGCATAATGCGTGCCATAGCAATCGTCAATGAAAACAAGCAACTTGCTGTCTCGAGGAGGTCCGACGCGATTGTCCGTTTAAAAATTGACCCTCACCAGGTGAGAAATTAACCGCCGAGTGCAGGTGGCGCACAGTTCAGGCAATGTCACGCAATTGCCTCAGCCGCCAAAGTCGCAGTTATAGATTGGCGTTCACAACTATCGTAGAACTGCGAAAACTTCTACTTTCCCAGTACACCTTGTGCTCGCGCTCTTCCGGAAAATAGAGTGAGACCGGAAGTCGCTTCTTGAGGTGAAATGACTCTCCGGGCTTCAAGTCTCGCCACCCTCCCAACGGCCCTTCGCCTTCAAGAAAAATCGACTGTGAATCTCCCACCTCGATGTCGTCCACGAACAATTTCCAGTCATCCCGTTCCGGGCTAACGGTAGTATCGCCGTCGTTCAAAACGGTGAATGTGAACACTACATACCGCGTCCCATCCGTCGTATGTGGCGAGCCCACTTCCACTCGGGACATGATCCCCGCGTGTAATCCCCCGCAACCGCTCAGGGTCTTGCTGAGATGCGTGGAGCTACTGAGCAACGTCGGTACCACCACGATCGCAACCGTTGCAAGTACTCGAAAGGGCGTCAACATCTTTATCCTCCGCTCAAGACCGCGGCGGCACCATACCACGATCGGGCTGCGGCGTGTAGCTCACCTTTCAAAACCGAATGACCTCCAGGGTGGCCTACCTTTTCCGGTTTGCTTCTGCAACGGGTGGGTCACTCTTCGCCCCCGGTCTACCTCGTCGCGCCCCAATTTCTTTGGCGAGTGGCCCGCACGTGATCCGCGACATGCCTGTGGGTGTGGCGCCCCGGCCTTCTTCTCCCTCATAACCAAATACACCACCCAAAAACCCAAACACCACCATAAACCGCACCACCCGCACGCTCCGCTGCCTAGCAGCATTTGCAAACTACGCGTCTCGTCCTGCCAACTCCAAAATTAGGGATATCAGCTTTTCGCTGAGGTACACCTTGTCAATGAACGCATCGGCGTTCAGTTTTCCAAGAAGCGCATCCCTCTCATCGTCCACACTCACAGATATTGCGATCGTCCAGCATTCACAAATCTGCCTTAGTCCCTCGTCGTCCGCGTTCACGGCGGTGGTCATGCGCAAATCCAGCAGCACAACATCGGGCGAGAGTTCCTGTACCAGTGCGACAGCTTCTTGGAAATCCTTCGCGCGACCGACCAGTTTTATTTTAGGTTCAAATTTCAAATGCCGTTCTATGGCACGGTGCATTACGTCTGAGCCGTCTGCAAGCAGAACTTTGATGGGCAATGGTGCCTCGTTTGCGCGGCACCGACCTTAGCATCACGCATCTCGGCGACCTAATGATTTCAGCTTGTGTAGCGTGCCCTACCAAGAGCGCGTTCCCACGAGCGGATTCTTGCGGGCGGGTCTTCCTCCTTCTGACAGGCGCCGCCTAGGGTCGCCCTGTTATCTGTCCTTTACGCGTCTGTCCTTTAAAGTAGGGGCACGATATATCGTGCCCGCCTTTGACTTTTGTAGCACAAACTTCTGCTCGCCCCCGTCAGGGGGTCTGTGTTCTTTTGACTTCTTCGCACCCACCCCACGTTCGCGCAGAACGAAAACGCTCCACAGCTCCGTACGGGCACGACATATCGTGCCCGGTGATCGAGGGACGAGGACGCCCCCAGGAGGGCCCGACTTTAGTTTACCCAGAGGAACGAAGGTTTACCCTGAGGCACGAATGGGTCGGGCCGTTTCGCTGCCCATAAAATAGTTTTTGTGGGTCGCGGCGTGAGCCGCAACATCGACTCGGAAGCCTCAGGGGCTTAGCCCCTGAGGCATTTTTCGGTCCTGCAGCTATTTAATCGCCGCCTTCTTCCCCCTCATAACCAAATACACCACCCAAAAAAAACCAAACACCACCATAAACTGCACCACCCGCACGCTCCGCGCCACCGCCCTAGCGCTCCAGTGAAACACCGCCCCCAGCACCGCCGCCGTCATCCCCGCAATAAAACTCGACCCATACACCGCCGCCCACAAAACCACCACCGCCACAATAATTTTGAAGATGATCTTCATTTAGC
>CAWAZN010000011.1:0-57554 GCA_963786485.1 uncultured Acidobacteriota bacterium
ACGATGTCTGGATGAACCGATAGGAGCCTGCCCCATCTCCACGCTACGCAATTTCACGATTCGCTTTGCTGTTTGTTTGATCGGCATTTCCGCAGACCTTTCACGGCTCCGGATCTGGGAGGGTCGAGGCGCAGTCGTGCAAGGACGTGCGTTCGGATTTTTCTGCCCTCGTCCGCGAAGCATCTCAGAATTGCGATATCCGGAAAGTCTATTGGGTCGGAGCGGTTGCTTGGGGCGAAGCCATAGCAGGCTTGCGGGAACTTTACTCCACGGAGCCCAAGAGATGTGGCCCCCCGTTCTATGAGGCGGTCGCAACGGCTTTAGCGAAACTGAATGACGATCAATTCCTCGGCCTTCTCGCGGAGCGCCTGGACAAAAAAATTGCTAAGAGTGCTATTCAGGACCTTGCATTCGTCGGGAATCAGCAAGCCCTCGCAATCCTTATGACCTACTTCGACAAGCACATTGCCGAAGACCTGAGCCTACAGTTAACGGACTACTATGTGGATACTCCAATCCGGTTGATTCAGGTTGCGCTGACAGACGACACCGGCGTTCGAAGGGTTCTGGATTTGCCTCCTCTCTTGATGCATGGCGGCTCTTCGCAAGACTTCAAGCTGCAGTGGAAAATGTGGTGGTCGGCACATGAGGGACACTTACGCCCAGCCCCTTATGAGACGGTCACCGATCCAGGGCTTCGTTGTATGGCAAGAATGGTTGATTGGGGTTTTCCCGAACCCATCTTGCATTTTGCGTTTCACGGAGAACAAGGCAAAGCTCTGTTGCTGGAGTTTCCGCCTCCTAAGTCAGCACAGAAATTCGGTACCATCGAAGGCAATATTTCTACCGCTCTGGCTATGGCCGGTGATGAGAAACAATTCGCTATCATTGCCGATGAAGCTGGGTCCGGCGATCTTTTGGACGCCAGGAAGAAGTTGGAATTTATCGGTGAAACACGATCTGTGGACGTTGTATTCCGGGACATGAGCAAGATATTGTCTGCCATGCAGAACGGGCTTGAGAAAAAGAATGCCTGCGTTGACGCCGCCGAGGCTAGGCACTGGAAAACAGAGACTCTGAAAAACAGTTCAATCGCCGAAGAATGCGAACAACCATATCAGGAAGAATCGCGACCCTGGCAGTCCCGTGCCAGAGCAGACTTCGAGTGGGTTTCGAGAATGCTGCAGCATTTTCCTTTTCAACCCTCGTCGCAACTGACTCCTGCAGAAATACAAATTTGGGTGGACTGGTGGACGAAAAACAAAGACACTGCTCAGTTGCGAATCGCATCTCCCAAGATTCGTGAGTAGTTAGTTGCAACGTCAACGAGGTTTTTCACGGTGCAGTAGCGATTCTGTTTTGATATCAGCCGGCGGGGTTGGATTTGGTGGGGGTGATGCGGAGGCCGGGGGAGGGGACTGAGGTGTTGAAGAGCCAGAACTCGACGATGCGGGGGTCGAGGTTTTGGGCGGCTAGGGATTCGGCGCGGGCTATGGCGGAGGATTCGGTGTCGTGGCCGAGGGAGTGTTCGAAGATGGTGTGAAGTTTTAGGGGCGCGGATTCGGTGAAGGGTTGGTCGAGGCCGTAGATCGTCCATTTGTTTTTGGAAGTGTCTTGCATGTTGTGGGTTTGGATGCGGGTGGGGATTGGTGGGGATACTTGGTTCGAGAGTAAGGATAACGCAGAGACGCGGAGTTCGCTGAGATGCGCTGAGGGTTGGGATTCGATGGGGCGGAGGGACGGCGAGCTAGAGTGGCAGGGGAAAAACCGCAGGGCTCAGAAACAGTCGCCATGCGCTAGCGGACGTTAAGTTCTGCGGGTGCGGCCTGGGTGGGCGGCAGAAGTCAAAAGAACACAGACTGAAGTCTGTGCTACCTAGAGGCAACGACAAGGCGAAGTCAAAAGAACGGGTCTAAAGACCCGCCGCCACAACGTCAAAGGCGTCCGCCTCCCCCTTGCGGGGGCAAGCGGAAGGCGGCCTCTACAGAGTCAACGACCGCGTCCACAGACACAGTGGATGCGGCAGCCGTTTGAAAAAACGCACAGCCAGGATTGGCTGTGCCACGGGTTGAGTGGCGCGGGCGACGCTGCACAGGCAGGAATGCCTGTGCTACGAAACCGAGGACTGGGTGGGGCGGCAGAAGTCAAAAGAACACAGACTGCAAAGTCTGTGCTACCTAGAGTCAACGACAAGATCGAGGCGAGAGAACGGCCGGCTAGTTAGGTGGATGATTGGGAGGGCGGCTTGGGTGGCGGCGGAGTTGCGTGTTTTGGCGCGGCGGGTGGTGCTTCGGGGTGGTCGCGGCGATCGCGGCCGTCGTGGTCGGGGCGTTCTGGAGCTTCCGGGTGCTCTGGGCGTTCTGGAGCTTCCATCGTGCTCGTTTTGTGTAGGGAGAGGGAGCCGTAGCTGGTGCGAAGGGTGATTTTGGGGCCGCGGCCGTTGCCGACTTTGCCTTCGAGGTGAGTGTCGCCCGAACTGTTTTTGGTGGTCTTCAGCGAATCATTCTCGAAATCCGAGCTGATGTCGCACGATTTGCAATCGGCTTCGATCTGAAAATTGGCGGACCCGGGCAAGCTTAGCGAAATCGTGGAGTTGGAATTGACGATCTGCACGTCGTCTTTGGGCGCGGCGGGAAAGCGAACGCTGACGCTGGCATCGCGATTCAGGATATCCACTTTTCCGCCGGCATTCTCCACATCGATGTCGTATTTGTTGGTACGCAGGCTCAAGTTGCCTGGCGCGTCGGCAATTTCCAGATTGCCAGAGCTGAATTCCATGTGTCCGGCGAGTTGCGTGAGGGTGAGATCGGTGCGCTGCGAAATGAAGCGCACGCCCTTGGCCACTTTCTCGGCACGGATGGGACCAAAAAATTCACCGTGCAGAGTTAATCCACCGGTGGCGTTTTCTACGTTTACTTCGCCACCCTGACCCTCAATCTTGATATTGCCTTTGGTGTCGGAAACTTTCACGTCGCCCTTGCGAGTGTCAATGTTGACGTCGCCATTGTTGTCGCGCACTTCCACGTCGCCGCTGCCGTGGTAAATGGCCACAACTTCTTCCATGTCGCTGACGGTGACGTCGCCGCGGTCGTTGCGCACGGTTACGGAAGAGCGCGGTGGCACGGTGACATCCATGTCCACACCGATGCGCGAAGCGTTGCCACCGATTCCCGTGGGTCGCACCTCAAAACCGTCGCCGTTCTTTACTACTTCCGCGGAGACGGGTTTGGCCATGCGCGACGCTTCGGATTCATTCCAGGTGTGAACGTTGGCTTTTCCGGAAACGCGGATCTGATCGGACTCGCCAGGGCGCACGTCGATATCGCCGCGGTTTCCGTGGACGGTGATGCGCGCGTCCGCTGGTACGGTTTTGGAAGGAACGTCGATATCAAATGGGTAGCTGTTGCCGGACCATTCCGCGGTGAGACCGGGGAAATGTTTCTCACCCTGTTCCACGGCCATGACGATGCCCGCGATGGCTAGCACCGCGACTACGAGAAAAATTTCTCCGCCGGTAATGCGCGCGGCGCCGGGTTCTACGTAGCGAGCGCCGGCGGTCCGTTCGTAGAGCTTGATGAGTCCCAGGGCGATGATGAGCAGCGGCCACCAGTGAACAAAGAGGCGCCCTAATTCAAAGCCGCGATAATTGTGGGCCAGCAGCAGGCAACCGAAGATGATCAAGGACGAGTCCGCTGAACAAGCCGCTGCTGGTACGAGGGCTATAGGCCATTGCGATCAGGGCCTCGGTCCGGGATACGGCGGAGGCGGAACGACCGGTGGGGCGGGCGGAGGTGGAGGCGACTCCCGGAGTGACGGGCGGAACAGGTACAACGTGGCCGTCCATGGGCGCTACGGCGGAAGCCAGGCTCATCAATCCGAGCACGATCAAAATCATCGGCCAGGTATTGTGGAAGGCGAAATAATCACCGCGCATTTCAGACAATAAAAACAAAATTCCGAGCGTGATGACCACGGCCGGTCCGCGCAAGCTGCGAATTGTGCAGCGCGGACAATGGCACCGGACATCGGAATTTCCCGCCATAATATTTGCGCTCCTCGCACCGCTACTACTCTACCGGTGCCCCTGAAAGCATTCCGGCGCTTCAACATTACGCCGGAAAAATTACACTACAAACTTCGCCCAATACGATTACGAAACATCAACGCACCGGCGGCAATCAAAATCAACGGCCACAAGCGCTGCATTCTATAAAACGGAAACCATGAGAAATTGTTCAACAGAAACAACGCGCCTAGAGCCGATAAGAATAATTGGACCGATGGGACGATCTTTACTCCAATTTTCCAACGGATCGGTTGTGGCTAATCCTTGATTGCGGGCTTTCGCGGAGCGATTGGCATCGATAGCCATATAGAAAATGAATCCCGCGAGGAGTAGTGCCAGTGCAGTCGTTGCGCCATCTCCCAGATCGCTACTCAATCCGACAATCATGGCCGCGAAAATTACGATGTGGACCAAAGCTTTGTTGTATTCCCCGTTGTACACCGCGCCAAGGCCCGGAAAAAAACCGAGTATGAAGGCGATGGTAGGATTGCTCGCGTGGCGTGGGTCGCCGGCGGGAATCGGGGCGCCGGGCACTACTGGCGCAGGTGAAGCGGAATACGCGGGAGCGGCATAGGGATTCTGCGGAGTGGAGCCTTCCACCGAAGCCGTAGGCGGCGGCACTGACCCCGGCAAACCCAACGTCGCAGCCAGACAGTCTTCGCAATAGATCACATCGCGAATCGGCCGCGCGCAGGCGGAACATAGCGGCTTACCGCAGTTCCGGCAATAGGCGACCGCGTCCACATCGGTATGGACGGCACACTTCATGGATTGCTCCTTCCATCACCGCTGCCGGTAAGAAGGGGAACGCCGGACAGGCATGCTCGGGAAACCAACGTGCTGGCTAAAACCGAAAAATTACGATCAACGGTGTTGGCGCGATTCTGCTGCTTTGGGCTGCCCGGCTTGCTGCCATCGGTGCTTCCGGGAGCCTGGCGCTGCGGAATGGTTTCCTCATTGGTGGTGGGAATTTCGTTATTGTCTTGCCGCAGCTTGGTTTGAATTTCGTAGACCACGCGCAGATCACTGACGAACTTGGAGCCACGCGCGAAGACCAAGTGCGCCTGACGATCTGCGTTGCGCGCGATGTTGGTGGGCTGCAAGTCAGCAAGTTTGGGATGTTTCCAGGAAACCCCGGAGACGCTGGCGAGCATCAGGTACGTGGCGGAGAGCGAGAGTGCGCCGTAGGCGAAACGCGGCAGGCCGAAATTCCGCAGCCACCCGAAGAATCCTGGCGCGGTTACGACGGTGTCACGTGGCCCCAGCGTCTTATCGAGAATGTTGTAAACGAGGCGCGGCGGAGTTTCGAGTTCCTCCAGCCCGCGCATACTGCCAACCAGGCTCGAGACACTGGACAGCAGAGGCGCGCAACGGTCGCAGTTGGTGGCATGACTCTGCAACGCCGCCAGCTCGCTGGGTTGCAGCAAGCCGTCGAGATAATCGCTGAGCTGCGCTTCGGTTTGTTCGCAGGTCCAATTCATAATGGGTTCCCCGGTCATGATGGGCGCACTCCCATCTGCTGGAGGATGCGGGCCAGTTCGATTCTCCCGCGGTTAATTCTCGATTTTACCGTTCCTTCGGGTACAGATAAAACCTGTTGTATCTCACCATATTCCAGCTGCTGCAAGTCTCGCAGGATAACGGCCTCGCGGAGTTCCGGCGAAAGCTTGGTTAGGCCGGCTTGAATCTGGCTGCTCAACTCGTTGTGCAGCGTCAATTCATCCGGGCGTCGCGCGCTGGATTGCTTGTTTTCGACCACGGGCATGGCGTCATCGAGCGAGTCGGTGATGCGATCCCTTCTGGTTCTACGATAATGGTCGATTAACAGATTGCGCGTCACGCTGGTCATCCAAGTTGCAAAGCCGCCGTGAGCCGAACGGTAACTGGCTAACGTACGGTAAACCCTAAGGAACACATCCTGCGACAGGTCTTCGGCTTCGGTGCGGTTGCCGGTAAACCGGTAGCAAATGTTAAAGATACGCCGGGTGTGGCGGCGCACAAGTTCCTCCCAGGCCGAACCGTCGCCCTGGAGGCATTGCTGGACCAGTTGGGCATCCTGCTCCAACGTTTCATCAGCCTCGGATCCTGCTACGGTGCAAGGGGTTAGCTTGGCGGGCGCCTTTATTGGGGGAGCCCGGTGGAGTTAACCTCGGCCTGCAATGTATGGAACGCAAAGTGCTACCGAAATGTTCCCTGAAAGCGGGCAGCCTACCGCGTGGCATAGTGGTTGGCATATTAGCTAGAGCTGGGTCAGTTCACAAGGGATAGCAGTGGTTTTAAGTAGCACAGTCATTCTTGCCTGTGCAATTTTTGTAGCCCCATCGCCAACCGCTGCACAGGCAGGAATGCCTGTGCTACCAAGACTCACACAGACTGAAGTCTGTGCTACAACCCCGCGCCTTGACGATGGTGGCGGGCACCAGTAGGCTCGTTGGACATGTCTTCCAGGACGAGAAAAATTCTGCTGGCGGTTTTTGGTGTGCTCGTTGTGGTTTTTCTGGTACGCCAGACGCATGGGCTTTCGCATTTTGGAAATTTCAGCGGCGCGAAATTACTGGAAGCGATCAAGGGCGCCAATTTTTATTTCCTTGGGCTGGCCGTTCTGCTGATTTATGTGTGCTACGCGATTCGCTCAGCGCGTTGGTATGTGTTCCAGAAGAACCTTGGAACATCTCATTTTCTTACAATTTTTAGAATGACGCTGGCGGGATTTGGTGCGGTGTTTTTACTGGGGCGTGCTGGAGAACCCGCTCGACCGCTGCTTATCGCGCGTGAAGAAAAACTTCCGGTCGCGGACATGTTTGGAATTGGTCGCAGATATGTTCGGGATCTATGTGTTGGAGCGGTTGTTTGACGCGGCGAGTACTGCGGTGGTGGCGTCAGCATCGCGCTGATTTTGTTTGAAGGTCACGCGCACAGCGGAGATACCGCTGCGAAACTTGAGGCGGCCGCGAAGACCACCGGCACTTTGCTGGCGGTGGGAGTGCTTGGTGCGATCGCCGTGCTGGTTTATTTGCGGTTGCACGGGACGGCGTTTCTAGAAGCGCGATTGAAGAATTGGATTGGCGCTCCTGGCTGGCGAGCTACCGTGGCGCGCATCCTGCTGGGTTTCGCGCGTGGCGTACAAACGATTCGCAGCTGGAGCGATTTGGCGGGCGCGGTTTTTTATTCGGCGCTGCACTGGTTCCTGATCGTGATCGTATATTTTTTGGTGGCGCACGCATTTAGCGGACAGCTCAGCACCCTAAGTGCGGGCGACGCGATGCTGGTGATGGCGTTTAGTCTGGTGGGTTCCACGGTGCAATTGCCGGCGGTGGGCGGCGGTGCGCAGGTGGCTACGATTTTAGTTTTTACTACAATTTTCAGCGTGCCTACTGAGGAAGCTACAGTGGCGTCGCTGGTGCTATGGGTGATAACGTTTGCGTCGGTCACCTTGGTGGGGATTCCGCTGCTGGTCCGCGAAGGTTTTTCGCTGGGGCAACTGCGCGAACTGAGCGACGAAGAGAAAAAAGAAGAGGCCGGCGCTTTGCCGCCGGGCTCAACGCAAGCCACGCTGACTGAACTCGAAAAAGGTCTATCTGCCGCACGGCCGGGAGAGCGCCACAATTGAAGTGTCCTTTTTGCGCGAATATCGACGATAAAGTGATTGATTCCCGCGAAGGCCGCACCGGCGACACCATTCGCCGCCGCCGCGAGTGCCTTAAGTGTGCGCGCCGGTTTACTACCTATGAGCGTATCGACGAAATTCCTTACATGGTCATCAAGAAAGATGGCCGGCGGGAACGTTTCGAACGCCAGAAAATTCTGCAAGGATTGCTGAAAGCGTGCGAGAAGCGGCCGGTACCGACGCCGAAGCTGGAAGCGATCGTCGACGAGATTGAGGGAGTGGTGCAGGAAGCGACCGAGCGGGAACTCACCACTACGGAGATCGGCGAGCTGATTATGCGCGGACTGAAAAAACTGGACAAGGTCGCTTATGTGCGGTTTGCGTCCGTCTATATGGATTTTAAAGATGTGCAGGAATTTATGAGTGAGCTGAAGAATTTGCTGAAGGATCGCGCCAAAAAATAATTCGTTTTGTCGGAGGGACTACGTGAGAGTCATGGGGCCACGCTACGTTTTTGGAGCTGTTTGGGCATGTGCTGCTCTGGCGGCGGTGTGCTCTGCGCAGCAAGGCGCTCCGCCGGCTGACGCGGAAAAAATTCGTGCGACGGTCAAATACTTGTCCAGCGACGCGCTGGAAGGGCGCGGCATGGGCCAGCCCGGCGGAGATCTGGCGGCGGACTACATCGGCAAGCAGTTTGCTTCTTACGGATTGCAACCCGCGGGAGACAACGGGACGTTTTTCCAAAGCGTCTCGATGGTGGCTGTGAAGACTCTGCCGGATACTACTTTTCAGCTTGTTCCCGCCAGCGGTGATCCGCTCAATCTGACGATGCTCGACGACTTCGTGACCAACAACGAAGCGCAAAAAGAAAATTCCGATATCGACGCGCAAATTGTTTTTGTGGGCTACGGGGTTACCGCTCCGGAATACAAGTGGGACGATTATAAGGGGCAGGATCTAAAGGGGAAAGTTGCGCTTCTATTTGTGAACGAGCCGGTCAGCGACGATCCGAATTTTTTCAAGGGCAAAGCGCTCACGTACTACGGCCGCTGGACTTATAAGTTGGAAGAGACCGCTCGCCGCGGCGCTGTTGCCACGCTGATCATTCACCGTACCGATCTTGCTAGCTATCCCTGGGAAGTGGTCCGCAATTCGTGGGGCAACGAAAAATCCTATTTGGTGCTGGATGGCACACCGAAATTGCAAGCGGCCTCGTGGATCACGACCGATGTCGCAAAGAAATTAGTGGCGATGTCCGGATTGGATCTCGATAAATTATTTCAGCAGTCGCAGTCGCGCGATTTCAAACCGATTCCGCTGGACGTAAAGCTTAAGGCGCACGTGGTGAGCCGTCTGCGGCCATTCGTGTCGCGCAATGTGGTCGCTATGCGTCCCGGCAAAGACGATGCGCTGAAAAATGAAGCGGTGCTGTTTACGGCGCACTACGATCATCTGGGCATCGATGCCAGCCGCAAGGGCGACAACATTTACAACGGAGCGATTGATAACGCCACTGGATGCGGGATCTTGTTGGAAATGGCGCGGATGTGGGCCAGTGCCAAGGATGCGCCATCGCGGTCTGCGATATTTGCCGCGGTTACCGCCGAAGAACAGGGCTTGCTTGGCTCCGAATATTTCGGCAAGCATCCGTTTTTGCCGGCGTCGAAAATTACTTTGGATTTGAATTTCGACGCGTTGGCGCCGCTTGGCGAGCCGCAGGAAGTGGAAGTGAGTGGAGCTGAGCGCACGACGTTTTATCCGGTGGTGGAAGCTACTGCTAAAGAGTTCGGACTTGCCATTAAACCGGACGCGCAGCCTGGTGCAGGGCACTACTATCGCTCCGATCATTTCAGCTTGGCGCGCGTTGGGATTCCTTCGTTCTCTATCAGCGAGGGGCAACTATTCAAAGGACATGACGCGGCTTGGGGCGAAGCGCAAGCCAAGGACTACGTGGAAAATCATTACCACCAGCCCAGTGACGAATATCACGCGGAGTGGGATTTCAAAGGTTTGGCGAAGATGACGCGATTCGGCTACGTCTTAGGCTGGAAAGCCGCCTCGCAAACGGCGGAAGTCCAGTGGGTGCCTGGGGATGAGTTTGAAGCCGCGCGCAAGGCGAAAGTGGCCTTGTATGGGCCGCTATTCGACAACTTGCTGCAACTCCACGTGGTCGAATATCAGCCGATTTATTATCCGCCTCTTGCGCGTCAGGCGCGTATATCGGGACCGCTCACGTTGAACGTGGTGGTCGCCTCGGACGGCTCAGTATCCAGAGTTGATCTCATCTGTGGCCATCCGTTGCTTGTGGACGCAGCGAAACAGGCAATTCTTAAATGGAAATTTCAACCGATCGAACATTCGGAAGTGGAATTTCAACTAGAGTGCGTTTTTGCGTTTAACGGAATCGTGAGTCAGAGCGGGTTCGGCCGCACGTTTGCGTCTGGACCTCAGAAACTGCGCATCGAAGCCAGCGTGGCGCAGGTGGAAACGATCTCTGCTTCGATTAAGCATTGAAGTCCTAGACCTAATTGCACAACCTAGCGCGGCCAGACGCCGACGGTGAACGTACGGCTGACCGATAACCCTAGCCTATCCTTTCAGAGCGGTGACAATCAGTTCGCGCAGGCCAAATACCCCGTTCACTGCCAAGCTGGGAGTCCAGAGCGGGTCCAGCGATAGATACGAGCTGCTATCGGCCAACAGCAACCCCACAAACGTTTCCATCACGATGCGGCCGCCAACCGGCCCCAGTTTCCGCGTCGTAATTTTCTGGTCTCCCTTGGTGGTCTTCAGCGTCACTTTCGATTCCACAGTTTCCGCGAGCACGTATGTCCATAGCGGGCAATTCTGCACGAAACCCGGATCAATGCTATCAATCGTCCCGATAATATCCGCGGGATCCCCGGTAAATTTGCCGATGACGATGTCTTTGTCCGCCAGCGGAACCAGCCCCATGGCCCGCGCGATGTCCTGCCCGTTCGGCAAGCGCATGCGCCAGCCGCGCTCAAGATTGCGCAACGCCAGGATATTCGGATCAATGGCGACGCCCGGCGGCAGATTCCCCAGCGGATTCACCAGGGACGTATCGATTTTGTAAGCCAATTGTGTGCGCGTGGTGTCCGCGGGATCCCGGGGCACCAGGTCCATGAACAAATTCCAGTCGATGGCCCAAGTGTTCGGAAATTCGCGGAAGCCGGTCAGACCCTTTAATGGGTTATTGAAGGTGAAGATCGCCAGCGGTCCGATTGTCTCACTCAGCCGGTAGCCCGGCCGCACCATCGAATGCCCGAAGCGATAGGCCGCCGCGGAAAACTCCAGTGGCATGAACGCTTCGTCTTTCGGGTGATAAAACCGCAGAATCGGGGGGTTCGTCACGATGTTGGATTTTTTCGCGAAGTGCGGCAATACCGCGTGATACGCGGCTTCGGAAACGATGGTCGGCAGAAAATCGTGCAGCACCACCCACTGATAGTGGAAGCGCACTTCTTTCTGGACCCTGGTAAAAGACCAGCTGGAATTCTGCGTGGCGATAAAATTGTGCAGCCGGTGCCACAACCCCTGCAGCTGCGACACGATCACGTTTTCATCGTTTCGCGGATCGCCAATAATCGCGCGCTTGGGGTCCACCGCGCTGCTGCGCGGCAAGTCTTTGGCGCGTGGATTCGCCGCCGCGCCGGAAAGTGGTTTGCCTAAAATAAATTTGACGCCATCTTCATAGAGATACGGTTGGTCGTCCGGCCCTTTGCCATACAGATTGTCCAGATCGAACCGCGGAGTGCGGTAATCCACCAGCGCATCCGGATCGTTTTGTTTTTGCAGGCTGCTATTCGGGTCAAACGTTAAATCGTGGTCGATGAACTGCCCAAAATAGGTGTAAGCCGCGGGAATTCCGCTCTCTTCATTGTCCGGGCCATCTTTAGGATCCGCCGGGTCGGCTACGGATGTCATTTTGCCGGCCAAGATTCCAAGGGCCTTAAGAGACGCTGCGTCGTCATTGCCAAAGTCCGCCGCAGGCAGCGCGCGAAAGATGCGGCCAAACGGCCCACCAAACAGAATGGAACTTCTCGACAGATTATTGCCGCGCACCCCGCCGTGCGCACGTATCTTCCTCAATCCGGACATGATTCGCCTCCTAGGATGATGCAGCTGGCCTGCGATGGTGGATAATTTCCACGCTATGCGAGGTTAGTGATTCGTTACCGGGAAGCGTTTCACGAGCCCCTACTAAAATTTTGGTTTGAAAGGCCCAGACCGTTCTGCTGGCGCAGCGGAGCTCTAGCGTGGCCAGACGCCGGCGGTGAATGAACGGATGGTGTGGAAGCCTAACTTTTCATAGAGTTGGACCGCGGTGCGGTTGTTCGCCGTGACCGTCAGCGTCAATTCCTTAAATTTTTGGGCACGCAAGGCTTCCACTGAAGCTTGCATCAACATGCGGCCGATGCCGTGGCCCTGATATCCCGGCTGCACGCAAATTTGGGTGGTGTGGCCGACGCCCGGGCAAACCTCTGAAGTCAGCACAGTGGCGACCAGTTCTTCGCTACCTGGCTGATGCAATACGAACGAAGCGCCCGGCACGAAATTCCCGCAGCCGGGAAGCAGAATAATATTCTTCAGAAACCGTAACGCTCCGGCACGGGAGCGGTACTGATCGTTGATTTCTCCATCGATGTGATTCGTGTAGGAAAGAAAAATCAGTTTGGCGCACGGCTCAAAATAACGATCGTTCCAGCGCGATAGGCGCATTCCTGCCGGCACGGCGGGAACGATGGGCTTGGTCTTAGCAATATCCAGCAACATGAATTGTCGCGTGTAGAGGCGAAAACCTTGGTCCTGTAGAGGCTCATCGACGGGCCCGCTGAAGGGCATTAGCTGCGCTTCGATCCTGACCAGATGAGGAATGGCCCGCATGCCGTAAAGCATTTCGTCCAACAATCGCCGGCCAAGAACTTCCTGGGGATATTTCGCGGATACGTACAGACCGCCGATTAGGCCTTTTTGTTCTTCCATAACGTAAAAGCAATATCCTGCTGCGGTGCTGTTTTCAAACGCTACGCAGCCGGAAAGCGCGTGCGCCTCTAGAAATCTCTTTATTAATTCCAAAGCCCCACGGTAATCCCAGTGCAATTCGTCACGCCAATGGCGAGCCTCTTCTTCTAGCAGGGAATCGAGTTGGCGCGCAGTAGTTTGCCGGAGGTCAACGATGTTCATGGAAGGATGGGACGAGCCCCAATGGTGAACGCCCATAATATCCGATTTGTAGAAGTTGGTCTCCAGAACCGTTCCCAGTAGGTATGTGCCTGGTGAAGGCGGCGATTTGACCGCGTCGTGGGCGCCCCTCAGAGGGTGCCTGCCTCCCCTTGCGGAAGGAGGAAGAAGGGCCCGCTAGGGACACCCTTCTTTCCCAAAAGACACGATATTCATGCGACACACCCCTAAATGCTTCCAAATCCTGCACGAAAACCGCGTGCTAACATCCACTTATTGAAAGTTTTGCGCCGCGAGAGCGCCTAAATAGCAACGACGCCCAAGGCCGCGATGCGGCTGGCACCAGAGGAAGCTAAAAAGGCACCAAGTATCTAAAAGTCAGCGCCAACGCGAGATATGGCCAAACCACCACTATCGATCCTTTTTGAACTGCGCTACCCCACACGCTGGTATACCAAACTGGGAATAGCCATTCTTGCCTTGATGTTTTTTGCGGTCTTGGCCACCGCGTCGGTCGCTGGCTTCCTCGTGTACCGCATCGTTAAACCGCAACGTACCAGCAGCGAAATCAATCTGCAGAGTTTCCCGGGCCGTCCGGACGCCGTAGAGTTTGAAATCCCCGACCGCGGAACGCGTGAAGGATATTTCTTTCCCGGATTGCGCGGCGCGCCGACGATCATCCTTTGCCATGGGTACGAATCCAGTCGCGGTGAACTGCTAACGCTGGTTTCCGCACTGCAGGACCACCAGTACAACGTTTTTGTCTTCGATTTCGCTGGTCACGGCGGCAGTAAGGGAGTCACGACGTTCGGTTATAAGGAAGCCGATGAACTGCGCACGGCGATGGATGTATTGGCCGCACGCAATGACGTGGACCCCACCAGTTTCGGCGTGTGGGGCTATAACCTGGGCGCTTATGCTGCGCTGCGCGAAGCGGAACACGATACCCGCGTGAAAGCGCTGGTTTTGGATTCGGTGTACGACAAGCCGGAGCAGATGGTGAAGATCGGCGTGGAACGTACCGGGCTGGGCGGCTTTCCGCTGATGGTCGGTTCCGCGGAAACCAGCTTCGATTACATGAATTATTCGTATCGCGACGAAATGGCGCTTTCCAAGAAATTAGGCGCGATGGTTGGAGTGCCCATTTTGTTCATTCAGGCGGTCGACGACCCTGAGCTGGCGCAGATCACCAGCCAGATGTTTCAGAAAGCTCCTGAGCCGCGCGAACAGGCGATTATCGCGCATGGCAATTTTGTGGGGATGAATGATGACGACAAACGGGTGTATGAAAACCGCGTTGTGACTTTTTTCTTGCTGCATTTATACCCCGTTCACTGCCAAGCTGGGTGTCCAGAGCGGGTCCAGCGATAGATACGAGCTGCTATCGGCCAACAGCAACCCCACAAACGTTTCCATAACGATGCGGCCGCCAACCGGGCCCAGTTTCCGCGTCGTAATTTTCTGGTCTCCCTTGGTGGTCTTCAGCGTCACTTTCGATTCCACAGTTTCCGCGAGCACGTATGTCCATAGCGGGCAATTCTCCACGAAACCCGGATCAATACTGTCAATCGTTCCGATAATGTCCGCGGGATCCCCGGTAAATTTGCCGATGACGATGTCTTTGTCCGCCAGCGGAACCAGCCCCATGGCCCGCGCGATGTCCTGCCCGTTCGGCAAGCGCATGCGCCAGCCGCGCTCAAGATTGCGCAACGCCAGGATATTCGGATCAATGGCGACGCCCGGCGGCAGATTCCCCAGCGGATTCACCAGGGACGTATCGATTTTGTAAGCCAACTGTGTGCGCGTGGTGTCCGAGGGATCCCGGGGCACCAGGTCCATGAACAAATTCCAGTCGATGGCCCAAGTGTTCGGAAATTCGCGGAAGCCGGTCAGACCCTTTGATGGGTCATTGAAGGTGAAGATCGCCAGCGGTCCGATTGTCTCACTCAGCCGGTAGCCCGGCCGCACCATCGAATGCCCGAAGCGATAGGCGGCCGCGGAAAACTCCAGTGGCATGAACGCTTCGTCTTTCGGGTGATAAAACCGCAGAATCGGGGGGGCCGTCACGATGTTTGATTTTTTCGCGAAGTGGGGCAACACTGCGTGATACGCGGCTTCGGAAACGATGGTCGGCAGAAAATCGTGCAGGACCACCCATTGATAGTGGAAGCGCACTTCTTTTTGGACCCTGGTAAAAGACCAGCTGGAATTCTGCGTGGCGATAAAATTGTGCAGCCGGTGCCACAACCCCTGTAGCTGCGACACGATCACGTTTTCGTCGTTTCGCGGATCGCCAATAATTGCGCGCTTGGGGTCCACCGCGCTGCTACGCGGCAAGTCTTTGCCGCGTGGATTCGCCGCCGCGCCGGAAAGTGGTTTGCCTAAAATAAATTTGACGCCATCTTCATAGAGATACGGTTGGTCGTCCGGCCCTTTGCCATACAGATTGTCCAGATCGAACCGCGGAGTGCGGTAATCCACCAGCGCATCCGGATCGTTTTGTTTTTGCAGGCTGCTATTTGGGTCAAACGTTAAATCGTGGTCGATGAACTGCCCAAAATAGGTGTATGCCGCGGGAATTCCGCTCTCTTCATTGTCCGGGCCATCTTTAGGATCCGCCGGGTCGGCTACGGATGTCATTTTGCCGGCCAAGATTCCAAGGGCCTTAAGAGACGCTGCGTCGTCATTGCCAAAGTCCGCCGGAGGCAGGGCGCGAAAGATGCGGCCAAACGGCCCACCAAACAGAATGGAACTTCTCGACAGATTATTGCCGCGCACCCCGCCGTGCGCACGTATCTTCCTTAATCCGGACATGATTCGCCTCCTAGGATGATGCCGCTGGCCTGCGATGGTGGATAATTTCCACGCTATGCGAGGTTAGTGATTCGTTACCGGGAAGCGTTTCACGAGCCCCTACTAAAATTTTGGTTTGAAAGGCCCACACCGTTCTGCTGGCACAGCAGAGCTCTAGCGTGGCCAGACGCCGGCGGTGAATGAGCGGATGGTGTGGAAGCCTAACTTTTCGTAGAGCTGGACGGCGGTGCGGTTGTTCGCCGTGACCGTCAGCGTCAATTCCTTGAATTTTTGGGCACGCAAGGCTTCCACTGAAGCTTGCATCAACATGCGGCCGATGCCGTGGCCCTGATATCCCGGCTGCACGCAGATTTGGGTGGTGTGACCGACGCCCGGGCAAACTTCTGAAGTCAGCACAGTGGCGACCAGTTCTTCGCTACCTGGCTGATGCAATACGAACGAAGCGCCCGGCACGAAATTCCCGCAGCCGGGCAGCAGAATGATATTCTTGAGAAACCGTAATGCTCCGGCGCGCGAGCGGTACTGATCGTTGATTTCTCCATCGATGTGATTCGTGTAGGAAAGAAAAATCAGTTTGGCGCACGGTTCAAAATAGCGATCGTTCCAGCGCGATAGGCGCATTCCCGCCGGTACCGCGGGAACGATGGGCTTGGTCTTGGCAATATCCAGCAACATAAATTGGCGGGTGTAGAGTCGAAATCCTTGGTCCTGCAGAGGTTCATCCACAGGACCACTGAAGGGCATTAGCTGCGCTTCGATCCTGACCAGGTGCGGGATGGCCCGCATGCCGTAAAGCATTTCGTCTAACAAGCGCCGGCCAAGGACTTCTTGCGGATATTTCGCTGATACGTACAGACCGCCGATTAGCCCTTTTTGTTCTTCCATAACGTAAAAGCAATATCCTGCTGCGGTGCTGTTTTCAAACGCTACGCAGCCGGAAAGCGCGTGCGCCTCTAGAAACCTCTTTATTAATTCTAAAGCCCCGCGGTAATCCCAGTGCAATTCGTCACGCCAATGGCGAGCCTCTTCTTCTAGCAGGGAATCGAGTTGGCGCGCAGTAGTTTGCCGGAGGTCAACGATGTTCATGGAAGGATGGGACGAGCCCCAATGGTGAACGCCCATAATATCCGATTTGTAGAGGTTGGTCTCCAGACCGTTCCCGGAAGGTGTGTGCCTGGTGAAGGCGGCGATTTGACCGCGTCGTGGGCGCCCCTCAGAGGGCGCCTGCCTCCCCTTGCGGCAGCAGGAAGAAGGGTCGCTAGGGACACCCTCCTTTCCCAAAAGACACGATATTCATGCGACACACCCCTAAATGCTTCCAAATCCCGCACGAAAACCGCGTGCTAACATCCACTTATTGAAAGTTTTGCGCCGCAGAGCGCCCAAATGGCAGCGACGCCAAGGCCGCGATGCGGCTGGCACCAGAGGAAGCTAAAAAGGCACCAAGTATCTAAAAGTCAGCGCCAACGCGAGACATGGCCAAACCACCACTATCGATCCTTTTTGAACTGCGTTATCCCACACGCTGGTATACCAAACTGGGAATAGCCATTCTCGCCTTGATGTTTTTTGCGGTCTTGGCCACCGCATCGGTCGCTGGCTTCCTCGTGTACCGCATCGTTAAACCGCAACGTACCAGCAGCGAAATCAATCTGCAGAGTTTCCCGGGCCGTCCGGACGCCGTAGAGTTTGAAGTCCCCGGCCGCGGAACGCGTGAAGGATATTTCTTTCCCGGATTGCGCGGCGCGCCGACGATCATCCTTTGCCATGGGTACGAATCTAGTCGCGGTGAACTGCTAACGCTTGTTTCTGCGCTGCAGGACCACCAGTACAACGTCTTTGTCTTTGATTTCGCTGGTCACGGCGGAAGTAAGGGAGTCACGACGTTCGGTTATAAGGAAGCCGATGAGCTGCGCACGGCGATGGATGTATTGGCCGCACGCAATGACGTGGACCCCACCAGTTTCGGTGTGTGGGGCTATAACCTGGGCGCTTATGCCGCGTTGCGCGAAGCGGAACACGATACCCGCGTCAAGGCGCTGGTTTTGGATTCGGTGTACGACAAGCCGGAGCAGATGGTCAAGATCGGCGTGGAGCGCACTGGGCTCGGCGGCTTTCCGCTGATGGTCGGCTCCGCGGAGACCAGCTTTGACTATATGAACTATTCTTACCGCGACGAAATGGCGCTTTCCAAGAAATTGGGTGCGATGGTCGGAGTGCCTATCTTGTTCATTCAGGCGGTCGACGATCCGGAACTGGCGCAGATCACCAGCCAGATGTTTCAGAAAGCGCCTGAACCGCGCGAACAGGCGATCATTGCGCATGGCAATTTTGTGGGGATGAATGATGACGACAAACGGGTATATGAAAACCGCGTTGTGACTTTTTTCTTGCTGCATTTGCCGGCGACGGGGAAGCCCACGAAGTAGGCTTTTGGTGGCGCAGACATCAATCTGTATGTATTACTCTGACGCCACGCCACGTCGATTCTTCCAAGCCATCACGGCGATTGAACGCCTGCAATTGGAATAACCAGATACAAAAATCTTCCGGTGCTGTTCGAGTCGAAGGCTTGCGGTTCGCAGTAAAATCCGGGGCCTGCGATTTGTTCGCAGCTCTTCGATCCTAATAAGAGATACCCTCCGGTCCCGGATTGCTGACCCCAGTTCCTCAGCTCGCCGTGAAGATAGAAACTTAGGCCGTAGATCAGACTGCGATTCATATTGGCAACGAACAACTGGGAAGCCGGGATTTGCCTCTTCTGCAACTCAAGCGCGATGGACTTCGCGGAAGGGTCGGGGAGCCGGAAGCCACGGAGCAGATATTGACCCGAAACTCCGCTGACGATCATGGCGAGCAGAATAGGGGCCGCAGCCCACGCAGCGAAGAGGCCAGATCTTTTTTGCCCATTCGTTGTGGCGATTAGCCCGAGGATTAGATTCGCCACCGCAAATAGCAGCAGCACCACCCCACCAAGGCCGGCGAGCAATGCTGCAGTGGAGCTCCGCCCTCGCGAAAGCATCTCTGCGCCCACACACGACAACAGAAAAACCACCGCAGCTGCAAGATGCGTATACCGAAAGGATCGCTCCCTTCCAATTTGGAGCCACACGACGGACCGCGCGAGCAACAATCCAATAGCCGGGAACGCCGGCAGAATGTATCCCGGCAGTTTCGAGTGCGAAGTCGAAAAGAAAAGAATGCAAAATGCGGCCCAGCAAATCAGTAGTAAGGTTTCGTCGGCGATCGTGCGACGGCGAAAGACTTCTCTGGTACCGACCACCGCTGACCACGCGAGAATCCCGATCCAGGGCAGAAATGCCACCAGCAAAACGGGCACGTAATACCAGAACGGTTGTATGTGCTGAAATTCGGGCGTTAGATAGCGCTTGAAATTGTGTTCGATGATAAAAATGCGGAAAAAGTCTGGGTTGCGGCGCGCACAAATCACGTACCAGGGCAAGGCGGTGGCGCAGAACGCCAGAATCGCGACAGGGTGTAATAGGCGAAATGCGTCTCGCCAACGCTTCGTAAATATCGCCCAAAAGAAAATCGCGCCGCCACATAGAATAATTGCCGCCGGTCCTTTCGCTAGCACGGCCAGGCCCAAGAACAACCCAAAACAAATCAGTCCCAGCCACGGGGTGCGCGGCAGAATCGGGGTTCTATCGTCTTGTACCAGTCGCAGGCAGACCGCTGCACAGACCATGGCGACGGTGATCATTGCGGCAAAGGGCATGTCCGTCGCGGCGGCGTGGGAGAAACCGATCATTCCTACGGACGACGGCAAAAATATCAGGAACCATCGCGCCGTATCGCGTCCATAGATTCGCCAAGCTAACCACGCTAAGGCAAGTGTTCCCAGCAGACGCCGAAAGGCCGATGGCAGCCGCGCCGCTGCTTCGCTTACGCCAAACACTTTGAAACTTATTGCCGCTTCCCAGTAATACAGCACTGGCTTCTCAAACCACGGTTGCCCATACAGTCGCGGCGTAACCCAATCGCCGCTCTCGACCATGGCGCGCGCGATCCAGGCATAGCGCGGCTCATCTGGGCCCACAAAGCCAATCACTCCTAGATTGCTGAAGTAACAGACATACAGAGTTGCCGCGATGAGCAGGATCCAGAGGATGCGAGAGGCGGGCGACTCAGCCGGATGTCGGAGAAGATGTGGAATTCGCGTCGTGCACAGGAAGGCGAGTCTACCATCGACGAGAAAAGGCGTCATGCCGCGGGTGGGATGCGCGGCGCGCGATCAGATCGCTTACGACAAAAACGGATAGAGCTTCTCTTCTCCCGGGGGGCGATTCTTCCACCGGGCGTGCAGCCACACCCACTGTTCCGGGTGCTGTCGAATAATCTCTTCGAGAATTTTCGCGAAGCGCGCGGTGTTTTCGCGTACATCGCGCTCGGTATCTCCGGTGCGGACTAATTCCACGGGTGGTTCGAAGCGCAATCGATATTTGCGCATGGCTGCGTCCCAGTACACGTATCCCGGCACTACTGCTGCGTCCGTATGCAGTGCCACACGGGCGATGCCCGTCGAGGTGCACGCCGGCGTGCCAAAAAAATCCACCCACACGCCTTCCTGCGGCATGGTGTTCTGATCCGCAAGAATTCCTACTGTTCCTTGTTCCTTTAAGATTTTCAGCAGGGAACGCGCCGATTCATTCTTGAAGATGGGTTGGTTTCCGGAGAGGCCACGATATTTATTCACGAATTTGTCGATGAGCGGATTATCGATTGGCCGCGCTATGTAGTGCAGGGGAAAGCCATAAAGCGCATGTGCAAACGAAGATAGTTCCCATGCACCGATGTGGCCGGTCAGGTACAGCACACCTTTACCGCGCTCTTTGCCAGCCAGAAAATTCTCGTGGCCGTCGAGCACCACATACCGCTCGATGTTTTCCTTCGTATATTTGGGCAGGCGCGCGAACTCCGCGGCCATGCGGCCCAGGTTGCGCACCATTCCGCGCGTCACCGCTTTGCGCTTTTTCGCATCCCAGTCCGGGAATGCCAGCCTTAAATTAAATTCCGTGGTCTTGCGCAGCTTGGGCAGCAGGGCGAAACACAGCCGCGCAACTCCGCCCGCGACGCCACGCGCCACCGAACGAGGTAGAGCACCCAAAATTTTCAGTGTGGCAAGCGCCGCAATGTACTGAAGCCAGTCCTTCACAACTTTAGTATTTCACGGACCGGGTAATTTTCGCTGTTCCGTCGCCGGCGAATGCGCTCGATGCTATCGGGAGCGATACTCGTGAGATGCTACTACCAGGCGGTGGCCCGTGAATCGAACTGCAAAAGAGATCGCCGAGCACATCGGCGCGCACGTCGAAGGGGACGCATCTTTAAAGCTAAGCTCCGTCGCCGCACCAGAGCGCGCCGGAGCGCACGACCTGATTTATCTGGACTCCGCGAAACACGCTGACCGCGTTGCGGCATCTGCGGCACAATGCGTAATCGCTCCCCGCGAAATTGCGCTGTCCGGGAAAACCGTGCTGCGCGTTACCAACGCCAAGCTGGCGTTCGCACAAGCCGCGGCCTTTCTGGTCGAGCGTCCGATCATCGCGCGCGGGATTCATCCGACAGCAGTCATCGGTGCGCTGGCCAAAGTCGCGCCTACGGCGAGTATCGGTCCTTACGCCGTGATTGGCGAAGACAGCACCATCGGCGCCGGCACGCAGATTGGAGCCCACGTTGTATTGGGCGCCGGTTGCTGGATCGGGGAAAACTGCCGCATCCATCCGCACGTAACGCTCTACAACGGAGTGCGCGTTGGCGACCGGACAGAAATTCATTCCGGAGCGGTGATTGGCGCGGACGGTTTCGGATACGCCTTCGGAGAAGTCTCCGGCGAAAAGCGCTATACCAAATTTCCGCAGCTCGGGCTGGTGGAAATCGGCGACGACGTGGAAATTGGCGCTAACACTACTATTGATCGCGGTTCGCTGGACGATACGCGCATCGACAGGGGCGTGAAGCTGGATAATTTGGTGCATGTCGGGCACAACGTTAAGATTGGGTCGCACACGGTAATCGCCGCGCAAACCGGGATGTCTGGCTCTTGCACGCTGGGGAAAAATGTAATCTTCGGGGGCCAGGTGGGCCTCGGCGAACATTGCACGGTTGAAGACGGAGTGATCGCAGGTGGGCAATCCGGTATTTTGAACGGCAAAACTGTGCACAGCGGCCAAGTAGTTTGGGGCACGCCTGCGCGCGATTTGAACAAATTCAAAGAGGCGTTCGCGTGGCAGGCAAAATTACCGCAGCTCGCTGCTCGCATCAAAGCTATAGAAGAGAAACTCGAGTAGCGGCACGACACGCCGTGCCCATGGCGCGACGCAAGCGATGACATCAACACCTACAACCGACCGCAAACAGCTCTGGCGATTGATCGTGGTTGGCGGGCACACGCGTACCATCGGCAAGACGCAACTGGTGTGCGACATCATCTCCGCATTTCCCGAAGCGCGCTGGATCGCCGGGAAAATCACGCAGTACGGCCACGGCGTCTGCGCACAAAACGGCCACGATTGCGACTGCGCACCGGACGAACATATCTGCGCGATCAGTTGGGAAGGCTCCGCCACAACAGGCACAGACAGCTCCCGCTTTCTCGCCGCTGGAGCGCGACGCTCCTTCTGGCTACGAACGAAGCAAGGCTTTTTGGCGGAAGGCTTGCCGATCCTGCGCGGAGCTCTGCAAGAGATCGTTGCAGCGGAATCGTCCGGCCCGGATAACGACATCCGCAAAGCCCTCGCGTCTGATGCGCCGATTGCTCTGACCAAACCCCTTGCATTGATCGTGGAAAGCAATTCTCTGATGCAGTTCGTGAAGCCCTCACTCTTTTTTAGCGTGCTGGCCCCCGCCGTGGAAGACTTCAAGGATTCCGCGCGCGCCGCACTGGACCGCGCCAGCGCGCTGGTCATCCGCGGAAGCGGCGTCACGGCCAGCGGCGAACCGCTATGGACGAAAATTCCCGCCAAACTCCTGCGGGAGAAGCCGTCGGTGAACCCAGCGGAAGGCGACCCGCTGCCTGAGCCACTCGAGGTGCTGGTTCGGCGCGCCCTTGAGGCTCCCCCGGGCGTATCCATCTGAGGGCCTGTTATTTTCAGCGCACGACCGCGAACTTCCTTGTGCCGCGTGGATACATACGAGCATCTTAATCGTTGACCGAAAGTGGCAACGCGGCGATAATTTAGTAGTACTGGTGTTACCTCTGCTCTCACACAGGTTGATAAGTCCGGAAGTGTAGAGGAACACAGTAGTTAGGGCCTGAATCGCGAAGAAATCGTCAAATGTTAAGCCCGTATTAATGTGGGCTGAGTAGCCCAAAGTACTGCTCTGGGGGAGCAACAGCATAGATGGCGTCCATTGCCCGATTAGGCGAAGAACTGCCCGTAGCTCCGGCACCGGTGCCGTGGAAAGAGCAGAACTTTGCATCGCGTTTAGAAAAAGCCATTGAACGTGGCGCCAGCCATCTGGTCTCTCTGCAAGATGAGCGCGGCTATTGGCAAGGCGAACTCGAAGCGGATACTACCCTCGAGTCCGATTACATTTACTATCTTTTTGTTCTGGGCAAAGCGGCCCCTGAACGCATCGCCAAGCTCGCCAATTACGTGCGCGCCCGGCAACTTCCCGATGGCGGCTGGAGCATCTACCCGCATGGCCCCTCCGAACTGAACGCTACCTGCAAGGCCTATTTCGCGCTGAAGCTCGCGGGAGATTCGCCTGATTCGCCGCACCTGACCAAAGCGCGCGAAATTGTGCACCGGCTAGGCGGCCTGGAATATACCAACTCTTACGTTCGCTTTTATCTGGCGCTGGTGGGCGCGGTTGGCTGGGAGCTGGTGCCTTCGATTCCGCCGGAGCTGATGCTGCTGCCGAATTGGTTTTACATCAACATTTACGAAATGTCTTCGTGGACGCGCGGCATCGTGATTCCCATGGGCATTTTGTCGGCGATTCGTCCGGACTTCCGCTTGCCAGAACATGCGCGCGTTGATGAACTTTTCAAAGATCCCAACCACAAGACGGCGGCGTTTGATTGGGGCGAGAAACTTATCTCTTGGAAGAATGTTTTCCTCGCGGTGGATCGCGGACTGAAACTGTACGAAAAGTTTCCCTGGAAGCCGTTGCGTAAGCGCGCGCTGCGCGAGTCCAAGCAATGGATGATGGAGCATATGGAGCGCACGGAAGGCCTCGCCGCGATTTATCCGGCGATGATGAATTCCATTTTCGCGCTAATTGCTATGGGACATGGTCCAGATGATCCGGTCACCTGCCGCGAAATAAAAGAGTTTTCGAATTTTGAAATTGAAGAGGCGGAAACGATTCGCCTGCAGCCGTGCGTTTCACCAGTATGGGATACCTGCATCGCGATGGTGGCACTCGAAGAAGCGGGCGTCGCGCCGGATCATCCGTCGCTAGTGAAAGCGGCAGAGTGGATGCTATCGAAGCAGGTGCTCGGCCCCGGCGACTGGCAGATCAAGAATAAAGATGCCGAGCCCGGTGGTTGGGCTTTTGAATTCCGCAACGATTTCTATCCAGACGTCGACGACACCGCGTTCGTGCTGATGGCTTTGCAACGCGTGAAATTTCCGGATCCGCAACGCATGGAAGGCGCGATTCGCCGCGGCCTGCAGTGGCTACTGAGCATGCAGAATCGCGATGGCGGCTGGGCTGCCTTCGATCGCGACAACGACAGCAAATTCCTGTGCAACATTCCGTTCGCCGATCACAACGCCATGATCGACCCTTCCACCGCGGACGTTACCGCCCGTGTGGTGGAATGCCTCGGCCGCTTCGGTTGGCCAGCGGAACATCCGTCGATTCAGCGAGCCGTGAAATTTCTCCTGAAAGATCAAGACCGCGATGGTTCGTGGTTCGGGCGCTGGGGCGTTAACTTCGTATACGGCACCAGCGGAGTTTTGCGCGCGCTCGAAACTGTGTCGATGACCGGCAAAGAATTTTGCCAACGCGCTGTGGGTTGGCTACGCACGGTACAAAAGCCCGACGGCAGCTTCGGCGAATCACTGCGCAGCTACGACGAGATCTCTACCAAGGGCCAAGGTCCCAGCACGCCGTCGCAGACTGCATGGGGCTTGATTGGTCTGCTGGCTGGCGCGGACACCACGGATCCGGCCATCACCAAAGCCGTGAATTACTTGGTCTCGCATCAAAGTAATGATGGTTCGTGGGCAGAAGACGATTTTACCGGCACCGGTTTTCCCGGCGTCTTCTATCTGAAATATCATCTGTATCGCAATTCGTTCCCGGTGTACGCTTTGGCGCGTTACTACAACCAAGCCCTCAAATCCGAAGACTACTGCGCGATTAAATTCCAGCCCAGCGAGTTCCGGCTGCGCAGCGGGTTTTAAGCGCGCGATGCGCACGCCCCTGCGGCTGGCTATGGCCGTTTTCAAAGCTCGGCTAGCCCAATCTTCCGGAAAGCAAACAAAATACCCGCCGGTTACTTGTGTTCGGATTCCCGCTGATCGCGGCGAAGCGATTTTGTCGTCCGCGAGCGCCAAGGCTCTCGCGGAATCGCCAAGATCAGGGCGGCGCCATGAGTTGCGGCGCACTCCGGTGGCTTGGCTGGCGAGAGGCGCTGATCCAGGCAGCGCAGATACGCTCGAGCACACCAGCATCAGCCGGCTTGCACGGGAGCTGCAGGACGATCGCCGGTTTGTTTTTCTCGAAACGGATGGACAGCAGCTGCGTCGCCGTATTCATGAATTTCGACCGGACGCTCGTCTGTACCTGACAGTTCGCCTGTACGGAACGGCAGCGGCTCACGATCAGCGAGTGCAGAAACCCGGGGCCTTTTCGCTGGCGATGGAGGGAATTCGCGCCGCGCAGCTTTCCGGTTACTTGGTTTGCGTTCACGTGGTGATCGACGCCGATACAAAAATCTCCGATGTGTCGGCGCTGTTGGACGAATTAGCCCCACTGGAAGTTGATGGGGCGGTGGCGACCGCGGCGAGTTCATCCGGTCCGGAGCCCCTGAGTGTCCGGCAGTATGTTTTTGCCGCGCGAAACCTGATTGGGCATTCCTGGTGGGCGGAATTTTCGGTGGATGTTGAGCTGGCTATCGCGGCTGCTCCGCGCAAAGTTCTGTTCGCGCCCAGCATTAGCAGCTCGCCGGAAGATGCACGGCCAGAAGATGCGCTGGCAACGGATGAGGCCATCGCGCAATGAGCAGTAACGCTCCGTCGACTACGCTGGTTACCGGCGCTGCCGGTTTCCTCGGCAGCCATGTGGCGCGGCAGCTCGTTGCTCGTGGCGAATCCGTTCGCGTACTTTTACGCCCCTCCAGCAGCAATCGCGCGATCGCCGATCTCTCGCTGGAATATGTCACCGGCGATTTGCGCGATGCAGCATCGCTCGAGCGGGCGATGGCCGGCATTCGCCACGTGTACCACGTGGCAGCGGACTACCGGCTGTGGGCAAAAAATCCGCAGGACATATACGATTCCAACGTGGGCGGAACGAAGAATTTGCTTTCCGCGGCAAAAAATGCAGGAGTCGAGCTACTGATTTACACGAGCACGGTCGCCACGATAGCCGTCGACCGCCATCTCGGCGGCCCTGCTGCCGGGAAAAATTCCGAAGCAGGCGCAATCTGCCGCCGGGAATCATTACCCAACGAATTTACCGATGCCAAGCTGGAAGAAATGATTGGCCACTACAAACGTTCCAAGTGGCAGGCGGAAGCGGAAGTGCTCTCTGCAGCGAAAAATGGTTTGCCGGCGATCGTGGCTATGCCGACCACTCCGGTGGGTCCGTGGGATTGGAAGCCCACACCCACGGGGAAAATTATTGTCGATTTCTTGAATGGAAAAATGCCAGGTTATGTAGAGACCGGCCTAAATTTTGTGGGCGTGGAAGATTGCGCCGCCGGACATCTGCTTGTCGCTGAACGCGGTAAAATTGGCGAACGCTATTTGCTTGGCGCGGAGAATCTAACGTTGAAAGCTTTGCTGGATACGCTGGCGCAAATCACCGGCTTGCCCGCGCCAAAACTAAAGATTCCGCATGGGGTTGCATTGAGTGTGGCGTATGCGGAGACGGCTTTTTCTCGATTGCTCGGGCGCGAGCCGCAGATTCCCGTGGAAGGCGTAAAGATTGCGCAGCACTTGATGTTCGTGGACGCCTCGCGCGCCCAGCGAGAGTTGCAGTTTCACCCAGGTCCGGTCGAGTCTGCGCTAGAGCGCGCAGTGCGCTGGTATGAAGCGAACGGGTATGTTTCCGCGCGGCGGGCGAAAAAGATCTCGCATGCAGCGGCGGCCTGATCGCAGTAACGTATTCTCAGGGCCAGTAGCGTGACGGATGAGATTTCTAATTACATTTGCGATTGATGCGGAATTCAGTCCGTGGAAATCACGGCATCCGTTCGTGCTTTACGAGTACGATAATGGCGGCAGAAAGCGCGACTTTGACATGTACCGTGCCAACATCGGACCTCACGAAGTTACCGTACTGTTGACCGGCATGGGCGCGCGAAGCGCCAGCAAGGCGATGCAAATTGTGCCCCCAGAAATGCATGACGCGTGGATCTCAACGGGTTTGGCAGGCGCGTTGGACAGCGAATTGCCTTTGAGCGCCACCGTGGTGGCGCGTACCGCGATGACGCGGGACGAAACCCTGCACGTGCTCAGCGACGCGGATTTCGTCAGCGTGGCGACAGCGTGCGGCGCGACGGCGGTCACCACGTTCCTGACCTCGGAAACAATTATTGCCACTTCGCTGGAGAAAGAATCGCTGGCATCCACCGCCAGCGTGGTGGAAATGGAATCGACCCACGTGCTCGCAACGGCGCAAAATAGACAGATACCTGCGGTGGCGGTACGGGCCATCAGCGACATCGCCGAGGAAGATCTTCCACTGGATTTCAGCAAAATCGCCGACGATCGTGGCCACGTAAAGGTTGGCGGCCTATTGAAGGAACTGGCCTTGCATCCTTATCGCTTGCCGTTGCTAATTCGTTTTGGGCAACATAGCCGCGCCGCCGCTATTTCCCTGGCGAATTTTCTGGACCGCTACATTCCGGCGCTGGGCGAAGACGCCCGCCGTAACGCTTTGGCGGAAACGCTAGCCCACGCAATGGGCAAGCCTGCGAATCGCAAACCCGGGTGGCTGCAATGAGTACTGCGCCAACGGTGAAACCTACGGCCACGCTGAGGGCCATTCCAAAAACGATGCGCGCGGGTGTTTATCGCGAAAAGGGAATCGTCCGTGTCGAAGAAGTTCCCGTGCCCGAAGTGGGTATCAACGAGGTTTTGATCAAAGTGGCGGCGTGCGGTATCTGCGGCACGGACATCAAAAAAATTTTTCACGCCTACGTGCCGCCACCACAAATCCTGGGACACGAAGTGGCTGGTACCGTGGTCGCGACTGGCCCGGGCGTAACCAAGTGGCATGTCGGCGATCGCGTGATGAGCTTTCATCATGTTCCGTGCGGTACCTGTTTTTACTGTGAGCGGCGACTGTTCTCCCAGTGCGCGCAATACAAAAATACTGGCTTGACCGGCGGTTTCACTCCTAACGGCGGCGGCTTTGCCGAATATGTGAAAGCGATGCCGTGGGTGGCGGAACGCGGCATGGTCGCATTGCCGGACAATGTCAGCTTCGAAGAGGCCACGTTTATTGAGCCGATTAACACAATTGTTAAGGCCGTCCAGAAGGCTCGCGTGACAGCGGGAGAATCCGTGCTGATCTGCGGATGTGGACCGATCGGCCTGCAATTGTTGATGGTCGCCAAACTGTCTGGCGCCACGTTGTACACCAGCGATCCCATGGCCGTACGCCGCGAAAAGAGCCTAACTTTGGGCGCACTGGAATCCTTTGACCCAACCAGTGGTAAGCTAGTGGAAATGGTGAAAGCCCGAACGCAGGGCAGGGGAGTGGACGCCGTGCTGGTCGCAGTGGCGCATCCTTCGGTGGTGGTGGACGCGCTGGCCGCCGCCAGGCCAGGTGGACGCGTCTTGCTGTTCGCCGCGAATGACCCCGTGACCAAAATTGAATTTCCCGCCTCCGCTGTGGGTATTGACGAAAAAGAAATTCTGGGCAGCTATAGCGCCGCCGCGGACATCCAAGAAGAAGCGGCAGACCTGGTGTTGCGCAAGAAACTGCCGGTAATGGAAATCGTCTCTCATCGCTTCCCGTTGGATAGAATTCAAGAAGGGTTGGACTTGGCCGCGCATCCTACCGCGGAGTCTTTAAAGATTTTGATCGAGCACCGCTGAGTACCTGAGGGTTGACGAATCCGCATGAGCACTAGAACGTCCATCACCAAGCGGCCGGAGCAGGAAGAAGAAAGCGTAGCCCTGGCTGCACGCGTCGCGATTCCTTCCAAGATGACTGCCGCCGTTTTGTATGGCAGCGAAGATTTGCGCGTGGAACATATCGATGTGCCTAGCATCAAGCCGGACGAAGTTTTGCTCCGCGTGCGACTGGCATTGACGGACGGCACAGACCTGAAAGTTTGGAAGCGCGGCTATCACGCCAAGATGATTCAGCCGCCTGCGGTGTTCGGGCATGAAGTCGTAGGCGAGATTGCCAACGCGGGTAAACGCGTGGATGCGCGATGGCGCGTCGGAATGCGCGTGGTCGCGGCGAATTCCGCTCCTTGTTTGCGCTGCTATCATTGCCGCCGCGGGCAAGAAAATCTCTGCGAGGATCTGCTTTTCAACAACGGTGCGTATGCGGAGTACATGCGTATTCCTGCGCGCATCGTGATGGAAAATATGCTGGAAGTGCCGCACGCGGTGGACGACGCCAGCGCGGCGCTCGCCGAACCGCTGGCCTGCGTGTTGCGCGGCATCCACGAGATGGAAGTGCGCACCGGGGACACCGCCGTGGTGATTGGCTGCGGCCCGATCGGTTTGAAATATGTGCGCATGCTCTCGCGGCGTGGCGTTCGCGTGATCGCCTTGGCGCGGCGCAATGCTCCGTTGGACGTAGCGCGCCATCTTGGCGCGGTGGCTACCATAAATGTTACGGAGGGCAAGGACGCGATTGCGGCGGTCAGGGCGCTCACCGATGAGGGGCGCGGCGCGGATGCGGTGGTCGAAGCAGCCGGCAATCCCGCCACTTGGCGGCAGGCGCTGGAAATGGTTCGCCGCGGTGGCGTAGTCAATTTTTTCAGTGGCCTACCCAGCGGAATCAAAGTCGAAATCGAACCGGCGACCATTCACTATTCTGAGATTAAGTTGATTTCACCGTTCCATCACACGCCGCGTTTCATTCGCGAAGCGCTGGAGGCCATTCGCCGCGGAGACATTTCCGCGCACGATTTCGTCACCGAGGAAATTCCTTTGCGAGAACTTCCACAAGCCTTCGAACGCATGAAGTCGCGCAGCGGAGAAATCAAAGTCGCCGTTCGGCCATAGAGCACTTGCTTGTGTAGGTGCCGGACTTTAGTCCGGCCTCCTGTTCCTCTTTAGCGCTACAATTAAATAAATGAATAGCTCTGTCAGAGGCCGTGCCCACTCGGCATTTTTCCGCAAGGATAGCTCGCGCTAATGCTTGCCCCCGGTGAGCTGGAAATCGCCAAAAACGCCCCGCCAAACGGCTGCTCCCCAGCCGAAGCACAGGGGTACACCCGCTGGCTGGCCACTCACCACTACGAAAATTTCGCGGTAGTTTCCTGGCTGTTACCCAAATCTCTACACCAGCATTTTTACAATGTCTACGCGTACTGCCGCTGGGCCGACGATCTTGGCGACGAAATTCCCAACACTGATCGCGCACTGGAATTGCTGAATTGGTGGGAATCCGAGTTGCACTACTGTTATGACGGCCGCCCGTTACATCCCGTTTTCGTGGCTCTGCGCGAAACCGTCGTAGCAAAAAATATTCCCGAGCAGCCGTTTGCCGACTTACTAAAAGCCTTTCGCCAAGACCAAGTCGTGAAGCGCTATCACAGCTGGCAGTCGATGATCGACTACTGCACCAACTCGGCGAACCCGGTCGGTCGCCTGGTGCTCTATCTCTGCGGTTATCGCGATGAATATCGGCAGCGCCTTTCCGACGCAACTTGCACAGCGTTGCAGTTGGCAAATTTCTGGCAAGACGTTAGCCGCGATCTGGAAAAAGGCCGCATCTACATTCCGCTCGATGTTGCTGCTCTCCACGGCGTCAGCGAGTCGGACATCCTGATGCGCCGCTTCAACGATGGCTACGTCCACCTGATGAAGGATTTAATCTGCCGGACGAGAGAGCTTTTCGCCGTCGGTGCGGAATTGCCGAAACTGGTGGACGGACGCCTCAGCGTGGATCTGGATATGTTCAGCCGCGGCGGGCAAGCGATTCTCGACGCCATCGAGGCCATGGGCTACGACACGCTGCACGTGCGGCCAGTGGTGACCAAAGGGAAGCAAGTCCAGTTATTGGCGGGAGCCGTATTTTCGAAACTCACATCCGCCTCAGCTGTTGCCCAGGGCGCCAACGTAGACAGTGTAGGGGCGCAGCTTCACCCTGAGGGACGAGCCGAATCTTACGAAACCTGCAATGACGTCGCGAAAGCAGCCAACAGCAATTTTTACTATGCCTTTTACCTGTTGCCGAAACCGAAGCGCAACGCACTAGCCGCACTGTATGCGTTCAATCGCTTGGTGGACGACGTGGCGGACGAAGGCGCGCAACTGCCAGCCAAACAGCACGGGCTGGCGATGTGGCGCGCCGAACTGGACAAAGCCGTAGCCGGGGTGGATAGGCGTTTCGATGGCAATGCCGCTTTGGCGACCCACAATTCTGTTTCCGCCGAAGCTGCCGCGATTTTGCCAGCTCTGGCCGATACCCTGGAGCGCTACAAAATCCCCACGCGATATCTGCACGATTTAATTTCTGGCGCGGAGATGGACCTTACCATTCAGACGTATCCGACCTTTGAGCGGCTAAAGGAATACTGTTATCGCGTCGCGGGCACGGTAGGTCTGACCTGTACTCACGTTTTCGGGTTTCGCGATTCGCGCGCCATCGATCTAGCCGAAAAATTGGGCCTCGCCTTTCAATTGACCAACATCATTCGTGATGTTCATGAAGACTACGCCGTCGGCCGCGTTTACCTTCCCGAAGAAGATTTGCAGAAATACAACGTCAGCGCCTCAGATTTCGGAAAGAACGAAGCCACTCTCGGCGTGCGCGAACTGTTACGCTTCGAAGCGGACCGCGCGTGGCAAAATTACGAAGAAGGCGCAGCATTGCTAAATCTAATTGATCAAGACAGTCGTGGCGCTTTGTGGCTGCTGGTGCACACCTACAGCGCACTGTTAGCGCATATCGAAGAGGTCGACTTCGCTGTCTTCGGTGAGCGTGTGCGCCTCGCCAAATCCGAAAAAATGCTTTTCATTGCCAAGGCCCGTTTCGCGCGGCTGACGGAAGAGAACATCCTTGAAAAACGTGATCGTGATCGGCGGCGGACTAGCGGGTCTGGCAGCCGGCGTCGCGCTGGCTGAGGCCGGCTGGCAAGTTCGTCTTTTTGAGCAGCGCCCCTTCCTCGGGGGCCGCGCTACATCCTACGTTTTGCCCAGCGGCGAACACGTGGACAATTGCCAGCACGTTACGCTGGGCTGCTGCACCAACCTCGAAGATTTTTATCGCCGCGTCGGTTCATCTAACAAAATAAAATATTTCGATCGCCTGATCTTTGTCGATCCGCAGGGCCGCCGAGGCGAAATGCAGGCCGGTGTGCTACCCGCGCCGTTTCACATGACCGGCTCCTTCGCCACGTTTGCGCCGCTGACTCTTGCGGACAAGTTTTCGATCGCGCGGGCCATGTTGGACATCCTGAAGGCCAAGGGTCACACGAAAGATCTCGACGAAGTCCCCGCCATTTCCATGCAGACCTGGCTGGAGCGGCGCAAGCAAACCAAAGGCGCCATCGAGCGATTTTGGCGCGTGGTGCTGGTCAGCGCGCTCGACGAAGAACTGGACCGCACCGACGCGCGCTTCGGCGTGGACGTTTTCTGGAAGGCGTTTCTCTCCAATCGCACCGGCTACCGCATGGGCGTTCCCACCGTGCCGCTGGCCGATCTGTATGACGGCTGCAAATCCGCGATCGAACGCAAGGGTGGACAAGTCACGCTGCGCGCGCCAGTTCGCGCGATCAACATCGAACAAGGCGCCGTCACGGGCATCTCTTTCGATAACGCCAAGACCGAATCTGCCGATGCCTACGTTCTTGCCCTGCCGCACGCCACGTTCAACGAACTGTTGCCTGCGGCAATTCGCGCCGGCGATCCTGTACTTACCAACATCGAGAAAATAAAAGACTCGCCCATCACCGGTGTGCACTTCTGGTTTGATCGGCAGGTGATGGACGAGCCCTTTGTAACTTTGCTGGACACCCACACCCAATGGATTTTCAATAAGACTGCGCTCTACGGTCACCCGACCGCAGACGCACCCGCCGGGCAATATCTGCAAATGGTCATCAGCGCTTCGTACGATCTGATTCCGAAATCTCGCCAGGAAATCATCGATTTGGTTTTAGCTGAGGTCCGTCAGGCGTTGCCGAAAGCTAGGGAAGCACAGCTTGTCAAAGCGACGGTCATCAAGGAAACCACCGCCACATTTTCTCCCGAACCCGGAGTCGATCAATGGCGACCGGCACAGAAAACCGCAATCGCGGGAATGTTCCTGGCAGGCGACTGGACGGCCACCGGCTGGCCCGCGACGATGGAAGGCGCAGTCCGTAGCGGCTACTTAGCCGCCGAAGCCGTCTTGCTCGCCGCAGGGACGCCGCAAAAATTTATGCAGCAGGATTTACCGCCCGACGGCCTGGTAAAAATGTTTTTGTAGTGGCGAATCTTCAGATTCGCATTCGGTCAAAGTATGCGAGGCCCTTGCGAGGAGTCCTGTGGCAGCAATCAAAATTGTTGTTTTTCCTTCACATCTAACTTCTTGGCATCCGCATCAAACGAACTTAAATGCCGTTCGGCGGTAGTCCACGCAGCGCACTTGAAGTCTAAATCGCGATAGGCATCGGCCTGTTCGTTGAGAAAGTGCTCGTAGTCCGCGCGGCTCTCCCAGATATCCATGGTTACGAATCGTAGCGTTTTGGAAATATTCTGCAGCAGGCGTGTCTCGCGAAACTTGCCATCCTTCGCGAAAAGCTGCGCCCACTCCCCATTTGCTGCGTACGCTAAAGTAAACACGTCCACGCACTCGCTCTTGACATCGAACTCCCAGAGGACTACAAACATAGATGTCCTATCTCCTGCTCCTGGACGCACGCAGCTCTGCAGCAAAACCTCAGGGATTGGTTGCGCCGTCCGGCCGAGTGTAGCAATCCGTACTACCTATGGGTGCATTTCGTTTTTCAGTGTGAATTGTTTTTGCTGTGTGCCCCGGTGACACGTGCGCCGATTTTGCGTGCGACGACACGTGCGTTTGGCAGCGTAAATAGGACTTGAATCGTGCTTTTGACTGGTGGCGTGCCTGTCCCATTCCACTTAGGTTCGAGCACTTCGGCTCGATCAAATCGCATGGCTTGAAGAAGTTTCATCGATACGTTTTTGCAGTGGCAGTCCGTCAAGCGGACGGACGGAGGCTTGTGTGGATCGTAAGTACAATCACCGCGGCTATCGCGACGCGGAAAGCAAAGAAAAAAAAGAGCGGCCTAAGAAACCACCCTCCGGTGGCCCCCGCGGAGCGGATCAGTTCGGCCCGCGCACCCCGCGCATGGTCGGCACCGTCACCCGTGCTCGCTGCTCCAACTGCGGCGCGGTCCTTACCCCCGGATTCGATCCGCAAGGTACCTGCCCCAAATGCCAATTCGAGCTCCACTGTTGCAAGCAATGCCGCTTCTTTGATACCGGCGTCCGCTTCGAGTGCACGCAGCCCATTCCGGAGCGCATCACCCCCAAAGACGTAAAAAACAACTGCACCTTCTACGGCTTCCGCACGACCGTCGAAAAAGACACGGCGCCCACGAGCTACACGCAGCCCAACAATGTACCGCAAGCTCCGCTGGCTCCCGCCCGTCCCTTGGACGCGCGCCAAGCCTTCGAAAATCTATTTAAGAAATAACTCATCCAATTGAATGCTGAAGTGTTCCCGGAGCGCCCAATCTAACGCTCTCGGGGAAGAGCTACGTTGGGCGCCCGCTTCGCCGCGGAAACAGAAAGCGCCGCGAGACCATCTAAAAAAACATCACCAGGGTTGGTTGTTGCACGCCGTCGGGGAGCCCGCACCGCGACGGCAAAATCATCTGCCTAGCTCTTGCTCGAAGCATCCTTGGCTCGCAGACTCCACAGAATCTGCCCCAGCATGCTTTGCCACAAATCCGCATCGCGCACCGTCAGGCCGTGCCGCCGCAACAGCCGTCGTATTTTATTTTCCGGGAGCTTGCCGGACTTCGCCGTCAGATATCCGCAAACGTGCAGCGCTTCGAGCAGCGTCCTGCTCAGACGTTCGATGTCCGCGGCGTTCGCCGCTTTCTGTTGTGCGGCGGGGTGCGCACGATTTTCGTTCACGCGAATAGGCAGCCCCATCACGCGCGCCATCTCATACACGCAAATCGCCACGGCCTGCCCTAAATTCATCGAGCGATGCTCAACGCGCGTCGGAATCCTCAGCAGCCAGTGGCAGTGGCTCATTTCTTCGTTGGAGAGCCCGACTCGTTCCGAGCCGAACAGCAGCGCCACGTTTCCGCCGGTGGCCAGGCGCTTTCGCACGAGTTTAGCCGCCTCGCGGCAGAGCCTTTACGCGGTGATGCAGTTCGCGATCGCCCACCGCCGTCGTGCCAACCACCAATTCACAATCCGCCACTGCATCCGCGACAGTCGCGCATTGTTCGGCATCGGCCAGTACCGTCGACGCCCCCACCGCCGATCGCGCCTCGCGAAATCCCGCATCATAGGGATTCACCACGCGCATCCGCAGAAATCCAAAGTTACTCATGGCGCGCGCCGCAGCGCCAATATTCAGCGGGTTTCGCGCGTTTACCAGCACTACTTTCAGGCGATCAAAATCGGCAGGAAGACTCACGCCACAATTCTACAGCGTGCACGCCATGTTACGCAGGAAGTGGATCATCGACTCGACAGCAAGCTTACATTCGGCCTGCAGGCAGAAAAACTAGTCCGTGGCTCCAGCCGAAGTCTGCAGACTCAACCGCCCCATCCCCAACAGCCCTCATGGCGTCGCTGGCCTTCGCCCGCAAACCGCGCGTCACCACATACAACACCACGCCAATCGCGATGATCACCGCGCCGAACAGCAGTCCGTTCATCCCCATCACGGTTTGCGCATCGCTTTCGACGAGCGCCAGGCTCAGCAACGCCAGCGGACAAATCCCCAGCATCACCGCGCCAGCCATCCCGCCCGGCACTTTAAACTCCCGCCGCAAGTTCGGCTCGCGAATGCGCAACGCTACCAGGGTCACAAATTCCAGCATCAACGCCGCGCCGTAAAGCATGATGTCCAGGGTGATCAGGCGCTGAAAACCCAGTAGCAGACAGGGTATCCAGCAGGCCGCGCAAACCAGAATCGCCACCCACGGTGCGTTCGTGCGCTTGCTGACCTTGGCAAAGATTTTCGGCAGCATGCCGTCATTGGCCATGGCTAAAGGCAATCGCGAATAACTCATCACCAGCGCGTTGAACATGCCAAACGCGCTCATCATTCCGCCGACCACAATCAAGAATCGCAGCCATTCGAAACCGTAGATCGTTCCGCCCAGTTTGCCCGCGACCATGGCCCATGAGCCTTCGCCGCTAAACGCACTGGCCGGCACACCAGCAAAGTACACGGATAAAAACGGCACGATGTAAGTCAATGAAACCAGAATTACCGCGGCAATCATCGCCTTCGGATAGGTGCGCTGTGGCTTTTCTACTTCCTGCGCGATGGTCGAGGCATTGTCCCAACCCATGTAGTTCCACATGGCCACCAGCACTGCGCCAATTAAACCGAGCTCCGGGCCCGCGGTGGAAGCCGCGACGACCGTATGAGTATCCCCGAAAATTCCGGTGCGAAACGGCGCCAGAGCCACCACCAGACCAAACGGCGCCGACAACAAGAAGAACAGCCACAGCGAAGTGATGCCCACCACGCGGACCCCGGCCAAATTCAGCACCGCGCAGGTGACCACCACAAACAACGCCGCGAACGCTCCGCGATTGCCCACCGCGAACCAGGGCGCAAACTGCTTCAGATAAATCACGAAAAGCGTGGGATAAATCGCCATGTCAAAAATGCTGGCGGCCAGCGACAACCACGCTTCCTGAAATCCCCAGAAATTTCCCAAACCGCGGCGCACCCACGCGTAGTAACCGCCCTCGGAAGGCAGCGCGCTCGAAAGCTCGCCGATCATAAACGCGGTCGGCAAACACCACAGCACCGGCAGAAAAATCAGCGCCAGAATTCCGTGTCCATAGCCCGCCCCAGACACCACTTCTTCGGTGCCATACGTGCCGCCAGACACCATGAAAAACGTCGCGGCCACAAGCGGCCACAAGGTCATTTTGGCGACTTTAGTTTTTGTGCTGGAAATCGTGCGGGAAGGTAGCTGGGCGGGCAGCGATAACGTGCTCAATTTTTACTCTCGTCCTCCTAAGCGACGTTCGTCTTTAATCGCAAAACGAATTCGCATTTGCAGAATACAAGTTCTGCACCTGCACGCAAGAAGATAATGCACCGATGCGATATTTTTTTGCGCCGCGTATCCGTACCAAAGTATACCGGTCCGGTCTCGTGACAACTCCTCGTCCGCGACTGTCACTTACTGCCTCACAACCAAACCAACCATTAGACCCTGTTTGGGCGTTAACCGCTCGCGAACTTTCGTAAAATTCTACGCCCACTTCTAGTCATAAACGTTACAACTTCACGCTGGAATCGCTCGCCGCGAAACCAGATGATTACAGGCGGCCCATCGCGAGACTCGACAGCTTGGTGCGAGTCGCACGACGGTCATTACTTGACTTGGTAGGACATTCGCAGGTACCCCGCCCGGATCCAGCTATGCTGAAGCTCGGCTGCGAATGCGTCGGACATGTTTCGCTTCTAAAATCTTGCTTGGAGGGATACCTCATGGAGTTCACCATGAAGCCGTGGAAGTTTCTTGCAGTCCTTGCCCTTTCGCTCTTTCTGCACCCCGCTTTAACGCTCGCGCAATACACGCGCACAGACCTGGTCACCGACACGACAGACCCTAACTTGGTCAATGGCTGGGGCCTTACTAGTTCGAGCAGCAGCCCCTTCTGGGTGAGCGACAACGTTACCGGCCTGTCCACCCTCTACAACGGCGCCGGCCAAAAGGTTCCCTTGGTGGTCACAATTCCCCCTGCACCCAATGGCGCTGCCACAGGCACGCCCACCGGTGACGTCTTTAACATCACCACCGCAAATCCCACACCTTCATTTTCCGTTTCAAAAGGCGCCACGTCTGCCCCCGCCCTCTTCATCTTTGCCACTTTGGACGGCACCATCAGCGGTTGGAATCCTGCCGTCGACCCGACACACGCCGTGATCGCTCTGGACCGATCGAAAGAACGTGCCGTTTACACCGGCTTGGCGATCACCAGCGACCCTTCGGGTGACTTTCTGTACGCCGCCGACAACGGCCCGAATAGCCGCGTCGACGTTTTCGACAAGAACTTCAAACTGGTGAACTCTTTTACCGATCCGGAGCTCCATGGCGGCTTTGCTCCTTACGGCATACAAAATATCGGGGGGAACCTCTGGGTGACCTTCGGTGGCAACAAATCGGCCGCCGGCTTCGTGGACGAATTTGATGCCGCGGGCCACGTGCTCCTGCGCATCACCGGCCCGCTGCATTCCCCTTGGGGGCTGGCGATGGCTCCCGCCAATTTCGGCCCGTTTAGCAACGCTTTGCTGGTCTCCAACAATGTTGCTGACGGGCGGATCAACGCGTTTGATCCCGCCTCCGGCGCTTTCCTCGGCGCCCTGCGCGATGCAAGCGGCCAGGTGATCGTTATCAATCAGGTCTGGGCCCTTCAATTCGGCAACGGCGGGAACGGCGGCAAGCCCAACCAGCTTTTCTTTACCGCCGGCCCGGATAATTACGCACACGGCTTGTTTGGCATGATCACCGTTGCGCCCTAAACCCGCAAAACAGAGAGCCACATAAGCGGAAGACGGCCGGGAATCGTATCCCGGCCGTTTTACGTTTCCGATGAACCGGACAATGTGGACTGCTTGAACCTGCGGCGGGGTCCTGCGGCCGCGAGCAATCGGGAGCGGGAATTGCTAGTGTGTCGGTAGCACTCCCCTATGACCGCGTGTCCGTCTCGTGCAATTTGCAATCCCGGGCGAGTGGTCCATTGTGTCCGAGCCGCTTGGGCTCCGCGGGCCCGGCTTAAGCCTGGCCTGTGTGGTACACTCCGCGTTTTGTCTCGCACTCATATCCGACTCGGAGCCCCACTTTAAAAATGAGATCAGCCATCTGTTTCCTGTTCTTAGCCGTCTCGACCCTCTTGCCCACCGCAATCTTGGCCCAGCAATCTGCTCCACGCCCCATCGCCATTGAAGACTCCCTCAAATTTCGCGAAGTCCACGACCCGCAACTCAGTCCGGACGCCAAATGGCTCGCCTACACCGTCTCGACTCCCAAGCTCAAAGACGACTCCAACAAGGAGCGCATCTGGATGGTGCCTATCGGTGCGTCCGGAACTCCCGGCGCGGAGCCCGTCGCACTCACCTCCGCGGACGAATCCTCTACGCACCCGCGCTGGAGTCCGGACGGCAAATACATCGCCTTCCTCTCCGGCCGCCACGATGAAAAAACTCAAATCTGGCTGCTGAATCGTCTCGGTGGCGAAGCCGAAAAACTTACCGATACCGCGCAAGACGTTGACGAATTTTACTGGTCGCCCGATGGCCAGCGCTTAGCGCTGATCTTGCGCGATCCTTCCCCGGAAGAGCTTGAAGATGCGAAAGATAAAGACAAAGATCAGGATAAGGACCAGAACAAACACGATAGCGGCGACAAAGACAAAAAGAAAAAAGCCGACCGCCCCTGGGTCATCGACCGACTGCAATTCAAGGAAGACATCCACGGCTATCTCGATCGCCGCCGCACGCACATCTACGTTTTCGATTTGGCGACTAAATCCCTCAAGCAGATCACCAGCGGCGACTTTGACGACAACGAACCGGCTTGGTCTCCAGACGGTAAACAGATCGCCTTCGCCAGCAACCGTTCCACTCCTGATCCCGACGCCTCCTACAACATCGGACATCTGGGTCGTGGCTGCGGACAACACCGACAAAGGCGCGCACCTCACCAAGATCTCTTCCAGCCTCGGCGAAGACCGCTCGCCCAGCTGGTCGCCGGACGGCACGCAAATCACCTTCAGCACTCAACTCGACCCCAAACTCTTTCAGTACTCCACCAAACACATTGCGATTGCCCCCTCGGCCGGCGGCGAAGTAAAAGTCCTCACGCAGTCATTCGACCGCATGGCCACCTCTCCGCACTTTGCACCGGACGGCAAGTCCATCTATTTCATCGCCGATGACGACGGCACGCAAAACCTCTGCCGCGTTTCCACGGCTGGAGGAGAAGTTACGCGCCCCATCGGCGGCCGCATCATGCTCTACGACTATTACTTGGCCAAGTCCGGAGAAATCGCCGCGGAGATCTCCAAGCCGGATCGTCCCAACGAAATCTACTTCCTTCCCGCGCAGAATTCCGCTTCGCCCGCAGAACCCGTCCGCGTCACCCACGTCAACGACGGCATCCTCGCCCAGCTCCGGCTGGCTCCCGTCGAATACGTCCATTTCAAAAGCAAAGACGGCACGCAGGTTTCCGGCTTTCTCTACAAGCCGCTCGACTACGTTCCCGGCAAACGCGTCCCCACGTTGCTACGCCCGCATGGAGGTCCCGTCTGGGCCTGGTATTCCGAATTTGAATTCGACGCGCAACTCTTCGCCGCCAACGGCTACGCTGTGCTGCTTCCCAATCCCCGCGGCTCCAGTGGCTACGGCGAAAAATATTGCAAAGCCATCTTTGCCGACTGGGGCAACAAAGATTTCCAGGACGACATAGCTTTCGTTGACTACGCCGTCGAGCAGGGAATTGCCGACCCAGACAAACTAGGCGTTGGCGGCTGGTCCTACGGCGGAATCTCCACCGATTTCATCATCGGCCAAACGCAGCGTTTCAAAGCCGCCATCAGCGGCGCCGGCGAAGCCCTGAACATCAGCAACTACGGCCACGATCAATATCAGCGGGACTATGAAACTGAACTAGGCCGCCCATGGGAAAACCAGGCGCTGTGGGACAAGCTCAGCCCCTTCTATAAGGTGAAGAACATCACTACTCCCACCCTGTTCATGGGCGGCGAAGTCGACTCCAACGTCCCCATCCTCGGCGGCGAGCAAATGTACCAAGCCTTGAAGAGCCTCGGCCGGACCACGGAGCTGGTCGTCTACCCTGAGGAATTCCACGAGTTTACCAACCCCAGCCACATTCTCGACCGCCACCGCCGCTACCTGGCGTGGTATGGCCATGAGCCTTCGCCGCTAAACGCACTGGCCGGCACACCAGCAAAGTACACGGATAAAAACGGCACGATGTAAGTCAATGAAACCAGAATTACCGCGGCAATCATCGCCTTCGGATAGGTGCGCTGTGGCTTTTCTACTTCCTGCGCGATGGTCGAGGCATTGTCCCAACCCATGTAGTTCCACATGGCCACCAGCACTGCGCCAATTAAACCGAGTTCCGGACCCGCGGTGGAAGCCGCGACGACCGTATGAGTATCCCCGAAAATTCCGGTGCGAAACGGCGCCAGAGCCACCACCAGACCAAACGGCGCCGACAACAAGAAGAACAGCCACAGCGAAGTGATGCCCACCACGCGGACCCCGGCCAAATTCAGCACCGCGCAGGTGACCACCACAAACAACACCGCGAACGCTCCACGATTGCCCACCGCGAACCAGGGCGCAAACTGCTTCAGATAAATCACGAAAAGCGTGGGATAAATCGCCATGTCAAAAATGCTGGCGGCCAGCGACAACCACGCTTCCTGAAATCCCCAGAAATTTCCCAAACCCCGGCGCACCCAGGCGTAGTAACCGCCCTCGGAGGGCAGGGCGCTCGACAGCTCGCCAATCATAAACGCGGTCGGCAAACACCACAGCACCGGCAGAAAAATCAGTGCCAGAATTCCGTGCCCGTAACCCGCCCCAGACACCACTTCTTCGGTGCCATACGTGCCGCCAGACACCATGAAAAACGTCGCGGCCACAAGAGGCCACAAAGTCATTTTGGCGACTTTAGTTTTTGTGTTGGAAATCGTGCGGGAAGGTAGCTGGGCGGGCAACGATAACGTGCTCAATTTTTACTCTCGTCCTCCTAAGCGACGTTCGTCTTTAATCGCAAGACGAATTCGCATTTGCAGAATACAAGTTCTGCACCTGCACGCAAGAAGATAATGCACCGATACGATATTTTTTTGCGCCGCGTATCCGCACCAAAGTATACCGGTCCGGTCTCGTGACAACTCCTCGTCCGCGACTGTCACCTACTGCCTCACGACCAAACCAACCATTAGACCCTGTTTGGGCGTTAACCGCTCGCGAACTTTCGTAAAATTCTACGCCCACTTCTAGTCATAAACGTTACAACTTCACGCTGGAATCGCTCGCCGCGAAACCAGATGATTACAGGCGGCCCATCGCGAGATTCGACAGCTTGGTGCGAGTCGCACGACGGTCATCACTTGACTTGGTAGGACATTCGCAGGTACCCCGCCCGGACCCAGCTATGCTGAAGGTCGCCTGCGAATGCGTTGGACATGTTTCGCTTCTAAAATCTTGCTTTGGAGGGATACCTCATGGAGTTCACCATGAAGCCGTGGAAGTTTCTTGCAGTCCTTGCCCTTTCGCTCTTTCTGCACCCCGCTTTAACGCTCGCGCAATACACGCGCACAGACCTGGTCACCGACACGACAGACCCTAACTTGGTCAATGGCTGGGGCCTTACTAGTTCGAGCAGCAGCCCCTTCTGGGTGAGCGACAACGTTACCGGCCTGTCTACCCTCTACAACGGCGCCGGCCAAAAGGTTCCCTTGGTGGTCACAATTCCCCCTGCACCCAATGGCGCTGCCACAGGCACGCCCACCGGTGACGTCTTTAACATCACCACCGCAAATCCCACACCTTCATTTTCCGTTTCAAAAGGCGCCGCGTCTGCCCCCGCCCTCTTCATCTTTGCCACCTTGGACGGCACCATCAGCGGTTGGAATCCTGCCGTCGACCCGACACACGCCGTGATCGCTCTGGACCGATCGAAAGAACGTGCCGTTTACACAGGCTTGGCGATCACCAGCGACCCTTCGGGTGACTTTCTGTACGCCGCCGACAACGGCCCGAATAGCCGCGTCGACGTTTTCGACAAGAACTTCAAACTGGTGAACTCTTTTACCGATCCGGAGCTCCATGGCGGCTTTGCTCCTTACGGCATACAAAATATCGGGGGGAACCTCTGGGTGACCTTCGGTGGCAACAAATCGGCCGCCGGCTTCGTGGACGAATTTGATGCCGCGGGCCACGTGCTCCTGCGCATCACCGGCCCGCTGCATTCCCCTTGGGGGCTGGCGATGGCTCCCGCCAATTTCGGCCCGTTTAGCAACGCTTTGCTGGTCTCCAACAATGTTGCTGACGGGCGGATCAACGCGTTTGATCCCGCCTCCGGCGCTTTCCTCGGCGCCCTGCGCGATGCAAGCGGCCAGGTGATCGTTATCAATCAGGTCTGGGCCCTTCAATTCGGCAACGGCGGGAACGGCGGCAAGCCCAACCAGCTTTTCTTTACCGCCGGCCCGGATAATTACGCACACGGCTTGTTTGGCATGATCACCGTTGCGCCCTAAACCCGCAAAACAGGGAGCCACATAAGCGGAAGACGGCCGGGAATCGTATCCCGGCCGTTTTACGTTTCCGATGAACCGGACAATGTGGACTGCTTGAACCTGCGGCGGGGTCCTGCGGCCGCGAGCAATCGGGAGCGGGAATTGCTAGTGTGTCGGTAGCACTCCCCTATGACCGCGTGTCCGTCTCGTGCAATTTGCAATCCCGGGCGAGTGGTCCATTGTGTCCGAGCCGCTTGGGCTCCGCGGGCCCGGCTTAAGCCTGGCCTGTGTGGTACACTCCGCGTTTTGTCTCGCACTCATATCCGACTCGGAGCCCCACTTTAAAAATGAGATCAGCCATCTGTTTCCTGTTCTTAGCCGTCTCGACCCTCTTGCCCACCGCAATCTTGGCCCAGCAACCTGCTCCACGCCCCATCGCCATTGAAGACTCCCTCAAATTTCGCGAAGTCCACGACCCGCAACTCAGTCCGGACGCCAAATGGCTCGCCTACACCGTCTCGACTCCCAAGCTCAAAGATGACTCCAACAAGGAGCGCATCTGGATGGTGCCTATAGGTGCGTCCGGAACTCCCGGCGCGGAGCCCGTCGCACTCACCTCCGCGGACGAATCCTCCACGCACCCGCGCTGGAGTCCGGACGGCAAATACATCGCCTTCCTCTCCGGCCGCCACGATGAAAAAACTCAAATCTGGCTGCTGAATCGTCTCGGTGGCGAAGCCGAAAAACTTACCGACACCGCGCAAGACGTTGACGAGTTTTACTGGTCGCCGGATGGGCAGCGCTTAGCGCTGATCCTGCGCGATCCTTCCCCGGAAGAGCTTGAAGATGCGAAAGATAAAGACAAAGATCAGGATAAGGACCAGAACAAACACGATAGCGGCGACAAAGACAAAAAGAAAAAAGCCGATCGCCCCTGGGTCATCGACCGACTGCAATTCAAGGAAGACATCCACGGTTATCTCGATCGCCGCCGCACGCACATCTACGTTTTCGATTTGGCGACCAAATCCCTCAAGCAAATCACCGGCGGCGACTTTGACGATAACGAACCGGCCTGGTCTCCGGACGGAAAACAGATCGCCTTCGCCAGCAACCGTTCCACTCCTGATCCCGACGCCTCCTACAACGTCGACATCTGGGTCGTGGCTGCGGACAACACCGACAAAGGCGCGCACCTCACCAAGATCTCCTCCAGCCTCGGCGAAGACCGCTCGCCCAGCTGGTCGCCGGACGGCACGCAAATCACCTTCAGCACCCAGCTCGACCCCAAACTCTTTCAATATTCCACCAAGCACATCGCGATCGCCCCCTCGACCGGCGGCGAAGTAAAGGTCGTCACACGGGCCTTGGACCGCATGGCCACCTCTCCGCACTTTGCACCGGACGGCAAGTCCATCTATTTCATCGCCGATGACGACGGCACGCAAAACCTCTGCCGCATTTCCACGGCTGGAGGAGAAGTTACGCGCCCTATCGGGGGCCACATCATGCTCTACGACTACTACCTTGCCAAGTCGGGAGAAATCGCCGCGGAAATCTCCAAGCCGGATCGTCCCAACGAAATCTATTTTCTTCCCGCGCAGAATACCGCTGCGGCCGCGGAACCTGTCCGCGTCACCCACGTCAATGACGGCATCCTTGCCCAACTCCGGTTGGCTCCTGTCGAATACGTCCACTTCAAAAGCAAAGACGGCACGCAGGTGTCCGGCTTTCTCTACAAGCCGCTCGATTACGTTCCCGGCAAACGCGTCCCCACGTTGCTACGCCCGCATGGAGGTCCCGTCTGGGCCTGGTATTCCGAATTTGAATTTGACGCGCAACTCTTCGCCGCCAACGGCTACGCTGTGCTGCTTCCCAATCCCCGCGGCTCCAGCGGCTATGGCGAAAAATATTGCAAAGCCATCTTTGCCGACTGGGGCAACAAAGATTTCCAGGACGACATGGCCTTCGTTGACTACGCCGTCGAGCAGGGAATCGCCGACCCAGACAAACTAGGCGTTGGCGGCTGGTCTTACGGCGGCATCTCCACAGACTTCATCATCGGCCAAACGCAGCGTTTCAAAGCCGCCATCAGCGGCGCCGGCGAAGCCTTGAACATCAGCAACTATGGTCACGACCAATACCAGCGCGACTATGAAACCGAACTCGGTCGCCCCTGGGAAAACCAGGCGCTGTGGGACAAACTCAGCCCCTTCTATAAGGTAAAGAACATCACCACGCCCACCCTGTTCATGGGCGGCGAAGTCGACTCCAACGTCCCCATCCTCGGCGGCGAGCAGATGTACCAAGCCTTGAAGAGCCTCGGCCGGACCACGGAGCTGGTCGTCTACCCGGAGGAATTCCACGAGTTCACCAACCCCAGCCACATCCTCGACCGCCACCGTCGGTACCTGGCTTGGTATGGCCACTATGTAAAAGGTGACTCAAGCCCTGCCAGACCGCCGCTGGATCAAGAGAAGGTAAAAGTAGGCAAATGAGTATTTTGCGGGTCTAACAGCGGCCCACAAATCGAGGCAAGCGTCTGTCTTATTTAGATTGACTATGGTCGGACTATAGTCTAATCTATCTTCGTGAACGACATGGACGACATCGCTATCTCTAAATTCAAAGCCACGTGCCTCGCTGTGCTCCAGCAGGTCTTGAAAACCGGGAAGCCTATTCAGGTCTCCCGCTTCGGCCAGCCCATCGCCGAGATTCATCCTCCGGCCTCGCTCCGCACTCCGCGTCGCTTCGGCGCGCGCATCGCCACAGGGAAAATCGTCGGGGATATCGTCGGTCCCATCAGCAACGAGTCGGAGTGGAATCCCGACGTATGAACGGAAGTAAGCACAAAGGTCGGGTGCCAGCTTGGACCGCGCCAAATCGCGGCCCCGGCTGGCGTTTTTCGCATACAGCACTTCCGCACAGTACGCCCGCAGCATGAAGCTCTTGCTCGACACCCACATCTGGATCTGGAACGAACTCGAGCCATGGCGGCTCACTTCCGCCGTTCACCAGGAATTGGCCTCGCCGCACAACGAACTTTTTCTATCTCCCGTCAGCCTTTGGGAGCTGGTCTTATTGGTCGAGAAGAAAAGGATCAATATCGCCGCCGATTTCGCGGAATGGGTCAACGGCTCCTTCGAAGATTTGCAAATCCAGGAAGCCCCATTCGGCTTCGCAGTCGCTCACGAGCTTCGCTTCACGCAACTACCGCACAGAGATCCAGGGGACCGATTCATCGTCGCCACCGCACGCGTCTACGACATGACACTGGTCACCGCTGACCAAAATCTGATCGGCCTGGCCAATCTCGCGGTCTTGGCAAACGTCTGACTCGGAATAATTGTTAGCCTAGCTAAGGAAACTGTGGAATACCGTGGCAGGTCAAAAATCTCCTCTTGACAGCCAGTACTGTATAACGTACAGTGTATGTGACACACCGTATGGCATACATCCCATGAGCGCTCTCACCAACCCGCCGCAAAAACTAGCCCGTCTCAAGACCCTCGTCGACGAGCGCCTCGCCGCCGTCAACGCCGAGCTCTACGAATCCCTGCGTCTCGAACTTCGCCGCGGCTGCCTGGTGGTAGCTGTCCTGGCGCAACTAAAATCCGAGCAGTACGGCTACACGTTGCGCAAATCGCTCGAAGACGACGGCCTGATCATCGACGAAAGCACTCTTTATCCATTGCTTCGCCGCCTCGAATCGCAAGGCTTGTTGCTCAGCGAATGGCGCGAAGAAAATAAGCGCAACAAACGCTTTTATCGCCTCTCGCCCAGCGGCGCCGAAGTCCTCGCGTTGCTTCTGGACGAATGGCGTCGCATCAACAACTCTCTCGACCGCATTTTGAAGGAGTCCTGACATGCAACTTCTCGATCGCTACTTGAACGCCGTGAAGCCTATGCTCCCCAAAGCGCAGCAAGCAGATATTCTGCAGGAGTTGCAAGCCAACATCTTGAGCGAAATGGACGACCGCGAAGCCGAACTCGGCCGCTCGCTGACGGAAGACGAGCAGATCGCTATCCTGAAGAAGGCAGGGAAGTCCCACGCTGGTCGCCAGCCGCTACCGTCAGGACCAGCGTTCATTCACGTTTGGCCGCGTGATCATTGGCCCGACGGTCTTCCCGATGTATGCGCGCATTCTGGCATTGAACGTTGCCATTACGTTGTGCCTCGCACCGATCGTTCACATGGCGGTGGAAGGCAAAGTCAGCTTCCCGACACTACTGTTGCCCTTGCTGCTGCAATTCACGATCATCACCGCGGTTTTCGCCGGCATCGAACACGCGACCAAGCACTACAATCTGCTCGATCGTTGGAACCCGCGGGAGCTGCCTCCGGCTCGCGACCCGCTGAAAATTTCTCGCGCCAACACTTTGTTTGAAATGTTCTTCACCGCGCTGTCCGTTCTCTGCCTCTTGCGTATCCCCGGTGCCGCTTTCGCGGTGCTGTATATGTTCGTCGGTCCGGTCGCGCATTCCTTGGTGCCTTACAGCTCCAGTCCGTTTGTCTTTTCGCCCGCGTGGCAAGTTTTTTACATTCCAATTCTTCTGCTGCTCTTCGCCACGCTCGCGCAACAAGGTCTGAACTTCGCCTTCCCGCGCTGGACCCGCAATCGCCTGATCGTTCGCGCGGCCATGGCCGCCTTGGGCTTAATTATCAACATCTGTCTGTTTCGCGCCGGAGACGCCATCCTCGTGAACCCCGACGTCGCCAACTCCGCGCAATACGCAGAGCTTTTTGCGCTGGTCAATCTATGCGTCCATTACGGCATGCTCTTCGGCGCCATCGGCAGCGTTTGGGACATCGGCTGGCAAATCCGCCGCATCGTGCGCTTGACCCCGCGGCAAGCGCCTTCGCAATCCGCCTCGGTCGCCTGTTAACGGCCGTTCACCAATTTCCCCATCTTTAGGGCAAAATTGTTAGTTCGCGAAACCTGGCGGAAACGATCCGCCAGTAGCCACAGGAGCGGCCAATGTCCCAAGACCTCTACACCGCCGTCGACAACTATCTCGCCGAAACGCTGATCCCGCCGGATCCCGTCATGGACGCCGTGCTGAAATCTTGCGAAGACGCCGGCTTGCCGGCCATCGCCGTCACGCCCACGCAAGGCAAATTCCTGCAAATCATCGCTCGCGTCATCAACGCAAAACGCATCCTGGAAATCGGCACGCTGGGAGGCTACAGCACCATCTGGCTCGCCCGCGCCCTGTCGCCCAACGGCCAAATCGACACATTGGAGTTCAATCCGAAACACGCCGAAGTTGCCCAGGAAAATTTCCGTCGTGCACAGGTAGAAAACGTCATCCATCTCCACGTCGGCGCTGCACTGGACACCCTGCCGAAAATCGCCGCCACAAATCCGCCGCCATTCGATCTGGTTTTCATCGACGCCGACAAGAAAAACAATCCCCACTATTTCCAGATGGGCTCTAAAACTTTCCCATCCCGGCTCGATCATTATCATCGACAACGTAGTCCGCGAAGGAAAAGTGATAGACGCCGATAGCGACGATCCAGACATCGTAGGCACCCGCCAAGTCCTGTCCGACATCGCCAACGAACCCCGCGTCTCGGCCACCGCACTGCAAACCAGCGACGCCAAAGGCCACGACGGCTTCGCCCTAGCCCTGGTCTTGTAACGGCAGTTGTAGCGGCGGGTCTTCAGACCCGTGCTTTACGTCTTTGAATTTGTAGCGGCCGCCTTCTGAGGCGGTCGCCTTTTTCCACACCTCGTCATCGTCCCCCGCCTTCGGAGTGGCCGCCCTGGTGCTTCTTCTTTGACTTGTTCTTCGGACGCCACACAAATTCGACCTAACCAAAATTTTTGAATTCACCCCACCACCTATGCCATATTCAACCCGAGGCCAAAACAAATGCCCTACCTCCTGAAAACCGAACCCACCGTCTACTCCTTCGCCGACCTCCAAAAAGACAAACAAACCCTCTGGGACGGTGTCAGCAATCCCACTGCCGTAAAAAATCTTCGCGAAATGACTCCCGGCACAAAACTGATCATCTACGAAACCGGCGAACACAAATCCGCGGTAGGCACCGCCGCAGTAGTTTCCGTAGACGCTAGCAATCCCAAAGTTCCCGCCGTGACGATCAAGGCCGGCAAGCCCCTCACCAAGCCCGTGTCTCTCGCCGAAATCAAATCCAACAAACTCTTCGCCTCTTCGCCGTTAGTCCGCATCGGCCGCCTCTCCGTTGTCCCGCTAACCGATGCCCAATACGACGCGCTCCTCTGAAGTTTCCGTATAAGCACCCCATCGAAATCCAATCACGAAAACTCTTTGCTCCTTAGTCGCGCGCCCGTTACAATCTCGCTACTCCTACTCCAGGTAACCGGGAGCCTCGCGATACGGTCGCTGTTCGTCCCACGCGTCGCGACAAAAACAAACTCGACCCAGAGAGCCCTCTCGATGGCCAGCCAGCTTCGTCTGTTCGCCCTGCTCATTTTCGTGTCTTCTGCAACCGCAGCCTATGCCGGCGAAAAGCCATGGATCGAGGGCAAGAGCCCGCACTTTCGCGTCTTGACCGATTCCAGCGCCGGTGACGCTCGCCGCGTGCTCTTCGAGTTCGAGCAGATGCGTTCCGTTTTCGCCACGCGCTTCCCCGGCTTCCGGTTGGACTCCGGCGCACCACTCGTGATTTTCGCCGCGCATGACGAAGACACCGCCAAGGCTCTCGCTCCCGCTCTCTGGAAGCAAAAGGGTGCGAAACCCGCTGGCTATTTCCAGCACAGTTGGGAACAGCAATACGCTCTCGTTCGCATGGACACTTGGGGTCAAGGCGCCCACGAAGTCGTCTACCACGAATACACGCACATGGTTCTCGGCCTCAACGCCCACTGGATTCCCGTTTGGCTCAACGAGGGTTTCGCCGAGTTCTACGCCTACACGCGTTTTCAGCAGAAGGAAACGTACATTGGCGCGCCGTCGGAGCGTTATCGCATGCTCGGTTCGCGCCCGCTCATCCCCATCGAAACCTTAATTTCCGTCGACCACCGCTCGCCTTACTATCACGACGAAGACAAGGTGCAAGTTTTCTACGCCGAGGCTTGGGCTCTCGTTCACTTCCTGCAGTTCGGCCCCGGCATGGAGCAGGGCAAAAAGCTCAGCGCCTTCTTCGCCAAGGTGCAAAGCGGCACTCCTCAGAAGCAAGCCTTCGAAGAAACCTTCGGCAGCTTCAAGTCCATGGACGAAGCTCTCGGCCAGTACGTCCGGCAGGTGGCTTTCACCGCTGGCAGAATGCCGAGTGACGAGCATCTCAACGAAAAAGATTTTCCCACGCGCACGTTGTCCATGGCCGAAACCCAGGCAGAACTCGCCGGCTATCATCTGTGGACCCATGACCACAGCGATGCCAAAAATTACGCCACAGACGCCTTGAAAAACGATCCGAATCTCGGCCTTGCCTTGGAAGTGCAAGGCTTCCTCGATCTCTCCGCCGGAAAATCTGCGGAAGCGCTTGCCGAATTCACGAAAGCCTTTGCCAACGACCACACGCTGTATCTCTCGCTTTTCGCCAAAACCATGCTTTCGCCGCAAGCCACGTCCGAGGTTCCCGCCGATCAGGCCGCCTTCAAGCAAGGACTCACCGAAACGCTGGCGCTTAACCCGCAATTCGCTCCCGCGTTCATCCAACTCGCTCGTTTGTCCATTCGTCAGAACGATCCAAACGCCGCACTCGGCTTCGCCCTCAAAGCGGAAAAGTTGGAGCCTTCACGCGCCGGCTACTACCTGGTCCTCGGACAAATCCTGGTGCGCACGGGCCACTTTCCTGAAGCAGCTAAAATCGCCCGCTTCGTTTCCGACCGCTGGTACGGACCCGACCACAACGAAGCTCTTGAACTGTGGAACGCTATTCCCGAAGCGCAGCGCACTCCCGGGGATCCAATGTTGGAATCCAAACCAAAAGACACCGCGCGCGCAGAAGGCATCATCAAGGAAGTAAATTGCGGGGGAGAAAACAATGATAAAGAGTGGTCGCTGACTCTGCTGCAAAACGACAAAACGATAACTTTCCATCGCGACAAAGGTTTCCCGTGGGGTTTTGCCGACTCCATCTGGTACGGCGAAGACCACATCAATATCTGCCACTATCTCGAAGGCCATCGCGCCATCGTGCACTTCCGCCCAGCCACCGACGCCACCTACGAGGGTACCGTCGCCGAACTGGAAATTCGCGACGACCTCCCAGCCACCATGCAGGCATCCACCAAACCGAAACCGAGCGACCCTCAAGCGACCCCGCCCACGCCAGCCCCGGCAAGCGCAGCTCCACCTCCAGCCGCCGCTCCCCATCCGAATTAGCCTTGGTACCAACGGCCAGCTTCACCAAGAGCGTCCAGCGAAAGCCTTAGCCGCCAAGGCCGCAGGCCGCGGACGTTAGCGGCCTCACAAAATAACAGCCGCTGCGGCGCGAAGGCCACAGCGGCTGGCAGTCAGGTAACCGTTCGCTTTTTCGATCGAAACGCCTAGGGCGTCACAATTACTCGGTCGCTCTCCCGCGCATTCTTCCCGTTCGTATACATCAGCAACAGCCCCGTCTGCGACGGAGAGTTTCCATTGTACGGACCGGTAATGTAAGGATTGGCGGCGTTATTTGGAATAACAGCATTTGGCGTCGAAGCGTTCGGCGCAGCGCTGAAGTCCGGGATAGCCGGGTAGAATTGCGGCATATCCAATTCGTACTTCATCGGCCCAATTTGATCGGTAAGGTTCCCGGTGTAAAAGTTATCAAATGCTGCCACCGAGAATGTGAAGGGCGTCGATAGCCCCAAGGCTGGTCCCGTTGACGACACCAATGCGCTGAGCGGCGCCGTGAAGATCATGTTGGCCGAATCCAGGTCCGCTATCGCGAAGAAAAATGGTCCCCTCGCGGTGCCGGCTGCCAGATCGGCAATAAACACACCGTTCTGTCCGCTGTCAGTGCCGGTGGTCTCCAGACCGATGTCCGCATTAAAGATATCGAGGTCGGGAGTTCCGTCGTTGTTCAAGTCTAGAAGCACATCGAACTCTGCCGGGACGTCTGGATGCGATCGTTGCCCGAATGTCGTAATTGCGAACTGCACGCCGAAGTTCGCTGCAGTCGAACACGGGCTGGAGATACACACCAACCGTACCCCGACAGACTGCAGGTTAATCACCGCAAAGTCATCCCCTGGCGCCGGGAGAGCCGAAGCAGGGAATTGCGTTCCAGTTCCCGTCAACGAAAAGACGCTGACGGCACCGGCGACCGCGCCGCTGGAATTTGTCACCGCCGTGGCCGCCGGATTGCCATTCAACGCAATCGTGCTGGCCGTCGGCACCACGTTCGCCGCCTTGTGCGGCAGAATGTGCCACGGAATGTGAACCCTCTCACTGCTACCGCTGGTCAGCGTCAGAAAACCCGCGTACTCCACCGTATTGAGCAGTTCACCATTGCTCCCTTGCGAGCCGCCGTTCAGCGTCCAAACCGGCAGTGACGCCGGCACAACGCTCAGGCTCATCGCGAAACTTGCCGAACTGTTCGCCGGCACGAAAACGCTCGACGGCATCACCAGCGTTACTCCCGTAGTGTTCGGCGCATCGCGATAGGTGTTAGCTATCGTGTACGTCCGCGCTGTGGAACTGTAGTTCCGCACCACAATCTTCTTTTTGAAGCTTTGCGGTGCGTTCAGTCGATACGTTCCAAAGGAAATGCTGACCGCCAGCGGAGCGCTCGCATCCCACACTCCCGTGGTCCCCGCCGCCGCCCGATCAACACGCACTTCGCCAGCCCCCATCCGGCTCATCGGCGCCAGCGCTCCCGGCATGGTTGCCGCGTTTGCGAACACGTTAGATTCCGACGTCCCCATCAAAATCGCTTTGATATCCAACGGTCCCAGCGAGTGGTTCTTGGAAAGTAGTAGCGCCGCGCTGCCGCCAGTTAGCGGACAAGAGAACGACGTCCCGCTTTCCGTGACCTGTCCCGTACCGCTTCCAACCAACGCCCCGTTTACCGTTCCCGGCGCGCTGATATCCGGCTTCAGCATGTTGTAGCTGTAGTTCGGACCACGCGAGGAAAAGCTGGCCACGTTCCCCGCCAGCGAGATCGCATTGCTTGGGCTGATCGTTCCGTTCACCGTGTTGCTCGCCAGGGCGCTCTTGATGACGTTGGCCGTCGACTGCGTAACCACCAGCGAAGGCACAAAGTTGCTACCTCCTCCGTTGCTGAACGAAACCGCGTCGCCGGGCGCAACCAATCCGACCAGCACTCCCACCGCTCCGCTATTTGCCGCATAGTCGACCTTCAAGCTAATCGCGCAAGTTCCGCGATCCACCAATGCGATCTTGCCAGTTGGATTCGCCAGCAGCGGATCACCCGGGCAGGCGCGTCCCACATATACAATATCCGCGGTGACCGCCGAATTTACCGGCGCAAAGTCCAGAGTCGCCGTGTTCGAATACGTTCCAGCAATCGACGCCGGTGAATTCACCACCAACGGAATTCCAGACGCATTCACCGCGGAGGTTGCCGCCACCGCCAAGACTTCCGGCGTTGAAGCCGGATGCCCCAGGACGTACGGAATGTCGCCAGAATTTCCCGCGGAGATCACGCTGACCACCCCGAAATTTACTACGTCCGTAAACATTTCGCCGGCGTCATCCTCACGCTGCCCGAAATCTCCGCCGATGGACATGCTGATCAAATCCACCGCGTGATCCAGCGTCCCCGTGTTGTCCGGATCGAGCGCAAAATCGATGCCTTCCAGAATTGCTACGCCGCTGCAACTCGAAGATACCGAACTGCAAACTTTCACCGCGTATAATGCCGTTCCCGGTGCCACGCCTTTATGCAGACCGTCCAGGCTCGCGCCGCCCAGCGAGTCGGCGGTCAGCGATCCGTGCCCGTTCAGATCCAGCGGGTTCGGATCAGGTGCCAGCGGGCCGTTCGGCCACACTTCGCCCGTGAAATCGAATCCACCAATCACTTTGCTTGTGGGAAAAAGGGCAGGAGGTGGCGTGCCCGCTGCTACCGCTTTCGCAGTGTTGTAGTCGGCCACATTCCCCGAACCGCCCAGATTGTAGTGCGTGTAGTCGATGCCGGTATCCAGCATTGCTACGCGGACTCCCGCTCCAGTAACTCCGCCGTTTTGCACGGAGGTGGCCCCGATGTACGCATTCGTAATCGCCAGTGTCGGATCGCTTGTCGCCGAAATCGTGTAGTCCGCCAGCGGGCGCACCGCCACAACACCTTCCACTCCGTGAATGTCTGCGATATGGCTCGAATCAATTGAAACGATCAGCGCGTTGTGCCCCTTGCTCACGCGCCCCAGCTCTGTGCCGCCCATGGACGAAATCTGCGACATCACTGCATCCTGCTTCTGCTTGATCGCCGCCAGGTACGCTCGTTGCTGGTTATCAGACATCGCGATCCCCAGCTGTTTCGCGTTCACCCCTACTGCTACCACCAGTGGTGGATCCTGCAGCTTCACCGCCACCTGCACGATGCCTTTCACGGCGCCGCCCGAGTTCGCCGGTTTTAGCCCTTTGATTGGGTCGCCCGGTGTGAGGATCTGCACGTTGTTCAAAGGCGTTAGATTCGACCCTTGCTGTGCATTCGCAATCTGCCCCGCCACCAACAAACAAAAAACTCCGCACGCAATCCGTTTCATCCAACACCCCTCTTGAAGCGTTTTCACGTACACCCGTGAGTCACAAAAACGTTGCAGGTATCCAACTGCACCATTAATCGGCGCAGTCTTTCAGTCCGTTGCTGATTCCGTTCGGCCCGCGCAGGAACGCAGCAAGCTGCGTCCCCACAAGAATGTTTAAGGATTCTACGAATTCATCTGCGACTGGGAGTTGCCGCAGATCGTCAACTGCTTTTTCCGCAAAGCTACGCCCGCCAACCCGAGCGCCAGCAGACCCAAAACCCCCGGTTCCGGCACGCCCGTCAGCTTAATGTCAAAATTCACCAGATCGGTATCGGAGCTCGTGAACGCTCCGCCGTCCCAGCCGGTGATCGGATCGTTTCCGCCCATCGTAAAATCCGGCCCCACAACATCAGTAAAATTCAGGATCGTAAATATTTCCCCGCTCATGCTGAGCGGCAAATTCGAGGAGCGGGTGATCGCCAGATAATACGTCCCGTTTGACGTCGGGCCTACTCCTGCCGGGCGTGAGGATGGGCACGGGTTACTGCCGTCCGCCGACGGCAAACACGAGAGCGTGTTTCCTCCGTCGATGTCATCATTGGCGTAGACGCCTAAGCCGTTGGAGTCAAACAGCAGCAGTTCCGTATCCGGAATTCCAAATACCGAGCCAATGGTAATCGCCGAGAAATCCAGATAATCCGAAATATTCAGCTTGAACATTTCCACGCCTGACAGCGGGTCCGAGGTGACCGGAATGCTCCCCGTAATTTCCGTAACGTTCGTTCCCGTCAAGTCCGCAGCCGTGCTTGGCAACGCACCCGCGCCAACTACATTCACCGTATCCGCATGCACCGGCATCGCGACACAGAGCAAGAGAGACGCAAACACACACAAACCTAGTTTCCGGACCATTTAGTGGGCTCCTTAAGAGCTGTACGTTAGTCTTCAGAGATTTTGTGAGTTAGTTCACTACCAGATTGGGGACAGCCAACTGGCCCACCGAAACCGCCTCCGCAGGCTTTCGATGTTTGCGTCTCTGTGGAAGAAACGCTTTGTGTGCACGGGTCATATCGCAGACGTCTCAACAGTGTCAAGTAATATTCCATCAACTATCGCGACAATTTTGCTCCATTACCTTCAGTACCGGCACAAAATCCCTGCGCGCAATCCAAAAATCCCGAAGCACGCATCAAAAACGGTAAACTTTTGCGCAGACCGTAACGTTGTCTCAAAACTCTTGCCGGATTCCCCCGCCCCGTCTAACATCGTTCCGGCTATTTTCCACGAGGTGCACCATGAAGCGATTTGCAGGAATGCTGTTCGCAGTGCTGGCCATCGCCATCACAATCTCGTTCGCCGCACAAACACTCTCCGCGCAGGAATGGTCGCAGCCTTGGGCCCGCGAACGGATTGAAAAATCGCCGCGGCACAGTGAGTGGGTGGCAATCAAACACGACGGGCGCGAAGTGCAGACCCTGATTGTTTATCCGGAATCGAAAGAGAAGCGTCCGGCAGTGATTGTCATTCACGAAATTTTCGGGCTAAGTGACTGGGCGCAGGAACTGGCGGATGAAGTGGCGGCGGCCGGGTATATCGCAGTGGCGCCGGATTTGTTGAGTGGCATGGCGCCGAACGGCGGGCGGACGAAGGATTTTCCGACGGGCGTGACCGAGGCGGTCAGCAAACTGAATCCCGATCAAGTGACGGCAGACTTGAATGCCGCGGCCGACTACGCCAATAAACTTCCGGCGTCGAACGGAAAACTTTATGTGACTGGATTCTGCTGGGGTGGCGGACAATCTTTTCGCTTTGCCACCAACCGCGCTGATCTGTCGGCGGCATTTGTTTTTTACGGGCCTCCGCCAGATAAGTCGGCGATGGCCAACATTAAAGCGCCCGTGTATGGCTTTTTCGCGGGAAATGATGCACGCATCGGTGCGATGATTCCGGACGCTATCGCCAACATGAAGGCGGCGGGGAAAACTTTTGAGCCGGTGACTTATGACGGCGCGGGGCATGGTTTTATGCGTGCGGGGGAAGCGCCGGACGCGTCGCCCGCTAACAAGAAAGCGCGCGATGATTCCTGGGCGCGCTGGAAGTCTTTGCTGGGTAAGTAGCCGAGTACACCGGCCCAAAACGGCGCAAAAGGGGTTAGGGATTTGATACTCCCACCCCTCCCCCTTTTTTCGTAAGAGATACATTTCACATGGGTTTACGAAGGGAATTTCGTAAGACATAGACTTTAAAGGTGTTTAAGTGTGCGGGGGACACCCGTGCGATTTGTAAGCCCTCTATTTTCAATTGATTCCCGCGAGGGTCCACCGCTGCGCGGCTGCCCACTGCAGAGCGGCGAGAATATCTTCCTCCGCGAGCTCCGGATAATCGCTGATGATTTGAGCGTG
>CAWAZN010000012.1:0-66383 GCA_963786485.1 uncultured Acidobacteriota bacterium
CTTCGCGCGAGTTCGGGGCGCATCTTCGGCGGATGCAACATCGAAAATGCCAGCTACGGCCTGACGCTTTGCGCCGAGCGGGTGGCCATTTTCAAAGCACTGTCCGAAGGTGAGCGGAACTTCGAAGCGATCGCGGTGGTTACAGACGCCGACGTTCTGACCCCTCCCTGCGGGGCCTGCCGCCAGATCATCTGGGAGTTCTGCGGCGACGTACTCGTGCTGCTGGCCAATCTTAAGGACAAAAGAGAATCGCTGAAAATGAGCGACTTATTCCCCAAGCCGTTCGATAGCTCCAGCTTCTAGGCGCGCGCCGGAACGGAACACGTCTCAGAAATTGCTGAAATTATTGACGTTCCGGGCGTATTATAAGCCCACGCCCGCCGCCCCGCCCGGCGCTTGTCTGCGGATCCCTTAACGCAGCAACGTGCTATGCCCAACGAACCAAATCGCTTAGAAAATCGTACGCTGCTCCGCGTCGCTGTGGATCTAGCGAGTTTAGAAGTTCGCTTTCCTGCCCAGCAGGGAGTTACGGAGAATGTGAGCCTGCATGGCGCGCGGGTGGTCACCAACCGGCCGTGGCCATTGAACGAGAGATTGAATCTGCGTTCCTTGGTGGGCAACCTGCGTTCGCGGGCGCGCGTGGTGTACTGCGAAGCCAGAGTTTCTGGCGATTTCGTTCTTGGCCTACAACTCTCTGCTACCGCCGGCAATTGGACCACGCCGCAAAACCGACCGGCATCAACCGAACAGACTTGAAGGCTCCGCCAGGGGCGCGAGCTAAATCCCTGCCAACTGGTCAAGCGTCTCGCACTCCTGTAGATTTACGTGAGCGATTGACATTCAAAAGCACTATTTGAGGAGCGAAAGATGCCGGAAACAAGCACCACGGGCGCCGAATTCAAAAAGCAGCTGCGCGCTGGATCACCAAAATTAGGTCTGTTCCTAAATTCCCACAGCGCCACCATCGCGGAGCAGTTGGCCCACAGCGGCTACGATTGGCTTCTGGTGGATACGCAACATGGCCCGATGGACCACCAAAATCTCTCCGCGATGCTCTGTGGTATCGCCAACGGTGGCGCCAAGTCCCTGGTGCGTGTGGGTGGCTATGACGACCGCCCGGGCATCCAGCAAGCCCTCGACCTCGGCGCCGACGGCGTTCTAGTTCCATACATAAACACCGCCGCAGAGGCACGTCAGGCAGTGAGCTGCATGCGCTATCCAACCGCGGGCACCCGTTCGGTCTATTTTCCGCAGCGCAGTATGAATAAGGCTGGCTTGCTCGGTTATGCGGGCGATTGGAACGCCAACGCTATCGTCGCTTTGCAGGTGGAAACCGCGTCGTGCATCGAAAACATCGCGGAGATCGCCGCCGTTCCCGGAGTCGATATTCTCTTTCTCGGGCAGAACGATCTGTGCATGTCCATGGGCCTCTACGAAAAATATAAGTTTCCAGACATGTATACGTCGGCGGAACTGAACGCCGCCACTCAGAAACTGGTCGAATCCGCCCGCAAGAACAACGTCATCCTCGGTCTTTTCCTGTTTGGTACTTCGCGCGTGGCAGAATTTTTTGAAAAAGGCTTCACGTTCATCAGTTTGGGAAATGATTTGCATCACGTGCTGACGCAAGCCGGTGCCTACGTGAAAGACGTCGAAGCCGCCGCCAAAGAAAAAGGCAAATCCTGGACCAGGCGGCCGACATCGCTGTTCTAGTTCCAATGCTTCGATGGTCGATGGCCGCGCTAATTGTGGCCGCGGTCAGCCTGCCGTCGAACGCGGCTCCCGCAGCGCAGAAACATGCGGCACGCAAAACGCCTACCCGCTTGGTGATCCCCTGTGGGCCGGGCGCCTCACTATCCGTGACTTCGGCCACAGCCAGCCAAGGCTCTCTACTTCTCGCGGAGCTCTCCACCGACGCTCCACTGAAGAATGTGCACGCTAAATGGGGCACGGAAGAAATCCCGTTTTGGCAGAGAGCCACACCGGCTTCAGCCGCGTCGAAAACGCAACATTGGCGAACGCTCTTTGCCATCGATTTGGATAAACCGGTCGGAGACTACCCGGTCGAAGTCAGTACGAAATCCGCCGCCGATCATTCAGCCGAGACTCCCGCGGCCTGCCAACTAACCGTCCACGTAACCGCCGGTAAATTCGCCACCGAGAATCTTCATGTAGACAACAAATTCGTTGAGCCCGACCCCGAACAAGCCGCCCGGGCCAAAGTCGAACAGCAAAAATTGCGAGAGATCTACGCGACCGTATCCCCCCAAAAGCTCTGGCAGGGGCAATTTCGCATCCCCCTGGATGGTGTTACGAAAGGTGCCAATTTCGGACGCCGCCGGGTCCTGAACGGTCAGCCAGGTTCTCCGCACAGCGGCGTAGACCTTCCCGCAACCACCGGCACGCCTGTCCACGCGTCGCAGACCGGACGAGTGGTGTTGGCTGAGCCCCTTTTCTTCGCTGGCAACACCGTAATCATCGATCACGGCTTAGGGATCTACACCCTGTACTGCCACCTATCGGAGATCGATGCGAAAGTGGGCGACAAGATTGCTGTAGGCGCCGTTCTCGGCAAGGTGGGAGCCACCGGGCGGGTCACCGGTCCGCATTTGCACTGGGGCTTATCGGTGGACCGCTCCCGCGTAAATGCCTTGCAAATCGTCACTTTCTCCCAACTCTGAAACACCGTTTCTCTGGGCAGGTACGGAAGTAATAAGCTCAGGTTGGTACCAACCGCCCATTGCCCAGTTCACTCTTTGGGAGCACAATTCTTACATTAGCTGGGCCGCGGAACTTTCCCCGTTGCATTTTCCGCGGGTTTTGGCATTCTACTCAGGCCCCGGGGCCTGCGATGCCCCCGTCTTCCGGTTCGTCCCAGCGAAGCGCGAAGCAAATCCGACCGTCGCGTTTTGCCGTAATACCCAGAGAAGGCAGCTACCGCAGATGTCGCTTATAAACTTTCGCTACAAGGAACGTCGCCGCACCGTCCGCGTTTCGCTGACTGTGCCGCTTACTGTCCACGGCAAGTCTGGCGAAGGCGAAAAATTCGCGATCTCCACGCACTCACAATCTGTAAATCGCCATGGCGCGCTTTTTCATCTCGAGCATCTTGTCACCATGGGCCAACAGCTTCTGCTGGTGAACGATCACACCGCTCGTTCTGTCGAATGCCGCGTAATCAATATGCGCCGCTCTCGCGACGGCAAGAACTACGTCGGCGTGGAATTTGTTTCTGAGGACACGAATTTCTGGCACATGTCTTTCCCGATACCCGGCACGCGCCCGCTGCGTCGTTCGAATCCCTCGAAGCAATCCGCGTAGCCACGGCGCCCATCTGCGTGCTGGTAATAGCCAAATGAATGTCTTCCCGAAAGCTACGAAAATCGGCTTGATTTCGGATACCCATGGCTTGCTTCGCCCCGAAGCCACGGACGCCTTGCGAGGCTCGCACTTAATCCTTCACGCAGGCGACGTCGGTTCTCCAGAAATTCTCGCTAACCTGCGCAGCATCGCCCCAGTCGTCGCCATTCGCGGCAATGTAGACACGGAATTTTGGGCCAGCGCGCTTCCGGAAACGGAAGTAGTTACTGCGGCGGGAGTCGTTTTTTACATGCTGCACAATGTTGAGACATTGGATCTGAATGCCGAAGCGGCAGGATTCTCGATTGTCTTAAGCGGGCATTCCCACAAGCCGAAACAGGAGCTTCGCGGCAAGGTTCTCTACATCAATCCCGGAAGTGCCGGTCCCTCGGAGATTCACTTTACCCATCACTGTGGCGCGGCTCGATCTGAAGGTGAAGCCGTTGCAGGCGGATATCATTCCGATCCAGTCATAAACGCACGGCAAAATCTGACAGGCCGACGTTAGTCCACGTTTTCCGGCCGCACACCTAATGCGATAAATCTGGCTGTAAGCATCCGAAATAATCTACTGTCGCTCAGAAAACGCAAAATTCCCGGTGCGTGCGCTGGCCCCGGATTTCCCAAATACTTCTTCAGAAATCCGTGCACCTTTACCTGAAAACTTTGTGTCACCTTGGTGGGAAATTCGCGTCGCCGCTGGACTTCCGCCAGTGCGCTCTCGCTGATCTGACCAGACCTTTCCCAGCCGCGCGCAGTCGGTCGCGCAAAATTCTCGCTGCGGCTACCGCGTCTTGAATCGCCAGGTTGATTCCGATTCCGCCAACGGGAGACATCGCGTGCGCCGCGTCGCCAATGCACAAAAGTCCATCACGGTGCCAGCGCGTCAAGCGATTTACCTGTATCGACAGAAGGGAGACTTGATCCCAAGAGGTAATTTCGTCGACACGAGATTTCCCATCCGGCCCCGCCACTCCCAGGAAAGGCACAATCTTCGCAATGGAATCGCGAAACGCAGCCAAACCTGCTGGCTTGATCTCCGTCTCGAATGCGTCTTTCTTGATGATGTAGCCGCATTGAAAGTAATCGCCACGGTTAATCAGTATGATCATCCGCCCATAGTTCAAATTTCCCAGAGAATTTTCGGGATCATCTTCCCGACGAGACATACGCAGCCACAAGACATCAATCGGCACTCCGAAGACTTCACGCATTCCAAATGCGCGGCGTCAGTCGTGATGGCATGGCGTCCGTCGCAGCCCACCGTTAACGCCGCGCGAACCTCCACGGCGCCCGAAGAAGTCTCCGCCCGCGCACCGACGGTGCGTCGGGATTGGCGGGATCGGTCAACAGCCCAGTGACCTTGTGTTCCATCAAAATCTTTCCGGTCGGGAATTTGCGTACTTCGCTCGCCAGAAAATTCAACAAATCCCATTGCGGCATCAGGGCAACAAAGTTGGTGGGTGCAGGAAGCGTGGTTAAATCCGCAATTGGATAGATGGTGTCACCGATCATTGCTTCGGCGTGGTCGAATCTACGGTGCGGAATCTTCAGCAGCCCATCCAAAAGTCCCAACTGGCGCATCACGCGCAGCGTAGCAGGGTGAATGGTATCGCCCCGAAAATCGCGATTGAAGTCCTTGTGTTTTTCCAAAACGACTACATCAATACCAGCGCGCGCCAGCAGTAACGCCAGCACTACTCCGGCGGGTCCGCCGCCCACGACGCATACCGTCGTCTCTAGTTGCTGGGTGCTCACGGTCTCAACGCCCAACTCCGCCGCTTACTGTTTCCCGCAACGGCGCCAACCGCGCCCGTGCCGCACCCACCAGGCGCATGAATCGACGCGCTAATTCTCGAATCTGTTCGGCTCGCCGTTTTTCGATGGCTTCTCGCGGCACCAACTCACTGCCAACTCCTATTGCCGCGGCGCCCGCCAAAATAAAATTACCCGCCGTCTGCTGGTTCACCCCACCGGCAGCTATCAGCGGAATTTTTGGGAAGGGTCCTTTCAGCGCTCGAATGTAGGAATCGCCACCCACCTGCGAACACGGAAAAATTTTTATGAAATCAGCTCCCGCATCCCAGGCAGCATGCACTTCCGAAGGCGTCAACGCGCCTGCCAACATGGCCACGCGATGCTTTTTGGCCACCTCGATCACTGCCACGTCCAGGCACGGACCCGTCAGGAAGGCCGCTCCGGCATCTACGCACTTCCGAGCCGTTTCGCCGTCCAGCACGGTGCCGGCGCCGACCATCACGCCGGGGATATGTTTCGTCAGGTAGCCGATCATGTCGATGGCCCCGGGAATCGTCATGGTAATTTCCACGATGGGAATTCCGCCGCTGGCCACCGCGTCCGCAGCGAAATGCGCGTCTTCGGCCGAAGCCGTGCGAATGCCGGGAATAATTCCTATTTCGTGGATTTGCGCCAGAACTTCGTCAATGGTCATGACGGGATAACTCCGCTTGAGCCTCGTGTTGCTATTTGGCAATGATCTCGGTCAGAGAATAGGACATTACTGTCGCCGGGTAAACAACCGGGGCTGGATAAACAGCCTCGCGGGAAAGTGCTAGACTTTCTGCATGGCTACCAAAAAGAAGATCAAAAAACCGGTAAGCAAAAAAAACACAAAGGCCAGCAAGGGCTCCCGCAAGAAAGTCAGCAAGAAAACCGCCGCGAAGAAGAGTGCCGCTCCGAAAAAGCGCCTGGCGGCCAAGCCTGCCGCGAAATCGGCGAAGAGGCCGTCCGGTTCCTTGCCGCGCAAGCCGTCCAAGGCCGCCGCGCCAGCACGCAGAGGCAAGCAGGAAAATATTGAGACCGTCACATTCGAACCGAAGGGTCTCGGTGCGCGGTCCGGCGGACAGTCCGGAGATTTACAAGGGCTTTCCAATCGCGCAGGTGCGGATTCCGAAAGCGTCGATGAACTTCTGGAAGAAGGCAATGCCTTCGAAGCGGAAGTGGTTAAAGGCGTCGAAGATGTTCCGGACGCCGATCAGGGTGAAATCCGTACTCGGCAATTTCCCGTCGATGATGTGCCTACCGAATATGACGACGAAGAGCGCCAAGACCGTTAATTGTTCCCTACTCGTATCGCCCAGCTGTACTTAGCCGAGCCTGTCAAGAAGCGCAGGCGGAGCTCTCTAAAAAAATAACCGTCCCCGAACTCACTGCATCAGACTTGCAATATCTTACGGAGAAAACAAATGATCTCGTCAAAGGGTTTTGCAGCAAAAACTGTTAAAGCGGCCATCGAGCCTTTCAATTTCGAACGTCGCGACCCACTTCCCAACGACGTGGTGATCGCTATCGAATACTGTGGCATCTGCCATTCCGACCTTCACCAGGTCAATGACGATTGGTTCCCGGGAATTTTTCCGATGGTTCCTGGCCACGAAATCGTTGGCAAGGTTTCGCAAGTCGGCAGCGGTGTAAAGAAATTCAAGGTGGGAGATCTCGCCGCGGTCGGGTGCATGGTCGATTCCTGCCGTACCTGTGCGTCGTGCAAGGCCGGTCTCGAAAACTATTGCGAAGTGGGCACCGTCCTTACCTACAATGCCCGCGACAAGAAAGGCGATCCCACCTACGGCGGATACGCCAACAACATCGTCGTCGACGAAGCGTTTGTCTTGAAAGTTCCCGCCAACCTGAATCTGGCAGCGGTTGCGCCACTACTCTGCGCAGGAATCACTACGTATTCTCCGCTGCGCCACTGGAAAGTTGGGAAGGGCAGCAAGGTTGGCGTGGTCGGATTGGGCGGACTGGGTCACATGGCACTGAAGTTCGCTCATGCCCTGGGTGCCCGCGTCGTGCTCTTCAGTACCTCGCCGAAAAAGAAAGACGATGCACTGCGACTCGGCGCCGATGAAGTGGTCATGTCCAACGATCCGAACGCCATGCAGGCTCATACCGCAAGCTTCGATGTGATCTTGGACACCGTCAGCGCCGAACACGATTTGAACGCCTACGTAAATCTTCTGAAGCTGGACGCCACCCACGTGCTGCTCGGTGCACCAGACCGCCCCACGTTGGTCTCCGCTTTTCCGCTCCTTATGAAGCGCCGTTCCATCGCTGGCTCCGGCATCGGCGGCATTCACAGAAACCCAGGAAATGCTGGATTTCTGTGGCAAGCACAATATCGTTTCCGACATCGAGATTGTTCCCACCAGCAAGATCAACGAAGCCTACAAACGGCTAGCCGCCAACGACGTAAAATATCGCTTCGTAATCGACATCGCTCGCGCGCAATAGCAATCGGGGATCGGCTGGCGTAACGGAACGGGCCGGACCCTTCGTCCCTCTGGGTAAACTAGAGTTCAGCACCTACATGATTCATCCCCGCAACATGATCTCCAAATCGTCGGGATGAATCGCGCAGAGCAGCGCTGCCTCCCGCTCAATCTTCCCGCTGCGAATCAGCTGCACCAGCGACTCCTCCAGGGTGAACGACCCTTTCTTCTTCGTCAGGGTAATCTCCTGATGCAAATGCTGCAGTTGGTTTCGACGGATATGCTGGCGCGCGCCGACGCCGACCATCAGCAGCTCTGCCGCAGGCACCCGCCCGCCGCCCTTGCTCGGCAACAAAATCTGCGTCAGCACGGCGCTGAGAGACATCGCCAATTCTTGGCGAATCGTATTCTGGCGTTCCAAAGGCAGACTGTCCGCAATCCGCGAAATCGTGGTGGTTACATCCACGGTATGCAGCGTGGACAACACCAGATGCCCGGTCTCCGCCGCAGCTACCGCTATCATCATCGTTTCCGCGTCGCGCATCTCCCCCACCACGATCACGTCCGGCGCCTGGCGCAAAGCCGCCCGCAGCGCAGTGGGAAAGTCTGGCGCGTCCTCGCCAATTTCCACCTGCTCGATAATGCTTTTGAAATGGCTGTGTTGGTATTCCACTGGGTCTTCGACGATCAAAATGTGCCGCGACTCGTGACGATTAATCTCGTTCACCAGCGCTGCCATGGTCGTTGATTTGCCGGATCCCGCGGGCCCGCCGATCAGCACCAGGCCGCGCGGCAGTTTGGCCAGCCCGGCCACCGAGGGTGGCAAATGCAGATCGTCAATCGCTGGAACTTTGGCCGGAAGCGCCCGGACCGCTGCCGCGGCAGCGCCCCGCTCGCGATGCAGATTGATACGAAATCGCCCGAGACCCTCCACGCTGTACGAGGAATCTGCAATTCGGGATTCGCGATACAGTTTCAGCGCATGGCCGGATAACGCCGGCAAAATGGCAGGCTCGATCTCCGAAGCTTCCAGCGCCCGCTGTCCGATTTTTTCGACCGCTCCATCGCGCAAGATGCATGCGGGCGCGCCCGGCACCAGCAACAGGTCGCTGCCGCCGCGCGATACCAGCACCCCTAGCCAATGGTCCAGTCGGCGAGTCTCGGACTCCTCGCCTGTCCGCAGCTCCTTGCCAAGTTCAAATGTCTCGTCGATGGCGATCACCTCCACGCAACCCAAAACTCCTGCGCATAGCTACCGCAGTAGATTCTACCTGTGGTTCCGCGGTTGTAGGCTGTCCCTTATCCTCGCTGCTGATTCTAGCCGCAGGGCTACGTTAGTCCCTACATTGCGCTGGTCGGCTGGCAATCCCACAAAATATGTAGTGTCTCCCGAATGCAAATACACGACTCGCTGGATTGGGCTCTCCGTCGGCAGTGCCTAAAGTACTCGAATAACTCCGCGACCAGGCCCTTGGGGGGACCGCCATGCAAATCGAAAGTAAACTTTCCAGGATTATCTACGTTTCCTGCCTCACGATTTTCCTCACCGGACTGGGTAGCTGGGCGGTACTGGCTCACCAGGATGATACTGCGCAGTCGAAAGCAGACATGGCAGACGCGCACTTTGCCAAAGCGGCCGCGCAAGGTGGCATGGCCGAAATTCAACTGGGAAAGTTGGCGGCCGATCGCGGGTCCAACGCCACCGTCAAGGCATTCGGCGAACGTATGGTTGTGCAGCATGGCGCTGCAGGTGACCAGCTGAAAGCGGCCGCGCAGCAAGCCAATATTGTGTTGCCCACCACTGCCAGTTCGAAAGATCAACAAATCTACGACCGCTTGGCCCGATTGAACGGCAGCGATTTTGATCGCGCGTACGCTGATGACATGGTGCGGGACCACGAGCAAGACTTGAATGAGTTTCAGAACGAAGCGAATAACGGCAAGAACTCCAGCATTCGCGCATTCGCAGCGCAAACCGTTCCGATGATTCAGCAGCACTTAAATCAGGCTCGGGAAATGCAAAAAGCCGTTTCGCAGACGAGCAGCAACCGCCGCGCAACCACCCATGCGACTGGCCAGTAGGCTGCGCGAGCCTCACCGGGACCAAAAAGGGAATTGATCTCCACGAATCTTTCATCGAGTACGAATCCCTCATAGAAACCGAATCCCGCACTTTCGTTTGACAGAAGCGCGGCGAGTGCCGCACCATCGGACGCGTCAGGCAATTGGAGGAAGCATGCGCGTTGCGACGTGGAAATTATTGGCGGCAGGATTCTCTTTGGCGGCAATCACCCTGGGTTCATTCGCGGCAGCACAACACACTGCGGCCGCGGCGCAAAATAAGCCCAATCCGGCGCAAGCACAAGCGAAACCCGCTAACGTAAGCGCGCCGCCATCCAATACCCGCGGGGATGTGGAACGCGGCAAATACCTGGTCGAAAACGTCGCTATGTGCGGCGAGTGCCACACGCCGCGCAACTCCCGCGGCGATCTGAAATATGATGCATGGCTGCAAGGCGCCAGCACCTGGATTCGCCCTGTCGCGCGGATTGAAAATTGGGCCGACGCCGCTCCGCCGTTGGCCGGAATGCCCAGTTTCACCGACACACAATTTTTCACAATTCTAGAAAACGGCACTGGCCCGGAAGGCGAAGTATTGCGCCCGCCCATGCACATTTATCACATGCATCACGAAGATGCTGCCGCAATCATTGCCTATCTGAAGAGCGTTCCAACCGGCACACGGTAAGCAGATTCGGTGTCGTTTCGGATTATCGGGTCGCCAGAATCGGCCCAATTCCACTGAAGACTTGAATTTTATTTCTTTGCGTCGGCGCGTGTCCGATGCAGTTTGTTGGCGGTAGTCCGCAGCGTTTCCGGAATATTTTTGTTCGTAAGCATGCGTTTCAGATCCACGGGATTGATTACCGGCAAGAGGTGCAGCGAAACGTCCAGCGGAGTTTTTGGATTGTTTACCAGGTTTCGCACCACCGTGTAGTTCTTGCGAAACTTTCTATTGTTGGCAATGAGCCGCAGGATTTCATCCGTAAGGCTGGACATCGCCGCGAAGCCTTCGATCTCCTGGTCGGTGATCCGGGGAGATTGCAGCACCGCTCGCTGCACCACTTTGTTGGTGTCGCGAATCAAGGTGCGTCGCGCATCCGAGCCGCCCATCATTGCAAACTTGACGCGTTGCGCCACGTTCATGGCTGCCAGCCGTTGCAATAAGGTCTTACGGCGGCCCTCATCCGGTTCCGCAATTTCGGCGGCTTCGAGGAGCGCCGCTTCGTCGATCGGGACGCCTGGGCCGTGCAGTTCGCGGAGCAAACTCTTTTGATCGGCGGTGACCGAACTGGACCGTTCCAAGGCCAAACTGAGCGCCGTGGAATCGCTCAAACGATCATAGTCACTGGCTAGATCGTGGAGCTGGGCCACGGAGAGGTGCGGTACCGCGTTCACCAGCAGATCCGGTGGGCAGCTGCGATTTTTCAATAGCGCTTCCGCAATACCCGCCTTGCTCACCAGATTCTTTGCGGCGTAAACGAACACCGTAGGAATGGCATTCGCGCGTTGCAGAGCTTGCAGGAAATTTTCGACGGGTTGTGAAAGCAGCGCCTCCTGCGCCCGTTCCGCGACCATTTGGTCTGGATCGCCAGCCAAAACGCAAAGTATTTCTGCTAGATCCGCCGGGCCCAGGTGCGCGCCGTTAGAACAGACCGCCAACTTGCGCTCGCGAGCCGCCCGCGAATGCCGCAGTTCTTCGATGACTTCAGGGCTGAGTGATTCCACCATCTGGCCGCCTCACGTCCTTTTGGCCGAGCACCATTGTACCGGAGGCGCCCGGTGGACCGAGGGGCGGCATCGCCTGATGGTTCAATTCCAGCAACACCGCTGAAGAATTCGCCGCAGTAATTTCAAAATGATTCTTCGCGGAAAAATGACGGGTTGTCCCTACGGCCAACTCGCCATCGAGCATTAATTTATCGTCAGCCAGGATGCGCACGTGGGTAGCTGCCAAAGTCGACACCGAGAGATCCAGGGGCGCACTCGCCGTGGCGGATCCACCCGAAGAAGTTGTGTTCTGTGGAGTTGAGGGGTCCGCCGAGGGGTCAGATGGCGCGGTAACCAAAGCCGAAGAGGGTTGTGAGTTACGCCGCGAAGCATATCGGTGCCACGCATACTTTCCCGCAAAAAACAGTCCGGCAAGGGCGGCACAGATGACCAATACCGCCAGCAGAGGAACCCACATCGGGGTCGCCGGAATGCGATCTTCCGCATGACCGGAAGACTCGCGAGAAACGTCGCCTCGCGCTAGATCGTATTCGCCCAGCAGCGTTTCTTCATCCAGCCCCAGGTAACCTGCAATGGTGCGCACAAATCCGCGGCCGAAGACTCCGCCGGGAAGCTTTTTCCAGTCCTCGTTTTCCAAGGCATCCAAAAATCGCTGACTGATACGCGTTGCTTTGGTTAATTCGTCCAGCGAGACCTCGCGCATCTCGCGCTCGCGCTTCAGGCGTTCCCCAAAACTACCCTTGGCCATGAGTCGAACTTGCTCCTACACCCGCCGCTGGTGAGTTGTCAGTTCAGTGTAACTGAATCGTCGGAGATTTCTTCCGAGAACTATGCCGAACCGCGAAGACTTGCAGCCTCTTGCAGCAAAACGCGAACAGCGGCGGTGAAAACCAAATGCATCTTGGCTTCCGATTGCGGGGGGATAGCTTTGGAAATCAACATCATCGCCGTGCCATGTACCAGGGCCGCAAGCGCTAATAGCAGTTCGACGTGGTCCTCCGCCTCGCCTCCGATCCATTCGGCACATCTTTTCTTCGCAAATTCGAAATTCGTACGCGCGGCCGGCACCTTCGATACGAGTTCCGAATAAAATAGTTCGTATTCGCGAGGGCTGCGCAACGCTAACTCCAGGAGCGCCTCCGCCATCTCCGGCAAGGAATTGCATGGCTCCATCACTTCGAAGGCGTTGTGCCGATATTGATCCGCCAACGCATGCAGGATAGCGTTACGGTTGCGAAACCGCCGGTATACCGCCGGTGTGTTCGTGCGGGCCACTTTGGCCAGCGAGCGCATTGACAAACCTTTTTCGCCGCCTTTAACAAACAGTGTCCGTGCAGCCTGCAAAATACGCGCGTGCAATTGCGGTTCTGCTTTTCTGGGCATTACCCATGCCTCGCTACCCGTAGCATACACCAGATTAATTCGTTGACGGTGTTAAGTTAACAGCGTAAACTCAATGCAGCTTAAACGATTTAATACCCCATTTATCCCAATTCTTATACTTATGAAGGAGTATTTTTAAGATGTGTGCTCGACCTCATGCTGGTAATTCTACGGCCCTCTTGGAGCTGAACGGAGATCTTCGCCACGCGCATTCTGAATTACAGTCCGCCCACCGGGCCGCTGAGCGCTTGCGCGTCCGCTTCACTGTTGAAGAAATTGCTGAATACGCCGAAGCGGATCTTTTGACCACCGCTCAAGCTACCGCTTCCGGACTTCACGAATACTTTTCCAGTATTCCCCGAAATTCAATTCGCGATCATTCGCTGGCTACGTCCGAAGGGCCACAACTCAATGAAGCGCAAGTTCTGGACGCTATTGCGGACATATCGGCATATATGCGCGAGCAGCGAGAGAGGTTTTTGCTCCTCAGCGAACCCCTGCCAGAAGAACACGTGGCCCTCGTGCAGCCCTTCTTTTCGCCGACGCTGCTCCGCAAGGTCCGCATCGTGCAGCTCGCTAACAAGGGCTTAAGCAGAGCAGAGGTTCATCCGCAGACCTATGGCTACCAGCGGCTGCTGGATTTTACCCACATGGCCACGGTTACCTTCGATGATGTGGTCGTTGTGAACGAAACGTTGTCGACCCGCCTGTTATTTCACGCCTTGGTGCATGCGGTGCAGTTTCAATTACTCGGTCTGCAGCGCTACACCGAATTATTCGTACGCGCCTTCGTCTCCAGGCGCTGGCGTTTCAAAGTTCCCCTGGAAGCGCACGCGTTCGAGCTCGAGGCTAGATTTGCAGCGGATCGCCACGCGCGATTTGTCGTCGAAGACGAAGTGCGGCTGTGGATCGACCTCGAACGTTACTAAAATTGACTGGGGCGCACCGGATGTGAAGCATGCGGTGCCCAGTTGGCGGGGGCGGCACACCCATAGTCACCGCCCTAAACACCAGGAGATATCTGTGCGAGAAGAATTTCAGGCAGGTCAGGCTGTGCCTTGCTCCGGTATATACAAAGCCGCCCATGCGTCTAGGCACACTGCTGCTCATTACGTGGTGGCACTCGATGGCGATACCTTTCCGCCGTGCCGGGAGTGCAGTGACCGGGTCCGCTTTGAGTTAGCCCTGCACGTCACCTACATTAAGTCCGATCCGCAATTTTCGTAACCACGAATCACGTCCATTCCCTCCACTCATCCGTCGAACCTCCGACCAGGAGCACTGAAAACCCAAGCCGTCAGCCTCATCCTCGCGCTTTGGGCGGGACGATGGCAAGAACGCCACTCCTGTACCACGAGTTTGTTGCGTGGCTTTTTACGGGGTGCCTATACTGGCTGGTATTCGCAGGTTCGGTCGGACATGCCTCCTCGGGCTGCCCGGTGCGCTGCGGCGTGTTTGCTCGAAATCTAACAAAGGGTCAGGTCAAGCCACGCGTGGAGGAAGTGAAACAATTTCCAGCGGTGGAACGCCGTCGCAATCTGGCGGTCTCCTTCGAACAGCGGGAAGCGGGCGAAGTCGCGGTCTTCCAAGAACTTGGAAAGGCCCTCACTTCCTCGCTGCAGCTCGATCAGGTTCTCCGCACCATCATGGAGAAGATCGACGAATTTCTGCGTCCGGATAACTGGTCGCTATTGCTGCTCGACCAGGAAAAACAGGAACTATATTTTGAGTTGGCGGTAGGCAAAGCTTCCCAAGCCCTGAAAGATGTGCGTGTAAAAGTTGGGCAGGGCATCGCCGGCTGGGTGGCGCAACACGGCGAGACCGTTGTCGTGCCGGATACCTCGAAAGACACGCGTTTTTTCTCCAAGGTCGACGAAAAAACTAAAACGGAAACGCAATCCATCGTCGCCGTTCCCGTAAAATTTCGTGATACCTGTCTCGGCGTGATCGAACTGATCAATTGCATCGGGCCAGAAGGGTTTGATCCCCGCGATTTGAAATTATTGGAAGCCCTGTCTGATTTCGCGGCCATTGCCCTCGAAAATGCCCGCCACGTTAAGCGCATTCATGAGCTGACCATCACGGACGACTGCACCTCCTTGTACAACGCGCGGCACATGAGTTTTATCCTGGAAACGGAAATTTACCGTTCGCAGCGCTACAACTACGAATTTTCGCTGGTCTTTATCGACTTGGACCATTTCAAGCAGGTCAACGATACGCACGGCCACTTGGTTGGCTCACGCTTGCTTGCGGAAATTGGCAACTCACTGAAAGCGCGCTGCCGTTTGATCGACTTTGCGTTCCGCTACGGTGGCGATGAATTTGTGATCCTGCTACCACAAACATCAAAAGAAAACGCGCTGAACGTTGCGCGCCGCTTGCACAAATTGATCCGTTCCACCCCCTGGCTGGACGCCGAAGGGTTGAAGATTCGCGTCACTCCCAGTTTGGGCGTTGCGTCCTACCCGGTGGACGCGCGCACCAAAGAAGGCCTTCTGCATCTTGCCGACGAAGCTATGTATCTGGTGAAGAACACCAATCGCGACAGCGTTGGCGCGGCGAACATTGGCATTTTGGAAGACACCGTAAACGTCCAGGACGGCCCACTAGACGAAGAAATCGCGATGGTGGATCGCCGCGAGAATCCCGGAGACTTACCCCCCGGCATCGTGGAACGCCGCCGCGACGCCGTTTAAACTATCGCTCACGCCTGCCTGAGTCTCGTTAATCACCCCGAATTACTCCCGCTGGCCTGATTCGTCCGTGCGTTTCACCCTGGCCTCCCGTTCTATACAGCAGCCTCGAATTTTGCTTAACTGAAAACATGAAACGAAGCGAAGCGGCACGCTACGCCCGATGGTCGGCGGCCGTTGCCGGACTGCTGGCGCTGCTGACCGCAGGTGTCTACGTCAAGCGCGAAGTCAAAGCGCGGATCGAACGCAATCTCGCGCCGGCTGCTGCCGCTCTGAACGTCGCCCGCGAATCCAAAGGTGTGAAGTTCTCCAAAGGTGAAGGGGACCACAAAGAATTCACCGTCGAAGCTTCCAAATCCACCGACTTCAAAGACCGCGATCTCACGGAGCTGGAATCCGTAGTGATCACGATTTTCGGCAAGAATAGCGAACGCCACGACGTGATTCACACCAAGAGTTGCCAGTACACCAAAACCAACGGCGATGTAGTGTGCAGCGGCGAAGTGCAGATGGACCTGCAAAGCGCGGCAGATTTTTCTCGGTCCAACCCGTCGGCATCGCCAGCTGCGCAACAAATCTCCGATTCACCTCCGCCTCAGGTTATGCATGTCGAGACCCAAGCCGTCACCTTCAATCGCGCCAGCGGTTTTGCCTCGACTTCTTCCCCTGTCGCATTCGTATTTCCGAATGGCAACGGCAAGGGCATCGGCATGGAATACCGCTCCGAAATCGGAACGGTAAAGTTGCTTCACGATGTGCAGTTGCTCCTTCGCGCTCCCCAACCCGCCACGGCGCGCGGCCAATCCAAGGCTGCCCCGCATGCAAATTCATCCGCCGCAAACGCGTTGTCTCCCGGCGAAGAAGTCACCGTTGTCGGCACCAGCCTGGACTTCGACAGAACTTCTCGCGTGATGCACGTTCTGGGTCCCGCCTCAGCTCTATCCAAAAGCGCCCAGTTGACTGCCGGGGAATTAACGATGGACCTCGATGCACAATTTCGCGCGCACCAACTGCTCGCATCCGGCAACGCTGGCGGTGAACTCCCGCGAATTGTTTCTCAGTCGAAAACGACCGGCGCAGAGATGTCCGTCAGCGGTGAACGCCTTACCGCGCAGTTTGCGCCAGAAGGCTGGGTGTCCACGGTGAACGCGCAAGGAAATGTGCGCGGTTCACGCAACGCCCAGGCGCAGCGTGATGACGCCAAAGCCGATGAGGCTACCGCCACCATGTGGCCACGCACGAATGAAATCAAGGAATTAGAATTACGCGGCAATGTAAACCTGAAAACTGTGCAGTTAAAGCCCGAGCAGCTAAAAACTGCACAATCAAAGACCACAGTCGCCGCTTCGCCAGACGCCGGCGATGATGCGCGCACGCTCACCACCAGCGCCTTGCGCATTCAGTTCAGCGGAGGCAAAGCAAACGAAGTAAGCCGTCCCCTGGAAGCCGAGACGCTTGCTGCGGGCCACATCGAATGGAACGATACGAGCGGCGGCGATTTCAGCTTGGCGCCCGCAGTCAACTCCCCCAATCAGTCAAATAGCAGGGCCGCCAAAGCCAACGCCCTTCTGGCCCAAAGCGCCAAAGGCGCCGCCGGCGCATTGAATGCAAATGTGAACGAAACCACTAGCGCGGCGCACACCACACTTTCTGCGGACAAACTACAAATGAAGTTTGGCGCGCTCGGCAAAGCGAAAGAACTTCTCGCTTACGGCCACGTGCAAACCGAACGCACCGCAGCCAGTAAGCCCGCTCAAACAGCTACCGCCGCCAAAGGTGTTGCGCAGTTACTCGCCTCAGGCGGTTGGTCAGAAATGAATTTGGACGGTGACGTGCACTTGCGCGAAGGCGACCGTACCGGACAGTCCGACCACGCCGTTTTTCGGCATGCCGAGGAAACCGCTACGCTTACCGGCCGTGCCTTGGTGCGTGACGCCACCACCGAAACGGCGGCGGCGAAAATAGTTTTCGCCCAAGATACCGGAGACATTCACGCGGAAGGCGGTGTGCGTTCCACCGATCTGCCCGGTCGCGGTCCAACTGTGCAGTTGGCCCCCTCGCCGACGCACATCACCGCCGAATCCCTGCAAGCTAACTCGCAGTCCGGCCACGCGCTCTACTCTGGCCACGCGCGAATGTGGCAAGGCGAATCCGTTCTCGAAGCCGACTCCATCGAACTGCTTCGCGATACGCGGGTCCTCAACGCCCTCAACAACGTGCGCGCCGTGTTTCCGCAATCCGCGGGTTCTCCCACAATGCCGCCAACGCCAACCGCTACGTCGCTGGTTAAAACCAACACAACGGGCGCAAAAACTAACGCTGCAAAATCGAACTTGTGGCACGTCACCGCCGGTTCACTCGTTTACAGCGACACGGAAAATCACGCTCATCTAGAAAAAAACGTAATCGCGCAGTCCGTCGACCAGAAAATGCGCGCCCCGATCGTGGACCTGTACTTCACACGAACCGCAACAGCTACCGCAACTTCCGGCGGAACTGCGCCCGAATCGAAAACCTCCTCCCAGGCCGGCCCGCAACAAATCAGCAAAGTAGTCGGCACCGGCGGCGTCATCGTCGAAGAAGCCGCCCGCAAAGCCGTCGCCGACCGCGGCGTCTACACTGCGTCTGACGGAAAATTCGTCATGTCCGGCGGAAATCCCACTCTGTACGACGGCGCCGCAGGCAACACTTCCGGCCGTCAATTGACCTTCTTTTTAGCGGATGATACGATCATCGTCGATTCAGAAAATGGTTCGCGCATACTCACCAAGCATCGCGTAGATAACCAGGCGAACTGATCCCCAGACACTCTGGCGAGGTATGCTGAAGCTCCAAGCGGTCGAATTAAGTAAGTCGTATCGCGGCCGCAAGGTTGTGGACGACGTCGAAGTAGAGATTGGCCAGGGTGAAGTGGTCGGCCTGCTAGGGCCGAATGGTGCCGGTAAAACCACCACATTCTATATGTTAGTGGGTCTGGCCGACCAGACAGTGGCCGCGTATTGCTTAACGACAATGAAATCACGGATTTGCCCATGTACTTGCGAGCCCGCAGCGGCATCAGCTACCTCCCGCAAGAGCCTTCCGTCTTCCGCCAGCTGACCAGCGAACAGAATCTCTTAGCCGTACTCGAAACCCTGCCCCTCACCCCCGAGCAGCAGCGCGACCGCCTCGAAGAACTCTTGGTTCAGATGGGTCTCGAAACTGTAAGAACCAGCAAGGCTTACACCCTTTCCGGCGGAGAACGCCGCCGCCTCGAAATCGCCCGTTCGCTCACTCTGCAACCGCACTTCATCCTGCTGGACGAGCCCTTCTCCGGCATCGACCCCCTCACCGTAAAGGACTTGCAGGAAATCATTCGCGACCTCGCTCGCACTGGTATCGGCGTACTCATTACGGACCATAACGTCCGGGAAACTCTCTCCGTAACCGACCGCGCATATATCTTGAAAAGTGGCAAGATATTCAGGAAAGGTTCACCTGCGGAGTTAAGTAGCGATCCGGAAGTGCGCCGGGTGTACCTCGGCGATCACTTTCGCCTCAATTAGCACTTGCGCCTGGACCAACTGAGCGCTTTCATAAGGGTTGGCAATTGCCGTGCAAGGGCGGCGTTCTCCGAATAGCCCTAATATAGCAACCAGCCCGTTCGCGGGCCAGAAAGTAACGACCGATCGATGGCTTGGCAAGGACTCAAACTTAATCTCCGCGTCTCCCAGAAGCAAATTCTGACGCCGGGACTGGTACAGATGGTCAGCGTACTCGCGCTGAATCGTCTGGAGCTCCGCGAAATGATCAATCAGGAAATGATCGCCAACCCGGTCCTCGAAGAACTCAGCGAAGAGCCCACGCAAACCGATAACTACAGCGACGAAACCTTCCTGAAAGCCGAAACAGAAAAAGTCCCGGAGAAGCCCGAATCCAATCCTTTCGATGAATTCGACGTCGGCACTTTCTTCAATCAGTATCTCGACACCGGCGGCGACGGCGGCAAATCGCAAGAGCGCGAAGTCTCCGAGCGTCCGTCCTTCGAAAAATTTCTCTCCTCGCCCAGCGGATTGACCGATCATCTCTCTTGGCAATTGAGCGTAACCATTTGCTCGGAAGCCGTGCAGCAGGTCGCCGACAACATCATCGGCAATCTCGACGAGAACGGCTATCTCACCGCCTCCAACGAAGAACTCACCGAAAACGGAAAATATTCGCAAGACGATTTGGATGACGCGCTGGCAGTCGTGCAGGACTTCGATCCCATCGGCGTAGGCGCCCGCGACCTACGTGAATGTCTGCTGTTGCAATTGAAGGCGTTCGATCCCACCAACACGCTCGCGCAGCAAATCGTTGCCGACCACTTAAAGCAGGTGCAGTCCAACCAGTTGAAAGAAGTAGCCCGCGCACTGAATCGCCCCGTCGAAGTCGTCAAGCGCGCGCTCGATACCATTCGCAAGCTCGACCCGCGCCCCGGCCTCCGCTACAACAAAACCGAACCGCGCCTCGTCGAGCCTGACGTGTACTTCCGCAAAGTCGATGATCAGTGGCAAGCCTTCCTCAACGAAGACGACATGCCGCAACTTCGGCTGAGTCCTACCTATCGCCGCCTGCTCGTCAAAGACGCTTCCGATCGCGACGTCCGCAACTACGTGAAAGAACGCTTCACCGCCGCCATCCAGCTGATGAAGAATATCGAGCAGCGCAAACACACGATTCTACGCGTCTGCCAATCCATCATCGCGCGCCAGGGGGATTTCCTCGTCCACGGACCTGACGCGCTGAAGCCCATGATGATCAAGGAAGTCGCCGAAGAGGTCGGCGTCCATCCTTCCACTGTCAGCCGCGCTGTCGCTAGCAAGTACGCGCACACCTCGCAAGGCGTCCTCGAATTGCGCTCCTTCTTCAGCGAATCCGTGAACGGTCCCGAGGGCGGCGATATGTCGCTGCTCACCCTGAAGCGCCTGGTCAAGAAAATGATTGAAGAGGAAGACGGCGCGCATCCGCTAACCGACGAGCAAATCGCCAAGAAACTCGATGACGCCGGCATCCATGTAACGCGCCGCACCGTCGCCAAATATCGTGAAGATATGCGCATTCCCAGCACGCACCAACGCCGGGTGAAGAGCTAGGCTTGCGCTCCTCCGCAAAGCGTCGCGCCGCAAAATCCGCAAGCTTGTCCGCATCTCATCGCGGAAAGACTACTTCAGCGAAATCCGGGGCGAGAAGTGCCACGCGCCAACTCGTCATCCTCACCGGGCTCTCCGGCTCCGGCAAGAGCACCGTCCTCCACGCCTTCGAAGACATGGGCTTTTATTGCGTAGACAATCTCCCCGTCGAACTCATTCCCATCTTTGCCGAGCTGCACGCCGCCGGTGAAGGCGATTTCACCCGCGCCGCTCTACTCGTGGACGCCCGCGAAGGTCTGCAGCTGGAAAAGTTGCCGCCGCTCTTGCGCCACCTGAAAAAAGATCATCCCATCACTCTGGTCTTCATCGAAGCCGCCGAAGACGCGCTCCTCCGCCGCTACAGCGAAACGCGCCGCCCGCATCCTCTCGGACGAAATTTCTCCGTGCGCGAAAGCCTCGCCCACGAGCGCGCCTTGATGGAACCCATCCGCAAGCTCGCGGATCTCACCATCGACACCTCGCGTTTCAACGTCCACGAACTCCGCCATTTCATTACTGAGCGCTTCAAGAGCACTGATAATCGCCCCATGATGGTGAGCGTGGTCAGCTTCGGCTACCGCTATGGCGTGCCCACCGATGCAGACCTCGTCTTCGACGTCCGTTTCCTTCCGAATCCGCACTTCGTCCCGCGTCTTCGTCCTTTCACCGGGAAAGACCCCAAAGTCCGCCGCTACATCCGTTCGTTCCCGCAAACCGGCGAATTTCTCCGCCGCATCGAAGGCCTGCTCACTTACTTGATCCCGCATTACATCCACGAAGGCAAGAGCTACCTCACCATCGCCTTCGGCTGCACCGGAGGCAAGCATCGCTCCGTAATGATGTCCGAAGCCATCCAAAAATCCCTGGCCGCCCGCAACATCGCCGCCAAAGTCCTCCACCGCGACATCGAAAAATAATCGGTCACCCAGTCGATCCAGGTAAGTTGTCATCCCGAGCGCAGCGAGGGATCTGTTTTCTTCCGCATCACCCGGTCTTCAGCGAACAGCCTGAGCCGTAGCGCCGGGCGATTGGTTTTGAGCCCTGCGGCTTTTGTTCGACCGCGCGGAGTACAACGAGCAAACCCTTCGGCAAAATCCTGATTACCACTTACAATAAATCCCGTCTGACGAAGTGAACCTGAGGACAATCGAATGCGAATGCTGCTCTTGCTCTGCGCCTCCGCCCTGGCCATTGCGATGATCTCCGCGAACGTCCACGCCGCGAACTCTCCCGCGGCCACTCCCTCCGAAAATTGGAGCGCCTTGGTCGACGAATATTTTGACCAGGTTTATTTTAAATTTACTCCCACAGCGGGAACCAGCGACGGCTTGCACCAATACGATTCTCTGCTCGAAGACTACTCGCGCGCCGCTGTCGACCGCGAGATTGCCGCTTTGCACGCGTTCGAGAAGCGATTCATGGCGTTCGACCCGAAAGCCTTGGATGAAACCGCGGCGGCTGACCGCCAGATGCTCATCTCCTTCGCGCGCAGCAATCTGCTCGAACTCGAGGTCATCCGCCCGTGGGAAAAGAACCCGGACATCTACTCGAGTGGAATCACCAACAGCGTTTACAGCATCATGAGCCGCAAGTTCGCCTCCGAAGACGACCGCCTGCGCTCGGTAGTAGCCCGCGAAAAATTAATGCCCGCCGTATTCGTCGAAGCCCGCAAGAATCTGCAGAACCCGCCAAAGATCTACACGGAAATCGCCCTGGAACAAATCCCCGGCGCTATAAGCTTCTTCCAGACCGATGTTCCCGCCGCCTTTGCCAACGCCACGGATGCCGCCGTCAAAGCCGAATTCGCCAAATCCAACGCCGCCGTAATCGCTGCGCTGCAAGATTACGAAAAGTGGCTGAAGACCGATCTGCTGCCGCGTTCCAATGGCGACTTCCGCATCGGCGCTGAAACCTTCTCCAAGAAACTCCTCTACGATGAAATGGTCGACACTCCGCTCGACCGCCTGCTCGAAATCGGCACTGCCGACCTGCACGCCAACCAGCAAAAATTCGACGCCCTCGCCAAAGAGGTCGACCCCAACAAAACTCCCAAGCAGGTCCTCGACGATCTAGGCGCCACCCATCCCGCGCCAGACAAACTTCTGCAAACTTTCCGCAACACCTTTAACAGCCTGATCACCTTCATCAACGAAAAACACATCGTCACCATCCCCTCCAAAGTCGAGCCCACGCTGCAGGAAACTCCGCCGTTCATGCGCGCGCTGACCACCGCGTCCATGGACACGCCCGGCCCCTTCGAAAAAGTAGCCACCGAAGGATTCTTCAACGTCACCCTTCCCGCTCCCGGAGACACTCCCGAACAAATCGCCGGTCGCATGTCCGAATTCAACAAAGGCACCATTGTCAGCACTTCCATCCACGAAGCCTATCCCGGCCACTACATTCAATTTCTCTGGGCGCCCATGTTCGTCAGCAAAGTCCGCAAACTCGTCGGCTCCAATTCCAACGCCGAAGGCTGGGCGCACTATTGCGAACAGATGATGCTGGAACAGGGTTACGGCCAGCCGGGAACCGGCGCCGCCAACATTCAGGAAACGCGTTTGATTCAACTGGGCCAGTTGCAGGACGCTCTGCTTCGCGACGCCCGCTTCATCGTCGGCATCCAGATGCACCGCGGCAAAATGACCTTCGACGAGGGCGTGCACTTCTTCGAAACCGAAGGCTACCAAACCCACGAAAGCGGCGTCACCGAAACCAAGCGCGGCACCGCCGACCCCACCTACCTCTATTACACCCTGGGCAAACTAGAAATCCTGAAACTCCGCGCCGACCTAAAGAAAAAACAGGGCGACAGCTTTTTCCCTGGAGAAGTTTCACAACGACTTCCTCCGCCAAGGCTTCCCCGCCATCAAAATCGTCCGCAAAACCATGCTAGGAGATGATTCCCCGGCCCTCCAGTAGCACTGCCTGTGCGCAATCGCAACGACGGCAAGAATTGCTGCGGACGCCATGATCGCGGCCGCGGCCGCACCACCAGTGGCACAGGCACTCTTGCCTGTGCGCGATCAACGCCCAGTCCAACTCTCAGTGATATAGGGTGCCGCAGGTGCTAGGTGCGCCTCTGTTTACCTAGAGACGAGTTTCCGCCGCCCTTGTACCATTCCTCGGCTTCGTTCGAGACCCTTGCGAGCAGTTGGTCATTCTTCCAATCCGAGAAGAAATTTCGTATCGGCTGTTGCTCAAACAGATGCTCTAGTGTCGCGTGAACAATGCTGTTACGAATTTGCGAATCACCCTCGCGGTACATATCGGCCAGCCAAATTTTTAAGTCGGCACCGTGCGTGGCACGGACTGGTCCCGCCAAAGGCTGGCGAAAAGATTTACAAGGCTGGCTCCAGCACCATAGCGACTGTCCGACCATTCCCCGCTCGGGTTTTCTCGAATACATCGGCTGAAATAGTGCTTCGTAAATTCGATGTAGGCCGGAAGCGAAATTGGAGGCTCTACCCGGAATTTGCGCTCGCTTAAGAGCCCGTGGGTGAAACCAAGGACTTCAATATCGTCGTTGGCGATCCACTCTTCCACGTCGATGAGCGGCACGACGTCAGTTTTCTGACTCCACTCCCCATATTCAGGCGTGTTCCAGAGTTGACTAATAACTTCCTGAAGCGTTGTTCTCATCGATGTCAATGCGGTGGGCGTCGAAGGTCACTTGCAACTATTTCCGCCAGATACAGGGAAAGGTACAGACCGTTAAGCCGCGCACGGTTCGCGGCCCTTTTTGGCAAGAACGAGGCGATTGCCCGCGAAATATTCGCGTTGTATGTCTTGGTCGAAACGCCGTTGCGCACGATCGTCCAAGGCAACATGAATTCGTAGTGAGAACTGGAGGAAATCGTTACCTCCGTTCGATCGCCAAACGCGACTACTGCGTCGACCTTTCCATGGTCGTCGGTTGCGTCAAAACGATATAGCTCAGGCAATACTCGTTCGATATTGGCCGAATCGCAGAAAGACTGCGCGAACCGCTGGTCCTGTTGAAGGCTGAATGGAATTGCAGACGCTTGAGAGGTAAGTTCAGACTTCAGCCAGGCTTCCGTGATGCCGAGGTTCGCGAGTCGCGGAGCGACTAACTCCTCTTCATCTATCGCAGAAACAAGCGCGGCAACCGCCTCAGGTGCGACGCGATGGTGTCCACTCGAGAAGGTCCGGCCCTTCGCTTCAATCGTAATGTTCGCTTCGGGATCGATGGCGGTGCTCATATGGCGGGATTTGATGGTAATTCGCGCAACTGGGGATTGGCTCGTCGCTCGTTCGGCAAGAGTTGGGTTGGCGAGACAAATCATCGCGCCAAGAATGATCGTCCAGTGGCTCACTCCGCGCCCCTCCTTACGATGTGGCGTCCCCATCCCAGTATCTTGCTTTTGCCGTATCCCCGGAATATACTCTATCTTCGCTCTGAAGCGGGTCGCACGGTGAGTGGGCGCAAGCCCACTTTTTTGTTGCCGCCGGTTGCAGTGCACGCCGGATAGGATTAGGTCGGGGAGTCCCTGCGTGGTTCTCGAGAAAATTCGGGAAGCCGCCGAACGGGTTGCGCGTTCGGAGGGCTTGGAAATTGTTGACGTCGAATGGAAAGTTGGCCGGGAACGTTTTTTGCGAGTCTATATCGACCGCGTCCCGGGCACTGCATCTCCAGTAGACGCTGATAATAAAGAAGATAGCTCGGAAGCGGATGTCTCGGCGGGTTCCTCCCAACCCTACGCCAAGATCAGCCACTCAGATTGCGAACGGGTCAGCCAGCAGCTCAGTGTAATCCTCGACGTTGAGGAACTTATCCCCGGCCAAGCGGGATATACCCTCGAAGTCAGTTCGCCGGGCATGGATCGCGCTCTCTTCAAGCCGGAGCACTTCAGCCGGTTTGCCGGGCGCCTGGTCAAGATCACCACCAACGAGCCTTTGGGTGGCGAGTCCGGGGAGCAAAAGTTCTTTGAAGGCCGTCTCGCGGGGTTTGCCGATGGCAACGTCCGCGTCACGCTGAAAGGCAAGGAAGCTCGCACCGTGGAGATTCCCTTGCACATGATTCGCAAAGCGAATCTGGTTGTAGAATTTTAGGGATCTAAGCAAAGCACCAGCCGATTTTAGCAACGGAGATTTAGGAACCAAATGGCGAATTTGCTCTATCAACAGATTGAACTGATCAGCCGCGAGAAGCATATCGAGCCGGCCGTGGTCGTGTCGGCTCTCGAGGACGCGATGTGCGTCGCTGCGCGCAAGTACTACAAAACTGAAGAAGATCTGCGCGGAAAATTCAATCCAGAAACCGGCCAGATCGATGTATTTTCCGTTCTCACCGTGGTCGATGATGTCGCTGACCCCACCAGGGAAATCAGCATCGAAAACGCGCGCAAGAAAAATCCCGACGCCGTCGTCGGCACCGAAATTCTCACCAACAAGCCCACGGACGTGCTGGGCCGCATCGCCGCGCAAACCGCCAAGCAGGTCATCCTGCAAAAAGTTCGCGAAGCGGAACGCGACACCATCTTCAACGAATACAACGGCCGCGTCGGCGAACTCGTCACCGTAATCGTCAAGCGTGCCGAAGGCCCCGACCTGATCGTGGACATGGGTCGCACCGAAGCGCGTCTGCCCAAGCGCGAGCAGTCCAAGCTCGAAACCTACAACATCGGCGAACGCCTGCGCGTGGTCATCAAGATGGTCGACCGTGCCGCCAAAGGCCCGCAGGTCATCGTTTCGCGTGCAGACGCCAGCCTCGTCCAGCGCCTGTTCGAAATGGAAGTTCCCGAAATTTACGACGGCACCGTGCAAATTCGCTTTGCCGCGCGCGAAGCCGGCGAACGCACCAAAGTCGCCGTGGCCAGCCGCGATAAGGACGTCGACCCCGTCGGCGCCTGCGTCGGCATGAAGGGCATGCGCGTGCAGTCCATCATCCGCGAACTGCGCGGCGAAAAAATCGACATCATCCCCTACAGCGAGGAAACCGTAGCCTTCGCGCAAAAGGCGCTGAGCCCTGCGAAAGTCACGCGCGTACAAATCGTCGACCCGGAAATGCGCAAACTCGAAGTCATCGTCGAGGATTCGCAACTCTCTCTGGCCATCGGCAAAAAAGGCCAGAACGTCCGTCTCGCCAGCAAGTTAATCGGCTGGGACATCGACATCAAGTCCGAAGAAGAGAAGCGCCGCGAAATCGAAGAGCAGATGACCGCGCTCACCGCCCCCACCACGCCGCTGACGGCGCTGGCCGGAGTTGGCCCCAAGACTATCGAAAAAGTCGAAGCCGCCGGCATCACCAACGTCGAGCAACTCGCCGGAATGACCCCCGAGCAGCTCATGGAAATTCCCGGCATCGGCGAAAAAATGGTCGACAAGATCTATCAGGCCGTCAACCAGTTCTACGAAGGCGGCGGAGCCGAAGCTGCTGCTGCGGCCGCGACCGCTGCTGCAGCGACTACCGAAAGCACCGACGAAGTGGCCGAAGGCGAATCCCTCGAAGCGGCGGAATCGGAACCCGCGCAACCCGCAGCTCCGCGCGAACCCGAAACCGCCGATGAAGCGGAAGCTATGGCAGCTGCGGCTGCGCTGGCCGCCGAGACCTCGGTCACGGAAGCTACCGAAGCGGAAATCGAACACCAGACCGATCAAGCCAGCGGCGAACCCGCTGCGGACGAATCGTCCGTCGAGACTGCCGGCACGGAATCGGAACCCGGCGAAAAACATCCTGACCAGCAAGCCGGCCCTGAACACAAAGACGACAAGGAATCTTCGCAACCGTAGCGCGCAAGCGCCTTCGGCGCGGTCGAAAGGTCACCCCAACTCATCGGGCTAGCCAGAACATCGCCAACGCAACGAACGAATTTTCGGTGAACGGAATGGTTTAAAAGTCAAAAGCTGTGAAAAGACCGCAGCGCGGTCCATAGGATTAAATGAACGACGCAAATCAAGTACGTATCAATGAATTAGCTCGTGAGCTAGAGGTCAAAGCCAAAGCAATTATTGACCTGCTTCCCGGCTATGGCGTCACGGAAAAAAAGACGCACTCGAGCTCTATCCCGGTGGATGTTGCCGAGAAGGTTCGCAAAAAGCTGACTGGCGGCGAAGACGAACCCGTCGAAGCACCCAAGCCACCGCAGCAAGCCGCACCATCGCCCCGGCCCGCAGCTCCATCGGCGGCACCGGCGAGGCCGGCACATCCAGTTTCAACTCCAAGCGCCGCACCTGTCGCGCCTCGGCCTGCAGTTCCTGCCGGAGCTCCGCTGACTTCCGCCGGACCGGCCCTCACAAGTCCGCGTCCTGCTCCCGGCGTTTCGCCTACCGCGCCTCCCGCTGGCACAGTCCCGCCGCCGCGTCCCGCTTCGCCGCAAGGGGCTCCGCTTAACGCGGCTCCTGGAACCGCAACCGCGCCTACAACTTCCGCTCCAAGTGCCGTAGCATCCGGTACGGCTCCAGCAGCTCCGCGCCCAGCGTCGGCCACTCCATCTCCCGCAACTCCCGGCGCTCCGTTGCGCCCCGGTGTGCCTCCGGCTCGGCCAGCCGCTCCCGGCGCTTCTGCGCAACCGCCCGCAGCTACGCCTTCTGGTGCCGCGCCCACACCGCAACCCGGCGCACCGCGACCCGCCGCTCCTGCTGGAGTCCGGCCAAATCCGCAAGCTCCTCTACGCCCCGGGCAAGCCCCCGCGGGCAACGCGCCTTTGCGCCCCGGTGCCCCGCCTGCGCCTCGTCCCGGCCAGCCCGTCGGCGCTCGTCCCGCTGCCGCTGCTCCTGGAACAGCTGGCGCAACACGCCCAGCTACGCCCGCGCGTCCACCGCTTCCCACTGGGAATCGTGGACCACTGCCCAGCGGCAATCGCGGACCAGTTCCCGGCACCACTCCTGGCAGCCAAGGCCGTCCCAGCGGACCCCGCCCCGGCCAACCGATGCGTCCCGTTTCTGGCGGCGGACCCGGCGGCACCGGTCGCACCTATTCGCCTCGTCCGACCTCCGGACCCGGCGGAGCGCCGAATCGACCTTTTGAACAACGTCGCGGACCGCTGCCGACTGGCACTCGTCCCGGACCTCGCGCGCCCGGCCGCCCCGGCATGCTTCCGCCGATGCCGGATGCCAAAGCTCCATCAAAGGCCGAGCCCGGCAAGCCGCTGTACACGCGCAAACCAACTTCCCGCCAGCGACCCGGTGCAGACAAACGGGAACAGGAAGGCGAGCGCAAGCTACACCCGACGCGTCAGCGCCCAGGCTTTGGAGATCGTCGCGCCGCCGCGGTCATCGCTCCGCCAGAGCCGCGCGCCCCGCGTGAAGTAGCCATCACCGAAGGCATCACCATTCGCGAACTTGCCGAAAAACTCGACGTGCGTGCCAAGGAATTGCTGAAGACTCTTCTCGATCGCGGCGTTTTCGCCAGCATCAACCAGGCGCTCGACGTTCCCACCGCCACCACGCTTGCCGAGCAATTCAGCGGCATCGTCAGCGTCGTTTCCCTCGAAGAAGAAATGGTTCTCGAGGTTGCCAAGGAAGAAACCAAGGAAAGTCTCAAGCCGCGTCCGCCCGTTGTCACCGTTATGGGTCACGTCGACCACGGCAAAACCAGTTTGCTCGATGCTATTCGCTCCGCCGACGTTGTCGACGGCGAAGCCGGCGGCATCACCCAGCACATCGGCGCCTACAAAGTAGCCCTAGGTGAACGCAGCGTCGTCTTCATCGATACACCGGGTCACGAAGCCTTCACGCGCATGCGTGCGCGCGGAGCAAAAGTCACCGACATCGTTATTCTCGTCGTAGCTGCCGACGACGGCGTCATGCCGCAGACCAAAGAAGCCATCGATCATGCGCGCGCCGCGAAAGTTCCTATCATCGTGGCCATCAATAAAATCGACGCACCGGGTTCTGAACCGGAACGCGTTAAGCGCCAACTCTCCGATCTGAATTTGGTTCCCGCGGAGTGGGGCGGCGACACCGAATTTGTCGAAGTCAGCGCCAAACAGAAAAAGGGCATCGACAAGTTGCTCGAAATGATTCTACTCGTCGCCGATATCCGCGAACTGCGCGCCAATCCCGACGCGCCCGCCACCGGAACGGTTCTCGAATCGCGCGTGGACAAAGGCCGCGGCCCCGTCGCCACTGTGCTCATTCAAAACGGCACGCTCAAGTCCGGTGATTTCTTCATCTGCGGTGCGGTTTTCGGAAAAGTGCGCGCCATGTTCGATGATCGCGGTCGTCCCATCGTGGACGCGCCTCCCTCCACGCCTGTCGAGGTCCTCGGCCTGCAGGGCATTCCCGAAGTTGGCGACCACTTCCAGGTCACCGACGAAGCCAAAGCGCGCCACATCGTCGATTATCGCCAGGGCAAACAGCGCGACGCGCAAATGGCCCGTAGCAGCGGCTCCCGCATCACCCTCGATCAGTTGCACGAGCAGTTGAAAGCCGGCGACGTCAAAGAACTGAACTTGGTCATCAAGGCCGACGTGCAAGGTTCCGTCGAAGTGCTCAGCGAGATGCTGCCGCGCCTTTCCACCGATCAGGTCAAACTGAAAATTATCGGCTCGGGTGTTGGTCCGGTGAAGGAAAGCGATGTAGTGCTCGCGTCCGCCTCCGGCGCCATCGTCATCGCTTTCGGCGTGCGGCCAGATCGCAAAGCCGCGGATCTTGCCCACCAGGAACACGTGGACATCCGCACCTACAACATCATCTACCAGGTCTCCGACGAAATTAAGAAAGCCATGGAAGGCCTGCTCGACCCCATCATCACCGAGACGTATCAAGGCCGCGCCGAAGTGCGCAACACCTTCAAAGTCAAAGGCGTGGGCACCATCGCCGGCTGCTACGTCACCGACGGTGTCATTCGCCGCGACTCCATGATTCGCGTCATGCGCGAAGGCGCCATGATCCATTCATCGAAGCTAAGTTCCCTGAAACGCTTCAAGGACGACGCCAGCGAAGTGCGTACCGGCTTCGAGTGCGGCGTAGGCATCTCCAACTTCAACGACGTGCGCATCGGAGACACCCTGGAAGCCTTCCAGGTAACCAAGACGCAACCCGGTGCCCTAGCCTAAGCTTTGTCGCCATCGCGCTGGCGAAAGGTTTGCGCCATCGCGGGTTATGTAGGGGCCGTCCTTTAGGGCGGCCCGGTTTCTTCTTATGCCTGTCGGTCTACTAACTCTCGAAATCCACATTCCCGACGCCCAATCCCTAAAAGACAAGCGTCAGGTTTTGCGCAGCCTCAAAGACAAACTTCGCCGCGAATTCAATGTAGCCATCGCCGAACTCGATCACCACGACGTTTGGCAACGCTCAGTCGTTGGCATCGTCACGCTGTCCAATGAAGAAAAACACGTAAGAGAAATGCTGAACAAGGTTCTGGACGAAGCCGACCATATCTTAGGTTCCGCCCTCATTAACCAAAATTTCGAAATCATCTAGGACGCGCACAAAAAAAACCGTATCATCACAAAACGATTTTGCCGGCGGCACATGCGCACCACCGCCAGCAAGCATCAAATAAATGAGCGCCAAGTCCCAGGTTCAGACACAGCATTTGTAGCGGCCGCCTTCTGTTTCCGCCCGCAGGGGGAGGCGGTCGCCTTTCGTCAGAACGAGCATCATTCGGCCGATCATGAAGAAAATTCCGGTCAGCCGAAAAGGGTTCCAATCAACGTCGGGGAAGTCATGAGTCCAGCCAATCATCGTCACGAACGCGTAGGCGAAGAAATCGCCCACGAAGTAAACGCTATGCTCGCCGGAGAACTGAAAGACCCGCGCCTCGAAGGCAACGTGGTCGTTAGCGAAGTCCGCGTGCAAGCCGATATGAAACACGCCCGCGTTTTCATCAATATGCGCGACGGCAACGCCAAGGAACAGCGCGACGCCATCAAAGCCCTCGAACATGCCAGCGGGTATATCCGCAGTGAACTGATCGAACGCCTGCAACTCCGCCGCCTTCCGGAATTGCACTTCATCCTTGACCATTCGCAGGAATACACCGAGCGCATCGAGCAGCTCCTGCGCGACATGAAAAAAGATAAACCCGCCGCGCCGTAATCTTTTTTTGTAGCGGCGCCCTTTAGGGCGCCATTCCGCCAACACAAGAAAACGCAACGCCGTAGGAACAAATCTAACAACCTGACGCCCTGAAGGGCGTCGCTACAAAAGCATAAACGAAAACTATGCCACGACAGCCCCAACCCGCACCGTACGATGGCGCACTCGTCATCGACAAGCCGCAAGGCAAAACCTCACACGACGTCGTCGACGCCGTGCGCCACCTCGCCGGCATGCGCCAGATCGGACATCTCGGCACCCTCGATCCGCTAGCCACGGGTGTGCTCGTTCTGCTTCTCGGCCGAGCAACACGCCTGGTGCAGTTCTACAACGGCCGCCGCAAACGTTACACCGCCGCATTCCGCTTCGGCTTTGCCACTGATTCTTACGACTCGGACGGCGAAGCACAAGGCCCCGAGATTTCTGTAACTCTGGACGCTACTACGCTGGAGAAATTAGCTGGTGAACGCATCGGACGTTTCGCGCAAATGCCCCCGGCGTTCTCCGCAAAAAAAATCCACGGCCGCCCTGCCTACGAATTCGCCCGCAAGAAAGAAGCGGTGGAGCTGAAATCCGTGGAAGTGGAGCTCTACGAATATCGCCTGACCGGCATCGAAGGCAACGTCGCGCGCTTCGTGATCGAATGTTCTTCCGGCACCTACGTCCGCTCGCTGGCCCATGAGATGGGAGAAAAACTCGGATGTGGCGCGCACCTCTCTGAAATCAAACGCACCGCCGTCGGCGAGTTTTCCATCGACCAGGCCATCAAGCTAGAGGAACTGGCGGACGCCAAAGCCTCCGGAAAATTTGGCGGATGTTTGATTCCGCTGGAAGCATTGCTGCCTAATTTCCCACGCATCGACGTTTTGCCGGTGATCGAAAAGCGCGTGCGCCACGGCTCGAAATTTAATATAAGCGTCTCGCAGCTCATGCCCGGCCGCGCGGACTTGCCGCCCGGCGCCACCGCGGCCCTCGACGGCGGCGAGCCCAAGCCACCGCGCCTGCGCGTTTTCGGCCAGCAGAAACTGATCGCCATCGCCGAAGCGGTGGTGCCGCGAACCTATCAACCCATCGTGGTCTTCGAGCCACTCGCCTAGCCGACGCATCGTACCTAGGTAGCACAGACTTCAGCTTGCCCCGTTAGGGGGGCCTGTGTTCTTTTGACTTCTGCCGATAACTGCACCGCCTAGAATTCCGCCCACCCCAGCAAGCTTAACCCCTCCAGAATCAACACATAGCTGTTCAGTCACCCGTAACCCCTTTAGAATGCGCACTTACAAAAAAAACCGAGGGGTGGGGTTACTCTGCGGTTATCGGTCAGGTACCTGACAGGTGCGGGCTATCTGCAGAAGTCAAACGAACACAGCCTAACGGGGGCAAGCTGAAGTCTGTGCTATCTAGAGCGCGGAGCTTGCTCGTGTTGCTGTGTCGCGCTAGAGTTTTCACGATGATTCAGACGCGAGTTGTGGCTTAGGCATGGCTGTTTCGGCGGTTGTGGCAAAGCAGGATTACGGTTCAGACGCCACACGGATGGTGACTGTTGCGGTGCCTTCGCCAGCATCGGCGGGCGCGGCGCTTTGCGCCGAACTGGAATCCGGAAATATTCTTTATTTCCTGGCGACGCCGTTTGTGATTTCGGAAGAGGATCGCTCGGTTTTGCTGGGCCAGAAGCAGACCAGCGGAGCGTTTCACAAGAATGTGGCCTATCGTCCGGCGGAAGATCGCGTTACCGGTCTGGATAAATCGGAATCCGCGGAAGCGGAAAAGCTGCGCGGGATTCTGCAGCACTACTCGCAGAGCGCGGCGAAATTTCTGGGAGAGCTCTTGCCGCCGTATGCCGGGAAATGGAAACTGGATTACGCCAGTTACAGGCCGATTGAAGAGAAGGGAAGGCCAGCGCGATTGCACGCGCGCAACGACTTGCCCCATGTGGACGCCTTCCCCACGCGGCCGACCAACGGCAACCGCATCTTGCGGCTCTTCACCAACATCAATCCCGCCGAAAATCGCGTGTGGATTACCGCTCCGCCGTTTGCCGCCATCGCGCCGCACTTTGCGAAGTCGGTGGGACTGCCGCCCAGACCTGGCGCGAATCCATTTCGTTCAGCGCTGCGCGGAATTGGCAAAGCGTTGAACCTGCCGGGCGCACGACGATCTCCGTACGATCAGTTCATGCATGAGTGCCACAACGCTATGAAAGAGGACGCGGAGTTTCAGCGCTCTGTTCCCAAACAGCAGTGGGAATTTCCGCCGAATTCCACGTGGATCGTGCTTACGGATTGCGTCAGCCACGCGGTGCTTTCCGGGCAGTATGCACTCGAGCAAACTTTTATTATTTCGCGCAGCGCCATGGTTCGGCCGGAGCTTGCTCCCGCGGCAATCTTGGAGCGGCTGGCTGGTTATTCCCTCACCAATTCCATCTAGTTAACGTTGTGGCGGAGGTTGTTGCGGCGGAAGTCCCGGCGGCGGTGGCACACCCGGCTGCGGAGGCGGCGGTTGTTGCGGCAAGGGATGCGGCTCCTGCGGAATAAACTGGCGATTGCCACCACCGCCGCCGCCGGATGGTCCATTGGGTTCACCGCGGCCAGCGTAAATGGATTTCGTGTCAAGGCTCGGTGACCGCAAGCGCCGCGGCGTTAGCACGATCAACAATTCCGTGTCTTGGTAAGTATCGTTGTGATCGCCGAAGGCGTAGCCCGGTGGACCGGGAATCTCCGCGAAACCGGGCAGCCCAGTGATGGAGCGCGTTTCTTCGCGATCGGTCAAACCGCCCAGGATAGTGGGCTCGTCTTCTTTCAGGCGGACCGTTTGCGAAAGAGTCCGGTTGGTCAATATCGGAATGCCGTTCACACTGCTGTTGGCCAGCGCGCGGATTTCAAATTCCAGTTGTAGCGTCACCTCGTTGCCGGAATGCAATGTGGGCGTAGCTTTTATTTTTATTCCCAGATCTTCGTACTCGGAACCAGGATAGGGAGTTTGTCCGGAGATGCCGGCGTTGGCGGCGGCCAGTGCGGAGGAATCCAGCAGTACGCTGGTGGTGCCGGACGCTGCCCCGGCCGTGAACGTGACGAACGCCACATCCGGCAATCCATTATTACTCGAACTCAGGGCCGCACTTATAATCGCGGTGGGTTCCGCGGGAACGTTCAGAGGAACTCCTGTTGGTAACAATCCGCCGGCGGTGAAAGTGCCGACGCCATCGGAAATAAACAGGCTCACTGTGGAGGATCCAGAATTGGTGATCGCCAAGTCTGGCGTAACTCCGCCGCTGAAACTGGCGGCGACGATGCCTGCGGGAGCGGTCGAACCAGTAGAAAACGGTGAGTTGGGGCCGGCGACAAAAGTGCCATTCGCGTTGACGCTGCCGAGAAGCACGGAAATGGTGTTGTCCTGCTGATTCACGACAGCTAAGTCCGTAACCCCGTCCGCATTGAAGTCACCCGTAGCAAGAGCCACAGGCGAGGCCCCGACAGCAATGGGCGAATCCGGAGCTTCGGCGAACGTTACGTTGCCGTTGGAATCCACGATGGTCAACAGAATGGTGACGTTGTTGGAGGTCTTGTTGACGATCGCCAAATCCTGTTCATTCGATTGATTCACGGCATTGCCAAAAAAACCGCTGATCATGGCGACCGGATCGGTTTCGGCGATGGGTGCTTTGTTGGTGAGCAGAAATGGCGAAGCGGGAAATTGCGTGAAGGTGCCGTCGCCGTTGCCCCGGAAGAGAGAGAGGGTGTTGTCTCCCGAATTGGTCACCGCGAGATCGAGAAATCCATCGTTGTTGAAATCAGCGACGACCACGGCGCTGGGTAACTTGCCAACGGTGATAGGAGAATTAGGCGCTTCGACGAAGGTACCGTTGCCGTTTCCCAGCAGAATGGAAATGGTTCCGGAGGTCTGATTGACGAGCACGACGTCATCGTTTTGTTGGGTCTGGAATTTGGTGTTGTCGTTGCGAAAAACTCCGGTGCCGATAGCGACCTGGCCGACCTCATTCGTGCCCAAAGTAATCGGTGCGGGCGTGACCTGTGTAAAGTTGCCATTGTCCTGGTTCTGCAAAACGGTGAAGGTGGTCGTGGAAGGATCGTTAAAGACCACCGCGAGATCGGGCAACGTGCCATTGGTGAAATTATTGGCGACCAAGGCAGAGGGACTAGGGCCCACCGTAAACTGCGTCAGCGGAAAACTGGTTGGGCTGAAATTGGCCAATCCGCTCAATCCGATGTTGGGGATGGTAGAGCCGCCCGCCGGACAAGCTGCCGGATAACAATGACAGTGTGATGGGAAAACGGTCGCCGACGAAAAAGGTGGCGGGTTTACCGCTCTGAGCACGCATCAAGACTTCACGGCCAGAACGCATCAGAGAAAGCGAATCGGAGAAGTCCGCGGCCATCGAGCCCAGAGTTACCAGAAACGTGCTGTTACCGCCGCCAACGGGGAAAAAGGAGGTGAGATTGGTAATGCCCTGGCCGCTAAGAACGGAGGCTAACTCGGCAAGCGCAGCTGCGATGGTAGTGCTAGCGGCCACGGCGCTTACTTGCTGGGGCGTGAGTAGCGTGCCCTGAATGGGGAATGGATAGGTGATGCCCAGTTTGCGCGCAGTACCCTTGTCTACTTCCAGGAGTTGCACGTCCAGCATAATTTCGCCGCGGACTCTTTCCACTTGCTGAATAATTTCTCCGGCGAGGGCCAGTTTTTGCGGACTGTCGCGCATGGTGATGGAGCGGCTGTTGGTGTCCAGCTCAATGTGCGTGGAATCGGTGATGTCGCGCAACACGCGGAGGAGTTCGGTCATATCCTCGGGGCCGACAGAGGCCGGCAAGGGAAATGTTTGCTGGCCCTGCATGGCGTACTGCTTGCGTTTTTCCGGGGAATTAAGAGTAACGAACATTTCCGTGGAGCTTATGGGGCGATAGAAAGTGCCGGTTTCGATTTCGATCAGCGAAGTAGCGGTCTTGAAGTCCACGTCGTTGACGCGCAGCTTGGCGGCACGGATGGGCAGATCGGCGTCGAAGGAAACAGTTACGCCGAATTGCTGGGCGACTTGTTCGTACAGGCTTTTAGTGTCGCCACGCAGATTGAAATTTCGTGTACCGGGTTTAGTTTTGAGAAACGGAAAACCCGCGCCGGGTTTGGGTTGAGGCGGCAACTCGTCTTCGAGCGATTTCATTTCCTGCAGACGCTCGGCAATGATGGTGTCTCCAGGATCGATCAATAAAGCCTTGTTGAGTTCGAAAACTGCCTTATCGATGTCGTTATTGAGAGCCAGGCGCTCGGCGGCATCGGTGTGTTCACGAATGAGCTTGGAGCGCAGCGCAGCGGTGTGTTCGAGGATGACTTTGTCGTTGGGCAGATAACGAGACGCTTCCTGATAATCCTTCCAAGCTTCTTCGGTGTGGCCCTGGGCCTCGGCTTTGTCGCCACGGACAGCGGCCTTTTCGGCGTTGCGGTGCGCCGTGTCTTGTGGGGCCGACTCGCCACTGATGGGGTCCTGCGCGGGGCGGGCTTGCAGAGCGCACGCACACAGACTCAGACATAGGAGGGCGAACAGGCCCGCAAGCGGGAGCGAAGGGGCGGCGCGCCGCGGGAATTTTGTCGTCTGCAGCTCGGTCATCGATGGTTTTGCCAAACGCTTCATTCTACCGTAGGCTTAGAGCATGGAAAGCGGACTAGAATAGTCCGGTTGACGTAAGTCACTACCACGAGTAAGCTTAAGTGGTACTTGCAAATTAATCGCAACTGGAGGTAAGGCTTGTTATCGGCGTTTTTGATCTCGCTTCGGGAAGGCGTCGAAGCCTCGCTGGTTGTCGGCATCATCCTCGTTTATCTTTCGCGAACGGGTCGTCAAACTCTCGCAAAATTTGTGTGGTACGGCGTCGCGGCAGCGGCGGCGCTCAGCTTGGCGGTCGCCGTGGCGCTGGAGCGCTGGCAGGTCAGCCAAGACGGGTTCGAAGGCCTGTTGCTACTGGTGGCGGCCTTCTTCGTAGTTACGATGATCATCTGGATGAATCGCGTTGCGCGGCATTTAAAGAAAGATATCGAGCAAAAAGTGGAAGCGTACGCGGCGCGAGCGGGTAAGGCGGCGGGGTGGGGCATTTTTCTGTTTGTGTTTTTGATGGTGGTGCGTGAAGGCGTGGAGTTGGCGGTGATCTTGCGAGCGGTGGAACTTTCTTCCGCGGGGCTGCAGACATGGATTGGGACGATTGTAGGTATTGGCGCTTCCGTCGCGGTGGGGCTGTTCTTCTTCAAAGGGACTCTACGGGTACCCCTGCATCGCTTTTTTGCGGTTACCAGCGTGATTTTAATGCTGGTGGCATTTCAGTTGGCGCTGACCGGTTTGCATGAGTTGAGCGAGGGGCAGTGGCTGCCCGCGAGCAAGGGCGAAATGGCCTTGATTGGGCCGATCGTGAACAACGAATTTTTCTTTTTTGTTCTTATTTTTGGGGCGGCGGCGCTGTTGGTTTTGCGTGAGTGGCAGACTTCGGCGCACAGCAAGGCAGCGGCTACGGCTAACTTGGGTGAGGCAGAGAAGCGGCTGGTGGAGACGCAGAGCCGGCGGCAGCGGCGCTGGATGATGGCCGCGGCGGTGGCCTCTTTGACGGTGATTTTGCTGCTGACCGCGGATTTTATCTATGCGCGGGCGAATTCGGCGCCGCCTTCGGCGCGTTTAGTGGCGGCGGTCTCCGGGAACGAATTGCGTGTGCCGATCAGCGAAGTGACGGATGGGAATTTGCATTTGTTTACGGCGAACGTGGGCGGGCAATCTTTGCGATTCATGATCATCAAGAAGCCTACGGGTTGGGGGACGGCTTTGGATGCTTGCCGGATTTGCGGAGCGGAAGGTTACCGGCAGGATGGACAGAACGTGATTTGCCGGCATTGCGGGTCCGCGATTTATGTTCCCACGGTAGGCGAGGCGGGCGGGTGCAATCCGATTGGAGTGCCGTCGCGAGTGGATGGGACGGATTTGGTTTTGGATGTGGCGGCGTTGGCTACGGCGGCTAAAGAGATTCCGAAGTAGTTGGCGGAAAACAGGCTGAGCCGAGGCGGTTCGATCTTGCCGAGATGGGGCGCAATCCGCCGCGGCGGACGCCCCTACAAAGACCTTCATGTTTCTCAGACTTGTTGCCGATTCGTTTACGAGGCGCCCACGGCGGAAATTGCTTACCGGGGCGGCCTTAGCTCTTGGTATGGCTGTGGCAACCGCGGCGCTTAGCGTTTCGCTGGATGTGGGGGATCGGCTGGCGCAGGAGTTTCGGAGTCTGGGCGCGAATCTGGTGGTGACTCCAGCCGCGGATTCTTTGCCGCTGGAGATTGGCGGAGTGGACTACCGGCCCGCGAATTCTGGGACGTACTTACCTGTAGCGGATTTGCCAAAAATAAAATCGATTTATTGGCACAACAACATTATTGCGTTCGCGCCACGGCTGGACGTGACCGTCGGGATGACCGCAGGTATGCCGATGGTGGTGAAGGAACTCCCAGGAGTGCAGGCGAATAACACGTTGGTCGGGACCTGGTCCGCACACGCGGTGACGCTGCCGGACGGAAATCCTTTTATTACCGGAATTGGCAAAACGAATCCGTGGTGGCATGTGGAAGGTGAGTGGTTCAAGGACGACGCGCAGGAATGCGTGATTGGGCGCAATCTGGCCGCAAAGCTTCGCTTGCCACAAGGCACGCCGCTGAAAATTGGAGACGAGATTTTTGTCTATGCGGATTCGTCGGTCGATCCGTATTCGGGGGCGCATGCGATCGGTTTGCGGGTCACGGGAATTCTGGACGCCGATGGGCCGGAGAACGATGCGATTGTAGCGCCGCTGCCGATTGCGCAGAAGTTGGCGGGGAAGCCAGACGAATATCGCAAGCTGTATGTTTCGGCGTTGACGAAGCCGGAAGATAGTTTTGCGAAGCGGAATCCGAAGACGATGACGGCGGATGAATTTGAGCGATGGTCGTGCAGCCCGTATGTTTCGTCGATTGCATATTCGATTCAGCAGGCTTTGCCGGGGACGGATGTGCGGGTGATTCGGCGCGTTGCGGAAGGCGAAGGAAATATTTTGACGCATGTGCGGACGCTGCTGTGGTTGGTGACGTTCGCGGCGCTGCTGGCGGCGGCGCTGGCAGTGGGCGCGTCTTCGGCGGCCAGCGTGATTGAGCGGCGTTCGGAAATTGCGTTGATGAAGGCGATTGGCGCGGGGCGCGGGTCGGTGGGATTTTTGCTGGCGGCGGAGCAGTTGCTGCTGGCGTTGGTGGGCGGCGGGATTGGTTATGCGATTGGGATTGTGCTGGCGCGGGTGGTGGGAGAGAAAATATTTGGTGCGGCGCCGGAGCCGTCGGTGCTGGTGTTTGTGATTATTTTGGGATTGGCGGCGGGCGTGACGATGCTCGGTAGCGCGATTCCGCTGCGGCGGGCTGCGCATTTTCAGCCGGCGCCGATTTTGCGGGGCGAGTGATGACTGGCTCGCGCGCGATGTTTTGGAGAATTTTGCGGCGGCAGGTTTTTGCGAATCGCGGGCGGTTGCTGGTGGTGTTGCTGGCGTTGAGTGCGGGGGCGGCGATTACGGCGGCGCTGCTTAATTTGCAGGTGGACGCGAAGCGGCGGTTGACGACGGAGTTTCGGAGTTTTGGGGCGAACGTGCTGGTGACGCCGAAGGCTGGAGAGACGTTTCCGATTGTCCGTGTATCGACAAATTGCCGATACACGAATGATCGGACCGCGGCAAACATGGCCGCATTTCTTGTATCGGTGTGGCGGATGTTGTCGTACGAATCCACGCACCGATGAAATTCCGGACGCCAGTAATGACACGCGAGCGGTTATCGTCGGATATGCATCCGATCATATCCGAAGGATTTTGCCGAGCACCGTAGTTTCCAGCGGACTGCTCGTGGATGATGACCGGAAATTGTCATAGCGCGGGAAACAATCGCCAGTGACTGGAGTAAAAGTTGGTAGCAGCAACTAAAAGTTGGCGCGCATGATTACTTGCGATAGTAACGGACACAATAAGTATGGCGGGCCTGAAGATGGCCAGATTTTTGCTCCGCTGCATGGTGGACCGGAAGATGGCCGGAAGAAGGCGGCTGATAACTGCTGAACGAGCTTCGTCGCACAGACTTGACAGAAACTCTCTCGAGCCGGAATGAGCCTATCCACTTGGCGGTTCGGAATCCGTTAATCGGTACGATATTTGTCTCAGCAACAATTGTTCCCGAATTGGAACGTGTTCGTCCGATTCGGCAATTTAGCTGAGGTGCAGGGGAAAATTTATTCGAAGATTAGCGGATTGCTGACGGCTACGGTGGTGCTTGTTTTGATTTTGACGGCGCTGTGCGTTTTGGCGGCGATGACCAATGTGGCGATGGAGCGGCGCAACGATGTGGGGTTGATGAAAGCGATTGGCGGAGCGACGCGGCGCGTGGCGCGATTATTTTTGACGGAAGCGGCGCTGCTGGGGTTGGTGGGCGGATTGATTTGGTGCGGCGCTGGGAATTTTGCTGTCGATGGAATTGGGTAAGGCGGTGTTTGGCGTTGCGGCGCGGCCTCGGCTGATTGTGTATCCTATAGCCGTGGGGCTGACGGTTTTGGTTGCGATTGTGAGCGCGTATCCGTTGCGGCGGTTGGCGAGTGTGCGGCCGGCGAACGTGTTTCGAGGTGAGGCGTGAGCGTGGTTGAGCGGATGTACAAAGGCGCTCAAGCGTTACGGTTTTGTAGCGGCCGCCGTCTGCGACGGGCGGGTTTTGCGGTGATGTGCAGATGACAACTACGCTGCCAGTTCCGGTGCCGGTGGGATTGGATCAGATCGCGGCGGCGATGGTGTCGCCTGCTGCCGCGGCTCCCGCGCAGGTGGTGATCGATTCGCTGGTGAAGAATTACGGTAGCCTGAAGGCGCTGGGCGGAGTTACGTTTTCGGTGCGTGCGGGGGAATGGGTAGCGCTGATGGGGCCGTCCGGCTCCGGAAAAACAACGCTGATTAATATTTTGGGCGGGCTGGACACGCTGAGTTCCGGCCGCGTGTCTGTGGATGGCGTGGACCTGGCGAAACTTTCAGAAAATGAGCTGGTGCGTTATCGCGCGGAAAAAGTGGGATTTGTTTTTCAGCAATTCCACCTGGTGCCGTATCTGAATGCACTGGAAAACGTAATGTTGGCGCAATATTTTCACAGCACCACGGATGAATCGCAGGCAGCCGCGGCGCTACAGCGCGTGGGGCTGGGCGACCGGCTGACGCATTTACCGGCGCAGCTTTCCGGCGGCGAGCAGCAACGCGTGGCCATCGCGCGCGCGTTGATCAATCAGCCGAAAATTATTTTGGCGGATGAGCCGACGGGCAATCTTGACGAAGCGAACGAAAGCAAAGTGTTGGAGATTTTTCGCGAGCTGCATCAGGCGGGTCACACCATCGTGATGGTGACGCACGATCCGGATATTGCGCGTCAAGCGGACCGGCGAATTGAATTGGCGCACGGGCATTTGCAGTTTGATACGGCGCATCATGGACCGGGGCATCCGCTGCATTGTCCGCTGGCGAATACTGGGGATTGCTGCACGGAGCCGCCCAGCGTGACGACGGTGGAAGACCAGATTCGCTTCGACCACTTGCTGGAGCAGATTTGGATTTGCGACGAGGACGGGAAGACCGCGCAGATTTCGCAACTGCGCGTGGAAGGTCCGGCGGGAAGGCTTCCGCTGATCACCGATGAGCCTACGCGGCGGGTGTTGACGCGCATGTCCGAAGTGGCGTTGGTGGAATTGCGCAGCGAGGAAGCACGGTTGACGCCGATGGGCTCGCGGCGTGCGCGAGATGTCGTGCGGCGGCATCGTTTGGCAGAGCGGCTATTTAAGGATACGTTTGCGATTGAAGATTCGGAGGCGCACACGCAGGCGTGCAAATTTGAACACATTATCAGTCCGGAACTGGATCAGCGGATTTGCACATTTTTGGGGCATCCGACGACGTGTCCGCACGGGAAGAGCATTCCACCGGGCGCTTGTTGCGTGAATCTGGGCGGCGGCGCTGCGAAATCGTAAATCGAACAAATTTGAAATGCGATCCTTTTAGTTTCAGCAGCTAGATTATGGCTACGCCTCTCGATCCACGTAAAAAACCTACGGCGGTGAAAATTCACGTGTCCACCGGCGCGGGTGTGGATATTACGTGGGCGGATGGGCACGCCAGCCACTACGATTTTCCTTATTTGCGGGATGCGTGTCCGTGTGCCACGTGCAACGACGAACGCGAGAAAAAGGCTGCGGAGGAATCACCCGCGGCGAAGGCCGCGCGCGCGAGCGTTGCGCCGGGCGTCGCGCCACTGCCGGCAAGTTCGCCGCTGTTGCCGATGTTCAAGCCGAAAGCTCGCGCCAATTCGGCAACGTCGGTGGGCAGCTACGCGATACAGATTAATTTTTCAGATGGGCACAACACCGGGATTTACAGCTACGAACAGTTGCGCATGATTTGTCCGTGCGCGGAGTGCGCAGCGGCGTTTCGCGCGAATGGGGCGAAGGCTTCGGTGTAGCGAATGGGATTTCACTTCGGAAGAAGTCAAAGGAACACAGACTGAAGTCTGTGCTACCAAATTCTAGAGTCCGCGAGTTTCGTCGGCCTTACGAAGCCTTGCTCGCGGCCAGCGCTTTCTTTTCGATTAATCCCAAACCTTTCGATTTGGCTTCTTGCGCAGCACTGGCGAGAGTCTTGCGCCCTTCGGCGGTGCGCCCAATCTTCAATTGAGCTTCGCCTAGCGCGATTCGAGCATCAAGCGCGTCGGAAAGAGAGCCGCTTTTTCGGGCGTCTCTTTCGAGCGCTTTTAAGCACCGAATCGCTTTTTCTGCGTCTCCGGTTTGGATGTCAATTTTCGCCTGCATCATCCAGCTGGAAGACGCTAGACTGATCACCAGCGCTGTCCGTCAGTTTTTGCGCATTGACGACCTGAGTTCGCGCGGAGTCCCATTGCCGCTCAGAAGCAGAATATCAGCTAGCACCAATCGAGCCGCAGCTTCACTTTTCGCGTCCTTCTCGACGGCAAATTCCTGTGCGGCGTCTCCGGCGAATTTGACGCCATCCGCGAATCGACCATTCGCCAAAGCCAGACTGGCGAGCCAAATTCGCGAGGTCGCGGCATCCGCTTTTTGTCCAAGCTTTCCTGAATTCGTAGGGCTTCGGAATAATGCTGTTCCGCGGAGGCGACATCTCCCTCAGTTAACTCGACGTCCCCGATAGCGCCCAGCGAACCAGCCAGCGCAGACTGATCGTCCATAGCGCGCCGTATTTGCAGCGATTGTTCACAACTTCGTCTAGCTTCAACGATTTGGGAGGCATTCAGCAACGCGCTGCAGCGATTCGCCAATGCGCGAGCCTCCGTGTCGCGGTCGCCGATTTGCCGGGCGATGCGCAGGGATTGCTGGAAAGCGGCCTCGCCTGCCTTATTATTGCCCAGCCAATACAAGGTCATCCCCAAGTTCTGTTGCGCGAGGGCCTCGTCGCTAAGACTTCCGCGTTCTCTGGCGACCGCTACACTTTGTTGGTAGCCGCGGGCCGCTCCCGCTTTATCTCCTCAGCGTACCGCGAATATTTGCCAAGTTATTCAGGGCTCCCGCCTCGTCGCGCTTATCGCCGATCGTTTGTGCGGTGCCAAGGGCTTCTTCGTAAAGGGGTTTCGCTTGCGCCAGATCGCCGCTCCTCCAGTAGGCTCTAGCCAACTCATTGGTCGCTCGAGCAGTCCCCAGCGTGTCGCCGGAATCTTCGTTGAGTTTGCGGGCCTCAGAACAAACGGGTTTGGCTTCTCCGCTTTTCCCGCATTCAATAGAGCATCGCACTGTTGAATGTGCGCACGGGCCAAGAGTAAGTGCGCGTTGTGCGAGCTTGGCGCTTTCGTTGCGGAGTAGCGGCAACAAGTTGTGGCGAAATTGGATAAAGCTTCGTGCGCGTCCGCTTGGCAAGTCGACCTGTGCGTCTAGTTCGGCTGGCAGTTTCAACTTTCTGACTTGGGTCAGTGTCGTCAGCGCAGAATCGCCTTTTCCGCCGCTGGTTTGACTTCGCGCGAGTAGCAGACCGTATTCCGGACTATCACTGTCAAGGGTCCAGAGCGACGAATATTGCTCCATGGCTTTGGGCCAGTCGTGCATCGCTTCGTAATAGCGCCCTGCCACCAGCTCCTTGGCCTCAGCAGACATGTTTTCCGACACGTCTAGGGCCCGCTTCGCTTCTGCCTGTGCCTTCGATTCAAAACCCAAGTCTGACCAGGCACCCGCCAAAGCGACGCGAGCCTTGACGAATTTCGGATCGGCGGCAATTGAGCTTTCGAGCGATTTGATTCCGTTCTTAAAATCGAATCTGCGCAGCTGATCGCGGGCCTTAGCGAATTGGGCCATGGCGTCGGGGTCGGCGGAGAGGGAACTGTCGAGGCGAGCTTCCTCCTGCGGTGTGAGCGTTACCCCCAGTTCTGGGCGAATGAATTTTCCCGCGCGCGTGGCCATGTCACTGATCGTCGACCTCGGCCCCGACTGCGGAAACGAGGCGATACTTTCGCCGTTCGACGCCCGAACCAGGTGGATGTTCCAATTGATCTGGTCGGAGGGTTTATCGCCATCTGCGCGATACGATCCGGTCAGCACCACGTCGGACCCGAGGTATTTCGCTATCTGACCCAACTCTTGTTTGTTGGGATTTTCGGTGATGGTGTTCAGGCCAAGGTCACGGCGCATTTCGTCGACTCGGCTGGGAGGAATAAAACGAATCGCGTCGGCATCCAGTTGCGACCATAGACTGTCGGTGAGGATGTCGCCGAGGAGGTTGGCTTCTGGCCGACCCGAGAGATTCTGAAATCCAAGGATGGCCACGGAGGTTCTGGTCCTCGCGTCAGTTGCGGCGATCGGAGCGTTGGTGGTTTTGTTTTGCGCGTTCCGACGCAGCAGACCGAAATATGCGATGGCCGACACGATCAGCAGAGCGGCCGCAATGCCGGCGAACAGCGTCGGTTTCATGCGCTTGGGTTGTTCGCTCAGTGGGGCCGGTTTTACGTGTTCGCCCTGCAGCGCCTTCGTTACGTCGGCCGCACTGGCAAAGCGCTGTTCGGGCACCCGTTCCAGACAGCGCAGAACGACGCTTTCCCAACGCGGATCCAGATCGCCAACCAATTCGCGGGGCGAAGGCGCGGGTTCGTTGAGCCGCCGCATCGCAGTCGAGATGACTGTACGGCCTGCAAAGGGTACCTTACCGGTGAGCATTTCGTACATCACTATGCCCAGTGCGTAGGTGTCAGTCGCCGGAGTTATTTCTTTTCCTTGGAGTTGCTCGGGCGCCATGTACGCGGGTGTGCCAACGACATCCAGCGAGCCGGTGAGTGAAGCCATATCGCCAGTGACGGCGTGCGCCAATCCAAAGTCAGTTACGACCGCGCGAACTCCTTCTGGAGTTCCCTCGGCCGACACCAGAATTACGTTGGCACTTTTGAAATCGCGATGGATCACTCCCACGTCGTGAGCGGCTTGCAGGCCCGCGGCGATTTGCTCGACGATCGGCAGGGCCTTATCTGTGGTTAGGCGGCTTTCAAGAGAGATACGCTGCGACAGGGTCGTTCCTCGCAGCAATTCCATGCTGACAACTAAAGTTTCTCGTTACTCACGCCTTGGGCGTCTTGTTCGACGTGGCGGAACACATCGAACGTTCGGCACACATTTGGGTGAGTGACTTTGCGGCCTAACTGGATTTCTCGTTTGAATCGTTCGATGGTGCGCTCGTTGTCGGCCATCTCGAAACGCACGGTCTTTAGCGCGACACGCTCGTTTAGCTCGAGATCTTCTGCCTCATATACCTCACCCATGCCGCCACGTGCCACGAAGCGTAGGATGCGGAAACGGCTCGCCAATATTTGACTCTTGGCAAATCCGGAGTGGGCAACGACGATTTATTGGAGTAGGCGACTGCGGAGTCCTGGCCGTTCAGTGTTTCGCCATCGTCGGGCGGGGTGTACGGCGTGGCGCGTTCTTCGGGGGGCTGGCTCGACTTCAGATCGGCCATAGGCGGTTTCTCGCGGAAAAGTGGACAAATTATGACATACCCTGAGTCCGTACTTGCCAATCGTGAACTCGAAAGGCCAGAGCCGGCTTTTGGTGTAGGGTAAATCCATTGCAGCGGAAGAGAACAAAGATGCACACTTTCTCTTCCACGTTTCAGCCATTGGATTATCTCAATGTTCTCAGCGACTTAGATCTGGCCTTACATCGGAACTGAACGTGCACAATATTGGGCACGCGTGGTCCCAGCCCGCGGTAGGTTCGTTTCCCCAATTCTATCGAGGAATCTTTCGGATGCACATGACACGGAAGATCCTTTGCTTTCTCTGGCTTTGCTGGTGTTTAGCGTTTCCACCACTCTGGCTGGCCCGATAACCCGCATGGACAAAGGCGCCTCTGGCAACGGCGTCGCCGACTCCTTCACCGCCTGCATGAATCCCACTAACATAAATAACTGCGGAAATTTCGCCACAACCTCGACCCCGGGTCCAGATGGCACGACAATTACGCAATTCGTGACCAACAGTGGCGATCCCAGCGGATCCCCGGCGACACCCGGCACGGTCATTTTCTACGACGTATTTACGGTCCCGGGAGTCGTTACTCCGGGTTCCGTCCTTACCCTGAACCTGTCGTCAACCGATAACAACTTCGGAATCTTCGCCTGCGGCAACGGTAATGGTCAGGCCATTCCCGGTGGCGGCGATCCCACGACCGGACCGTTTTTGTCTGGCCCCTGCACTGTCGGCGAGCTCGGCTTCTCCAGTGTCGGCAACACGCCGCTGGATGATCTGATCACAGACACGATTCTTGGCAATACCGTTACAATCAACTTCCTTTCGGGCGTAGGCTTCCCGTCGTCTTGGGCGTTCTTCACCGACCCAGGCGGTTTAGTTAGCTTGTCGCTAAACGGCACGACCACTAACACCCCGGAACCCGGCTCCGCCTCGCTTTTGCTTGCGGGCGCGCTGGCCGCTGGCCTCTTGGCTCTTAAAGCTCGTCGCTAGCTAATCGTTATTCCTGCGGGGCCCAGCCACATTTGGGCCCCGTATTTTTTTGCCTGATTCCCTAAATAATAGCGTACCGCTATGCGTTCCGCAGCTAGACTTCCCGCCGGAAAAATGCGAGCATTTCAATCTGCAGGTCACTAATACCCGTACATGAGCAGCACTCCCAACAGCCCTGCTGCTGCAGGCAGCCAAGGCAGCGGCATCCCACGCGTTATCGTTGCTACCACAGCGCTGTTGACGTTTATTTCCTTCTGGCGCGCGGCGGCTATCGTCCTAAACGATTTAGCGTCCTCTGCGTATTACGCAGGTGGCGAGGCCGAAGGCTTCATCGGCAAGACCGCGCCGTGGTTCATCCTGGCCATCATGCTGTTTTCGTACGCGGTGCGCTCCGTGTACGTGGAAAGCTGCAGCATGTTCGTGCGCGGCGGCGTGTACCGCGCCGTAAAGCAATCGCTGGGCGGCGCGCTGGCCAAATTCAGCGTGTCCGCGCTGATGTTCGACTACATCCTCACCGGACCGATCAGCGGCGTCTCCGCCGGCCAGTACATCGGCGGACTGCTCAACGAGCTGTTCCAGAAATTCGGCTGGAGCGGCCCGTTCGCTCCCAACACGATTGACCACATCGCATCGGCTTTCGCCATCATCGTGACCGTCTATTTCTGGTGGGAAAACACCAAAGGCGTGCACGAATCCAGCGAAAAAGCTCTGCTGATCATGAAGATCGTCACGGTGATGGTGGTGATCCTGATCGGCTGGTGTATTTACACCATCGCCGTGCGCCACTCGCCGTTGCCGCCGTGGCCGCATCCGAAAAATTTGCACCTTACCCCCAGCGCCCTTGGCTGGCTGGCGCACAGCAGTTTGCCGCACATGTTCGGCATCATCGCGATTTTCATCGCGTTGGGGCACTCCGTCCTGGCCATGAGCGGCGAGGAATCGCTGGCGCAGGTCTATCGGGACATTGAGCACCCGAAACTTCCCAACCTGAAAAAAGCCGGCGCGGTCATTTTTATTTACAGCCTGGTGTTTACTTCGCTGGTTTCGTTTTTCGCGGTGATGATTATTCCGGACGGCGTGCGCCAGCAATTCCTCGAAAACCTCATCGGCGGGCTGGCGATGAACCTTGAGGGGCCGTTCGTCATAAGGCTGATATTTCACGGGTTCGTGGTCGTGGTAGGCGCAATTATCTTGGCTGGCGCGGTGAACACCGCCATCGTCGGTTCGAATGGCGTTCTGAATCGCGTCTCGGAAGACGGCGTGCTCAGCGCGTGGTTTCGTCAGCCGCATCCGCGCTTCGGCACCAGCTATCGCATCATTAATATCGTCGTAGGGCTGCAGATCGTCACCATTTTCATCAGCCACGGTGACGTTACGTTCCTGGCCAACTTGTACGCCTTCGGAGTGATCTGGAGCTTCGCCATGAACGGCTTGGCCGTCCTGGTGCTGCGCTACACGCGGCCCGGGCCGCGAGACTTCCAAGTGCCGCTGAATTTCACCTTTGGCAAAACGCAAATCCCGGTGGGACTCGGGCTCATCACCCTGACGCTGTTCCTGATTGCCTTCGTGAACCTCTTCACCAAACCTATCGCCACCATGGCCGGTGGTGTGTTTTCCATATTGCTCTATATCGTGTTCACCGTTTCGGAACGCCGCGCGCGCAGCGGTGGCGCCATCCATGTGGAGATGGATCAGTTCAACTTGGAAACTGAAGGCGGCCTGACGCCGGAGGGCGTCGGCGCGCGTCCTGGAAATATCCTGGTGCCCATCAGCAATCAGTATCACCTCTACCATCTGGGCAATGTGCTGGACCGCGTTAAACCTGGCCGCCGCGATGTGGTGGTCTTGCACATTCGCTTGTTGCGCCGTCTGACCTCTGGCGAATATGAACTGGACGCCGATCAACTTTTTGGCAGCATCGAGCAGCAGCTTTTCTCGCAAGCGCTTTCCATGGCGGAAAAGCGCGGCAAATCCATTCGCTTGGCCATTGTTGCGTCCAATGATCTGTGGGACGGCATCCTGCGCGCCGCTACTTCGCTGCAATCCAGCACCATTGTGTTTGGACAGTCCGCCAAGGAAAACACCGAAGAGCAGGCGAGAGAAATCGGCACCGCGTGGGAAAATCTCGGCGATCAAAAGCCGCAGTTCAACCTGGAAATCCATCTACCCAACGGCGACAAGTCTTACAAAGTCCTGGGGCCGCACGCGCCCAATCTCTCCGCGAATGAAGTGAGCCTGCTGCACCGGCTGTGGCTGCGCTTCAGCGACTCGCTGGGCGCCGGGCAGGAATTGCATCACCACGACGTGGTGCATTTCGCGTTGGAAGAAGTGAAGAAGGAAATGGACGAAGGCCGCGAAGAAGAAGTGATCCTCCGGTTGAAAGCGCATCTGGATTCCAACCAGAAGAGCAAAGCCCCGCGCTGAAGTTTTTTCAGCAGACAGGTGGCAGCAGGGAAGCCTTACAACAAAGGGGGGCGCGTGCATGCGCCTCCCTTTATGTTATTGCAAGTCGATTACGCGAGCTGCGCCGTGCAGTGCGGGCAGCGCTTGGCGGCCAATGGAATGTCCAGGGTGCACTGCGAACAAGCTTTCGTCGCCGGGGCTGGAGGAGGAGCCGGCTTTTTATGGAAGCGATTTATTTGCTGAATCACGATAAAAATCGCGAACGCCACGATCAGAAAGTTCACCACATTGTTCAGAAAATTTCCGTAGTTCAGCGTCGGTGCACCGGCGGCCTTCGCCAGGGTTAGCGTGTCGTAGTGGCTTCCATTCAGGCTCAGGAACAAGTTGGAAAAGTCCACGTGCCCCACGATCCGCCCAATCGGCGGCATGATGATGTCGTCCACCAACGACGTCACAATCTTCCCGAAAGCCGCGCCGATCACCACGCCGACCGCCAGATCGACAACGCTTCCGCGCATCGCAAATTCTTTGAATTCCTTTAACATGTCTTTCTCCCTAAAAACTGCTGTCGAGATTTTTCTGCGAATACGCAATCCGGCCAGGGCGCGCTGACCCACTGGTAGGGATGCAGGCCGCTTGTGCCCGGCATTATATCCAACCCGACTTGGAACACGAGCAAAGATTATGGGAGACAAAGAGATATGGAGACCTTGTAGCGGCCGGGCTTTAGTTCACCTTGATGCAGGAAGGGTCCCGGCGCTTTGGCTTTAGACTTCGACTTGACGCATTTCCGTTACGCGCGAGCCGGCTTCTCTCCGAAAATCAGCATCGCCCCCGCCAGGCCTCGCACCGCCAACAATGTTCCAGCAGCCGCCAGTAGCGGGCCAACCCAGCTAAACGGCACGCGCGTAATCGTCAGCATCAACAATCCCAGCAACACCAGCGAAATTCCCCGCGTCCAATTTTCTGCACGCGATAATAATTTCGTGGGCTTCAGCAAACCCCGCGCACCCCAAAACACAATGATCACGCTGACCGCCAGCCAACCCAACGATCGCCGATCGAAACGGATGTGCCCGGTCACACCCATCCAAACCACCAGAGCGCCCAGCGCAACGAAGCACAGTTCAATAAAAACACGCAGCATGCGATCGGCAGAAAGCATCACAGCACTCCGTCCAAAGTGAAAAGGCGCGGCGTTACGCTCATTAGAGCAACACGCCGCGCATGAAATGCTACTTACTTATCCGTGTGATTCCAAGCTTCAGGCAGCAACGCGCTCAATGCGCAGCTTCTTGATCGTTACCGGAGTCTTCGGACGATCGCCGGAATCGCGCGGCAATTTTGAAATTTTATCCGCTACGTCCTGGCCTTCCACTACTTCGCCGAAAATAGTGTGTTTGTTATCCAGCCAGGGCGTTGCCGCCACGGTGATAAAGAACTGACTCCCGTTGGTGTTTGGCCCCGAATTCGCCATGGAAAGTTTGCCAGCCTTCGAATGTTTCAGCGAAGGATGAAACTCATCCGCGAATTGATAGCCCGGCCCGCCGCGACCGCTGCCTTCCGGACATCCGCCCTGAATCATGAAATCGGGAATTACGCGGTGAAACCCCAGTCCGTCATAAAAGGGCCGCTTTTCTTTCTTGCTGCCGAATTCTTTGGTTCCTTCCGCGAGTCCGATGAAATTCTCCACGGTCTTCGGCGCTTCCTTGTCCAGCAATCGAATCACGATATCGCCCTGCGTGGTTTCAAAAATCGCGTACGTTCCTGCTGCTCGGCTCATTCCGTCTCCTGATGCGCATCAATCTGTTTGCGTCAACACGCACACAAATTATCGTACACCGCTGCGCGTAGCCCGCGCCAGTTGGCCATGCATACTACGCATTTCGTTGAACAGGAACGTCGGTTCGCCACGGATTCGTTTGGGTGCGCTCGATGATTCCCCCGGCCCCGTCGGGCAAAAGCTCCTTACCAGCCCTTCTGTTTGCGCAGTTCCGTGATGTGCGCCGCGTGATGTTTCCCGTGCCAGGCATACAAAAATACAATCCAGTTCGCCGGACGCACACCGTGTTCCGGATGCATCAGTGTGCGGGTGAAATCCGCTTCGGGAGTTTGTCGCAGCAGGTTTACCCACCGCTCGTGGATCGCGTCGAGCAAATCGAGTGAAACCTTTACGGGCATGCTTTTGGCGTCCGCCAAATCCGCCCACCGCTTTTCGTCATAGGGCTTGATGGTGGGCTCTTTCTCCGTCGCGGTCAGCCGCCAACGGATGTACGCGTTTACGTGGCTGTCCGCCACGTGATGCACCAGTTGCCGCACGGTCCACCCGCCTTCGCGATAGGGTGTATCCAATTGCGCGTCGTTTAATCCGGCCACCGCCACTCGCAATTTTTTTGGCGCTTCGTTGATCTCCGCGATCGCCTTCTGACGCTTGGCCGCGGTTACATCTTTTTCCATCTCAAAATCACCGATCGGGTATCGCGCATCCATGGGCAGTTCTCCTCATCTAATAGTGGTACCGAATGCAAGACAGCGTTAGAGCCGCTTTGGTAGGGCGTGGCAGCCCTTGGCGGTACGCCGCCACGCTTATGTGCCTGGAATGCTACAATAAACTCGCGTGAGCATTGTGTAGGCAAGCAGTATGTATCTGGCGCACGCCACCGGAATCTAATAGCTGGGGAGAACGCGAATGTACGACGTGGTCATTATCGGAAGCGGTTGCGCCGGCCTAACCGCAGCCATCTATGCCGCCCGCGCCAACCTGAAGCTTATGGTCATTGATGGCCAGGAACCCGGCGGCCAGCTCAGTCTCACCACCATGGTGGAGAATTTCCCCGGCTTCCCCGAGGGCATTCTTGGTCCTGAACTCATTGAAAACATGCGCAAGCAGGCCAAAAAATTTGGCACCGAGTTTAAAGCTGGAGTTGTAAACGAAGTCGATCTTACCCAGCGCCCGTTCAAAGTCATCGCCGGCAAGGATACTTACGAAACCAAGACTATCATCGTGGCGTCCGGCGCCTCCGCGCGCACTTTGGGCCTGGAATCCGAACGCAAACTCCTCGGCTACGGCGTCTCCACCTGCGCCACTTGCGATGGTTTTTTCTTCCGCAACAAGCCCATCGCCGTAGTCGGCGGCGGCGACTCCGCCATGGAAGAGGCCAACTTTCTGACGCGCTACGCCAGCAAGGTGTACTTGATTCATCGCCGCAGCGACTTCCGCGCGTCGAAAATCATGATCGACCGCGCCCGCGCCAACGAAAAAATCGAGTTCGTCACGCCTGCCATCGTCGAAGAAATCCTTGGCCACGGCAACGGAGCCGTGGACGGTGTCCGCCTGCGCCACCCGGAGACCAACGAAATTCGCGAAATCAAACTGGACGGCGTCTTCGTGGCCATCGGCCACACGCCCAACAGCACGGTCTTCAAGGGCAAAATTGAAATGGATGCCAACGGCTATCTAATAGCCAGCAACGGCAGCAAAACTACCGTCCCCGGAGTTTTCGTTGCCGGCGACGTGCAGGATCACCGCTACCGCCAGGCTGTCACCGCGGCCGGCTCCGGCTGCATGGCCGCTCTCGACGCCGAAAAATTTCTCGACACCCAACAGGAAGCCGAGCGTCTAGCCGGTTTTGAGGCCGCCTCCCAGCGTCCCGCGAAGGCTCCGCTGCCAGTGACCGCTTCGTAGTCACACCGAACAAAATCCCATTGTCGAACCGATAACAAGCGCCATAATCATATTCGCATGCTCCGATCGACGCTTCTGAAGCTCTCCGAGTCCAAGGGTTTTGCCAACTGGGTAACCACCAACTCCACCACCAAGCGGATGTCTCACCGCTTCGTCGCCGGTGAAACGCTGGACGAAGCGCTGGCCGCCGCCAAAGAGTGCAACCGCGCCGGCATGATGGTCAGCCTCGATTACCTTGGCGAAAATGTGGCCACCACCGCCGACGCGCAACGCGCCCGCGACGCTTACCTGGAAATTTTTGAGCGCATCGTAAAAGAGGAGCTGCAGGCCAACGTTTCCTGCAAGCTCACGCAGATGGGCCTGGATCTAAGCGTGGAGTTCTGCGAAGGCCTGGTCCTCTCGGTTGTGGAGCGCGCCTCCGCCTGCGACAGTTTTCTCCGCGTGGACATGGAAGGCTCCGTCTACACGCAGCGCACCATTGAGCTCGTCAAACGCGTCCGCGCCAGAAACCCCGCGATCGGTACCGTCGTGCAATCCAGTCTGTACCGCACCGAAGACGATGTGCGCGATCTGCTCTCTTACGGCTGCCGCATCCGCTTATGTAAAGGGGCCTACCGGGAATCCGCCGACGTAGCCTATCCAAAAAAATCCGACGTCGACGCCAACTACGTCCGCATCATGCAAACGCTCTTGCCTAGCGGCTTTTATCACGGAATCGCCACGCATGACCCCCGCATGATTGGCGCCACCATCCGCTTCGCCGCCGCCAAAAAAATCACCAAAGACGACTTCGAGTTTCAAATGCTCTACGGCGTGCGCACCGACCTGCAAAGACGATTGGTCGCCGACGGCTATCGCGTTCGCGTCTACATCCCGTTCGGCCGCGACTGGTTCCCCTACTTTATGCGCCGCCTAGCCGAGCGCCCCGCCAACGTGGTCTTCTTCCTCCGCAACCTCGTGCGCTAGCCCTCATAGCGTTCCGAAAGAAGACCTGTCATCCCGAGCGCAGCGAGGGATCTGCTTTCTTCCACCGCCGCCACGCACCACTCCGTCAGGGTGCCGCACCCACTGGTTCCGTGGGTGCGGTCTTTGACTTCTCTGCGAATCTCCGCGCCCTCTGCGTTATCTTCTATCTTTTCGTTTCAACCGCATCAATCCCCGCGCCCGCCAGCCGCCGCACTTCCACCCAAGCTCTCCCCGCCCTTCAACACATGCACCGTAACCCCCGCAACCCCCGCGCACTCTTTCTTAAATTCCTCCGGCGTCCCCGTCAAAGCCGGGAACGTCGCATAGTGCATCGGCACCACATTCTTCACGCCCAGCAACTTCACCGCGTACGCCGCTTCCCGAGGTCCCATCGTGTAATAGTCTCCAATCGGCAGCAGCGCCACGTCCGGCTTGTACAATTCCCCAATAATCTTCATGTCCCCAAACACGCAAGTATCCCCCGCGTGATAAATCGTGAATCCTCCGGGCATACGAATAATGAGTCCCGCCGGTTCGCCGGCATTCAACATCTGCCCGCCATCCTCAATCGAGTTCGAATGAAACGCATGCGTCATCGTCACTTGAAACTCGCCCACTTTCTGCGTCCCGCCCTTACTCATCCCCCTGCTCTGCTTCTCCAGCCCTTTGCTCCCCAGCCACTCTCCCGTTTCAAAAATGGAAACCACCGACGCCTTATGTTTCTTCGCCAACTCCACCGTATCGCCAAGGTGATCCCCGTGCGCATGCGACAGAAAAATCACATCCAGTTTCTTCAGCTCCTTGAACTCTTTGGGACAATTCGGATTCTGCAAAAACGGATCGATAATCCCTACACTCCCGGAAGCGGTAGTCAGCAAAAAAACGCTGTGCCCCAGATAAGTAACTCGATTCCCCTTGGTATCTACCATAGCTGTCTCCGATATTTTAGGTAGCACAGGCATTCTTGCCTGTGCAGAACTCAACGGAAGGAAAAATCAATCCAAAAAAGCGCAAGACCCACGTCACTTGGACTCTTCGCGCCGACCTCAAGTTGCGCCCACAAAAAAGTTATTTCCGGTCCCCTCTAATTTCCCGACCCCGAACTCAGCACTGTCCGAATCGCCGCCTCATACGTATCTCGATTCGACTCCCCCAGCAATTTCCCAATCTGCCGGCCATCCCGCGCATAAAAAAACGAAGCCGGAATCGCCCCATTCCACCCAGGGTAAACCGCGCCAATAAATTCCTTCTCCCCGCCATCGGTCTTCCGGTAGTTCGGAAATATCGGTTTATACCGGGCCATAAAGCGACGCGTCAAAATCAAATCTCCATCCTGATCCAGGTTGACGCCCACCACTTTCAATCCCTGTGGCGCATACTGCTTCGCCAACTCATTCAACATCGGGTATTCTGCCCGGCAAGGCTCGCACCACGTAGCCCAAAACGTAATCACTAGCGGTTGCCCCTTATATTTCGCCAACAAGGCCTGGTAGCCAGCCGCATCAATCATCTCCGGATCTTTCACCACGGCCGCGGCCTTACTCGATCCCGCAGCACCACTCCCTGCACTCGACCCACCCTTAGTCTGCGGCACCGCCCCACCACAAATCGCCGCCATCAAAAATCCAGCCAACACCATGCGTCCGACCTTCGTCATGATCCCTCGCTCCACCATTCTACCGCGCCCAGACTTGGCCTTTGTAGCGGCCGCCTTCTGAGGCGGACGCCTTTCTGCTTCCGCACTGCGGCGCAGCCCGTCCAACTGCATTTGGCACCTCTCCCACCCAGTTGAGAATCCCATCTACGTCCCGTACAATCGTAATTAAGCTGCTACTCAGTCAGACCCGCAGCTCACAAAAAGGTTTCGCCGGCAGGGGCGCTGCGCAACAAATTTCCCCCGGCAACCCTCATATTGGCACTGTATAAGGAGCTGTAAATGGCTTATGTAATCGCCGAGCCCTGCATCGGCACCAAAGATTCCGCCTGCGTCGACGTTTGCCCGGTGGACTGCATCCACCCCCGCAAAGACGAGCCCGGCCACGACACCGAAAAGCAACTCTACATCAATCCCGTTGAGTGCATCGACTGCGGCGCCTGCGTCCCCGTCTGCCCCGTAACCGCCATCTTCGCCCTAGAAGACTTGCCCGAAAAGTGGACCAGCTACACCCCAATAAACTCCGACTACTACGCCAAAAAATAATCCGCGGCGAAGCCTTTCGTAGGGGCACGGCATGCCGTGCCCCGCGCAACTCCGCCTTTGATTTTGTAGCGGCCGGGCTTTAGTCCCGGCGCTTTTGCTCTTCTCTGCGTACTCTGCGCCTCTGTGATCTCTGCGTTAAGCCCTAGGATTTTTTCCGCGAGCTCATCTTCGAATCTTAATCTCCTCAAACTTTGCCACGCCCACCCCTCGCCCACGCAACGTCCGCTCCCGCACATCCTCCAGCGACGTCGCAAACAATATCTTCTCCACCGCCACCTGCACATCTCCCCACATCGACTTCAACCCACAACTCTCGCCTTCCACACACGTCGTGCCCAACCGCTCCGCAGAATGCGTGCAACTCGATTCTGCAAAAGCTCCATCCACAATCCGCAAGACTTCTCCCACAGAAATCTTCGCCGGCGGACGCGCCAGCGTATACCCGCCCTTCACTCCGCGCCGGCTCTCCAAAACTCCTCCGCGCTTCAGCTCCAACAAAATCTGCTCCAGATATTTCAAAGGAATGTGATGCCGGCTGGCAATCTCCTGAATGGTCACCACCTCCGGCCATTGCAGCGCCAAATGCAGCGCCGCCTGCGAAGCATACTCACCCTTAGCCGTTACCCGCATATTTCCCCTCGAACCCGCAGCCAGCCTTCCACACGCCCCCGCCCAAGTCAATCGCCTGACTATGTGGCCCGCACTGGCAATCGTATTTCCGCCTGTAACCAACCCAGAGGTCGTTCATATTCTTTTGTGGTAACTTTCGCGATGCTTATTCCAGACCGCCTTCGACCACTGAAATCTGTCTTGGATGTGATCGAAAGCGGGATCGAATTTCATGGAGCGGAACGCGTAGCGGGACTGCGCTCTGATCTGTTGTACATCCGCATTTACAATGGCTTCTGCAAGCGAAGTGAATTCTTCTTCTGAAATTGTGAATGGTTGCCAGGATGCCCCCGGACTCATTCCTCCTGCGCCTCCTCCCGTAGCGAGTATCTGATTCATGATGTGGAGTGGTGGACAAATACCACATGCGGCAAAATAGGGAATGTCGTAAATAAATGTGAGTAGATTTCCAACGTGACATGTGACGGGCGTCTGCGGTCCCTCATCATTCCAAAAGTATTCGTGACGTTTGTATTCGACAGTCCGCAACTCCATCTCTGCTTTCCCCTTACCTCGCTTAATACCCCACGTGGCACAGCCGATTCTGCCTGTGCATCTTCACTGCATTATTCCCCCCCGCGCCACCAGCTCAGTCCAACTCTTTCGCGCCCGCAATCATCTACAATAAAGCGCCAAATTCCAATCGCGCCACCGCTCCCGGAGCCCACTTGACCGCAGTCGCCCCTCAAACCAATCTCAAAATATGCCGCTACGCATTGCTAGCGTTGCTGTGGATTCTCTCTCCTCACAAGTCTTTCGCCCAATCCACCACACCACCACCAACTCGCCCCCTCCCCACCCTGGAAGGCCACTGGGCCGGCACCCTAAAAGCCGGCGACGCCGCCATCCACATGATCCTGCACCTCACCAAGACTCCCGACGGCCAACTCCACGCCAAACTCGACAGCCTCGACCAAGCCGTCTATGGCATAGACGCCTCCGGCGTAAAGAACACCGACACCACGATCAGCTTCGAAGTCCCCAACGCCGGCGCCAGTTTCGAAGGCAAACTCACTCCCACTCACCAATCCCTCGAAGGCACCTGGAGCCAGGGCGGCGTAAAAATTCCCATCACCTTCCGACGCGAAGCTCCCGGAATCGCTGGCCGCAAATCTGACACAATCTTTTCTTCCGAAGGCACTTGGCAAGGCGCGCTCGAAACCACCGGCCTGCGTCTTCGCCTGCAACTCCACATCTCACACGACGACAAGAAAAATCTAGTCGCCGCGCTCGACAGTCTCGATCAAGGGGTGAATGGTCTCCCCGCCAGCCACGTCGTGCAAAAAGAATCCGCGCTCACCTTCGAAATTCCCGGAGTCGGTGGCACATTCGAGGGCGCCATCAATGCCCCCAAAGATTCCATCAGCGGCACCTGGACGCAATCCGGCGTCCCGCAAAAATTAACTTTCGTTCGCCAGAATCAGCCGCTCGAATTATCTCGTCCGCAAACTCCCACAAAACCTTATCCGTACGTCGAAGAAGAAGTGACTTTCTCCAACACCAAAGCCAACATCGTACTCACCGGTACGCTTACCACCCCGCGCACCGCAGCACCGTTTCCGGTCGTTCTGCTCATCGCCGGCTCCGGCCCGCATGATCGCGACGAAACCATCGCCGGCCAACACCCATTTCTAATTCTCGCCGACGCGCTCACCCGCAGCGGCTACGCGGTTCTCCGCTACGACAAGCGTGGCATCGGCGCCTCCACCGGAGATTACGCCAGCGCCACCACGCAAGATTTCGCCGCCGACGCCGAAGCGGCCGTCACTTTCTTGAAAACTCGCCACGACGTAAACACCAAGAAACTCGGCATCATCGGACACAGCGAAGGCGGACTGATCGCCGCAACGCTCGCGACTCGCCCGACGCCGCAAATTTCCTGGATCGTCCTGTTAGCTACGCCGGCCCTCAAAGGGGAAGACACGCTCCTGCTGCAATCCAAACTAATCGCCCAAGCCGGCGGCCTCAGCGACGAACAAATCAACGCTAGCCTGGCCTTCGACCGCGAAGCTTACGGTCTGGTCCGCCAGGAAAAAGATCCTGCCGCCGCAGAAAAAAAGCTGAACGACCTGGTCCGTTCCACCGGCATGGCCAACGCCATGCCCCCGCCCGCCCTCGAATCACAAATCAAAATGATCAGCAGCCCCTGGTTCCGCTACTTCCTTGACTACGATCCCACCCCAACATTGAAACAACTCACCGTTCCCGTACTCGCTCTCGACGGCGACAAAGATCTGCAAGTCCCCAGCGCAGAAAATCTGCCACTCATCCAATCCGCCCTCGAAGCCGCCGAAAACAAAGACTTCGAAGTCGCCGAACTCCCCAACCTAAACCATCTCTTCCAACACAGCGAGACCGGCTCTCCCAGCGAATACGGCGTAATTCAGGAAACCTTCGCCACCGAAGCCCTAACCAAAATCCTAACTTGGCTCTCGACCCACTAGCACGATCCTAAACCGGGTCTTGTTCCTTCTCTGCGAAACTCTGCGTCCTCTGTGTCTCTGCGTTATATTTTTCGCGGCATTGCCGCCATTTTTTTCTGTCGAACCCCTGCACCGCGACCAATCCTCCACACCTCGCATCAAACCACGGTGTGCATTGCGCACCCGCCCACGGCTCCAGCACCACGTCCGACCCGAAGGGTAATATGCTAAAGAGAGAGCACCCGGTCTCATGCCGCCCCTCACGCCGCCCCCCATTTCGTCGAAGTTTCATCTCACGTTACTTATCCACGCGCACCAGCCTTGCGGCAATTTCGGCAGCGTCTTCGCTTCCTGCTACGAAAAATCCTACCTTCCCTTCGTAGAACTTCTCGCCAAGCATCCGCAAATTCACATCGCTCTGCACTATTCCGGACCACTCCTGCAATGGCTCGAAAAAAATCGACCCGAATATTTCGCCCAACTCCATGATTTAGTCCAGCGCGGACAGGTGGAAATGGTTGGCGGCGGCTTCTACGAACCGATTCTCGTCAGCATCCCCCCAGACGATCAGCGCGAACAAATCATTCGCCTAACTGCCTACATCGAGCATCACTTCGGCGAGCGTCCCGCGGGCGCTTGGCTTGCCGAACGCGTCTGGGAGCCGCAGCTGCCCTCCACTCTGCACCACGCCGGCGTGGCCTATACGCTGCTGGACGATATTCATTTTCATTCCGCCGGCTTCGCCCCCGAAGAACTCTTCCGCACCTATCTCGCCGAGGACCACGGAAAAACCATCACCCTTTTCGCCGGCCAGAAAAAACTGCGCTACCTCCTGCCCTTCGGCGGAGTCGAAGAATCCATCGCTTGGCTCCGCGAAGCCGCCAACACTCATCCCGGTGGTGTCGCGGCCATGGGCGACGACATGGAAAAATTCGGTGTCTGGCCTGAAACCTTCAAGCACTGCTACACCGACGGCTGGCTCGAAAATTTCTTCACCGCCCTCGAACAAAGTTCTGATTGGCTGCAACTTTCCACGCCATCCGAATATTTGGCGCACCACGATCCCGCCGGCCGCGCCGATTTACCCACCGCTTCCTACACCGAAATGATGGAGTGGGTGCTCCCCACCAGCGCTCGCCTTCGCTACCAGGCGCTCCTCAAGGAATTTGGCAATCGCCCCGAGGTCATTTCATTCTTGCGAGGCGGTACCTGGCGTGGCTTCTTCCGCAAATACGCCGAATCCAATCTCTTGAATAAAAAAATGCTGCGCGCCTCCAGTCGCGTGGCCGCTGCGCCAAGCCGCCGCGCTGGTTCTCCTGCCGCCGAAGAACTTCTCGAAGCGCGCGATTTTCTGCTTCGCGCGCAGTGCAACGATGCGTATTGGCACGGCGTTTTCGGCGGGCTCTACGCGCCGCACCTGCGCACCGACCTGTGGCGCAACTTGATTCGTGCCGAAGCCATCGCCGACCGCAACACTCCCGGATCCACCATGGCCCGCGTGGAATCGCTGGACTATGACGCCGACGGCAGTACCGAATTACTCTTCACCTCGCCGGAATCGCAAGCGCTGCTGAAGCCCAGCGACGGCGCGACCATCGCCTTCTTTGACTTCCGCCCCAGCAGCGCCACGCTCATCAACTCCATTGCCCGGCGACCGGAGGCGTACCACGCCCGCGTGCGCGCCGCGGCCTCACAAACCGTCGGACAAGTTTCCAGCATTCATGAACAAACCCGGGTGAAGGAAAGCGGCCTCGAAAAGTTTCTCCGCTACGATCATTGGCCGCGCAACTCGTTTCGCGTGCTGTTTTTCGATCCGGCGAAAACTCAGGACGATTACGACGCGCTGCAACTGCAGGAAGATCCAGGTTTTGCAGCAGGAACCTACGCGACGAAATCTTCATCGCCGCACGATGCCGAGCTTTTTCGCGAAGGCGCCATCGCTGCGCTTACCAGAGACGGCAGACTCTCGCCAAACTTCACGCTGACGAAACGCTTTTCCTTTGGACCCGCTCCGCACGGTTGCGAAATTGCCTGCGAACTGAATCTGAAAATTTCACCGAAGAATGGCGAAGCCGCTGGTGCTGGAGACAATTCGCTCCCGGGGCAATCGCTAGTCCTAGGGCTCGAGTCGGTGATTAATTTTCTCGCTCCCGGTGCCAATGACCGCTTCTTTGAATCCGGTTCGCGCCGCGAAGATTTGCGTTTCAGCGGCGAACTGCCCGCCAACACTTTGAAAATTGAAGATGGCTGGCAGCGCGTGCGTGTCACCCTGGCCGCGCCGAACAGTGCGTGTTTCTGGATCGCCCCCATCGAAACCGTTTCCGAATCGGAAGAGGGTTTTGAGCGCGTCTACCAAGGTTCGCAAATCATGCCCATCTGGCGCGTCGATCTTACAAATGATAAAACGTGGACAACTCGCTTGGTCTGGCGCATCGAGCAAATCTAATTTTTGATCAACTTCAGGCTTCAGAACATCTCCGCCGAACAACTCCCACGATTGAATAAATTTACAATTGGTCGCCAACGCGTTTTTCCATGCGCACCACTTGAATCGATTCGCCTCCGCCAACATCGAGCGCGATTCGTTCCAGTTCCACGTAACCGCGAGCGCCGAAGAGTTTCACTCCCGTCAGCGTAGCGCCCATCTCAAAACGCCGAAAGCCCTCCGCAAATGCTGCTTCTTCGCAGGCTTGCAAAATGCGTGTTCCAACTCCCATGCGCGCAAACTCCGGGGCGATGAAGAAGGCGCGAATCTTGGCGGCATCGACGGCCGGATCGAGTAACTCAAAACGCTGTTCGGTCCACGCATCGCCACCGTAAAGTTTCTTGCGGCGGCTCCAACCGCCGCATCCGGCGAGCGCGAGTTCCTCTCGCATTGCGGTTTCGGCTTCGACTACGAAGTAGGTGCGGTCGGCGATCAGTTGGCTGTCTACCCCGAAAACGGTTTGCAGCGCGTGATCGATTTGCGACGCGGAATAATCTTCGGCTTGCAGAGCGCGTACCGACGCATCGATCAATATCTTCAGTCTCGGTGTGTCCTCTTCTACCGCGAGCCGTAGTTGCAATTCACTCTGCATGACCGAACATCCTCTGCAGAGCACTCTAACGAATTTCTGTCGCGTCTGAATCAAATTCACTGCGCGACTCGCTCCCTTTGCGGTGCCAATTTGTACCATCGGCGCGCCAATTTGGCTGACGTTTTGACGCTACTCGGCGACCAGCAGGTTTTGCGCAAAGGGCCATTCCTGGTCGATCCATTGCTGGGTGCAGGTAAAGCCTGCGCCTTGCGCCATTTCAAACACGTCGTCTGAATAGTATTTGTGCGAGCTTTCCGTCCAGATGGTTTCGCCGGCGCGCAGGGTGATCTTCAGGTTTGCTTCGCGGATGATTACCGTTTGCTCGGTGAGCGAGCGCAGATGCATTTCGATTCGGCGCTCTTGGGAGTTCCAGCGTGCCTCGTGTTTGAATTGGTAAAGATCGAAATTTCCGCCCAGTTCGCGATTGATGCGCGCCAATATGTTCAGATCGAAAGCGGAAGTTACGCCGGCGGGATCGTCGTAGGCCAGAAGCTGTGTCTCGACATTTTTGACTAAGTCAGTGCCGAGCAGCAGAGCATCGCCGGGGCGCAGTTGTTTACGCACTTCGCGCAGGAAGGCGTTGCCCGCTTCGCGGTCGAAATTGCCAATGGTGCTGCCTAGAAAAAGCACTAGCAAATGATCCTGTGAGTCGCGGCGACTGGCCACCGCGCGCAGACCGTCGAGATAAGTTTTCTCATAGCCGACCACGCTGACCAGATCGATCTGCCCCATCTCTTTTTCGCACGCCGCCAAAGCCGACGCTGAAATTTCAATCGGGTAGTAATAGGTGCGCTGCCGCTTGGCCAGCGCTTCCAGAATCCAGCGCGTCTTTTTTCCGCTACCGCTGCCAAGTTCGGCTACTTGTATCGGGGAAGGCAGGCGATTCACGATTTCGTTCGCGTAGCGTTGGAGCAATCGGGCATCCGCGCGGGTGACGCCATATTCCGGCAACACGCAGATAGCTTCAAAGAGCGCCGAACCAAGCTCGTCGTACAAATATTTCGAGGGCAGTTCGCGCTGGCCCGCGATGGTCAAACTGGCGCGCACGTCCGCGGCGAATTCCGCAACGTGGCGCGACAGTCGATTATCGGTGCTGCGCACCGCTCGGTCGGGCGCGTGTGACTCCACGAGGCGAAATTCAACGCCGCGATCGACGGAGCGACGCTCCACGCGCCGCACGCCATTACCCGATTCCGTTACGATCGGTTCGGCAACAAGGGGGTTCGGTATCGCATTCGCTGCCCGGAACGATTGCGTTGGCATAAGTCTCCCATGAATGACTTAGTTATTTTCAATCTTCCACGCAACGGAAGGTTGCGTAAACGTTCGGATAATGCGGTTGAAACCAATTGCGAAAGCTTCGCCGCAACATGCAAGCGGCTGTCCGGGAAGAGCCGCCTTTCATCACGAAGTGTTTGCCGTCAAAAAAGTTTGCAGAGTAGCCGGGATAAAATTCGCGCGGTTTAAAACCTTCAAACGGAGCGAAAACCGTGCGTGTCCATTCCCACCCGTTACCGACCAGATCGTGCACGCCAAACGCGCTGGCACCACTCGGATGCGCGCCCACGGGCGAAGGATCCCAGTGTTTGAAATCAAAATTTCCGTGCAGCTCGGATGGCTGCGCGTCGCCCCACGGATATTTGCGTTCTTTGGCTCCCTTAGGAGCGCCGTAGGCGGCGCGGTGAAATTGTTCTTCGGTAGGGAGTCGACGACCTAACCATTTTGCATAGGCTGCGGCTTCCGCCTGACTTACGTACACCGGCCAATCCATGGGCAGCCGAATATCGCCGAACATAGTGGTGTAGCTCCACAGATTCCCATGGCGCTTCCAGAATGAAGGATGCGAGATGTGATGCTTCTCTTTCCAGTCCCAAGCCTCAGTCGTCCAGATGGCGCGATTTGCGTACCCGCCCGCTTGCATAAACCGCATGAAGTCACGGTTGGTGACATTCTGCGAGTCGATAGCGAATTTGGGGACTACTGCTGTGCGAGCCTCGAATTCGTTGTCCCATCCGAATTCTTCACCCGTGGACCGAGATAGTCCCAACTGGGTACGGCCCTCGGGAATTTCCACCAGGCGCGATTTCACTTGCCCAGTTTTCCAATCAAAGTCCGGAGGCGCTGGCACTTTACGCTCGCTGGGCAGGCGATGGAGCATGTACGCCAAAGTTTCGGCATGCATCAGGCGGTGCTCAATGCCGGTTTCGATCATTTCCAGCAGATCCGCGGAGCCAGGGCCCGTTTGCGAGAGCGCCACCTGAATGGCGGAATCAAGCTGTGCGCGCAATTTGGCGTTGTATGTGTCGACCTCTTCACGGCTCGGCCATTCCGAAGGTTGGTCGCTGGGTAGACCCCCATCGACGGGGTCAATTCCGAAGGCAAACAGGTGGTCAAACGTTTTATTAAAAGACTTAAGTCCGAAAGCGCGTTCCCCGAGTAGATTCCAATCGAAAGCTTCCACATGGCCCAGATAAAAAATGATGCGGTGGCGCTCTGCTATGGGGCGATCGTACATAGCTTGTGGGCGAACAATTGCGAAAAGGTCATCGGTTTGCTTGCGAGCCTGCTGCAGGCGCAGCGAAAGCTGATGAGGGATTTTGCGGACAGAAGTGCCCAGGGATTCCATGAAGTTTCTCCCTACGGTTGGATGCCTCGTCTTGGCCAACGATTCATCGAAGGCCCGTTAAAAAAATGCAGCGACGCGATCCGCATTTTCATTGATTTGATTGCTTATTCCACGCTGCGTTTCGTTATGATGATTTGCACGAACCTTGCTGCACGTACACGGGGGCCGCTTCCCGAGCAGGAAGCTTGCCGGAAGGTAAGCGCTTGCGGCTGGCGGGGTAAACACAAATAGCGAATGCCTACCCAATCCCAAGTGCCTGCAAACGCTAACATCCAGTTTAACGAGGTTACATACGGTGTACATGGTACGCCGGCGCGGGTAAGTCGTCCAAGCGGGCAGCTGTCCGATTCTGGAGCGAGGGATCGCGATTCGTCCGCGATTGGGGAAGCGGACGGCAGGCCGAATGGCGCATTTTCTAAAAATTCCACACAACGGGTGTTGGTTTCCGGCATTTCGCTGACGATTAATCCCGGCGAGACAATGGTGTTGCTGGGACGCAGCGGCAGCGGCAAAACGACGCTGTTGCGGTTGATTAATCGCATGCTGACGCCCACCGCAGGAAGTGTGCTGGTGAAAGGGCGCGCGACCACAGAATGGGATGCGATCGAATTGCGGCGGAGCATCGGTTATGTGATTCAGGAAGCCGGCCTGTTTCCGCATTTTACGGTGGCGGAAAATATTGCGCTGGTGC
>CAWAZN010000013.1:0-41505 GCA_963786485.1 uncultured Acidobacteriota bacterium
GGGCGCAGGAGGCCCCCGGTTCGAATCCGGCGCCCCGACCAAACTCTTCATCTTAAACCTACAGGTATCTCAAGCCCTTCCCGCACTATGGGGAGCATCGGCAGCGCTCCCGCCACGCGTACTTCGTCATTCGCTAAGGAAGGCGGTGAAACTGGGATTCTCGCGGAAACAACTGACGGTCGTCGAGACCTATTTCTTTAGCTATGCGAAGCATTTTCGGGTATTTGCTGAAGTCACTTTGCCAACTTCTTGGTCTTGTGTACTTTCGCTCGGGTGCCTACCGGCGCTTTCCTCTTCATTTTGATCTGATTGTAATCAACGGCGGCACGGACGAGATTTTTTAGAGCACGCTCGTTAATCTTGTCGCCCTCAAAAAGATCGATCGCTCGCCAGGCGTTGCCTCCGAGGCCGGCGTTGAAGAGTTTGCCAGGGTCTGGGAGGTTGGCCCCGTGTGAAAAGGTAAGTTTCACCTTGTCTTTGTGGGCGTTGCCAACCGCGATCATTCCGTCGCGAGACCACACCGGGCTGCCCATCCACTTCCATTCCTCGATGATTTCGCGGTCGGCCGCAAGAATAGTCTTGCGTATGCCGGCGAGCGTCTTGCCACGCCAGTCTGTGAGTCCTGCGATCAGATAATCAATATGCTCCGATGGATTCATTGGATCTTCATGCCTCCAATCCTCGTCCCATTTTCATGCCAACAATTCTGTTGGGCCATATCTTCGAAATAAGTCGTCGAACGACATGGCCTTTCCACATCCACAATCCTGAAATCAGCAATACGGGGAGAAAGACATACCGAATAGACCAAGCGTAGTTTGGAGTATCCGTCGGCGAGTCATAAATGTAGCCGAGGATCGGAATGCCACCGATAATGTGAATCCAGCGAAAAATTGAACGTTTGGTGACTTCTTTCATGATTTGTCCTCCATTTATTCATGAGCTTTGAGCCACCTGAGGCGGCCAGTTGGGCGACTCGATGCCGAACTGCTTGGCGTACTCCGCGTTCAGTTGCTGCCAGCCGCCGAACTTGATGGCGTCCGGGCCGACCATGCGGCCGATGGGAGCTTCGCTGAGAAGGCGATCCAGAACATCAAAACAAATGTGCCACCCGGCAGCACCCATGGCTATGAAGCGGTGACCGATGTTGGTCCACAGCGTCAAGCGCGTGCCGCCACCGACAGGCTCGAGTTGCCACCGCATATCGAAACCGCCCCACGTGTACTCAAGCACGTCGGGAGCGTCGGCTCGCGTGACGGTTGTTTCTGTAACACGCGGCGCGGGCGCACCCACCGTGGTGAGCTTCACGGTGGCTCCAGGCGTACCCAGATTCCCATCGGCGTCGAAGGGAGCCCACTCGTGCAGGTGCGCCGGGTCGGTAAGCGCCTGCCAGACTTTTTCCGGCGAGTGGCGCAGCTCTCTGACGAGAATGAGCGTCCATTTCTCTCCGTCCTTTCGTATCTGCGCTCCGCGGGCAGGACCCGGTGTGTATTGCTCGAGATTGGTCATGTTCTTCTCCCGCTGGTCCTTTCCTGGTCGACGGGCGCGGCTACCAGCGCTTCAGCTGCGTCACCTGAATGAGATTGCCGCAGGTGTCCTTGAGCATGGCAATCGTCGAGGCCGTCACATCCGTTGGGGGCATGGTGAACTCGGCGCCGCTCCCCTTCATGCGCTCGTATTCGGCCTGCAGGTCGTCGGAGAAGAACATGGCCGCAGGCTGGCTTTGTTGAAACATCGCCTGCTGATACGCTTTGGCGGCCGGATTGTTGTTTAGCGCCAACTGCAACTCCGTGCCGTCCGGCTCCTCAGTGGAGGCTACGGTCAGCCAGCGATATGGCCCCTGCGAAAAGTCCGTCTTCTTTGTAAAGCCGAGCACCTGCGTATAGAAGCGCAGGGCCTTCTCCTGGTCGTCCACGTATACGCTGGTTACTTTGATTTTCATTTCGGTTCTCCTTTGTCATGTTCGCGGTTTGGGCCGCGTCCTCTTTTCCTGGTCTTCTTTTCCGTTGCTGTTGGCTCTTCGATGCGGTCCAGGAGGCGTTCGAGAGCATCCACGTGATCGGTCCAGAACCGGCGGAACTGATCCAGCCAGGCATCGACCTCTTGAAATGGTTCAGATTTCAACCGGTACAGACGGCGTTGAGCGTCCACCGTGGACTCCACGAAACCGGCCTCGCGCAGCACGCGCAGGTGCTTTGACACGGTCGGCTGCGACATACGCAGTTGACGCTCGATCTCTCCCACCGATTGTTGGGAGGAGACCAAGAGACTCAAGATCGCGCGACGGTTCGGTTCCGCAATGATTTCGAACACTGATGCCATGCCCTGTATATACTCCACAAAGTATATACGTGTCAAGGTATATTATGACAGGGCCTCAGGCAACGGTTTCAGTCGCCGTGCGAGGATATGCCGTCCGATACGTTTTTAGCGGGTGCGATTCGGAGCGCTGCGCGCTCCGGCCGGGCCGGGTAGCGCGTCTATGAGATCGGCCCGCAGTAAACGCGGCAAATTTCCTGAGGAAGCGGTCACAAGGTCGGCAAGTCTCTCGCCAGCCCCCTCCAAGTTCGTGTTTTATTGGAACCAAGATGGAATCGCCGAATCTAAGAACTGGAAGGAATGGCGATTCATGGAGAGGGCTGTCCTGTCTGCCGCAGAAATCTCATTGCTAGAGGCTCCGGCAACGGGCGAGCCCGGGCTGTTTTCGAGTGAGTCTGTCCTCAGCCTGCAAAAACTGATTTTTGCGGGTTCTCCGCTGCCTGAAGTGCTGACGAACATTGCGCAGTTAGTTGAGTCGCAGGCCGAAGGTATGTTTTGCACGATCTGGCTTCCCGATGAGGACGGCAAGGAACTTTATTGCGCTGCGGCGCCAAGTCTTCCCGGCTTCATCGCTCATGCAGGGACTATGGTTATCGGTCCTCAAGGGGGCTCCTGCGGCACAGCGATTTATCGCCGGGAGCCGGTGTATGTAACCGACGTCCTAACGGATCCCGTCTGGGAAAATTATCGCGAGCGCATGTTGCCCTATGGCATTCGTTCCGTTTGGTCGCGTCCGTTGTTCACAAGCGAAGGCAAGGCACTCGGCACATTTTCCATCAATTATCGTGAATCACGCAGGCCCGGGGCCAATGATCTGCAGTTGATTGAGAACTCCAGCTATATAACCGGTATCGCGATTGAGCGGCACATGAACGAAGAGGAGTTGCGGCGCGAACGCGACCGGCTGCGATTGCTTCTCGAAATTACGAATAGCATGACTTCCAAGCTGGACCTGCGGCGTTTGGTGGAAGTGCTTTCTACCAATCTACTGAAGGTAACGCGATCCGATTTTTGTTCTCTGCTTCGACCGGATGCCGAAAGTGGGAAATTGCGGCTGACTATCCTCTACAACCCCGAGTCGCGAGGGGCCATTTGTGACGGAGCGATCATACCGATTCATGGTTCGATCTGCGGCAAGGCGTTTCGGACCGGGAAGAGCCAGCATTTTAACAGGTTGGAAGAAGTTCGGGACGATTCCGATAGCTTCGGCAACGAAGTGGGTCGGTTTTTCTATGAAAGGATCAGGGCGGAAGGCTTGAAGTCGGGTTGTGATCTCCCACTGATCGGCAGAAGCGGAGTGCTCGGTGTGTTGAGCGCCCTCAAGCGGTCGGAAAGAGGGTTCCGGAAAGAGGACGTGGAATTTCTCGAACAAGTGTCCCGCCAGGTGGCCATTGCGGTTGAAAATGCGTTGGCTTACGAAAAGGCCGTCAAGGACAGAGACAAGGAGACGAAACAGAGGCGCTATCTCGAAGAGGAAATTCGAGCTGAGTTTGGCGAAATCGTCGGAGAAAGCCAGGTGTTAAAGACGGCGTTGAGCCTCGTTTCTGTAGTTGCGCCTACTGATTCCAGCGTGTTGATCCTGGGAGAGACCGGAACCGGCAAGGAACTTGTTGCGCGTGCGATACACAAACTGGGCAGCCGCAGCGAGAAGGGATTCGTGAAACTGAATTGCGCTGCGATCCCTCTTGGACTCCTCGAGAGCGAGTTGTTCGGCCACGAAAAAGGAGCGTTCACGGGCGCCATCGCTCAAAAAACGGGACGGTTCGAGCTGGCCGACAAAGGCACGCTGTTTCTTGACGAGGTTGGCGACATCCCTCTGGAACTTCAGGCGAAGCTGCTGCGCGTTTTGCAGGAGCAGGAATTTGAGAGGCTCGGCAGCAACCGTACGCACAAGGTTGACGTGCGGCTGATCGCGGCCACGCATCGAGACTTGCCCGCGATGGTGAAACAAGGGACCTTCCGGGATGATCTTTACTATCGACTGAAAGTATTTCCGATTCAGGTTCCGGCGCTGCGTCAGCGCGCAGAGGATATCCCAAAATTGGTGCGACATTTCACGGCACTGTACGCTCAACGCATGAACAAACGAATTGACGTAATCCCCGTGGAAACGATGGAAGCGCTGGCGCGGTATCCATGGCCTGGGAACATTCGCGAATTGCAGAACTTTATCGAACGCGCGGTGATTCTCTCGCCGCAGTCGACCCTACGCGCACCAACTTCCGAGCTCGAGCCGTTCCAACCCTGGAAAGGGTCGAGCATCCCTATGAATGGTCTCGCCGAGGTCGAGCGAGATCATATCGTTCGTGCGCTAGAAGCGAGCAATTGGGTGATCGGCGGACCGAGTGGCGCGGCCGCGCGGTTGAGGATGAAGCGAACGTCGTTAGTCTACCGGATGAAGAAACTTAGTATTCACCGGCCTGACACGGCACTGGGAAAACGCAGCGTCAGCGCCTCGGCTGGCGGCTGACTCTCCAGAACGTTCTCACGCGGCCTAGCAGTGGCAGTCGACGCGACGGAATACTGGCAGTGGCGGAAATCCGTCGAAGGTTTTTCAGATACAGATTGTGATTTGCCGAGCCCCTTTCTTACGAAGTTCAATCACCAGAATGATTTGATGGAATATCTCCGCTTCGAGTGAACCACGCTGCTTTGGTACCCCACCTGCGCTAGGGACCACGGAAGTTAGGAGAAGACTTCATGAGTGATACGACATCTCAAGCGGGCGCGAAGCGCTCGGCGTTAAGCAAGGACGATGGACAAACCAGCGTACCTCTTACATCGGTGCATAGGATTGAAGTCGATGGCGTGCAGATGTTTTATCGCGCCTCCGGCCAGACGGACGCGCCCGTGATTCTGTTGCTGCACGGATTCCCAACTTCATCCTTCATGTTCCGCGAACTCATTCCGCGCCTGGCCGATGGTTATCGCGTCATCGCGCCGGACCTTCCGGGCTTCGGATTCACGGAGGTTCCGGCCGAAAAAAACTACACGTATTCTTTCGACCGATTGGCGTTGACGATCGACGCCTTCACGCAGGCGCTCAAGCTCGACCGCTATGCCATCTACGTGTTCGACTATGGCGCGCCGACCGGCTTCCGTTTGGCGATGGCGCACCCTGAACGGGTCACGGCGATCGTTTCGCAGAACGGGAACGCATACGAAGAAGGCCTCGGTGAGGCTTGGGGCCCGATCCGGAAGTACTGGTCTGCGCCCACGGCAGAAAATAGAGACATCCTCCGCCAATCCATTTTGACCGCGGGCGGAACGCGCTGGCAGTATACCGACGGCGTGGCGAATCCGGAACGTGTTCCGCCCGAAACCTACACATTGGATACGGCTCTGTTTGAACGGTCCGGAAACAAAGAGATTCAACTCGATTTGTTTCTGGACTATGCGTCGAACGTGAAGCTCTATCCGAAATTTCAGGAATATTTTCGTAACTCCAAACCCCCACTGCTCGCGATCTGGGGCAAGAACGATCCTTTCTTTGTTCCTGCGGGAGCGGAAGCCTTTCGCAAGGACTTACCCAGCGCGAAGGTTCGGTTTCTGGACACCGGACATTTCGCGCTGGAGACGCACGTGGTTGAAATTGCCTCCGCGATGAAAGAGTTTCTCCGGGCAAACGGCATCGCGAGCCGAGGCGGTGAAAGCAAGTCTGCACGATGAGTGCGCTTCCGCGGAACTCCACAATCGTTTTGGTGCACGGAGCGTGGGCCGACGGGTCTTGTTGGAGCAACGTGATTCTCCCTCTGCAACGGCAGGGACTGAACGTTATGTGTGCGCCGATCCCATTGACCTCGTTGACGAACGACGTCGCCGCCTTGAATCAGGCGCTGGAACGAACTGGCGGTGCTGTGGTGCTAGCGGGGCACGCTTATGCAGGGGCGGTGATCGCCGGGGCAACCAGCGAACGGGTTAAGTCGCTGGTTTACGTCGCAGCGCTGGCTCCTGATGAGGGCGAGACAGTGGCAAATGTGTTCTATCGCGATGAGCCGCATCCGGAGGCTCCCAAGCTGGCACCGGATCCGTATGGATTGATATGGATGCCTGAGGATGGGTTTCGCCGCGCGGTTGCGCATAAGGCGTCAACGGACCAAACGAACATTATGGCTGCGGTGCAACGGCCGATCGCGGTTGCGTGTATTCAAGAACCCGCTCCTGTGCCAACTTGGAAAACAAAACCATCGTGGTTCTTGCTCGCGGAAGAGGACCGGATGATTAACCCGAAGACGCAGCGTTTCATGGCCGATCGGATGGGCGCGAATGTCCGGTCGCACCATGTGGACCACACCCCGATGTACACAGAGCCGAAGTTTGTGATCGAGACACTGCTTGAAGCGGCGCGCGAAACGCTTTGACGATAAGGGATTCGCCGACGAGCAGTATTTTTGATCGAAGCATCTTGCAGAGACGAGGCCATGACTGCTAAATCTGTCGCTGTTGTAACCGGAGCAAGCCAAGGTATTGGTCGAGCCACAGCGCTACGTCTTGCGCGCGATTTTTCAGCTGTGGTGCTGGTGGCGCGGAATAAGGAAGCTTTGGAAAGTACTGCGGCCGAAGTCAGGTCCGCTGGAGCCGAAGCGATGGTTCTTGCCGTCGATCTACGAGAACCACGGGCTGCCGAGGCAGTTGTCTCCGCGAACCCTCGAACGTTTTGGAAGGATCGATGCGTTGCTTAATATCGCCGGCGCCGTACCTCAGATTGATTTGTTTGAAATGACGGACGCGCAATGGGACGACGGCGCGGATCTTAAGTTCCACGGTGCGCGGCGGTTGACAATACGAGCTTGGGAAGCGTTGAAGGCTTCGAAAGGTTCCGTGGTCTTGATTTCCGGGAGCGCCGCTCTCGACCCGAAGCCGGGATTCGCGGCGGTGGCGGCGATCAATGCCGCCATAATCGCGCTCGCCAAAGCATTCGCGGAGCGGGGAATTAAGGACGGAATTCAGGTCAACAGCGTGGTGCCGGGCGCAGTGATGACGGCGCGCCGGCAGTCTTTCTTTGCGAAGTGGGCGCCGGCGCATAACCTCACAGTGGGAGAGGCACTTCAGAAATTCCCAGAGGAAGCAGGAATCAGCCGCTTCGGAAAACCGGAGGAGATTGCCGATCTGCTGGGTTACTTAGTCTCCCCCGCGGCAAAGTGGATGACGGGCACTTCGGTTCGCATGGATGGTGGCGAAATTAAAGGTATTTAGGTTAAGGAGACTTGGAAATGAAAACGTGGATAAAAGTTGCAATTCCTGTTGCGGTAGTCGCGGCTTTCGTCGCGTGGTATGCCTTTCGTCCGGAGCGGCTCGTCGTCAATCGCAAAGTCGACGAAGGAATGCCGATCGCCGCCGGGGCGTCGAGCGTGCAACCTCTTGAATCCGGACGGTTCTACAGCATTTTGCATCCGACGGCGGGCACCGCGACGATCTACCAGATGGGAGATGGCACGCGCGTACTTCGCTTTACGAGTTTCAGCACCTCAAATGGTCCTGACGTTCACGTCTACATGGTCGCGGCCGACGATGCAAAGGACATCGCGACAGTGCAAAAGGCCGGCTTCATCGATCTGGGAGTCATTAAGGGCAACATCGGCGACCAAAACTACACGTTGGCCAGCGATTTGGATTTGGCGAAATACCGCGCAGTGTCCATATGGTGCAAACGATTCAGCGTGAATTTCGGCGCCGCTGCGTTGAGACCGACGGTGGTATCGCAAAAGGAATAGGAAACGGGTTGGTAGTTTCCCCATTGAGGCAGCGTCGGATCTTGAGAAGCGACGGACCGTCACATGCGCTCCTTGAATTTCAAGGACTCACATACGAAGAGCCAGCTCAACGTCTCGACCTAACCGTTGCTGCCGTTAAAACACGGTTTGACGTGTAAGATAGCTCTAGCGAGGTAGCGGAAGCCCGCGAACTCACCCTTCGTATCCCCATGGAGGCGAATCAATCTCGATGGGCTTCGCGGAAGCCTATCGCCTGAGATTTTCCTATGGCCACGCCGTACACGCCTCCGAGCATTGACGAGTATCTGCGCGAGCGACTGATGCCCGTGGAGGGCGCGATACCCCATGTGCAGGGTATCGAGATGTACGGCAGCTCTACTCCCGCAGGCATTGTCGGCGGTGACTTGTTTGAATACATCAACTTCCAACAACGCTACGACATCGATGCGCGCATTCAGCGAGCCTTGAAGCGCTCGCAAGAGTACCTCGAGCCGCTACCGGCAGGAACGCCGCCTCGCAATTCGGTGGACGATCATGTGGAATGGCTGAAAACCAGGTCAGAGAAGAGATTCGTGTCAGAGAAGGAATATAGAGCCGCGCGAAGCTCAGAGCAGGTGCGAGTCGCTGAAGATTTGCACGAATTGTACACCACCGCGGGAGTCTTGGTTGTGGACGCCCAAGGACATGGAATTATCGCGGCGAAAATCGCGTCGACAGTCCACGACACCTTTCATGCACTTATGCTTGCAGAACTCGATCACCGGGGGAAAACGACACCAGAGTTGTTTCAGAGGATCAATTTGCGGCTCGCGCTATCGGCCACGGCTCGCAACGCGCTAGGCAGGATTGAGCAAGCGAACGCCCAGGAGATCGCGACGATGCTTTACGGTGAAGTAGGTCCTTATGGGCACTTCCGATTCGTGAATTTCGGACACCCGCCTCCACTGGTCTTTTCCGCCGAATACCGCAAGTTTATGGACATAGACAGAAGCCGGATGGTGCAATTCCTTCCGCTGGGGTTGCAGATCCCCGAGGATAACCCGGATCGCAATAGATATTTGTCGCTGGATTCCGAGAGGACACCAGTGAAATCCTCGGATTTATCCGAGCTTACACTTTTGAGTCCGGGAGATATATTTTTTCTTTACACAGACGGAGTGTATGACGGCAGCGACAAAGAAAATCGCCGGCAGCTCGAGGAAGTCATGCGCGAGCACTACTGGCAATCGCCAAAAGAGATCTGCAAGGCATTACTCGATCAGGCTCTTAAGGAAGACGAACGCCTCCGACAGATTGGAGAACCGGATCGCATCGACGACAAGACGGTGTTCATCATTAAGCGGAACTGAGGACTCAGGAGTCTAGATCGATTTTAAGAGTTCCAAGTCGCCGGTTTTATTGAGGACCTCCACGGCGATCCCGCGCGAGTGCCGTTTCAACAGCAAGTCCACAGATGCGGCTCCGACTCGCAGATTTTCGATTCGCACCTCATCCAATTCTGACGGCAGCACCGGATTGGCGAAAGATATGCGCTTCTCTGGAGCCTGGATGCTCATGCCCATACACGCACGCAACAGTAGATATATGGCGCCGGAGGCCCACGCCTGCGGCGCGCATGCGACGGGATAAAGTGTGGGCCCATAATTTTCCGTCCTGCGATGGAACCCACAGAAAAGCTCCGGCAATCTTTGCAGATCGAAATGCGAAGAGGCATCGTAAAGCGCCGAAAGGATGCGCTCGGCCTTCTGCGATTCACCGTTCAGCGAAAGCCCCAAGCCAATCAGCGCGTTGTCGTGCGGCCACACGGAACCGTTGTGATAGGACATGGGGTTGTAGCGGGCTTCGCTTGAGCCCAGAGTCCGTACTCCCCAACCCGAAAACATTTCTTCGCTGGCCAGCGTCTCGGCCAGCCTGGCAACGCGTTCTGGCTTTGCGATGCCGGTGAACAGTGCGTGGCCCGCGTTCGACGAGCGCACGTTACATGGTCTTTTCTTTCCGTCGAGCGCGAGGACGTATAAACCTAACTCTTCGGACCAGAAAGCGGCATCGAACTTGTCTTTCAGATTCTCCGCGCGGCGGTTCAGCGAGTCGCGCAACTCCGTATCGCCTCGCGCGGCTGCCAATAGGGCTACGCTCCGCAACGCTGCATACACGTAACTTTGCACTTCGCACAGCGCAATCGGAGGCTCTGCCAGGCGTCCATCACTGTAGAAAACGGAATCGAAAGAGTCTTTCCATCCCTGCTGTGAAAGCCCTTTCTCGGATTTTTGGGCGTACTCCACAAAGCCGTCGCCGTCGACATCTCCATAATCGCTAATCCACGCCAGCGCCAGAAGTACATGGCTCCAGATGCTCTCGATGAACGAAAGGTCAGCAGTTCGCACGTAGTACGCGCCGGCCAGAATCAGAAACAGCGGAGTCGAATCGACGCTGCCGTAGTATTTTCCAAAAGGCACTTCGCGCGTTGCGGCCATTTCACCGCGCCGCATTTCGTGCAAGATCTTTCCTGGATCGGAATCTCGCGCCTGATTTTCGTCCGTGGCCTGGGCCTTCCGCCAGATAGGCCAAGACTCCTTTGCCGACTTCAGGCGCCATCCACATACATTCGAGCCCGGTGATAATTCCGTCGCGACCGAAAACCGTGCTGAACCATGGAACACCAGCATACGGATAATTTTCTTCGGGATTCCCCTGAATCAGCATGCTGAGGTCCGCTTCGCAGCGGGCCAGACATAAGTTGAAGCGCGGGCTCGAAGTACTGATCTTGCAGCCCCGCATAGGCCCGGCTTGCGCGCGTTCACGCAGAGCTGCAAATGCCTCAGGGTAGCGAACCATCGCCACGCTTTCGTTGGCTTGTTCGCACTGGACCGTAACGTTCAGAAGTATTTCGTGGTTTGGATTCAGGATGACGTCGAACTGCGCCAGGTTTTCGGTTAACAAATCAGGCCGCGGCGCAAAGCGCAAACGTGTCCGACGCTCTACTTCGTCCAGCCCGCGATATTCCAACACGACTTCGTCGCTGCCAATGCGCACTGGCAAGTGCGTCCCGTGCCGTTCACGCACCGAACCCCGCACTTCAAATATGTCCGCAAAGTCTGCTTCGAATCGCACGGCAATTGAAGCGTTTACCGGTTCCAACCCGTAGGTCTGAACGCGAAGTTGTTCGTGGCAGCCATCGCCATCCAGAAATTTGCTGCGAAAGATGTGAATCGTCCCACGGGGCAGCGCGATTTTCCCGCCGGCCTCACTATCCACATTGCTTAGGTCCACGGCCAGAAAGCCGTTGTCGTCGCGGATCGTGGAACTGAGCAGCATCGGGTCATCGCCGTTCAGTCGCAGCGTAAAGCGCGAAAGGTGCCGTGTCTCCGCATAGAAAATACCAAACTGCGTAGGACCCAGAGTCTCCACGTCTCCATAGCGGTTGAATACCGCAAACGTCTTTCCGTACTTCAATACGCGCGTGCGATCGTCAGCGAGCGCGGAAGTAGCTCGTACGTAAAACTGATTTTCTACCTGCAAGACGTCTTTTACATGATCAGGCATTGATGGATCCCTTGGAGGGACTATCCAATGAGGCAGAGCGAACTTAGGGAACGCTATGTCGCGGATACCACTCGAGCGCGCATTGAAATGCGTCTGGGTCGACTAACAATTATCCATTCACAGCTTCGTTGCCAATCGCTTCAGCGAGCTCGGCGCGCCAAGTCGTGCGCGTCCTGGCTGGCAGCCCAACCACCGATTGATATACTTGGATGTAGTCCTTCGCCATGCGGACGTCAGTGAACCGCGCCTCGAACGCCGCCCGGCACGCCCAACGGCTAAGCTCCGGAATGCGCGACACCGCCTTCACCGCTTCGGCCTCCGAGCTCACGATAAACCCAGTCACACCTTCCTGCAAAATCTCTGGAACCGACCCACAACCAAATGCGATGGTCGGAGTTCCACACGCCATCGCCTCGATCATCGTAAGGCCGAACGGTTCCGGCCAATCAATCGGAAAAAGGTACGCAAACGCATTCCCCAAAAACTCACTCTTTTCAGATTCAGTGATTTCCCCGATATATTCCACGCCAAGGTTCTTAAGCAACGGCTTAATCAACGTTTGAAAATACTCGCGGTCCACGCGGTCGACTTTTGCCGCGATCTTGAGTGGGATTCCCGCTTCCAGCGCAATGCGAATCGCCCGGTCAGGTCGCTTCTCGGGAGAAATTCGTCCCAGGAATGCCAAGTACTTGCCCGGCTTTTCCGTAGCGACAAGCAAGTCCGCCGGCAAGCCGTGGTAAACGTTTCCCACCCAATTCACTTGGCCGAGCGGCTTGCGTTGCGCGTGAGAAATCGATACTAACGGCAACTTGTCAAAGTGTTTGTATAACGGTTTAAGGTCTGGCAGATCCAGCCGCCCATGGAGTGTCGTTACGCTTTGCAACGCCATATTTCGGCTGAACGGAAAATGCGTGTAGTCGGTATGGAAATGGATGATGTCGAATTCTTCCGCCATTTCAATGACTTCATCCAGCATCACCGTATGATGGGCCATGGGGTCGACGCAGTCTTCGCGCAGTCGCAAAGACCTTTCGCACCCTGGAATCAGCCGCGCTTCCGTAATCGAATCTCCGCTTGCAAACAATGTAACGTCATGACCTAAACCCACCAGCGCTTCCGTCAAGTACGATACGACCCGCTCCGTGCCTCCGTAAAGATGCGGCGGTACACTTTCGTATAGCGGCGCGACCTGTGCGATTCTCATGGCCTTTGGCAGCTCCTGTACTACTGGGAGTGTAGCTTTCTGCCCGGACTTTAACTATCCGCACGACACTGTAGCTGCTGGCTTTGCAGGCTGGATGCGGCTTCCTACGGCTAAGATGCTCGGCCGATACATCCTTTAGGGGATAGATCAAACTCCACACTGGAAGAAAAAATATGCTTTTGTTTTGCTTCGATTCAGCGCACGCAAAAGTTAGTTTCACGGAGGGGACTCGTGGGCAAACGTTCCGGTCGATCCGTCAAAGCGCGCCAAGATTCTACGTGGCGTCCGTCCCGCAACAGCGTCGAAGACATAAACGATCGGCACGAGAACCAAGATCCCATGCCCTCTCGCCGCACTCCGCGGCCGAAAGACACGGAAAATCCGCCCAACGAAAATCTCAACAAAGATCCAGACGAAGCCTACGGCGACACGCAAATCCCGCATCGCAATCACCGAACTCGCTAACTATCGATCGGTTCGATTCCAATGCGGAAGCTTGCGTGCTCCCGCGATTGCTTCGGCGGCCCAACGCCCCAAGTAAACGGATAGGGCTACTCCATGTCCGTTGTACCCGCCGAGATGCATCACATTTTTCCTTCGCCCATACGTGAAAATTGGCCGAGCTCGATCCGTCAATAGAATGGGACCGCCCCACGCATGCCGGAATTTCACATTCTTCAGTGCCGGATGCAGCCCGCGCACGCGTTGCTTCAAACTTTCAAGTAACTCCGCGCTGTGCCCCGTTCCCACGTCCAATGTATGCAACTCCTCCCAATCCTTTACAGTGACTAATCCGCAGCCAAAAATTGCGCGATTGCCTCGCGTTAGCCGTCCCCACAGATAAGGCAAGTCCACGGTATAAAATGGGCGGCGCGATTCCATTCCGATTGCACGTATGATTTCGACGCCAAGTGGTTCCGTCGCCACTCCCATGGTCAGCTTTGGCACGGCATTGTCCTGCAATCCAGCAAGTTCCAGCGATTGCGCGTTCGTCGCCACCAGCACTTGTCCCGCGGAAATGGTTCCCTTGTTTGTTGCGACGCGAATTCGCTTACCGTGGCTCAACTCGGAAACAGCGCACCGTTCCACTAGAACTACCCCGGCAGCCGTCGCCGCACGCGCCAAGCCGCCCAAAAGTTTCCCTGCGTCGACCGTTCCGCCGGGGATTTCGCGAACGACACGTAATCGCCCCGAATCCCGCCAGGAAATCTCTGATTTTCGCTGTCCACCAGAACGGCCCACTTCCCACGCCCCGGTCTGGAGAAAATCACAATCGATTTTCAGATCCCTTAGAATTTCTCCGAACCCCTGCAATACATCTCCCAGCCCCGGTAAGTTACCGCCCGCGGTTTCCGCCAGCGTCATACCGCCGGTGCGTCCGCTGGCCCCCGCGCCGATTTCTGCAGCTTCGAGCAGCACGATTTTTCGGTGCGATGCTAAACGCGCCACATGTGCCGCCGCGGAAAGTCCGCTAAATCCCCCGCCAATAATCACAACATCCGCACTGCGAGGGATGCGCTCCGCCTTCGGACGGAAGGCGATGCGCCAAGGGGGAGTGCCCCATTTATTTTCGAATAAAATGTTCATGAGAGAGTTTCTTTGGTTCTTAATCCGTCCAGCGATCCACGGTATCTTCGGTGTGCTGCAGCCGCCACTTCATCAGTAGGCTTTTCAGCAAACGGAAACCTCCGGCGCAACAACTCGAGTGAAGAATGCAGAAAACTCGAGCGGTGCAGCGACTGGCAGAAAGTTCAGCGTGAAGCGCGAGCAGTAGTAAGCAGGTTCACCGTGAAGGTCACGGCGGTTCGTCAGGCTATACCCGAACCGGCATGCCTCCAAATACTTCGATTCTCTTGCGAGGATTTGGTTCTATCCAGGAGAAAAATAGGACGGAAGCAAATTGCGGTCAGGCCTTGCCCCGCATTTTGGCGGCCCACCAACGCGAGCCTACCAGCAGAAATCGCCAATCTTTGAAGAACTCCGGGGGTTTGCCCTCAAATGCGTGTCCGATAAATTGCAGCAGCCAACCGAACAGAAACAGCCCACCGGCCGCCCACCACAATTGATGCCATACAATTCCGAGCACGAATAGGGGCAAGGAAACAATGATGATCGGTATGCCGAAGGTGTGCGTGATGCGATTAATAGGGTGGCGGTGTCCCTTCGGCGTACTCTGCGATCCAGCTGTCCCAGCTTCGTCCACCGAGCATAGGCGACCTCCGAAACCATCCGAAGTTCGAATCCTAACGCCGGGTGGCTATGGATACAAGGGCCGGATCGACCAAGTCTGGGTCGTCCTTCGTACATGCCAGGTTGGAGCCGCTCTATTTCCGAGGAGCCGATTTCGGAGTGCTCCACCAAGTTTTGTCTTTGGCATAACAGAGGCTCTCAATATTGCAGTCGACGCAACGGGGTTTGCGGGCTGCGCAGACGCGTCGGCCGTGCCAGATCAATTGATGCGAGAACTGAATCCACTTTGTTTGCGGGATTATGTGCATCAAGTCTTCTTCAATTTTTTTCGGCTCGGCGTGGTGGGTCAGGTCGAGGCGATTCGAAAGGCGGATTACGTGGGTATCAACCACCACTCCTACGGCGATTCCGTATCCTGAACCCAGAACCACGTTGCCGGTTTTTCTAGCCACGCCAGGAAGAGTGAGAATTTCTTCCATAGTCCGAGGCACGACACCACCGAATTGCTCCACCAAAGCTTTGCTGGCGCCCATGATCGATTTGGTTTTATTGCGAAAAAATCCTGTGGGTCGAATTTCCTGTTCTAGCTCAGAAGGCGTCGCGTACGCGAAGTCTTCTGGCTTTTTATATTTCTTGTACAGCTCGGCGGTGACTTGATTGACCCGGACGTCGGTGCATTGCGCTGACAGGATCGTCGAAATGAGGAGCTGGAACGGGTTGGCGTGAGTCAGTTCGCAGACGGCGTCAGGATAAGCAGCATCGAGCCCGGCAAGGATCGCCGTAACGCGTTCGGGGCTAACATCCGGTTTGGCTGAGGTGGTCTTTGGACGGCCAGCCGCCGCCATTTTAGTGACTTTGATCTCGGTCGCTTTCGCCATGTTCCTTGCGGCTTTGGTTTTTTGTTTGGGGTTTTTGCCGATTCTTTTCATGACGGCGAAGGATAGCACAAAGGAACTTTCAGTCTAGCTTGCAAGCCCGCATGGGCTTTTCTGGAGCCTTCGTCCCCGTACCGGACTCCCACTGAGACCAATCCGCATGCAGTAAGTACTGGATATACCTGACAGCCGGACCGTCCATACAATTTGTTATTCGCACCGGGTTGCACACACCTCGTGAGCGAATCGCTTTTTTTTCGAACCTGCCGTTCGCGTGTGCGTACCGATTGATTAAAAGCTGGCATCCACTTTTTAGCAGGAGTCTCTAGGGACGTGGCGGGCGCACAACAAAATCCGAATCAGGGCGCCAGCCCCTGGCTGATTGCTGCAGCAGTGATGCTGCCGACGTTTATGGAAGTGTTGGATACGTCCATCGCCTCGGTAGCCTTGCCGCACATTGCCGGAAGCCTTTCCGCCACCACGGATGAAGCGACGTGGGTGCTCACCAGTTATCTGGTGGCGAACGCAGTGATCCTTCCCGCCAGCGGCTGGTTTTCCATGAAATTCGGCCGGCGAAATTTCTTATTGTTCTGCATCATCCTGTTTACCATTTCTTCGTTTGCCTGCGGAGCAGCGACCAGTCTGGGTTTCATTCTGATTGCACGCGCGATCCAGGGCGCCGGTGGCGGTGCTCTCCAGCCATTGTCACAAGCGATCCTTTTGGAAAGTTTCCCTCCAGAAAAGCGCGGATCAGCGATGGCAATTTTTGCCTTAGGCGTGGTGGTCGCCCCCGTTCTGGGTCCCACCTTAGGCGGATGGCTTACCGACACCTATTCTTGGCGGTGGGCTTTTTACATCAATATTCCTATCGGAATCGCAGCCGTTCTTATGATCTCGAAGTTTGTGGTAGATCCGCCTTACATCAAGAACGCCAAAACAACAAAATTTGATGGTATCGGGTTGGGATTACTGGCCGTCTGGCTGGGCGCTCTGCAGATCGTTCTGGATAAAGGACAGGAAGACGATTGGTTTGGCGCCACATGGATACGCTGGGCGATAGCCATCATGGTCACCGGTTTTATCGCTTTCCTGATCCGCGAGTTCACGACGGACGATCCCATCGTAAAACTTAAAGTATTCAAGAACCGAAATTTCATGATTGGTTCGCTGCTCATCGGACTCTTCGGCGCGGTGATCTACGGAATCGTGACGATCCTGCCGCTCTTCTACCAAACCTTGCTCGGCTACACGGCGCAAGCCGCCGGCTTCGCCGTCAGTCCACGAGGGATCGGCGCAATTTTAGTCATGCCGGTGATCGGCGTGTTGACCAGTCGCTTGGATAACCGCTGGCTCATTGCCTTCGGTTTCAGTCTGTACGCGGTCAGTGCGCTGTGGATGGCGCAGCTCACGCTGGAAATTTCGCAATGGTCGCTGGTTTGGCCGATTATTTTGAGCGGCGTGGCCAGCGGTTTGGTATTCGTGCCCCTGTCTACAACCGCGATGGGCACCCTGAGCAACGCGGAAATAGGAAACGCTAGCGGGCTGTATAACTTGTTGCGCAACGTAGGTGGCAGCGTAGGAATTTCGCTGGTGAACACCATTATCGCGCGACATTCGCAATCGCACCGTTCCGACCTGGCGCACAACATTTCCCAGCAACCGGCTTTTCGGCGCACGTTAGCTGCGTTTACCGCGTCGATGACCGCGCGAGTCGGTTCCAACACCGCCACGCACCGCGCCTACGCCATGATTCAGAACACGCTGGACCAGCAAGCCACGCTCTACGCCTACGTAGACGACCTACGTTACATGGCGCTGTTATGCGTACTGTGCGCCCCAATTATTTTTATTGTGAAGCAAGTTAAAGCTAAGAAGGGCGCGGCCCCAGCCGGACACTAGTGATGGCGTGATTTGCACAAAACAGAAGGAGTTCTGCGGCAACGAGGTGGAGCGAAATGCAAATCGATGATCGGGAATATCTGGCGATCACGGACGAGCTGCAACGACTGCGGGACGAACAACAGCGTCTGCGCGATGAACAGGAAAGACTGCGTCGCGAAAAACCATCCTCCAATGGCAGCGACCCGAATAAGGATAGCAGCGGTAACAAAGACAACGACAAAGAAAAGGATTCCGAAAAAGGGAACGAAGGGAAGAGCAAAGACCAGAAGAGCGAAGACAAAGACGGCAAAGGAAAAACCGAAGATCAAGATGAGGACAAAGATAAACCCAAGCCATCTCTGAAGGTGCGCGCGAAGGCGTTTGCCCGAGAACACCCTAAGGGCATTCTCTACGGCGCGATCGGGTTTGTTGTGGCCGTCATCCTGGCGGTCATTCTGATTATTTATCTAGAATCCTACGAAAATACCGACGACGCACAAGTTGACGGACACCTGAATGCGGTCAGTTCGCGCATTACCGGAACGGTTACGAAAGTTTACGTCGAAAACAACGAAGTTGTGCAAGCAGGTCAGCTCTTAGCGGAGCTGGACACCCACGATTACCAAACCGCATTGGATCAGGCGGTGGCCAGCGAAGCGAACGCGCGTGCGCAGCTGCAAGCGGAAAATCCAAATATTCCGATCACCTTAACCGCCAACATCACCAATATTACTTCGGCGAATGCGGATGTGGAAGCTGCACAAGCGGGTCTCGTCGCAGCGGAACAACAGCATCAGGCGGCGCTGGCACAACTGCGCCAGGCGGAAGCCAACGACGTGAAATCCCAGACGGATGTGTTGCGTTACCGGCCGCTCGTCCAGAAAGAAGAAATTTCCAAGGAACAGTTCGACACCATTGTGGCACAGGCCAAGACGCAGGCTGCTGGAGTCGAGGCCGCGCAAGCATCCGCTCGTGCGGCGCAGAAAGCGATCGATCAAGCCCGAGATCGTCTGCAGCAAACGCTGACCAAGCAACAACAGACCAATGTGGACGCCCCACGCAACGTTGCCATCCGCAAAGCAGGCGTGCTAGGCCGAGCGGCGGCACTGCAGTCGGCGGAAGCGCAGCTGGAGCAAGCGCGCTTAAATCTTTCGTACACAAAAATTTATGCGCCAGTGGCTGGAATCGTCGGGCAGAAGACCGTAGAAATCGGGGAACGTCTGGAGATCGGACAACAGTTGCTTTCCATTACCCAGTTGGACGATATCTGGGTCACTGCCAATTTTAAAGAAACCCAATTGAGGACGATGCGGCCAGGCCAGCCGGTAGATATCCATGTCGATGCGTTTGCACGAAAATATCAGGGTTACGTTGAAAGCATGCCTGGTTCCACGGGCTCGATCACCAGTTTGCTGCCACCAGAAAACGCCACTGGAAACTATGTGAAGGTGGTGCAGCGCTTGCCGGTGCGCATCCGTCTGAAGCAAGGTGAAGATCCCGACCACATGTTGCGACCGGGAATGAGCGTGGAACCCAAGGTGTGGTTAAAGTGAGCCGCCAGCTTATCTAAACATACACAAACGTAGCGCATGATGGATTCGCCCGAACCTCCAAAAGCGTATTCGGATTTGTTGGACCCTAGCTACGGAGCGATGGAATAGAAACACAGACGGGGCGCAAGATCGTTGCGCCCCGTTTCAGCGAATACAAGGATTTCTGGCCGATTAGTGGATGACACCGAGGAAATAAAGCAGCACCGCAATTACGACTACGGTTCCGACGATGCCCAAACCCCCGCCTGCGCCCCATCGGGAATAGCCGTAATATCCGCCGCCACCGCCGAATAACAGAAGCAAAACGATAAGTAGTATGAGCACTTTTTCTCCTCGCGCGGCCGTTGTTCTGTGCGTTGCGAAGGTAACCCGATCGCCGATTTGGTGATGTACCGCGAACACTTGATCTTCTTCAGGGAATAGTTGTGCAAGCGCTCCGGCGAAGTGGCCAGACAAGGATTCCGAGCGAGATCAGCCACTATAGCAGCGGTTGGAATATCTCTAGCATCCGGCGAAAGGCTTTGCCGCGGTGCCCGATTTCGTTTTTTTGATCTGCCGATAACTCGGCGAAGGTCTTTCTCAATTCGATTATTTCAAACACGGGGTCGTAGCCAAAACCTTTTTCACCTCGTGGCCGTTCCAGAATTCGGCCGTCGACCCGCGCAGTGGTCACGGCTATCGGTCGTACTTTCTGCGCCACCGCAATTGCACAGACGAAGTGCGCGCTACGCTCTAGTCCCGTTAGGTCGCGCATCTCGTGCAACAATTTCTCGTTGCGCTCGCGATCTGTCGCGTTAGGGCCGGCGAACCGCGCGCTCTGTACGCCGGGAACGCCACCGAGAGCAGGAACAACCAAGCCCGAATCGTCCGCCACAATTCTGGTGTCCGTGAACTGCGAATAATACAGGGCCTTGCCTGCGGCGTTTTCGGAAAACGTAGGAGCGTTCTCATCGAAGGCAGGAAACGAGGGAAAATTTGGCAGCAGTCCCAGTGCCAGCCCGGGATACGAAGCTGCCATCCCTTTGAACTCCGTTAGTTTTCCTGGGTTTGAAGAAGCGAGGTAGAGTTGCATGTTCTCAGTGATTTATTTTTGGCGAGCGGCGGTTAGCTCTGACCACCAGAAGGTACGGCGAGAGCACCGTCTCGCCGCCTCATCGAGCCCGCGTGTTGAATTTCATCGGAAGAACTTGGCGCTGTTCCTCGTTCAGCCGCCGAATACCCGCGGCGGCTAACGCCAGCAAATCTTGCATCTCGCTTCCACTGAAGGGCCTACCTTCGGCCGTGGCCTGAATTTCCACGAAGTGACCGCTGCCGGTCATGACCACGTTCATGTCTACCTCTGCACGCGAATCTTCTTCGTACGCCAAATCGAGGAGCGCGCGATCGTCGACAATGCCTACACTGGTGGCGGCAATCGTGTCGATGACGGGAGAAGTCTTTAGAATACCCGCCGCAACCAAACGGTCGAACGCCAGTGCCAGTGCCACGAACGCTCCGGTGATGCTGGCCGTTCGCGTGCCGCCGTCGGCCTGGATCACGTCGCAGTCCAGCCACACGGTACGTTCCCCTAACGCCTCCTGATCGGTGATAGCGCGCAGCGACCGTCCGATCAGTCGTTGAATTTCAAGTGTCCGGCCCGATTGCTTGCCGCGCGTGGCTTCCCGCGATGTGCGCTCTTCGGTCGCGCGCGGAAGCATGCCGTACTCGCTGGTCACCCAACCTTTGCCGCTACCTTTAAGAAAGCCCGGAACTCCATCATCAACGGTGGCCGTGCAAATCACTCGCGTCTTGCCCAGTTCGATCAGCACGCTGCCTTCTGCGGTGGAGATAAAATCCGGTGTGATTTTCAGCGCCCGCATTTGATCCGGGTTGCGGCCGTCGGCGCGCTGTTTTGTGGTGATGGCCATTTGATCCTTTCGTGAGCCTTTGGCCGATGCGCTTGATTAGTCGCGAGGCTAAGGCTTTCGAGCGGCGCCGCCCTGCGCGAGCGCCGGTGATAAGGCGAATGTACCGGTCAGGTCCAGATGGCCGGCGAGCGTCTCCACTTCCTGGCCGTGAATCAAGATTTTCAAACGCTTCACTTGGGGGACATTCGCTTCCAGAGTGCGCGCTATGGATTCTATCGCGAGTTGCTCGCTCGCGATGCCTGAAGGTGTGGCCGTCGCCAAAGCTTCAGAAAAGTCGGCGATGCCCGTGCCATCCGGCAATAAATAAAATTCGAGCAGCGCTGCTTCGGGGGGAAGTGTTCGAAGCTCGGTATCGACCGGGCCGGCGAGCAAAGTATTCAAAACTTGCTTGGCGCGCAGCACTGGCTCGTTGCTGAGTGGCAGGTCCAACGTCACGGGTTTGAGCGCTCCATCATCTGCATGGGAGGCCCAGAATAATTTCGCTTTGGTCCGGGGATCGGAGGAGCCGAAAAAGGGTTGCGTCAGTTCGCGCCGCGCTTGTTCTTCCGTCTGTTGAGTTACTTTGGCAGCTTGTTTCACGTGGTCGCGAAGGGTGGGGAAGTACAAAGCGGCGGCGGCAACCGCGGTGGCTAAGGCCATAAAACTCCAGAGCAGCCAGCGTGGGGTCATCGGGTGGCTCCGTTTTTCGGAACGGAACTTGCAGAGATCTTCGCGGGCGCCGAACTGCTCGTCGAGGGAGAACCATTTACTTGAGTCGGTGAAACTTCTATTGTCAGCGGCGTTGAAGGTTGATCTCCTGCCGACATCACGGGAACCACGTAAGACGGCTTAAAGGCCGCTACTCCGCGCGCGATAGCGTCGGCCACGCCGGGCGCCATGCGATCCAAGTCCTCCCGACGCTCCACGGAAACGCTGGAAATCTCCACGGCGATCGCCGGAGCGGCAGTGGTGCGGAGTTGGCGCACGGACGCAGTTTGCGCCTCACGCGGCGAACCCTTGAAGCGTTGCGAGAGCAAACCTTGCACCGTATCTCCCAGCTTGCGGCTTAGATTCAAGAAAGGCGCCTGAGCCTGATCCCAGGGCAGAAGGCCGTTCGGTTCGTTGGGCAACGGAATATCAGGACTGACATAAACCCGCGCGGTCCCCGGCAGTCCAGTGGAGGAAATATGCAGCGTGATGAAAATCGCACCGCGTTGCGCGTTGGCCATTGCGCTGCGATCGTCGAACGAAGGATTTTCGTCACCCAGGCGCGTTGGGATCACCTGGAGGCCTTGCGCTTCCAGTGCGCGACGAATTAGCGCAGAGAATTCCAAGGCCACCTCACTCTCGCGAATTCCGCCGGTCCCTCGGGCTCCGGGGTCCGTGCCGCCGTGCGCGGGGTCGAGTACCACTACGTTTAAGGAATTAGGCGGACAGCGAACTCGGGGGCGCAAATACTCTGGCGGAAGGAGGGGCCGGAATGTTCGTCGCCGGCGCTTGCGGCGCCGAGTTCGTTGCGACCGCAGCGGCCGCGGAAGTCTGCGTCTGCGCGGAGACGACGTCTAATGCGGGGCGCCAGAAGATTGCGCTGGCGACCAGAACCAGCGCACCGGCCAGAACACGCACCTTGATTTCGCGCGAGAGGGGATCCGAATCGGAGGTAGGGAATTTGGAATAACGGAAGCGCACATCGAGCAGCATATCAAAACCGCTCACACAGCGCCGCGCAGGCTGCCGACAGTGGCGCAAAAGCCTAAAGAGCCACACCAACTATATTGGATGTGTGGACCGGCCAGATAAGAAAAGAGGACGGTCGATCAGCCGTCCTCAAACCATATTTCCGCTTATCTTTTTCGCTTACTTTTGTGGCGGTGGTGTGGCGCTGTCCTGCTTAGCTGCTTTGCGGGCCGAAGCATCGGACTTCATTTGAGCGCGCTGTTCCGGCGTTAGCACCGCGCGAATCTGCTTGTGCGTAGCCATTCTGATTTCCTTTATTTTTGCCTGCTTCTGGTCCGCGGAGAGCGTGCTGTCGCTTTTCGTCGCCGTTATCTGCGACTTCTCATCGGCGCGAATCTTGCTGACTTGCGCTTTCTGATCGTCGGACAGATTCAGGCTGGCGAGTTCATCGCCGTGTCTTCCCCGAGGCGCCTGCCCCTGCATGCTCCCTTGCGGATCCGCCTGTGGCGCTTCCTGCGCCCGAACTATGCCCGGCAGGCTGCACATCGCCACAAGGCCCGCGGTCAACGCCAGATTCGATATTGCACGAAACGTTTTCATGGAAGTCTCTCCTCGAATGCCCAGCTGCTGGACCGTTTGGGCTCTGCGAATATAACCCGCGCCTCGCGCAAATGTCGTACAAGAGATGCTGTAGATGGCAAACCAGCGGGATAGATGTACTATTACGGCGGCGCGCCCAGGGGTTGGCGCGCTCTCGCATTTATTCGCTTACATATTCAACACCTTAGCCATGTTTCGCATGGCAGATACCTGGGATGGCTTTGAATGAAAATCAACGGATTCCTGTTGAGGAGTACGGTGGTCGCCGCGCTTGGCGGCCTGCTATTCGGCTTCGATACTGCTGTTATCTCCGGAGCCACGCACGCGCTGAAGGCGCTGTTTCAGCTTTCGGACCTATACCTCGGAATAACCGTAGCCTCAGCGTTGGCTGGCACGGTCATCGGCGCGATGACCGCCGGCCTGCCCGGCGACACGTATGGACGCCGCGACAGCCTGCGCATCATGGCCGTCCTGTACTTGGTATCGTCGCTGGGCTGTGCCCTAGCCTGGAACTGGCCCGCTCTTCTCCTGTTCCGCTTCATCGGCGGACTCGGCATCGGCGGCTCGTCCGTGCTGGGTCCCATGTACATCGCGGAAATCGCTCCCGCGAATTGGCGCGGAAGGCTTGTCGGACTATTTCAGTTCAACATCGTCCTCGGCATATTGCTGGCTTATTTTTCCAACTACGTCGTGGGCTTGATGCAGTTCGGCGAAGCCGAATGGCGCTGGAAGCTTGGCGTCCCGGCAATTCCCGCGTTCCTCTTTCTTGTAATGTTGTTCTTCATTCCACGCAGTCCACGTTGGCTGGTGAAGAAACGGCGCATTTCGGAAGCGCGCCAAGTATTGTTGCAAACCGGCTCCTCCAACTATGAAGCCGAACTGCAGAACATCATCGTCTCCATCGACGCCGAGCATCAGACCAACGATGCACTGTTCGTTCGCAAGTACCGCTTTCCCATATTTCTGGCCGTGTCCATCGGCCTCTTCAATCAGCTCTCCGGAATCAACGCCATCCTCTATTACCTGAACGATATTTTTGCCTACGCCGGGTTCAGCAAAGTGTCAGGAGACTTGCAGGCAGTGGTCATCGGCGCCACCAACCTGCTCTTCACCATGTTGGCCATGTCGGTCATCGATAAAATCGGCCGCAAGACTCTGCTCTTGATCGGGTCGGTCGGTACTGCGGCATGCCTAGCCGGGGTGGCTGGCATATTCATCAGCAATCAGCATCAGGGTTTGCTGGTGTGGCTGCTGGTAGGCTACATCGCCTTCTTTGCGTTTTCCCAGGGCGCAGTGATCTGGGTATTCATAAGCGAAGTATTTCCGAACCGAGTGCGTGCCAAGGGCCAAAGCCTGGGAAGCTTTTCCCACTGGATCATGAACGCGGCGATTTCCGCCACATTCCCCTTACTGGCGGCCAAATCCGGCGGCTATCCGTTCGTATTTTTCTCGCTGATGATGGTGCTGCAGTTCTTCGTCGTCCTATTCGTCTATCCCGAAACCAAGGGATTTACGCTCGAAGAGATGCAGAAGAAACTGGGGATCGCGTAAGGCGGCCGTCCGGGATTACTTTTGGGACCCGAATACTTCAGGCTGCGGAAGCGTCGCTCGATCTTGCAAAGTTTCCTGTGTCTGGATTCTCGCGCCGCAGTCCGTTCGCATCGACAAAGAACTTTTGACGCGTAGCCTGGTGTAAAACAAAGAAAGAATTCTCCGTCTGTGCGGCACTTTGTTGCGCAACCTCCAGCGCTTCTTCAAAATTCGTAACCGCCCGGTGCCACATCACTTGTCCATCCGGCATTATTTCAAACACATCGAATTGACTCATCATTTTCGCCCTCCAGCCACTCGTACTTCCGGCTTTGCAGCGGCGGCAGCGGCCGCGCGCGCAGAGCGAGCTTCTTTTCTGGCGACGCGCTTGGCGATTGCCAGTGGAACTTGTTCAAATTTGGTGACCGGAGCTAAGGCCATGACTCTTCTACCTCACGGCCCCACCATAGCAGCGGCCTCTTGATACGGGTCAGATCTTTAAAATTTTTTTAGCGCTGCGCGGCCGAGATTTGCCATCCGTATGCCTCCCGCATGCGGGTCGACTGCGGTGAGGGAAGCGTCAATTTTGGTCCACTCTGCCGGACCGTCACCTTATAAATAGTTGTGCTTGACTTGTGCGATACGCATTGATACGTTTAGGTTACTTTAACGAATTTATTAGGAGTCGTTATGGCACCCAAAGCCGCACCGATGCACTACAAAACGATGGTCCAGGCGGATGTGCCCCAAGGGCGCAACGGGAAGCACAAAGATATAGTCACGGCTATCCTGGCCGATCTGAATAGTTTGAAGGATGGCGCCGCCCTGAAAGTGCCGCTGGAGAGTCTGGCCGAAAGCAAAGAAAAAGTGCGTTCCGCGTTAAACCGCGCCACCCGCAAAGCCGGCCTCAAAGTCCAAACTGCCAGCGACGGCGATTTTCTCTACGTTTGGAACGACCGCCGCTAAGTAACAACGCCTTACTGTCACTTCGAATTCCGAGACTCGCCCTCCCACCGGTGTATACCTGACCCACCCGTCTGCCAGATTAAAACTAGGGCTGTGGCACCGCTCGTGCCTAGGATTTCCAGATCTGAACATTCTCGAAATTATTTTTGGCCATTCCGGCATGTAGGACATCTACCTAACTGAAATCTGGGTGTCGTCTGCGGTCAGCTCGCGATAATAGCCTCGTAACAGTACCAACAACGTTGTGAGAAATTCTCCGGCTGCGTCGCGAATTTCACCACTGCCGTTAGATTTTGCAGTACTCTCTTGCCCATGAATCGCGCAAATCGCCGAACCCGCCGATTCGTCCTCTTCGCCGTCCCACTGCTGGTCGGGATATTGTTCGCCGCGGGACTGTGTGCCGCCGCTCCTTCCGACACTCACCCTATTCCCAATATTTTCAAAACGCATTCCACCCCAGCAGATGATGCCTACCGCCTTTCGCTCCTCGTACTCAAGGTCACGGGAATTATCTTTGTGGTCGTCAGCGCGTTGCTCCTCTACGTAATCATCAAATTCCGTTCCAAGGGTGACGTTCGAACGCACGAACCGCCCCAGGTCTATGGCAGCACCCAAATTGAAATGGCTTGGACGGTCATGCCCATCCTGGTGGTGATCATCCTGTTTCTGGCCACCGCTCGCGTCATCCACGCCATCCAAGATGCGCCGCGTCCAACATCCGCTGTCGATGTCACCGCCATCGGCCATCAATTCTGGTGGGAATTCCGCTATCCGCAGCTCGGCATCGTCGCCGCCAACGAACTGCATGTTCCGCTGAGCGACCCGGCCCAGCCGACCCCCACGTTCATCAAACTGCTTTCCGCAGACACGGACCACAGCTTTTGGATTCCCCAACTGGCTGGCAAAACCGATCTCATTCCCAATCGCACCAATGAAATGTGGCTCGACCCGCACGAACCCGGTATGTACCTGGGACAGTGCGCCCAATACTGCGGCACTCAGCACGCCAAGATGCTGCTCCGCGTTTACGTGGATTCGCCCGAACAGTTCCGCCAGTGGGCCGCGCAACAGATAAAGCCAGCCGTCGTCGATGAAAAAGTTTCAGAAGGCCGTCGCGTCTTCGAGAGCACTGCATGCGTAAATTGCCACGCGATCGGTGGCACCGCAGCTCACGGAACATTTGGACCCGATCTGACGCACCTCATGAGCCGCGACACCATCGCTTCAGGCGCCGCGGACAATACCGAATCGCAATTGCGTCTGTGGATTCAGAATCCTGACGCTATCAAGCCGGGCTCGCTGATGCCCGCCATGAAATTAAGCGATCACGATCTGGATGCATTAGTCCAGTATCTGCGGACGCTGCAGTAGGCACTATTTTTCGAGAGAGGCGAGCATGGCTTCCGAAGCCGTCCCCATCAATGCCGCGGACCTGCCGGGACAATCCGTCATGGAGCTGCTCCATGAATGGGTCGTCACCGTAGACCACAAGCGCCTCGGTATCCTTTATATCCTCTACGCGTTGCTGTTCCTGATCGTCGGCGGAATTGAAGCCACGCTCATGCGTATTCAATTGATCCGGCCGCACAACGATTTCGTGTCGCCACAGGTTTTCAACCGTCTGTTCACTATGCACGGCACCACCATGATCTTTCCTGGTAGCCATGCCCATGCTCTTCGGCTTTGCGAATTATCTGGTGCCGCTAATGATCGGTGCCCGCGATATGGCTTTTCCAAGGCTCAACGCCTGGAGCTTCTGGGTCACCGCGTTCGGCGGGCTTCTGCTGAATTTCAGTTTCGTTGGCGGCAGCGGATTGTACGGTGCGGGCACCGCGCCAGACGCCGGCTGGTTCGCCTACGCGCCGTTGACCGCCCGTGCATTCCAGCCCGGACACAGTCCTGATTATTGGACGGTCGCGTTGCTGGTCTCCGGCTTTGGCAGCGTCGGAACCGCTATCAATATCATCGCCACCATTCTGTGCATGCGTTGTCCCGGCATGAAACTCGGTCGCATGCCGCTTTTAGCTTGGCTCAATATGGTCATGTCTGGAATGGTGTTGATCGCCATCACGCCATTGACGGCCGCGCAGGTAATGCTCCTCGTAGACCGCTATCTCGGCGGACATTTCTTCGACACCCAAGCCGGCGGCTCCGCCACTCTGTGGATGCATTTTTTCTGGATTTTTGGCCACCCCGAAGTCTACATCCTCGTGATTCCCGCGTTCGCGTTTGCGTCGGAAATTATTCCGGTTTTTTCGCGAAAGCCCATCTTCGGTTATCCAGTGATGGTCGGCGCCACGGTCTGTATCGCCTTCGTCAGCCTCAGCGTCTGGGCTCACCACATGTTCACTATCGGCATGAATTCCTACGCCAACAGTTTTTTTGCGCTCACCACCATGGCTGTAGGCGTCCCCACCGGAATCAAAATTTTTAACTGGATCGGTACCATGTGGGGCGGCGACATCCGCTTCAAGACTCCCATGCTTTTCTGTACTGCTTTCATGTTCCAGTTCCTGATCGCAGGGTTGACCGGCGTAATGCTCTCAGCCGCGCCTTTCAATTGGCAACTCTCCGCCTCCTACTTCGTGATTGCCCATTTCCACTACGTGATTGTCGGCGCCATCCTCTTCTGCATTTTCGGGGCGTTCTATTACTGGTTCCCCAAAATGACCGGCCGGATGTACAACGAAACTTTAGGCAAATTGCATTTCTGGCTGTTCGTCATCGGGTTTCATCTCACCTTTGACTTCATGCACATTCCCGGCCTCCTCGGCATGCCCAGAAGAATCTACACCTACGAACCTGGCCGGGGCTGGGAGCTGTGGAATTTAATCTGCACCATCGGCATGTTCGTACAGGGCATCGCCACGCTGATTTTTCTCGCCAACTTGATTTGGTCTTATTTTGCGGGAAGGGAAGCCGGCAACGATCCTTGGGACGCTTGGACGCTGGAATGGTCCGTGACCTCGCCCCCGCCGCCGTACAACTTTGCCGTGATTCCTACGGTGGCCAGCCGCCGTCCGTTATGGGATCTGAAGCATCCCGAAGATCCGGACAGTGTCTATGAATAGGAGCAATCGTTCGTGAGCGCCGCCGCAAATCCGGTCACCGTGCCCCAGGAATCCTGGAACCTGCCTTACAAAGGCACCGTCGGAATGTTCTGCCTGATCATCGCCGAGTCCGCGATGTTCACCATATTCGTTGTGGCCTACCTTTATTATCTGGGAAAAAGCCTCAGCGGCCCGACGCCCCGGGAAGTTCTCGATCCTCCCATCTTTTACACCGTCTGTCTGCTGTCCAGCAGCATCACCATTCATTTCGCCACGCGTTTTCTGAAGCGCGGAGCCAAGACGGGATTCCTCGCGTTGTGGTTCCTCACCATTATTCTCGGTGGTTTGTTTCTGTTCGGAACCGGGCATGAATGGCACAACCTTATCTACAACCACGGCCTGACCATTTCCACGAACCTGTTCGGCACCACCTATTATTCGCTGGTCGGTTTGCACGCATTCCACGTCACCGTCGGCCTTTTGGCGCTTGTCGCTCGTATTGTTGCTCGGTCTTGCCGGTAAGGTTCCTGCGTACCAGAGCGACCGCGTGGAAGTGCTCTCTCTGTACTGGCATTTTGTCGATGCTGTCTGGGTCGTTGTTTTCACCGTTGTCTACATCATCGGACGCTGAGAAAAGGAACCGTTTGTGTCTGAGCTAGATCAAATTCCGGAGCTGCACAAAGCGGGCGAAGTCGAACTGCCCATGCCCACGGCGTGGCCCATCGTGCTGGCTTTGGGGTTCACCTTGGTGTTCGCCGGGCTCCTCACCAGCGTTTCTGTCAGTGCTTTAGGCGCCATACTTACCATCGCGGGCTGCGTTGGTTGGTTCCGCGAAGTGTTTCCGAAAGAACACGCGGAAATCGTTCCCGTTCTTGCGGAAGAATTGTTTCTTCGAACCGATCGCCAGTTCGTAAACAAAATTCCCATCGCTCCGGGCATTGCGCGCGCATGGCTCCCGCTCGAAACTTATCCGATCTCCGCCGGAATCAAGGGTGGTATCGCTGGCAGCGCCGCCATGGCTGTCGCCGCTTGCGCCTTCGGTGTATTCAAAGCCGGTAGCATCTGGTATCCCATCAATCTTCTTGCTGCCGCGTTTTACTACGAGACCCAAAGACTAACCCCTGCTCAGTTAATGTCTTTTCACTGGGACAGCTTTGGCGCCGCCTTATTGATCCATGGAGTCGTTAGCATCCTGGTCGGTCTGCTGTATGGCGCCATGCTTCCCATGTTTTCACGGCGGCCCATCCTCTTAGGTGGGCTGCTTGCACCCGCGTTGTGGTCCATCTTGATTTACAGCGTTCTAGGGCTCCTCAATCCCACGCTCGAAAGCCGCATCAACTGGTTTTGGTTTGTGGCCTCGCAAGTGGCTTTCGGCGTGGTCGCCGGCCTTGTCGTGATTCGTCAACAACGCGTTCCCACTTGGGAAAATCTCCCGTGGGCCGTACGTGCCGGCATCGAAGCCCCTGGAATGATGCGCACCCGCGGCGGCGATGAGGATAAGAAATCGTGATCGCATCGCGCCAGTTTTGTTTTCTTATGGCGCTCGCCGCCATCGCCATTTGCGGATGTGATTTCTCTGCCGGACGACCCACTGCGAATTCTGAAGTCGTGGCCCCGAACGACATCCTCGATTTCTCAGTTTTGTTTTCTCAGAACTGCGCCGGCTGTCACGGTGTGGAAGGGAAGGGTAGCGTCGCCATCGCGCTTTCAAATCCGGAATATCTCGCACTTGCTGACGACGCAACGATTCAGCAAGTCGTCTCTCATGGTCGCCCAGGAACTCCCGATGCCCGCCTTTGCTAAGACCGCCGGTGGCATGCTGACGGACAAACAGGTTTCCATTATTGTCGCGGGTATTCGGAAAAACTGGGACGCCTCAGCACCGTCGACGTCTGTCGCTCTCCCGCCATACGCCGCGAAATCGCCGGGCAATCCGCAAGCGGGCACCCAAATCTTCCAAACATATTGCGGAAGCTGTCATGGAACAAACGCATCGAGCGGCGATCCGTCGATCCTGAACCCGTCGTTTCTTGCGTTGGTCAGCGATCAATACCTTCGAACAGTTGTTATCGTGGGGCGCCCCGAATTGAGTGCGCCAGACTTTCGCGGAAATGTTCCGGGTCACGCCATGACCGACCTGGAAATCAACGATGTCGTCGCTTGGTTGTCGTCGCAACGCGGCAGTACAAAGCTATCCTCCGATTTAATTCAGTCACCTGCCGCAAAGCATTCAGGCGACCAAGCGCGCGAAGGAGCCTCCAATGCCCACTGACGACAAAATCTCTCGCCGCGGTCTCTTCATGAAGATCGGGATTTTGTTCAACGGCTTAGTCGGAATCGCGCTGGCCGTGCCGATCGTTCGTTTCCTGGCTTCGGCCGTCACGCGCGGGCGCTCCGGTGGCTACCTTTCGTGGATACAAATCGGCGCGGTGGAGGATTTTCCAGAAGGCGAAACGCGCTTCGCGACTTTCCGCAGCCCGTACGTCACACCTACCGACGGCAAGACCGCTGACACCGCCTGCTGGGTTCGCAGAATAGAAAAAGATTCTTTTCAGGTTTTCGCCGTCAACTGCGCCCACCTCGGCTGTCCTGTCAGGTGGTTTCCCCAATCCGGTCTTTTCTTGTGCCCGTGCCATGGCGGAGCCTATTACCGCGATGGTTCCCGCGCATCCGGCCCGCCAGAACGCGGCTTGTTCGAGTATCCATATAAGGTAGAAAACGGCCTCGTCGTCATTCAAGCCGGAGAGTTGCCAACCCCGGGAGCCTCTGCAGCTCTGCTCGGGAAAAAGCCTCCATGCGCTTAATCGCACAAATCGGCGAATGGTTTGACAAGCGCTTGCAACTCGCTGCGCCCATTCGCGAAATCGCCGAGCATCCCGTTCCACGCAACACCGCCAGCTGGTGGTACGTCTTCGGCAGCGCTGCCCTCGTTGTCTTCATGTTGCAGATCGTCACCGGCATCATGCTCGCGCTGATTTACGTGCCCTCCGCGGCCGAAGCCTGGAGCAGCCTGCAATATCTGAATCACGACGTAACACTTGGCTGGTTTATCCGCGCCATGCATGGCTGGGGATCGAATTTCATGGTCGCCATCGTGCTTGATCCACATGGTTCAGGTCTTTCTATTCGGCGCCTACAAATTCCCGCAGAGAGCTCACTTGGATCGTCGGCGTGTTCCTCCTGTTGATGACTCTCGGTATGGCTTTCTCCGGCCAGGTGTTGCGCTTTGATCAGGACGCCTACTGGGGCCTCGGCATCGGCGCTTCCATCGCCAGCCGCGTGCCCGTTCTCGGTCCAATCATTTTGAAATCGATGCTCGGCGGACCGATCATCGCCGGCGCCACGCTTTCCCGTTTCTTCGCACTCCACGTTTTCGTGATTCCCGGCCTGCTGCTTTCTTTCGTCGCGCTGCACCTGCTCATGGTCATCAAGCTCGGCATCAACGATTGGCCCATGCCAGGTCGCGTCGTTCGCAAGGCCACTTACATCCGCGACTATCACCATCTGACCGCCACCGAAGGTGCTCCCTTCGTCCCTTATGCCGTATGGAAAGACATGTTTTTCGCCGCCTTCGTGCTCATCGCCGTCGCGGCCTGCGCCGTTTATTTCGGTCCCTTCGGCCCCTCTGGCGTCCCCGATCCCACCATCATCCAGACCGCTCCCAAGCCAGACTATTTTTTCCTCTGGCTCTACGCTCTTCTCTCTCTTTTGCCGCCGTCGATGGAAACGCCGGCTCTCTTGATTGGTCCGGTGGTCGCCATCGCCGGTCTGCTTTTGCTTGCCATTCCTCTCCGGCGAAGGTGAGAAAAGTTGGCGCAGGCGCCCCATCGCCGTGCTGACCATCCTGCTGATCGCCATCACGCTTTCAACCTTCACTCATCTCGCGGGCTACACGCCGTGGAGCCCGCATATGGACGCCTGGAGCGGCGAACCCATCCCGCCAAAATTCCTCACGCATCGCTCCGCGCTCGAAATGCAAGGCGGCGCGGTCTTCCAGGCCAAGCAATGTCACAACTGCCACGCTCTCGATGGCCTTGGCGGACAGCGCGGCCCCGCCCTCGATAGCGTTGCGGTGCGTCTCACGCAGGACCAGCTGATCCGTCAGGTGATTCAAGGCGGCGGCAATATGCCATCCTACGGCAAAAATCTCAGTCCCGCCGAAACCACCGCGCTAGTATCGTTCCTCGAAACTCTGCATCCTGCCGGTCAGGCGCCGGCTCGCGACGCCTCCCGCGGCGTCGCGCAAAGCGAAAATCCGCAGCCGCCGCCGCGCCAAGTCACCCGTAGAAGAGCCATGGATCACGCCGCAGCTGCGTCCGCACCACTTGGCTCGTACGCATACGCCGCGGCCCTCATCGCCATCGCGGTTCTATACCAATTTGCTTGGTTCCGCCCCCGCCACAACCGTCACAAAATATCCGTCTGGCGCGCTCTCGCATTTCACAGCGGCCTGGTCTTCGTTTGGATAGCGTTCGCATCCCGCGTAGCTCTTCTCGAGCACCAATCGCTCACCGCCCATATGATCGGCCACATCCTGCTCTCGTCTGTTGCCGCGCCACTGCTTTTGCTCGGAATTCCGTTCCACCTGTTAAAAACCTCGCGGAAGACCATACCAAACTCCTCAGCATCCCCAACGAACGTCAGCAACAGACTCAGCCCAGCCCATTTCTACAGCGCGCTAACCAACCCTCTCTTCTGCTGGATCTCCTCCGTAGCCGTCTTGCTCTTCTGGCACGTTCCATCCATATTTGCCTTCTCTATGCATCACTCGCCCCTGCACGCCGTGGAAAAAATCACCTTCCTCGCCACCGGCCTGCTCTTCTGGTCCCCCATCATCACCCGACAACAAAATCTGCAACGTTGGCCGCGTTGGACCATGCCTTTGTACCTCCTTTTCGCCACGCTCCCGTGCGACATCCTCTCCGCCTTCCTGGTCTTCTGCGACCGCGTCGTTTACACCTCCTACCACGGCGCACACGCACTCGTCTTCAATTCCGCTCTGGCGGACCAACAGTGCGCCGGAGCCTTAATGTGGGTAGCCGTCACCTTCCTCTACCTGACACCGGCCGTAATAATCACCATGAATGAACTACGAAGGGATCACCGAAGGAGCGCCCCGCAACCGCCAAGCGGAGCTGTTTTAGAAGAAGTAGCGTAGAAATGGAAAGCGTAGCTCAAAGTGGCCGAAAGCTCAAACCGTCGCCAGATCGCCGGCAGCCCGCACCAGCGCCACCGCCTCGTGTCGGTCTTCCGCTTCCACCTGCCGCATAATCCGCCGCACGTGATTCTTCACCGTAAACTCAGATAAATTTAGGCTAGACGCGATTTCTTTATTCGTAAGTCCGTTCGCCACCAGCCTCAGCAGCTGTAGTTGTCGCGCTGTCAGCGGCTTGCGATTCGGCAGGTTCCATTCGAACCCATCCATCTTGGCAGACCGATTCTTGCTCAAATGCTGAATCAGCCCCATGCACAGGCTCGGCGGGCACGTCGCTTGCCCCCGGACCGCCGCCCGCACTGCGGACACGATTTCCGCAGCAGAAGCTTCTTTCAGCAGGTATCCGCTGATCCCCAGATACACTGCCTTCACGAACAGGCCCAAATCGTCAGCCATCCCAAATAGCAGCAGTTTTATTCCGGATTCCTGTTCGCTGATTTCCTGCAGAAACGCCGAGTTCGTACTTGCGTCAAAGCAATCCGTAAGGATTACGTCGCAGCTCGACGCTATGATTTCCTCTTTAATATTGTCCGATCGCCGCCCTACACCCACCACATTTATTTCGGCTCGTTTGCGCAGCAGTTTTGCAAGTGTGTCGCGAAGCAGCCGGTTCTCCGCTAACAGATAGACATTAACTCCTGGCACCAAGCTCGCATTTGAGCTTTCCACAGGGACACCCCGCCTTGAAAAAGTGATTCTCGTTCGAGCCAGTCACGCATCTGCGCCAGAGCGCGCTTAGCGAAAACCAGTGAGCTGGCAGAAGGAGTATATACCAGATTCTCGCTAATGGTACTAAAGCAAAGTATGTAGGTAGATACCAATACGAATCCGTGTTGTCACCGATCATGCCCCACGGCCTACGCAAGTACTACTCCGGACTACGCCGTGGCTGGCACCCCGCGTAGTCCTAATTCGGACTCCCGACGGGCCCGTTAGGTTGCTCCTAAATCGCAAGTATTTCGCTTTCCCTTAGGAAAAATTTATGGCCCGTAATGCATCCTCTATTGGTCCTGTCAATTATCCCCGGCTCGGAAATAATTCTCGCAAGAGGGCCGGACATGTTGAACGCGTCTTTCCGCGTGCTAGTTGCCAACCAGCCAAGGCTGATGAGGGAATCGCTTGTCGAAGTGCTCGCCGAAGAGCCTTGGGTTGAAATCGTCGGCGAAGTTGCTCACGAAATAGAAATTCCTGAAGCGGTGCACAGAACCACGCCGGACTTGTTGGTCGTTACCGCCGAAAATCCCGGCCAACGTCCCGCGCTCTGCGACGAACTTCTGCGCCAGCATCCTGCGCTCCGCATCATCGCCGTAGCGCCTCATGAGAATTATACCGTGTGTTACTGGGCTTCGCTGGATATTCATTCCGACCACATCGAATCTTCCGAGCAGGGATTTTTGCGCGCCGTGAAAAGCGTGGCCGAAACCGTCAGCAGGGTGGGCCAGGCGAAATGAAAGGGAAACTGACTATGCGTAGGGCCTCACGAATTTCAGGAAAGGTTAACCGCGTCGCCTGCCGTGCGGCCTTCTTCATCACCTTTGCTGTATTTCTAGGCACCGGCGCCTATGCACAAGATCCCAACGCTCAGGCCCGCGCGCACAACCAATCGCAGCGCGACGCCAACCAGAATCTCTCCGAACTCGAAAAAGGAAATCTTGCTCGCGTTGCCGCCTCCGCGCCCCAAGTACAGGAAGTTCTGCTGAAGGAACCCGGCATCCTCGTCGAACTGAAACGCATCGTTGCCAAGGAAGCTTCCCAAAACGGCCAGATCGTTGACGACAGCCTTCTCGCGGATCAAGCCATCTTCGACCGTCTCGAAAGCGATATCGTTTTCCGCTCCATTGCCACGCAGTTGGTGCAGAAATACGGATATCTACTTCCCAATGTGAATCCGGATTCGCCACTCGCCAAGCAGCAGGAGCAAATTCTTAAAGAACGCGCCCGCAAACTCGTGCAAGTCGAATCTCAGGAAGACTCCGAACGGTCCCAACCGTACTCGCGCCTATCTGAATCCCGCGATATCGACTCTCGTGAAACCGAAGATCGCACCGATCTGCGCAGGAATCGTCGTGACAAGAATTGCGATCCCACGCGGGACAATTCCTGCGACGATTCGAACGGCGATCTTGACCGTACCATTTCGCCGCAAAACAACCAGGGTCCTGACGACTCGCCCTACCCGCGTTACAACTCTCCGAATCGCACGCCCTACCTATCCCGATCAACGCATGCAAGCGCGTGCATCGATACGAGATTCCGACCAGCTTTCCTATTCGAATATGGAGAACGCACCAGGTTCGAATATGGACAACGCACCGGGGCTGAGCGGCGATCTCTCCGATCGCGCTCAGGACGCTCTGCCGGTCTCCATGCGCTCCGGTTTCACCGACGGACTACCTCTGCCTTCCGGCAAGGAAAATCTCGCAAATAATCTTGCTCCGCTGACGAATCGCGATAATGCCACCACTTCGTCCAGGGACGACGCGACTACTCCTCACGAGGCATGGACTCCTACAGGCGCTCGCGCTTCCCTCGCGACAATCGAGGCTATCCGTTCTCCTTGCGCGAAGTTCCCAGCGTCGCCATGGTCCACAAAAATAATCCGTACGCGGACGTCCCCTCCCTGTACGACATGTACGTCCAGGCTGCCGTAAATAACCGCACTCCAGAACGCTTCGGTCTCGAAGTCTTTCGCAACGGCACCCGGGACACCGACGCCATTCCCATGGACTTGCCCGCTGGACCCGATTACGTAGTCGGTCCCGGCGATGGACTTTCCATCAATCTGTGGGGCGGAGTCTCCGGACGCATGACTCGCGTCGTCGACCGCGAAGGTCGCATCAACTTGCCCGAAGCCGGCCCGCTGCAGGTCAGCGGCAAGTCTCTCGGCGACGTGCAGTCCGCGGTCGAGCATATGTTGCGCACGCAGTATCGCGATACCTCCGCCGACGTCTCGCTCGCCAAACTTCGCACCATTCGCGTCTACGTCGTCGGCGAAGTTGCTCAACCCGGCGCCTATGACGTCAGCTCTTTGTCTACGCCCCTCAGCGCCTTGTTCGAAGCAGGCGGCGTCACTCCGCGTGGCTCACTGCGACGCTTGCAGCATTTCCGCGGCAAACAGTTAATCGAAAACGTAGACGCCTACGATTTGCTCTTGCACGGAGTCAACCCAGAGGCCCAACGCCTCGAAAATGGCGACTCTCTCCTGGTCAAAACTCTCGGCGCTGAAATCACCGTCACCGGCATGGTCCGCCGTCCGGCCGTTTACGAATTAAACGGAGAGACTTCGCTCGAAGACGCCGTCGAACTCGCCGGCGGAATTCTGCCTGCCGCCACCTTGAAACACGTTGAAGTGCAGCGCTTGGTCGAACACGAAAAGCGCACCATGCTCAGTCTTGCTCTTCCCGCTGACGGCGATCCGCTAAACGTCGAAAAACAATTGGCCGGGTTCAAGATTCAAGCCGGCGATGAAATTCACATTTTCCCCATCGCCCCCTACAACGAGAGCATCGTCTATTTGCAAGGCCACGTTCTCCGTCCCGGAAAGTATTCCTATCACGAGGGCATGAAACTCACCGATGTCCTCGCCTCGTACAAGGATTTATTGCCCGAGCCGAGCGCACACTACGGCGAGATCATCCGCCTCAACGCTCCGGATTTCCATCCCAGCGTCGAGAGTTTTGATCTAACCGCCGCCATGGCCGACCCAGCTTCTGCGCCAAAACTCCAGCCCATGGACACCGTGCGCATTTTCAGCCGTTTCGCCTTTGAAGCGCCGCCGGAAGTATCGGTCAATGGCGACGTCCGCGTGCCTGGCATTTACCGCTTGTCCGGAGAGGCCCGTCTGCGCGACGCAATTTTTCTCGCCGGTGGCGTAGCTCCCGACGCCTCTCTCGAATCCGCCCAGGTGTTCCGCAGCGAAACTGACGGCACTATAAAAATCTTCAGCGTCAACCTGAGTGCTGCGCTCTCCGGATCGCCATCCGCGAACATCCTTTTGAATCCTCGCGATCGTTTGCTGATTCACCACAATCTTTCCTTGTCCGATCCTGCCACCGTCAGCATCACCGGTCAGGTCGCCAAGCCCGGCAAATATCCGCTCACTTCCAACATGCGTTTGGAAGATTTGATTCAGGCCGCCGGTGGCCTCAAGCGCAGCGCCGATTCGCAATCTGCGGATCTCACCCGCTATTCCGAAGGCGATACGCCCAGCACTACCACGTACAGCTCTCCGGTTCTTCTCAGCGCGGTTATGGAGGGTGATTCCAAAGCAAACGTTCCCCTCAAAGACGGCGACGTGCTCAGCATCCGCGAAACGCCCGGATGGAATGACATCGGCGCCAAAGTCACCGTTCGCGGCGAAGTCGTTCACTCCGGCTCCTACGGCATCCGCTCCGGCGAACGTCTGAGCACCGTGCTCGAACGCGCTGGCGGATTTGGACCCAACTCTGCGCCCTACGGAGCCGTTTTGATGCGCCGCGATGTTCGCGAAGTGCAAGCCAAAGCGCATATCGATTTGATCGAGCGCATCAAGGTCGAGGAAACTCATTTGCGCGCTCTTCCCGAAACGGACACCGACGCAAAGAACGCCAAGCTCACCGCTCTGGCGCAAAGCGAAACCACCCTTGCCGCCGTGCAGGCCAATCCGCCCATCGGCCGCGTCGTCATTCATATCCAGCCAGACCTCAAATCTTGGCGCGACACGCAGTTCGATCCGCCTATGCGCGACGGCGATGTCTTGATCATTCCCAAAAAATCCAACGTCGTCATGGTTACCGGTCAGGTTTTCAATCCCACCGCGGTTAGCTACCGGTCGGGCCGCAGCGCCAAGTGGTACCTCAGCCAGGCCGGCGGTTTGACGGCGATCGCGGATAAGAATGCGGTATTCGTGGTACGCGCCGACGGCTCTGTTATCTCATCCAAAAATAACAGTGGTGGACTTTTCTCCGGCAATCCGCTCGATGCCCCCCTCAAATCCGGCGACACCATTGTGGTTCCCGAACGCGCCCTCCGGGTCGGCAGCAAGAATTGGCAGAACATTTTTCAATCGGCGCAGCTCGCGTCTTCTGTCGCTCTGGCCGTCGCGTATATACATCCATGAGGAGCTATGGTCACGGCCGCTGGGAAGGATTTGAAAGAGATTATTTTTAGGAGGATGAATCTTGGAAAGGATCATTTCCGGCGGAATCATTTCGTAAGGAATCGACTCTTAAGGATGGTCGCGATTTTGGGCATTTTACTTTCATTGCGAGCTCCACGATGTCTTGCGCAACAGGAGGGCAACGTGTACCCACCTGCTGCTTCAGACGCGGGTACTTTGCCAGACGCTCCCGTTCCGTCAGCACCCGATCCGAGTGCGCCTGGTGCCAGTGCGTCTAGTTCGGCGCCCCGTGGCCCGGCGATCGGCGTCGAGAAAGATATCGAACACCCGATCCGCAGGGATATTTCGATGATGGGAAAAAATTTCTGGTTCGATCAACAGCAGGTTTGGACCAGTCCCAGCAAATTGCGCCCCTCCGATTCCACATGGCTGTTTCCAATTCTTGGAATCACCGCCGGCCTCATTCAGACGGACGGCAGTTTCAATACGCATCTTTCGCAAAACACAAAAACTACCGGCCGTTACAACACTTTCTCAAACATTGGCGTCGCGGCGCTGGCTGGCGGCGCTGGTGGAATGTATCTCTTGAGTCTCCACTCCCATAACGATAAGTGGCACGAAACTGGATTTCTTTCCGCAGAAGCCGCTCTGAACAGCGTCATTTTTGTAGAAGTCGCCAAATACGTTGCCAGTCGTGACCGTCCGATGCAGGGCAACATGCGCGGCGAGTTTTTTCAGGCCGGCGGCTCTTCATTGCCCTCGCTACATTCCACGGTCGCATGGAGCGTTGCGGGAGTAATCGCTCACGAATATCCCGGTCCGCTCACTAAAGTGTTGGTCTACTCGCTGGCCGCCGCAGTCAGCTACTCGCGCGTGCACGCCCAGCAACATTTTCCGTCTGACGTTTTCGTTGGCCAAATCGCTGGACGACATGATCGGACAAAGTGTCTATTCCAATCATCACGACACGGAATTGGGGGGTGTCGCCTGGCAATCGCTTCGCGAGACTTTTGTCGGTGAAGCGGCAACTCTGCCCGGCAATCAGGGTTCGCCATACGTGCCCCTGGATAGCTGGGTCTATCCGCTTTTTGATCGGCTAAAAGCTTTGGGCTATGTTCCCAGCGAAAGTTTGGGAATGCGCCCGTGGACGCGCCTCGAATGCGCCCGCCTGATTACCGAAGCGGAGAGCGGTCTCGAAGAACGCGGTGCCGTTACGCCGGATGCCGAACGTATGCTTGGTCAGTTGGAAAAGGAATTCGCGAACGATATCGAACTTCTCGGCGGCGGAACCAACCAATCCGCTCATCTCGAGTCCGCGTACACGCGTTTCACCGGAATCTCCGGCAAGCCGCTGAATGATTCCGAGCACTTCGGTCAAACGTTCACCGCTGACTACGGCCGCCCCTTCGCCGAAGGCTTCAACAATGTCACTGGATTTTCCGGCTCTGCCAACTATGGCCGCTGGACAGTTTACGCTCGCGGCGAATATCAGTTCGCGCCTTCCGCCCCCGGATATTCCGCGGATGTTCGCCAATTTATTGCTGCCGCGGACCTCAATCCCGTGCAGCCGGGTGGCCCATCTCCCCAGGTGAGTCAGTACCAGCTTCTCGATGCGTATGCCGGCCTGACCATGAATAACTGGCAGCTCAGTTTTGGCCAGCAGAGTTTGGATTGGGGACCTAGCAGAACCGGCTCATTTCTGATCAGCGACAACGCCGTGCCCATCAACATGATCCGTCTCAATCGCACTACGCCTTTCTTTTTTCCATGGATATTTCGTTACTTGGGCGCGGCGCGGTGGGAAATGTTTTTTGGCAGCCTGGAAGGGCACAGATTTCCTCCGAATCCGTTCATTCATGGCGAAAAATTGAGCTTGATGCCCCTGAAAAATCTCGAATTTGGCTTCACCAGAACCGTGGTGCTGGGCGGCCAAGGCCAGCCGCTGACGCTGCGCAGGCTCGCGAACAGTTATTTCAGTACGTCCACAATCGCCAATGAACCCGTAGCTTCCGATCCTGGCAAGCGCACCGGAGGTTTTGACGTTTCTTACACCGTTCCACTGCGCGTGTTGCCCTTCACGCTGTACTTGGATTCGATCGCGGACGACAATACTTCTCCACTTGCCGACGTTCGCCGTGCGGGTATGAACCCCGGATTTTATTTTCCGAAATTGCCGTGGCTTCCGCATTTGGATTTGCGCGTCG
>CAWAZN010000014.1:0-90643 GCA_963786485.1 uncultured Acidobacteriota bacterium
TTCAATAGCAAAGGGCCGCCAACGATTGGCGGCCCTTTTTGTTTGCCGTTGTCGTCTGTTTCACCGTTATCGTTCTTTGTAGGGGCGCAGCATGCTGCGCCCCATCTCGGCAGCCGCCTCGCTACCGAGCCACCTCCGTCTTGGTTACGGGCCTCTGATCCCAGTCTCGCTCCGTGATAAACTCCCTCTAGGTAAATCCGATGAAATCTCCCCGCAAGTTCACCGTCCTGATCGAGAAAGATGAAGAAGGCTATTACGTAGCCAGCGTACCGTCTCTGCGCGGATGCCACTCCCAGGCAAAAAACCTCGATACGTTGATGAAGCGCGTGCGGGAAGTCGTAGCGCTATGTCTGAAGGACGAAGAATCGAACTCTGACTCCTTGGAATTGGTGGGCATCCAGCAGATCACCGTATGACGCGCTTGCCGCGATTGAAAGGCAAGGAAGTCATACGTGCGCTCCAGCGCATAGGGTTCGTGGTAGCCAGAACCGGGGCAGCCACGTATTCCTGCAACACGCCGACGGCCGCGTGACCACCGTACCTGTTCACAGCGGGGAAACTCTTGGCCCAGGTCTTCTGCGCGCCATCCTCCGCGATGTGGAACTAACCGTCGATCAATTCAGCGGGCTTCTTTAATACCCGCCCATCTCGTGACAACCCAAATTGTCATCCCGAGCAACGCGAGGGATCTGCTGTTTCTTCAGCCGCGACCAGCTCTAACCCAATGCCTTCCCAAACGGATTCCGCACCGTAAGCCGCCCCTCAATCACTTGCCCATCCTGAAAATCTTCCGAATACAAAATGCTGCATCCGCTCTCCAGCGCCGCCGCAACCACTAGCGCATCATAAAAATTGTATCCATGCTTCTCCGCGATTCCTCGGGCCGCATGGTGCGTATCGACGGTGACAGCGATCGGATCAGGGCAAAGCACCAGAAAAGCCTCCACCGCTTCCGTTACTTCTGCCCAAGTCATCTGCAATTTTCGCCGCGCCACCGCCGTGAATTCGTTCAAGATTTGCACGCTGATCACGCCGCCGGACGCCAGCGCTTCCTCCGCCTGCCCGCTGCGCGGATCATCTTCGACCGCTACGCAATAGACCAACACATTCGTGTCAAAGAACGCCTTACCGGGCATTAGCCTCTTCCCGGTCAAACACAAATCCCGCCGGCAAAGGACGTCGCAGCTTGCGCAGCCGTGCTAACGCCTTGTTCTTGCTCTGGTCGCGCCGCACTTCAAACTCCCGTTGCCGCGCGATGCGAATTTCGATCTCGTCCCCCTCTTTCAGCTCCAGCGCTTCCACTACCGCCGCCGGCAACCGCACCGCCAAGCTATTTCCCCATTTCGATACCTGCATCGCGCCCTCTCTAGATATACATAGTAATTGTATATCCTAATCCAATCACGCGCAACGCAGAAGCAATCCGTTCCGCGAGCACGGAAGTTAAGTTTCGCCGAGCCGATGATACTGCATGCAGAAGGCGCTCTCCGTTAGTGAGTGTCCGGCCCTGAGGGGGGTTCACGGCATCGATATAACCACCAGGCTATCCCGCAGCATACCGTGCTTCCAATTCAATGAATTCTCGGGTTCAAGGCAAGACGGTGTTAAACTCCACCCCCAACGAATCCATGGCTAAGCCCGACATTGCGAAACGGTCGATCATCCGGTTCGGCGTTTTCGAGCTGGATCTGAGTGCTGGTGAGCTGCGCCGCAATGGCACCAAGGTGAAAATCCAAGAGCAGCCGTTCCAGATTCTAGCCGCACTGTTAAAGCGGCCGGGAGAAATCGTTACACGAGAGGAGTTGCGCAGTAGACTCTGGCCGGCGGATACGTTTGTCGACTTCGATCACAGTCTGAACGCCGCGATTAGACGGCTACGTGACGCGTTGGCTGATGACTCGGACAATCCGCGGTTCATAGAAACGGTGCCAAGGCGTGGCTATCGTGTTATCGCACCTGTGAACGCCGGAGCAGTTGCATCCCCCGCCCTAGTCGCTGCCGCCCGCCCAAAGTTCCTTTTTCAGTTGTTTATTTCAGTACTTGTAGTATCCGCACTCGTCCTAACAATCTCCGTCCTCTACCGTTCGAACCCAGTCCGTCTAGTGCCGACCATCACTCCCGTTGTAACGGATCCCGGACAAAAGAAGGGCCTAGCACTTTCTCCCGATCGGGAGCGTGTCGCGTATTCCTGGGACGGGGGAGATGGAGCGACAGTTAGCATCTACGTCAAGCTCATCGGTACACCCGAGCCTCTGCGCCTAACTCATGCGGTAGCCCGAGATTTTAGTCCGGTTTGGTCGCGTGACGGACGCTATATTGCCTTTGCCCGCGTCACGGGCGGAGAAGCCGGCATCTTCGTTATCCCCGCGTTGGGTGGCGCGGAACGCAAACTCGTCTCCACTCACTGGGATGAAACTTCGGTGAGCGACCTTCGCCCTCGCATCGCTTGGGCCTCGAATGGGCAATTGCTGGCTTACAGCGATAGTCCCGACGCCGGCGAATCGCCATGTATCTCAATCATTTCCCTGGACTCGCTCGAGCCGACTCGGCTGACACACGCCCCAGCGGGTACCGGGGGCGATTTCAATCCCGCTTTCTCGAGCGATGACTCCAGCATTGCGTTCATTCGGGATGGTAAGGAGGTCTTCAACATAGGTTTTGTCTCTGTCTCCGGTGGAGCAGAACGACTCCTAGGACCTCCAATCATGGGGGTCACGACGTCGATGACTTGGGATGCCAACCAGATGATCATTGCCAATGGTCAGCTGTCGGAATTCTCCATGGTGGATGGCAAAATCACGCCTTTGCTTATAGGCGCTGAAGCATATTATCCAAGCCTTCGGGGGGATCGGCTGATGTTCCTCCAGCGACGAGAGACTATAAACCTTTGGAGCTGGAGGCTGTCAGGGCATGAAGAGCCACGGGCCATAACTCGGTCCACACGACTAACACTGCAGCCGACCTTCTCACCTGATGGCGCGCAACTGGCGTTTGTTTCAACACGTAGCGGTGCTCCGGAGATTTGGATCTCTCGAAGCGACGGTACGATTCCAATACAACTGACCAAGTTCGGCGGGGCTGAACTCGGGGCACCACAGTGGTCACCAAATGGGAAACAGATCGCTTTCGACTCGCGTGTCGGCAAGCACGCTCACATTTTCCTTGTGAATTCCGATGGGGGACTTCCACGACGCCTCATGACGAATGCTAACGACGATGCAGATCAAATTGTGCCAAGGTGGTCAAATGATGGTCGCTGGATCTACTACAGTGCGAATTCTACAACCGAATGGGAACTGTGGAAGACCCCCGCCGACGGCGGAAGGGCAATGCAGATAACGCACAACGGAGGGCTCGCAGCGATCGAGTCTCACGACAGTAACTTTATCTATTACGCTAAAGGCGAGAAAATCCCAGGAATTTGGCGAGTTCCGGCTGCTGGTGGTGACGAGACTCAAGTCTTGGATCTACCGCAGGCTGGCTATTGGGCCTACTGGGCACTTGTCGACAATGGCCTGTTTTACCTAGACGCCGAGCAAGCTGACCGCCCCTCGATCTGCTTCTTCGATTTCGCAACGCATCTTCGCACGCGCAGGCTTCAGCTGCCTAAACCAGTTGTCGCCTTAGCACCGGGTCTGGCAGTTTCTCCTGACCGTCGCACCGTCGTTTACCCGCAACTTGATGCCTCGTATAACGATATCGCACTTGCGGATAAGATCCGATAAACCACGCTCTTTTTTCTTGGCGGGTGGCCTACCTTTTGCGATTCCTGTTCGTTGCTAAAGGCGGGGCATTCTTCGCGGGATGTTGAGCATGAGGGTACGTGAAGCTCAGGCCTAATCACAAGAATATCCCTTACGCCACCCATTTCATCCGCAGCTTCTTACCTTTTTTGGCGCAGTCCAGTAGATAAAGGTCAATCAACTTTTGATACGCAACTCCCGTCTCTTCCGCCAATCCTTTAAAATAATCCACCACCTCCGGACTCAAATTGATACCCACCGCCTTCTTCTTGCCCGGGTAAGGATTCTTCATCTCTTTCAACCTGGAGAAGTTATATTCCTTTTTCGACATATCTAGACAATATCTAGATTAATACAGCAATCAAGCGATTCCGTCTCATCCAAAATTCATCTCCGGCCGCACCTCAATGCTTCCGTACTTCGCCATCGGAATCCCCGACGCAATCCGCAGCGCTTCGTCCATATCCCGCGCTTCAATAAAAATAAATCCACCCAGCACTTCTTTCGTCTCCGCAAACGGACCATCCGTCATCGCAATCCGTCCGCCCCGGCTGCGCACTGTCTTCGCCGTCTTCACGGACTGCAACGCCGCCGCCGCGAGAAAATGTCCCTTCTTCATCAACTCAGCCGCCTTATGGCTGCCGTAGTCAAGCAAAAGGGGTAGAGATGTTGACTGGGCTTTCCTGTCTTTCTGCTCTACCCAATCTTCATCTCTTCTCGTACTTCAATGCTCCCAAATTTAGCTAGGGGGATATTTCCTGCGATTTTCACCGCTTCATCCATACCCCGCGCTTCAATAAAAATAAATCCACCCAGCACTTCTTTCGTCTCCGCAAAAGGGCCATCCGTCATCGCGATCCGTCCACCGCGGCTGCGCACCGTCTTCGCCGTCTTTACGGACTGCAACGCCGCCGCCGCGATAAAACGTCCCGTCTTCATTAGATCCTGATCGTAGGCCATCGAATCCCGATCCAATTCTTCCCGCTCCGTCGCAGGCAGCTTTTGTAATGCTCCCGGTTCCAGATACACCGTGCAAAGATATTTCGGCCGCTTTGTGGCCGACGTACTCAAGAGAGAGGGGCTGAACCGCTCAGGTTCGTCTCCGCCAAAATTCATCTCCGGCCGCACCTCGATGCTGCCGTACCTCGCCATCGGGATCCCCGCCGCAATCCGCACCGCCCCCTCCATGTCCCGCGCTTCAATAAAAATAAATCCGCCCAGCACCTCTTTCGTCTCCGCGAAGGGACCATCCGTCATGGCAATCTTCCCTCCTCGGCTGCGCACCGTCTTCGCGGTTTTCGGCCACTGCAGAGCCGACGCCGCAATAAAACTCCCCTTCTCGCGAAGTTCTTCGTTGTATTGCACGGAAGCTCGCGTCACCTCCGCCCCTTCGCTGGCCGACATTTCTTCCAGAACTCTCGGCTCAAAGTAGACTGCGCACAAAAACTTCATCGCGTCACTCTCCCACTAGAATTGTCACCCAAAATTCGCATCAAACTTCAGCTGACAATACCTAGTCGCCGCCCCACCGCTCAATTCGACAATCAGCCGCGCAGCGGCTGCCGTAGTTAGACAAAAGGTTCTAGAATCCGGCCCTACCAAAACAGATCGCCTTTAGAAATTTTCGAGCCGGCCCCATGAACAGTGTTCTAGTACCCGCCCAAATCTGTACCTCGCCCCTCTCGACGCCAACCATCCTGACCGGTACCCTGAACCGTGACCGCAACTTCCCATCCGCCTCAAACGCTCTCGCACCCCGCCGCAACTCACACGTTGCGCATCAGTCTTCGCCCTTGTGCTTTCGACGTCCTCGGCCAGTCGATCTCGCAGAAAAATCACTCAGCCCTCGCCAAAACTCCTCGTAAGTGCACATTCTGCAGGACTTATAACTCCTTTAGAATGCGCACTTACAAGATTTGCGAAAATAAACCCTTTAGAATGCGCACTTACAAAAAAACCGGGGGAGGGGTAAACACGCGCCAGTCTTGTCCCCAAACGACCGAGGAAATCCAACTGCCTAAGCATCTCCGGCGCTATAATCCCGGCAACTATGCCCTTGGCCTCTGGCACCAGGCTTGGACCCTTCGAGATCATCTCTCCGCTCGGCGCCGGCGGCATGGGAGAGGTCTACCGCGCCAAAGATACGCGCCTAGGCCGCATCGTAGCCATCAAAGTCTTGCCGGAGCACCTCTCGCACAAACCGGATATCCGCCAGCGCCTCGAGAACGAAGCGCGCACCATCTCGCAACTCTCTCACCCCAATATTTGCACTCTGCACGACATCGGCTACGAGGCCGACACCCACTTCCTGGTGCTCGAATTCGTCGAAGGCGAAACACTGCGCCACACGCTGTCGTCGGGGCGGCTGGCCACGCGCAAGATAATTTCCATCGCCGTTCAAGCCGCCGAAGGATTGGCCAAAGCGCACGAAACCGGAATCGTCCATCGCGATTTGAAACCAGAAAACCTGATGGTCTCCGGCGACGCCGTAAAAATTCTGGATTTCGGCTTGGCCAAACTCGATTCCGGATTCGATCAACAAACCGACAACTCCGTCACCTCTGTCCACCAAACTCGCCCGGGCACCGTTCTTGGAACCGTCGGCTACATGTCGCCGGAGCAAGCCACCGGCCGTCCGCTGGATTTTCGCTCCGACCAATTTTCCTTCGGACTAATTCTCTACGAAATGGCCACGGGCATTCGCCCGTTTCACCGCAAGACCGCCACACAAACGCTCCTCGCCATCGTGAAGGACGAGCCGGAGCCGATTGCATCAATCAATCCGGAAATTCCGCCGCCATTCTGTTGGGTCGTCGAGCGCTGCCTCGCGAAGGATCCGGCGAATCGCTATTCCTCCACGCGCGACTGGCGCGAGACCTGATCGCCATCCGCGACCGCCTTTCGGATTTGCAACACAAAGCGACAGAAACCAAACCAAGCAACCTGCCGGTGCCGGTAACCGCGTGCGTCGGCCGCGAAAAAGAAATTGCCACAGTCAAAGAACTCTTGTCGCGAGACGATGTGCGGTTGGTTACCGTGACCGGACCAGGCGGCATCGGCAAATCACGCCTGGCGCTCGAAATCGCACGCGACCTCGGCATATCTTTTCCTTCCGGAATTTATTTTGTTTCGCTGGCCGCTGTCAGCGACCCGCAACTGATCCATTTGGTCATCACGCAGGCGCTCGGTCTGCGCGAAACGGGTGGGCAATCACCGTCGCAAACTCTTCACGATTTCCTCCGCAATTCACTCAGCGCCCCACTGCTTTTGCTCATCGACAACTTCGAACACGTCATCGCCGCCGCGCCGCTGCTGGCCGAGCTGCTAAAAGTTTCGCCAAATCTAAAACTGCTGGTCACCAGCCGCGCCGCTTTGCACGTGTACCACGAACAGGAGTTCCCGGTTCCTCCGTTGGCGCTGCCAGACAGTAAATCCCTGCCGTCTCTGGAAGTGATCGCACAGTCACCGGCCATCGCGTTGTTCGTACAACGCGCCGCGGCGGTGAAACCGAACTTTGTGCTTACCGAAGAAAATGCCGCGGCAGTGGCGGAGATTTGTGCGCGGCTCGATGGCTTGCCGCTGGCTATTGAATTGGCTGCGGCGCGCGCCAAACTGCTGTCACCCGCGGCGATGTGCACACGGTTAGCCAGCCGGCTACAACTTTTGACGGGTGGCGCACGCGACTTGCCGGCGCGGCAACAGACTCTGCGGCAAGCCATCGACTGGAGCTATGACTTACTGACCGAGGCAGAGCAAAAACTGTTTCGCAGGCTTTCCGTTTTCCAAGGTGGCTGCACGCTCGAAGCGGTGGAATCCGTCTGCGACACAAAACAGGATCTCGGCCTTGATGTGCTGGACGGCATGGCTTCGATGGTCGACAAAAGTTTGGTGCGGCAGATCGAGCAGATGGATGGCGAGCCGCGCTTCGTGATGCTCGAAACTATTCGCGAATACGCGATGGAAAAAATGGCGGCGAGCGGAGAAAAGGCAGCCACCTTGCGCGCGCACGCAGCCTACTGCCTGGTGCTGGCGGAAGAAGGCGCCGCGGAAGATTCCGTGGCAAATCAAAATGCGTGGCTGGAGCGATTCGCGATGGAAAATGATAATTTCCGCGCCGCGCTCGAATGGCTCACGGAAACCAACGACGTGCATTGGGCGTGGCGCCTGGGCGCCGCGCTGTTTCGTTTCTGGGAAGCACGCGAGCGTTTTGGCGAAGGGCGCGACCAGCTGGCGAGACTTTTGCGGTTGCAGGGAACGGCTCAGGTCAGCGGCGCGCGCTTGCGTGTACTTTTTGCCGCAGGCGTTTTAGCCGCAGCTCAAGGCGATTACTTTGCCGCGATTGCGCTGATTGAGGAAAGCCTGGAGATCGCCAAGCAACTGGATGACAAACGCGGGGCGGCGGTTTCGATCAATGCCTTGGCAGTGATCGTGCGCGACAGCGGAGACTTGGCCCGCGCACGCCAACTTTTCGAAGAATGTCTGGCGCTTTGGAGAGAGACGCACGACGAGTTAGCGGCAGCTCGTACGCTCAGCAACCTCGCGAACGTGGTGAAGATGCAAGCAGACTATGTTCACGCTCTCGCTTTGTGCCAGGAATGCCAGTCGCTGTTTATGAAGCTTGGCGACAAGACTGGCGCGGCCTGGGCACTCAACCATCAGGGAGATATAACGCGTTTGTTGGGGGGAACGCCCGTGGCGAATTTGCTGTACCAGCAGAGCCTGGAGAAATTTCGAGAACTAGGCGACCTGTGGGGAATTGCCGGCACGCTGGCGGATTTAGGTGGCCTATCTTTGGAACAAAGAGAATATCGCAGCGCAGATGCGCTTTACCGCGAGAGTCTGGAAATTTTTCGGCAACTCGAACACAAGCGCGGCGTGGCCCGCCTGCTGGAATCCTTCGCTGGCGCGGCGGCCGCGCAGGCTGATCCTGAACGGGCTTTGCGTCTCGCTGGCGCCGCTGCCGCGTTACGCGAAAGCATCGGCGCTCCGCTCACTCCGCTGGAACAGGCAAAGTTTGAGCGAAGTGTGGAACCGGCGCGGGCGCAGTTGGCGACGCCGCTCGGCAGAACGGCGTGGCTGAAAGGCTGGGTAATGCCGGTGGATTCGGCGATCGAAGATGTATTGCGGGCGTCTTCGTACCCGGGCGCCGCAGGTTCACAGTGAGAGATTTTACTCGGCCGTGCTTGGATCGATGAGGCGCCGTACTGCCGAAATGCGATTTGCCGGAAATCCTCCGCGGCTGGCGTGCTCGCGAATCATAGCTTCGTTCGGCGCCAGGTACACACAATACATTTTATCGCCGGTGACGTAACTCTGCAGCCATTGGATTTCCGTGCCAAGCCCCTTTAGGATTTTTACGGAATTACGCGCGATGGCCTGAATTTCCGCGTCCGACAGGTTTCCAACCCCGGGGATTTCTCGCTCGATGACAAACTTAGGCATGTAGAACCTCTGATGGAGATGCTAACAAGCGCACGGACTTGTCACAATACCGCAGTGGAGAGGCGGCTAGATGCGGGCGACTGGCGGGCACGTTATGATGATGCGTGACCGTTTGACGTTTTGCGGAGGCACCAGCCCATGGATGTGTTTAGAAGAGATCGTAACGATGACGAGCCGGCATTCACGATGCGCCGACCGGGAATACCGGGATTGAAGACCATCGTAGTTGGCGTTGCGGTGTTCATCGCGGCGCTGATTTTATTTGCGGTTTTGTTGCGCGTGACGCGGATTGAGGCGGGACACGTTGGCGTGGAAATTAACCTGGCGGGGCGACAGCGGGGAGCTTCGGAGATCCCCATTCGTACTGGTTGGGTCTTGTACTCACCGCTGACGACGCAGATTATCGAATTTCCCACCTACGTGCAGACCGTGAAATGGACTAAAGACACCAACGAAGGTCATCCCATCAGCGAAGAAATGGGCTTTAACTCCAAAGAAGGCATGGAGATTTTTGTGGACGTCTCGCTTTCCTACGCCATCGAGCCTTCCAAGGTTCCTGATTTTTATGTGAAATATCGCGTCGATGATTTGGATCGCTTTACGCACGGGATATTGCGGGACATCGTGCGCAATTCGCTGAATGAAGTGGCTTCCACATACGTCGTCGAGGATATCTACGGCGAGAAAAAAGCACAGTTTCTGAATCAAGTGGAAACCATGATCCAATCGAAGCTGACGCCGGTCGGCGTTGGCGTGCAGCAATTTGGATTTATCGGCGCGCCACGCGTCCCGCCGGTGATCGCCACGGCCATCACCGCGAAAGCGCAGGCGATTCAACAAGCGGAGCGCGCCCGCAACGAACTGGCTACCACTCAAGCAGAAGCCGCCAAAAAAATTGCTGAAGCGGAAGGCGACGCCAAATCCCAAGTGACGCGCGCGCAAGGTGAAGCGGATTCCAACCGCATCAGGCAGGCTTCGTTGACGCCACAGTTGCTGGAATTGCGGCGACTGGAAAATGCCAAGGCGCTGATCGACAAGTGGAATGGGCAGTTGCCTTCGGTGGAAGCCGGGCAGGGCAGCGGAATGATTTTGCAGCTGCCGAAACCAAACTAAGCCAAGGCCGAACTAAATTTGTTGTCGGAAAAGTCTGATTTTGAGGATCAGATGGCGAACGACGCTTCGGGTGATAAACCAGTTGTCTTGATTACTGGCGCCACGGATGGACTGGGCCGCGCCGCTGCGCTGCTGATGGCGGAACGCGGCTATCGCGTGTTCGCCGCAGGACGATCTTCCGAAAAACGCGCCGAGCTGGATTCCCTGGCTCGCGAAAAGAAATTGCCGCTCGAGTCGCTGCAGATGGATGTCTGCGACGACTCCTCGGTACGACTTGCCGTCGCCGAGGTGTTGGTGAAAGCCGGCAAGATCGACGTGCTGATCAATAACGCCGGGGTGGTGATCGCCGCGACCGTGGAAGACATGGCCATGGAGGATTGGCGCAAACAGTTTGAGACTAATTTCTATGGAATGATCCGTGTGACGCAAGCGGTTTTGCCGCATATGCGGCAACGTCGCAAGGGACGAATCGTGATGATGAGTTCCGTGGCGGGCCTAGTGACGCCGCCGACGTATGGACCTTATAGTGCGAGCAAACACGCCATGGAAGCGGTCAGCAACGCACTGCGCCACGAACTCTATCCCTTTGGAATTAAAACCATTCTGATTGAACCGGGATATATCGTGACCGGAATTCAGAAAGCTGCGGCGGAACTTTCCAAACAATATCAGGAAAAAATGACCTCGGGCCCCTACGCCAAGATTTATTACGCAGCGCAAGCGGCGCGAAACAGCACGCGATCCGCATCGGGAACCACTCCGGAAGATTGCGCGCGGATTATTCTTCGCGCGGTTGAAGCGAAAAATCCGAAGGCACGCTATGGCGTAACTCCGCTGGCGACCCTGGTGAAGTGGAGCAAACGGTTGCTGCCGGATAGTCTGCAGGACGCGTTGATTCGCAGAAGTACGGGTCTCACCAGCGAGGTGGTTCGTGAAATCGTCAATGAAAATCCGCTCGGAGCAAAGCCGGAAAGCTCGCGCGGGAATTGACGATTTTTATGGATTGGAAATCTGAAACGACAAACTGTTTTCGCGTTCGGCCTGCCACTGTTTAGACCAGGCGTCGTGCACCGGGCTTTCGGCGTAATCTGCCGCAGCGTCCGGACTGGTGAACTCTATGGCGTAGACACCGCTGAATTCCTTGATCTGGTTGCGCTCGGTTTTCAGCCAGATGTTTTTAATGCCGGGAATTTTTGCAGCCATTCCTTTGATGCCATTGATGGCAATTTCGCGGTCGTTGTTGGAAACGTTGTCGCGAAATTTGTAAATCACCACGTGCAACACCGTTTTTGGCTGGCCGAAATGATTGACCACCGCGGTGCTGGCGTGCGATCGCCAGCGGCAACGCCGGCGATAAAAATCGCGACAGCGATGGCAATTTGCAGAGTGCGTTTTCTGGCTGAAGTCATGAAAAATCTCCTGTGCGGTTTACCGCACAACTTGATGGCGAACGACGGCATCTTTAGAAACCTAGCATGCCAAGTCTAACGCCTTCGCGGTTTTTCGTGCAAAAAGTCCGGCATGATGCAGCGCAAGATTTTGTTCGGGTTTGGGGAATTTCTGCGGTTCGGAGAACTCGATGAAGCTGACGGTTAAATGGGTCACGATGGTTATATTGTGCGTAAGTGGAGCAGCTTGGCGCGCAGGCGCGCAAGAGGCGCAGCCACCCAATCCACTGGCACACGATATCTTCAAACAGCTTATCGAGATCAACACCACGGATTCTGTGGGAAATGTGACGACGGCGGCGGAAGCGATGGCGAAACGGCTGCGCGACGCCGGCTTTCCCGCGAAAGACGTGATCGTGGCCGGGCCTAACGAGCGGAAGAAAAATCTGGTGGCGCGGATTCATGGCAGCGGGAAACGCAAAGCAGTTTTGTTTATCGGCCACCTGGATGTGGTGGAGGCGCGGCGAGAGGATTGGACAACGGACCCATTTCAATTTGTTGAGAAAGATGGATTCGTTTACGGGCGTGGAACGGAAGACATGAAGGAAGGTGACGCAATCCTGGTTACTGACTTCATCCGTTTGAAAAAAGAGAATTACGTGCCGGATCGCGATTTGATTCTGGCGCTGACCGCGGACGAAGAAGGCGGAAGCTTCAACGGCGTGGATTGGCTGGTGAAAGAGCATCGCGACTGGATCGACGCGGAGTTCTGCATCAACCTGGATGGCGGAGAATTCGACAAGAAAGAAGGCAAGCGGCTGCAAGCGGGGATGCAAACCAGTGAGAAAGTGTACGCCGACTTTCTGCTGGAATCGAAGAATAAAGGCGGACACAGTTCGCTGCCCAGCCCGGACAATGCCATTTATCACTTGGCCGCGGCGTTGACGCGACTGCAGAACTTCGATTTTCCGGTACGCATCGATGAGACGACACGCAAATATTTTCTGGCTACTGCGAAACAGGTGAGCGGACAGGAAGCGGTGGATTTGAACGCCATCACGCAAGAACCGCCGGACCCGGCGGCGGTGGCGCGACTTTCGCAGGACCCTTATTACAATTCGCTGCTGCGCACCACCTGCGTAGCGACGATGCTCAACGGCGGACATGCGCCGAACGCTTTGCCGCAAACGGCGCGCGCCAATGTGAATTGCCGGATTTTTCCCGGCGAGGATCCGGAGCAGGTGCATCAGACGTTGATTAAAGTGGTAGCCGATCCGCAGGTTTCCGTAAATTTTGTAGCGCAAAAAGCGGCGGACGGAACGGTGGTGCCGGTGGTGAATGTGCCGCCCTCGCCGCTGCTGCCGGAAGCGGTGAAAGCGCTCGAAAATACTCTGGCGGTGATGTGGCCGGGGGTGCCGTGGGTGCCCACGATGTCTACGGGGGCGAGCGACGGGAAAATTCTGCGGATCGCGGGGATACCTACGTATGGGATCTCGTGCATGTTTTATGAAGTGGGGGATGACCGGTCGCATGGCAAGGATGAGCGGGTAGGGTTGCAGGATTTTTATGATGGCGTGGAGTTTGGGTACAAATTTATGGTGGCGTTGTCGTCGGCGAAGTAATGGGTGCGTTGCTGCGTGATTGCCCAATTGGCGGTGCCGCCTTGGCGGCGGCACACCGCAGGTCTTGGTGCGAAATCGGGTGTCCAGTTGTAGAAGGGGGCCGAACTAAAGTTCGGCGCCTACATGGAGGCGGCTACGCGGCGCGGTCTCGTGCGGCGCCAGCAAAAACAAAAAGCCCGGCAGGCTGCCGGGCTTTTTGGAGGAAGCAGGTCTGATTTCGGATTATTGGGGATTCGCCGAGGGTGCGTCGCCGGGTTTGACGGTTGGGTCGGACGGGGACACGGCGCTGGCGGCGATCGGTTTTGCGGTGGCGTTGGAGTCGACGCCAAAGCGGACCAAGTAGGGCATGAACGGAGTTACTTCAAAGGGCATTTTCTCTCGTTCGGCTACGGTGCCTACCGGTTTGCTCTTGATGAGTTCGAGCTTGTCTGACCAGGGATCCAATTTGACGCGGCCTCCGATGGGGAGAGCGGCGATCAATTGCGGATTCTGTTTCGGGTCGACGGGAGTCGTGGATTTCAAATCCGCGATGACCGGAACGCGATTGCCCAGGTGCGGGCTGATCAGATTGGGAACTTCCTTCTGACGCGATTCCATGGCGGTTAGGAAGAGGCCGGCGTTGCCGAGCTGATTCTTGTAGGGCGAATTGTTCAAGAGCTGAATGGCTTTCGCGCTGGCGGCATGTTCCTCATCCGGCGTGCGCTGGAAACCGAAATGGCGGAAGGTATCTTTTTCGTCGATGATGATTTGATCGAAGAAGGCGTAGGTGGAATCGAGACGATGGCCGAGGACGATGTGGCTGAGCTCGTGGGCCAAGATGGCGGCGAGGCTGGCTTCGTCCGGCAGAACGTCGATAAGGCCGCGGCTGAGCACGATGGTGTGGCCGACGGTAAAGGATTCGAGGGTGGTGATCATCATGACGCGGCAGCGGACGTCCGGTTCGATGTCGAGATTGTTGGTGACTTCGAGATTGTTGATGACGGTGTCGAGAACTTTGTCGACTTCACCCTTGGGCGCGATCAAGCCGGTGCGCTGGAGGCGGTCAATGACGTTGTCCTCCGCCTGGCGGTCCCATGAGCGCTGGGCTTGCACGGGCGTAAGATCGTTGGCGGTTTTGGTGTCGTCGGTGACGGGAGTTTCGACGAGAATCTTGCTGAGTTCCTGTTCTTCGGCGTTGTGGCCGAGGTTGTAACCCCAGAGGCGCGTCTGGGCTTTGAAGTCCAGTTGCTTGGTCAGGGCGTAGTGCTGTTCTTTTTCTTCGCTATAGACGAAGGAGGGCAGCCATAGGCCGGGCTGCACGTTGCTGCGCCAGCTATCGAAGTGGAAGTAGAAATTGGTGCCGCCGTGGCCGCTGCCACCGTAGGCGCCGTTGAAGCGGACCATGTTGAAGTCTTGATCTTCAACCCAAATGCGGCCAAGGAAACGGCCTTTGCCGGATTTTTCCTTGGGAGTGACGTCGAACACCAGGCAGCGGACTTCACCGAGGAACTCGCGGCGTACATAATCGAATTTGTAGTTGGCCTTATCCAGTCCGCGGGGATCCAGGAAAATCATTTCGAGGAAGCCGTCGGGATGGAACTGCATGGTGAAAGGCATGAAATTCGCGAGACTGGAGAAGATTTTCTTGCCCTTGGAGTTGCTGTCGTTGAGCGAGACGAGCTCCAGGCCCTTTGAGAAATCGGCGCGGCCGAGGAAATATTTATCTCCGGCGGGGACATGGCCGAGATCCTTGTCGACCTTGAGATTTTGGATATAGGTTTCCACCAGGGGCGAGAAAGTCTTGATCTGCGCATCGCGTTTGTTTTCATTGGCGATAACGCGATCGATGACCTCTTCCATCGTTCTCGGCGTAGGGCCGATCTGTTGGAATGTAGCGGCCTGCTGCTGGCCGGCGAAGGCCCCCAGTCCGCCCAAAGCGAGCAGGACAAATGCTGCGAATACCTTACCCATTTTCTTTCTCCCCTATCAGTACGCCAAGCTGAATTGAACCCGGATGCGGGCTGGTAAATCCACCGGCTGGCCATCACGCTTGGCCGGCCTAAATTTAATTTGTTGTGCAGCCCGGGCGGCGGCTTCATCGAGGCCGTGACCCAAGCCGGAGACTACCCCGGCGACTTGTACGGAGCCGCTGGCGAGGAATACCACGTCGAGAACGACGTCGCCTTCTATCTTGAGGGAGCGCCCTTCCGCGGTGTATTGGGGACGCGGTTTCTCAAGCAACTCGACTTGCGAGGTGCCACTGTCCACGGCTGCAGCTTTTTTCTTAGGAGCATCGGCCACGGTCTGATCGCCAAAGCCGCTGGAGACTACCGAGCCGCGCTTGCCTCCGCCTTGCGGCGGATTGGCGATGCCGTTGCCGAAACCGGTGCTGCCTACCGTGCCCTTGATGCCGTTGGCGCCGGCAGTGCCGTTGCCTACGCCGGGGCCGTTCGGAAGAGTGGTTTGTCCGAGAGCGTTGACGATATTGCCCTTTTTGGGATCGCCCTTGCCGGCGAGGCCGGTGGGATCGCCGAAGCCGCCGGTCTGAACTTTATTGACCGGAGCGTTTACCGTGGCGGGAGCAGCGCTGCCGTTCAGATTGCCGACCTTTACGTCTTCCTTAGGACGCTTGGGTTGATTGTTGGTCGTGGGGGTGACGATGGCCGCTTCGAGGACCTGGTTGATTTCCGGGGCCTTCACGTCCACTTTCTGGATTTTCGGCTGCACGGCAACTTTGGGAGCTTCGAAGATGTGTTTTTGCACAGGGTTCAGCTTTACGGGCTCGACGACGGGAGGCGGAGGAGTTGGAGTCACCTTTTCGCGCATTTTGGGAGGCGGAGGAGGTGGCGGAGCCTTGGGAACCATGGTCAGCGGCTGAGCAATCTCGATTGTGTCGAATTTTAGGGCGGTGCGCATACGCTCCGGATAGAGAAGTGGAATGATCACGACAAAGGTGACGATGATGATTTGCGCGATGGCGCTGACGCCCACGCGACTCAAACGGGAATTGCCTTCAGGCAGAAGAGCGAGGCGCGCGGCGACGGGCTTGGTACCGATGGCGCGTTTCCAAGCTTCCGGATTCGCGGACCGGCGGCTTTTGGTATCGAAGCCGACGCCCATCGATGTTTTTGTTTCAGGGTCTGCAAGCATGCTGGTCATCCACTTAACCGCCTTAAAAATTTTCCGTCCTTTTTTAGATACGGCTGGAGGCGGGGCTTCCGTCGTCTCCGTCGTACCTAATAGGGAATAAGGACGCGCGCTCTTGCAGTACCAGAGTACTGAGGAGGTCAGGGGAGGGCTAATAGGACTTTCGTACTAACGACGCGAAGTCGCTAATGCTCCCGTGAGCGCAGATTGCGCACCGTTTAAACCCGGCGAGGCGGAATAGGTTGCACGGGCGGGAGCGCAACTGGGTTATAGGATACTCCAAACGACGAGTTGGTTGCGCCGCAATCGGCGGGGCAAGGGGAGCCCGGCAGATTGACAGTTACGCCCGGTAGACGCTAACTATTGGGGTAACACTCGGACCCGGGACTGCAGTTTTGAGGAGCTCGACCTGCCGCGAGTTAAGTCCCGTGTTGTCACTAGCGATGCCTGATTCCGCAAAAACGCCTGGAGATTCGATGATGGGTGCGTGGTTGGCAGAGCTGCGCCGACATCAAGAACTGGTGCAGGGGCTGTGCGAATCCGCAGGCATTGGCAGGTTTGGATTTAGCGTCGAGGGATTTTTGCCGCACCTGGCCCGCAGCGTGAGTTCGCGATTCAAGGGCGCGACGGCCTCTTCCGAGGAACTTGAGAGCTACCTTAATACTTTACATTTGCATGACTTTGTTCTGGCTTGCGCTTGCCTGGAAGGGACCGAGGCGGCTTGGGATCTTTTTGTGCGCACCTACCGAGGATATTTGCGGTCTTGCGCGGCAATGATGTTGAAGCGTGGTAGCGATGCTCCAGAGGCGGTGGAACTGGCGGATTCACTGTTTGCGGAGTTGTTTGGGTTGGCTGACGGACGGCGCGGGGCGGGATCGTTGCTGCGGTATTTTCATGGACGGAGTTCGCTGAAGACGTGGTTGCGGGCGGTGCTTGCGCAGCGGCATGTCGATACGATCCGTGCGTCGCGGAGATTTGATTCGCTGGACGATGGGGATGCGGCGACTCGGCTGGCGGACGGAGATGGCGCTGCGGGAACTCCGCAGAGGAACGTTACGAAGCTAACCGGACCTCTGGCGCTTCCTGCTGATCCTTATCGCGAAAAATATATCGGAATGTTTTGCGAGGCGCTGCGAAGTGCGCTAAGCAAACTGGAGGCCACGGATCACCGGCGCGTTTTTCTCTACTATGCCGAGGGGAAAACTCTGGCGGAGATTGGCAAGTTGTGTGGCGAACATGAATCCAGCGTTTCGCGAAACCTGGAACGCGTGCGGAGAGAATTACGGACAGAAGTGGAAGGTTCCTTGCGGCGAGGGAATGCGGAGAGACTTTCGGACGGCGATGGGAGTTCGCGATTGAGCGGGCTCAGCGATGCACAAATCGCGCTGTGCTTTCAATATGCGACTGAAGATGCGCCGATCGATTTCAATTTATTGTTTCCGGGCGATGGTGCGGCGTCGGCTAGCGTCGGCGAAGCGGGCTCTGGAAAAATTGCGGGACGCGAGAGCGGGAGGAAGGAATCGTGATGCGGGGCGCGCGGAATTTCTTAGCATGCAAGAAGCCTTGGCGAGCGCGTTCTATGGGAGGTGACCGCCATGCCGGCTGACGATTCCATTTTCGAAAAAGCACTGGAGCGGCAGATGCGCAAGCGGCCCACTGAGGGGATTGATGGCGCAGCGCAGAGCGAAGCTTGTCCCAACTCCGAATTGCTGGCGGCTTATCACGAGCGGTCGCTGAGCGACGACGAGATGGTTTTGTGGAAGGGACATATCGCTAGTTGTGGGCGGTGCCAGGATGTGTTGGCGGCGCTGGAAACGACAGAAGAGATTTCGTTGGGCGAGCGGGAAGGCGAGTTTGCGGAGGTAACCGATGCGTTTGGCAGCCATATGGACACTGCTGCTGCCGACGCCGCGGAAAAAATTGCGCCGCTCGTTATGAGGAGTGCAGCGCCGGTAAGCGTGATGAGTGCGCCGGGGGAAACAAGAAGCGGCCCGTATCGGAAGCGCACGACGCGAAAGTATTGGGTGATGGCTGCGGGAACGATTGCTGCGGCGGCAGTGCTGTCTGTGGGTGTTGCGACGTTAAGACGTCAGTCGCTTCTACAAACAGCCAAAACTATTGAACCAGTGAAGGTAGCCGCGACCGCGAAACCCGGAGTTGCGGAGCCGCAACTATCCGCGCAAAATTTGCCGTCGAAAGATTTGTCGACGGAACCTATGCGGGGGGTTGCGCCGAGTGTCGTGCAACGCGATCAGAAAATGCCGGGACCAGCGGGCAAGGTGGATTCAGATACGGCAACGACGGATTCCCTGCAGACGGGAAGGCGAGAGGATTCGCCGAAGAAATTTAAGGGGCTTGCAGGTTTGGCTTCCCCGCGTGGCGCTCGTACCAATAGCAGTGGGCAAGGTGCTGGGTCCGGGGCGGGCAGGACGGCAGGGGATACGGCAGGCGGATCGTTTTCGGCACCAGCGCCAACGACGCCACCAATGCGGCGGGAGACAGACGTTGAAGACGCTAAGAAATCAGCGGCACCTTCGGCAAACGAAACCGTTGTTGTGAACGAAGCGCCGCCGGTGGCAATTGGGCCGGCGTCACAAAGTGTAACGGTGACCAGCGAGAAACCAGCGGTGGCGCCGAGCCAAAAGAAAGACGAAACCGTAAGAGACGGCAACGGCGGTGGAAGTGCAATCGCAGTATCGCGCGAAGGCGATCGGTGGGTCGGCGGAGGTGTCTAAAGAGCGCGATTCGACATTTGATTGCGGCACCGGGCGGGAATGTGGTTTGGCGCGTGGGAGCGGCGGGAACGATTGAACAATCGACGAATGCGGGCGCGACATGGGCGAAACAGTCGAGCGGCGTGACGGACAAGGCGTTGCGCAGCGGGTCGGCGCCAAGCGAAGCGGTGTGCTGGGTGGTGGGAAGTGCGGGGACAATTTTGCGGACCGTTGATGGCGGCGGCCATTGGATGGCGGTAGTCTCCCCGTTGGGCCCTGGAGCGAAGAAAGGCGAACTGGGCGGAGTGCTTGGCGTAGATGCGCTGAACGCGACAGTTTGGGATGCGCGCAATACGAAGCAATTTGCGACGTCGGACGGCGGACAAACCTGGGTTCGCCTGGAGAAACAGCAAAAATAATCAGAAAGTGTCGATGCAAGAAAGTTGGGCGGCAGCGTTCTAAGTGGGCAAGCCAATTTTGCGAGGTGAGATGATGCAGCCCGAAACTAAAACGAAAGCGAAATTTACAGTGGCATTAGGCGCGGCGGTGCTTTGCGCGGGAAGTGCGGCGTTGCTGGCCGCGAAACCACAGGATCCATCGGCACAGCGAGACGCTGCGCAGAATGTTTCGGCGGGGGATTCGTCCACCAGCCTCGCGGATCAAACGGATTTGGCGGTGACGGTTTATAACTCAAATATCGCGTTGGTGCGCGATGTGCGAAATATCTCGATACCGTCTGGAGCGTTCCGCCTGAAATTCATGGATATCGCGGCGACGGTGAATCCGGCTACGGTGCATTTCCGTTCGCTGACGGATCCCACGAAATTGGAAGTGACGGAGCAGAACTACGAATACGATTTGCTCGACCCGGCGAAATTGCTGCACAAGTATGTGGGCAAGGAAATTACGCTGGAGCGATCCTACTTCGACAACAACACCACGAAGCGGGAACAGATCAAGGCGACGCTGCTGGCGGATAACAATGGAACGGTGTGGAAGATCGGCAACGACATTGTGACGAATCCGGCGGTGGAGAGTTATCACTTCCCGGAGGTGCCGGCGAATCTGTATGACCATCCGACGCTGTTGATGTCGCTGGAAAATAGCGGGGCGCGGAAACAGCAGATCGAGACGTCCTACCTGGCGAACGGACTGACCTGGAATGCGGATTATGTGCTGACGGTGGGACGCGACGACAAAGTGGCGGATCTGGATGGTTGGGTGACCATCGGGAATAACAGCGGCACGGCGTTTCATAACGCTAAATTGCAACTGGTGGCGGGCGATTTGAATCGTTTGCCGGAACCACAGCGAATGCGCGCCATGGATGCGATGGTGGCCGCGCCGATGGCCAAGGGCGCGAACCAGTTTCAGCAGGAAAATTTCAGCGAATATCACCTGTATTCGCTGGGACGAAAAACGTCTGTAGAAGATAAAGAAACGAAGCAGATCAGTTTGCTGGAAGGAACGAACGTTCCGGTAAACAAGGTGTTCGTGGTGAACGGACAGAATTATTACTACCGCAGCCAGCAGAATCCTGGGTCGCCGATCAAGGATGCGGTGATGGTGTTTTACAAATTCAAGAACGAAGAAAAAGCGGGGCTGGGCATGCCGCTGCCCGCGGGAAATTTGCGTGTGTATCAGAAGGATTCGCGCGGTGGCGTGTTATTCATCGGGGAAGACAGTATTTCGCATACGCCGAAGGACGAACAGATTACTGTGCACATTGGAAATGCATTCGACGTGATTTCTGAGCGCAAGCAGACGGATTACAAGCGCATCGACAATCACGTGACGGAGATGGAGTACGAAATTACGCTGCGAAACCACAAGGACACGCCGATTGTCGTAGAGGTGAACGAGCCGATCGGCGGAGATTGGGAGATGCTCAATTCTTCGTTCAAGTATACGAAGACGGGAGCATTTGCGGCGCAGTTTGAAGTGCCGGTGGCGAAGGATGGAACGGCCGTGCTGAAGTATCGCATCCGTGCGCGCTGGTGAGGATTCCGAGACGCGAGCGCTCTTAGCTGAATTACGCCGCCTCTGCTGCAAAGATCATTTCTGGTGAATCGTCTTTCAGCGGAGAGCGATCAAAATCTCCGAACGTTTCGAGCAGCCTGAAACCGCAGCGGGCCAGAAGGTGCTCCACTTCATAGCGGAAGAAATAGCGGAACGTGAAGGCAAATATGTGGCGATCGATGCGGCCGCCGGGTTGCGCGACTTCGAAGGCCATCTCCACGTCGTTGCACTGTTCGGCGCGATGGAAAGCGACGATGCGTTCGAAGAGTCGAACTTTCCGCGCTCCAGACATTTCGTATTCCGCTACAAAATGGGCTTCTAGAAATTTCGGGTCGTGCATCCGCGCGGCATCGGTTTGAAAGAAATCGATAACGAGCCGGCCGCCATCGGCAAGATGCCGGCGTGCGCTGGTCAGGCAGTTTATTTGCGCTTCGACGGAGAGCAAATGCTGGAAGGGGCGAAAGGGGATGATGATCAGCGGAAATTGTTCATGGAGATCGAAACTGGTCATGTCGCCGTGGATCAGGCGCAATCGGTCACGACGTTCCGGCGCGAGGGAAGAGCGCTTTTGCTCGGCCCGCTGCAGCATTTTCTGGGAAATATCCAGAGCCGGTGATGTGCAAGCCGGATTCTGCGACGGGAATGGCGATGCGACCGGTGCCGCATCCTAGCTCCAAGACCGGGCCGCGCGACGCAGCGGCTTGCGCGAGATAAAAAGCTACGTCCTGTTTTCTGCCTGAGACCAGCGGAGAGGAATCGTAATAGTCCGCGATGATGGAATCGTAGAGGGCGTCAGCCATTTGCAGTGATTACGTTTGAATGACGGCATCCGCTTCGATTTCCACCAACATTTCCGGAGAGATCAGACTGCTAATCTGCAGCATGGCGGTTGCTGGACGGATGGCGCCAAAAAATTCACCATGTGCACGGCCGACTTTTTCCCACTCGGCGATATTGGTTACGAAGATGCGCGTGCGGATCACGTCGTTGAGGGTACCGCCCGCTTGCTTTAGCGCGGCCTCAATATTTCTAATGGTTTGCACGGTTTGCGCGTAGGCGTCGCCTATGCCGACGATGGCGCCGTCCGGCCCGGTGGCGGTGGTGCCGGAGACGGCGACAAAATTTCCAACTTTTACGGCGCGGGAATAGCCGACGATAGGCTCCCATTTCGTTCCACTGGAGATGTTTTGTCGCACGAAAACTCCTGACGAGCCGGGCTGCGCGCCCCGCACTCGCATGATAAACTTACTGAATTATGCCACAGTGGAATGCCGCGCTGATGGCGGTCCGGACAGCTGACGCCGCGCCAAAATTGAGACGACAACATGAAATGTAACAACATTCTGGAAGCGATTGGCGGAACTCCGCTCGTGCGTCTGAACCGCATCAATCAGGGGCTGAAGCCGCAGATCTATGTGAAGGCGGATTACACAAACCCGGGCGGGTCGGTGAAAGACCGCATCGGCGTGACGATGATTGATGAGGCGGAGCGCAAAGGACTGCTGAAACCCGGCGGGACAATTATCGAAGGGACTTCAGGCAATACCGGAATGGGGCTGGCGCTGGTCGCTGCCGTGCGCGGCTACAAGATGGTTTTTACGATTACGGATAAGCAGTCCAAAGAGAAAGTGGACCTGCTGAAGGCGCTCGGTGCGGAAGTGATCGTGTGTCCGACGGCAGTGGAGCCGGAGGATCCACGCAGCTATTATTCGGTGGCGCAGAAATTGGCGCGCGACATACCCAATTCTTTTTATCCGAACCAGTACGCAAATCCGATGAACCCTGAGGCGCACTACGCGACTACGGGGCCCGAGATTTGGAACGATACGGAAGGCAAGATCACGCATTTCGTTTGCGGCATGGGCACGGGCGGTACGATCAGCGGCGTGGGGAAATTTCTGAAAGAGAAAAATCCTGACGTCAAGATAATCGGTGTGGACCCGTTTGGATCGTTGTACTACGACTCTTTCAAAACCGGCACGGTGATCAAGGGCAAGACCTACGTGGTGGAAGGCATCGGGGAAGATTTTTTTCCGACCACGATGGACATGAAGATTCTGGATGACGTGCTGCAAGTGAATGACGAGGAATGTTTTGTGGTGGCGCGGCGGCTGGTGAAGATGGAGGGCTTGTTCACGGGTGGGTCTGGCGGTGGATGCATCTCTGCCGCGCTGCGTTTGGCGAAAGAATTGGGGCCGGAAGATTTCATCGTGGCGTTTTTGCCGGACACCGGGATGCGGTATTTGAGCAAGGTGTACAACGACGAATGGATGCGCGAGCGTGGATATGTGGAGTCGGCGGTGCCGATCACCGCATCAGATATCATCGCCGCGAAACATAAAGCTGGGAAAGTGCGCGAACTGATCGTGGCGCGGCCGTACCAAACGGTTTTTCACGCGTTGAAAACCATGCAGGAGCAGGATATTTCGCAGATCCCGATTTTCGAAGAGAACGCGCCGATCGGGACGGTTTACGAAGATCAGATATTGACGATGGCGCTGCAAGGGAAAGATCTACGCAAATTGGTCGTGCGCGAGGTGATGAGCAAGCCGATGCCGAAGATTGCGCGCAACGCTCCCGTGGAGCGGATTACTTATATTTTGAGCCACGAAAATCCCGCGGTTTTTGTGGATATGGGCGATGCGCGATTCGAGATTTTGACGAAGTACGATCTGATGAGTTCCGTCGCCACGCTGATGGAACAGAAGCGCTAGCCGGTTTAGTGCAGAGTACCGCAAGCGAAGCCGCAGAACTGCAAACACTGCTCGAGAACGTCGCTGAAGAACAGGAACCCGAACCGTGAAGATTTTGGAATTCAATGAAATGCTCAAAGACTCGATACTCATCGCTGACGGCGCGATGGGGTCGTTGCTGCATGAGGCGGTAGGTTCGCAGAGATGTTTTGACGAGCTGAATGCGACTGAACCGGAAGCTGTTTTTCGCGTGCATCAGGCGTATATCGACGCCGGCGCACAGATTATCGAGACGAACACGTTTGGCGCAAATCGATTTAAGTTGGCGCCGCTGGGTCTCGGCGATGAAGTTCAGAAATTGAATAGCCGGGGAGTGAAGATTGCGCGGGAAGCGCGTGAATCGGCTTCGCGTGAAGTGTTGATTGCCGGATCGATCGGGCCGCTGGGTCTGGGAGTGCAGTCTCGCCACCCGGAACCCGACGAGATCCAAAGTATTTTTCGCGAGCAGGCGCTGGCGCTGGAAGAGCGCGGCGTGGATCTTTTTTGCCTGGAGACATTTTCCTACATCGAAGAATTGTTACTGGCGATCGATGCGATCCGCTCTTTTTCCGGGCTGCCGATTATTGCCGAGCTGACCTACGCGGAAGAGGGAACTACTTACGGGGACATGAGGCCCGCGTCCGCGGCGGAATTGTTGAAAGGCAAAAACGTGCAGGTGATTGGCGCGAACTGCACGCTGGGTCCGCAGTCGCTGCTGCCGATTCTTGGCGAGTTGGCCGGTGTTGCCGATATTCGCATCAGTGGCATGCCGAACGCGGGCTTTCCGAAACGCGAAGGCGACCGCATCGTTTATCCGAAGTCTTCGCCGGAATATTTCGCACTATTTGCGAGGGAAGCTGCGGCGCTGGGTGTAAGCATTCTTGGCGGATGCTGCGGAACAACGCCGGCGCATATCCGAGCCATGGCGGAGGCGGTGAAATCGCTGCGTCCCGCGAAGCATGGAGTTTCCGCGAAGGTTGTGGAGGTTTCTGCAGCGAAAACTGCTCCGGTTTTGGAGCGCGCGCCGGAAAGCAAATTTTGGAAAAAATTGCAGACCAAGGAGTTTGCGGTTTGTGTGGAGATTGATCCTCCCAAGGGCGTGTCGCTGGACCGCATCTACGAGCAAGTGGACAAAATTATGGCGTCGGGCAAGGCAGATGCTATCGACATCAACAGCGGCGCGATGGCGCGCGTGGGCATGGATGCGTTGGTGGTTGCCGGAGCGCTTGAGGCGCGCGGCGTGGAAACTGTTCCGCATCTGACTACGCGCGACTTCAATATTATCGGCTTGCAGGCCATGCTGCTCGGCGCGTGGACAGTCGGCGGCGTGCGAAATGTTTTGGGGATTACGGGTGATCCGCCGTCCGTGGGTGATTATCCCGAGACGAGCGGCGTGTACGAAGTGGATTCGGTGGGATTGGTAAAAATTCTGCACCGCCTGAATCAGGGAACGGACTGGGCTGGCAAAACCTTGGGCGGTGCCACGAATTTTACGATTGGTGTGGCGCTGAATCCGGTGGCAGATGACCTCGACAATGAGATTGAACGATTCCACGCCAAGGTGGAGGCCGGTGCACATTTTGCGATGACTCAACCGCTCTTCGATCCGGAGCACTGGTACAGTTTCGTTAAAAAACTCGGCGGCCCACCGGCGATTCCGGTGTTGATCGGAGTGTGGCCGCTGAATAGTTACAAGCAGGCGCTGCGACTGAACAATGAAGTGCCGGGCATCATGATTCCGCAGCCGATATTGAAATCCATGGAAGAGGCTGGAGCATCGGCGCGCGATCGCGGTTTTGACGTGGCGAGAAATATGCTGCAGTGGGCGCGCACGGAGTTGGCCGGCGCTTACTTAATTCCACCCTTCAAGCGTTACGAGGAAATTCTGGAAATTCTGTAATTCAACGCAACGTTGAACAATTCCACGCGGCAGAGAAACGATGCCCTAGGGTACTTGGCTGGTGTGATCGTGAACGATTCGCCAGCCTTCGGGGAAGCGTTGCCATACCAGGCTGAAGACTCCTCCAACGTCACCCTTTTCGCGTTTCAGGTGCCAGTGACCCAAAACGAGTGCGGCATCCGGACCAAGGAATCGAAATTCCAACCCAGAAAAATCCAGCGTTCCCATGGCAGCGCGATCTGAGTAATTCTTCTTATAGCGGTCACGGACGCCGTCCCAGCCCTTGGTAAATCCGCTGGCGCCGCCAAAAGATACTTCGGGGCTGCGCCAATATCCCTCCAGGAAGGCATCGACGTCGCCGCGATTCCACGCGACTACCTGGGCGTTTAGTACTGCCGTAATCGCCGCCGAATCGGGAGCGCGATTCTCGGCCTGATGCCCAGGTAAGTGCCATAAAATGAGTGTGCTAACCGCGGACAACATCGCCACGGTAACTGATCAGACCGAAACCTGACTGGCGACGAACGTTTTCGGATAATCATTCTTATCTCCTCATCGTTTCAATTAGTTACGAGGCCTGACCAGCTGCCAATTCGCTCATCGTCCGCGACGTATCAACTAGATAACGTCTCAAAGTCCTACGAAGCTGGTACCCCTGTTCTATAGGCCAAGGAGCTTCACGAGCACATTATCTACGCGAGGGAAAAAAGATGTTCGCCGCCATGCTCGTCGTCATCTCAACGGTAGCCTTCACCCAGTTCGCCATCTACTACTGGCGGGCGATCCTAACCGGAGTAGCCGCTCAACCTGTTTCCCAGCGTGTGCTGGAATCCGCGCAAGTCGAGGGTGGCCAGCTTGTCGGCCGCCACTTTCCGGTTTTGGCCGAATTGCATGATCTTACGCCGGAACTGAATACTCCAGCGGGTGGCTTGGCCCTGGTTCGCGCCTACTATGCGCTAGTGGAAGCCGCAGGCGCCCTGCTGGATGAACACTTCCCAGGATTTGCAGCGTGGAGCGAGGGCGAACGCGCGATTTGCGCCCGCTACGCCGCAGTACAGATTGATCGACGCCTGCAAGCCAACATGGAGCTTTGCGCGTCGCTGCGGTCCTGCTAAAGCCAGCGAAAAACTAGCTCAGTATCCCCAGCGCAGCAACACGCCGCCGGTGGTGTAGCCGGCACCCACAGCCATCAACAAGACTAGGTCTCCTTTGCACAGGCGGCCTTCATCCAAAGCGTCGCGTAGCCCCAGCGGAATAGTCCCGGCCGTGGTGTTGCCGTAGCGATCGATATTCACCATGACTTTTTCGTCGGGTACTCCCAGCCGTTCTTGCATGGCGCGGATGATGCGCAGATTCGCCTGGTGCGGAACCACGAGTTTCAGGTCTTTGCTGGTGAAGCCGTTGCGTTCCAGCAGATGCGCGGCTACTTCGGCCATGCGGCGCACCGCGTATTTGAATACTTGTGAGCCTTCCTGATGCACGACGTGCATGTTCTTGTCGATGGTCTCGTGAGTGGGCGGATTCAGGGAGCCTCCGCCGGGCATGTACAGAAATTGTCCGCCGGAGCCGTCTACATCGTGGGCGAAATCCAAAATGCCCGGCTCGCCGCCCGTAGGCTCCAGCAACACAGCGCCTGCGCCATCGCCGAAAAGTACGCAGGTGGCGCGATCTTTGTAATCGAGGATGGTGCTCATGGCGTCGCTGCCGATGACCAGGACCTTTTTATGCGTTCCCGCACCGACAAATTGCGCGCCCACCGTCAAGGCGTACGCGAATCCTGAACAGGCCGCGGATAGATCAAATCCCCAAGCTTTTTTGGCTCCGATGCGGTCTTGCACCAGGCAAGCCATGGCGGGGAACATCATGTCTGGCGTAACGCTGGCCACCACGATCAAATCGATATCCGCGGCATTGGTGCCGGTATTGGCCAGCAACGTTTTCGCGGCTTCGGTGGCCATGTGCGAACTGGCCACGCCTTTTTCCACAATATGCCGTTCGCGGATGCCGGTGCGTTCGCGGATCCATTCGTCGTTGGTGGCAACCAATTTTTCCAGGTCGGCGTTCGTCAATACTTTCGGCGGAACGTATCCAGCCACACCGGTAATCCTGGCTGCAATGCTGTGAGGCATGTCTCTCCTTGCCGTGCGATTCGTCGTGCGTGAAAACCGCTAAGTCGTCGCCATGCGGTGCCCGCACACCCTTGCCCGTGTCTCGTGAGGAGGAATAACTACGCTCGCGATTTTATGCGATACGACGATGACGTGACAAGGCGCTTCGGAGGTGGGTGGCTCGCAGTTTCCGTCATTCGCCGACTATCTCGTAGCGCCAGGTAATTTTCGCGGTCTTCTGAAGCATTGCCGACACGGAACAGTATTTTCCTTCGCTCAGCTCGATCGCCCGTTTTACGGCACTATCGTTCAGCTTGCCGCGCAGTCGGTAGAGCATCTCCATTTTGGTCCACACCATCGGTGGCTCTTTGGCTCGTTCGCCGGAGCAAATCACTTCCAGCGATTCCAATTTTTGCCGCTGCTTTTCCAGAATAATAACAATGTCGGTTGCGGTGCAGGCGCCTAGAGCCAGCAGTAACAATTCCATCGGCCCCGGCCCCACGTTGGTTTCACGGTCGGAGTCCAGCACCAATCCGTGGCCCGAAGGTCCCGTGGCCACAAATTGTTGTTTGCCAATCCACTTGATCTCAGCGGTTTGCATCAGGTCCTCTCACCAAAATATTACGCCTGTCGCAGCACTCTGGTTCTCTCAAAGTGGAAGTCGCAAACGCGCTTCGCAGCCGCGAGTATCGGTACGATTGCGCAAAGTCAGTTCGCCGCCGTGCGCTTCGGCGATCTGCCGGCTCAATACCAGGCCAATTCCTGAACCACCGGGTTTGGTGGTGAAAAAAGGGACAAAAAGATTTCCCGTATTTGAGATTCCAGGTCCTTCATCCAAAACCCACACGTCCACTTGCCCGCCTTGCCGCGACCATCCAACTTCCACCGCACCATGGGTTTCAAGCGAGGCGTCTACTGCGTTGCGAATCAAATTGATCAGCAGTTGCTCCAGTTGGTCGACGTCCGCGGATATTGTTACGGCGGGTCCTGCTGTGACGGCAATTTTTAGTCGCGTCTCCAGTTTCACAGACCGCCCAATCCATTCGCCAACATTGACGGGAGCAGGATTTGGTTTGGGAAGGCGCGCCAGCGTGGCATACGCGGACATAAATCGCCCCAGAGCTTCGGTGCGCGAGCGAATAATGCTCAAACCTTGCCGCAAATCTTCCAGTAGTGGTGTAGCAGAGTCGCTGCGCAGTTCGGGCGTTTGCATCGCGGACTGCAATCCGCCTTCGAGACTTTGCGCCACGGACTGAATTGGTGCCAGCGAATTATTCAGCTCGTGCCCCAAAACGCGAATCAGCCGCTGCCAGGCTTGCCGCTCTTCGTCTCGCAACGTGCGGCTCAAATCGCTGAGCACCACCAGTTGATGCGGTAAACCACCTTGCCGGAAGGAAACGCGGCGCAATCCCCAACGACCTGTGCCACCGGAAAAATTAAGTTCCATCGTTCGAACGGCAACGCCTTGCAGGCAATGTCCTAACTCCAATTCCTGCGCCGTGAAACCCAGAAGCCGCGCTGAAGGACGTGCCAAGCAAGCGTTCACCCGCGCGATTCACCAAGCGCAATTTCGATTGTTCGTCGAAGGCGAAAACGGCCAGATCGATTTCTTCCATCACCGTGCGAAGCAGCGCGCTGGCTTCGATGGCGCCCAGCCGTTGCGTTCGCAAAGTTTCGCTCAGGGCGTTTACTTCGATCATCACTTCGCCCATAGCGTCGTCACTGCGCGCGCCGCGGCCTCGCAAAGAAAAATCTTCCTCGCGCATCGCCGCCAGTAAATTGGAAAGGGTCTGCAGAGAAAAAACGACGCGGTGCCGCAGGGAAGCGGCAAATCCAAGCCACATTGCCAGAATTAGCGTCGTCAGCGTCCAGGCGGTGCTGGAGCTGTAATTCCCGGTCCACAAAAGTATCAACGCAACTATCGAACCGGGCATTCCCGCCGCGAGCGCCAGCGCTTGAATGTGGCGTTCGTAGGTTAGCTGCCTCATTCCAGTCCGTGTTTTTGCAATCGGCGATACATCGCGCTGCGGCTCAACCCCAAAGCCTGGGCGGCTTTGCTGACGTTGCCGTCATGCCGCGCCAGCGTGCGTTGTATCAGGTAGCGCTCCACTTCGTCCAGATTCATTTCTTCGAGTCTTGCAGTACCACCGTGCGCCGCTTGGCGCAGCCCCAAGTCGGCGGCGCGCACTTGTGGTCCCGGCGAAAGCAACACTCCGCGCTCGACCGCATGATCCAGTTCGCGGACGTTGCCGGGCCAGGAGTGTTCGCGTAGCGCAGCGGTGGCAGCAGAATCGAAACTCGAGATGTTTTTGCGGTAACGCTGCGAATACCCCAGCAAAAAGTGCTGCGCCAGCAAGGGAATATCTTCTCGGCGATCGCGCAGTGGCGGAATGTGAATTTCGATCGTGTTCAGTCGGAACAAAAGATCGGGGCGAAAGCGCCCGGCGGCCGCTTCAGAATTTACGTCCGCGTTGGTGGCCGCCAGCACGCGAACATCCACGCGCCGCGTCGCGGAAGAGCCGACTCTTTCGAGTTCGCCGGTCTCCAGCACGCGCAGCAGCTTCGCCTGCAAATTCAATGGAACGTTGGCAATCTCGTCCAGAAACAGTGTGCTGTTCTCCGCCAACTCAAAGCGCCCCACCCGATCGCTTCGCGCGTCCGTGAAAGCGCCCTTTACGTGCCCGAACAATTCGCTCTCAAAAATACCTTCGGACAATCCGCCGGCATTTACGGTGACCATCGGCTTTGCGGAGCGCGCCGAGAGCGCATGCAGTGTGCGGGCCACCACTTCTTTGCCGGTGCCATGTTCGCCGGTAATCAATACGTTGGCGTCCGACGGCCCGATGCGGCTGACCAAATCCAGCACCGGCTGCATCGACGGCGCTTCCGCGAGAAAAGTGGGTCGAGACTCGGCCCGCAGCAAACGGTTTTCCGCTTCCAGCCGCGAAGCCTTGCGCAACGCCTGCCGCAAATCGATTTGCGTTCGCAAGATCGCCAGGAGCCGCGTGTTTTCCCAGGGCTTTTGCAAAAAATCGCGCGCGCCGCGCCGCATGGCTTCCACGGCCACTTCCACGCTGCTCCATGCGGTCATCACCACTACCGGCAAAGTGCTGTCCAGCAACTGGATGGCGGTCAGCAGATCCAGGCCTTCCTGCCCGGAAGTGGTGTCTCGCGCGTAATTCAAATCCATTAACACCGCATCGAACTCGCGCGCTTCAATAGCGGAGAGGGTCTCTGCCGGTGAAGCTACGGCCTGCGTCTCGTAACCCTCTCGTTTCAACAGCAAACGCAGAGCGTCGCGAATGTCGGCTTGATCGTCGGCGATTAGAATGCGATACGGTTGAGCGGTAGTGTTTTTCATTCGATTTTTTGAGTTGTACTTAGTGTACCCGGCGCGAAGTAAAACGCCGAACGCGACTCGGGCGTTTCAATCACGGCCACTCCACTGCAATTTCACTCATAACGCAGGGTGATGATGGGATCGATTTTGGCGGCGCGTCTAGCCGGAAGCCAGCAAGCCAAAAGGATCAGGACGATGAGAACCACGACGCCGAGGGCAAACGTGGCGGGGTCGAAGGCGCTGACTTCAAAGAGCACGCTGGAGATGAGGCGCGTGAGAGCGAGGGCGCCAATGATTCCGGCGAGGATGCCGAAGGCGGCGAGGCGCGCGCCGCGCAGCAGGACCATCGACAACACATTTTGCATAGTGGCCCCGAGTGCGATGCGAATACCAATTTCCTGGCGACGCTGACTCACCAGATAGGAGATCACGCCGTAGACGCCAATACCCGCGAGGAGCAAGGCGAGAGCGCTGAAGGCGCCGATCAAGGTGACTGCGAGACGACGCGAACCATTATTTTCTTCGAGTATGTCGTCCAGGGAGCGGGCGTCATAAATAGGAAGATTCGGATCGAGGGAGTGAACTGCGGCGCTAATGCCTGGAACTAGAGTAGATGGGTCGGCTTGCGACCGAACAATCACGGACCCGCCAAACGTGGGCTCCTGTGCCGCTGAGCTATAGACTTCGACGCGCGAAGGCTGATCGGCGCCGTAGTTCTTGACGTGAGCGACTACGCCTACGATGGTTTTCCAAGGTGGAGTTTCGCCTGGCTTGGGAAGGCCGCGCGTCGAGATGCGCTTTCCTAGCGGACTCTCGTCAGGGAAATTTTGCTTAACAAAACTGTCGTCAACGACGCAGACGAGTTGACTACTCTCGTTGTCGTGGGCATCAAGGAAGCGGCCTTGTAGGAGGCGAATCCCCAAAGCGCGCATAACATCCGGCGTGACGCGGGCGATATCCGCGGAGGGCACCGCGGCGGGAGCGGGAAGAGGGCGGCCTTCGATAATGTAGGCGTTCTGCCACCCTCCGAAGAGCGGATTTTTTATGCCGGCGGCGTCGACTCCCGGAAGAGCTTGTAACCGAACGACGAGCGCGTCGGTGAAGGAGCGACGCTTGGCGGCGTCGGAGTACACGGCGTCTGGCAGAGAGAAACGCGCGGTGAGCACATGGGCGGGCGAGACGCCCAGATCGGCCTGCGCGACCTTCCAAAGGCTCTTGGTCATCAGGCCGGCGCCGACTAAAAGAATTAGAGATACGGCGACTTCGGCGACGACGAGCAAATCACGCAGATGAACGCGGCGTCCACCACTGGAGGCGCCGCGCCCGCCTTCCTTCAGCGCATCGTAAACGTCCGCGCGAGAACCTTGCAACGCCGGGAACAGACCGAAGAGGATGCCGGTGAGTAACGACAAGCCGAAAGAGAAGAAGAGGACGCGGCGATCGAGAGAAATTTCGTTGAGACGAGGAATGTTCGTTGAAATGGAGTTAATGAAGATGCGGGTCAGCGAGAAAGCGGCAAACAGGCCAAGCGCGCCGCCAACGAACGAAAGAAGAATACTTTCCGTGAGCATTTGCCGAACGAGTCGCCAGCGGCTCGCACCGAGCGCGGCACGAACAGCGAACTCGCGATAGCGTTGGGTGGCGCGCGCCAGCTGAAGATTGGCGATGTTAGCGCAGGCGATCAGCAAGACGAAGCCAACCGCGGCCATGAGGACGAAGAGAGAAGGCCGAACATCTTCGACGATGGCGCCAAGAAGAGGTTGCACCTTGACGGAGTTGTTGCCATTGCTGGCGGGATGAAGTTGATCGAGGCGCAGTGCGATGCTCTTCATCTCGTTTTGCGCTTGCTCCACGGTGACGCCGGGCTTGAGGCGCGCGTATGCGTAAATACCGGGATGGCTGCCGCGATTGGCTTCGCCGCCCATCTTGTCTTCAAGGCGCCACAACGAGGTGAAGAGGTCGGTCTGACGGAGGGCGGGGTGCATGCGCGAGGGGAAAACGCCGATGACAGTGTAAGGCTCACCGTCCAAGGTAAGCTGGCGACCGAGAATGGCGGGATCACGACCGAAACCGCGCTCCCAAAAGCCTTCTCCAAGGAGGACGACGCGTTCGGCGCCGACTTTGTCGTCTTCGGGGTTCAGGGCGCGACCAAGGATCGGCGTCGACTCTAAGAGTGGGAGAAAATCCGGCGGTGATGCGGCGAAGGCGCAGTCGTTCCGGTTCGCCTTGTCCGGTCAGAACGGCGTCGTTGCCCTGGTAAGCAACCATATTATCGAAGACGGTATTCTGTGCGACCCAGTCGTTGAAGTTCGCCATGGCGATACTCATGTCCGGCACTTGTTCGGAGTATTCGCCGAGCAAAACCAGTCGATCGGCCTGCGGATAGGGAAGGGGACGGAGAAGGACGGCGTTTATTACGCCGAAGATGGCGGTGTTTGCGCCGATGCCCAAGGCTAGCGTGAGAATCGCCACGACGGTGAATGCCGGTTTTTGCGTGAGCGTGCGAATTGCGTAGCGCAAATCGTTAAGTAATGTCGACATCGGGCGTTACCTCCATTACGAGTTACCTGCGTTGCCTGGCCTTCATTCGTAACGCAACGCCACCAGCGGGTCGATGCGGGTGGCCCGGCGGGCGGGAAGGTAGCAGGCAGCGACCGCCACCAATGTGAGCGCGACGGCCACACCGCCAAAAGTGAGCGGATCGGTGGCGCTGATACCAAACAACAAGCTGCGCATGAAGTGGGTCAGCGCCAGGGCACAAAGCATGCCGAGAAAAACTCCTCCCAGCGTTAGCTTCAGGCCGTGCGCAATCACCATGCGCAGGATTTCCGGAGGCGCGGCGCCAAGCGCCATGCGGATCCCAAACTCGCGCATCTGCAGCGAAACGAGATAGGACATCACGCCGTAGACGCCGAGGAGTGCGAGAATAAATCCCAGCCCGCCAAAAATTCCCAGCAGCAAACTTTGCGAGCGCGGCGCGGCATTCACCTGGGAAACCCGCTCGTTCATGGTCTGAATGCCATCAATGGTCTGATTCTTGTCCACCGACCAGATGCGATCTTCAAGCGCGGGAACCAGCTTCAGCGGATCGGCATCTGTGCGCACCAGCAGATACACCCCGTTGGCATCGCTGCTCTGGTAAAACGGCGCATAAATTAGCGGCTTGCTGTCCACACCGGCGGTGGTTTCGCGAGTGTTGCCGGTGACCCCGATGATTTCCGACCACTGGGCTTTTCCGGCTTCCCGGTGCATGGAAATGCGCTTGCCAAGCACGGCCAAAGAACCGAAATTTTGTTGGGCGAACGCGGCATTTACGATGACGTGCCCCTTCTCCTCAGAGCCAGTGAAATCGCGGCCGGCGAGAAGCGGAATCCCGAACGTGCGAAAAAAGTCCGGCGCCACAGCGTTGAACATGCTGGTCTGGTCCTCGGATTTTTCCTGATGCTCGGAGCCTTCGATCTGGAAGGTGCTCTCGGCTACGCCATCGCCCAGAGGAAACAGCATCCCTGCTGAGGCGGAAGTTACGCCCGGTATCGGGCGGGTTTGCTCCACAACTTGCCGGACGAAGGTCAGAGCCTGCTCGTTGTTGTTGAAGCGAAATTTCGGAAAATTCAGCTGCAGAGTGACCAGATGATCGGGGCGAAAGCCGAGATCGTGACGCAGTAATTGCGAGAAACTGCGCACCGCAAGCGTAGCGCCCACTAGCAAGACTGCCGCAAGGGCAACCTCGCCGACCACCAGCGCGTAGCGCAAAAAGTGATGGCTCGTCCGCGAGCCTTCGGAGTTGAGGTCCGCGGCATTTTGTTTGACGGCGGCGGAAACATTTTGCCGGGAGAGCAGCAGGGCGGGAGCCATGCCGGAAAAGAAAGCAGCGAGCAGCGAAGCACCCAGGGTGAACCACGCCACCGCACCCTCTATGTGGATGTCCTTTACGCGCGGGATGTTCGGCGGAAGCGCGAGTTTCAGTCCGTGCAAAGTCCACACCGCCACAAAGAATGCGCAGACTCCGCCGGCCAGCGCAATCAACAGGCACTCGACCGCGATTTGCCGCACCAGCGCACCTCGGGTGGCGCCGACAGCGGAACGAATGGCAAATTCCCGTTTGCGCGCCAGCCCGCGAGACAAGAAAAGATTGCTGACGTTGGCGCAGGCAATCAGCAGCACAAAGCCGACAGCACTGAACAGAATCACCAATGGACCACGGGCCTCGCCCAGCAGCAGCGTCTTAATGGGTTGAGCGTGAATGCTCCAGGTTTTGTCGGCGTCTGGATATTCAGTAGCGAGCCGCGATGAGAGCGCCGCGAGCTGTTGGTCCGCGAGCGCTATACGGACGCCCGGCTTCAGGCGCGCGACCACCGAGATTCCGTGATTTTCCCGCGCAGCCAATTCTTTTTTGCTAGCGACGAAGGGAGCCCACAACTCCGAATCTGTGACATAGCCAAGCTCCGGTACGGCGGGCATTACTCCTACGACGATGCGCGGCCGGCCATCGAGCATGATGCTTTTTCCCACGACGCTACGAGAAGCCGCAAAATTCGATTGCCACAACCGCGTGCTCAAAATAACCACGTCGGCTCCAGGTTGCATGTCCGAGGCAGTGAAGGTTCGGCCGAGGATGGGTTGCATGCCGAGGATTGGAAAGAAATCTTCGGAGACTTCGCCGCTTTCGAGGCGTTTAGGATGACCTTCACCGGAAAGTTCAGGAGTGGAATAACGAAAGGTGGCCAGTGACTGGAGCGCGGGAATATTGGACCGGACGTCCGCGATGTCCGGTAAGGACAGTCCCAGATTGGAAAAATCGAACAGGGTGCTGCGCGCGGAGATATCAACAATCTGCGAAGCGTTGGCGAAGGGCAGGGAACGCAGTAAGACAGAATTTACAACGCTGAAAATTGCGGTGTTGGCGCCGATGCCCAACCCAAAAGTAAGGATGGCGACAATCGTGAAGCCAGGAGCTTTGGCGAGCACGCGCAGGGCGAAGCGCGCGTCTTGCAGCAGTGCATTCATCGGTGGCCAGTCCTTCCGGATTCAATTTCGCTCGCAGCAATAAGGGATTTCATGGCGCGGTGTGGACGGCGGCGGTGGCCGTGTCACTGACCAGCCAGCCGTCTTTCAGCTGAACGATGCGATTCCCGCAAGCGGCGTTCGTTTCGGAATGGGTCACCTGAATGATGGTGGTGCCCGCTTCATTGAGCATCTTGAAGAGCTGCATGATCTCTTCGCCCTGCGCGGAGTGCAGGTTGCCCGTGGGTTCGTCCGCCAGAATTAACTTGGGATTGAGGATCACCGCACGCGCTACGCCCACCAGTTGTTGTTGTCCGCCGGAAAGTTGGTTGGGGAAGAGGTCCTTTTTGCCCACGATGTGAAAACGGTCGAGCGTGTCGCAGACCAGGCTCTGTCGTTCCTTGTTGGGAACATTTTTGTAAGAGAGCGGCAGCTCCAGGTTTTCGAAAACCGTGAGATTGTCGATCAAGTGGTAGCTTTGAAAGACGAATCCGATGTTGATCTTGTGAAGCTCATTGCGCTTCTTCACGCTGAGCTTGTGTACCGCCTCACCGTTAAAAAAATATTCACCAGACCATTGGCTGTCCAGCATCCCCAGAATACTCAGCAGCGTGGACTTGCCGGCGCCGCTTGGCCCCATGAAGGTGACAAACTCGCCGGGCTGAATATCTAAAGTCACGCGGCGCAACACAAAAAATTTGCTGCCGCCGGCTTCGTAGGATTTTTCGACGTTTCGCAGCTGAATCAAAGGTTCCACGTAGTCTCCCCAATCCCAATTCCGTTCCGAACGAACTTCGGTGTTTTTCTTAAAACGTGACTTTTATTCGTACCGCAATGCCGCAAGCGGGTCAACGCGCGTAGCTTTCCTGGCCGGCAGCCAGCACGCCAATAAGGATACCGCCGCCAGCAGCAGCGCGACTCCGCCCAGCGTCAACGGATCGAATGGACTGACGCCAAATAACAGCGAGCTGATCAGCCGCGTCAAAGCAAATGTACCCGCCGTGCCAATGACCATTCCCAAAGCCGTGGTCCACATTCCTTGGCCCAGCACCAATCGCAACACGTCACCTGGAGTGGCGCCCAGCGCCATACGCACTCCAAGTTCGCGAGTGCGTCTCGCGACGGTGTACGCCATCACGCCATAAATCCCCGCAGCAGCCAGCAGCAACGCGGTGACGGCGAACGCCGATACCAGCGTGAGATTAAATTTCCTTCCCGCCAGCGACGACGCGAAAACTTGCTGGAACGTGTGAAAATGCGGAGGCACATTAGGATCCAGGGCGTGAATGATTTCCCGGCTGGCGGAAATCGTTCCGGCAGGAGGCATGGCCGACCGCATCGCTACCGTAAGAAGGTTGCCGCGCTGTGGGCGTTGCCGAAAGTCCACGTAAATCGTCGGCGCCGGGTGTCGTTCCAGGCTGCGGTAGCGCGCATCACCCACGACGCCGACGATGGTCAGCAAACGCGTATCGTTATCCATGTTGCCGAACTCGATGGTTTTGCCCAGAGGATCTTCGTTGGGCCACCGTTCCCGAGCCAGCGCCTCGTTGATGACGGCCACGTGCGTCGTGTCAATCGTGTCCCGGCCATCGAACATGCGGCCGCGCACCAGCGGAATCCCCAGCACTTTGAAATAATCTTCGCTGGCTACGCTGTAATCCGCGTATCCGGAGATCTCCTTATTTCGCCCCAAGGCTTGAAAATCTTCCAGCGTCTTTGGTTCCTGGCCCGGGCGCACCATCCAGAACGTACCGTTCGCCAGAAAATCGCCGGCTAAAGGCAAGTTATCTGAGCCGCCCACCGCGTCTACGCCGGGTAAAGATCGCAAACGCGCGAAGAGTTCGTCCACAAATCGCACGCGACGGATTTTTTCTGCGTCGGTTTCGATCTGGGGAAACGCCAAATCCATAGTGACCACATGTTCGGTGCGGAATCCCGGGTCGACGTTGAGCACGCGCAGCAAGCTCCGGCCAAGGAGCCCCGCGCCCACAAGCAAAACCAGGGTCGTGGCCATTTGCGCCACCACGATCACTCTTCCAAGGCGCTGACTTCGCGGACCCGCGATTTGCCCTTGGCCGCCCTCGCCAAGCGATTCGCGCATGTCTCCCGACGAAGCGCGCACCGCGGTAAAAATTCCCAATCCGACCGCCAGCAAAAGGATGACGGCCACAGCAAACGAAAGCACCGGCAAATTAGTCGAAACGGCATCCAACCGAGGCAAATCTTTGGGCGCCAGCGCTACCAAAATATCTACGCCCCACCGTCCCGCAATAATTCCCAGCGCGCCACTGATTCCGCACAACACCAGGGACTCAACTAGGAATTGTTGTACCAGCGCCCCGCGATTGGCGCCCAGTGCGGAACGAATTGCCAGTTCACGCTGGCGCGCTGCGGCTTGTGCCAACAGAAGGTTCGCCACATTCGCGCACGCCACCAGCAGTAAAAAGGCCACCGCGCCGAGCAGCAACAGCAACGCCGGGCGAACCTGCGCCGTCATCGCGTCTTGCAGCCCCACCACCGACGCGGTGGACATGTCGGTGTCCACGCCATATTGCTGTTTCAGTCGGCGCGCGATGATGTCCAGTTCGTTGCGCGCAGAAGTAATCGATGTGCCCTTGCCCAGCCGTCCGTACACCGTCCAGTTATGGGCGGTACGGCTTTCATCTTTCGGGAAAATCTCTCGCGGAGCCCACAGCGCTGTATTGTCCGGAAAATTGAAATGTTCCGGCATCACGCCAATAACGGAATAAATTTGATTGTCGGCCACTAGCTTGAACTTCGAAAGGTCCGTGTTGCCGCCGAGATATTGCTGCCAGTAAGCATGGCTCACCAGCATGACGGGTGCGGCGTTCGGGCGCTGATCTTCCGCGGAGAAAGCCCGGCCAATCACAGGCACGATGCCGAACACTTTAAAGAAATCTTGCGAAATCAAGGACGTATTCGCGCGCGTCGATTCGGAAGCGCCGGTAACCGTAGCAACATCTGAATTTACTTCCGCCAGCCCGGCGAAGCTCTTCGAGCCTGCACGCACATCCAGGAAATTCGGTTCGGCCACATGCATGCTCGCGCCAGTGGCATCAAGTTCAGAGACTTGTACGATCTGGTCCGGCTGCGGATACGGCAGTGGGCGCAGCAGCACTCCGTACACCACGCTGAAAATTGCGGTGGTCGCGCCGATACCCAGCGCCAAAGTGAAAATGGTCACCGCTGCGAAGCCGGGGCGTTTGCGCAATTGGCGAATCGCATGGCGAAAATCCAGCCAGAGTGAATCCATTTTCATCCTCCTATTCGTAGCGCAGCGCCACCAGCGGATCCATTTGCGTGGCGCGCCGCGCGGGAATGTAGCTCGCTGCTAGCGCGACCGCAAGAATTCCGGCGGTCAACACCACATAAGTGAATAAATCAGTGGGCTTAACGTTGAATAGCAGGCTGGAGAGAAAACGCGTCAACGCAAACGCCGCCAGCAATCCCATACAAGCGCCGATAGCGGCGAGCCGCAAACCTTCGCGAACCACCATCCACAATACGTCCCTTGGGCCCGCTCCCAGCGCAACGCGTATTCCAATCTCGCGTGTCCGTGCGGTGACCGCGAACGCCATCACGCCATAGAGACCGCTGGCCGCCAGAAACAGCGCCAGCATCGCGAACGTGACTAACAACAACAGCCTCAGGCGTTTGTCTGCAACCGAAGCGGCCAGCACGTGGTCCAGCGTCTGCGCATGAGCGACCACCAGATTGCCGTCGAGCTGCGAAACTTGCTCGCGCGCAGCACCAAGCATCGTCAAGGGATCAGACTGCGTTCGCAGCGTGATCGTAAACGCAGAGTCTGGCCGCTGCGCGTACGGCACGTAAATCTCTGACTCCGTGGGAAGCTCCAGCCCGTCGTGCTTCACATCCCCCACGACGCCCACGACTTCTTGATACCCGGCCGCGGTATCCCATCGGAAATCAATGTGTTTACCCACCGGATCTTCACCTGGAAATATTTTGTTGGCGAAAGTTTGATTGATGATCGCCACCGCAGGAGCGCCAGGAAGATCGCGTTCATTGAAGAAACGTCCGCGCACTAGCGGAATATGCAGCGCGCGAAAATATTCGCCTCCGGCAATGCGCTTATCGGCGATGGGATCTCCACCGTGGGGAAAAACTCTCCCCTCGATACCCACATCTCCATTTACGTTGTTGCTGGTAAGCAGCAGAGAGTTGATGCTTCCGGCGACTTCGACTCCGGGTAGCGTCTTCAGGCGCTGCATCAGTTGGTGATAGAACGCAAATTGTTGTTCAGGCTTGACGTAGCGGCCCGTCGGCAAGTCCACGTCGAAGGTCAGCACGCGCGTGGAATCGAAACCTTTATTTACTCTAGAAAGTTCATCGAAACTCCGCAACAACAGCCCAGCTCCAATCAGCAGAACCAGCGAAATGCCGACTTCCGCGACCACCAGAACGTTGCGTTGCAGGTGCGAACGCGCACCGCTGCCTTTGCCGCCGTCTTTCAGCGTATCGAGTGGACGAGGATTTCAACGCGAGGAGAGCGGGAGAAAGCCCAAAGAGCACCGCGGTGAGCAGCACCAGCAGCGCGATGAAGCCGTAGATCGTGCGCGTCCAGGTGAATCTCGCCAACTCGCGGAAGCATTCCCACGCTGGCCGAAACAAAGTACTGTGTAAGCGCGGTCGAAACGAACAGTCCCAGTAACCCACCGCCGACAGCTAACAGCGCGCTCTCCGTGAAGAGCTGTTGCACAATGCGTCCACGCGCCGCACCCAGCGCCACGCGAATCGCCACTTCACGTTTACGTCCTTGCGCCCGCGTCAGCAAAAGGTTGGCGAGATTGGCGCACACAATCAGCAACACGCAGCCAACTGCGCCAAACATCACCAGCAACGCTGTGCTGGAGTTCCCGACGGTATCTTCCTTCAGCGACACCAGCGCGATGCTGTGATCGGACATCTGCGCCGCCATACTGTCGCCGCCGGCCTTCCGTTCGCGGGCCCCTGCCGCGCGCGCCTCTATTTCCTTCCGCGCTTGCTCCAGCGAGATCCCATCGCGCAAGTCGGCCGATCAGAGGACAGAAAGTGAAACCCACGTTGCGCCGTCGCCGCATCCAGTCGAAGCGAGCCAACCACATCCGAATCGCGCGGCAGTATCGTGCCTGCGGCAGAACGCCAACCACGGTATATAGGTTGTCGCTTAACTTCAGAATTTTTCCAAGAATCGCCGGGTCTTGCCCGAATTTCGATCTCCACAATCCATAGCTGATCAGGCAAACGCGATCCCCAGCCCGCGCTTCCTCTTCCGGGCGAAATCCACGCCCCATCACCGGTTGGATCCCCAGCATCGGAAGTAGATCGGACGAAACGCGCAACCCAGAGAGGCGCATTGGCTCTCCCTGGCCGGTTAAATCGAAATCGGTCGGGAAATAGGTGCCGACATTCTGAAAAATATCGTGCAGCGCGCGTCGCTCCTGAAACTCAGGAAAATCGGACGGAGTATTTTCGTGCGGCGGCTGCAGATCGTAAACGCGTACCAAGCCGTTCCGAATGCGGATACGGAAGTTTGCGAAGTAGCACGGAATCGACAACGGTAAAGATCGAAGCGTTGGCGGCAATGCCCATCGAAAGCGTAAAGAGCGCGATCAGCGTGAACCCGGGAGTTTTGGCCAGCATGCGCAACGCGTAGCGAACGTCCTGCCAGACGAACCTCATAAGTTGGCTTCCTTTCTCCGAAAGCACCTGGATCCTATTCGTATCGCAATGCCACCAGCGGGTCGACGCGCATGACGCGGCGGGCCGGAATGTAGGACGCGAGCAAGGCCACCGCCGCGAGCAGCAGAGGCAAGCCGACGAAGCTGACGGGATCGTTGGCGGTGACGCCGAAGAGCAGGCTGGAGAGTCCGAAGGCCATCGCGAGAGCGATGGGCATCCCGATGGCGATGCCGACCACCGTAAGCAGCATGCCGTTGCCCACGACCAGACGCTGAATCTGGCTGCCGCTGGCTCCCATGGCCATGCGGATGCCGATTTCGTGCGTTCGTTCGCTGACGGAGTAAGACATCACGCCGTAAACTCCCACGGAAGCGAGCACCAGCGCGATGATGCCGATGCCACCCATCATGGCGGCGACGTAAGCGATGCCGAGGATGGACTGGGTGATCAACTGGTCGAGCGACTTGGCGTCGAAGATCGGCAAATCGGGATCGACCGCGGCGACTTCTGCACGCACGGCTGGAAGCAACGAGAGCGGCGCACCATCGGTGCGCAATAGAATGGATGTATTCAGCCGAGGCGATTGGCGATACAGGCAGTAGAGCGTGGGAATGTAGTTTTTGTCGATCCAGTTGTAGTGGACGTCGTCGACGATACCGGTGACGGTCAACCATGATTCGGGTCCATCCGCCGGACCGACTTTCAGTTTTCTGCCGAGGGGATTCAGTCCGGGAAAATAGCGGCTGGCGAGGCTGGCACTGATGACCGCTACAGGTTGCGTGGATTCGCCATCGGAGTTGCTCAGCAGGCGACCGTCGCGCAGGCCGATGTTCATCAGCGAGAAATAGTTCGGGCTGATGGTTTCGATGATGGCAGAAAGTTTATCTTCTTGTTCGGCAGTCGTATGGCCTTCGATGGAGATGGCTCGGGAGTCGATGCCACCTCCGTCCGCGTAGGGCACGGCGGTGACCAACGCGGCGGTCTGCACGTGCGGTATGGCAGAAAGGCGTTGCAATACGCGTTCTTGAAACGAGAGGCGGGTGGCCGGTTGCTTATACTTCAGTTCCGGCAGTTCCAGGCTGAGAGACAGGAGTGTTTCGGGGTGCGACGCGCCGTTCACCGTGAGCAGCGCGTGAAAACCTTTGACGAGCAGTCCGGCGCCGACGAGCAGCACCAGCGAGAGGGCCACCTCCGCGATGACCAACGCGCTGCGCAAGCGATGGCGCACCCGTCCGGTGGACGAGCCGCGGCCGCTTTCTTTAAGTGTTTCGCTCACGTTGGTGCGCGAAGTCAGTAAGGCCGGTGCGATGCCGGAAATGATGCCACTCATCACCGCGAGGCATAGAGTGAAGCCAAAGGCGCCAGCGTCGAGGTGTATGGTGTACCAGCCGGCAATGTACTTGGCGACCTCCGGCGGCATGTTCAGCATCATCACCGCAAGTTGCCAACGCGCAAAAGCCAGACCAAACACCGCGCCGGCGAGCGACAGGAGAATACTTTCGACGAGTAATTGGCGCACGATGCGCGTGCGGCCGGCGCCCAGTGCGGCACGCACGGCCAGCTCTTTTTGGCGGCCGGTGATGCGCGCGAACTGCACGTTGGCGACGTCCGCGCAGGCGATGAGCAGAACGAAAGCCACCGCGCCCAGCAGCAGGATGGTGTACTGGCGCGTCAGATTTCCGGACGCGAAATCCCGCAAGGGCATAACGTGCAGTTGCCACCCTTTGTAAGTAGCCGGGAACTCGCGAGCCTGGCGTTGCGTGATCGTGGCCATTTCGGCGGCCGCTTGCGCGCCTGTGACGCCGGGTCGCAATCTTCCAAAAGCCCAGATGTAGCGTGACTCGCGATCGAATTTTTCCTTGTCCGTGAGCGCCATGGGCATCCAGGCTTCAACGGGTTGCGGAAACGTAAAACCTTTGCCCATCACGCCGACGATGGTGAAGGCTTTGCCGTTCACCTTTACGGTCTTGCCCAGAATCGCCGGATCGGACGCGAAGCGCGATTGCCAAAGCGCGTTGCCGAGGATCAACACCTGATTTTTGCCCGAGCTCGCCCTCCTCCGGAAGAAACGCGCGACCGAGAGCGGGCTGCACGCCGAGCAGTGAGAAAAAGTTCGGCGAGACGTCGAAGCCTTCCACTCTTTGCGGCGTACCATCTCCGCTAAAATTCACTTCGTCCCAGCGGTAGGCTCCCATTTTCTCAAAGGAGCGGGCTTGTTGTTGCCAGTCGAGGTAGCTGGCGGGGGCGACGGCGTTCATCAGGACATTTTCCTGTGGGCGCGTGTCTACCAGCGCGACGATGCGGCTGACATCGGGAATCGGGACGGGATGCAGCAGAAACGCCTCGGCCATGCTGAAAATCGCCGCGGTGGCGCCCATGCCCAAGCCGAGCGCAATTACGCAGACCAGGCTGGCCAGGCGATGCTTCCACAGCATGCGCAAACCGAAGCGAATGTCGTTCATCAGCGTGTTCATGGCACCCTCATGTGATTCCGGCAGGCCGCTTCCGTCTGGCTTGACTTCCAGGTCGCCCGATTAAACGGTTACGGCTTGCGATTCTTCTACGATCCGTCCGTCAAATAGGTGAATGCTGCGATCCGCGAAATTTGCGTAGCGTTGATCGTGCGTCACCATGCAGATCGTCGCGCCGTTGCGGTGCAAGTCGCGCAGTAGCTCCATCACCGCTTCGCCGTTCTTGGAGTCCAGGTTACCGGTCGGCTCGTCGGCCATCAGGATCAGCGGATCGCCGACCAGCGCTCTAGCCACCGCCACGCGCTGCTGTTGACCGCCGGAAAGCTGTGAAGGATAGTGCCGCAGCCGATGCGCCATGCCCACGCGTTCCAGCGCGTGCTGCACTTTTTGTTTGCGCTCCGCCGCGCCAGAGCCGCGATACGTCAGCGGCAGCTCCACGTTTTCGTAAACCGTCAGGTCGCCAATCAAATTGAACGCCTGAAAGATAAAACCGATCTCGCGGTTACGAATGCGCGTGCGGTCGCTGATGCTCAGATCCGCCACTGGCTGTCCGTTGAGCCAATAGTTGCCTCCGCTCGGCGAATCCAGCAAGCCCAAAATCGAAAGCAGCGTCGACTTACCGCAACCAGACGGGCCAGCAATCGAAATGTACTGGCCCTTCTTGATCTCCAGGTGAATTTCTTCCAGCGCGTGTGTTTCCACTTCGTCGGTCAGGAAGACTTTCTTAACGCCTTCCATTTTGATCAGTGTTCCATTGGCGTCAGCCATTTGCTCTCCTTCAGATTAAAAATAATTTCGTGCCAGACCCGTTTACCGCAACCGCAAAACTTTTACTCGTACCGCAACGCCACCATGGGATCGACACGCGTCGCCCGGCGCGCGGGAATATATCCCGCGGCCAGCGCGACGAGGGTCAACAAAATCGCAACGGCGACGAACGTCGATGGATCGGTCGCGGTCACGCCGAAGAGCAGGCTGGAGAGCAAGCGCGTGAGCGCGAAGGCGCCGAGCACTCCGGCGATGACACCGCTGCCCGCTAGTTTCGCTGCGTGGCCGAGCACCAAGCGAGACACATTTCCTGGCTGGGCGCCGAGCGCGACGCGGATGCCGATTTCGTTGGTGCGTTGGGCCACGGAATAAGCCATCACGCCGTAGAGTCCGACGGCAGCCAACAGCAGAGCGACACCACCTAGAAGGCTGAGCAGGCTGGCGGAGATGCGCTGGCTGAAAAGGGATGCGGCGATGCTGTCGTTGAGGCGACGTCGCGGCGAACACTGGAACCGCCGGATCGACGGATTGCGCAGTCGCGACGCAACGCCGCGGTAGCGGAATCGATCGAGCCGGTGGTGCGGACGAAAAATACCAGGCCCATCTCGGGGCGGTAGATTTGACGAATGGGGACGTAGAAATAGGGTTGCGGTGATTCGGTGAGGCGATAGATCTTGCTATCCGGGAACGACGCCGACGATGGTGAACCATTCTCCCCAGCCCTGCACGCGACGGCCGAGCGCGAGCCCCGTGGGAATGAAACGGCGAACAAATTCCTGATTGACGATCATTACCGGAGGCGCGTTCATGTCGTCACGGGTGGTGAAGTCGCGGCCTTGCAGGATTGGAATTTTCATTAGGTCGAAATAGCCCGGGGCGGTGAGAGCGCGGTAGATTTTCAGATTTTCGCCGGGAGAGGATGTGTAGCCCTGGATCTGCAGATCCTCCCACGAACCGCCGGAGACGCTGAGCGGGACGTAATCGGCATAGCTCACGTTGGTGACGCCGGGCTGACGTTCAAGTTCTGCGCGCAGGCGCTGGCAAAAGGAATCGGCCTGTTGGGCGTCATAACTGGCGGCCGAGAGATTCAGCTGCGCGATGGCCACGTGTTGCGGATCGAAGCCGGGGCGAACGTCGTTCACATGGCGGAAACTCTTCAGGAAAAGTCCCGCGCCGATCAGGGCAACGACGGCCAGCGCCATTTCGGCGCTCACAAATATTCCCAGGAGACGAGCGGAGCGTGCGCCGGACGCGGTGCGGCCGCCTTCTTTGAGCGTGTCGTTGACGTTGCCGCGAGCAGCGTACAGCGCTGGAGCGACTCCGGCGAGCAGGGCCACCACGACGGAGAGCGCGATAGCGAAAAACAGAACGGCCGTATCGATGGGCGCTTGCGCCAGAGTGGGCGTAGACGACTGCGGGAGCAAATAACCGAGTGAACCCCCAAGGCGAGCGGCGATGGCGAGTCCGGCGAGTAGACCGGCAGCGGCAATGAGGAACGACTCGGTAAGCAATTGTTGCATCAGGCGGGATCGCGGCGCGCCCAGTGCCAGACGCACGCTGAATTCTTTCTGTCGCGGTGTCACGCGAACCAGCAGCAAATTAGCGACATTCGCGCAAACGATCATCAGCAAGACGCCACAGGCGGCCATCAAAATGCTGAGTGGACCGAGAAGCGAATCCTGGATCCCGTAGTGCGATTCCCACATGGGCAGCAGCGTTGCGCTCATGCCTTCGTTGGTGTCGGCGTCGGCGCGAGCCATGACGAGTCCGATGGATTGAACTTGCGCGCGAGCTTGTGCGAGGGAGACACCGGGCGCGAGGCGTGCGAGAACGCGAAACGTTCGCCACTTGCGGTCGCGCAGCGTGTGATCGCCGGTGGAGGTGAGTTGGCCGTACATTGTGGCGGGCAGCCACATCTCGAATGCCAGACCTGGCATGGAGCCGTGGAAGTTTTCCGGCGCGACGCCAATCACTGTGTAGGGAAAATGATTGATGCGCACGGTCGTGCCGATGACGTCGGGGATCAGCGTGAAAATGACTGGTCCAATAGGCGTGACTGATAATTGCCAAGGGATGCGCGTTTTGTTCATGATCGACCTCGCCAGTGGAAAAGAATCTGCCAAGGGCCGGCTGCACGCGCAGCAAATCGAAGAAATTCCCGGAAACGACTTCGCCCCAGACCTGTTCCAACGCGACATCGTTACCCACGGCGAGAGCTACCGGCTTTGCTACCGACATGGATTCGACCAGCTTGCAGTTGTCTCGAAGATCGCGGAAATCCAGGTAGGAAGTGGCCAGCCAGTCGCCGTTGGGAGCCAAGGTCTCAAGCGCGACGACCCGTTCCGGCGCGGCCGCTCCGGGAAGCGGATTGAGAAGCACGGAGCGGACCCAGCTGAAAATCGTCGTGGTTGCGCCGATGCCGAGCGCCAACGTGAGAACCGCAATGGCGGTGAAGCCGGGAGACTTGCGGAGCATGCGTAGGCTGAAGCGGAAATCCTGGAAAAGATTCTGGAACAGCGGGAGTCCGGCGCGGTCCTGGCCTCCGGGTTCTGCGGGCCTGCGGAAACGGTGTGACCAATGTGTCGGTGTCTTCATCGTGATAGCTCATTCATAGCGCAACGCCACCATGGGATCGACGCGCGTCGCCCGTCGCACCGGAATAAAACCTGCCGCCAGTGCCACGATTCCCAAGGTCAACAGCGCCACAGCGATCGCCATAGCTTCGAAAGTCTTAACTCCAAACAACATGGAATTGACGATCTTGCCCAGTCCGTATGCCAGCGGCAGCCCAATCAAAATTCCAATCCCCACCAGTTTCGCCACTTCCGCCAGAATCATGTTGCCGACGCGCTTCGGCCCCGCTCCCAGTGCCATGCGCACGCCGATTTCCCGCGTGCGCTGCGTCACGGTGTACGCCAGCAATCCATAAATCCCTATCGCGGCCAGCAAGCGCGGCGAGTCCGCCGAACAACGCGGCAAGAATGGCCACCAGACGATCCTGCGAAAGCTGGCGATTGATCTGTTCGGTGAAAGTGCGCTCGTCGTAAATCGGCAGGCTGGCGTCCAGATCCTGCACGGTCTTGCGTACCGCCGCGGCCAGGCTGACGGGATCCTGCGAAGTGCGGACGTAGTAGGTCAGCTCGCCAGCGGTTTCTTCCTGCGTATAGGGAATGTAGACGAACGATTTCGGATGTTCTTTCACATCCAGGTGATGGCTGTCTTTCACTACCCCCACGATCTCCATGTCCAGGGGATCTGTCCCGGCGCCAAATTTCATGCGGCGACCAAGGGCGTTGGAATTCGGGAAAAATGTTTTGGCAAACGTTTCGTTGACGACCGCCACCTTGGGGGCGGTGTGGCCATCTTGCGCGGTGAATTCGCGGCCTAGCAGCAACGGAATTCCGAGATTGGAGAAATGACCACGCCGATTGCGTTGCGCATCACATGGCGCGTGCCGGCCAGATCGGCGGGCTCGCCTTCTACCGTAACGTTGGATCCGCGATCGTCATCGCTCATCAAGGACTCTTCCACGCCGCTAAAAGAGCGAACACCGGGTATCGCGGCGACGCGCTCCTCAAGGCGACGGAAAAAATCCAGGCTGCGATCATTGCTGTACCCGTTGAGTTCGGGAGCGACAGAGAACTGCAAAACATTGTCGGGCTGTAGACCGAGGTCGACGTGCTCGAGATTGTAGAGACTCCGAACGAACCCTCCGGCGACGGTGACCAGCAACAGTGTGAAGGCAACCTGGGCGACGACTAGACCCTTGCGCAAGGCGGCATGCGTAACTCCGCTCCCGAGTCCGCCGGATTGCTCCTTAAGGGTCGTGACCAGTTCAACGTGGGTAGCGCGAAAGGCGGGCGCCACGCCGAAAAGAATTCCGCTGACCAGGGCGACTGCCGCGGCGAACAAGAGTACGGGCAGGCTGAGAGAGCTGGAGAGGCCGTCCGCAATTTCGTTGTCCGAAGCAAAATGAACGAGGCCGCTGCTGACCCAACTGGCGATAACTAATCCCAGCAATGCGCCGAAGAGTGACAGCAGCCAGGACTCGACCACCAGTTGGCGCACAAGCTGCAAACGGCTGGCGCCGAGCGAGAGTCGCAAGGCGATTTCTTTCTGGCGCGCCGCGCCGCGAGCGATTTGCAACGCCGCCACGTTGGCGCAGGCGATCAGCAACACCAGCCAACCATAGCCATTAGGGCCAGGAGCGGCTGGCCGGCGCCATTTTCGAGTAGCGGGCGGCCACGCGCTCCGTTTTTGAAAATGAGCGTCTGCGAGAGAAATTTTGCTTTCTGTTGCTCGCTAAAATGGTCGTGATGCTGCAAATCTTCGACCAGCAATGCGTGATAGGTCGGAGTAACGGCCGCCATCGCGGTGGGTAGCGACACACCGGGCTTAACTCTGGCGATCAATTTGAGCCAGTAATTGCTGCGGCTTTCCAGCAGGAAGTGCCCGTGGGCACGGTCCGCGGTGTCCTCCGGCGTAACCACCGCTTTCATGGTGACGGGAATGTACAGGTCGGAGATATTGCCGGGCTGCACGCCGTGAAACGCGGGACTGGCGACGCCCACGATAGTCATCGGCGAATTGTTGATCAGCACGCTTTCGTTAAGGATCCGCGGGTCCGCACCGAAACGTTTTTGCCAGTAACCGTAACCGAGTACTACGACTGGGGCGCCGTCGTCGCTCGCGGCGTCGGAAGGCTGCAGCACTCTGCCGATAGCCGGCTGTACGCCGAGTACCTCAAAATAATTTCCAGAGACCAGTTCAGAGTGCGCGCGTTCGGTTTGTCCGCGTGACGTGAGGCTTACCGGAAAATCGGCTTTGGCAACCAAGCCGGAAAGCACCCCTGCGGGAGTAGTCAGCTGATCGCGCAAGTCCTTGTACATCGGATAGGAAAACGATTCCGACCCGTCAGTTTCGTCGGAGCTCACGTGCCCGCTCTTCGGACCCGGCGAATACACCAGAGCCAATTCCTCAGGATGAGACACCGGCAGGCGTTGCAGCAAAACCTGTTGCAAGACGGAAAAAATTCCTGCGTTGGCTCCGATGCCCAGCGCCAACGTGAAAATGGCAACGGCAGTGAATCCCGGGCTGTTTCTCAGCATCCGCAAACCGAATCGCAGGTCTTGCCAAAGTGTGTTCATGCTGCTGTCTCTCCAAAGCATCAACAGAAAAAATTACTCATACCGCAACGCCACCATGGGATCGACGCGCGTCGCGCGCCGCGCCGGAAAATAACACGCCGCCAGCGCCACTGCGGCGAGCACCAGGGCCACGCCCGCGAACGTCAGCGGATCAGTCGCCTTAATTCCAAAAAGTTGGCTGGACAATACGCGCGTCACTGCCAACGCTCCCACCACTCCCACCGCGATTCCCGCCAACGTCATCACCATGCCCTGCCGCAAAATCAGCTGCAAAATATCCACCCTCGCCGCGCCCAATGCCGCCCGCACCCCCAACTCATGCGTCCGTTGCGACACCGTGTAAGACATCACGCCGAAAAGTCCCACCACCGCCAGCAACAATCCCGCTCCCGCGAAAACGCTGCAAAGCACGCTGATAAATTTTCGGCTGGCCATCGACGCGGCCACATAATCCTCAAGCGTCTTCACCGAGTACAGCGGCACTTCCGGATCGAGCGCCTTCACCTGTTCGCGAATTGCCGGCAGCAAACTCGCCGGATCACCCTGCGTGCGCACCACTACGAACATTTGCCCGATTGCCACCTGATCGTAGGGGACGTAGCTTTCCGGATCGGCCTCCCGCCACAACGCGCGGTGTTTCACATCTCCTACCACGCCCACAATCTCCCGCATCTTCTCCGGTCCGCTGTCCGAAACGCCCGGCTTGATCCGTTTTCCGATGGGATTCTCGTTGGGAAAAAATTTACGCGCCAGCGCCTGATTCACAATCACCACTTGCGTCGCGTCTCGCGAATCTCGCTCAGAAAAATCCCGCCCCGCCACCAGCGGAATGTGCATCGTCTGAAAATAATCCAGCCCAATGGTGCGGAAATGTGTGCGCGGCTCGTCGCTCGGCGCCACCGGATGCCCTTCAATTTGAAAAGTCGTGCGCACCACCTCATCCGACAGTGGCAGCGGCAACACGCCGCTGGCATTCTGCACGCCCGGGATCGCTCGGATGCGCTCCAACAGCTGTTTGTAAAATAGTGCCGATTGTTCCGGCTTGCCATAGCGCGAGTCCGGAAGGTTGGTGTTGAATGCCAGCACTCCGCGCGGCTCAAATCCCGGCGATTGATGCGTCAGATGCAGCATGCTTTCCAGCAGCAAGCTCGCGCCAATCAACAGCACGAGTGACAGTGAAACCTCTGCGACCACCAGCAGACTGCGCAGCCGCGCATGTCCCGCACCTTCCGTAGCGTTGCGCCCGCCCTCTTTCAGCGAAGGAAACAAATTAAAGCGCATCGCATGCAGTGCCGGCGCCACTCCAAAAAGCACCGCCGTAATCAAAGAAACGCCCAGCGTGAATCCCAAAACGCGCAAATCCACATGCGCCGCACGCAGCCGCGGTATCGGCACGGTGGACAGTGTCGCGAACAGCCGCGTGCCCCACACGGCAATCAGCAATCCCACCGCTCCGCCCGCCACCGCCAGCAAAACGCTCTCCGTCAAAAGCTGTCTCAGAATCCGCGTGCGCCCCGCCCCAATCGAAACGCGAATCGCCATCTCGCGTTGCCGCCCGGCTGCTCGCGCCAAAAGCAAATTCGCCGTGTTCGCACACGCGATCAACAACAGAAACGCCACTGCGCCCAACACCGCAAACAAAATCGGCCGAATTTCCCCGACCATGGAATCCAGTTGCCGCTTCACGCCAAACGTCAAATGCCCGTTGGTATCGGGATACTGTTTCTCGAGGCTCGCTCCCACCGTCGCCGCATCGTCGTTCGCCTCGTTCCACCGTAACTCCGGGCTTCAGACGCGCTATCGCCTGCATAAAATGCGCGCCGCGCTCCTCCGTCATCGGCTTGTCGCCGTCCGCGCCGGGATTCATCATCACCGCCATGGTTGTCCACAAATCGTTCGGCGCGGAATCTATCGGAAACTGAAAAGCCGCGGGCATCACACCCACCACGGAATAAAGTTTTCCGTCCAGCGTGATCGATCGACCCGCAATATTCGGATCGCTTCCAAAGCGCTTCTGCCACAGGCTGTGGCTCAGCATCACCACTCGCGTCCCCGGCTGATCTTCGTTTGAAGTAAACGTCCGCCCCAGCAGCGGATTCGCGCGCAACACCGTAAACAAATCCGCTGACACTACTTCTGCACGCAAATGCAGCGGCTCGCCCGCACCGATCAGCGTAAAATCACCCGAGCTGTGCGCCGCCATGGACTCCATCGTGCGATTCTCTTTGCGCAAATCCGCAAAATCCAGATAGCTCAGCGCCCGGTCATGCTCGTTATTCCTCGAATCGATCCCGCCAATCGCCACGATGCGGCTCGGCTCCGCAAACGGCAGCGGCTGCAGCAACACCGCGTCCACCACGCTGAAAATCGTCGTAACCGCGCCAATCCCCAGCGCCAGCGTAAGAATCGCCACCGCGGAAAATCCCGGCGACTTCGCCAGCATTCGCAACCCGTACCGCACGTCTTGCCAAAAGGTTTGCATCATCTGATTTTTACTTTCGCTTTCAAAAACTGCCGCGTTTCGAATTTATTCAACGTTCAAAAAATTAATCGTGTCGCAGCGCCACCAGCGGATCGACGCGCGTCGCGCGGTTCGCCGGCACATAACACGCCAGAACCGCGGCAACCAGCAACAAGATCGCCACCGCGCTTACCGCAAGCGGATCGATCCCCGTAACCCCATACAACACCGAAGCCATAACGCGACCGACAAAATACGTACCGATCAAGCCCAGCACCAATCCCGCGAGTGCCAGCAGCAAGCCTTCGCGCAATACCAGGCGCAGCACTTGCCGCGGCCCCGCACCCAGCGCCATGCGCAATCCAATCTCATGGGTGCGTTGCGCGACTGCGAAAGACATCACGCCATAAATCCCGATGGCCGCGAGGGTGAGTGCCACGGCTGCGAAAGCCGCAAAGAGCGCTACAGAAAAGCGTTCACCGGCCAGCGATTCGTCCACCAGTTGGTCCATCGTTCGCACTTGTTCCATCGCTAAATCCGGATCCATGGATTGCACGGTCGGCAGCCAAGCTGTTGGCGACACTCGCGGGATCACCGCTGGTGCGCACATCGATGCGCGCCGAGGGCCGGGGCTTTGCCAAAAGGGCACGTCGATTTCGGGAGCCGGATCGCGGCGCACGGAGCGGTTGCGCATATCCCTGGAAACCCCGACGATTTGCCATTCGACCGGTGGGCCAAGGCGGAAGACGCCCGGGATCAATTGTTCGACAACCAGACGCTGCCGCAAGCGGGTCCAGTCCTGAGAAGATATTTTTTTACAAAGATTTCATTGACGACGCACACGCGCAATCCACCGGCGACGTCTTGCTCCGTGATGCTGCGCCCTTGGACAATGGGTATTCCGAAGGTGCGGAAGTAGTCCGGCGTGATCATTCCGAATCCCGCGCCGGGACGCGAGGCGGGATTTCCAGCGGGTTGGCCCGCAACGCTGAATGGCATGCCACCGTCCGCGCCCAAAATCGGCGCGGCGGTGGAAATTGCAGCGAAAGAGATTCCCGGTTCGAGCCGAAATCTTCTCCAGCAATTGGCGATAGAAAGCGGTCATCTGCTCTGGCTGCGAAAAGTGATCGACGGGCACAGGCAGATACGATATGAGGACGTGGTCCGGACGAAAGCCCAAGTCAATGCGCGTCAAATTCCAGAAGCTGTGAATGGCCAGGCCCAGCGCCCGCGAGTAACGTGAGCGCCATAGCGAACTCCATCACCACCAGGCCTCGCCGCAGACCGTGCCGGCCCGCGCCGGAATGGAGCGCCCGCCCTCTTTCAAGTGTCGCTTAGATTTTGACGCGAAATTTTCCACGCTGGAGCGCAACCGCACAGCACTCCGGAAAGCAACGTCGCGCCGATAGGTAAAGAACAGTACCGGCAAACTTACGCGGATGTCCGCTTCGGTGGGCACGGAAAACGGCGGAAGCAACGCGAGAATTGCGCGCAGCATCGCCGACGCCCAGAGTCACGCCCAAGCACTCCGCCGATGACCGCGAGCACCAGGCTCTCCGTAAGAAATTGCGAGAAAAGTTGCGCTCGCGTGGCCCCCAGCGAAGCGCGCACCGCAACTTCTTTCATGCGAATCGTGCCGCGCGCCAGCAGCAGGTTGGCTACGTTCACGCAAGCGATTAACAACACGAATCCGACCGCGCCCATCAGCAGCCAAAGATCCTTGATCGTGTCGCGGCTGGTGAAGTCGTTCTTGAGCGGCTCGACGGCTGCCCCCCAACCTTTGTTGGAGCAGAGGATATGTTTCGGCGACGCGCTGCGTCACCGCTTTCATGTCGGCGTTGGCTTGCTGAATCGTGACGCCCGGCTTGAGTCGCCCCATCACATTCAACCAGTGAAAATCATGGTTAAGCTGCTCAGGCTTGAACGCCAGCGGCACGAACAAATGCGATTCGAAACGATCCGGCATTCCCGCTGCCAACACTCCCACGACCGAATACAGTTGCCCGTTCAGCCGTATCTGTTTTCCGATGATTTGCGGATCGCTGCCGAAACGCTCTTGCCAGAGCCGATGCGCCATGATGACCACGTGATCTTGCCCGATCTTGCCTTCGTCGGCAAGAAAATCTCGCCCCATCGCAAAAGGTATGCCCTGCAGATTGAACCAGCCAGGCGACAGAGATTCGGCGTGTACTGCATCTCCGGGCGTCCGGATGACGGACAAACTGAAACTTGCCTCGGTAAACGCGGAGAGATTTTGGAATACCGCGCCTGCCGTTTCCAATCGAGGTATTCTCCCGCCGAGACCGAGTTTCGCTCGCCATTGACGGTCGACCACACCATCACCAATTGGTCGGGCTCGCGGGAACGGCAGGGGCGAAAGCAGCGCACCGTACACCACGCTGAAGATCGCGGTGTTCGCGCCGATGCCCAGCGCCAGCGTGAGCACCACAATCGCAGCGAAGCCCGGATTTTTCGCCAGGTTGCGCAGTGCGTAGCGTACGTTTTGCCAGAGTGCGTTCATCTCTCGGCTGCGCTCCGCTCGCAAGTGATTGCAAAATTATTCATATCGCAACGCCACCGTCGGATCCACCAGCGTCGCGCGCCGCGCCGGCCAGTAACACGCCAGCAGCGCTACCAGCGCCAGCACCACCGTAACTCCCAGCAGCGTCACCGGGTCCATCGGGCTCACCCCAAAAAGCATCGTGGACATGAGCCGGGTCAGCGCGATCGCTGCAACCAGCCCAACCGCCAGTCCCGCGACAACCATTCGTCCCGCTTGCAACAACACCATCCTCAGCACCGTCGCGCGCTCTGCTCCGAGCGCCATGCGAATCCCAATCTCCCGCGTGCGCTGTCCCACCACGTAGGAAATCACGCCATAAATTCCGATCGACGCCAGCACCAGCGCCAGCCCCGCGAAAACGCCCAGCAAAATCATCGCGAAGCGCTGCGCACTCAGCGAATCCGAAATTACGTCACTCATCGTTTCCGTACCGTAGACCACCATGTCGCTGTTCACGCCGGCCAGCTTGCGCCGGATTTCATCCATCGTAGAAATGGGTGCCCCATGCGTTCGCACTATCATCCGTACTCCGTGCGAAAAAACCGAAAGCAGCGAATCCGGCAGCTGTGCCAGCGGCAGGTAACACTGCGCCTGCAGCGCGGAAGTCGCGTCCCGGTCCAGCCCCCACTGTTTGATATGCCCCACCACTCCCACCACTTGCACCTTCATGTTGATAATGTCCAAATTCACGAAGCGTCCGATGGGATCCTGCCCATTGAAATATAATTTCGCGAACTGCTCGTCGATCACCGTCACGGGTGGTCCGTTCTCGTCGTCCCTTTCCGTCAGAAACCGCCCGTGTTTGAGAGGAATCTTCATCACCTTCAAATAGTCGGATTGCGTCAGATAAAACAGCGTGGACTTCATGTCGTGCTGCGAGGTCGGCTTTGCTTCCCCTTCCAACCAGAACGGCACATCCGAATCGCCCTCCATCGGCGCCGAACCATCGGCTAGCGCCATCGCCTCGACGCCCGGAACCGAACTCACCGCATCGTGCAAATTGCGGAACGCCGCGCGAATCGCCGCGGGCGTCGCGCCCAGCGGTTGCGCTGTCGCTACACGAAAATTCACCACGTTTTGCGCATCGAATCCCGGAGCCGTGTTCCACAGATTCGCCAGGCTGCGAATCATCAGCCCCGCGGCCATCAGCAGCACCACCGCCATGGCCATTTCCAGCGCCACGAACACGCTTTGCGTGCGATGTCGCGCTCCACTTCCGCCGCGGCCGCCTTCCTTCAGCGTCTCCGAAATTCCCACATCGGAAGTTTTCAGCGCTGGCGCCAGCCCGAACAAAAGCCCGGACACTACGGACGCCGCAAACGTAAACAGCAACACGCGGAGATCCAGGTGAATCTCTGTCGCGCGCGGCAAAGCATCCGGCAACACTTTAATCGCTGCCGCAGTGCTCCACGCGGCAAAGAGAATTCCCAGCGCTCCGCCCGCCAGCGCCAGCAACACGCTCTCCGTCAACAGTTGCGCAATCACTCGCCGCCGGTTTGCGCCCATGGCTGCGCGAATCGCAAACTCCCTCGTTCTTCCCGTGGACCGCGCCAAAAGCAGATTCGCCACGTTCACGCAGGAAATCAGCAGCACAAATCCCACCGCGGCCAGCAGCACTAGCAGGAACGGCCGAATATCGCCCACCACATTTTCTTTCAGTGACAGCGCCGTTACGTCGGAACCCTTGTCCACCGTCGGATAGGTTTCCGCCAGTCGCGCGGCCACCCGGCTCATATCCGCGCTCGCCTGCTCCAGCGTCACGCCCGGCTTCAGTCGCCCCACGGCGTCCATGCCCATGCCCGTTTTACGATCGCGAAACAGCGGCTCGTTCCACTGCCCCAGGGGAATGTAAATTTCTGCCTTGCTGTCGTAGTTGTCGTTCTCGTAGTGAAAGCTGGCGGGAATTACCCCAACGATTCCGTACAGCGTGCCATTCAAAGTGAAAGAGCGGCCCACCGCCGCTTCCGCCGATCCAAACTTTCGTTTGGCCAGGCCCTCGCCGATCAGCGCGTTGGGAGCGCCTCCCAAGCGATCTTCCTCTTCCGAAAATCCTCGCCCGGAAATTGGCCGGACGCCCAGAATCGGAAAGAACGTCGCCGACACCATGTTTCCGTGCAAGCCGTTCCGCGTCGCCCATCCCTGTCAAATTGAATGTCTCCGAACGAAACGCTCCCAGTGCCGTAAACGTTGTGTTGTACCGCTGCCAGTCGAGGAAATTCGGGTAGGAAATCGAGGAAGTCTTGAACTCCGCGGTCTTGCTGTACAACGCCACTAACCTGTCCGGCTGCTCGTACGGCAGCGGACTCAGCAGCACGCCATTCACGATCGAAAATAGCGCCGTGTTCGCGCCTATTCCCAGCGCCAGTGTCAGCACCGCTACAATCGCAAATCCCGGATTTTTTCCCAGCATGCGCAATGCGTAGCGCATGTCTTGCCAGATAGTTTGCATGGCCTGTGCACCTCTACGTCAGAAACGATTCGTCATGCAATAAAGTTCGCGGAAACATTTCCGTGAATGTTGCCGCAGGCCATAGATCTTTATCTCAGGCGTATGCGGTCGTAGGTATCCCACTGCGACATGTCGGAAAGAATCACTTTGTCGCCCACACTCAACCCCGAAACGATCTCGATCGTATTTACCGAGCTGCGCCCCAGCTTCACATTCACCCGCGAAGCTTCCGATCCATCCGCGTCCAATTTGAAGATACCGATCGTGCTGTCCGATTGTCCGTGCACCGGGCGGCCCACAAAGAGCACATCCTTCAGATTTTCGATTTCGACCGTGCCGTCCACGCTCAAGTCCGGCCGCGCGCCCAGCGGCAGCGGACCGTCAATTGCCACGTCCACCGTCACTGTTCCGTTCTGTACCGAGGGATCGATACGCGAAACGTGTCCCGCCGCAATTCCGTTGCGCGTGTCGATGCTCGCCTTTTGTCCGATCGCTATGTCTTTGGCTTGCGTCTCCGCGATCTTGATTTCCGCTTTCAATTTTTTCGGATCGGCCACGCGCGCGATGTTCAATCCCGGGGTGATGTGTTGCCCCACATCCACGGGCACCACTTGCAGCACGCCATCGATTCCCGCGCGCACATGCAGCGCGTCCAGTTGGCTCTTGCGCAATGCGTAGAGCGCTCGTTGCTCGTCCACTTTGGTGCTCTGCGCCAGCAGCCGGGACTTCATCGTGTCCGCGGCATTCTTGGTGCGCTCGGTCTCCAGGCCCGCGCGGATCGCCAGTTGCTCTTCTTTTACTTTGGAAAGGTCCGCGTTTAGCTGCGAGCCCAAACCCTCCTGCCGCAGTTTCTCGTCTACGCCATGCTGAATCTTGGCTTGTTCGTACTCGCTGCGCACGGAAGCCTCGTTGGCTTTCTGGTTCAGCAAATCGCTCTGCAGTTGTACCTTCAAGTTTTCGTAATCCGCTTCCGCGCCCTTCAATTGAAATTCCGCGTCCAGCGTGTTGCGCTGCAGCTCCGGGTCGCTCAATTCCAGAATGATGGAGTCCGGCTTCACGATCGCGCCGGGCCGCAACACGATGCGGTCCACGCGCGAATCCGTCTGCGCCGCAATCCAGCGAATATCCTCAGGGATCAGCGTGCCGAGTCCGCGCATTTCGCGCAGCATGGGTCCGCGCTTCACATCGTCCGTCCAGATGGTGGCGCGTTCCACCGAAGGCGCGGCAGGCCGCAGCCGCGATAGGCCGACGGTGGCTCCCGCCAGGCATAGAACGGCAATTAGGGAATAAATGATGCGCCGGATTTTCTTGGCGCGTGCGTTTGATGGGCGTTGGATATCCATAGACATTTCAGTCCATGAATATGCAACTGTGCGGCCTAGCAAGCCCTCTGCCAAACCATAGCAGGGCAATAACTTACAAGCCGATTGCGCCAGGCGCTCTAGCCACCTCATGTCCGAAGCCGGGATAATTCGTCCCACTATCGAACACCGCCTTCGTAGCAGCAACCAGCACGGCGTGGGCGGTAGTCGCGGTTGTAAGCCGCGGCTATCAGGGTTGCGGCAAGCCGTTGTAGCGGCGGGTCTTCAGACCCGTGTCTTTGACTTTCTCTCCGGCGTAAACTGCGCGCGCGTAACGGAACCGCCCACGAGCGATTCTGTAGGTGCCGGACTTCAGCTTGCCCTAAGGAACGAAGGGTCCGGCCACTTTATCGGAATAACCCCGACTCATCGCTTTTTGCGCAACTCAGGTTGAACCGGCAGTCGCTGCCATGGCCCCCAAAAACGCGAAACGGACCAGCCTCCCAGAGCCGGTCCGCCCCACGCAAAAACTTAGCAAAGCTAAGCAATTGCAGCTGCCAAGCTCCTCCGCCCAGCCACCACAAAAAGTCCCACGGAACCCAAAGCCAGCAGCAACATCACTCCCGGCTCCGGCGTTCCCACCGGCATCCCGCCCGTAAACGTCACGCCACCCGGTCCCACCGGCAGGTTCGGATCGTTCGATTGATAGCAAATTCCCGTCGAAGGATCGCAAACGCCCGGCACCAACGGTGCGTTCCCGAAGTTCCCGTCAAACGAACCCGATCCGCCTCCACCGGTCAAATTGCTGGACGACCCGCCGCCAAATGGGACCTGCGTGCCCAGCAACACGCCCGACCCATCCACCGTATAGTGCGCGCACTCGGGAGTGCTTTCGTCCTTTCCGGGGCATTGATCGCTCTGCGTTAATTCCACGCTGTAGTATTTGCCATTGAAGTTCATGTTGTCGTCCCATGTATCGTAGTTCGCGTTGTACAGAGAGACGGTTCCGAGCGGCAAGGTCTCGTCCACCAGCGTGTCACCGAAAGCGTCGACGTGGAAATCGCCGGAAAGCGGCAGCCCCACCGTCGACGTCGGAGTGATCGGCAGGTCCACTTGCACCGCTGGCGCGAAGTTCAGGAAAAAAGTATTGCTCGGAACGGAGGCATCCAGGTTGTCGCCGAACGTGTAATTCAGCGCACCGCTGCCCACGCCTGTAAAGCTCACGTTGTCTGTCGACGAATAGGTCCCCGTCGTATTAATCCAGGAGTAGTAGCCATATTGCACCGATGGGTTAAAGCTCAGAGCGGTCTGCAGATTCAATCCCACATTCACGCCCACCGACGCCGAAGCGAAAAGCGCGCTCTCCGTAATCCCCGCGAAGACCGGCGCCGAGTTGGCTGTGCCATTGGCAGTTCCGCCAGTTAGCGTTGCGCCTCCGCCAATGACGCCATTAGCGCTGGTGTTGAGGCCCGTATCAAAAATCGTGTTCGAGCCGCTGAATGGTCCGAGGTCGTAGCTCAAAGTCGCTGAGGCGCTCAATCCAGCATTCGATCCGATCGATCCGCCCGTCCAGCTTGGCGTGTAGGCGTAATTGAAAGACGAACCTGTGGCAATCACCTGTCCCGGAGTAAACGTCGGAAATTGGAAAGTCGTATTGCCGTTCACGGAGGCGGACACCAGCAGCCCCAGGTTGGTATTCGTCGACACACCTAGGTTGCTGAAGGGAAACGGTCCAGCATTCCCCGTCAGGTCGTCGTAGGTCGCCGAGTTCAGCGCCGTGGTGTTCAGCGTCTGCGTCAGGTATGCCTGGCCGCGGACCGCTGCGTTGGCCAGTAGCAACAACCCTAGTGCTGCCAGGATGCGTCCGATTTGTTTCGTTCGGTTCTTGCATTGTTCGCTCATAAATTTCCTCTGGGCGCCACGCGGGGACGCGCGGCTTCGTTGCAGTCACTATGCGAATCTCGCCTCCGGCCGTCAAACCAACTCCACGTAAACTAATTCCTAACCGCCATCCACATGATTTCTAGACGCTTATGCCGCATTGCTACTTCTCTCAACTGGACCCGTCTCTGCTCGCCGCCTCTCATCATCAGGGCTCAACCTTATAAAGGGTCATCATTCCAGTGTTCATGTGGTCGTCGACGTGGCAGTGGTACATCCACGTCCCGGGATCATCCGGAATCATATCGACTGTCTCCATCTCCGCTTGCCCCAACGAGAGCACATCCGTGCGATGCCCCTTATAGAGCACCGTGTTCCCGTGCCAATGCGGCATGTGACTATTGATCAGCCCGCCCAGGCTCACCAAATACCAGCGGACTCGATCGCCCTTCTTCATCGTCGGGATTGCCCCATTTGCAAACATGTATCCATTAATCGTTGATCGAATATTTTCCGAACTGAATCCCGTCCCAAAAAATGAGAAGAGGCCTTGGTCATCGACAGGTTGCCCCTCCAACTTTTTCACGCCTTTCGGATCGCTCGTGTATTTAGCGATGTTCTCGTCCAGATACCAGCTGACGTTTTCATCGAACAGCATGAACAGGCTCACAAATTCGCGATCCACATCTTTCGGCCGCCCATCCGGTCCGGCCATGCCTCGCGCCGTCACGATGATTGTTCCAATCAGCCCGCTGTTTACATCTCGCTGCTCGTTGGCGTGCGAGTGATACAGCCATACGACCGAACTCCCGTCTGCGGGCCCTGGGCCTGCGCGCTCCGGAATCTCCCACACGTAGGTGTGCGTCGCACCCGGGGGCACGAGCGAATTCGCTTTTTCCGCCGCCGATGCGCCATCGTCATACACCGCGCCCTCTGACTCCTTTCCGTAAAACACGCCATGTGGATGCATGCTGTATGGTTTGCTGGCATTGTTCCGGAAAATCACCCGAATGGTGTCGCCCACTTCTCCACGCAGTACCGGTCCGAGGATTCCCAGGTGTTCCCACTCCGGTCCTCGCGGCTTAAGCTTGCTAAACGTCGCGTCCGTATATTCCCGATATATCGCTTTGCGATAAGTGCTTCCGATGCTGTGTGGCCCCCGGTTCATGAAAATCGCACCGTAGCCCATGAACTTCGTCCCCATCATTTTGTCCAGGCCGTCCGGCGCGTAGTTCCATTCCACTTCATCTGCTGCCACGTAGTACGTGTGCACTTTGCCGGTGCCAGGCGCGCCATAGTCAGCGTGCATTTTCGTCTCAACGATCTGCCCGTGCGCCACGCCGGCCAAGCCCACACTCGCTACTCCCAGAAGCACCGCCAAGACCGAACTAATTTTCATACGGACTCCAAGCCCCCCTCAAACTTCAGGGTTGGGTAATCTCCTCAGCCTCACATTGGGTTCAGGTATTTCCGACGACGAATTTTCGTTATGAATCCACGCGGCTGCGGTTGCGCCCACTATGCGAATCTACCTTCCGAGCGTCAAGCCAACTATGTCCAAACTGATTGCTAACAGCTAAGTCCATTGTGTTTGCGAGTTTAACCCCACCTGCTAATCGAGCACGGCTGCGAAACTCTGCCCACGGCGGTTGCAATCTTCGTGGTACGCTGTGCCGCGACAGGTCCGCATGCCTCCCGATCGCCCCAGCGCCGGTCCGCCAGCACCTAAATTGCGGTATCGTTTCGGCCTCTTTGACGTCAACCCCGCCGATGGCAGCCTCACCAAGCAGGGCAAACATGTGAAGCTCCAAGAACAGCCCTTTAAGCTTCTGGTCCTGATGCTGGAGCGACCAGCGGAAGTGGTTCTACGAGAAGAAATTAGGCAGCGGCTTTGGCCCAGCGACACCTTCGTCGACTTCGACAAAAGTCTTGGCGTCGCCGTCACCAAATTGCGTGACGCTCTTAGCGACCAAGCCGCCAATCCCCGCTTCATCGAAACGTTGCCTCGACGCGGTTATCGCTTTGTGGCCCCGGTCGAACGTTACCAGGACCGTCCCGCCACCAATTCCGCGTCGTCGTTGGTGATTCCCAAAATGGAAGTGGACTCCGCCGCAGTTCCGGTCGCCCCCGCTGGCGCCGGTTCGACAGCATCCGCAACCAAAAGTCGTTACTTCGCCGGCTTGATTCTTCTAGCTGTCTTCTTGATCGCCGCTTTCGTGTCCGCACGACATTTCCGTTTGACGCGTGCCCTGTCGGCGTCCAGAACGGAGGCAAACGCGCCCGTTGCCCCAGCCAAAGTTCGCCGCTCCGTCGCCATTCTCGGCTTCCGCAATCTTCCCGGCCGCGCACAAGACGATTGGCTCTCAGCCGCTTTTTCCGAAATGCTCAATACTGAACTGGCTGCCGGTGGCACCCTTCGTCTTGTCGCTGGAGAAGATATTGCGCGCGCCAAACGCGATGTGCCCATCGCTAACGAAGACACCCTGGGCAAATCCACGCTCGCCAGGCTGCACATTGATCCGGGCGCGGATCTGATCGTCCTGGGCTCCTACGCCACGATCCCCAAAGACGGCAAGAATCGCATCAGACTGGATATTCGTCTGCAAGACACCGCCACCGGCGAAACGATTTCTGAAGACTCGCTGACGGGGACCGAAGACGCGCTGTTTGAACTAGCCTCACAAGCCGGCTCTCACCTGCGCCAATCGCTCGGCCTCGCGGCCATTTCCTCGGGCGATTCCGAAGCTGTGCGCATCGCGCTGCCCGTCAACGAAAAAGCCGTGCGTCTTTACAGCGAAGGCCGCGCAAAACTATTCAACTTCGAATTTTTCGAAGCGCGAGACTTGTTGGCGAAAGCTGTGGCCGCCGACCCCAACTATCCCTTGGCGCATGCTGCACTTTCGGAGGCGTTGTGGCACCTGGGTTATCTCGTGAAAGCTCGCGCCACTGCGCAGCGTGCCATGGAGTTGTCTGGGCACCTGCCGGAAGAGGATCGCTTGCTGGTGGAAGGCGGCTATCGACGCGCAATCGCCGATTGGCCGAAAGCCGTAGAAACCTATCAAACGCTCTTTCAACGTTTTCCCGACCGCCTCGATTACGGATTGTTGCTGGCTTCCGCGCAAGTGCAGGCGGGCAGTTCAGATACGCTGCAGACTTTGGCCACGCTGCGCAAATTGCCGCCTCCGGCCGGTGATGATCCGCGCATCGATACCCTCGAGGCATCGGCCTGGATGAATTCAGACCTTACGAAGGCACGCGCAGCGGCTGAACGCGCAATCTCCAAGAGCACGGCGCAAGGCTCTCGCTCTCTGGCGTCTTTTGCGGAAGGGCTCATGTGCCAGTTGGTTACCGGCACGCGCAGTTCCACCGAAGACGGCGCCAGAATTTGCGAGCATGCGATGCAAAATGCGCTGGCTATCGGTGACCGTGACGGAGAAGCGATAGCGCTGAACAATCTAGCGAGCCTGCACTACGTCATGGGCGATGTTTCCGGCTCGGAGAAAATGTTTGCGAAGGACATTGAAATCTTCCATGAAATCGGGAATCCAGACGGCGTAGCGACCGCGCAACTTAATTTAGGCGCTGCCATGATTTCGCGCGGGGAATTAATCAGCGCCCGGAAATATCTGCGCGATGCGCTCCCCAATTTTCGCGCCGCGGACGATTCTGCCGGCGTAGCATTGGTGTTTAACAACATGGGAGATTCTTATTACCAGGCAGGTGATCTTGAGACAGCTAAATCCAGTTACGATCAAGCCCTGCTGATCGCCCAGCAGAAGCAGGATAAAGATTCCACCGCCTACGTTTTCTCAGGGCTGGGCGACGTGCTTTACGATCGCGGCGATCTTGCCGCCGCACGAAAATCCTACGAACAGGCGCTGGCGTTGCGTCAGGAAATTGGAGAAAAGGAAAGTACCGCGCAGTCCCAGGTATCCCTCGCCCAGCTGGCCATTGAAGAGGGCAATCCCGCTGCGGCGGAAACCGCGCTGCGCCAGTGCCTGGAACAATTTCACGCCGAGCACCAGTCCGATGACGAGCTTTCTGCCGGTATTGCACTGAGCTCCGCGCTTCTAGCTCAGCAAAAGTTGGCCGAAGCGCAGCAGGAATTCGACCAGCTGAAGCCCGGCGCAACCGCTAGCCAGAACCGGCTGCTGCGTTTGCAGTTCGCGCTGCTCTCCGCAAGAATTCTGCTGGCTTCCGACAATTTCAGAGCTGCCGCCACTCCTCTGCAGCAGCTGCTTCGAGATGCCCGGCAAAGCGGCTACTTGGGACTGGAGCTGGAAACTCGCCTCGCTTTGGCCGAGATGGCGAAAAAATCCGGACAGAGCACTAGCGCGCAGACACAATTTGCGGCGCTGAGAGCCACCGCCACCGCCAAGGGATTTGGGCGCATAGCTCGCAAGGCCGCCGCCGCAGCAGATCTAGGCCAATGGGTCCGATGTTACTCAGTATGACAAACTACACAGATCCACGCCGCGGTTTGGCCCATCGCGTTTTAATGTAACTATTTTCTTCACAGGTCGTCCAAACTGTAGTAAATCGATATATCATATCCGCTATATATCGCTGGTTCGGCCGTCGAGGGATTTATGTCGTCGTTAAATATCGCGGAAGTTCACGTTCCCGCTTATCAGCGGATTCAGGGAGCTATCCGCAAACGCATTCAAGCCGGAGAATTAGCCCCCGGTGATCCAGTGGATTCCGAGCGCGAGTTGGCGCGTGCTAACAGCGTCAGCCTGATGACCGCTCGCCATGCGTTGGCGTCACTTGAACGCGAAGGGCTGGTGGAGCGTCGCCGCGGAGTGGGTACCTTCGTTGCGCCGCCGAAAATCCATTTCAACAAGCTGATGAGCTATACCGAGCAGATGGCAGGGCGCGGGCTTGAAGCGCGCACGGTGATCGTTTCCTGCACTGCGGGAATTTTTAACGAAGAGATCGCCGGCAGGCTGGCGCTGCGGCCGGATGCGCCGCTGGTTATGTTGGAGCGGCTGCGGTTATCGGCGGATTCTCCCGTGGCGCTGGAAACTTGTTATCTCTCAGCAGAAGAGTTTGCCGGTATTTCCGACGCGTCTCTGCGCGCGGAATTGCAGGGGTCACTTTTCACGACGCTAGAACGGAAATACGGAATCGAGCTGGCGCACGCCGACGAAGAAGTGGACGCCACCACCGCCGATGCGCGACTCGCGGAACTGATGGCGGTGCCACGCGGTACCCCTCTGCTGCGCATCCGCCAAGCGATTTACACCACCAGCAATAATCCCGCGTTGTACGTGCTGGGGCTATATCTTTCCGGCCGCCACACACTGATGATCCGCCGCTTCCGCTAGCCATATACGCAACAATCTTCCATGCCCAACGGGCCCAGAATGGGGATCACCAGCGCTAGCGGAGGCGCAGGGATTACCTTACTGGTTCCCTACCCCCGGAGTATTTTTGTAAGTGCGCATTCTAAGGGAGTTAAAACGTCAAATCTTGTAAGTGCGCATTCTAAAAGGGTTAGATCTGCCAAAAACGCTAAGTGTTCATTATGCAAGGGTTAAGCTCACTGAGGGTGTCGGCAAAATCTTAGCGGGTACGAGCTTACGCGAGCGTGCCCTGCAGCAATTCCCGCAGGGTTTCCTGCTTTTGCGCACCCAGCTTCTTGTTCTGGGCGGTCAGGTAAAAGACGTCGATGGCTTTCTGGCCTTCGGTGTCCACCAGTGCAACCTCAATATTGCACCCGAGGCGCGCCAAGGCTGAACCGATCTCGTGGAGCAAACCGGGGTGATCTTGAGTGACGATCTCCAAAATGGTGCTGTGCATGGAAGAACTATCGTCGATGCTGATCCGCGTGGCCACTTCCACTTTTGGAGTGCGTTGACGGCTGGCTTGCTCGCGGCCTTTCAACAAGGATTCGAGCTGCACTTTGCCGCGCAAAACATCGACCAAGCTGGTGTGGAAGCGTTCTACCTCGCTGGGATTCAATTCCAGCGTCCTGTGTAAGTCTGTAAAGTGAAACGTATCGAGCACGATGCCTGCGGCGTTGCTGAAGGCATCGGCTTTAATAATGTTCATTCCCCAACCAGCAAGCACGCCGGCGATAGTGGCGAAAAGCGCGGGGCGGTCGGCGGTGAGCAATGTCAAAGAGAAGGCGTGCTGGGTAGCGGTTAGGTCGGTCTGGACCGGATCGGCATCCAGTTTTTGATACATGGCGTAGTGCTTGGCAATTTCTACCGCAGAGTGCACCGCCAAATAGCGACGCGGGAAACCTTCGAGAAAGCGTTCGATCGATTCCGTACTCGCGGAAGCGGTCAGCTTCTTGATTTGCTGCAGCATGGGCACTTCGTCGAGGGCGTGCAGCCGATCGCGATCCAAGGTGCGACTGAAATAATTGGAAGCGGCGACAAAGAGCTGCCACAACATTTCAGCTTTCCACGGCGTCAACGCTTCGGGATTCACCGCGTGAATATCGGCGTAAGTGAGGAGGCACAGGCGCTGCAAGCGTTCCGGAGTGCGCACCGCGGCGGCAAAGGCAGAGACGGTGGTGGGATCAAAAATATCGCGCCGCTGCACAGTGGCAGACATTTCGAGATGGCGTTCAATCAGGAAATGCACTTCGGCTTTTTCGTCAGGCGTGAGTTGCAGGCGGGCAGCTGCGCTGTCCAGTGCCACGAGGCTGCCGGTGACATGATTTTCCTGCGGCATGCCTTTGCCGACGTCATGCAGCAAGAGACTAAAAATTAGCAGGTCGCGGCGCTCTACGGTCTTCCACAAGGACGAGAAATTCGTGCCGCGCGCGTCCGGCGGATTGCCAAGGTCCTGGAGATGTTCGATGGTGCGGAGGGTATGTTCATCGACGGTATAGCGATGGTAGAAGTCGCGGACAACGAGAGAGTCGATGACGGCAAATTCCGGCAAAATATTAGTGATGAACCCCAACCGCTGCATGGGGCGCAGGGCGACGCCGGGGTAATCCGAAGCCAGAATTTCCTTGAAGGCCTGCCACGGTACATCGGTGTTCCGCGGTTTCAGCTCCGGGTGAAGCATCACGTAGGTAATAGTGCGTTCGGTTTCGCGGCTGAGCGGTACGCCAGTTTTGGCGGCTTCGGCAAACAGGGAATAGATCACGGCACGATCGGCGAGTGCACTTTGGTCCAGCACTTCCAAGAGACCGTCGCGCACCGCGAAGGGTTTGGAGGCGGCGGGCTCGATTCTGGGAACGCGGGCGGCATTTAGGATTCGCTGCCGCAAGGATTGCTGAATGGGAGATTTCTGTTCCATGTACCGTAGCAACTGACGATTGAGCATGCGCGCCTGGCGGAAATACACGCGCATCCATTCCGCAGGGGTGCGCACGCCGTCGCGCAAGGCATTCGCAGGCATGCCCAAAGCGCGCTCGGCGGCTTTGGCTTGCAGTTCGTACGTGAGGGTATTGTCGTTGCGTTCGTTGCTGTAGTGCAGGAAGCAGCGAATGGCGCTAAGAAAATCCACGGCGCCGGCGGTCAATTCTTCTTCGGCCGCAGTGCTGTTCCAAAATTCTCGTTTCTCGCCGCTGATTTGCCGAAGCCACGCGGAAGCTTGATAGTCGCGCAGTCCGCCGGGCGATTCTTTTACGTTGGGTTCCAAATGGAAAATAGTGTTGCCGTAACGCGTCAAACGTTCGCGGGTCAGCTTGCGGAGTTCGGCGAGCAAAAAGGGCCGAGCCTGCCGCTCGGGTCCCGGGAGTATTTTCGTGTCGAGACGATCAAAAAGTTCGGCGTCACCGGCGAGGAACCGGCGATCCAGGAGCGCGAGATGAAATTCGGCGTTGTCTTCCTCGATGCGTTTGCATTCTTCCAGGGTGCGGCCGGCGGAACTGACGCGGAAACCCATGTCCCACAAAGTCTTGGAAAATTCGGAAATCAGCGGACGGAAATCACGCTCGGCTTTCTCGTTGCCAAATAAAAACAGAATATCGAGGTCGGAGTAAGGAAACAAAAGCTTGCGACCATAACCACCCAGTGCGAGCAGACACAAGCCTTGCGGGTCCATGCCACGGCTGGTGTGCAATTCCGTGAGGACTTGCTGGATGGAGGAGTCCGCCATGGCACACAAGGCTTGCAGGGTTTCGCGCGCGCTGGCTCCGGCTTCAAACCGTTCGCGGATGCGCTGTCGTTCGGCCTCTGCTTGCGGGCCAAGTGTGGAAAGTGGCGTCACGGATCCTTGCATACTATAGGCGGGGCGTAGCCTAAGAATATTTTTTGGATCGCTATTGCGGTCCAGGCCGGGGCGGGCTGCGAAGCTCACTGGAGCGCATTCTCCCCGCGTTCCTCATTGCGAATGCGAATGGCCTCGTCGACCCGGGTTAGAAATATTTTACCGTCGCCAATCTTTCCCGTCTTGGCGGTTTTCAAGATGGTGTCCACAGCCTTATCCACCATTTTGTCTGGAAGTACCAGTTCCAACTTGATCTTGGGCAACAGATCGACGGTATATTCGCGGCCGCGATATACCTCGGTGTGACCTTTTTGCCGGCCATGGCCGCGGACTTCGGTGACAGTCATGCCTTCAATGCCGATTTCCAGCAAGGCACCTTTCACCGATTCAAAGCGGGAAGGCTGAATAATGGCTTCCAGTTTCATCATGAAATTTTTCGCTCCACGCGATAAATCCGCGTCAATACAATTGCCTACGCTTCCAGGTTGTAAGCCTCTTCTCCGTGCAGGGCGATATCCAATCCTTCATTTTCACTTTCTTCGGAAACCCGCAGGCCGGTGATGGCGTCGACGATCTTCAGCAAAATGAAAGTGCCGACGAGAGCAAATCCCCAAGCGATGAGAATGCCAACGAGTTGATTGCCGAGCTGGGCCCAATGACCGTCCAGGCCGCCGACCGGTTTGCCTGCGCCGAAAATTGGATTGATGACCGATTGCGCGAAGACGCCGGTGAGCAGCGCCCCTATGGTGCCTCCTGCGCCGTGTACGCCGAAGGCGTCGAGCGAGTCATCATACCCGAAGAGAGCTTTGACCTTGGTGACCATCCAGTAGCAGAAAAATCCAGCGACAAATCCAATGACCAGTGCGGGCATGGGTCCGACAAATCCCGCGGCTGGAGTGATGGCTACGAGTCCCGCGACGGCTCCAGAAATTGCGCCGAGTGCGCTGGGCTTACCGTTTTTGATCCATTCGGCTGCGCTCCAGCTCAGCGCGGCGGCAGCGGCGGCGAAATGAGTGGCGACAAAGGCGCTGGCGGCTAGGCCGTTGGAAGCCAGGGCGCTGCCGGCGTTGAAACCAAACCAGCCGACCCATAACAGACATGCGCCGATGAAGCTGAGCACCATACTGTGCGGCGGCATGGGCTTTTTGGGATAACCGGTGCGCTTGGTCAAGTAGAGCGCACAGACTAACGCTGAGACACCGGAAGAAATGTGGACGACGGTGCCGCCGGCAAAATCCAGAGTGGGGAATCGTCCACCGAGGCTGGCGTTTAAGAATCCACCTTTGCCCCAGACCATGTGGGCGAGCGGCGCGTAGACGACCAAAAACCAGAGGGCCAGAAACAAAACTGTTCCGCTGAATTTCAAACGCTCCGCGGTCGCTCCGGTGATCAGCGCGGGAGTGATGACGGCGAACATCAGTTGGTAGACCATGAAGGTGGTCTGAGGAATGGTTCCGGCGTAGTCGGGATTGGGGAGGGCGCCAACGCCGCGCAGGAAGGCGTGTTCGAAGTTGCCGATCACCGGGCCACTACCACCGAAGCACAAGCTGTAACCGACCAGAGCCCACATCACGGTAATCAGGGCCATGAGCGCGAAACTCTGCATCATGATGGCGAGGGTATTTTTGCGGCGCACGAGGCCGCCGTAGAAGAGGGCCAAACCGGGGCCGGTCATCATTAATACCAGAGCGGCGGAGACCAGCATCCAGGCATTGTCGGCAGAGGATTGCGCGGCGGTTACGCGTTGATCGAGATCGGCGAGCTTGTCAGCGAGAGCTTTACTGCTGGGAGAATCAGCGGAGGGAGTTGTTGCGGAGGGTGAGGCTTGCTGTGCGAAGAGGGAGACGGCGGGGAGCGCAGTACATCCGAGCACCAGACAGATGATGAGACAACACTTGGCGGTGTTGCGCCGCATAGGTCTCCGCTGCACCGATTTGGAGTGAATGCTATTCAGTGGAACACGCGATTCCGATGACGGAAATTATACGCATCGCTGCGTGGAGGGAAGGATTGAACTTTGCATCGCGAGTATTTAATTAAATGATAGAAGGGCGGGTATGTGACGTGTTTTCAGCGCGCGTATGTTGAGTTTTAAAGCGCGGGTCGCGAAGGTCGATTAATGACCGTCTCCATCGGCGAAAAAGGCCGATACGAAATGCGCCCGTTGGTCACAATCCTGGAGCGGCGTATACTTTCCCCGGCGCAGTGACAGATTGGAGCTACTCGCGCCGCAGGTTCGAGTTATACTGCGGGCATTGTGGCCAGCAAACCCAAGAAAATGACAGATCATAATCCCATGGAAATCAATGTCCGCGACCAGGGCGATATCGCCATCGTCGACGTACACGGCCGCCTGGCCATTGGGGAATCCGCCGAGCAGTTGCATGAGGCGCTGAATTCCATTGTGAAGCGTGGAGTACATAAGGTAGTGGTGATTTTGAATCACGTGACGCAGATCGATAGCTCGGGGATTTCCACGCTGGTCCGGGTGGCGATTGGGTTGGCGCGGGAAAAGGGTTCGCTGCATTTAGTGTGCGGACAAGGGCGCGTGCGGGATTCGCTGACGGTGACGCGGCTGGTGGATGCGATTCCTACGTTTGATACGGAAGTTGCGGCGCTGGCGAAGTTTTAGTTGGGACCTGGGTTCGGATTCCAAACAACAAAATAGTAGCGGTCGACTCGGCCGCGGAAACGCAGGCTCATTCGTGAGGACTTGCACGCTGCTGGGGCTTGCTTGGCGAAGTGTGGTGATGATTGCGTTTTGCGCCATGGCCACTCCTTTCGGTTTTGGGCAGGGGACTGGCGGGAGCGGCGTGTCTGACGTGCAGGTACGCGAGTTGGCGAATCGGGTCTGGCACAACGGCGGGAAGGCTAATTGTAAAGGACAGGATTGCCGCGTTGTGGTTGCGGATTTTGTGGTGCCATTGGGCGAGACGTCAGAGTTGGGAAAACAATTGGCGGATGAAGTATCCGCCGCTCTCGCGGCGCTTCCTGGCGGGCCGCAGGTGATCGAACGCTCCAAGGTGCGCGCTTATCTTGCCGCGGAACGCATCCCGGGCAAGCTTTTGAATAATGATAAGGCGATGCGTTGGCTGGGCCACGAGTTGGGCGGGACTGCGGTGCTCGTGGGACAAACCAATGCCCAGGGTGAGAACGTGCGCGTTCAAGTGCGGCTGCTCGCTTGCGACAAGAAAAAGTCTGGACCGACAGAGGAGTTGTCGTTGCCGGGCGGAGAGTTCGCCGGAAAGCTACAGCCGGTTGAGTCGTTTCCAAACGAGGCGACGTTGTTAAGCCCGGATCCGCCAACAGCTTTCGGGGGCGATAAGAAAAATGGGATCACCCTGCCAACATGCAGCTACTGCCCTAACCCTTCGTATTCCGAGGCTGCACGCAAGGAACGGATTCAGGGATTGTTTTGCTGAATGTGGTTGTGAACGCGGATGGAGAAGCGGAAGAGCGCGATAGTTTTGCGCGGCCAGCCTTTCGGGCTGAATGAAGCAGCGAAGAACATCATCGTGAAGAAGTGGCAGTTCGATCCGAGCACGAAGGATGGGCAACCAATAGGAAGTGCAGGTGCAGATCGAGGTGAATTTTCAGCTGTATTGAAGGGTGGATGGCGGAGATGTTGAAGGGGCCGGGCTGAAGCCCGGCACCTACAAAAGCGCTACGGTTAGCCACTCTTTTTTAGTTCGGCTAGGACTAGTTTGGCTAGTTCTTTGAGCGTTTCGAAAACGCCTTGGCCGGTGACGGCGACGCCTTCCACAACTGGCTCATTTTTTTTCTGAAGGGCTTTGATCAGGTCGCCGGCGGGCATGGCGTTGGGTAGGTCGCGCTTGTTCAATTGCAGGACGTACGGAATCGTGGTGAAGTCGAGTTTGTGTTCCCGCAGATGTTCGTGCAGGTTTTCCATGGTTTCGAAATTGGCGTCAAGCCGTTCTTCCTGGGAATCGGCGACGAAGGCTACCCCGTCGGCGCCCTTTAGAATGAGCTTGCGGCTGGCTTCGTAAAAAACCTGTCCGGGAACGGTGTAGAGGTGAAAGCGGGTTTTGAAGCCGCGCACCGTGCCTAGATCAAGCGGAAGAAAATCGAAAAAGAGGGTGCGGTCGGTTTCGGTGGCCAGGGAAACCATCTTGCCCTTCTGGTTTTGGCCGGTGTGGTCGTAAATCCACTGGAGGTTGGCGGTCTTTCCGCCCAGACCTGGACCGTAGTACACGAGCTTGCAGTTAATTTCGCGGGCAGGAAAATTGATAAAAGGCACTTAGGGTCAACTCTATCTCGGTCTGAATTTTATAGCACAGGCAGAGGACGCAGGCTAGAGTTGCCGGCGAAAAGTGTCACCTGCGCAATACTGCTGTCCTAGTTTCCGTGAGAACGGGCGAAAATCAGCGAGTTATTTTGCGGTGTGGCACTCGTAGGTAACGGGTGGCGGACGGTGGAATCCCCGGAATACAGGATTCATGGTGATTTTCTGCGAAACTAGCTGCGTTGACGTGGGTTAACTGCTCTGTTAGCATCCGCCTCATGGCTAAAGCCCATAAGACCTCTCATAGCTCCAAGAGCAGAGCGCGAAGCGAGTCTAAGCCAATGAAAAAAAAGAACTTGCCGCCACCTCCGCCGGCACAGCGGGGCGGTGTGGAGTTGGTCGACCCGCGCGTGCAGGCGCAGCTAAAGGTGTATGACGAGGCCTTGAGCCTATTCCACCAGCAGAAATTCGCGAAAGCCAAGCAGGAACTGGAGAAAGTGCTGGAGGGGCCCAGCAAGGAACTAATCGACCGAGCGCGGATGCACATCAAGATTGCGGAACAACGCATGAAGCCTACCCACGAACAAAATCCGAAGACCGCGGAGGAACATTATCAACGCGGCGTGGCGATGATGAACATCGGGCGTTGGGATGACGCGCGCGAAAGCTTGATCAAAGCGCGGAAAGCGGCTCCGAAGGCCGACCATATTCACTATGCGCTGGCGGCGCTGGATTGTTTGACGGGCGAAGCGGATTCGGCGATGGCGAATTTGAAAGTGGCGATTGATCTGCGCGGAGAGAATCGCTTTCACGCACGCAACGATGAAGATTTTGCGTTCCTACAGGAAGACCCACGCTTCACGGAACTTCTGTATCCCGAAAAAGAAGGCTACGCCGGGCGTTAAGCTGACGCGCGAGAGCTCTTGAAAAAATCCGGACCATCAAAGATTCTTCGCCGCGGCTTTCGCGTGGTCGCGCTGGGCGGGGGCACGGGTCTGTCCACGCTGTTGCGCGGGCTGAAAGAGCATTGCGTGCGGCGGAGTGATGAGCACCCGACGCGGGAGCGTCCGATCTCGGATTTGGTGGCGATCGTTACGGTGACGGATGATGGCGGGTCTTCGGGGAGGCTGCGGCGGGAAAATCGCATCCTGCCGCCGGGAGATATTCGCAACTGCATGGTGGCGCTGTCCAAAGATGAGGCGCTGCTGGGGCGGCTGTTTCAGTATCGCTTCAAAGCGGGCACGGGGCTGATCGGGCATAACTTTGGAAATTTGTTTTTGGCGGCGCTGACGCACATCACGGGAGATTTCACAGAGGCCATTCGGGAAAGCAGCAAGGTGTTGGCGATTCGCGGACGGATTTTTCCTTCGACGCTGGAAAATATTCATTTGGTGGCGACGCTGGAGAACGGGAAAATTGTGCATGGCGAAACGCGGATTACCGCCAGCACTTCGCCGATCAAGAAAATTTCGCTATCCTCGCCGAATACGCGGCCGTTGCCGGCGGCGATCGAAGCGATTCGCGACGCGGACCTTATTCTGCTAGGGCCGGGGTCGCTGTACACCAGCATCCTACCGAATCTACTAATTCCGGAAATTGCCAGGGCGATTATTCAATCGAAGGCGCCGCGGGTGTATGTGGCGAATTTAATGACGCAACCGGGGGAGACGGCCGGGTATGCGTTGGCGGATCATCTGCGCGCCATTCAGCAACATGTGCACAGCAAGAAAACGTCGCGCCGCGTGATTGATTTCGTGGTGGCAAACAATCAGCCGGTTTCCGCGCCGGTGGCGCGGCGTTATCGCATGGAAGGCGCCGAACCGGTGGCCGTGAATCTTCCGGTGCTGCAAAAGATGGGGTTCCGCGTTTTGCAAGCCAATCTTCTGGAAGAACATACAGTGATTCGGCACAACACGCGGCGGCTGGCGCGCCTACTGTTGGATAACTTCCTGTAATTCGGCTGTATCGCTTTTACTGGCGGCATTTCGATACAATGTCGCGGCTGTTTCCCTAGCTGCCGATTTTAAAGATCGTCCACAATCGAATCGCCATGACCAAACCTCTTGTTCCTATTCAGCAAATCGCCGCGAAATTGGGCCTGCCGGAAAAGTATTTTGAGGCGCTTGGTCCTTACGGCGGAAAGATAAAATTAGAGCTGCTTACGGACCCCGCCTTCAAACGTCGCGGGAAATTAATTCTGGTTACGGCTACTACTCCGACGGTTTCGGGAGAAGGGAAGACAGTTACGTCCATCGGGTTGACGCAGGGGCTCGAGCATATTGGCAAGAAGTCGATCATCACGTCGCGAGAACCCTCTCTTGGACCCGTCTTTGGTATGAAGGGCGGCGCGGCGGGCGGAGGGATGTCGCAGCTGGAGCCCAGCCAGAAGATAAATCTCCATTTCAACGGCGACTTCCACGCGATTACGTCCGCGCACAATTTATTGGCGGCGTTGATCGATGCGCATCTTTTTCACGGCAACGATTTGCAACTCGATCCCGCGCGCATTACTTGGCCGCGCAGCATGGATATGAATGACCGCGCGCTGCGCCGCGTGGCGGTGGATGTGGGCGGGAAGCGGGCGGGCGCTAATCGGCAGACGGGGTTCGTGATCACGGCGGCTTCGGAAATTATGGCTATTCTGGCGTTGGCCAGCGATCGCAGCGATTTACGCCGCCGGCTGGATGCCATCATTGTGGGGACCACGCGGGATGGAAAAGCCGGTTCGTGCCAAAGAACTGGATGCCACTGGCGGGATGATGGCGCTGTTGTCGGAAGCGATCCTGCCGAACCTGGTGCAAACCACGGAAGGCACGCCGGCCACGGTACACACCGGTCCGTTCGGAAATATTGCGCACGGGACCAGCAGCATTATTTCGCAGGAAATGGGAATGCGCCTGGCGGATTACGTGGTGAACGAAGCAGGCTTCGCCGCGGACCTGGGCGCGGAGAAGTATTTCGATATTGTGATGCCCACTAGCGGGATTCGTCCGGCTGTGGCGGTGCTGGTGACTACAGCGCAAAGTTTGCGGAACCAAGGTGCGGGCGATCTGGACAAAGGGGTTTGCGAATTTTGGAAAACATATCGATAGCCTGCGGCGGTTTGGCGTGCCGGTGGTGGCCGGAATCAATCGCTTTCCAAAAGATACGCAAGAAGATCTGGACCGGTTGCTGGGCTATTGCAAAGAGCATGGCGTCGTGAGTGCGCTCAACGAAGCCTTCACCAAAGGCGGAGCGGGCGCCGCGGAGCTGGCGGAGCGCGTAGTGGAAACGATCGCGGGGAATCTCGACGCCAAGCCGGAACCGATTTATAAACCTGAGGATTCGTTTGAAGAAAAAGTTCGCAAGGTAGTGGTCAACGTTTATGGAGGAGCCGGCGTTAACTTTAGCGCGCAAGCTGCGGCCAAGCTGCGGCAATACGCAGATTGGGGTTTCGCGAAATTGCCAGTGTGCGTTGCAAAGACGCAGTATTCCCTGTCTGATGATCCGAAATTGATGGGTGCGCCAACCGGGTGGAATTTGAATATTACGGACGCCTCGCTTTCAGCCGGTGCGGGATTTGTGGTCGTGATTGCGGGGAATATGATGTTGATGCCGGGGCTGCCGAAGATTTCGCGGGCGGCGTCCATCGATGTGGATGCGGCGGGGGAGATTACGGGCGTTTGAGGTGGGAAAGTTTGGCAGTTACCACATTAAATCAAATTGGTTTGCGAGCGTAGAGCGGATTTGTGCCGCGCCTCCGGCGCTCAGATTTGGCGCCGGCGGAACCCAGCCGGCGGGCTGGGCAAATTGTGGCAGTCCCGGCCTTGTCCGACGCTAAGAACGATTTTTTCCGGTGGGTCAGAAGACCGTCGCAACTCGCCACACACACCTGGCGCTAAGAACTGCCAAGACCACTTAGTCGGCGCGGAGGGCTTCGTTGGGGTCGATGGCGGCGGCGCGTCTGGCTGGGAGGTAGCTGGCAAGTACGGCGGCGGCGAGCAGCGTTAGGCCGACAGCGGCGAACGTAAGTGCGTCGGTTGGCGGAACCTCGAACAACATGGACTTGACCAAACTGGTCATGCCTATCGCGCCGACAATGCCGATGGCAATTCCCAAGCCGGCGAGGAACAGACCTTTGCCGATGACCATTTGCAGAATTTTTTCGGGGCGCGCTCCTAGAGCGATACGGATTCCAATTTCTCGCACGCGTTGGCTCACCATCAGCGCCATAATTCCGCCGATTCCGGCGCTGGCGATCACCAGGGCCAATCCCGCAAAAATTCCCAGCAGGCTGGCGGTGACGCGCGGCGAAGCCATGGACTCGTAGCGTGCTTGTTCCAGAGTGAGTACGTGGGTGACGGCGGTTTGCGAATCCACTTCGTGAATCGCGGCGGTAAGAGCGCGCTGCATGCTGCGCGGCTCGGCGGTGGTCCGCACCAACAGGGCGCTGGGTTGGGGGCTTTGCGCCTGACTGGCGTAGGCTTCTGGCGCGGGCACTTTATCCAAGCCGAATTCGCGCACGTCTCCCACGACGCCAACGATGGTGGCCCAATGCTCTCCACCATCGCCGGAGACGCGTTTGCCAAGGGGATCTTCGTGTGGCCAGAATTTCCGTTGTGCAGTTTCGTTGATCACCACCACTTCCGGCGCTTTATCTTTGTCCGTTTCCGCAAGCAGCCGGCCGGACTTTAACGGAATGCCCAGCGTTTTAAAATAATCGGGCGAGACGGAGGCGAAGGTGGTGACGGGCGGCGCTTCACCCGGTTCAAGAGTGCGACCTTCGATAAGGAAAGAGAGTGATACGGATTCTGCTCCTCCGGTGATCGCTTCCGGCTCAAAGGGATAGCGATTGGAAATCGCGGCGGAGACGACCCCGGGCTCAGCTTGCACCCGGTCCAACAGCTTGCTCACGACGAGCCTGGTTTTTTCCGCGTCCGCGTATTTGGTCCAGTTAAGTGTGGCGCGCAAGGCTAAAACACGTTGCGGCTGAATGCCAGCTTGTACCTGCTGCATTTTGTAGAGGCTGCGGACCGTGAGGCCAGCGCCGATCAGCAACATAAACGAAAAGGCGATCTGGCAAACGATCAACGCGTTGCGCACGCGGCCCTGGCGCCGCCCGGAGCCCGTTCCAGTGCTGCCTTCTTTGAGACTCGCAGTGAGGTCAGCGCGAGAGGAGAGCGCGGCGAGCGTGCCAAAAATTATGCTGGTGCCGAGAGCAATAACCAGCGCGAACAACAGAACGCCGCTATCGACCTGAATTTCTCTGGCGCGAGGAGTGAGCCGACCCACAAAATCGGTCAGCAACTGCAAACTGCCATAGGCCATGAGCAGCCCGAGTGCGCCGCCAGCCAGCGCCATCAGAAAACTTTCCGTCAAAAGCTGCCGCAAGAGTCGGCTGCGCCCGGCGCCTAATGCGCTGCGAACCGCCAGCTCTCTTTCACGGCGGGCCATGCGCGCCAGCGTGAGGTTGGCGACGTTGGCGCAGGCAATGAGCAAAACGAAGGCTGCGGCAGCCAGAAGTAAAAGCAATGTGGGGCGGGCGGAATGCGTCAATTCTTCCTGCAGTGGATTGGTCACGGAAGTAAAGCCGACGTTTTCCGGGTAGGACTTCGGATACGCGGCTTTGAGCCCCGCGGCGATGGCGGAAAAGTCCGCGCCGGCTTGGGCTACGGTAACTCCTGGCTTCAATCGGCCAAAGACTTCCATCATGCGCATATTGCGATCTTCGAGATGCATTTTGTTGGTACGGAAGGGGCAGGCGGAAGTGGCCATATAAACGTCATTCTCATCGGGGTATTGCGGGACAGGAGGAAGTACGCCTACGACGGTGTGAACCTTGTCGTTCATTTCAAACGTCTTGCCGACGATATTGGGGTCGGCGCCAAAATTAGTTTTCCAATATTCGTAGCTGAGCAGCAACACCGCGGGAGCACCAAGTTTTTCGTCGTCGGGCAAAAGCGTGCGGCCCATTAGCGGTTGAATGCCGAAGAGATCAAAATAGTTCGCGGAGACCACGCCGGTGCGGACGCGATCCGGATCTCCGTGCCCAAAGAGTGTAAAGGACATGGAGTGATATTCCGCTAAGGCGGCCAGCGTGCGATTCTGAGCGCGATAGTCTTCGATCTCTTTTACGGAAAAGGCCAGATCATCGACGCCAATCTTTTTTTCCTGCTGACGGATGAAGATCAACTGTTGCGGATTCGGGTAGGGAAGAGACCGCAGGAGCACAGCACGCACCACGCTGAAAATGGCGGCGTTCGCGCCAATCCCGAGCGCCAGCGTAAGAATGGCGATGGCCGAGAACCAGAAATTCTTACGCATCATGCGCAGCGCGTAGCCACAGTCGTTGGTGAGGATTTGCCAATGTTCCCGCGGAGCCGTGGTGAAAATGCCTACGATGGTTTCGTTCCACAGCTTCAGCGCCTCCAGCACGCCGCCGCGTTCTTCGACCTCACGCTGTTGCTGGCGGAAAACACCCTCCATCTCGCCTTGATAGTTGATCCGGAAATCGAAGGGGAGCGCGCGCAGCAAGGTGCGAAAAATTCTCTGAGACAGAGGTTCAGACGATTTGGCCATGGCGATCTCCTGGAGTGGTGGCGGTTGCTACGCCAGTTTTGCTTTACGAAAGAGTTTCTTAGCCCGGGCCTGAACTAAAGCCTCTTCCATGCGCTCGGCTTCGGCGACGGCTACAGCCCGCCCGAATTCGGTGAGCAGATAGTAGCGGCGCCGCTCATCATCCAACACCAGTTCTGGCCTGCGTGCGGATTCCGCGATCAGGCCTGCGCTTTCCAGGCGAGCGAGATTGCCGTAAAGCGTTCCCGCGCTGAGGCGAACCTTGTCCGCTGTCCGGCGGGCAACGTCTTTCAAAATTGCGTAACCGTGTTTTTCGCCGTCCGCCAGGGCCACCAGGATTTGGAACATGGCCGGCGTTAACGGCAGGAAAGGCTCGGTTTCTCTTTTCTTGGTCACTCGTTCACCTTTGGTCCTAGTATGGCGTGGCCGGGCGTAGTCTATCGTCGCCAGAAGCACTATATCGACATACGTTATAGTTGATTCGCAAGTTCCGTGCCAAGGGAAAATAGTTTAAGGGCAGTGTTTGCATGGGGATTGGAAGTTCTGGGCTGGGTGTTTGCACTTTGCTGTTCGTTTGTGGGACAAGGCGTCCCGGCTTCGGGCAGTTTGGTTCGTGAGCGTGGGCACGGTCTTTGTGCGTTTGTTATTCTTGGAACGCTTGATCAGCGGCATTTGTGATTTGTGGATAAGAAGCGGGCGCGGCATGCCGTGTGCCTACGGGAGCGGTGATGGCTACTTACGCATTGATTGAATATCAGGATGCTTCTGCCGAAGTGCGAGCGGTGTACGACGACATTATGGCCACGCGCAAGACGGACTGGATCAATAATTTCTGGAAGGCCATCGCGCATGACCCCAAACTCTTGAAAAGAACTTGGGAAAGTTTGAAGGAAGTGATGGCTCCAGGGGCCATCGATCCGCTAACCAAGGAACTGATCTATGTGGCGGTGAGCGTGACGAATAGTTGCCATTACTGCATTGCTTCGCACACGGCTTCTGCGTTTGGCAAAGGCATGACCGCGGAAATGTTTAAGGAATTGCAGGCCATCATTGGAATGGCCAACGCCACGAATAAGCTGGTGACGGGTTATCAGGTGGAGATTGATGAGCGGTTCAAGCCGCCATTGCAGAAATGAGTTTGTGATGAATCAGAAAGATCGGTAGCTGTTAGGCGCAGAGTGGGCACGGCATGCCGTGCCCCTACAAAACCTCGGTGGAATTCCACGCTGTTGAAGAAAATAAATCTCTAAAGGACAGGTAGTCACCCTGTCCGGCGGGCCAGTGTTTCTAAGCTGGTACGCAGGTACTATGGCCGACCCTTTCCCCACATCACAAGATATATAGGTTAGCGAGAACTAGGCAATCCTGAGGGCCCGCGTGGGGCCGGCAAAAATTCCTGTTTGCGGGTGCGTGATCGATGTCCACAATTGTTAAAGATTCAGAAACCAATCCTTCCACTGCAGACGCGCAATCCGCTCGCCCTGGCGCCGCGAATAACGAGGTTGCCGCGAAGCCACAACCGGTGGCGCTGGAAGTCAGCGTTACCGTGAACGGCGCACGCACCGTTGACGGCAGCGACAAGCGCGAGCCATTTTCCGAATCTACAAAAACTGTGCTGGTGTTTGGCAATGGAGCAGTGATTCGTCTGCAATCCTCCGTAGCCGCGGGGCAACTGCTGTTTCTGACGAACGAAAAAACGAAGAAGGAAGTGGTTTGTCAGGTGGTGAAATCGAAGACTTATCGTAACGTCAGCGGTTATGTGGAACTTGAGTTTACCGAGCCGGTCGTGGGCTTCTGGGGTATGCGCTTCCCGGGGGATCGCATCACTCCAGCGGCGCCTGCGGCGGGAAGTATGGCCGCGCCAGTGGCGGCGAATCCTCCGACAACGATTTCGGCGCCGCAAAATAAAATTCCGTCCGTGATTCCCGCCGCGCCTGCAGTTGTTACCAAGCCGGTTGTTGCTGCGCCCATCGCGCCCATTAAATCTCCGGAAGGTGTGCCGAGCGCCGTTGTGCACAATGTTGCGCCGGTGCTTCCGTTCGTGAGCAAGTCAGACGCGACGAGCAATTCCACGACATCGAGCTCGGTGTTGCCTTCTGCGTCGGTGCTGACGTTGCCGCGCGCCGCGCAGCCCAAAACTTCATCGCCGCAAATCGTTGCAACCCCGTTGCCAGTGGCTCCCGCAGCACCAACTCTGCCTTCTTCCGCAGTGCACGCATTGCCGACAGCGCCCGCGGAAAAAGTTTCTGCGGAGAAAACTTCGACGGACTCTTCCGCCGACGCACTCCGTGCGGAGAACGCGCGGTTGCAGGAACAACTTTCTGCACTGCTATTCCCGGGCTCGAAGAAGGGCGCGGATCAAGCCTCACCGGTCGCGAAGGAAGAGAGTAAACCCGCAGATACCGCCAGCAAAATTTTCGATCTGGCCCACACGAACGTTGCTCCGGCAGTTCCGGTAAAGCCGCAAACTGTGCAGACCAATGCTTCCGTGATTGCGCCACCGGCACCGGCTTCGCTAACGCCAACGCTGCCGGAGGTTGCTCCGGTCGTCACCAAGACGGTTCCGATTTCCAAGATCGCCGAAGTTCCGCCGAAGTCGCTGCTCGACGACGATGAAGTTAAGGTGCCTTCGTGGCTGGAACCGTTGGCGCGCAACGCGACGATTTCCGCTCCGGCGCAGGAGCAGGCTGTTGAGCTGCCGATTCCGCATGCGGCTGATGAAGCGCTACAAGTTGTAACGCCAGTAGCGGAAGCTGATACGACTTCCGAAGATTTCTCTAACGTTCCGGCTCCGACTTTCGGTTCGCGTTTATTGATGGACGAAAATTCCGCCGGAAGCGAATCTGCTCCCGGATCCAAGAAATTTCTGGTGATCGGACTCATCGCTGCCGGCCTGGTAGCTGCCGCGGGCGGTTATTGGTATACGCATCAAGCTCCGACGACGCCAGTTGCTCCAGCGTCGGCGAGAGCGGCGACTTCAGCTGCGCCGCAAAATGTGGAAGTTACACCTGCTCAGGCGTCTTCGCCGAATGCCACGCAAGCGCAGCGAGTGCCGCAAACGGCAGCCTCGCGTCCTGGCGTGATCATTGACCAAGCCGCTACGCCGGCACCAGTCAACGCAAATCTTGCTGTGAATCCAAGCCGCACGGCAGCAGCAACGCCGGCGCAGATTTCACCAGCTGCCGGCGCTGTGCCGCCGCCCGTCGTACCTGTGAAGCGCGCGGCGCTTGGTGACGTCCATCTGGCAGCGCCTAATGTTAGCCGAAAGAATGACGGCTCTTCGCTGAACGAAGCGGAGCCGGCGATTGCACTCAACGGTGCTACGGAAGGCGCGTCGCTCGGCGCGGGCTTTGCTAGCGGCGCCGGTCCTGCGGCGCCAGTCGCGCCAGTGCCGGTTGGCGGCGTAGTTAAAACCGCGCAGCTTGTGACATCCACCCGGCCGACTTACCCTGCATTCGCGAAGACACAACGCGTTAGCGGAGACGTAAAAATTGATGCGCTGATTGACGCTGCCGGCCGGGTAACCACGATGAAAGTTGTTTCCGGGCCGGCCATGCTGCATCAGGCGGCCATGGACGCTCTACATTTGTGGAAGTATCAGCCAGCGACGCTCGACGGTAAACCGGTGCCTATCCACCTGACGGTGACGATTCAGTTCCGCATGCAGTAATCGTTCGCATGGATTGCTGGACAACGAACATATGAAAAAGAGCGGGCCGCCCAGGCGGCCCGCTCTTTTAGTTCAACTTATTTATTTCCGAAGCTAACTAGTTTGAGCCCTTCTCAACAACCTTGAGAACATTGTTGATAAAGGCCGTTCCGTTCGGGATGCCGAGTCCGGTGGCATTATCCCAACCCGGACCGGTGGTTAGCGATGAGTCCGTGCCAAACACAAATACGTCCCATCGAGTTGATGTCGGACTCTGGAACAGCGTGCTGATGTATTGCTGTCCAGCAACGGGTTGCGCCAAGAACGCCGGACTCTCGAATACAGGAGGGCTCGGCGGATTCAGAACCAATCCGCTGACGTTTGGCAACATGAAGATGGGGCTGAGATTTACGTCCGTGATGGCGTTGCCGTTGAGTTGATAGAGGATTGGCGCGGCCTGCCCGAGCGGCCCACCGCCCTGTGCGGCATACGCTTGATTGGCGATAGCCCAGAAGGCGGAGAATGTGGGACAGGAGAGGCTGGTGCCGCCGAATATGCCCACGCCGACGGGGTCGCCGGGAACGCTGTCCGGCGTAACGATAACCTCAACTCCGGTGTTGGGGTCTGCATTCATGGAGATATCCGGAAGCTGGCGGAATTTGCCGCTTAGCTTTTTCTGGAATTTAGGCTTGGCGTAAACCACGCTGGTCCCGCCGCCACCGCCGGATTGAAAGCCGAAAAAGAGTGGCGGAATTACCGGCGGGTTGGGATTTGGATTGGCGATGCGCGCGAAGTTCTGGCCCCAGGAAGTTTGTATGGTGATGTTGTTCTTGGAGTCGAGGAAGGTGCTGGTTCCACCGATTGCGGTGACGAACGGGGAGTCTGCGTTGGCGCCCACCGATACGGAATTGATGCCGAAGTCGGCGTTGTCGAGGATCAAGTTGTCGCCAGAATCGCCAGTGGAGATCTGGTGAGAGATGCCCAAGGCTGCGGCGATTTGAGATATCCCGTTTTCTACCACCAACTCGGAGGGCAAGAATTCGACCAGCGCGATCTCCGAAATACCAAAACTATTGGAGAGCACGTTGCCGAAGCCGTTCTCGATGGCGAATAGGTTGGCAAGGTCCAGATTGGTGAAGGATGCGTCGGGACCCAAGATCAGGACGATGTTGGCTTTGGGAGCGATGGCGTGCGCCCATTCGACGTCCAGGGTGGTTTCAAATTGCCAATTTCCGGCGATGCAACCGTTCGTGGCGGTGCAGGTAGCAGGGCCCGTGGGGGCGATTATTGTAAAGTTGTCTGGTGTCAGCGGGGGCAGTCCGTTTATTTGCGAGAACAAATTCGCGTCGTTCACGATGGTGTTGGAACCGAAGGCGTCAACGATCATGATGGTTTGCCCGCTGCCGTCCAAGCCGTTGTTGTACAACTTGTCCAGGCCGTAGGCTTTTTGAATCTGTTCCGCGTCATAGCCGCAAGGTGGGGTGTTCGGATTTCCGCTCACAACGTCGGCGCCATAGCGATACCCAAAATAGCTCGCGGAAGGGAATCCGCCGGCGGTCTTGAAGGTTTGCAGTTCCGGAGCGCGCAGACAATCAGAGCTGAAAAACTTACCGTTGGACCCGACTGAGGTGATGGGCATCAACGCGTATGGTTGCTGTGTTTCTGGATCCACCGCGCTGCTGACGTAGGCGCGGTAGCTTAGATCACTCAGTCCTTGCACGGCCGCCACCATAGGTGCGGCCACGGCGTCGGTTACGGTCGCTTCGGAAGCGTTCATGCTGTGCATCGCGCCGTTGACCATTACTTTGTTGATTTGCGTGTTGAAGGCTTTTTGCGCATCTCCGACCTTGGCTTGAGCGATCACAAAGTGATTGTGCTTGTCGGCGGACATCACTTTCATATTGTGGGAGGAGAGAAAATTCCGCACGGCGGTCATATCTTTTTCAGTTGGCGCGAACTGTTCCTGATACTCCTTCATGGTCAGAAACTTGTGATAGTTGGGCGAATTTTTGTCGTACATTTCCTGCACCAACGCATCGAGTCCAGCCTTGTTGTGCAAGTTCAGCCATACCGTCACATTAATGGTCTTGGATTCATCTTCCGGCCCGACTACCGTGCCCTTCTGTGGTGGTCCGGCCAACGCCGGTCCCAACACGATCGCTGCCATGCCCAAACCGAGCATGACGCGAGCACACACCTGCCACAATCGCTTGCCGATATGCATATTTGACGCTCCTTTGATTCTCAGTGCGGAAGTTCACGAGACAGGGACTTCGCCTGCGAACACACACTTTCGAGAGTTGTTTTCTGATTTGAGGCCAGAGGCAAGGAGTTCGCTGGGGCTTCCGCGCTGGAACGTTAAGACGTCCTGGAACGCATGCGATCCCGTCGCTTCTGACCGGCTACCACACACCCACCCAAGCCGTCCGGGGACAAGCAGGACGGCAATCGAGCCGGATAGATACACCCGCGGAATGCAATTGTCAATCAGGTAAGTACCGTTCTCTATGAGACTCGGACAGCGCAGTTGATGGCTATCTCGTCTGCCTCGACTCTGCTGGTCCTTGCGGCCAAGCCATCCCGATTCGTATACTGGTCGCCCGGACGAATGACGCTCCGCGAGTGGGTAGCTCGCTTGGTGAACGCCATTTTTCCCCGATTCAAGTGCGGCAAGCGCATTCCGCAGGTCAGCTTTGCGTTGCGAGAAAAGCTGTGCGGAAAAAGTATCGTCTTGTTTGACGGTGCGTACCTGCGCGTAAGGATGATGGAACTACAGGAGAGTGTGCATGTCCCAAGTACCAAGGCCCGAGGAACTAAACGTTTACGAAAACGCCGAGGCCCGTTTTGAGGTTGCCGCAAAGAAATTAAATTTGGAGCAAGGTCTCTATCACTACCTGAAACATCCCAGCAAAGAAATCACCCTATACATTCCTGTAGGCATGGATAACGGCACGCTAGAGGTATTCACGGGCTACCGCGTGCTGCATTCCACGGTGCGCGGTCCTGGCAAGGGCGGAATACGCTTCGCCCCAGATGTGAGCCTGGATGAAGTACGCGCGTTGGCGACCTGGATGACGTGGAAATGCGCCGTCGTAAATATTCCCTTTGGCGGCGCCAAGGGCGGAGTCATTTGCAATCCTCAGAAAATGTCCAAGATAGAGTTGGAACGCTTGACGCGACGTTACACTGCGGAACTCTCCAACTGGCTGGGGCCCGAAAAAGATGTTCCGGCACCGGACGTCGGCACGAACGAACAAACCATGGCCTGGGTGATGGATACCTACGCGATGCATCTCGGTCAAGCGACTACTGCAGTGGTGACCGGCAAGCCCATTGAACTGGGCGGGTCCGCCGGACGACGAGAAGCCACCGGGCGCGGCGTAATGATGTGCTGCAACCGCGCGATCGCAAAACTGGGGATTAAAAAGGAAGGTTGCCGCGTGGTTATCCAGGGATTCGGCAACGTCGGTTCGCTGGCTGCGGAGTTGATGCACAAGGCCGGATACAAGATCGTTGGCCTGGCAGATATTGCCGGCGGCCTCTATAACGAAAACGGTTTCGATGTGTCTAAAGTGATCGACTGGGTTTACACCCAAAAGCGAATGCTGCAAGACTTTCCCGCGGGCGGCACGAAAATGACTTCGCGAGAGGTTCTTTTCCAACCGTGCGAAATTGTCATACCGGCGGCGATTGAAAATCAAATTACCGAAAAGAACGCCAGCCAGGTCCAGGCCAAAATTCTCTGCGAAGGCGCCAATGGTCCTACCACTTCACAGGCCGACGCGATTATCGACGCCAAGGGTATTTTTACCGTGCCGGACATCCTTGGGAACGCCGGCGGCGTGACAGTCAGCTATTTTGAATGGGTACAAGATCGCCAAGGATTTTTTTGGCGCGAAAGCGAAGTCAACGAACGACTGCTCGACGTAATGGACAATGCATTCGATCAGGTGGTCCGTTACGCGGAAACGCATCAAGTCAACAATCGCATCGCCGCGTATATGCTGGCGATTGATCGGGTGGCCAGCGCCCTGAAGCTGCGCGGCATTTACGCCTAATGCGGAGACGCCTCGTCGAACGAGGGTCAAGCCCAGTCAGCTAACGAGCTAAGTACTAGCCTGGCGGCGTTGCACGTCGAGCCGCATTTTTTTAGTTTTCCTGTGGCGCGGACGGAACGAAATGTGTATGCTTCCGCTCCGCGACGCAGAATCCCCGCCTATGCGCCGCCTATTGGCGCCTATGTTCGAAAATACTGTCTTACCCGGTCACGCGAAAAGCGAAGACCAGCATCGCCACGAAATTTGCGTCGCCGGCCGCTGGATGTATGAGCGCGGTTTTATCGTGGCGTGCGAAGGCAACCTCTCCGTGCGGCTTTCGCCAGACCGCATTCTCACTACTCCCACTTGCATGAATAAAGGCGCGCTGCGTCCCGCGGATCTGGTGGTTACGGACTCGACGGGAAACAGGTTGCTGGAGAACGAAAATTTTCTTCGGAACTGGCCATGCATCTTTTGTTTTACCGCATGCGGCCGGACGTGCACGCGATTTGCCACGCGCATCCGCCAACGGCCACGGGATTTGCCGTGGCTGGGCGTGCGCTGGACCAGGCGCTGTTGCCGGAAGTGATTATTGGTTTGTCGCAGATTCCGCTGGTGCGCTACGCCACTCCCGGAACGCCGGAATTGAGCGCGGCGCTGGAGCCATTTGTGGCTCATTACGATGCCATGTTGCTGGCCAATCACGGAGCGGTGACATGTGCGCCGGATTTGCTGACGGCATTTTTCCGCATGGAAACGATCGAACATTCCGCAAAGATTACGCTGGCGGCAGAAATGGCCGGGACGCCGGAACTTCTGTCTGGGCGCGAAGTGGCGAAATTGATGGCGGCACGCTCGCGTTACGACGTGGAAACGCCCCCAGGGGGTGGGGCGGAATTGCCGATCACTAGTGACAGCCCCGATCGTGACGAAGATCAAGTGACGCTGACGCGCAACGAGTTGGACGCGCTAATCGATGAAGCGGTGCGCAAGGATCGCGCGCGTCGCTAAGATTGGCACCGCCAGCCGCACCGCGCCATAAAATCCTCAAACATCCTGCTAGAAAATATCTCCACGCAAATCAATATCAGTAGAATGAGCCATGGATAAGGCGCGACTGGAAGCGTTTAGCGATGGCGTGATCGCCGTGATCATTACGATCATGGTGTTGGAGCTGAAGGTGCCGCATGGGACGGATTTCTCGGCGTTGTATCCGCTGATTCCTGTTTTTTTTAGCTACGTGTTGAGCTTTATCTACGTGGGGATTTACTGGCTGAATCATCACCACATGCTACAGGCGTGCCAGAAAGTGAACGGGCGCGTGTTGCTGGTGAATTTATATTTGCTGTTTTGGATGTCCCTGGTGCCGGTGGTGACGGGGTGGATGGGCGTAAATCTTCGAGAGAAGATCCCTGTGGCATTTTACGGCGTGGTGATGTTGATGACCGGGATTGCTTATCTTATTTTGTCCCGTGAATTGATTGCGCTGCATGGAGAGAAGTCACCGCTAGCCCTGGCTTTGGGCCGAGACGACAAGGGAAAAGTTTCGCTGATGCTGTACGCCGCGGCGATCGGGATGGCGTTTGTGAGGCCGTGGATTTCCCTGGTGATTTACGCGGGGATTGCGCTGATGTGGATTTTGCCTGATCCGCGCATTGAGAAACAGATTGCCGGGTAGCATGTTTGTGTCGCTGCTTGGACACTTCAGGGGGCACGAATGAACAAAAGACGATTTATAAAAGTATTAGGCGCGGCGATAGCTTCTCCGGTGGTGGCGCCGCTGCTGGGTTGGGCGGCCGGCGAGAAATTGAAAAATTGGGCTGGGAACATCGAGTACAGCACGGAAGATTTGTACCAGGCGGCCTCCGTGGCGGAAGCGCAGAGCTATATCAAAAGCCACAGCAAATTGAAGGTGCTCGGGACTCGGCACTGTTTCAACACGATTGCCGACAGTACGCATAGCTTCTTGTCGTTTCAGAAAATGGATGACGTGGTGTCGCTGGATGCGGATGCGCGGTCCGTAACGGTTCACGCGGGAATGAAGTACGGGCAGCTCGCGCCGTACATCGACGCCAAAGGATTCGCGCTGCACAATCTGGCTTCGCTGCCGCACATTTCCGTGGCCGGGGCGTGCAGTACGGCGACCCACGGGTCCGGCGAAAAGAATGGGAATTTGGCGACGGCGGTGGCGGCGCTGGAGTTTGTGACGGCGTCGGGAGAGATTGCCACGCTGTCGCGCGCGAAAGACGGCGATACGTTTTTAGGGGCGGTGGTGGGCTTGGGAGCGCTCGGGGCGATTACCAAGGTCACCTTGGACCTGCAGCCGACGTATCAGGTGCGCCAGTACGTTTACGAAAATTTGCCTTTGGCGCAGATGAAAGAGCATTTTGACGCCATTGAGGCTAGTGGCTACAGCGTTTCGCTGTTTACCGATTGGCAGAATCAGCGCATCAATGAGGTGTGGATCAAGAGCAAAGTGGAAGTGGGAAAGCCTGGCAATGCCGCGCCGGAGTTTTTTGGCGCGACGTTGGCGAAGCGGAATATGCACCCGATCGCGGCGCTCTCCGCGGAAAATTGCACGGAGCAGATGGGTGTGCCGGGGCCGTGGTACGACCGGCTGCCGCACTTCAAAATGGGCTTTACGCCGAGCGCGGGAAAAGAGTTGCAGACGGAATATTTTGTGCCGCGCAAACATGCGGTCGAGGCGATTCTGGCGGTAGAGAAATTGCGGGACCAGGTTGGCCCACATTTGCTGATTACCGAGATTCGCGCCGTGGCGGCAGACAAATTGTGGATGAGCCCTTGCTACGAACAGGACTGCGTGACCATTCATTTCACGTGGAAGCCGGAGTGGCCGGCGGTGCAGAAGTTGTTGCCAGTGATTGAGCGTGAGTTGGCGCCGTTTCAGCCGCGTCCGCACTGGGCCAAGCTGTTCAGCGTGGCGCCCGCGGATTTGAAGGCGCGGTATGCGAAGATGCCGGAGTTTGTG
>CAWAZN010000015.1:0-164256 GCA_963786485.1 uncultured Acidobacteriota bacterium
AGTGCTGCTTGTTGCGGATGGCAACGATGGCCCACAGGATTACGACCAAGACTGCCAGCGGGATCCCGGCAGGGGCCATCAAGGTGTGAAAGAAAAAAATGTTTACGATCACGGGGCCGAGGATGACCAGGGCCAGCGGCACGAAACGATTCACCAGCAGCAGGATACCTCCCAATACCTGCACGGCGAAAATCACGATGTAGTAGTGGGAAGCGAATATTGCGCCGAAGAACTGTGCGGCGACTCCGGTGGGTGGCGGCATGTGAATGAAATTCAGGAAGCCATTCAATCCGAAGACCAGGAAGATTAGTCCTAAGAGCAGACGAGCGATTAGCGATGCGATTTTCATTTTGTATTCCTCGAATTTTTAGATTTCAACCTTGGTGAGTGGCGTGTGCATGAACTTTTTCGAGCGATGGAGCCAAGAAGGCTTGCGGATCCACTTTGCCGGTATTTAGTTGGGCAGTGCCTTCGGCGGCGATGATGGTGACGTCGTTCACGCCCAGAAAGTTGAACAAGGTGCGCAGGTAAGGCGCGACAAAGTCGAAGGAAGACATGGGCGAGCCGGTTTCGTACACTCCACCGCTGGCCAGTAGCAGAGTGACCTTTTTGCCGGTCAGCAAACCTTTGGCGCCGGCGGCAGAGTAGGTGAAGGTTTTTCCGACACGAGAGATCTGATCGATCCAGAGTTTCAAGGAAGAAGGAATGCTGAAATTGTGCATCGGGACGCCGACCACGTACTCGTCGGCTTCCTGCAGGTCGGCGATCAGCGAGTCGGACAGGGCCAAGGCTTTGGTCTGCTCCGGGGTGCGGGCATCCGCGGGGGTGTAGACGGCGCCGACCCACGAGCCGTTTACGACGGGCAGCTCTAGCGTGCACAGGTCGCGGACGATGACTTTGCCGCCGGGTTGGGATTTGCGCCAAGAGTCTGCGAATTTTTTAGTGAGCTTACGGGAAACGGAACGTTCCCCCATGGGGCTGGAATCTATCTGCAAAAGAGTGGTCATAAATTGTTCTCCAATCGTCATGTGCTGTGTATGCAACAACTGTCGGTTATAATAGCACGACAGTCGTTCGATAAGCAACAATCATCGCAATCTGTTAGAATGAAGCTAGGAGGGGAGATGTTGCACTCAGACTGTTCGCGACTCGACCCCCGCATCCGGCGAACGCGACACCTGCTGCAAGATGCGCTGAAACGGCTGCTGGAAGAAAAAGAGTTCGACAAGATTTCCGTTCAAGACATTACGGAGGCAGCCACGCTTAATCGCGCGACCTTTTACGCGCACTACACGGACAAGTTTGCGTTGCTGGGTGAATTGATTCGCGTGAGCTTTCTGCAGCTGCTGGAGCAGCGTAATGCCCGGTTTGACGGCACGTGCTCTTCGGCATTTCAGGTGATTCTTCTGGCTGTGTGCGATTATCTGGTGGAAGTGCAGAAGTCACTCTCTTCCAAGCAGCACCAGTTCGAGCCGTTTGTCGAAGCCACGGTAATTGACCAGATCCGGCTGGTGTTGCTGGATGGCTCTCGCAAGCACCAGGTGGAGCGGCGAATCCCGGCGGAAATGATCGCTGCAACGGCGAGCTGGGCGATTTATGGTGCAGTGAAGCAGTGGGTGAATACTTCGAATCGCGAGCCGGCAGAGGATTTTGTGCGCGTTGCGGTGGAATTAGTTGCTCCCATTTTGGAGAGCGGGGTTGTAACGGTCAAGCAGGCTTGATTAGCGGTTTGCTCGTCGAACCCGTCGAATTCGTGGTCCTTCGTTCTAATTCTTCTTTACGTAAACTGAGTCCCAAGTAATATTCCACGTTCTTTGGTTGTCTGTAGATTGCTCTGCCATTTGGCGGACTTTGTTGGGAGCCAGCGCGTACCACGTCCAGCGGGAAATGGATGGCTTCGATAGATCTGTGACTAACACCATTCTTGCGTTGGTTAGCGTTCCGGACATCGCGGGAAAGGCTTCAGCATTTCCGGAGTTGTCGATGTATAGCTGGTGCCAGAGTTTGTCTTGCACATCGTAGTAGTTGAAGCTGGTACCGGTTTGGCCGCCGGTAGAAGCGGTCCAGTGTTCAATCAGCAGGCAGCCATCCTGTTCCCGGGTCACCAGGTTGTGGCCGACCACGTCGCCTTGCGGGTCTTGCACTTCCCAGTCGCCAATCCAAAAATCAAATTGGTGAAATTCCGGGGATTGGCACGGGACGGTTTGCGCGAGCAATGCTTGAAATTGTGCATCGTCCTTCCAGCGCGTGAACTCGGTGGAAGAGAGAACAATGGGGCGGATAATTCCGCCGTATCCCGCAGCAATCAATTTTTGCAACGACGCCAGCGCGTTGGTGTGATCGTTTTCGTCAGCGTAGGTGCGAGCAATGTTTACCTGGTTGGTGACTGGCCGAAAATGAAGGTCCAGGGCGCGTTGAAAGGCGGTGCGAGCCTGCGAAGCCTTGTGCTGCTGCAGCAAAGCCTCTCCGAGGTTTTGCCAAACTTGCGCGTTGGCCGGATCCGCTGCAGTGATCGATTGATAGGCTGCGGCGGCTTCCGGCCATTTCGATTGAGCAAAAAGTTCGTTGGCGCCGCTGACGCTTGTCGAAGTCGTCTGCCCGGCCAACGTTCCCGCGGTGAGTGCCATACCTAGAATGAGTACACACGTTACGGTGCGCATGATCTATGGTTCCTGTCAGTTTTAGATTGGACCACCGCGGACGTGCAAGTACTTTGCCAACTTAGACGCCTCTGCTCCCAACGCGTAAGCAAAGCGGAAAACATACGGACTCTCGATAGTCTGGTTTGACAGGCGAAAGTAAGGCGGCAATACTGACGAGCGATGATTGGGCAATTGCGTGGAAAGTTGGCCGAGAAGAGGCCGAACTCGGTGCTGGTGGATGTAGGCGGCGTGGGATATGTGGTGGCGGTGTCGTTGTCTACATATGCAGGATTGGGTGAGCTGCATACCGATGTGACGCTGCTGATTCACACGCACGTTCGCGAAGACGCATTGGCGCTATATGGGTTTCTTTCATCGCGAGAGAAACAACTGTTCGAAATGTTGCTGTCGGCATCGGGCGTCGGACCTTCACTGGCCCTGAAGATTTTGTCGGGGATGAGCGTGGAAGAGTTGGTGCCCGCTATTCGTGGAAGCGATCTTGGGCGTTTGACGAAAATCCCCGGCGTTGGGCGAAAAACTGCCGAACGCATGGTGGTGGAATTAAAAGATCGGCTCGATGCCATCAGCGCGGAAGTCATCATGAAGCCGGCGGTCAGCTCCTCTGGCGCCGCCGTATCAGATGTAGCGGCAGACGTAACCTCAGCGCTGATCAATTTGGGCTACGACGCTCGCGCTGCGGAAGAGGCTGTGTCGGCCGGTACGCGTTCGGCGGGGACAGCTAATTTTGAGAAGTTGCTGCGCGCCGCGCTGAACGTGCTCAGCATGCCGGGCAAAAGAAGCTAAGAACAGGAAAGCGTAGGATCTTCCCGATGGCGGTCGCTAGCGAATGATGGACGACGGACTGGGACGAAGAATAGTGTCGGGCGCGGCGATCGATGAAGACTTGCGCATGGACGCGAACGTGCGTCCAAAGCGTCTGGACGAATACATCGGGCAGAAGCGCGTTAAAGAAAACATTGCGATTGCCATTGAAGCGGCGCGCAGCCGAGGCGACGCCCTGGATCACGTCCTGCTCTATGGGCCGCCCGGACTGGGCAAAACTACTCTGGCGCAAATTATTGCCAACGAATTGAACGTAACCATCAAGACGAGCGCGGGTCCTCTGCTGGAACGCAAGGGCGATTTGACGGCCATCCTGACCGCCCTCGAAAGCAAAGAAGTCTTCTTTCTGGACGAAATTCATCGGCTGCAACCCGCGGTGGAAGAGGTTTTGTATCCCGCGATGGAAGATTTCCGCGTGGATTTGATTATTGGTCAGGGACCGGGAGCGCGCATTCACCCTTTTCCTTTAAGCCACTTTACGCTGATCGGAGCGACCACACGCGCCGGCCTGATCACCGCGCCGCTGCGTTCGCGTTTCGGAATCGTGCACCGGCTGGAATTTTATGAACCGGAAGATTTGCTGATCATCATTCACCGCTCGGCGAAAATTTTGAACATCGCCATGGATGAGGGCGGGGCGGAGGAAATTGCCAAACGTTGCCGCGGGACGCCGCGTATCGCCAACCGCTTACTGCGCCGGGCGCGGGATTTTGCAGAGGTGCGCGCGGCGGGACGAATTACGCGTGCCGTGGCGCAGGAATCACTGGCCATGCTGGGCGTTGACGAAAGCGGTCTTGATGAAGTGGACCGCAACCTGATGCTGGCGCTCATTGATAAATATGGTGGCGGTCCCGTCGGTTTGGGTACGCTGGCCGCAGCGCTGAGCGAAGAAGAAGACGCCATTGAAGAGATGTACGAACCGTACCTCATGCAGATCGGATTGATTGATCGAACCCCTCGGGGGCGAGTGGCGACCGCGCGAGCTTACGAGTATTTTGGAAAAGATTTGCCGAAGCGCCAGACCAGGTTGTTTTGAGTAGTTTCCTATCCTAAATTCCGATGACGATCGTCTATCTTTCTCTCGGCTCAAACGTTGGCGACCGACTGCAAAACTTGCGCACCTCGATAGCAGCCCTTGATGACGCTGGTGTGAGTGTGCGTAGGATATCTAAAATTTATGAAACGGAGCCGGTAGATTTTCTGGAACAGGATTGGTTCTTGAACTGTGTCGTGGAAGGCGAAACGGCCCTCAGTGCCGCGGAACTCTTGCAAGCCCTTCGCAGGATCGAGCAGAAAATGGGCAGCGCCAAGGCGTTTGCCAAAGGTCCACGCATCATAGATTTAGATATCCTATATTTTAATGATGCGGTGATCGATGCAGTGGGTTTGCAGGTTCCGCATCCTCGCATGGCGGACCGTCGTTTTGTTTTGGTGCCCTTAGCGGAGATTGCCCCAGGGCTGCGGCATCCCATCACTCAGAAAACCGCTACCGAGATGCTGCAGGCCACCAGCGATCGCAGCGCAGTGCGCGAGACTTCATAAACTCTGCTTACTTTCCCGTAAAACCTTCGTCCGAGTTCGCAAGGAAACTCCTCGAATGCTTATCGTGCGAGCAATCGTCCTGATTGCGGTCTTGCTCTGGTTGTCCTGTTTCGCCGCTACCGCCTCACCACCCCGCGATCGCGAACATTTTGAACACGCTACGGTCACCTACGATTGGGTCACCAATCATAGTGGCCAAAAATTGCGAACCTTTGTAACTCGTCCCAATGATTCGCCCAGCAAGGTGCCGGTAATTTTCTTTATTGGTTGGCTAAGCTGCGACAGCATGGAGTATCCCGATCCGGACAACACTGACGGATTCGGCACCTTCATGCATCGCCTGATTGAACAATCAGGATATGCCACGGTGCGCATGGATAAGCCTGGCGTTGGCGAGAGCGAAGGCGATTGTGGTAAAGCCGATTTCCGCAGTGAGATAGAAGGCTTTCAAGCAGCTTTCGATGCGATGGCAAAGTATCCGTTCATCGATCTGGAGCGCGTTTTTGTCCTGGGACTAAGCAACGGCGGTGGGTTCTCTCCGATGGCCGTTGGCGATCACCCAGTGCGCGGTTACGTTTCTTGCGGATCATGGGGCCGCACCTGGTACGAACACATGCTGGACCTCGAACGTCGCCGCCTTTTCGAAGAGAATACTCCTCCTGCCGAAATCAATACTGCCGTCAAAGCCTACGTCCCTTTTTACGAATTGTATTTGATGCGCGGGATGACGCCCGGCCAAGTGATCACCCAGCATCCGGAATGGAAGGCACTTTGGCATGACTCTCCGGATGGCCAGTACGGCCGACCGGCCGCCTTTTATCAACAATTACAAGCTCTGAATCTTGGTGAAGTCTGGCAAAAGGTGAACGCCCCAGTGCTGGTGATTCGCGGCACCGGCGACAACATCATGAGCCGGCCGGACAGCGAAACGATCGTTCGCACCGTAAACCAGAGCCACCCGGGGCATGCCCGCTACCTTCAAATTGACGAGATGACTCATGGTTTTACGGTGTCAGACAAGTTTTATGATCCGGTAATTCCGGAGGTCCTCACCTGGATGAAAGATAATCTCTCCTCCGTGAAGTAAGAAAGGTTCTCTTAGGTGCGACGCAGCAACAAACGGTGCAGGGTGAACTGTTTGGGTTCCAGAGCGTCCAGTTCAATCTGCGTCAGCCGCCCTTGCGTGATTTCGCGCCAGCTGTAAACATCTGGCTCGGTCTCCTGCCGCTCGGTGCCTTTCAATCGCCGTAGAAAGTTCGCCGCGTCGTCCCGCGAAGCCACTTCGCGAACGTTCGGCCGCGCCAGGGCTTCCACCACGTAGCTGCGCAGCAACTTGTTCCAGTACAGTTCGAATAGTTCGGATGAAGCGAAGATGTCGCTCCAGGCTACTTCGCCGCCGTACGCAACTACCACTCCCACGACGCGCTCGCCCTTCAAGTGTGAAGTCTGACGCGCGAAACGAGTTGCGATCTGCTCAACGAACTCGTCGATGGACACACCCGTTGATCGCGACGTGTAGACTTTTTCATAGGATTCTGTCGGAGCGGCTGAGGTAATGGTTTGCGACAGCACATCGGAATTGAGCCGCGCAGCCGGTGCCGGACCCGCCGCTTTGAAAGTGGTACCCCCGCGCACCGCGCCCCAAACCTCGGTTTGCTCCTGATCCACCGCCGCTTTTTCACGGACGCTCGGATGCACGATGGTCTTCGAGGCTATAAACTGCGATCCCGAAGACCACCGTCCGTGCTCGACGCAGAACACGTTAAGCGGCAACGGAGGGGCGCCGACGGGCACAATCCGGTCTTTGCCGATAATGCGATCCTGCTTCCCACCGCTCACCAATTCACCGGCCAGCAACACCAAAGGACGTTTGCTGCGATTGATGAGCACCAACTGATTCACCGCTGCCGCGCCGCGATATTCAGGGATAACTCTTGAGCTGTCATCGCGATAACGAACCATGGCATCCGAGCCCTGTTCGCGAATCACCACTTCCCCCGAAGCCAATCCCTCGTCGAGCGTCAGAAAATTATCGGTGTCATATCCAGTAGAACTGACCACCGGAAAGACGGAAATATTTTCATAAGTGACCGGTTCCAGGATGTGCCAGTCGCTCTCGGGATGACCTGCCGGTTCGGGCGGCGGGCTGTTGGGAGACAAGGCAAAACCCAGTGCACCTGCGACACTGGCACCAAGCAACATCGTAAGCAACGCGGAAAAGACGGAGCGATCCATCGAAGTCCTCCTTTGCCAGAAAGAAGTGCTGGCATTCAGAGGTAGAACGGGATATGGGAGATTTCTTGCAGCGGTGAGTGAAAAAACTGAGCGGTTTGGGGGTTGACGACGGGTGAATCAGACTAACGGTGGGAACCGCCCAGGTTGTCCAGCCTTTTAGGCCTGCGGTTCTTGGAAGCCTCACTCTCGGATTTCTCATACTCGGCTAGTTCCTCATCGGTGTAAGAGAAGGAATCGCGCGAAGCAAACATCGAATTGGATCGGCCTTCGGCCTTCTTTTTTTTGCGCAGGTCGCCAAACTCATAGCGCACCTGGCGAATCGGCGCGGCGATAGCACGTACTTCCACAAGCAGGTCGCTGATTTTTTCCAGAAAATCATGAAGATGATAGGGACGCACGACATAGGGCATGCGTGCCGCCTCCAGCGGGCCGACGTGCTGGCTTCCGGTCATTTCGGGGATCAGAAACAACACGCGCATGCGGCCGCCTTCATCTGGCGAGACTTGTGAAAGCTCACGGAGGGTAATGAAAGCTGCGCTATTTGGCGGGGTTAGGGCGACGTTGGCGATCACCATGGACCACTCACCGGATTTCAGCTCGGTGAGCATCAAATGCGGGTCCGAAACGATGCGCACCCGCCAGCCTTCGGAATCTAAAATCACCCGTAGTGCGGCGGCGCTGGAGGCGTCGGCGTCGAGCACCAGAATGCCAACTTGTTGCGGTAGGAGGGGGACAGCAGTGCCCATTCGGCGAGTATAGCTCCGCGTTTCGCGCGTGGCCCCGGCCCAAGGTACAGGTGCCGCGAAATAACTACCCCTTAGAGAGCGAGGGAAACGTTGGGCTTAGTGCGGCGTCGATGGGACATTTGGCGGGGTGTCGACAGCCTGCTTCAAGATCAAGTCGGCTTTAGAAGAATGGCCGTGCGTAATGACCGGATAAGCCGTCTCGGTGCGGAAACGCACCGCGCCATCGACCAGAATCGTGGCGCGCAGGCCATAGCGATGCTGCGGATTAATTTTCGCCGGATCAAATTTCAGGTCGAAGGGAATCGGTACCTGGCGATCGCCAAAATCAATCTTTTGTTCGGCGATGATGGGGGCGGTTGCGTCAGCTCGCGAAATGTCTTGGAGCTGTACGTCGACTACGGCGGTGGGCGGCATGGCGATGCGATAGAGATAGCTCACCGTTCCAGTTACCAATCCCGGCGTAGCCGGAGACTCAGCTGGTTTGTCTGCAGCCTCGCCTCCGTTTGTGCCTCCGCTCGACGCTCCGGGAGCTTCATGGCAATTGGCCGCCAGCTGTGTGCTCGTGGAGGAGCGATCGTCGTCAGCGTTCGCCAGAAAGCCGCCCCTCCCCACGTTCCACCAGACCAATTTTCCGTCTGAATATCGCCCGCCGTCGGCGGATGGCACTTGCTTCATCTCGTAGAGATGATTCTTGTAGACGACGCGTGCGAATGAGCCGCGATACGTGACCAGCACGTGGACATTGTTGTCGCAGATATAGCGAAAGCGACGGGGCACGGCACGCGCAGCGACATCCGGTGATGGCACAGGTTGCGGGTTGGTGATGGGATTTTGTGTCGAGCTGGCCGGGCTGGATGCCGGCGACTGCGGCGGAGGTTGCGCGCCGGGCTCTTGCCCTGGCGCCGCGGCGCCACAACTAAGAACTATTGCGATCACCGAAGCGATAAACTTCGGCGCTGACCTGCAAGAGCTCTGGTACGGCCACATAGTAAGATCCCCGTGAACTCCTTCTTACTGTCCGATCACCAGATCGGAGCCATCCGCGTATCGGCGTAATCCGCTTCCATCCCAGAAAATTCGAAAGATCGCTGACACAGTAGCTGAAACTCTGCGTGTGTAATAGACCTGCAAACCATCGCGAGACCATTCGCCGTGCCGTGCATATTGATCCAGGGGACTGAGCGTGGAACGCCGTTTCGAGCGTAGCTCGTACAGGAACATTCCGTATGCACTCCCCGTGGAATCGGCGGGTGCTCCAACAGGGGCGGCCGTATATGCGGCGGAAACCAGCAACAAGTCAGCGTTTGTGGGATTCAGCCGCAAGGTGTCCGATGATTTGCTGGTGAAACCTTCACCATAGATCTCTCGCAGTGAGATTGTTTGTTGTGGCTTGTCTTCACTGAGCCAATAAGCATTCTGGGCGTCGGAAGCGAGCACCGTGTGCGCGTCTACCCAGCCATGCAAGGAGGCGATCGTCTGCGCGGTAAAAGCCGCTGCTTTATCCGGAGCGTCCGGAGTCATTACCCAAACCTGGGCGCGTTGGTCCGCGCCATTGACGTACGCGATGCGCGAATCATCCGGCGACCAGAACGCTTGGCCTACCGCTCCGTGAACCAGATCCCTTGCGCGCCCCGTTTCAAACTCATAGAGCACGATAGTTCTGGTGGCACTGCCTTTGGCGTCCTCGCGTGCGTACAACAACTTCTTGCCGTCATGCGACAGCGCTAGCTCCGAGCCGGCCGGCGCCACCACTTTTTTAATCGCACCGCGGCTTTCGAATACTTTTCCCGCGGCGGTCAGATACGCGACCGCCACCGGGGCTTTGGCGTTGGTAATCGGCGGAATCACCGGAGGCTTCTTTTTGTCCTTGTCCGTGTCGGCATCATCGTCGACCTGAGCCGTTTGGCCCGGCATCCTGGGAAAAAGTTCGGCGGCGATGCGGGCGCACCCCTCCAGCTTTCCAATCAATGAATGCGTGACCACCGCGTGAAATGTGTATTTGGCCTGCGAAGAGGGGTCGGTGCAAGGTTCGCGCATCAATTGCACCGCCAGATCGGCGTTTGCCGCCGCGTCCTTGGCGCGATAGACCCACACATCCGCAGTTCCTTCCCGCGTGATTTCGGCGGGATCGAGCGCAATCGAGGGATAGCCCTGCCGCTGCAGCAGCTCAGGACCTTTCGGTCCGATCCGGACTGCCCAGTTCGGCGATTCACCAGAAGCGAGCAGCAGAATAGGGTAGTGGGTGGACTGCGGAGCATTAGGAGCCGCTGGCGGAGCCTGCGTTACGGTCACAGCGGGTGCGGGTTTCTTGCTGGGAGGCGTCTGCCCAGCCACGCCCACTCCGGTAAGGCCAATCATGATCAATAGGATGAACAACCCTGCAAGCCTGCGGGAAAGGTGCAACGTGGCCTCCGTGCTCGAGAATAGCTTCGCACAAGAACGGCGGCAAATGCTGGAATAACGGCGGCTGCCCTTGGGACGGCCAGAGTTCGTATTCACGATTACTTGCCATAGCTAACAATTCGCGAAAGTTCTTGACAGGGCGAACAAAAAGCGAAATACTACCCACGTTTCGAGGTGGGCCATGTCTCCTGTGCACTCCATTCCGTCGTCGGGCTTCCGTATCCGGCGGCGCCGCGTTTCACCACCTGCTCCATCCCTCTTCCCAGATGGCCCTGATGCAGTAAGCCCAAACCCAATGGTTGGCGAGCCTGCCCCGCTCGCGAACCCCAGTAGCGGTGCGCATCGCTCTGTGGCGGGTTGCCCCCCGTCGCAAGTTGCCGATGCAGGAAGTGCGGCCAAGTCAGACAGTAGCGGCTTGCCGCAACTCCGCACCCCTGCTGCGCCACTGGTTGGCATCGCCCGCCTCGCTTCTATTTCTCCAGCGGCGCAGACCAAGCGTCGCTCCGAAGAGCGCCCGGAATATTTTCTCTTGCCGGTCCGCTCCATCCTGAACCGGTGCAATTCCACGCGCGTTCCCTTCGAATGGAGCGTCAATCCGTATCGCGGCTGCGAATTCGCCTGCCGCTACTGCTACGCGCGATATACACACGAATTTATGGAGCTGGATGGACTCGATTTTGAGAAGAAAATTTTCGTAAAACAGGACGCCGCTGCGCTGCTTTCGCGCGATGTCTCGGAAAAATATTGCAAATCCGGCGAGCGCCCGAATCTCGATCATCCCGAGCACATCGCTATTGGTACTGCAACCGACCCCTACCAGCCGGCGGAACGCGAGTACGGTGTAACGCGAGCCTGCCTAGAAGAACTTGCGAAAAGGGAAGGGCTGAGCGTTTCCATCACCACCAAATCCAACCAGGTTGTGCGCGACATCGATCTTTTGCAGAAAATTGCGGCTCGTTCGGCGCTGTTCGTCAACATGACCATCACCACGTTGCGCCCTCGCTTGGCTCGCTGGCTGGAGCCGCGTGCGCCTAGACCGGATCTGCGCATCGCCGCGTTGCGCCAGCTGCGTGATGCCGGTATCCCAGCAGGAGTTCTTGCGTCTCCTTTGCTGCCGGGAATCACCGATGGCCCCGGAGAATTGGAAGCGCTGGCGGAAACCGCCAAGAATGCCGGAGCCGAGTGGTTCGCCTCTGGAATTTTATTTCTGCAACCCACTTCGGCAAAGCAATTCATGCCTTCGATACGCGAAAAGTTTCCGCGCCTGGCCAAACAGTACGAGGATTGGTTTATCCGCCAAGGGCAGGCGCCGGAGCAATATCGCAAAAATATAAGGCAACGCCTGTCGGCAATTCGCAGAAGACTTGGATATTCAGACCGCCCCTACGGAGACATGCAAACGCCCGTGGCCAGTGCGCAGTTGTCTATCGCGTGGAATGCGCCTGAAGCAGCGCTCAGCGAAGGGCCGGAGCCCTTGCCCATCGCTGAATCACGTCATGATAATTTTATTCGAGAAGCGTCGCGCGGCGATGACCAGCAGTATCGTCCCCATGGCAAAAAGCGCGAGCCCGTCCGTCCACAGATGTTGCAGGCTGGCGCCGCGTAAAATAATCCCGCGCGTGATGTTGATGAAATAGCTGGCCGGCACCAGATAGCTGATCAGATAAAATCCCAGCGGCATCGTCTCTCGCGGGAAAATATAACCGGAAAAGAAAATACTGGGCAAAATCGTCAAGAAAGCCAGCTGCATGGCTTGCCCTTGCGTATTGGCTTTGCTGGAGATCAGCATGCCTAGAGACAACGACACGAAAATGTAGGGCAGCGACAAGAACGCCAGCAGGATGACGTTCCCGTGCATCGGCACGCGAAACACAAAGCGCATGAAGAACAAAATGTTGCACAGCTCAAAGAATCCGATAAAGAAGTAGGGCAGCAGCTTGCCCAGCAGTAATCCGAACGGCCGTACCGGCGTTACGAATAGCTGTTCGAGCGTCCCGCGCTCTTTTTCGCGCACAATCGCAAATGCCGTCAGGAACGTCGTAACGTTCAGCAGCAAAATCGCGGTTAGCCCCGGCAGAAAGAAATTAGGCGAGCGCGAATCAGGATTGAAGAGCAATTTGGGCCGCATATCCACGGCCAGCGCCGCGTTGCGATCGCTCACCGCTCTGCGCAATGATTCGTCCAGACCAATCGCGGTTGTCACGTTGATCGCCTGGCCGGCGACGGAAGAATCCGATCCATCGATCAACACCAGCACCTGCGACGACATCTTGATGAATGAGCCGGTCCGAGTAGTCCACCGGGATTTTGATACCCACGCGAGCCTGCCCGCTGATGATCGTATCGTTCAGATCTCTGTCATTGTCCACGTAGCGAATCACGTGAAACGTATCGGAGTTTTTCAGGCGATCGATTAATTCGCGGCTCTCCTGACGGCCATCTGCGTTATAAACGACGGTGTGCACCTGCCGCACGTTGGTGTCGATGCCGAATCCCAGCACAAACATTTGCAGCAGCGGAATCACCAGCGAGAAAAACAACGTGCCCGGGTCGCGCCGCACGTGCAGCACTTCCTTGTAGAAGACCGCCTTGAATCCGCGAAATGGATTATCCACGGGCGGCACCTTCCAGCAACGCTTGGTGCTTGTACGTCAGTTCCACAAATACGTCTTCCAAGCTGGCGGTGAGCGGCCGGATGTCTGTCACCGTGATGCCGTCTTTCTGCAATTGCCCGCGCAGGTCATCCAGACTGAAGGAGTGGTCTACGAGCGCGTGAATCGATTCGCCGAAAATCGTGGTGCTGCGAATGCCCGGAATGTGTCGTGCCAGCCGCAACGCGCGCGTAACTTGCGGCGTGGTGATTTCAATGCGATCCGTGCCCGCGGGTTGCACGTCCGGAAGCTGTTTCAATTCCGCAGGAGTGCCATCGGCGATCAACTTGCCGTAATAGATGTACGCCACGTGGCTGCAACGCTCGGCTTCATCCATATAGTGCGTCGTCACAAAAAAAGTGATTCCATGCCCGGAAAGTTCGAAGAGCAAATCCCAAAGTTGACGACGCGCCACCGGATCGATTCCCGCGGTCGGCTCATCCAGAAATAACAATTTCGGTTCATGCAACATCGCGCAGCCCGAGCGCGAGGCGTTGTTTCCATCCTCCGGAAAGCTGCGCAGCCAGGCGACTCATGTACGGAGAAAGTCCATTGAGCTGCACGATCTCGTCGATGCGCCGTTTCATGCGCTCCGCGGAAAGCCCGTAAATCCGTCCGTAGAAATTCAGATTTTCCAGTACCGTTAAATCGTCGTACAGGCTGAACTTCTGCGACATGTAGCCGATGCGTTCGCGCACTCCTTCGGCATCTTTGCGAACGTCCAGGCCTTCTACCGATGCATCGCCTTCGCTCAGCGGCAATAGACCAGTCAGCATTTTGATGATGGTGGTTTTTCCGCTGCCGTTCGGTCCCAGAAAACCAAAAATCTCGCCTTTTTCCACGCGGAAGCTGATGTCGTTTACCGCCGTAAACGCGCCAAATCTCCGCACCAGGTGTTCGGCGGAAATGGCTGCCTCTGTAGTATTTTGTAAAGGCTCGGGCATGTTGCTCACTTTGTTGGCCGTAGCTTTACATCCGCAGCCATACCCGCCAGCACGTGGCCGGACGTGTCGTTGATGCGCACCTTGATTCCAATCACTTGGTGTACGCGTTCGTCTCGCGTCTGCACGTTGCGCGGAAGAAATTCCGCCTGCTGATTGATTTGTTCGACCACTCCATCGATCGGAGCGTTTTGCTCAGTGTCCAACCGCACTTCCGCCTTCTGACCAACCTTCACGCGCCAGATTTGCGTTTCAGGAATGTAGATGCGCACATAAATCTGGTCCGCTTCGAGCAGCGTGGCAACCGGAGTGTTCGGCGCGATCAAATCTCCCGGTCGTACGTCCAGCACTTCTACCGTGGCTTCCGTGGGCGCCACTACCTGCCGCTCTCGAAACCGCGCCTCTTCAAACGAATACGCCGCGCGCGCCAAGTCCACATCTTCGCGCCGGTTGCCGTGTTCCAATTTATCGAGCGTCGCTTGCGTCTGTTGATATTTCGCTTCGGCGGACGCTATTTCCTCCTGCCGGTACCCGATCTTCAATTCGTTTAGCTTGTGTTGCGCGTTTTGCTCTTGCGCGAGCGCCACTTTCCACGTCGCTTCTGCCGTATCCCGCTGTTGCTTGGACACTAGATCCTTCGCCGCCAGCGCCTCATACCGTTTGAAGTCCGCGTTCGATCGAATCTCCTCCGCTTTCGCGCGATCCAGGTCTGCTACCGCCGCGTCGATATCTTGTTGGCGGTAACCATTTTTCCGCTGCTCGTATTCGGCCTTCGCTTGCGCCGCAGCCGCCCGCGCCTCGGCAATTTCCTCCGGACGATAACCGCGCGCCATCTTGTCAGAGGTCGCTTTCGATTGCTCCAGCTCCGCGGCCATCTCTTTATCGTCGAACGTCACCAGCACTTGCCCCGCATGTACGCGGTCACCTTCGCGGACCAAAACCTGGTCGATGCGTCCGCCAACTTTCGAACCGACGCGGATATTTCTCGCTTCAATCGTTCCAGAGCCCTGCAGCGAATCGTCCTTATGCAACTCTCCCCAATACAGCGCCGCGCCGCCAAGAATCGCCGCCACGACTAAAATCACGATGATGCGTTTACGTTTCACGCTTCAAACTCCTCCGTCCGGCGCCGCATGCGCCGGATTCGTCTCTGCCTGCGGTGCAATCCCGTTCCACAGCAAATCAAAAGCCATTGTGAATTCTGTCCGGAAGCGAACTATCTCCATACACGGACCACAGCAGCAACGTTCCGAAAACCATCTGCCGAAACACCTGGGCGATATCTGCAGCGGGTAGGTCGGTGCGAATCTCTCTTCGTTCCTGGCCCGTTTCAATTAATTTGGTTAGCAGTGTGTGGCTTCGCGTATGGTTCGCGCGCATCACTTCGCGCACCGCCGAACTCGACAAGTTGGCCTGCAGCAGCGCCCGAACTAGGGAAGGATTGCGCGCGGGCTCTTGCGTCATGTACACGCCAAAGCTGCGCAGATAAGACCGCATCGGTTCGCGCGATTGCACCACGCGATCGACGGCGACTTGCAGCTTCGCAATCTGCATGTCGCTAAACGCCAGAAGCAGGTGATCCTTGGTGGGGAAATAGTTGAAGAAAGTGCCTTTGCCGACATCCGCGGCTTCGGTGATGTCCTCGACCGTTGTTTCGGCAAATCCCTTAATTGCAAAGAGGTCCAGACGCCGCGTGAAATAGGGATTCTCGCGTAGCTGCACCGCGCCGCGCGCGACGGTCGGAAGAGTGCAAACTGCCGCCTTCTGTTCTTAGGACATCAGGGTTGGGCATGACCTATATTCATATATGACTATAAGTCATTTTGCCTAACAGCGCAATTGTCTTGATTCAATAAAAACACCCCAAGACGAATCTTGGGGTGTCAGAAGCAAACGAGTTTGATTTAGACCGGATTATTCGTGCAGCGAAGCAGGATCAGACGTGTTCTTGGGGCTCTTGTGATCCAGGTAAGAGGTCAGTCCCTGTGCTGCCGGAGGAACAGGAACCTCGCCCTTAAAGACGATGTCCTGCGCGGTCAGCTTCTGGCCGTAGAGGCGTTCGTTCGCATCGTTGTCCGCGCGAACCGTGGAACCTTCCAAAGAAACGCCCGCGAATACGCCGCGTGCTCGCGAATAGCTAAGCACTTCAGCGCGCAACGTTACATCCGATTCCGCGGAGGCACTGCGGCCCTTAGGTCCAGCGGCCACCGAGGCATCGCCACCCAGCTTCACTTTGCTGTGCAACATGGCGTGGCCACCGCGCGGATTCATCACCAGCAGCACAAAGTCCGTTGCTTCGCCGCCAATCTGCAGACCGAAACTTCCGCCTTCCAGCGCCATCATCGTAGGAGCGCTCCACGGCCCGGAATAATGCTGGCCCGTCCGGCAAGTCATCACGCCGCGTCCGTAGCTGCCGCCCACGATAAACGCCGCTTTCACGACGGAAGGATACACCACGATGCACTCCGCTTTATCGATAAGATCCTGCGGAATATCGTCGGGAATATCCATGATTTCCTTCAAAACCACGGAAGCGTTGTGTACCCGATCCACTTCTTTTTCGTCGTCTTTTGCGGAAGTGGTCAGCGGTAGGCCTACCATGGCGAGCGCAAGCCCAGCAGCAAGAATATTCTTCATTGGTAATCTCCTATTTACTTGGATTGTCGCGTTCCAGACGTGGCCCGAAAAGCTTTCCTCGCGTGCAAACGTCGGGCTGGATCGAATGGTGCTTGGCTCTTCGTCTATACTTTGACACTAGGAAGTTTAGTGAGGAGCGCCCTTCGCGTGAATCGGGTAAAAGTGGTATGCGTTGCTGTCACCGTAACTTTGTCGTTTACCGCATTTTTAGCTACCACCACGTCCTGTTCGGCACAGGCCAGCCGCACCGCGAAAAAATCTGCTTCCGGTCGCCGCGAAAGCGCATCACCTCGAGAAAAGCCTCTTACTCCGAATGCAAAACGTTTTGCCGAACGAGCAGAGCAGCTACTCGATTCCGGAACAGTGGGCCAAGGCGAATGGGGCGCGCTGGTGATCGATGCGCAAACCGGCGAAACACTTTACCAACGCAATGCCGAGAAGTTTTTTGTGCCCGCCTCAAACATGAAATTACTCACGACCGCTTTCGCCCTGGCTACCCTGGGTTCTGACTATCGGTTCCGCACTACGGCGGAAACGCGTGGGGTGATCGATGCCGAGGGCACTCTGACCGGCGATGTCGTGCTGGTCGGGCGGGGCGATCCCAATCTTTCCAATCGCCGCTTTCCATTCCGGAGCAAGGAAGAATTTGACGGGGTGCCGGAGCGTGTATTGTCAGAAATGGCCGACGCGATTGTCGCGCGCGGTGTAAAAGCAATTTCTGGCGACATCGTCGGAGACGATAGCTATTTTCCCGCCGAACGTTATCCCAGCGGCTGGGAAATTGACGACATGGTATGGGAGTACGGCGCCGCAATTTCGGCCATCGTAGTGAACGACAATACTGTAAAACTCACGCTGACTCCTGGGCTCAACGCTGGCGATGCAGTACAAGCAGAAGTTTCGCCGGCCACTCCGGACTTTTTTGTTGAAAACCACGTCGTGACTTCCATCGCCGAGGCCAAAGCGGATTTGCGATTGTCCAGGGATCCGGGATCGCGCGTAGTGGTAGTTACCGGCACGTTGCCCGCTCGCCACGCTTCCAGGATTCTTACTTTGGCAGTCGAAGATCCTGCGGTCCACGCAGCGGCTTTGTTGAAGAATTTGCTCGAAAAGCGCGGCGTCGCCGTTGGCGGCGTGGCTCGCGCGGTTCACGATAGCGTGAATTTGCCCGATCCGCCGCGGATTCTCGCCGAACATACTTCCGTTCCGATCGGTGAATCCGTGAAACTCGTCAACAAAATTAGCCAGAATTTGCACACGGAAATGTATTTGCGCGCCGCCGCGCGTCAAACGTGCACATGGAAAACATCCGACGAATTGATGAACGTTCCTAAGAGTTTTTATGCCCAAGCAGGAATCGTGGAAGGCGACGTCGTGCAGGCGGATGGCTCTGGCCTGTCCCGTCATGACTTGGTCACGCCGCGCGCTCTTGCTGCCGTTTTGCAATACGCGCAAAAGGAGCCCTGGTTTGACGTCTATTACGGATCCCTGCCTATTGCGGGCGTGGATGGCACGCTGGAAGATCGCATGAAAAATACCGCAGCCGCCGGTAGGATTCACGCCAAGTCCGGTTCGCTCGAACATGTGCGCACTCGTTCCGGATATGCCGAGACGGCCAGCGGCAAGCGACTCATATTTTCTTTTATGGGCAACAATCAGGCTGGCAAGAATCATGAAGCTACCGATGTGCTCGACGGCCTGTGTGTCGCCCTGGTGGAAGAGTGGGGCGCGACGCCATCGCGAGCTAGTTCCGCAAAGCGCCCCGCGCGCAAAAACTGAACAAGCGTGCAAGAAAAAATCATCACCGTCTTTGGCAGTTCACGACCGCAGCAGGACGATCCGGACTACGCCGAAGCCCGCGCCTTGGGTGAACAGCTCGCCAAAGCCGGTTTCGCTGTTTGCTCCGGAGCGTATGGCGGCGTCATGGAAGCCGTCTCGCGCGGAGCGAAGTCCGCTGGCGGCAAGACCTATGGCGTCACCGCGGACTTTTTCTCCGCAGCCAAAGCCAACGCCTGGATTGACGTGGAAGTGCGCATGAAGACGTGGGATGAGAGACTATTTGAACTGATAAAGCTGGGCGACGGTTTCGTCGTCTGCAAGGGCGGCACGGGTACACTGGCGGAACTCGCGGTGTTGTGGGAGATGCAGAACAAGGCGGTCATTAAACGAAAGCCTATCGTAGCTCTTGGCGATTTTTGGACACCGATTCTCTCTCGCGTTCGCGAAGTGGAAGTTGCCGCAAACAAAAATGTGGCCACGCCATGGGCTGAATCCGCCGGCCCGTTGATAAAAATAGCCGACACCGCGAAAGCCGCCGCCAACTATCTGAAAGAAAGCCTGGGGAAAAGTTAAAAATGTCGCGCTCCGCAGCCGACGTCCTCGAATTCGATAAGCTCCGCGAGTTGTTGCGGCTGCGCACCACCTGCTCGCCCGGCCGTCGCGCCATCGATGCACTCGCGTTCAGCACTGATCGAGTTGCGCTGGAGTCGGAATTCGCCTTAATCGGTGAAGCCCGCGAATGGTTACGCGCAGCGCGCGACCTTGGTTTTGGAGCGCTGGTTGATCCGCGAGACTGGTTGGCGAAGATCGAGGGTTTGGGCATCGTCCTTGAGGCCAAAGAACTGCTCGACGCTGCCACGCTACTCGAAACCAGTACCTGGCTGCGCCAGCAGTTTCGCGAAGAGGTTTCTAAATTCCCGCTGCTCACCGAGCGCGTCGCCGAAGTCGGCGATTTCCACGATCTGCAAGCGGCAATCCGCCGTAGCATCTTGCCTGACGGAGAGATCAGTGATGACGCTTCCAGCACTTTGCGTCGCATCCGCATCAGCATCGCGCAAACGCGTGAGTCGATTCAGAAGACGCTGAAGCAGATCTTACGTTCGCGAAACGCGGAAGCCGGCGAAGACTACGTCACCCTTCGTAACGAACGCTTTGTAATTCCCGTGCGCGCGGAAAATCGTCGCAGCGTTCCCGGCGTGGTGCATGGAGCCAGTGCCACTGGCCAGACCGTTTTTCTCGAGCCTCTCGAAACACTTGAAACGAATAATCAATTGGTGCAGCTCGCGGAAGATGAGGCGACGGAAATCGTTCGTATCCTGCGCGATCTCACCGCGCGTTTGCAGCTCATTCGCGCTCCACTTCTGGATGCTGCCGAAGTGATAGCGCACCTTGATGGGATTTTCGCGCGCGCGCGTTTTGCCAGAGACTTCGACGCCACTATTCCCGAATTTTCTGAAGCCGTCCAACTGCAACTCGAACGCGCCCGCCATCCCGTCCTCGAAGACAAACTGCGTCGCGAAAGTCGCGAAATCATTCCCATGACTCTGGCGCTTGGCGGAGAAGAACGCGTGTTGGTCATCAGCGGTCCCAACACCGGCGGCAAAACTGTTGCGTTGAAAACCACTGGTATTGCCGCGCTGTCGGCACAGACCGCAATTCCCGTGGCTGCGGAACGCGCACTCCTGCCGCTCTTCGATCACGTTCTTGTGGACATTGGCGACGAGCAATCGATTGCCGCGGATCTATCCACGTTTTCCTCGCATATGCTCAATCTGAAATCCATTCTCGCGACCGCCACGGAGCATTCATTGGCGCTCGTCGATGAAATGGGCACGGGCACCGCCCCCGAAGAAGGCGCGGCGCTCGCCGTGGCTCTCCTCGACGATTTTCGCGAAAAAAATTGCATCGTCTTGGCAACCACGCACCATGATCGCCTGAAAGCCTACGCGTCTAGCACGCCAGGCGTCAGTAAACGCCGCCGTCGAATTTGACGACGTGAACCTTCGCCCCACGTACCGTCTCATGGTAGGCGTACCCGGCGGCTCGAGCGGCATCGCCATCGCCCAGCGTCTGGGCATCGCATCGAGCATCATCGATCGCGCGCGTTCGCTCCTGGCTCCCGAATCGCGCGAAGCCGCCGATTTGATCGCCTATCTGCATCGCAGCCGCGATGAACTCGATCGCATGCAGCACCAAATGTCTGTTGAGCGGCGCGAACTCGAAGAAGAGCGTTCCAAGCTCCGTACGGAATGGGCCGCCCGCCAGCAGCGCCGCATCCAGGAACTCGAAACCAAATTTGCCGAGATGCAGAAGCGTTTCGACGAAAACGTAACGCGCGTCGTCGAAGCTGTAAAAGAGCGCGAACTCCGCTCCTCGCTCGAAAAAACGACGCGCCGCAAGATTCAGGACGTACGCAGCGAAGCGCGCGAAGAGCTCAACGCCGCTGTAGTCCAAACCATCTCCGAATCACAATCCGATCTGGGACTCGCCGCCAGCAAGGCGGCAACCGTAGCTGCGTCCCGTTTGTTGCCGGGCGCCCGCCTGCAAGTTCGCGGATTCAGCAGGCCCGTGGTGCTGCGCCGTATCGAGGGCTCATCCGCGGAAATCGAGGCTGGCCCGCTGCGCATGAAAATCGCCGTCGACGAAATTGTGGGCATCGAGGCCGACGCTCCGGGCCACGGGCCGGGAGCGTCGTCACCCGCAGCGTCACATCGCCTGCGCAACGTTAGCGTCAGCCCTACGTCGAGCGATGCCCCCGCCACCGGTGAACTCAACGTAATCGGCATGCGCGTTGAAGAAGCCACAGAGCGCCTCGACAAATACCTCGACCAGGCCGCGCTCGCCAACCAAACACGTATCCGTGTGATTCATGGCCACGGCACCGGCGCGCTGCGCAAGGGCATTGCCGAGTTTTTGCGCGGCCACCCGCTGGTGGAAAGTTCCTCGTTCGAATCTGAGGAACACGGCGGCCGCGCCATTACCGTCGTCGATTTGCGTACCTGATAGACTCACGAGAAAATTGAGGCAGCGCCAAAGCAAGCTCACCGCAAAACATCAGCATGGCCGAAGCCGGATCATTCGCGGATCGCGTAAAGCAGCAGGCGGACATTGTTCGCGTGATCGGCGAATACGTGCGCCTCAAAAAGAGCGGCCAGAATTTCACCGGCCTGTGTCCTTTCCACGCCGAAAAATCTCCCTCCTTTGCTGTTCATCCCACCAAGCAGATCTACCACTGCTTCGGTTGCCAAGTCGGCGGCGACGTTTTTAAGTTTGTGATGGAAATGGAAAAATGTCCTTTCCCGGAAGCCATCCGCATCGTCGCGGAAAAATGCGGAATTGCCGTCCCGGCGCCTCGCGAGCATTCCCCGGAAGAGCGCCAACAGAATCAGCAGCGCACCGTAATTCTCGAAATGCACCGCGTCGCGCAGGCTTTCTTCACTAAGCAACTGGAAAGTACTCCGGAAGGCCGCGTCGCCGGAGCCTACCTGGAAGACCGCGGGTTAACGCCGCAAGTGATCGAACAATTCGGAATCGGCTACGCGCCCAGCGGCGGTGATGCGCTGGTACGCCTGCTGCGCCCAAAGTATCGCGATGAAAAGGTTCTCGCCATTTCCGGGCTGATCTCTCGCGACCAGAGCGGCCGCTTCTTTGATCGCTTCCGCCGCCGCATCACTTTCCCGATTGCCAACGAGGGCGGAAAGATCGTGGCCTTCGGCTGTCGCGCGCTGGGCGACGACCAACCCAAATATCTAAACTCGCCGGAAACGCCCATCTATTCCAAAAGTAATGTTCTCTACCATCTCGATCGCGCCAAAGATGCCTTGCGCCGACAGGATTTCGCAATTTTGGTGGAGGGCTATATGGACGCCATCGCCGTCGCGCGCGCCGGTATCAGCAACGTCGTGGCCAGTTGCGGCACCGCACTTGCCGAGCCCCAAATCAAATTGCTCTCTCGTTTCACCAAACGCGTAATCGTAAATTACGATCCAGACAGCGCGGGCCAAATCGCAACGGAGCGTTCCGTAGCGCTCTTGCTCGAGCAAGACTTCGAAGTTCGAGTCCTCGCTCTTCCGCCCATCGGCGACAAAAAAGCCGACCCTGATCTCTTCATCCGCGAAAAAGGCGCCGAGTCCTACAAGAAATTACTCAAGGAATCTCCGCCGTACGTCGACTATCTGATCGCTCGCGCCCGTCAGATGGATATTTCAACCGGAGAAGGCAAATTACGCGCCGTCAATTTTCTGCTTCCCTATGTACAGAAAATTCCCAATCGCCTGCTGCGCTCAGAATGGGCCACGCGCATCGCCCAGCAACTGCGTCTCGATGAGCCGGTCCTGCGCGCTGCGCTAAGCAAAGCCGCGATTGAGCGCCGCAGTGAACTGAAAGCCCAGCCGGAATCACTGAGTCGCAGCACCAAGCCTGTGGAGCGTCGCCTCATCCGCATGTTGTCCGAAGCCGAAGACTTTCGCGTGGAGCTCGCGCAGCGTCTCCAGCAAGAGCGTCTCTACGAAGGCATGGAGGCCGAACGCATCATCGCCGCCCTAATCGTCGCAAGCCTCGCCTCGCCGCCGATGGCCACCAGCGACATCGCCGGCACACTCGACGATCGTGATCGCCGCCTGCTTTTCGAAATATTGTTCGAGGAAGAAGAAGCCGCCACCTGGGAAGAAGCCGAAAGCTGCATGGCGGCCTTGCAACGGAAACAAGTGGAACGCGCCGTCGCTCAAGTTCAGCGCGACATCGAATCGCAACCGCCCGGCGCCAATCTGCGCTCTCTTCTCGAACGGAAACAAGAACTCATGCGCCGTCTCGCCGCACACTAGCCCGCCACAAAAGAAAAAAGCTCGCTACCCGAAGGCAGCGAGCTTTGAATTCCACCAAAAATTAAACCGTGAATTAGCGCTTCGCGAGCACCACGCAGAGTCCGAATAGCCCCATGCCAGCGGCAAGAAGCGTCAGCGACGTTGGCTCCGGTGCCGTGACATTAAAGGTCGGCGCATCCTCGAACGCAACACCATTTTCCCCGAATACGAACAGAGAATTGTTCGGCACGGGATCGCCGGAGAAGAAATTCACGCTTACAAATTGCCCCAAAGTGAAAGGTCCGGGAACATTGGCGCAGTCATTCGAGGTCAAGTTGTTGTCCAAGCTGTCGCAATTGATGGTCTGTCCCACTAGAAAGCTATTCACAACAAACGAAAGGCTGAGAGAGCTGAGCGCCCTGCCAGTTTCGTTGACGAGCGCGATACAACCGTCGTCACCAGCAAATGCCGAGGGAATTCCCGTCGCGGTGCAGCTTCCGAAAGAAAAGCTGTAGACCGCGCTGGGATCCGTGACCACGCCGAAGTTTCCAACCGGAATCGGAGTCTCCGGATCGAATATCACGTGAATGTCATCGGCGAAGGCGGCTCCCGAAAGAACTAAAACCAGGGCGGCGAGGATTGCTGGTCGAAAATATCGCATAATTTTTTATACAACTTTCTCCACGGATTTCCTACAGGAAGAATGGTATACCAGTCCCAGTAAGTGTCAATGAAAAAGGCAGGTACCAAGGGTTACATTTTCATGGTAATGGTACGCCGAAATTTGGGGCAAAAGTGCGCAAAACTTTTCCACTCTGACCCGCCATTAAACCATCCTAATTTCTTATACATAGCATCCCCGGAAACAATCGCGGATCACACTAATCCCGAACGTGTTTTCTGTATCACAATTTGGCGTATTCGGCCTTCGATTCTTTGAAAATCGCCGACGTGGGATCGGCGTCTTTCCAGAGCCCAAAAAAGTCCTCATAGGCTTGTTTGGCGGAGGCCTTGTCGCCGCTCAGAGTGCGGGCCCGCCCCAGTTCGAGGCGCGCCAGCGAGCCCAAGGGGAAATTGACGGTCAGGCCGGGGTGATCGATGATCTTCTGGAACTCGACGGCGGCTTGTGCGCCGAGACCCTGCTTCAGGAACGCCTGACCACGAACGAACACGGGATACAAGGTGGATAGCTGAAACTGAAGAGGCTGGCCGAGTTCGTAGGCGGAGGCCGGCTGCAGCAATTCGACGGCTTTCTTGCCGTCGCCCTTACTGAGAGCGATGGCCGCGCGGATAGTCGGCAGCCAATAGCCTTGCAACATGGTGTTCAACGGAGAGTCATGGTCCAGTTTGTCGGCGATTTGTTGTGCTTTGGCGACCTCGCCCGCGCGAGCCAAGGCCAGACTGACCATGACCTCGGCGTCATGGCCGTCGCTTAGCGCCAATGCTTCGGTGGCCGCTTGCTTTGCGGCTTGCATATTGCCAAACTCCGCCTCTCGCAACGCTTCGTTGGCCAGCCAGTTGGCGGCGGTTTCCATGGCATCGGCGTGCTTAGCAGAGTCGACAGCTCGTTTGGAGAGGTCGTTGGCAGCCGTGAGTCGGCCATGGTAGGCCTCGGTGTCCGACTGCGCGGAAAGCAAGGCATCTTCCGCACCAGGCTTTCCGGTGGCCCAGGAGATCTGATCCTTCATGGCCGTGTCGTCCTTCTGCAAGAAAGCCAACTCGTAACGCGCCAAGCGAAGATTGGGGCTGTCCAGGTTTAGCGCCTGGGCCTTATCCCAAGCCGCTTTGGCATCGTCCAAACGAAACAGGCTAAAGTACCCGCTGATGAGGTTGGCGTAGGCGGCGGTATTGTCTGGGCGAATTTTGAGGGAGGCGTTCGTTTCATCGACGGCCTTCTCATATTGTCCCAGGGTGATGTAGTTCACACCCAGGTTGCCGCGCGGGTGATAATCGCCGGGATAATCGAGAGCCCATTCCGAATAGCTATGGTTGGCCTTATCCAGCTCTCCTGTGACGAGAGTAAAGTATTTGCTCTCAATATCGAATCGCTCGCGTTCACTAACCCGGTCACGCAACTCGTATGCTTTCTTAAACGCCGCCGTGGCCAGGTTGGGCTGATCAAGGTTGGAGTAAACGGTGCCAAGAGCCGCGGTTGCCTGTGCGAAGTTAGAGTCAAGTTCCAGAGCGCGTTTGTAAAAGGGCAGAGCGGCGGATTCGCCATTTTCCCGGGCGTTGCGGCGACCGTCGCTGAACGCCTTCAAGGCCTGCAGGGAGCCGGTGGTCGCTTGGTCCAGCGGCTTGCTGAACTGTTGCACCGAGGCCAAAGATTCGCCCAATTTTTGACGTAGATCGTCGCCGGCCTTATCGAGGGCTTTCAACACCCGATCGCGATTCTCCGCCTGAGACTCAGCATTGGCCAGCACGTCACCGGACTGGCAATCGACGGCTTTTAGTCCGATTAAATATTGACTGCCTACATTTACGATGGAACCAGCGATGACCGCGTGGCTGTCAGTACGCACGCAGACCTCACGCGCCACATCCTGGGTCAGCGGTTCGGTGCGGGGCTTGTTCATCAGTTTTAGCGTGGCACCCACTTTTTGATCGGAAAGGACGGTCAGAAAGGGCGACTGCCCAAGCTGGATACCCAACGCTTGCTTGAGGGTGTCGTCGAAAACAGTTTCCTGCGTCCGATTAGAGAATTCCGCCAGGACCACGGTGTCCCGATTGGACAGTTTCCCGCCGGAGTGGGGCCGCAGAAACCAGTAAATTCCGCCACTAATCGCCAAGGTCAGTACCGCCAGGGCAGTAGCCAGGATCTTCCAGGGAAATTTCTTCGGAGGTTCTTCGGCGACGAGATCTTCGAGCTCATCAATTTCGCCGCCGTCATCAACGCTACGGGCCGTCGCAGTCTTGCCGGACGAGGCTCGAACGGCGGCGGTCTTGACGGAGGTTGTCGTCTTAAGAGCCGTGGCGGTCAAGGCGGCGGCACGCTGACTCTTCGAGGATGGGCGTCGCACAGCCGTCTTGCCGGAGGGCCCAGCATCGGAAGGCTCCGGTCCTTCCGGCAATTCCGTAAATGCAGAGGTCTGGCCAGAGGCCGTGCTGCGTTGCAGGCGCTTCAGTTCGGCACGCAGTTCCGACGCGTGCTGATACCGCAGATCGCGATCCTTCTCCAGTGCGCGGCTGATGATATTGCCTAATTCGTCCGGCATATCCGGATTGAACCGAAACGGCGACTGCGGCGCCTTGTTCAGGATTTCCGCGAAAATTACGCCCGTGGTGTCTCCGCGAAAGGGCAGAACTCCCGTGGCCATTTCGTACAGCACTACGCCGAAAGAAAAAATATCGCTGCGTGTGTCCAGCTCTTTGCCGCGCACCTGCTCGGGCGACATATATGCCACCGTGCCTACAGCAGTTCCCGGACTGGTCAAATGATCTGTGTCCACGCCCATGGTTTGTGTCGCGTCGGACGGCACCGCCGAACCTGGCAGCGGCTTGGGATTGATCATTTTGGCCAAGCCGAAATCCAGAATCTTGGCATGGCCGCGCTTCGTAATAAATATATTTGCCGGTTTGATGTCGCGATGCAGAATGCCTTCCGCGTGCGCGGCGTCCAGCGCATCAGCCAAGTCGATGGAAATTTCTACGATGCGTGGCACGTCCAGCGTGCCGGCGGCGATTAAATATTTCAGCGTTACGCCATCCAGGTGTTCCATGGCGATGAAGCGTTTGCCTTCATGTTCGCCAATTTCGTAAATGGTGCAGATGTTGGGATGGTTCAGTGCGGACGCCGCCCGCGCTTCACGCCTAAATCGCTCTAAAGACGCAGGATCCTGCGCCATTTCGTCGGGAAGAAATTTAATCGCTACGAATCGGCCCAGTTCGGTGTCTTCCGCTTTGAAGACAACGCCCATGCCTCCGCCGCCGAGTTTATCGACAATGCGGTACCGCGAAATAGTTTGACCGATCATGCTGGGTAAGCAAGGTCGCCGGATGGGGCAGCCGAACGAACACCCCCGTGATTGGTGATGATATGTGTAGTACCAACGAGAGTCAAAGGTCTACCTCGCGGCATGGCTACCCTGATGACCGGTGTGTCACCAGAATGCTGCGAATACTCCCGCGACATTCCGACTTGCGGCCTCTCATCTCACACGTACGTGCCTTTCATACGGTCGGTTTTGTTCCCGGCTGGAGGCGCGAACCATTCTTCGTTCAAGTGCATCTCAAGAGGGTCGCTTCCCAGCGCCAGCCTGCCAAACCACAGGGGCCGAAATTCACAGATTTCCTCTAATTAAAACATTGACGGAATGGGACTTAAACGTGTAGCGTAATAGGGTTTCGCGAGTATCGTTTTCGTCATTTACAGCATCTATATAGAAGGGTTTCAACCGCAGGTTTCCGGTTGTCGGACGCGACAGACAGGTGGCGCGCGGAAGGTGCGGTCGATGGGCACTGGGCACGTTTTCACGAAACAAGATTTGCTAATCAGCCGTCATACTTTCGCGGACGCGTGCGAGAGCCTGCGCGGACTCTCGTCGAAGATTTTTGATTTCTATTCTATAAGGTTTGATTTCTTGGAATTGTGGGCGTTGAGATTGGGAGGATTTCGTGGCAGTAGGTCTTGAAGAAAAATATGAGGCAGTAAAACAGCTCATCGTGGTGGGCAAAGAGCGGGGCTACCTGCTCTATGACGAGGTCAACGATTCGCTTCCTGCGGAAGTGCATTCTTCGGAAGAAATCGACGACCTGCTGACCACGTTTGAGCGCAACGGTATTGAAATTTACGAAGACCAGGCGTCCGCGAAAGCGGCTCGTGCGGTGGAAATTTCCACGGAGCCGGGCGAACGCGAAGCCGCGGAAAAAGCGGACGTGCATTCGGACGAAGGCAGCAGCGAACTCGATCTGACTCCCGGCTCGCTGGAAAAGACCAACGACCCAGTGCGCATGTACCTGCGCGAAATGGGCACCGTGCCTTTGCTGACCCGCGAAGGCGAAGTAACTATCGCCAAGCGTATTGAACGCGGGCAACTGGTGGTGATGAAGTCCATCACGCGTTCCCCGATCGTCATCAAGGAATTGATTGCTGTTGGCGAAGACCTGCGCAAAGGCGCGCGGTCCATCAAAGAAATCGTCATCTTCGACGACGAAGAACTCACCGAAGAAAAAATCGCCAATAAGACCAAGCAGACGCTGAAGTATATCGAGAAGATTGCCAAGCTCTACGACACCGCACTGAAGCAAGCGGTCAAGCTGGACAAGACTCCCAAGGCCAAGAAAAAGCCCTATATCCGCGCCAAGTGGGAAGTAGCCCGCACGCGTGTGGAAATTTCGCTGGCCATTCGCGACATCGATTTCAACCTGTTCGAGAAAAAACGCCTCATCGACAAGATGCGCGGCACCGTCGAGCGCTTGCAATCGCTGGAACGCGAAGCCGGCCGCCTCGAACGTCGCGCCGACGTAGCCAAGGGCGACGTCGCCGCGGAAGCGCGCAAAGAACTGCGCACGCGCCGCACGGAACTGAAAGACATTGAAGACGCCAGCGAAGTCGGCCTCACCGAACTGAAGCGTACGCTGACATTCATTCACCGCGGCGAAGCGGAAGCCGAACAAGCCAAAAAAGAATTGATCGAAGCCAACTTGCGCTTGGTGGTTTCCATTGCCAAAAAATATACCAACCGCGGCCTGCAGTTCCTGGACTTGATTCAGGAAGGCAATATCGGCTTGATGAAAGCCGTCGACAAGTTTGAATGGCGCCGTGGCTACAAATTCTCCACCTACGCGACTTGGTGGATTCGCCAGGCCATCACCCGCGCCATCGCCGACCAGGCCCGCACCATTCGTATTCCGGTGCACATGATCGAAACGATCAACAAGCTAGTGCGCACCAGCCGTCAGTTGGTGCAGGAACTCGGCCGCGAACCGACCAGCGAAGAAATTGCCAAGCGCATGGACATTCCCGTGTCCAAGGTCCGCAAGATTCTGAAAATTGCGCAAGAGCCGATCTCTCTCGAAACTCCCATCGGCGAAGAAGAAGATTCGCATCTCGGCGATTTCATCGAAGACAAGGCCGTGGTTTCGCCGTCCGATGCGGTCATCAACCTGAACCTGAAAGAGCAGACTTCCTCGGTCCTCAAGACGCTGACGCCGCGCGAAGAAAAAGTCATCAAGATGCGTTTCGGTCTCGATGACGGCAGCGAACATACCCTCGAAGAGGTCGGCCAGTCGTTTGCGGTCACCCGCGAACGCATTCGCCAGATCGAAGCGAAAGCGCTGCGCAAGCTCCGTCATCCGTCGCGCTCGCGCAAACTCCGCGCCTTTCTCGAGGGCCCGTCGCGGGATTACCTCTAGAAAAATCCGTACGACCTGCGTAGCAAATCCTCATCCACATAAAACGCCTCCGAAAACTCGGAGGCGTTTTTGTGTTTGCGAAACCGTCTGAATCTGTGTAGTCGGTCCCTTCCAGCTCCCATGGGCTCGACCTGGCAACTCTAGATTTGTGGCCTTTGCCGTAGCCCGTCACAAATCCATGATCGGCCGGGACGCGATTCCGAGGTAGGTCATTCCCAAATCGGTTCTCAAATTCGGTACCCGTAGTACCTTTAATTATTATTGACTGTTAAGTAACAATCAGTCATACTAAAGTTCGAGGGAGTGTCGCTCCAAGCTTCCAGCGGCGACTGATGGCAACTTTGTTAACAAAGCGTCCCGATAACCTCAGCAGAATCACAACGTTCTGAATCGTTATCAAAACAAAGCACTTTAATTCCTTAAGAATGATAACGATTCGCAATTTGGCGTACGGCCTATACAAGGGGCTGCCCCGATGGAAAGGTATCTGATTATCGTCGAGTCCACCTCGACTGGCTCGCCGGATCTCCCTGGTTGCATGGCCACCGGGCACAACCGCGAGGAAATTGAACGCAACATGCATGAAGCTGTCGCACTCCATCTCGCGGGTCTGCGCGGACAGAGGCCACGGTTGACAACGTACACGAAGAGGGCCAGCCGGTTCCCAGAACCACTTGTGCGAGATGTGTCGCGGAAGATGGGCCAGCCGTGGCGCAAACAGTACCACAAACTTACTCCGCTACGATTCGAGCTTGCGGCTTCGAAGCGCAGGAACGATTGCGAGAAACTTGAGTATGCGCAGTATCCTTCGAACTTAAAAAAAGAAACTTACTCCGCCTACGCCAGAGCTTCCGTAACGCGGAACGCGGAAGGGTGGCTGGGGCAGTTCTTCGGGGCTGAAGCCCCTTGGCAGCCAACCGCTTACTGTAGCGGCTGGAGCCGCTACCCAAAAAGCTCAGACTTTTTCCGCAGCCTGCACAGGCTGGCAACTTGTAAACCACAAACGCACCATAAAGTCCGCATCGGCGGTTAGAATTAAAGCTCAGGAAGATTTATGAAGACATTGGAAAAAGTTGCCGCTTTCGTCTTGGTGCTACTGTTGTGCGCGGTCGGATACGGGTTGGTGCACACAGGCGGCACAACGACTACTCTGCGTGCCGTCGTGGGCACTCCCGGCGATGCCGTGGCGCAGTCGGCCGTGGACCAAACGCCGCTGCTCACGGCGCAACGCCTCGCCGGCATGGTCACTTCCGCCGATGAGCAACCCTTCGCGCAGGAAGCGCTGCGCATCTCCGATCACGCCGTCGATATGGCGTTTGCGCAAGCGCTGCGCGACGTAACGCAACACCCGCCACCGCTCTCCGCCGAAGCGAAAGAAATTCAAGCGAAGCTGGATGTCGCAGAGAAAGCGCTAGACGCCGACAAAGCCCAAGTGGCCGCGCTAACGGCCGCCGAAGCCAAAGCCAACAACCAGCAAAAGGATGCGCTGGGCGACGCGCTCGAAGTGGCCAAGTCGCAACAGGAACTGGACCAAGACGAAGTCGACGATGCGAAGCAGGATTTGGTCCGCGCCGGCGGCAACCCGCAGGCACGCATCCAGCAGATGGTCGATCAGCACGAAGCCAGCGGACACGACACGCAGAAAGCAATGGCCGCGGTGACTGCGGCTCCGGATCAACGTGGACTGATTCACCGCGCGCAGCAATGGCGCGCGTACAGCGAAAAACAGCGGCAGTTGCTCCAGGCCAAGGCGGATGCGGAAGAAAAGGTGGCCCACCTATCCAGCAAGCACGATGCGCTGGAAGGGCAACTGACGGCGGAAAAGAATAACGCGCCAGCGAACGGCGCACCGCAGCCGAACGCACCCATAACGAGCGTTCCTTCCGGGGCCGCATCAGCTCATCCCACACGCAGCCACGACGAAACCCAGGCGCTGCTCAAAACCACCAAACGGCGAGCCGTGGATCAGCAAGCCCTCGCCACCTTCGATAAACGCATCGACGATCAAAAAGATTTAGCGCAGGTCTACATGAATTGGGAAGTCTTGATTGCCGCGAAGAAACGAGCCACCGAGCACCGCATGCTGATCGGTACGGCAATTATTCTGGGCATTCTGCTGATTGGGCTGGTGTTTGATGGATGGCTGGCAAAACTGCTGGCGCGCACCAAACTGGACCGCCGCTCGGTTCAGACGCTGCGCGCGGTGATTCGCGTCTCTCTGCAGGTCATCGCCGTGCTGTTTGTGCTGCTGGTAATTTTCGGTCCGCCGTCGCAACTCGGAACATTTCTAGGACTCGCCGGCGCTGGTCTTACCGTAGCGCTCAAGGATTTCATCGTGGGCTTCCTCGGCTGGTTCGTGTTGATGGGCAAAAACGGCATCCGTCTCGGCGATTGGGTGGAAATCAACGGAGTGACCGGCGAAGTCGTGGAGCTGGGAATGTTTCATACGGTGTTGCTGGAAACCGGAAACTGGACGGACTCCGGCCATCCCACCGGCCGTCGCGTGACGTTTACCAATAGTTTCGCCATCGAGAATCACTATTTTAATTTTTCCACTTCCGGTCAGTGGCTGTGGGACGAGCTGCAGGTGGTGCTGCCGGTGGGCATGGATCCCTATCCCGTAGTCGCCGCGATTCAGAAGAGCGTTACCGCCAGCACGGAAGCCAGTGCGCGCCAAGCCGAATCCGAATGGAAAGCCGCGGCGGGCGCTCGCAACGTCACGGAGATGACCGCGGCCCCGGCGATCAACGTCAAGCCAGTCGTCGGCGGAGTGGAGATTTCCGTCCGCTACATCACCAGCGCCAGCGAGCGCCACCTGTTGCGCGCCAAACTCTACCAGGAAGCGGTGGATTTGCTAGGCAAGGCCGGAGCCACGGGCGACGTAAAGCCAAAGACCGAGAATTTGAACACACCGAAAAGTTGAAGCCGTTTTATGTAGGGGCCGTCCTTCAGGGCGGCCCGGGTTTTTCTAAAAAGGTTCGACGCTCATCAACACCGTAGTCGTGTGGTTCTCTCCCGCATTCAGCTTGACCGCGTTCGACAAAATATTCGCGCCTTCCACACACAACATTTTTCCCCATTCATCCGTGCCCATGTCGGACATTTTTTCCGCAGCTTCTTTCCACGGATTCCAGATCACCGTGGTTTGCGACTTCTCCTTACGAATGTGAATTCGCCGTTTCAAGACGGGATCAATAACCTCCAATTCGTTCTCGTTGTTCACGTAAGCGCTGTCCGTGGCCTTACTTATTTGGACTTCGCCCGTTTGTTTTTTTTCTCGGTTGCCATCGGTGTTGTCCAGATAGCTCGCGCCGTTCAGTCCCTGCACTCGCGCAGCGGCGACGTCTCCCACAAGGTAGTAAGTGTGCAGCGCTTCTTCATAGCGGGCTTCGTTCTTGTCGGCGTTTTCAACCATGAATTCCAGTTTCAAGTTTCGTCCGAAGGTCACGCGAAGCTGTGCGCGAAATTCGTGCGGCCACCATTTCTTGGTCGCATCGTCGCTGCTGGTGGACATGGTGACAGCCACATCCTCACCCTGACTCTTGATGCTCTCGAGGTTCCAGCTCTTGGTGCGCACAAAGCCGTGTGCTGGCGCTTTTGGATCATCACTCTTGCCGCGAAACCACGGGAAGCAAATCGGTATGCCGCCGCGAATCGCCTGGCCGTCCACATAGCGCGCTTTGCTGCTGACGAAAATAATCTCTTCGCTCCCCGCCGGTCGCCACGAAGTTATGTGCGCGCCGTGCAGATGTATTGTGCCGGTGCAAGACCCTGTCGTGATTCGCACGGCCGGCATATTCGGATAAGGCTCAGTAATCTGCGCGACTCCAGGAATCGCGTGTTGCGAGTTCAGTGCGGCGACTGTTTCGTTAGGCTGCGGCATGGCTGGATTCTAGCGCTAGAACTTGATCTTACGGTAGAACGGGTTTTGGCGAACGGACACGTGGGCCGGACTAAACTGGTCGCGGAAAAAGTGACGAGTTTTGGTTATTCCGATCAGGGGGGCCGGACTGAAGTTCGGCGCCTACAGAATCGCGCTCTAGGGCAGAACGTAAAGCCTGGCATCTACATAGAGACGCTCCGCGCCCTAACTTCCTCGGAGGTCAGCCCAAACAGCGGCGGAGTCTTTACACCCAACATACCCAGGTACAAGTAGATTTGCCCACGATGATGCACTTCATGTTCGGTCATGGCGCGCAGCCATTTCCAGGTAGCCAGCTGCCCGTCGCCCGGCGTAGTGCATTTCTGCAGCAGCTGTTCATCCGTTAGCGAACTGAAAATCGCCATCGATTCGGCGTGCAGCCGCGCCATAAATTCCAGAATCTCTGGCAGCGTGGCCGCCAGTTCCGGCCCTTGCGAATTAAAACGGCTCGGCCGTCCCTGCACATTTTCCGCCCACATATACCGCTCAGCGACCGCCAGGTGTCGCAGCAAATCTCCCAACGTGAATTTTCCTTCGGCATACGTCCAGTCAATTTTGTCCGGCGGGATATATTGCGCCACGCGCATCGTGCGTCTGCGAATACTGTCAAAATATTTCAAGAATGGTTGGATCGTGCGAATTTCCATGGGAACCGGCTCCTCGAAAAGCTTAACTCAGGAGCTGGCGCGCATGAGATGCAAAAATTGTGGCGGCCACGTAGAGCAAGGCGAGCAACGCATATCCCGCAGTCAGGCTGATATGTTCCGCGATTACGCCCAGGCCCACGCTCATCAAGAGCTGAATGATGGTCGTCAGAATGGCCATGGCGGACTGCGTGCGCCCCATGAAATGTTGCGGCACGATGGACATCAGCGAAGACTGCGCCACCACGCCTCCCAGCGAGCGGCATAAACCAAAAACAAATTGCAGCGTCGCCGCGCCGATCAGAAACGCGATGTATGGCGTGGCCATGTGCCCCACCGCCAGAATTGCCAGCGCCGCCACGTAGATCGGCATGCGCCGACGTTGCGGCAATTGGCTGGCAATCAATCCGCCGGTGATCGCGCCCGCCGCCCAGCCCGCTTCCACGTATCCCAGCCCGCGCGCTCCGGCATGCAGCACATCATTCACCAGCGCCACTAAAATCACGTTGGCGCTCACCACGCCGGCCATCATGATCGCGTGCGTGATCCCCAGCGCGCGCACCACCGGCTGCTGCTTCAAATATTCCACACCCTCTTTGAAATCCTTGTACATCGCCAGCGACAGCCCGGCTTCGGCCACTTCCGGATTGGCTCCGCTTTCCAGAGCCTCTGCGGTAGCTTCGGTAGCTTCGGAGTACACGCGATTGGTTTTAGCTAGCTGGCGCGGCGAAACATAGCCATGCCGCACCTGATATAAGCAGTACGCGGAAACAAAATAGGTCGCGCCGTCGACGGCCAAAATCCCCCAGATGCCTGCGCGATCGTAGAAAAAACCCACCACGGACCCGGCGATGAGCATCCCGCTTTGCACGCCGACTAAAACCGCCGCATTCGCCCCCGTGAATTGGCTTGGCGGAATTACCTCCTGCACCAGCGAATTCACGTTCGCCCAATACATGGCCGAGCCTGTGCCGGTGATGAGCGTCATGGCATACAGGTGCCAGATTTGCAGATGCCCGCGCCACGCGATATATGCGGTCGCCAGCACCACCACGCCACGCGCGGCATCCAGCATCACGCCCAGGTAGCGGCGATCAAAGCGGTCGATCAACACGCCGCCAACAAAGGGAATCACCAGGCCCGGCAGCGTCACGACGATCACCTGCAAACTTACTTTTACGGTGGAATGCGTCGCAGCCAGGATGTACCAGCTGACCCCGGCAAAATTCATGCCGCTGCCGAACAGCGAAATCAGCATGGCAAAGAAGAAATAGCGGAAGCCGCGCTGGGCCCAGATAAGCTTCCAGTCGACTGGCTTCGTGACGGCGGGTTTGCTGATGGCGGTGGCCATGAATCCTCTAGTTTACTATCGCGGCGCGGCTGGATTATCGTGGCGCACAGAGTGGGTTGCGGAATCCGAACAGTGCGCGATCGGCGTGGAAAGGCGGCGACGAGTGGGTAATGAAATTAAATGTGCCATGCGCATCGGAAAAAAGCGCTCCGTGGGTAAGGTGCTGCTGGAAACGAGCGAGATCATCTTTCGCGGCGACACGCCCCTGAAAATCCCCTTCGCCAAAATGAAATCCGTGCAGGCGTTGAACGGCGATTTGCTGGTGCGCGTCGGTGATGAGCTGCTGGCGTTTGAAGTGGGCGAAAAGGCCGCAGCGAAGTGGCGCGAGAAGATTCTGCATCCGAAGTCTCGGGTGGAAAAACTGGGAGTGAAGGCAGGAGCCCGCGTTTCGCTGATCGGAGATTTTCCGAAAGATTTTCTGCAGGAATTGGCGAAATTGAAATGCCTGATCAAGACCAGTGCCGCGATTGACGATGCGGAATGGATTTTTGCTCTTGTGGAATCCGACAAGGATTTGCCGGCGATCGCAAAACTGGCCAAAAAGATGGAAGGCAGCGTCGGGCTATGGGTGATTTATCCAAAAGGCAGAAAAGACATCACCGAAGTCGGTGTGATTTCCGCTGGGCGCAAAACGGGTTTAAAAGATGTGAAGGTGGTCGGTTTTTCTGCGACTCATACCGCTTTAAAATTTGTGATTCCACTGGCGGATCGCTGAAATTTTCTTGCGCGTCTGGAAAATCCTTTCACCTTTCACACGCTGGAGTGCGGAATCCTGCTTATGATGACTGCATGAGCGCGTTGCTTGAGGTGCGTGGGCTTACCGTGGAGCTGCCGACTCCACGCGGCTGGGTGCGGCCCGTCAACGATATTTCGCTGCAGATCGCAGCCGGGGAAACCCTCGGCTTGGTGGGCGAATCCGGTAGCGGCAAGACCATGCTGTCGCTGGCGTTGATGGGCCTGTTACCGGTAGGCGCGCGGGTGTCGGGTGCAGCGTTCTTGTCGGCGGATTCCGACGATGCATCCAGAGCAGGCTCGCCTGGAAAAAATCTCGCGGCTTTGCGCGAAAGCGAATGGCGAAGTGTACGCGGCGCCGAGATCGCCATGGTCTTCCAAGAGCCGATGACGTCGCTGAATCCGGTGATGACCGTCGGGGCGCAAATCAGCGAAGCCATTACCGCGCACGATGCGCAGGCGCGGAGCTCGAGTCTTCACGAACGCGTGATTGGCGCGCTGCGGCGAGCTTCGGTGCCAGAGCCGGAGGTTCGCGCAAAACAATTTCCGCATCAACTCTCCGGAGGATTGCGGCAGCGCGTGATGATCGCCATGGCGCTGGCCGCCGGCCCGCGGCTCTTGATCGCCGACGAGCCAACCACCGCGCTGGACGTAACCGTGCAGAAGCAGGTACTCGGTCTGCTCGATCAGTTGCGCCGCGAAATGCAGCTGGGCATGCTGTTTATCACGCATGACTTGGGCGTGGTGGCGCAAGTCGCCGATCGCGTCGCCGTGATGTACACCGGACGCATCGTCGAACAAGGACCCGCGCGCGAAGTTTTGACACAACCCGCGCATCCGTACACCAAAGGTCTGCTAGCAGCCTCGCCCACGTTAGAGCGCGGCAAACTGCAGCCCATCTCCGGCACAGTGCCGCAATTGACCGCTCTACCACCCGGATGCACATTCGCTCCACGCTGCGCATGGCGCCAGCCAGAGTGCACCGCGCAGGTCCCAAATTTGCGGTCGGTAGATTCGGCGCATTCCGCCAGATGCATCCTGGTCGGCGAAGCGGAACTCGTCTCGTAAGTATGTAGGGGCCGTCCTTTAGGGCGGCCCGGTTTAAATTTGGCAACACGTTTAAGAACATGACCGATACCGACGCCCTACTCTCCGCCACGAACCTGCGAAAGAACTACCACCGCGGCAGCTCGCTTCTCGCTGCCGATAAATCCGCGTCCTTCGCCGCCGTAGACGACGTCTCCTTCGAAATTTTCCCCGGCGAAACCTTCGCCATCGTCGGCGAAAGCGGCTGCGGCAAAACCACGCTGGCCAGAATGCTGTTGCGCTTAATCGAGCCAGACGGCGGAAAAATTATCTTCGCCGGCCGAGATTTCACCTTGATGCGAGGCGCGGAACTGCAACGCGAGCGTCGACATCTGCAAATGGTCTTCCAGGACCCGTACGCCTCCTTGAATCCGCGCATGCGCGTCGGCGAAATCGTCGCCGAGCCGCTGGCCATTCACGAGCCAACTCTCTCTCGCGACGAACGGCGCGAACGTGTAACCGCAATGCTCCGCCGCGTAGGGTTGAACCAGGAATTCGCCACGCGTTACCCGCACGAATTTTCTGGCGGACAGCGCCAACGCATCGGCATCGCCCGCGCGTTAATCCTGCGCCCAAAATTAATCGTGGCGGACGAACCAGTCTCGGCGCTGGACGTCTCCGTAGCGGCGCAAATGCTGGTTCTGCTTCAGGACTTGCAGCGCGAGTTTGGCCTTACCTACTTGCTGATTTCGCACAGCTTGCCGGTGGTCGCGCAGGTCGCCACACGCATCGCCGTCATGCGCGCCGGGAAGTTCGTCGAACTAGGCCCGGCCGAACAAGTCCTCCATTCCCCGCAACATCCCTACACTCAGGAACTCCTGGCCGCAGTACCGGAACTCCCGGCCGCAAACGCTTAGCCTCGAAGATTTCGCAGAAATATCCATCCCACATCGATATATTTGTCCCACCCGGCGCGTAATCACCGGCAAGGATTCAGTCAGCACAGGCATTCGTGTTTACCACCGCAAGGGGGCCTGTGCGCGGTGTAAACCACACCGAAAAATCGAGTGGAGGACCACCCATGGGTACACCTTCCGCAGTGCTAGCCGACGCCACACCGCAACCACAACTCGGAGCCTTCGCAAGAATTGTGGGAGTTTTCTTTAATCCCAAAGAGACTTTCAAAGACATCGCCGCCGCGCCGACCTGGATCGTCCCAGTGGTTTTGCTTTTGGTGCTGAGCACCATCGCCTGCGTCGCCCTAAATCAACGCATGGATTGGCGCGGCTACATCTCGCAGCAAATCGAAAAAAGCCCGCAGTCCGCAAATATGACTCCCGAACAAAAGGAACAACGCATCGAAGGCGGCGTAAAAATGGCGCCGATGTTTGCATACATTTTTGGTATACCGGTGGCTGCGCTGGCTGTTCTGGTGGTTGCTGCAGTGATGCTGGGCGCTTACAACCTATTTGCTGGAGCCGGCGCAAGCTTCTCGCAGGCGATGGGAATTGTTTCCCACGTCTTCATGACCTCCATCCTCAGCACCGCCATTTTCTTACTGGTCTTGTTCATAAAACCGGTGGGAACTTTCGATCTCGATAATCCCGTGGCTACCAATCTCGGAGTATTGGTTCCCGAGGACGCCGCCAAGTGGTTGATTGGCACTGGGCAAATCGATCGATATTTTCTCTTTCTGGATGCTGATCCTGATAGCCATTGGTTTCGCCGCAGTGAACCCGCGCAAACTCAAATTCGGTCAGTCGTTCACAATCGCCCTCGGCGTATGGGCCGTCTTCGTGCTGCTGAAGGTCGGGGCAGCCTGGATTTTCTCTTAAGCGCCTCGTGATACGCTGATTGCATCGTGTTTTCTTTCGAAGTTTTGCATACCGATGCTACCGGTGCGCGTCGCGGACGCCTCGTTACTCCGCATGGGCCAATCGAAACGCCGGTGTTCATGCCCGTGGGCACGCAAGCCACGGTGAAAGCTCTGCGCCAGGAAAATCTGGAAGAGCTCGGCGCGCAAATCATTCTGGGCAACACCTACCATTTATTCTTGCGCCCCGGTCATGAACTGGTCCGCAGGCTCGGTGGCTTGCATAAATTCATGTCCTGGAATGGCGCAATTCTCACCGATTCCGGCGGCTACCAGGTGTTTAGCCTTTCCGACCTTCGCAAAATCACCGATGACGGCGTGCGCTTCCGTTCCCATCTGGACGGCGCGGAACATTTGCTCACGCCGGAGATAGCCGCCGAAATCCAGCTAGCCCTCGGCTCAGACATCGCCATGGTCCTCGACGAATGCATCGAGACTCCCGCGCCGCGAGAGAAAGCCGAGTCCGCGTTGCGACGCACCACCGCCTGGGCTCGCCGCGCCCGCGAATATTTTTTGCAGCAAGAACGAGCCGCAAACGCCGCAGCAGATCCATCCGCAAAACAGTGGCAATTCGGCATCGTGCAAGGCGCCACCTTCGCTGACCTCCGCCGCGAAAGCGCACGCCAACTTCTCGACATCGATTTCCCCGGTTACGCCGTTGGCGGCCTCGCCGTTGGCGAGCCCCACGAAGTAACCTGTGAAATGGCCGGCGAAGTCACCGCGCTGCTCCCCAAAGATCGTCCGCGTTACTTAATGGGCGTCGGCCGCCCCGAACAACTCGCCGACTACGTCGCTCTCGGCGTCGACATGATGGATTGCGTGCTTCCCACGCGCGCCGCGCGCCACGCCTGCCTCTACACCAGCGAGGGCCGCGTGCTCATCAAAAATAAACGCTACGCCGAAGACCAAAATCCGATCGATCCAAATTGCACTTGCTCCGTCTGCGGCCGCTACACGCGCGCGTATCTCCGCCATCTTTTCGCCGCCGGAGAACTCACCGCCGCCATCCTGGCGACCCACCACAATGTCCACTATTACCTTGACATAATGCGGCAAATCCGCGAGGCTATCGAGTTTGGGAACCTAGCGAATTTCTCATCCGCGATGCGCACGCGCTATACTGCTGGGCCAGCATAGTCGCAGCAATCCGGCGAGCAATCGGGTCGTCCGTAGGGCATCTCCGCTGGGTAACTCCGCGGAGCACTCAGCAGGGCACCAGGGGCAGAGCACACGAGCAGAGTTAGGCAGCGAGAAAAACTCGCCACTGGTAAATTCTGTCGCCAGCGAGTTCTGCGCAGTGGTGCTTCGGCTGAAATTCGCACTTTGCAGCGGAACGAAACGGGAAGGGTTTGGTTGCGAAAGCATTCATGATTTCGGCGATTTTATTGCAATTCGGTGGCGCAGGCGGCGGCTTCGGCAGCTTCCTGATTCCTCTCGGCCTGATGTTCGGCATCATGTACGTGATGGTCATCATGCCGCAGCAAAAGCAGCGCAAGAAAACACAGGAAATGCTCTCCGCCCTGAAAACCGGAGACAAAATCATCACCAACGGCGGCATCTACGGCAGCATCACCGGCATCGATGGGGATTCCGTCCTTCTGAAAATCTCCGCTGAGCCGCCAGTAAAAATCCGCATCTCGCGAGCAGCGATTGCCCAAGTGGAGGCATCGGAAGATGCAAAATGAGCCCACTCTGCGGCCTGGCAAAAACTTCTGACCATGACTCCTAACCTGAAGTGGAAAGCGCTGTTCATCCTTGCGGTTATTTTGTTCTGTATCTATTTCCTGGTGGGCTACCCAACATTTCCGACGTCCGTCGCCACCATCAAAGATAATTTCTCCCGCCAGATCAAGCTGGGTCTTGACCTGCAGGGCGGCACGCACTTGATCTTGCAGGTGCAGGTGCAGGAAGCCATCGCGCAGGAAACCGACCAGGCCGTCGACCGCCTCACCACCGCGATGCGCGCCAAAAATATCACTTACGACGAAGTTCGCCGCGCCGACGACACGCACATCGTCATCCGCAACGTGGACGCGAACCAGGTCGGTGCTTTCCGCGATCTTTACAGCGCGCAGTTTTCCAACGCCTGGGACATGAATCCCACCGCCGGCGAGCAGAACGGCTACACCTGGACGCTGCGTCCCAGCGCCATTGCGCAAATCCAGTCCACCACCATGTCGCAATCGCTCGAGACCATCGAGCGCCGCATCAATGCCCTGGGCCTCACCGAACCCACCATCCAGTTCCATGGCCGCAACGACAACGAAATTCTCGTCCAGCTCCCCGGCGAAGGCGATCCCACCGCAGCCAAGAAGGTGATCGCGGAAACGGGTCAGCTGCAGCTAAAACTGGTCGAAGATCCCAATGTGTACACCTCCGAAGCCGACGCCCTGCAGAAACACGGAGGAGTATTACCCGCGGGCTCAGAGCTCGTACGAGGCCGCGATCAGAGTCGTCCCGGCTCCGGCGCTCCCACTGGAGAAGCCTGGTACATTCTCAGCCGCAGCGCCATCGTCACCGGCCGCGATTTGCGTAGCGCTACGCCCAACCGGAGCACCAACAATCCCGGGCAATATCAGATAAATTTCACGCTCTCTCCTGACGCCGCGCGCACCTTTGGGCCCTTCACCGCTTCGCACATCGGCCAACAGATGGCCATCGTCCTCGAGAAACAGGTCCAGTCCGCACCGGTTATCAATGGCCGCATCGACGATACCGGCGAAATCAGCGGAAACTTTACTCAGGATTCCGCGCAAGAACTCGCGCTCGTCCTCCGCTCCGGCGCGCTTCCCGCTTCCATCAAATATCTCGAAGAGCGCACCGTCGGTCCTTCGCTCGGCGCGGACTCCATCCGCCACGGCGTGCAAGCCTCGGTACTCAGCTTGCTCGTGGTCATGATTTTCATGCTGGTGTACTACCGCCTTTCCGGCGCGAACGCCGTAGTCGCCTTGATCCTGAACCTGATCATCCTGCTGGCGGCTTTGGCCATGTTCGGAGCCGTCCTCACGCTCCCTGGCATCGCCGGCGTCATTCTCACCATCGGTATGGGCGTCGATTCCAACGTGCTGGTCTTCGAACGTATCCGCGAAGAATTGCGCAACGGAAAATCCGCCGCCTCCGCGGTGCAAGCCGGCTTCGACAAAGCCTTTCTGACCATCATCGACACGCACGTCACCACCGTGGTGTCCGCATTTTTCTTGTTCCTCTTCGGAACCGGACCCATCAAGGGTTTCGCCATCACCTTAACCATCGGTTTGATCGCCAACGTCTTCACGGCCATCTATGTTTCCAAAACAATTTTCCAATATCACTTGGCCAAGATGGATCGCCAGGCGGAGTTGAGCATTTAAAGTCACAAAATCGCGTACTAGGACTTATGGGATACACGGTTCACTCGATGTAAAACCAGTGGGCTGTAGGTTAGAAGATGCAAACCACTCTATTCTTTCCCGTAGAGCACACCGCATCGGGAACAAAGCCGAATCCCTCGGAGTCTAAGGAAGGGAAGCACAAAGCGGCATGATCGAGATATTCAAGCAGCCAAATATCGACTGGATGGGCAAGGCTAAGTACTTTTTCGCCTTGAGCACCTTGCTCCTGGTGGTTGGATGGGCTTCCGTGTTTATGAAAGGCGGCCCGGCGCACGGCGGTCTTCCTTATGGCATCGATTTCCGCGGAGGAACGAACGTGGATGTGCGTTTCGCGCAGCCTCCCAACGTCGATCAATTGCGCACTGCCTTAGGGGCGCAGGGTCTGGGCGGCAGCGAAATCCAGGCCATTAGTGATAACGCGATTCCAGGCGCCAAGGCCAATGAAGTGGTCATCGGGCTGGAACGCAAAGGCGAAGCCGATCAGGCTCTGGACACCAGCAAGACGCAAGTCTTGAAGGCGCTGGATGCTATCTACGGCCAGAATACCTCCAACAAGCCGGACTTCAACGCCGCGACTCCCACGTCTCTGACCGACTTCTTGACGCAGCGCGATCCTTTGCTGCTTTCCAGCAATGCGGGCGACAAGTACACGCAGTTGGCCAGGCGGATTCTGCAGTATCGCGATAAGAGCGCCAACGGTGTGCTCACCAACATCAACGACCTGTCGCAGGTTGACGGCGCTACTCCCGCAGTGATTTCCGCTCTTAGCTCCGGCTACGCGCTGGGACCCTTTACCATTCGCAACGTGGAAATCGTCGGCGCCAAAGTCGGCCAAGAGCTTCGCTCGCAGGCAATATTCGTGACGCTATATGCGTTGGCTGGCATGCTGGTGTATATTGCCTTCCGCTTCGAGTGGGTTTACGGAGCTGCGGCGGTTCTGGCGGTATTCCACGACGTACTGATCACCCTGGGATTGTTTTCTCTTTTGCATTTCGAGATTTCTTTGACGGTAATTGCGGCGCTGCTTACCTTGGTCGGTTACTCCATGAACGACACCATCGTAATCTTCGACCGCATTCGCGAAAACAATCGATTGCTGCGCCGGGAATCGTTTGCCGACGTGGTCAACAAGTCGATTAATCAGACGCTTTCGCGGACGATTCTCACCAGCGGCCTCACGTTTCTCACCGTGCTGGTCCTTTTTCTGATGGGCGGACAGGTTTTGCGTGCTTTCTCCTTTGCCCTCGTGGTGGGAATTGTGATAGGAACGTACTCCAGTTTTGGTATCGCTGCTCCGCTCGTGGTCGCCTGGGTCAATTGGCGCGGCCAAGGGCAAGCAGCAAGCGCCGGACCTGCAGCCGGCAGCAAAGCCCGCGGAAGCGAGGGCGCCTCCGGGCGTCTGGCTCCCGCTGGCGGGAGGTAACAAACTCATGTTTGAAGATATGGTGGTTTCGACTTCGAAAGCGGTCAAGACCAACAAGCCCTGGACTGTCATGCTGTCCATGATTTTTCAGGTGAGCTTCCTGGCGGTCTTGATCCTCATCCCGCTCATTTACACCGAGGCGCTGCCCAAGACGATGATGGCTACGCTGCTTGTGGCCCCGCCGCCTCCTCCCCCGCCTCCTCCTCCCCCGGTCGCGCAGATTGTTCACGTTAAGCCGCAAGTCCATTTGATCGACGCCGGCAAACTGGTGGCGCCAAAAGTTATCCCGAAGGAAGTCAAGATTATTAAGGAAGAAGCCGAGCCGGATATGGGCGCGGTCGGTGGCGTAGGCGTACCGGGCGGCGTGGCCGGTGGCAGCCTTGGCGGTGTTTTGGGTGGCGTGATGGGCGGCGTTGGTGCTGCGCCTCCTCCTCCTAAAGTTACCCCTTCCCGCATTCGCGCTGGTGGCAACGTGCAAGCCGCCAAGCTCATCAACCAGATCAAGCCTAACTATCCTCCGCTGGCGCGCCAGACACGTATCTCCGGCACGGTTCGCCTGCACGCCATCATCGGCAAAGATGGCACGATTCAATCGCTGAGCCTGGAGTCCGGGCACCCGCTGCTGGTACAAGCCGCTCTCGACGCGGTTCGTCAGTGGCGCTATCAGCCAACGCTTTTGAATGGAGTGCCGGTGGAAGTCGACACCTCCATTGATGTGGTTTTCTCTCTGAGTCAGTAAGGCGGTTCAGCGCGCCGGTCGTGGGGCTGGTGCGCTGGTCCGGTTTCAGGTTGGGGCAATTTAGATTCGCAGAAAATTCTAAGGAGCATACGAATGGTAGCAACACTGTACGTTTACGCGGCCATGCTGTTCCAGCAGGCCAACGGTTCCAACTGGGACCTACGCACGATGTGGGGCTCGATGAGCGCCCTGCCTCGCACCGTGGTCGTGATTCTCTTCATCCTCTCTATTTACTCCTTCGGCGTCATGATTGACCGCGCCTTGATGTACAGCGCGGCCCGCAAACAGTCTCGCGTGTTTGTGCAGCAAGTCGCCGGCGCGCTAAAAGAGGGCAAACTGGACGAAGCCATCGCCATCGCCGAGCGTAACAAGAAGAGCCACATCGCCAAGGTTGTCGCCACTGGCCTTTCCGAATTTCAGTCTGCTTCCCAGCAAGTCTCTGACGCCGATGTGATCGAAGCCGCCAAGCGCGGTCTCGAGCGCTCCGTCGCCATCGTTCACGCGGAAATGAAGCGCGGACTTTCGGCGCTGGCCACCATCGGTTCCACCGCGCCGTTCGTCGGTTTGTTCGGCACCGTGGTCGGTATTTTGAACGCGTTCAAAGGCATCGAAACCAGCCACGCTACCGGTCTCTCCGCGGTCGCCGGCGGTATCGCGGAAGCCTTGGTCACCACCGCGCTCGGCTTGCTCGTAGCCGTGCCTGCCGTGTGGGCCTACAACTACTTCACGAATAAAGTGGAAGCGTTCGACGTCGAGATGGATAACTCTTCGATGGAACTCATCAACTACTTTATTCTCCGTCGCGGCGCGACCAAGAAATAAGGAATCCTATGGCATTCAAGCCACAAGTCGGTAGTCAGATGTCCACGCCGAACGTCATCCCTATGGCGGACATCATGCTCGTCCTGCTGATCATCTTCATGGTGGTTACTCCCATGTTGCAGAAGGGCAAGCAGGTAGACCTGGCCGCTGTCAACAATACGCATGACATGACCAATGCGGATAAAGACGACGCCATCATCGTAGCCATCACGCGCAACGGTGACATTTTTCTGGGCACTACCAAAACCGCCAAGGATGACTTGACCAACCAGATCAAGGACCGCATCTCTAACCGCCTGGACAAGACCGTATTCGTGAAGAGCGATGCTCGCGCGAAATATGGCGACGTCGTGGGCGCCGTCGACGAAATCCGCTCCGCGGGCGTTGACCAGTTAGGGTTGCTCACCGAAAAAATACACACTGCTGGGGAAGCACCGCCTCCTCCGCCCATGGCGCCGCCCGCGGACTAATGCGCGCGGCCGTCATTGTCGTTCTGTAGTGGCCTAAAGCAGTTGCTGTCATTCGTTCCTTTAGATGCGAACCGCGCCGCCACCCACACGGCGCGGCGTAATTCCCGAATCATCGGCGTGCTTCTATCAGGAGAACTGCCATGGGAATGTCCATTGGAGAGAAGCAAACTGGCGCGATGGCGGAAATGAATATCGTTCCGCTGATCGACATTTTGCTGGTGCTCTTGATTATCTTCATGGTCATTACGCCGCTGACTCCCAAAGGAATCGAAGTTCTGGTTCCGCAGTCGAGTCAGAAACCGACCCGCACCGCCGGTGAGCGCGGCGATCGTCGTACAGGTATTGGCTGATGCAAAAACGAACCAAGCCGAGCTAAAGATCAACAATGAGCAAGTCACCTGGGAAGCCTTCGGTTCGCGGATGGATCAGATTTTCAAAGAGCGCGCGGAGAAAGTCGCTTTCGTCCAAGGCGGTGACGATGTAATGTTCATGGACGTGGCCCGTGCCGTGGACCTCATGCGTGGCGCCGGCATCGATAAAGTGGGATTAATTACCGCGAAATTGGGAGCGGCGCAGTAAACGATTTTTAGAACTCTTCGGTTGTGCAAGGAGATTTACCATGGGAATGTCCGTAGGAGAAAATAAGGGCGGGGCGATGGCGGAAATGAACGTTGTTCCGCTGATCGACATTTTGCTGGTGTTGTTGATCATCTTCATGGTCATCACGCCGCTGACCCCCAAGGGCATGGATGCCTTGGTGCCTCAGCCGAATCCCAATCAGCAAAATCAGCAAGACATCGACAATAAAACGGTGGTCGTGCAAGTGATGGCCGATCCCAAGAGCGAAAAGCCCAAGCTCAAGATTAATAACGAGGAAGTCACCTGGGAAGCCCTCGGCACGCGCATGGGAGATATTTTTAAAGAGCGCGCCGAGAAAGTTGCTTTCGTCAAAGGCGATAACGATGTAATGTTTCAGGACGTTGCGCGCGCCATCGACATCATGCGTGGCGCGGGCATCGATAAAGTTGGCTTGATCACCGCAAAACTGGAAGCCGGACAGTAAGAATTTTCTGGGGTGGGTTGCCCTTCGCAGGGCGGTTGTGAATTCTCGTTGACCGTTTTCGGTCGCGTACATCAGGGATGGTTCTTTCGATGACTCATGCATCGCTAACCGGCGCGGACGTTGTGCTTGTCCGTCCTGTGCGGTCCGTTCGCCGGCTTGCCGCTCTGGCATCCGTACTCGTGCTTATCCTGGGTGTCTCCGGCTGCGCCAAACTGCGCGCCAGGGATTATCTGAACAAAGGCGTGCAATCTTTCAAGAACGGCCAGTATGACGTGGCCATCGAGGACTTCAAACAAGCCAAGGATCTCGATCCCACACTGATGAATGCGCGTTTGTACCTGGCCACCGCGTACGCCACGCAATATATTCCCGGTGCGCCGTCGCAGGAAAATATGCAGTTCGGCAACCAGGCCATCAAGGAATTTAAGGAAGTCCTCGAGCAAGATCCAAATAATCTCAGCGCCATAGACGGCATTGGCTCGATCTTGTTCCAGATGGCTGGTACGCCGTTTGACGCCGCGAAATTTGAAGAATCGAAAACCTACCACCAGAAACATATCGCCTTGCAACCGAACGATCCGGAGCCGTATTACTGGATCGGCGTAATCGATTGGACTTTGGCTTTCCGCAACAACCTGACTCTGCGCGCCGACTACAACAAAGATCACCTCAACAAGCAGGTGAAAGATACCGACACGCTGCCTGCCGCCTTGCGAGCCGACTACCTCGCCAAATCCGGTACCCTCATCGACGAGGGCATCGAGAGACTCAAAAAAGCCATTCAGATTCGTCCAGATTACGACGACGCCATGGCCTATTTGAACCTGCTGTACCGCCGCAAAGCAGACACTGTTGAGAGCGAGACCGAACGCGCCGCGCTGGTAAAGCAAGCGGATGATTTGATCGAAAAGGTAAAAGACATCAAGCAAAAGCGCGCCGATCAACCAACTCCCGCCGGCGGCTAAAATCCGTCGCACCGCGCTTTGGTATTTGTCATCGGGCGCCTGCATCAGGCGCCCGTTTTGTTGCCGGGTATACTTTTCGCCGGCAAATAGAAGCGGTAAACTAGCCTATGCCGTCTTCCGGCAATCAGCCCCTGAACTTCCATTCCAACCGCAATGAGCGGCAGCTTGATGCTCGCCTTGAAGAGCTACTCGAAAAACTTCGCAAGAATCGTCCTTCGGAAGATCCCTGGGTGGTCCGTCGCGCGTATGAAATTGCCGCCGAGCGCCATCGCGATCAGGTACGCAACTCCGGCGAACCGTATCTAACCCACCTGCTGGAAGTCGCGCACATCCTGGCGGACATGCGTCTGGATGCGACCACGTTAACTGCGGCGTTGCTGCACGATGTGGTGGAAGACACGGAATTTCCGCTGTCGCGCATCGAGGAACGGTTCGGCCCCGATGTTGCACACCTGGTTTCCGGCGTCACCAAAATCGGGCGGCTCAATATGGTTGCGCCCGAAGCGCGCCAGGCGGAGAACGTCCGCAAAATGTTGCTGGCCATGGTCAACGACGTTCGCGTCGTTCTGGTAAAGCTGGCCGACCGGCTGCACAACATGCGCACGCTGGAATTTCTGGAGTCCACAAAGCAACAGCGCATTTCCCGCGAGACTCTGGATATCTACGCGCCCATTGCCCACCGATTGGGGATGGGCCTGATTCGCGGCGAGCTTGAAGATCTATCCTTTCGTTATCTGGAACCGGAAGCTTTCTTTTCGCTGCAGAAACAAGTCACGGACCATGCCCCGCAACATAAACGCTTCCTCGAAGAAGTGCAGGGCACCATTCAGGCCAAGCTGGTCGAGGGCGGCATTCCCGCGGAGCTCGAAGCCCGCGTAAAAGGTTTGTACTCGCTGCATCGCAAGATCCTGCGTCAAGAGCGCAGCCTCGAGCAGGTCTACGATTTACTGGCCGTGCGCGTCATTACGGATAACGAACGCAACTGCTATGCCGCGCTGGGCGTGGTGCATCACATCTGGCATCCCGTCCCCGGCCGATTTAAAGATTACATCGCCATGCCGCGGCCCAATTTATATCAGTCACTGCACACCACCGTGCTGCAAGGCGGCCAGGCCTTTGAAATGCAAATCCGCACGCAGGAAATGCATCGCCTGGCGGAAGAAGGTGTGGCTGCCCACTGGAAATACAAGGGCGGCAAACTTGCCGACGATGGCGACGAACAGCGTATCGCATGGATGCGCCAATTGATCGAGTGGTCGCAGGAAATGGAAGAGCCCGGCGAATTTCTTACCACTCTGAAAGTAGATCTCGCGCCGGTGGAAGTTTACGCCTTCACTCCCAAAGGCCGCGTGATGGAATTGCCGCGCGGCGCCACACCCGTGGATTTCGCGTACGCAGTACACACCGAAGTGGGCCATCAATGCGTCGGGGCGAAAATAAATGGGCAGATGGTTCCGCTGCGCCATGAAGTGGCCAACGGCGACGTGGTGGAAATTTTGACGCAGAAAGGCCATCACCCGAATCGCGACTGGCTCAGTTTCGTAAAGTCCTCGCACGCCAAAAGCAAAATTCGGCACTGGATCAATCTGCAAGAGCGCGAAGAAGCTACGGACATGGGCCGCAAGCTGCTCGAAAATGATTCGCGGCAATTCGGCCGCAGCCTGAAGAAAATCCCTGAAGCCGATATTTTGAAAGTGGCGTCGGACCTGGGCATTTCCAAGATTGAAGATTTGTACGCCGCGGTGGGATTCGGAAAATATTCCGCGCGGCAGGTATTGACGCGCGTCTTCGGCGAGCCTACCAAGACGGATGCGCCGGAAATTCCGGATTCCAAGCCGACGCTGGTCAAAACCGTTAAGCGCATGCTGGGCCTCGGCGAAGCGCCGCTGGTGGTCAAAGGCCAGGACGACCTTCTGGTGTATCGCGCAAAATGTTGCAATCCGATTCCGGGCGACGAAATTGTGGGCTACATCACGCGCGGACGCGGCGTGGCGGTACACACCAAGAGCTGCCCCAACGTGCAAAACCTGATGTATCAGGCGGAACGGCGCATCGCTGTGGAGTGGGGCGGCAGGTGGCGCCTCCACCTTCCCAGTCCAACTTTCCATCAAGGCCAAGGATCGCGCCGGACTACTGGCGGAGATCACCGCGGTCATCAGCGGAGCGGGCTCGAACATCCGCAACCTGGAAAGCCGTCCGGACCGCAACAACGCGCGCATCGAAGCCAGCCTGGAAATCGCCGACAAGCGCCAACTGGAAACCATCTTCGTAAATATCCGCCGCATCAACGGCGTCTTCGGCGTAGAGCGCGTCTACCAAGCCGCCGAAGGCTCCGCGCCAAACTGACGCGTCTGGCGTCGCCCTCACGCGTTATCGCTTCAGGTTCCCCGATCAGGTTGAGACGCTGATTGGCTTGTAGCCTATTTCGCCCCCGTCAGCACCTGTCCTTTAGTCGAGTGTCGCCCAAAACACATCGCTTGCTTGTCGGCATTCCCTAGGCTGGGGGCCGCGCCTACAATGGGCTTATGCGTGCCCAAGCATTTTTACCTACGGCTGCACTTGTGTTTTGCGCGGTACTGTCCGCAGGATGCGAAAAGCAGCCCAAGATTAACTACTTGCCGCTTACGCAAGCGGGCTTCGCGACATCGACGATCAGCGACCTAAAGAAGCTTGACGTTACGGACGCAGAAATCCCGCAAATTGTGCAGCTGAAAACATTGGGCTTGAGTGATGAAACGGCGCTGGCGTTGGTCAAAGAGGCGCGCGACCATCACCATTCTTTCAGCAGCGGAGACTCCGCGGGAAACCTGATCGGCGCCGGATACACAGAGCAGGACGTTTTGAACATAGCGCATACCGGCCAGCTAGATTCCGTCAGTACCGAAGCCATCACGCTGAAGTTGATCGGGCTATCGCAACCGACGGTGCAGTTGCTGGTGTCTCGCCACTTGCAGGGTTTGCCGACGCTCTCGAGCGCGGTAATCGGGCGGCTGAAGAATACCGGCCTGACGGAGAAGCAGATTCTAGAGCGCGTGGAGCAGGGCATGACGGAGGAGCAAGCGGAGACGGAAGCGGCGTCTCGCGAAGCGAAGCGCAACCATGCCAATACCGATTTCGTGCGCACCCGCGCCGCCCGCCGTCGCTAGTCTTCCGCAAGCTGTTCGCTATGTGGTTACCTACCCTCCCCTTTTTTTGTAAGTGCGCATTCTAAAGGGGTTATTTTCGCATTTCGCGTAAGTGCGCATTCTAAAAGACTTATGACAGCGAGTTTTGGCTAAGTGTTCATTCTGCTGGGGTTAAGCCCACATAGGTGCCCGGAGAAATGGACACATCGCGCCATAAGAAGCGAGAAACACAAGAACAAACCTGGCCGGGGCGGGTTTGATAAATCCAAGAGCGCTTGAGAAGCCCAGCAAAAATGTAACGTTTTGTAACACTACTTTCAGGAGATCACCAAATGTCTTTTGTTGGAAAATTTCGCAGCTTGACTCATCGCAGCAGCCGTCAGCGTGCCGATGCTGAGCATTCCGGCGGCACACGCGCAGGTCGGAATTGGCATCGGCATTTCGGTGCATGTGGCTCCGCCAGTGTTGCCCGTTTACGAACAGCCTCCCCTTCCTGCGCCGGGCTACCTCTGGACCCCGGGGTATTGGGCTTACGGGGACGCCGGTTATTACTGGGTTCCTGGCGTTTGGGTGCAACCGCCTAGAGTCGGTCTGCTGTGGACCCCGGGATATTGGGGCTTCGTGGGCGGCGCGTACGGTTGGCACGCTGGCTATTGGGGGCCGCACGTGGGCTTCTACGGCGGAGTGAATTACGGCTTCGGTTACGGCGGCGTCGGGTTCGCGGGTGGTGAGTGGCGCGGAGGAGCATTCGCCTATAACCGCGCGGTGGCCAACTTCGGCAGAGTACACGTCACCAACGTGTACGAAGATCGCACCATCGTTACGAGAAACACCATCGTCAATAACAACCATGTGAGCTTCAACGGCGAAGGCGGAATTCGGGCGCGCGCCACGGAGTCCGAACTGCGCGCGGAGCACGAGCAGCACGTCGCGGAGTCCTCGCATCAGGTGGAGCACGCGCGATTTGCGGCGCAAGATCGTTCGCAACTGGCTTCCGTGAATCACGGACGGCCGGGAACGCCCGCGGCTTCCGACGTGAATCATTATCATGAGGTGGCGCAGCGCAATGCGCAGGCCCATCCTATCAACGCGGCAGATCGCAACGCCGGCCGGAACTTATCATCCCAACGAGCGCGAAGCCAATCAGGATCAGCGCGTCGCCAACGGATTGCGCAGCGGCCAGATGACCTCTGGTGAAGCGGCTCGCGCGGACCGCACGCAGTCGCATATCGATCAACAGGTGCACAACGACCGCGCGGCCAATGGCGGCAAGCTGACCAATCAGGAGCGGCAGCAAGTGAACCGCGAACAAAATCGCGCCAGCCAGCAGATCTCCAACGAAAAACACAACGGCAACACCGTGAAGCCGAACGAAGTCAATAACCGCGAAGCGAATCAGCAGCAACGCACCGCGAATGGATTGCGCAGCGGCCAGATGACCTCTGGCGAAGCCGCGCGCACCAATCGCAATCAAGCGAAGGTGGACCAGCAGGTCCACAACGAGCGCACCGCGAATGGCGGCGCACTGAGCGGCCAGGAAAAGAAACAGGCCAATCATGAAGAGAACAAGAACAGCAAGCAAATCCACAACGAGAAGCACAACGGCAATACGACGAGGCCTCCTAAATAGTACGGAGACCGAGAGGTCGACGAAACACTCAACAAAACAGAACGGCTGGCAGCAATGCCAGCCGTTTTTCTTTGTAATGTAGTGAGCAAAGACAAAGGAGAGGTGCGCCTTTTCATCACGTCGTCGGCAAACAAGTCAAAGGCACGGGTCTGAAGACCCGCCGCTACAACGGCCGCGACAACTGCTCACTCTAACCACGACGGTTCCGATACAATTTAGGCGGTTTGGTGTCGCGTACCTATTGCCGGTGGTTGTTGGTCTTGGCGCTGGGTTGGTGTGCCTGGTGGATGGCGGGATGCGCGGCACCTCTGGGGCCTGGGTACCTGCTGGAGAAGCAAGAGATACGCGTGCAGTTTGCGGCGGACGCGCAGGCGATTCACATCGAGGCAGAGTATCGGCTGCGCAATACCGGGAATCGGCCGCTGCGCGAACTGGAAATTATCCTGCCCACCGGTCGACGCGTTCATACCGGGCCGGTGCTGAGTAAGTGGGATGGATCCGAAATCGCCACAGATAAAGTGGGGGATCATCCGCGCAATTCGGTGATTCGGTTCACCAAGGCGTGGTCCGAAGGTGAGAGCCACTCGCTGCAAATCTCTTACGACATCAGGCAACCGGAACCTGGGAGCACTGGGCTGACGTTCGCGAGTGATGCATTTTACCTGCCGGCTTCCGGGTGGAGTCCGGCGCTGCCGCAGCCGCGCGGACTCTTTGGATTTGGAGGCGTGCCTCCAAAAAATTGGGATCTACTGATTACCGTGCCGGAGGGATTCACTATTCACAGCAGCGGCGTGATGAAAAAAACGCAACGTGCAAAGAGCGGCGGAGAAACATTCCGGGTGCAGCAAACGGTAGATGACCGCTACCCATTTGTGGTGGCCGGCAAATACTCTGCAACCGAGATTCGCAACGCCCATCAAAAAATAGTTCTTTGGACCCGCGACTCGCAAGCGACCGGGGTGTTGAAGCAGGCCAGCACACAGATTTCCGGCACGATCAATGCGTACGCAACAATTTTTGGCACGCCGCCGAATCGCAAATCCACTTTCTGGATCGTAGAATGCCCGGTTGTGGACGGCTGCTTTTCAAATTTTAGTTCCAATATTTCACGGTTGCTGACGGACAATCCCTCGGCTGCGCCATCCTCTGAACTGGTGTCGTCAGATACGGTGATGGTGGATACCAACAAAGGGGCGCCACAGGTGGCTGCCGCGGCGGGCCCAGCGCTGGCAGCCAGTTGGCTGGGATACGGCCGGAACCCAGGGTTTTTCGAGCAGACGGAGCCGATGGCGCTGTTGCCGATTTTTGCGGCGGCGCGAAGCAGAGAGCAGATTGATGGTCCGCAGGCGCGCGGTGAAACGGTACGCCGGGTGCTGCGATTGGTCCCGCAATCCGCGGTGGTACCGCCCTCGGCTGCTCCGTCCGCGAACAGCGGACCTCCTACGTCGGCGCTCTTTGCCCTGCCGCACGCAGGGCCGCCGGAAAGCGCGGAAGTGTTGCGCGCAAAAAGCCTGCTTTTTTTCTACGCGTTGCAGGATCGCTACGGCGAGAAAGTGTTTCACGACGCGATCGGGCATATGCTCTATGCGCGGGCGGCACGCGGGTTTGATTTGGACGACCTGATTGCAGCATTCGAAGAAGAGGTAAATCAGAATGTGGCGGAGTTTGTGCGCCACTGGATGAAGCGTCCGGGAGTGCCGGCGGATTTTCGAGCGCGGTATGAGGGGGCGCGAGTTTCACAATCAGAGGTATCGGAGATGGCGGTGGGGACGGCGCATTGAGGGCAAGTGTGGATTTTGTTGGCGAAAAACCGCACCCACAGAACCAGTGGGTGCGGCACCCTCGTTAGTTGGAGTCTGCGGAATTTTTTTGGGTTGAAGAGAATCGCCTCGTCTTAAAAGGAGAACTGCTATGAGAGATGTGGTGCTGACGGATCGCGGACCGAAGCCTATCGGACCGTATTCGCAAGCGGTGCGCGTGAATGGATTTTTGTTTGTGTCTGGGCAGGTGGCGCTGGACCCCAAGACGGGCGAAATGTCCGCGGGAGATGTGCGCGAACAGACTGAGCGAGTGCTGGAGAATGTGAAGGGAATTGTGGAAGCCGCCGGATCGAAGATGCCGCATGTGATCAAGACCACGGTATTTTTGAAGAATATGGGCGATTTCGCGGCGATGAATGAAGTGTACGCGCGTTACTTTACGATGGCTCCGCCGGCGAGGTCGACAGTGGAGGTGGCGCGGCTACCTAAGGATGCGCTGGTGGAGATTGAGGTGGTGGCGGCGATCTAAGGCAAGAACGAGGGGTATCGTTGCAGAAAACGCAAATGATACTCCATGCCGGGCTGAAGCCCGACGCCTACAGGGGCGAGCGTCGAGGAAACGGCATAGTCAATTGCGACAATACGGAATTTGCTCTGAGCGCTAAGAAAAATTAAGGATGGTCGGGGCTCTCGGGCGAGGCTTGGCTGATTCCCACGGCCGTGACGGCGGCTACCACGGCTACCGCATACCACACGAAGTGGCTGGTGGCGGTGCTGACCGGAGGGTGGCTTCCCTTTTGTTTCTGGGCGCGTTCTTCGCTTCCTGCTGAGAGGCCGGACTCCGGACCGGTTTCCGTGTCGGTGGACGCACTGGTCATCGCTGCAAGACTCGCGGGCACCGGCGGAGGAGGCGCGGAGTTGTCGTCTTTTTTCAGCTTGGTCATTTCGCCGGCTTTTACCAGCACGCAAACGCCCGCAAGATTGCAGACGCGCACGACTCCGGCAAACACGATCACGTTCATGGTGTCGCCGACATAATCCAGATAGAAATCGGTGCCTACCACGCCCGCTACTCCCGCTGCGGTACTCACCTCAAACTTTCCGACAGGCTTGGAAATTTTTTGCGCGCGGCTGCGAAGTTTTCCGTAGGTCAGTTCCAGCTCCGTTTGCTGCGCGGTGGCGTCGTGTTTCACGACACGCATCAGGGAGTCTGAACCGACATTCAGAACGGACCCGTCGTCGAGCCCCACACGTGCGCGGGCGTTTGTCTGGGTGTTAATCTGGTCTTGCCAATCCACTACGAAATTGGCGGAGGCCGCGATGGTTTTTCCATCGCGCCCAACGGTCACATCAGGTATGACGCGAGAAATTTCGCCGGCCCGTTGCACTCCGCTTTGCGAATCGTCCGCTTTCGCGTGAGCACGCCGCCGTGGCAACCTCGCTGGCGGTCGGGTCCAGAATCACGCGGTACGCCGTGCCCTCGGCGACTACGCGAGTTTCGCCCCCCGCGCTGAAAGCCAGCGAACCGCGAGTGCTTTTCACTAACAGTTCTCTAGAATTGAGCACGGAGACCTGACCGACAGTCGGCAGGTCAGAGTTCGCGCAAATCGCCGCGTTTGCGAAATGCAACGTAAAGGCTCTGGCGGCCGAGGTGGAGAAGGTGGCGGTCCCGGCAGTTAACGTCGCAGCCAAACGAGCTTCGTCGCTAGAGAGAGTGGCGATAGCGTCACCGGCCAGCAAAAATCGCGCGGCACCTGCGCGGACCTGAATGCTTCCCGTTGATTCCGTAGTGAGTTTATCGCCGGCGTACAAGGTGCTTCCGGCCGATGCCGCAGCGGTTCCTACGTGTGCGTGCTCGGCAAACACCACAATCCCAAGCTGCTCTGAAGTTGGCGAGGACCAAACGGGTGTGGCAAACACAACGACGACAAGTGTTAACGCGAGGGCTGCGCGCATTTTTCGCATAAGTTGTGTAAAGCTAAAATCTAAAACTTAGGGGCGATCAGGACTCTCGTAGGCTGCGTGGACGGCTATGATCGTAGCTGCAGCTACGACAGCTACGGCGTACCACACAAACTTGCTGGTCCCGGCGCTAACTGGCGGGCCATTTTTCGGATGGCCCCCACCTGCTCCAGGAGTGGCCTCAGCTGCGGCCGCTTCGGCAGCAGTGGGATCCAGAATTACGCGAAAGGCGGTGCCTTCCGGAATGATTTTGGTTTCGCCGGCTACGCTGAAGAGCAGTGAACCGCGCGTGCTTTTTACGAGCAATTCGCGCGAGCTCATGACACTGACTTGGCCTACTGTGGGTTCGTCTGTGTTGGCGCGGATGGTGGCGTTAGCGAAACGCAGAGTAAAGGCGTTGGCGTTGGCGGTAGAAAAAGTTGCGGTACCGGAAATGAGCGTTGCCGCGGGACTGGAATCGTCGTTGGATAGGATGGCTCCACTGGAGCTGGAGAGCAGGAACCGCGCGGCTCCGGAACGAATCTGCACGCTGCCGTCGGCCTCGGTGGTGAGTTTGTCGCCGCCAAACACTGTGCTTCCCACGGAAGCGGGAGCGACGCCAACCTTGGCGCGATCAGCGAACACCACTATGCCGAGTTGCGAAGCGGGCGTCGGCGCCGACCACAAGGGGGTCGCCAGCATAGCCATTGACATCGTGGCAGCTAAAATTCCCCGGACTCGTCCCATAAGAACCCCCAAATATCCAACCTGAGGATACTCAGCAAGTTCCACGGCGTCAATCGGCAAAGAGTACCCAACAACGGTTTTTTCTGGGGCTGGGCGTTTGCCGGCGAAGACTGTTCCAAAGCGGACTTTACTAGCCGTTCCTGCATTCCGCTGCTACAATGCCCGTCATCGTATGGCCGACTGGAAACAGATTACCGCTCGGATTCGCCGCGCGCGCACCAGCAAAGATCCTGCCGCACAGCTAACCAATCTTTACGAAAAGACGCAGGACGCCATGGTGGCGTTCGAACTGGCGCGGCATTTCGAAACGGCGGGGCAAGCCGCAGAATCGGGCAAATGGTATATCGCCGCCGCAGGGCGGTTTCGGCGTGCGGACTGGAAAGTGAAAGCGCTGGAGTCCGCGGTGCGGCTGGGTTGCGAAGTGCCTGAAGGCTCGCTGGAAGCGGCGCGCGCGGAAGACGCGGCGATGGTGAAAAAGGCGCCGGCGAAATCGGCCGCGGCGGGTGCTGAAAGCGCAACGGATGTTTTTGATAAGGAAATGGCGCCGCCGGCTTTTTCGTTGACTATGCCCGAGCCGGGATTGCCGTTTGAGCAGAACGCCGCGGTGTTTGAATCTGTGGTGGCGGTGAGCAGCCAGGTGCAGTCCGCGGCTGCCGGTGGGGAAGGCGCTCCGGCTGGGGCGGACGCGAAGCGTAGACGCCGGGGACGTCGCGGAGGACGGAACCGGCGGAAGTCGCCCGCGGTTGCGGGCAACGGCGAAGTGCCCGCCGCGAGCGTCGCTCCTGTGGCGGCTCCGCCACGACGCGAATCGGGGCGATCGGCCGCTGGCCACAGTTCGGGCCGAGGCAGCCATGTTTCCTCGCGCCGTTCGGCGCCGGGTCCGGATAGTGCAGAAATGACCGGCGGAGCGACCGGCGCACCAACACTATCGGTTCGCCCGCCGTTGCCGCCGCTGCCGGTGGACGCTCCGTCGGACTTTAGCGCGCCCAGCGTGAAAGGCCGTTACGGTGATCCGGGGCTTTCTTCGCGGCTAAATCTGCTGGAGATGCAATTCCGCCGGCTGCTGACCTGCGAGCCGGCCAAACTGGACGACACGGTGAACGCTCCTGTGGGCCCGGGCGTGTTCCTGCTCTCGGATTCGGACCTGACCAGCTACTACTACGTGGAATCCTGCCAGACGCTGCGCATCGCCATCGCGAATATGTTGCGAGGCGGAACGACCAAGCGCGGCGCGGAATCGATCAAGCCGCAGCTGGCGGAACACTTGGGGATTCCCGAAGCGCGTGTGGGAAAATACCTAGCGGATCACTGCGTGGTGCGCTGGCTGCAACTGGATGAGGGCGCTTCGCACTTCGCTCACTTTGTGATTTCCGTGCTGCGGCCCACGTTGAACGAGTAATTCGCGTCCGGAAAGAGCTGGTTGGGCGAAAACGAGGAGGCCGCGTGCGCTAGGAGTAACCCTTCTTAAGCGGCCCCAGCAGACCACTTACAGGCCGCATTAATCCCCCCTAATACCGTTTAACCGTACAATACGACCGTTCGCCGTAAGCTGCTGGCATCCCCTGCCGTTTACCTTCAAACTATAGGTGTCGAAAGACTTATTCGACGTACTACGCTCGTGTGGTACGTTGATGAGTATCGAATTGAGCCCTTGGGGGAAGCATTTTAATTGGGGCTCTGCTCAGAACGAAAAACTGAGTTTCGGCGTCCAGCCGAGAATATGAGGGTAGAGGTTTATGGCGAATCGCGTTAGCACGCAACTTTTCCGCAGTATCGATTGGGCGGTCTGCAAGACTGCCGGTTTCACGTTCAACACTATTCAGCATTTCAATAAAAAGAATCCGAATCCGTCCGTAACGCCACAGTGGTCAGACAAGCCACTGCTGAAGTCTTGGGAGAAGACCAAGCCGACGCTTGGCTTCCCGCGGCAAACTGATTCGCTGTGTCCCGCGTGCGTGAAAGAAGCGCGCGAAGCCATCATCGCCGGTAAGAAGGATTGGCGCGATTTGATGAGCGAGAAGATCGGCGAGATTAAGGCGCAGATTATTGAGCGCGACGGCCAGGTCTGGATGGTCAAAGAGTGCCCGCAGCACGGCCACTATGAAGACATGATGGCCATCGACTCCAAATGGCTGAACTGGATTGAGAAGCAGTATCCCGGCCGCGATATTCCGGCGCACAACGATGAAGACCTGCACAAGCATGGTTCTTCCACCGTGCGCTATGGACGCGGATCGGTGCTCACCGTCGACCTGACCAACCGCTGCAACATGATGTGCGATCCCTGCTTCATGGATGCCAACCAGGTCGGCTACGTTCACGAACTGGGCTGGGAAGAAATTCAGGAGATTCTGGATAACGCGCTGAAGATCAAGCCGCGCCGGCAGATGTCCGTACAGTTCTCCGGTGGCGAGCCCACCATGAGCCCGTACTTCCTGGACGCCGTCAAGCACGCGCGCAAGATTGGCTACAACAGCGTACAAGCGGCGACCAACGGCATCGAGTTTGCCAAGAGCAAAGAGTTCTGCAAGAAAGCATTTGACGCAGGTATGCGCTACGCCTACCTGCAATTTGACGGCATCGGCAACGACGCCAACGGCCATCGCCAGATCGGCAACCTCTTTGACGTGAAACTGCGCGCCATTGAGAACATGCATGAAGCCGGCATCGAAATTGTGCTAGTCGTCACCATCGTCAACAACGTGAACAACGATCAGGTCGGCACCGTCGTGAAGTTCGCGATGGAGAACCCCAAGAAAATCGCGTTCGTGAGCTTCCAGCCGGTTTCGTTTACCGGCCGCGACGAAGACATCACCCCGGAACGCCGTTTGCGCCAGCGCTACACGCTTTCGCATCTTGCGAAGGATGTCAGCACGCAGGTTGGAAAAGTGGAGCCGACGCGCGATTGGTTCCCCATTTCGTTCATCAGCACCTTTGCCGGATTCTCGGACATGGTGAAGGGCCAGGATTCGCAGTGGGGCTCGCTCTCTTGCGGATGCCACCCGAACTGCGGCGTGGGCACCGCGCTGATGATCAACAAAGAGACCAAAGAGTGGGCGCCGGTTCCGCGCTTCCTCGATGCCGTGCAGCTCACCAAAGACGTGACGGACATCACCGACGCGGCGCGCGGCAAGACTTTCTCTAACTTCATGATGGCCATGGCCCTCTTGAAGAACTACAAGCCGTTCGAAGGACCGAAGGGCTTGAAGCTGTACGACCTCTTCAAGAAGTTCGACAAGACTTGGGCGCTCACTCGCAAGTCCACCACCAAGTACGGCCGCACTTCGCCGGACCGTGGCTTCGACGACGCCATGAAGCGCCGCCAGGATCCTTGGAACTTCCTGTTCATCGCCGGCATGTGGTTCCAGGATTTGTTCAACTACGATTTCCGCCGCACCGAAATGTGCATCATCCCCTACGCCACGCAGCAGGGTGAGATTTCCTTCTGCGCGTACAACACCGGTGTGGGCTGGCGCCAGATCATCGAAAACATGCACAAGAACGCGACGGTTGCCGAGTGGTACAAGAATCACGGCAAACACGAAATCTACGCCAAGGGCAAAGCGGTCAGCCTGGACACGTTCGAACACTCCTTGGTGATCGATGCCAACGACGCCGCGCGCGTGCGGCACCTTGAGCACGACATTCCTCTCACAGCGAGCGAAGAAGATCGCATTCGCCGCAAGCAAGCTTTGGCCGAACAAGCCAAAGTGCGCGCCATCTACGAAGAGCTGGTGCTCAAGAAGCCTCAGCCGACCGTGGTGCAGATCGGCTCGGTCAGCGACATCGCCAAAGCCACCCCAGCCAATTTTGCCAACGCCGGGAAGCCAGTGAGCATCGCTCCCGCGCCGAAGCAACCGGAAGCGGAAGCAGTCGCCGGCGACTAATTTTCCAATCTAACCCTTAATGCGAACGGCCGGACTGAAAAGTCCGGCCGTTTTTGCGTTCGCGAGCGTTTATACGGAGCCCCAGCAAGGTTGCGCTACCTCTTGCTATAATCAAAGGGAAGTAACGGAAGCTAAAACGAGAAGACTCCGGAACAACGATGCCCATCTACGAATACATCTGCGACGACTGCAAAAACGAGTTTGAAAAGATTGTGATTAACAAGCAGCAGGAAATCTCCTGCCCGAAGTGCGCCAGCAAGAAGGCCACGATTCAGCTTTCCGTATTCAGCTCCGCCACGGCGGGTGGATCGAGTAAATCGTTCACGCCTCAATCGGGCGGAGGCGGCGGTTGCTGTGGCGGAGGCTGCGGCTGCCACTGAGTTGTAGCGGCGGGTCTTTTTACCCTGAGTTTCGAAGTGCAGGCCCTTTTTCGTCGCCGCTCCGATAATCAACGAGGTATCCGTGGTCCTGGCTACTATCCTCGTCATTGCAGTTCTCGCGCTAGGTATCGGCGCGATCGTCATCCTTCGCAAAACCCTTCGTTAGCCAAAGTTGCGACGACGTTTGGTCCGGTGTCTTCGCAACTTTTCAGAAAACTCACAGCTTCTCCGAACAATCAGTCCGCGGTATTCTCTGCCCATGGCGGCTGGAGACCAGGAACATATTTTTGTCGCGCCGATTCAGAAAATCTGGATCATGCGGTGCGTGGACGTTCCGGCGGATGCTTCGGCAGCGATTCGTGCGGGCGCCACTGGAGACTTGAAACATCCTCCGGTGCATGGCTTTGTCGAGGGCCGGCCTTTCAAGAGCACGTTGTCACCGGGAAAGAAGGGCTGTTACCGGCTGCACATTCACAGCCGCATCTGGCGAAAATTGAAGATTGATGCGGGAGCTGAAGTGGAAGTGACGCTGATGCTGGACGAGGCGCTGCGTCCGGCGATTGTGCCGCCTGATTTGGCGAAGGCGCTGGCGGCCAAACCGGTTGCCCTGAAAACGTTTAACGGGTTGACGCTGCCGCTCCGCCGGCAGGTTCTCTGGTACTTGAATAACGCCAAACACGCCAGTACGCGCGAGAAGCGCGTCAAACTGATGGTGCAGAGGATGCTCGAGCGCGCCGGAAAGGCAAAGAACAAGAAGAAGGTGGCGGTCCGAAACAGACCGGCTGAGAAGCAGGGTTCACGAAAGAAGTAGTAGCACAGGCATTCTTGCCTGTGCACGTAAGCTGTGGCGACGTTGAAGCTGCACAGGCAAGAATGCCTGTGCTACCAAATTACTGTGGCCGTTTGTAATTCTGAATATTTGCTGGGACTGGCACGGCGGATTTGGCGCGGGGGTCGTTGATTGGCGTGCCGGGCGTCCAGGCAAACGGGAGCACGCCGGTCCATGCTGAGGTCTCGTACTCTTTTTCGTTGTCGACGGCGAAACCGGTGCGGGTTTTTGCGGACACTTCCACCAGCGGAACGGCCAGCACCATGGTGGCTTTCAATTCGTTTTCGCTGGGCGGGCGCACAGCTTTCCAGCGGTCGCGGGCTACGTACTCAACGAATTTGCGCATGGCTTCCAGTTTGTCTTCGGCACTTTCGATTTTGTCCGCCGTGGCCATCACTACCACCGAGCGATAATTCACAGAATGGCCGGTAGCCGTCGGCGAAAAAACAATTCCGTCCAGCAGCGTAACGCTCAGACAAAACGGCGCACCGCTGGCCAGCGTGGTCATCAGCCGGCTGGCAATCGAGCCATGCAGCAGCAACCGTTCGCCGTCGCGCACGTAATTGGTCGGCACCACGTAGGGCAGGCCATCGACGACAAACGCGACGTTGCAAACAAACGCCTGATCGAGAATCGCGTGCACCAATTCGCGGTCGTAACTGGCGCGTTCGGGATGCCGCCGCACTTTGCTGCGTTCAGTAGGAGTGAAGTCGCCCATGACTTCAGCGTAGTCACGACGCCATAATCACGCAAGTGCCAAACTGTCTCGTCAGGCAAGGCGTGCCGTGCCGGTTGCGTTGTTGCCGGTGTTACGGCGTGCACGGCATGCCGTGCCCCTACAATCACTGGGCTGGAGTTGCGGCTGTCGGCGCGGGCTTTGCTGCGACCACGCACCACGCGGAAGCCGATGTATTCGGGGGCCGGCGTGCAATTCGCTTCTGGTGAGGCGGGGCAATCGGCGCTGCCGCCGATCACTTTACCTTTACCATCGCGCATCAAGACCCACTCGGCTACGTTGCCACCCAAATCGTAAATTGGCTCTTCGTCGTCTTTGCCTTGGCCGCGGAAGCTGCCCACTTCTTTTAGTAGTGGCGCAGAGCCCTTTAGTTCTTTGGCTTTCTCGCGCAGCCGAGCTGCATCCTCCGGATTCGGTGCGTAACCCGCCCAGTAGTCCAGCGTATTTTGACCGTCACGATAGCTGTATAGATCTTTCACCTCGTCTTCGAAGGGTATTCGCCAAACGTCGCCGGTGGTTTTGCTTAACCATTCCGCATATTGCCGCGCTTCGTCGAGCGAAACATTGTGAGCCGCTTGGTTAAGTTCGGTGGAGCCCTTTGTCGGTGGCCGCGTATCGACGACGGCGTATCTGGATTTTACCTGTGCCGCGGTTGCGGCATCGCTTATGGAAAAACCCAAAATTTGACCGACGGTGACTTCAAATCTGCCGATTTCCAGTCCATCACGCTTTACCGTTTCCGGCAAAAGGACGGTGTACTTCTTGGTTTCAAATGATTTTCCGAATAGTCCGTTCAAATTCTGCGCATCGCTCTTTCGGCTCAATTCGGCGAGTGGTGAATCCTTCTTCAAGGCCGGATCCTCGGTCTTAGAGGTCTTGAAGAAATATTTATCGAACCAGGCGACTTCTTCTTCCACCTTGCGCATCTGGTGCGTCAACTTGCGCGGGCCGTGGGGCTCGCCGGGGAAGAGTACGAATTTTACGGGAACCTTGTCGTAATACTGCAGCGCGCGGAAGTAAGACCAGCTTTGCGCGGTGGGCACGTTGGTGTCGTTGGTGCCGTGAAAAATCAGTACAGGCGCTTTGATTTTGTCCATTTTGAAAAATGGGGATTTCCGAATGTATAGTTGCGGATCTTCCATCGGCGATTTACCGAAATAGTAGGAATCGAAAGAATCGCCGAACATCACGTTGCCCCAGTCGCTGATCCACTCGACGTCGCCGGCGCCGACGCTGGCCACTTTGTAGCGGTCGGGATAAGTGGTGATCAAGCTGGTCGAAAGAATCGAGCCGTTAGACCAGCCTAGAGTGCCGATCTTGTCTGGATCAACCAAACCTTTGGCAATTAGATCGTCGACGCCATTGTTAATGTCGGGCGTTTCGAGGTCGTAGTATTTTCCGCAGCAGATGGATTCCACCCACTTCAATCCGTAATTGTTGCTGCCGTGATAGTTGGGTTTCAAGACGAACGCGCCACGCTGCGTGAAAAGATTGGTGGGATAGGCCCAGCTGTCGGCCCAGGCATCGCTGTCGTGTCCGCTGGGCCCGCCGTGGATCGCGGTAATCAGCGGATACTTTTTGCCGGCTTCGTAGTTGTCGGGGTAGTAGAGGATTCCTTCGACTTGCTCATCGTTCGAGCCCTTCCAGTGAATCACTTCACTTTTCGCAAAGGTGCGATTCTTGATCAAATTCTCATTCAGCTTGGTGATTTGCACTGGTGAAACAATTTTCGTGCCGTCCAGTTGTGCGCGATAAAGCTGCGGCAACTTGCTGGCCGTGGAATATTGATAGACGAGGGTCTTGCCGTCCTCGCTGATCTCGAAGGCCTGGATGTTTTTCGCCTGCTCGCCTTCGAGCGAGGCACGCTTCCAGGACCACGCACCGCCGGAATTTGTGCGCGCGTATCGCGAAGTCTCGAAATGGGCGCCGGCTGCAAGCCCAGTCACAAATCCATCCGGAGTGGCGATCAACTCCGAGCCAATTCCGTTTTCCCAGTCGAGCGGAACCTGTGTGATGGACTTAGCGGAGACATCATAAAAATAAAGCCGCTCCACGCTGGCGGTCAGAAACTTCGGATCATTGGAAAATGGCGCGAGTGCGTAGAAACCGGAATTGTCCGGAGCCCACTCCAGGTGGCGCGGGCGAATACGACCTTCGGTAAAAATCTGCTTGTCCGTTCCGGCAGACAGATCGTGCAGCACAGTGATCGGAGGAACTTTTTGGTCGAAGGTATAGTGCAGGCTTCGGTCATGAACGGCGGCAACATATTTTCCATCTTTGGAAACCGCCCAAGTATCGATCCAGTCAGTGTTGGTGGTGAGGCGAGTAATCTTTTTATCTTTTACATTGATTTTGTAGAGCCGAACTGGCGCCGCGTGCTCGGCGTCGTCGACAATTTCAGAATCATCTTTCTTACGCTTCATTTCCTGCTCGTACAGCGCGGGGTCTTCTTCGGCACTGTAAATAATCGTGTCTTTGTCCAGCCAATCGATCCGGCGCGGGGCGCGAGCGAGTTCCGTCAGGGTCCACGGTTCGCCGCCGTGCGGATTGATCAGCCAGATTTGCACTGGTGCCGTGTCTGGCTTGGCGCCAAAGCGAGCGCGGTTGCTGGTGAACGCGATCAGTTGGCCATCGGGAGACCACTGCGGCTGGCCGTTGCTGTCGCTGCCGCGGGTCAACTGAATCTCTTTATTTTCCGTGAGGCTCGAAAGGTACAGATTGGCGACGGTCGCGTCTTTCTCTTTGTCGCCGGTGGACTTGACCCACACGAGCCACCTGCCGTCTGGAGAAATTCGCAATTGATTGGCGCGCTCGGCGTAAATAATGTCTTCGGGCTTCCAAGGCTCGGTTTTTGGCGGGGGAACTGTGGTTGCGGCCTTGGGAGTATCGGCAGCGGCAAGAGGACGATGGACGAGGCAACAACTGGCGAAGCTTCCCATCAGGAGCATGTTGGTGAAGAGTTGGCGATTTGAACCCATCTTGAGCCCTCGATTGTGCCGGCGGTTGCCTGATGATCTGCGGTTGCTTGCGAATCGGACAGCATAATTCAATCCGTTTTAGAAAGGAAACGAGGGCAGTTGATATTTTCAGCCGGGCAAGCTGGGGACGCAACATCTTGCGCCCCTACAAGGCGGTGCATTGTATTTACGGTTTACGCGCGGATTGATTTGACGTGGTTTTGGCGGTCGCATAGGATGCGCGGTGGTGTCTTGTGGCGAGATTGAATTCGCGGGAGCGATTGTGAATATACGGCGCGTCTTTTGTTTGATTTCAGCTTTGGGGTTTTTTATGGCCGCGGGACCGGCATCTGCACAGCGACGGGGGACACCTCCTTCCGCGCCTGCGGAGTCTGCGGAAAAACCCAAAGACGAGAAAAAAGAAGAGAAGAAGGACGACAAGGACAAGAAGCCCGAAGAGAAAATTTCCACGACAAAGCATTCCGTGCGAATTGGCGGGCAGGACGTGAAGTACACCGCGACGGCTGGAACGATTTTGTTGAAGCAAGAAGACGGCACGCCCAAGGCCAGCATTTTTTATGTGGCCTACACGAAGGACGAAGTTACCGACCTTTCGCTGCGGCCGATTTGTTTTACGTTTAACGGTGGACCCGGCTCGGCTTCGGTGTGGCTGCATTTGGGGGCGTTCGGTCCGCGCCGGGTGCAGATGGGCGACGCGGGTTCGCTGTTGCCGCCTCCGTACAAACTGGTGGACAACGAATCGTCTTTGCTGGACGTCTGCGATCTGGTTTTTATCGATCCGGTTTCCACGGGTTACAGCCGCGAGGTCCCAGGCGAGCCGGCAAAACAGTTTCATGGCGTTGAGGAAGACGTGCAGTCGGTCGGCGAATTCATTCGTCTGTATGCCACCCGCAACAAGCGCTGGTCTTCGCCCAAATTTCTGGCGGGGGAAAGCTACGGAACTACGCGCGCGGCGGGACTGTCGAGTTATATGCAGCAGCGCTTCGGCATGTACTTCAATGGAATCATCCTGATTTCCACCATTTTGAATTTTGAGACGGCCGAATTCGATCCCGGCAACGATTTGCCCTGTATTTTGTATCTGCCAACATATACGGCCATCGCGTGGTATCACAAGAAATTGCCGGCCGACCTGCAGGCGCAGGATGTGAGCAAGGTGGTGGAAGAGTCTCGTAGATTTGCGGCCGGCGAATATGCGGATGCCTTGATGCAAGGCGACCAATTGCCGGCGGCGAAACGCACGGAAATCGCGCAGAAAGTGGCGAGGCTTACCGGGCTCTCCACGGAATACGTAGAGCTGACCGACCTGCGCGTGGAGATTCAACGCTTCACCAAACAGTTGCTGCGTAGCGAACGGCGAACCGTGGGGCGAATCGATGGCCGCTTCACCGGAATCGACCGCGACGCCGCGGGCGAGACGCCGGAATACGATCCGAGTATCGCGGCAATTATGGGGCCGTACGCCGGAATGCTGAATGATTACGTGCGCAGCGATTTGAAATTCGACAGCGATTTGCCGTATGAAATTCTGACTGGCCGCGTGCGTCCGTGGAACTTCGCCCCCTACGAAAATCGCTACGTCAATGTTGCGGAAAAGCTGCGCACCGCGATGACGGAAAATCCCTTCCTGCACGTATTCGTCGCCAAGGGTTACTACGATTTGGCCACGCCGTTTTTTGCGGCGGACTACACGTTCGATCACCTGGGGCTCGATCCTTCATTGCGTGGCCACCTCAGCGGCGCGTACTACGAAACTGGCCACATGACCTACGTGCAACTTGCTTCGCTGGCAAAAATGAAGCAGGACATCGCCAAATTTATCGCCGACAGCGTGCCGCCCTCCGCCTCGGCGACCGCCAACAAAACAAAATGAAGCGAGGGCTCCGCTTTGCGGTGTGGTGCGTAGTGGCCATCGTTGGCGCGGGTGCGCTGGCGAAAATCGCGCTGCATCGTGGCGAGCCTATCAACGCGATGTGGTTCGTGGTGGCCGCGCTCGGCTGTTACGCGTTGGCGCTTCGTTTCTATTCCGCGTTCGTTGCCGCGCGTTTACTCACGGCGGACGACACGCGGGCGACTCCTGCCGAACGGTTCGACGATGGCCGCGATTTTGTGCCCACCAACAAGTGGGTGTTGTTCGGCCATCACTTCGCCGCCATCGCCGGACCCGGTCCGCTCGTCGGACCCACACTCGCCGCCCAATTCGGCTATCTGCCCGGCACGCTTTGGTTGATCGCTGGAGCCGTGTTCGCCGGCTGCGTGCAGGATTTCGTAATTTTATTTTTCTCTATTCGACGCGACGGAAAATCGCTCGGTGAAATGGCGCGCGAAGAAGTCAGCCGACGTGGCGGGGTTATCGCGCAAATCGCAGTGCTCTCCATCATGGTGATTCTTCTCGGCGTAGTCGCTTTGGTGATCGTCAACGCGCTGAAATCATCGCCGTGGGCCACCTTTACACTTGCCGCCACCATTCCCATCGCCATGCTGCTCGGTCTGTATCTACGATTTTTGCGACCCGGACGTGTGTTGGAAGCTTCGGCGATTGGCGTTGCGCTCGTGCTCTTCGCCGTGGTTGCCGGTCAGTGGGTGGCGGAGTCTCCTTCTTGGGCGCACGCATTTACGTTTAGTGGCGTTGCGCTGGCCTTCGCGCTAATCGCTTACGGCTTCGCCGCGTCCGCCTTGCCGGTGTGGTTGTTGTTCGCTCCGCGCGACTATCTCAGCGCGTTCATCAAAGCTGGCGCGATTTTTTCTTTGGCCGCCGGCATCATACTGGTCCGCCCGGACATTCAAATGCCGCCGTTGACTAAATTTATCGATGGCAGCGGCCCCGTCTTCGCCGGAAAAATTTTCCCGTTCTGCTTCATCACCATCGCGTGCGGCGCCATCAGCGGTTTCCATTCGCTGATTTCCAGCGGCACCACGCCAAAAATGATTTTGCGCGAGAGCCAGGCGCGGATGATCGGTTACGGCGCCATGCTTCTGGAGTCTTTCGTGGGCGTCATGGCTATGGTTGCGGCTTGCGCCATGACTCCCGGCGTCTACTTCGCCATCAACAGTCCCGCCGGCATCGTGGGCAGCACCGCGGACGCCGCCGCGAAAACCATCAGCGACTGGGGCTACCCACTCGCCGCCGGCACCATGACGGATCTCGCCAAATCCGTCGGAGAAATTACTCTGCTCAATCGCGCGGGAGGTGCGCCGTCACTCGCCGTCGGCATGGCGCAAATTTTTTCGAGCACCATCGGCGGTCCGCGTCTGCTCAGCATCTGGTATCACTTCGCGATCATGTTCGAAGCGCTGTTCATCCTCACCGTGCTGGATGCCGGCACCCGCGTGGGTCGCTTCATGATTCAGGAAATGGGCGGCCGCGTCTGGAAGCCATTCGCGCGCACTTCCTGGGTGCCGGGCATGCTCATTTCCAGCGCCCTGATCGTCGGCCTGTGGGGATATTTTCTCTACCAAGGTGTGATCGACCCGCTCGGCGGCATCAATTCTCTCTGGCCGCTGTTCGGCATTTCGAATCAACTGCTCGCCGCGGTAGCACTTGTAGTCGCCACCACCATTCTCATCAAGATGGGAAAACTGAAATGGCTGTGGGTCACACTGCTGCCCATGATCTGGCTGGTGATCATCACCATGACCGCCAGTTATCAGAAGATTTTCAGTCCTAATCCCCGCATCGGCTTCTTATCGTTCACGCACGGCTTGGCAGCGCAGCTCGCGGCCGGCAAAGTCCCTGCCGCAAAAATTGTAGAAACGCAGCGCATCATATTCAATCAACGCCTCGACGCAGCGGTCACTGCCGTCCTGGCGTTGATGATCCTCGTGCTCCTCGCCGAAGCCGCGGTGCAGTGGTTCCTGCTGCTGAGCAAACGCAAGCCCGCCCTGCTGCACGAAGCGCCGTACACGCGTACCGCTTGGCAAGAAAACTATTCCGGCGCCGCCCACGGAGACGACTGATGCGCGCGCCAAAAAACGCCACGCCTCTCTCCCATATCGCAAGGTCAGTTCGAACCGTGTGGCGCGGACTCCGCGAATGGTGCGGCGACGCCGCCTACGAGCGCTATCTCTCTTCCCGAGCCACACGCACTTCCGCCCAAACGCCGCTCACCGCTCAGCAGTTTTACCTCGACCGCGTGAATCGCCGCTATTCCCGCCCCAATCGCTGCTGCTGAGCCTTTACACAAATTTTACTTTCGCCCAGCGCATACTCCGCCGTACAATCTTTGGTCAACGCCCTCCCAGCGGCATCCTCTGACGGAGAGAAAAAATCATGCCCATCGATATGGATAAGTTGCACGAGTTTCTCGGAAAAGCAGTCGTCGACTTCGGCGCCACATTCAACGCCGGCTTGGTGCGCATCGGCGACAAGCTGGGCCTCTACAAAGCCTTGGCGAAATCCGGACCGCAAACTCCGGCTGAGCTGGCGCATGCCACCGGCACCAAGGAACGCTACATTCGCGAATGGCTTTCGAATCAGGCCGCCGGCGGCTACGTCACCTACGATCCGTCCAACGGGAAATTTCATTTGAGCGAAGAACAGGCCTTCGCCATGGCCGATGAAAGCAGCCCGGCGTTTCTACCCGGCGCGTTTCAAGTGGCGCTGGCTTCTCTGAAGGCCTTGGAAAAATTGGAAGAGCGTTTTGTTTCCGGCGAGGGCCTCGGCTGGCACGAGCATCACGCCGAACTGTTCGAAGGCACCGAGCGATTTTTCCGCCCGGGCTACGCGGCAAATCTGGTCAGCTCGTGGATTCCCTCCATGGAGGGTGTGGAAGCGAAACTAAACGGCGGCGCGCGCGTTGCCGATGTCGGCTGTGGTTTGGGGGCTTCCACAATTCTGATGGCGAAATCTTATCCGAAGTCGGAATTTGTGGGCTTCGACTACCACCAGGGCTCTATCGATTCCGCCAAATCGCGCGCCAAGGCAGCCGGCGTCGACGGCCGCATCCGTTTCGAAGTCTCCGCCGCGAAAACTTTCCCCGGTAACGATTACGATTTCGTCACCATGTTCGATTGTCTGCACGACATGGGCGATCCCGCCGGCGCCGCCAAGCACGTGCGCAGTACCCTCAAGGAAGAGGGCACGTGGATGATCGTCGAACCCTTCGCCGGAGACAAACTCGAAGACAACTTGAACCCGATCGGCCGCGCCTTCTACGGAGCGTCTACCTTCCTGTGCACGCCGGCCTCGCTCTCGCAAGAAGTTGGCTTGGCCCTGGGCGCGCAAGCCGGAGAAAAACGCCTCCGCGAAGTGGTCACCTCCGGCGGCTTCACAAAATTCCGCCGCGCCACACAAACTCCATTCAATCTGGTATTCGAAGCGCGCTTGTAGAGTGGTGATGCCCTTGAGTTTCGGAAGTTGTCCCTGAACTCAACGACTCGGGTGCCGCACCCACTGATTTTGTGGGTGCGGTTCTTGACTTTCCTTAGTGTCGACAACGGCACAACTATTCCGCGTCGCTGTCCAGCGTTTTCAAAACCGTCGTCCGATGCGTCACGCGCACGCTGTGCTTCCGAATCCCCGCAATAATCGCGCGCCGCGTCTCCACCGGCAACTGTTCCGGCGCCCAAACCCCCGCCAAATCCCTGGGCCAATTCTTGATGAACAGCGCCGAAATGTGCGCCGTAGCGTAAGCCACCGGCGTAGTGAAACGTCCCTGCTGCCGAATCTGATACAGCGTCGGGAACGCACAATCGCTGCGAATCATCAATCGCTGATCCTCTTTTTTCCCGATCTTTACACCTTCCACCAAAACCGCCGCCGCGAATCGCGCATTCTGCAAAATCCCTTGGCGAATTAATTTGGCAATCGCGCGCGGTGAAGACGTCTGCGGAAAACGCTGCCGTGGAATCCCTCGCGACTTCGAAAGTTTCCCCTGCTTGTACCACCGCCGCAGGCGGTCAAACTCATTGCCGCCGATTTTCACGTCCATATTGCTCATCGGAATAAAATACGGAAGCGTCGCCACTTCGTCTTGCGCCGCCAGCACCACGTTGGCCGCGCCAATCGGCTCCGGAAACCGGAATTTCTCCAGCTCCGCAAAACGCTTCTCCATCCTGAATTTTCCGTTGCGATACACGCGCGGACTCGAAATCGCCTCGTCAAACGAAACTTCCGGCGACCATTGCGAAATGGGATCTTCGCTTTCCGTGCTTTCGTATAGCCGGATGCGCACGGAAGCAATTTCATCCAGCGATTCCGCCGCGCGTTTCACCAGCAGATTCGTCAGCCCCGGCGCGGCCCCGGTATTGATCAGTGCCAGCCGATTTTTCTCGGTAAACCGTTTCGCATAAGCGAATTGCTCGGATTTGAAAGGGTTCTGCGTCAGGTGCGAGCTCAAATCCAGGTAGTGCGCCCGCAAATGTAGCGCCGCGCGCATCACGATCTGGTTGAAGACGCTCGCCGAAGCGTTGACGATCAATTGCGCATTGCGCGCCGCGCGAATTATCCCGCGCAAATTGCGCGCATTCACCTGTGCCACGGGGATCAGGCTTTTCTTGCCCAGAAATCGCCGCGCGCGTTCAGGGTCGCGATCACCGCACCACACGGTGTGGCCTTGCCGCTCCAGAAGTTGTGCGAGGAGGGAACCGGTCGCTCCGGTTCCTAAGACGAAAATGCGCATGGCGTGCAAAAACTCTACCACATTCCCGCAAGCCTCCCAGCCAGCGCCTTGCGCGGCTGTGCGGAATTGCTTGTGCTGATTTCGGGGCGTAAACTGTAGCCGTAACTCCGACTATGCCGGCCTACCGGGAGACAACCCACGGCCCGCAGAGCGACGGTTGCCCAGGCAGAGCTTCATTTTCTGCATGGTCCGCCTCAGGGTCCCGGCGGAAACGCTGCGGCCTCCCGTGCTTGGAAAGGAGGGTTTTGACGAAAATATGCGTATTTTCGTCCGCTCCCGACTTTCACTATGAGGTCGGGTTTTTTGTTTGGACCCTGCCTGCTGCGCAAACATCTAACAACTGCTGATGACCCTTCGCGACAAATTCGGACGGCAAATCACCGATCTACGCATCTCGATTACCGATCGCTGTAATTTTCGTTGTGTCTACTGCCGCTCTGCCGACCCCGAAAATTATCGCGACCGCGACGAACTGCTCTCCTGGCCGGAATTCGATCGCTTGGCAAAGATTTTTCTGCAACTCGGTATACAGAAAATCCGCGTCACCGGCGGTGAGCCGCTCGTGCGCGAGGGCGTGGAAGATTTTATCGGGCGGCTAAGCGCACTGGGCGTGCGCGATCTGTCTATGACCAGCAACGGTCATCAACTGGCTGACCGCGTCCCCCGTCTTCTCGCCGCCGGATTGCGCCGCATTAACATCAGCCTCGATTCGCTGAACCCGGCCCGCTTTGAAAAAATCACCCGAACCAAGACCTTCGCAAGCGTCCTGCGCGGCATCACTGCCGTGCAGGATTCGCCGCTCGGCCCCGCAAAAATTAATGCTGTTTGGTGCGCGGCATCAACGACGATGAGGTGGAAGATTTCGCCGCCTTCGCGCGCGAGCGCGGCGTAGTCATGCGTTTCATCGAGTTCATGCCTCTGGACGCGGATCGCCACTGGCACCGCGAAGCTGTAGTGCCCGCCACGGAGGTTTTCGAGCGTATTAACGCGCGCTGGCCTCTAGAGCAAGTTCCGCACGAACTCAGCGAGACCGCTCGCAAATATCGTTTTGCGGACGGCGCGCCCGGGGAAATCGGCTTGATTGCTCCGGTCACCCAACCTTTCTGCGGACACTGCTCGCGCATCCGCTTAACAGCCGACGGAAAATTGCGAACCTGCCTCTTTAGCAAAGACGATCACGACTTGCGCGGACTGCTCCGCCGTGGGGCGCCCGACGCCGATATTGCCAATTACATTCGTTCCGTGGTCATGGAAAAAGAAGCAGGCCACCGTATCAACGCTGCGGATTTTCATCCGCCGTCGCGCACCATGGTGTTTATCGGCGGCTGAGGTCATCACGCCAATTTGTACGTTTTAGGGCGTACACCACAACTGAGGAATCTCACCAAAACAGGAGAAAATTCATCTAATTTAGCTAGTAAGTAGCGGAGTTGAGATAATCGTCTCCGCAAGCACTGGTGAATCGAAACATGAGCAATCTGATTTCCATCGCGCAACCCGGCACACTGATCGGCGCCTCGCAGCCGCCCACGCTGTTGCCGCCCGAAGTCGAAAAGGGTGTCGGCTGCGATTTTGATTCCTACTTGCTGGTGCCAGACAACACACTCGACGAGCGCATCGCCGCCGTTCGCGCCAAGCTCGGCAAAGATGCCGTAATTCTCGGCCACCACTACCAACGCGATGAAGTTGTCAAATTCGCTGATTTTCGCGGCGATTCCCTAAAACTTTCTTACCAGGCCGCCGAAGCACAAGGAAAATTCATCGTTTTTTGCGGTGTGCACTTCATGGCCGAAAGCGCGGACATTTTGCGCCGCGACCATCAAGTCGTCGTGTTGCCGGATTTAAGCGCCGGCTGCTCCATGGCCGATATGGCGGACATCGGGCAAGTCGACGCCTGCTGGGCGGAACTCGGATCGGTAATCGACACGAGCAAGGTGATTCCCGTCACGTACATGAATTCCACCGCCGCCATCAAATCTTTCACCGGCGAACACGGCGGCGCCGTCTGCACCAGTTCCAACGCGAACGCAGTGATGACCTGGGCCTTCACCCAAGGCAACAAAATCTTATTTCTTCCCGACGAACATCTCGGCCGCAACACCGGTTTCCGCATGGGCATTCCTCACGAAGAAATGATCGTGTGGGATCCCTTCCAGGAACTGGGCGGCAATTCCGAGGAAGCCATTCGCAAGGCCCGCGTGATTTTATGGAAAGGCTACTGCTCGGTTCACCAGCGCTTCACTCCGGAGCATGTCGCCCGCGTGCGTCGCGATTTTCCCGGCATTCAGGTCATCGTGCATCCGGAATGCCGCTTTGAAGTCACCCAGGCTGCCGATCAGATCGGCTCCACCGAGCGCATCATCAAAGCGGTCACCAACGCTGCGCCGGGCTCCAAGTGGGCTGTAGGCACGGAAATTCACTTGGTCAACCGGCTGGGCAAGGAATTTCCCGATCGTACCGTGATGTCTCTGGACAAGAGTGTTTGCGTCTGCACCACCATGTTTCGCATTACGCCCAATCATCTTCTGTGGGCGCTGGAAAATTTGGCCGCGGGAAATATCGTTAATCAGATTTCCGTGGACGAGCGCACGCGCCATTTTGCCAAGGCGGCGCTCGACCGCATGCTCAGTTTGCGCTAGCATCGCGCCATCGGTCACACGCAGTATTGCCACGCTTGCGATAATTCCCCCAAGATTATTGCCGGTAAGCAAAGCACCAGGTTGCAGGGAGAATTCATGGCTGACGAAGACGATATCCCCGAACAAGACGAAACAGCGGAACCTCCGCAACGTATCTTTACCTTGACCGAAGCGGAGCGTGCGCGAAGAGACCTGGAGCCGTTTCTGCTCGAAGCTATTGCTTGCCGCAAAAAACTCTCCGGCATCGACGATCATTTCCAAGCCGTCTCCGCGCGCATCATGATGATGGGCGGCGTCCTGGTTCCCTACGAAAAATTGGCCAAGCTGCGGCTGGAGCATACCGGGTTGGCGTCTAGCATGAAGTCTTCGCTGGAAAAAATTCTGGAAACGGGCTGCGTCATTAAGGATCTGGACGTGGGCCTGCTGGATTTCCCCGCCATCATCGACAATCAAGAAGTGTATTTGTGTTGGAAGCTTGGAGAAGATCGCATCCGCTTTTACCATCGGCAGGATGAAGGATTCGCCGGTCGCAAGCCTCTGAATCCCCGCGACTTGGGTTCTGGCGACGTCGTGCAATAAAGATAGCGTCGCGAATTGCGTTGCCACCGTTGAATGATTCCACTTTTCCGTCTGCTGAACTCCGCCGTGACGAGACGAAAGGCTTTCCTTGTCGGACCATACCGAAAATCGCCTGAAGAATTCCGCCAGCCCCTACCTGCGTTCCGCTGCGCACCAGCCTATTGACTGGTTCGAGTGGGGCGACGAAGCCTTTGCGCGCGCCAAGGCGGAAGACAAACCAATCTTGCTAGATATCGGTGCGGTATGGTGCCACTGGTGCCACGTCATCGACCGCGAGAGCTACGAAAACGTCGAAACCGCCAAAATCATCAGCGCCAATTTCATCGCCGTAAAAGTGGATCGCGATGAGCGGCCGGATGTCGATTCGCGCTATCAATCGGCTATCAGCGCAATTTCCCGGCAGGGCGGATGGCCGCTTACCGGATTTTTGCTGCCCGACGGCAAACCATTTTTCGGCGGCACCTATTTTCCTCCGGACGACCAGATGGGTCGCCCGGGATTCAAACGCGTGCTTACCGCCGTTGCCGATTCCTATCGCAACAAACGCGCCGATCTTGAGCGTGCGGCCAATTCCATCAGCGAAGCTGTGACGCAAGCCGAAGCCTTCGTGGGCGCGCGCGCGGATTTTGATTCGTCGGTGATCGATCAGCAGATCGCTTCCATCACGCAGATGTTCGATATCCGCAATGGCGGCTTCGGCGATGCGCCAAAATTTCCGCACGCTTCCGCGGTCGATTTGATCCTCGAACGCTATCAGCAAACCGGCGAGAAACATTTACTCGCGGTGGCGGAGACCACGCTCGAAAAAATGGCCCGCGGCGGCGTCTACGACCAACTGGCCGGCGGCTTCCACAGATATTCCGTCGACGAGCGGTGGCTCGTGCCGCACTTTGAGAAAATGAGTTATGACAATTCCGAACTGCTGAAAAATTATCTGCACGGCTGGCAGGTCACCCAGAATTCCACGCTGAGAGACACCTCCGAGGGCATCATCGGCTGGGTCAACGAAGTGCTTTCTGACCAGCAAAATGGCGGCTTTTACGCCAGCCAGGATGCCGACGTTTCGCTCGACGACGATGGTGATTATTTCACCTGGACCCTCGAGGAAGTTCGCGCCGTCCTGAATCCCGAAGAAGCCCGCATCGTCGAACTGTATTACGACGTCGAAGCGCATGGCGAAATGCATCACAATCCCGCTAAGAATGTTTTGTGGATCGCCGCTAGCCCAGTGGAAATTGCCGGCAAACTCGGTCTTCCCGAATCGACGGTTCGCCTTGTTTTGGCGAAAGCGAAACGCGATCTGCTGGCCGCGCGCCTGCGCCGCAAGACTCCCTACATTGACCGGACCATGTACGTTTCGTGGAACGCTATGTTCGTCTCGGCATACCTCGAAGCCGGGCGTGTGCTTTCTTCCGCGTTGGGTGAACAGTGCCGCACGTTCGCGCTGAAGACCATCGACCGCATGCTCGCTGAAGTCTGGAGCGAGTCCGCGGGCTTTGGGCACCGCATCGGCGGCCCTGCATTGCACGGCTCGCTGGACGATCAAGTCTTCGGCGTGCTCGCGCTGCTGGATGCTTACGAAGTGACGCTGGACGCGCGCTATTTCAACGCGGCGCAAACCACCATGGACGTGACCATCGCGCAATTTGGCGATGCGCAAGACGGCGGCTTCTTTGATCGCTCCAGTGACGCGCCACCCATGGGCGGTCTCGATATGCGCCGCAAACCCTTTCAGGATTCGCCAACGCCCGGCGCCAACTCCGTAGCCGCCATCGCCGCGCTTCGGATGTATGCCTTCACCGACGATCAGCGCTACTACGCCGCCGCAAAAAACACGCTGGAAGCCTTCGCCGGAATCGCGCCGAAATACGGTTTGTTTGCGTCAAGCTACGGATTAGCCGCTACGCTTTTCACGAATCATCCGCTGCAGGTAGTGATCACCGGCGCGGCCGACGATGCCGTCGCAAAATCACTCGAAGCCGCAGCACGAAGTATCTACCGTCTCGGCAAATCCGTTCTGCGCCTGCGGCCGGGAACCTCGCTGGAACACTTGCCCACCGCGCTGCGCGAGACTCTCCCGCACCTGCCCCAAGACAAAGCCCTCGCGGTAGTCTGTGCCGGCCAAAGCTGCCTCCCACCGACAAGCGACCCCCAGCAACTAATCGCCTCACTACAGCGCGGCTTCGCCGAATCCGCCTCGAGCACCTAAACGATTCGTCCGGGCAGCTGTGTGAGCTTAACTCCTTTACAATGAACACTTAACCGTATTGGAGGGCGTAAGCCCTTTAGAATGTGCACTTACGAGATTTCGCATTTTAACCCCTTTAGAATGCGCACATACAAAAAAGGCGGGGTGGGGTGCGGGCCGAAATGTGTGCGGAGGACGGGGTTTGTAGGTGCCGGACTTCAGTCCGGCCCACGTGAACCGTCCATCGAGGATGCTAAGGCCATCAACTAACTACTTCTTGCGGGATTCGGGCGGAACCAGGTTGTTGATGCGGTAGTAGACCACTAGCTGGCCGTAGTGCTCGCCGGAATGCTCTATCAGGCTGTAGGCAAGATCCGAAACGTGGGTCTGCTGCTTGGATTCGGGATCGGTCAGAATCTCGCGCATGCCTTTGTCGCCCTTGGACTTAATCAGGGCGGCGCCATCTTCCACGCTCTTCTTTACGAACGCGACCACGTCGACCTTGGTTTTCAGGTTGGCGCGATCGGGGTCGTCAGGATAACGGACTTTCTGGTTTTGCGCCGGATCCGTGAAGTAATACATGGACGCGGAAGCGTGCAGCAACTGGCCCACAAAGCTGCGCGAATCGGGATTCGGTTTGTAGTCGTATTTGTCTTCGGGTAGATCTTCCGCGATAGCGATGAGCTTGCGGCCGATCTCGTTCCAGGCCGCCAGCACGATTTGTGACTCGGTGGCGATAGGTTTGGGAGTGTCCTTCTTGGGAGCGGCCTCTTGCGGTAGCGCAATTTTCGCCGCCGGGGCGCTCAAAACGTTCACCGCGCCAAGGGTTGTCACTACCGTGGCGGCCAGCATTGCTCGCGAAATCCAGAACTTACGGTTCATCGAAATTCTCCTGTAACATCACGCCGCTTAAAATCTCTGCTAGTACAGACGCATGCCGCGCATCGTTGTTTCAACGAAGGGTTTCAGGGAGGCCGAAGCGGCACGGCGGCCAACTGCTCAATATCTTACGCACGATGCTTGTGTGGAGTCATGCAAAATCCCCACGGCGCATGCGTGCTAAACTTGTATGTACTTCCGAGAGGCCTTTCTAGCGTGAACTGGGGCTACTTCATTCTGAGGCTGGTGATTGGTCTGGCCATTCTGGGACTGCTGTTTCTTTCTCAACGGTTCTGGTACCGCGCGATCTGGCGCAACTCCGCGAAGTGGAAATATACCGCCCTGCGCGTGGCGGTAAGGCTGGTGTACGTATTGGCGTTGGTATTCATTGTGGTGATGGTGACCGATGGCTTCCGCATGAGCCGCCACCATTTGCTGCCGCGGGTGGGCGTACTGTCGGCATTTACCGGTCTGTGGTTTACCAGCGCATTGTTTGGATATATCGCGGTGAAAGCGGTGCGGATTCTGGATCTTGGCCTGGTCTTTCACACGCAAACTCTGGCACACGGAAACTGCTGTAGACGCCCAGCGACTGCCGAAGTGGAGCAGTTGCAGGATCCCTCACGGCGCTATTTCTTTCGCGCCGCGACGATGGCCGCGGGTGCCGCGCCATTTCTGGGCGTGATGTACGGATACGCCGCGGAGCGCCTGAATTACCAGGTGCGCCGTGTAGAAATCCCCATCGCGAAACTTCCGCCGGCGCTGGACGGCATGAAGATCGTGCAATTGAGCGATATTCACCTGAGCGGTTACATGCCGCGCACCCAAGTGCGCCGCGTCGTGGACATGGCCAACGATCTGGGCGCGGACCTGGCGGTGGTTACGGGAGATTTCATTACCGGCGCGAGCGACCCCATCGCGGATTGCATTGACGAGATTCGCAACCTACACGCTTCGCTGGGCGTGTGGGGCTGCAACGGCAATCACGAAATTTACGCGAAGGTAGAAGACACGGCGCAACAGCTGTTCGCGCAAGCGGGCATGAAGCTGTTGCGGCAAGAGAATGCGCAACTGATTTTCAAAGGTGCCTCATTTAATTTAATTGGCGTGGACTACCAGCGCGAACGAACGCCGGGAGGCCGGCGCCAGCAAACGCTGGAAGGCCTGGAGCCGCTGGTGCGGCGCGACATGCCAAACATTTTGCTGTCGCACAATCCAAACTCCTTTAATCGCGCGGCGGAAATGGGCATTGAACTTTCCTTGGCCGGACATACGCACGGCGGACAAATACAAGTAGAAATTCTGGATCACCGCATCAGCCCGGCACGCTTTATCACCGACTATGTTGCCGGATTGTATGGACGCCCGCTGTTCCTGCCGGCGCTCAATGAGCGAGACGCTGCGCATCAGGCGCTGCACTTCGATTCGAGCGCGCCGATGGCGCAAATTTATGTGAATCGCGGAATCGGTACCGTGGGCGCTCCGGTGCGGCTGGGCGTGCCGCCGGAAATTACGCTGATTGTGCTGCGCAGCGCCTGAGGGATGCGACCATGATTGTTCTGGTCATGGGCACGACCGGCTCCGGAAAAACTACCATCGGGCAAATGCTGGCCAAGCGGCTCGGCTGGCTGTTTCTGGACGCCGACGATTTTCACTCCGCTTCCAATAAAGAAAAAATGCATCGCGGGATTCCGTCTGACGGACGCGGATCGCGCGCCGTGGCTAGCGGCTATCCACGCGGAACTGGTGCGCCAAAACGACTCGCGACAAAGCGTGGTACTGGCGTGCTCAGCATTGAAGCAGGAGTATCGCGAGGTATTGCACGCGCAACTTGAGGTGCAGACTGTCTATCTAAAGGGATCCGAGGCCGTATTGCGAGAGCATATTGAGTCGCGCCACGGACACTTTGCCGGGGAATCGTTGCTGCCGAGCCAACTGGCCACGCTGGAAGAGCCCAAGGATGCGCTGGTGGTGGACGTTAGCCACACTCCGGAAGAAATCGTCGACGAAGTTTGCTCGCGACTACATCTGGCGTAGAATCGCAGCGCGCGAATCTCACTGAAGCAGTCCGCCGCGCAATCCGTCTTGCCACTCACTCCCACCACCGGAACCGTCTCGAACGATTCAGCGTCGGATGATTTCAGCACTCCGGTCATTTCAAGATTGCTGTGGAGATTGTTGCCATTTCTTTTTCTGCTGTACGTGGTCGCGTACCTCGATCGCATCAATGTTGGTTTCGCAGCTCTGCAGATGCGGCAGGAACTCGGATTCAGCGACGACGTGTATGGCATAGGCTCGGGGATTTTCTTTGCGGGTTATTTTCTGTTTCAGCTGCCCAGCAATCTGGCGTTGCAGCGGGTGGGTGCTCGGCGGTGGATTGCGTTGCTGATGATTCTGTGGGGCTGCATTTCCGCGAGCAACATGCTGGTGACCACGCCGCGCAGCTTTTATGCGCTACGGTTTTTGCTGGGAGCAGCGGAAGCCGGTTTTTTCCCGGGAATGATTCTTTATTTTCGCAGCTGGTTTCCCGCGGATGCTCGCGCCAGGGTGGTGGCGATGTTCATGACCGCCGGACCAGTTTCCGGAATCATCGGCGGCCCGATTTCTGGAGCGCTGCTGGGATTGCACCATGTGCGCGGACTGTCCGGCTGGCAGTGGCTGTTTCTGCTGGAAGGATTACCGGCAATAGTTCTGGGAGTGCTGGCGTTTTTCGTCATCAGCGACCGGCCTGAGAACGCGAAGTGGCTCTCGCCAGAGCAGCGCACGTGGCTGGCGACGACACTGCGTGAAGAAGACCAAGCGGCTCTGACGTTGTCACACAACGAAGGCAACGTGACTTCCGCCTACAGAAGTTCGAGCGCGAGCCCAGTGGCGGAGATTCTGACGAATGGCCGGCTATGGCTCTTCGCTTTTGTTTATTTTGGATTGAACACGTGCGCTTACGGCGTGAGCTTGTGGCTGCCGGTGGCACTGCGCAGCCTGACGGGGATCAGCAACTTCCGGCTCGGCTTGCTTTCGACGATTCCGTACGCCACGGCGGCAGTGATCATGGTGATTCTGGGTATACATTCGGATCGCACAGGAGAGCGTCGCTGGCATGTGGCGATTGCGGCAAGCGTGGCGGCCGTAGCGCTGTGTTTTGCGGGATACGCGACGAATGTGACGTGGTTGATCGTGGCGTTCAGCGTGGCGATGATCGGCGTGCAGTCCATGAATGGGCCGTTCTGGGCCATGCCTTCCAAGTTGCTTTCCAGTTCGGCTGCGGCAGCGGGCATCGCGTTGATTAATTCGGTGGGCAATCTGGGAAGTGGTTTCGGGCCGTACTGGATCGGGCATTTGCGGAATTCGAGCGGAAGTTTTAAGGCGGGGCTGCTTAGTGTTGCCGGGATTCTGGCGCTGGCGGCTTTGGTGGTATTGATTGCCAGTTCCGGGAGCACACGACCACGGGTTGATCCTGCCAGATAGGTATTTGTTGGCTCCTTCCTACTGCGTTCTGCCCCTTCAGTTACAGCATGGCGGTGATTCCGGTTTGGCGGCGTACCAGGCATGCTTGGCGTTTTGTGAATGGGGAACGCCAATGGGTGCCAACGCCATGAGCGATGATGCGACTTCAAAGCCTTCTGACGGGCGAGTTTTTGATGAATCAGCTATCTACGACTGGCAGACGGCTTGTTTTGCGGCGTTAAGCGAGAAGGATCCTAGCAAGATACTGGTGCTTCTGCGGATGGCGAATGACGCCATTCAGCGGCGGTTGTCTCGGTTGGAGCCTTGGCCGGACGGGCGTGAGATGGATGCTCTGAATGAAGCAGTACAGGCGCTGCGGGTGTTGCGGGAGCGGAGTGAGGGGCGAGAAGCGGGGAAGTGAGGCGAAGTTGCGTCGTCGCTTGAAACATGAGTTATGGATAGAAGGTGCACAGGCAGGAACACCTGTGCTTCTAAAGACCGGACCTGCCGCGATTTAAATGCATTTCCTACCAGATTGCGTTTGAACGAAGAATAGTAAGTCGGATTAGGCTGCACGGACATCTTACGGGTGTAAACAGAGTGCCTGTGCCACGAAACGCGGGGTAAAGTTGCTGGGCAAGACAGGCGATGCCATAATCCTAGTTCGGCGCGGCGAAATGCGCGTGGTTAGAGCGTGTGGAGGTACCAATGGCTTTGCGAGACAGCTGGATTGAGAAGCGAGAAGCGACGGCGGCTTCAGCGAATGGGAACCGGAACATGTCGCAGATGCATCTGGCGCGTAAGGGCGTGCTGACGGAAGAGATGCAGTTTGCCGGGAAGCGGGAGAAGCTGGACCCGGAAGTGTTGCGGGAGGAAATTGCGCGTGGGCGCGCCATTGTTCCTGCGAATATCAATCATCGTAATCTGCAGCCGATGGCGATCGGAATCGCCAGCAAGTGCAAGATTAACGCGAACATCGGCAATTCTTCCACTAACTCCAACATTGATGAAGAGCTGAAGAAACTGCATCACGCGGTGCATTACGGCGCGGATACGGTGATGGACCTGTCGACGGGCGGCGATATTCCCAAGATTCGCAAGGCGATCATCGAAGCTTCGCCAGTGCCGGTGGGAACAGTGCCGGTGTATGAAGCGATTTCGCGCGTTCGGCGGCCGGAAGATTTGACGTTGAGCCTGATGCTGGAAGTGATTGAAGAGCAAGCAGAGCAGGGCGTGGATTACATGACGATCCACGCAGGCGTGCTGCGCGAGCACGTGCCACTGGTGCGCAAACGCATTACCGGGATTGTCAGCCGCGGCGGCTCGCTGATGGCGCACTGGATGGAGCATCACAAAAAGCAGAATTTTCTCTACGAAAACATTGAAGATATCTGCAAAATTTTCAAGAAGCACGATGTGAGTTTTTCGTTTGGCGATGGGCTGCGTCCGGGATGCATCGCGGATGCCAGCGACGCGGCGCAGTTCGCTGAGTTAAGAGTTTTGGGCGAGCTGACCAAAAAAGCTTGGGAACACGATGTGCAGGTCATGATCGAAGGTCCGGGCCACGTGCCGCTGGATAAGATTAAAGAGCAGGTAGAGAAAGAAATGGAATGGTGCCATGAGGCGCCTTTCTACACACTGGGGCCGCTGGTGATCGATATCGCACCGGGCTACGACCACATCACCAGCGCCATTGGCGCAGCGATGATCGGATGGCACGGAGCGTCGATGCTGTGCTATGTGACGCCGAAAGAACATTTGGGACTGCCGAATCCGGAAGACGTGAAACAGGGTGTGATTGCGTACAAGATTGCGGCGCATGCGGCGGACGTGGCGCGGCACCGTCCGGGAGCACAGGATCGCGACGACGCTCTGAGCTACGCGCGGTTCCTCTTTGACTGGAACAAACAGTTTGAGTTGTCGCTCGACCCGGCGACGGCGAAGGCGATGCATGACGAAAATTTGCCGGACGATTTTTACAAGGAAGCAAAGTTCTGCTCGATGTGCGGGCCGAAATTCTGCTCGATGAACATTACACAGCTGGCGGACGCGGCGGGCGGACACGACCAGACGGAACGCAAACAGAAATTTGTGGAACTGCTAGCAAAGGTCGAGAGCGCGCAGGTGCCTCTCGAAGTCGAAGGAGACTAAGACGCGTCTATGGCCTTTCTTCGCGCTGCAAAGATTTCAGATATTGCTCCGGGCACGATCCACGAGGTAGAGGTCGGCGGAAGAACGATCGCGCTGGCGAACGTAGCGGGAAAGATCCACGCCATCGATAACTTTTGCCTGTTTGCACCAAGGCGGACCACTGGGCGAGGGCGAGCTGGAGGGGGCGATCGTGACTTGCCCTTGGCATGGCTGGCAATACGATTTGACTAGCGGGAAAATCGTGCAGGATCCCTCGGCGCCCGGCGTGGCATGCTACCAAGTGCAGGTAGAAGGCGATGAGATTCTGGTGAACGTGGGATAGGTTTGTGGCCGTGCGACTTCTATCTACAATGTAATCAATAGTTTACTGGATATGTGAAGACGGTTAGACGCCCTTCAGTTTGCAATTTTGGATGTTTTGCACGTGTTTTCCTCACCCTAAGGCTCCCGTAGGTGGCACATTTTCATTGGTTTTGCCCTACGCCTTGTGTATATTGCTGCGGACCTAAGCCTCGATGGCCACACCTATACCGACACGCCACTATTGGATATTTACCGCGGATCCCCATCATTATCATTGGGATACGCTGTTTGTTAAGGGCAAAGAAATGTGGCACGGGGCCAATTCCAAGCCTGATGCTATTCGAGCCCTGAAGCAGGTGCGCAAGGGCGACCGCGTGCTGTGCTACCACACCGCTCCGGAGCGATCTTTGTATTCGATCGCGGAAGTGACGCGCGATCCCTATCCCGACCCTCATGATTCCAAGGGGAAGAACCTGGTGGCAGACCTGCGCGCGTTTGAGAAGCTGCCGCGGCAGGTGACCTTGGCGGAGATGCGCGCGAACACTTCACTGAAAAAAGTGAAAATGCTGAAGAACGTGCGCCTGATCGTTTCGGCCATCACAGACACGGAGTATCAAGACATTTTGCGGATGGCTGGAATTATCGCGGCACCGGGAATTCCTCTGCCCTGAGGTTACGCGGCAGCCCTTTGGAAGTGTGCGTCCGCTGCTCAGAAACCTGCTGAATCGATCCTTCTTCTGAATCGATCCTTGCCGCGCGAATCGCCACAAACGAATGGGAGGCTTACCATGAGAGTGCGCGTGCACACAGGAATGCTTGTGGTTGCCTCGGTGCTTGGTTTGACTATGCCTGCTCATTCACAAAACAATTCGCCGCAACCGTTGCTGCAAGCGGTTCCTGCGGGAATGACGAAGATCGTGGATTTGAGTTACGCGATCAACGACAAGCTGGTGGCGTGGCCGGGCGACGACAAAGCATTTGAGGCGAAGGTAAATGCCACGGTTGAAAAAGACGGGTACTACACGCGCAGCTTCTGGATGCTGGAACACTACGGAACGCACCTGGATGCGCCGATTCACTTTCCGCCGGGCAAGATGACGGTCGATGAGATTCCCGTGGATAAATTGCTGGGGCCGGCAGTGGTGATTGACGTTCAGGCGGAAAGCGCGAAGGACGCGGATTATCGGTTGACGGTGGAGCGCGTTGCGCGTTGGGAGAAAGAGCACGGCAAGATTCCGGCGCATGCGATTGTGCTGCTGCGTACGGGTTGGGCGGCGCGCTGGCCGGATAGTGTGAAATATCGCAATCAGGATGCGCAGGGCAAGATGCATTTCCCGGGGTTTTCTCTGGAGGCCGCGAAAGTTTTGCGGGAGCGGCAAATCAACGGGCTGGGTTGCGATACGTTGAGCATCGATTACGGAGCTTCTGGGGATTTCCCGGTCCACCACGAGATTCTGGGAGCGGGGTTGTATCAATTGGAGAATTTGAAGAATTTGCGGGACTTGCCGGAGAGTGGAGCGTTTTTGGTGGTGGCGCCGATCAAGCTGGAGGGCGGGACGGGTGGTCCGGCGCGGGTTTTTGCGTTGCTGCCGTGAGGTGGAGGCTGGGAAACCGAGGCGTGGGGATTTTATCGCAGAGTACGCAGAGGGCGCAGAGAAGACGATGCGGTGCGATTCGGACTGGGCGCGTGGGAGTAAATTTTTGAGTGTGGTAAACATTCCGGGCGGTTCATACGTCTGACACTTAGTGGTATGGGTGCGCCTGATTCGGGCTCAGGCGGTGGTTTCTGTTTGCGGATTCTTTTTCACTGTTTAAGGGGCTTCATGAAGAGACTTTTGTGTTTTGTTGCGACGGTGATTTTTGTTTGCGGATTGCGGGCGGGTGCGGCGAGTGCGCAGGCGAACAGCAATTTCCCGTGGCCTCGAAGACGCTTAAAAATGGCATGAAGGTGCTAGTGCAGCCGGACCACAACATACCCAATGTGGCCTTATATATTTTTTATCGCATCGGATCGCGTAACGAGCGGCCGGGGACTACGGGGATTTCGCATTTTTTTGAACACATGATGTTTAACGGGGCGAAGAAATATGGTCCCGGCGACCTGGATAAGGTGATGGAAGCGCATGGGGGCGCGAATAACGCATATACCACGCGGGATGTGACGGTGTATCAGGATTGGTTTCCGCGCTCGACGATGCCGTTGATTTTTGATATTGAGGCGGACCGCATCGAGAATTTGAATTTCGATCCGGACAAGATTAAGTCGGAGCGAGAAGTGGTGGCGTCCGAACGGCGGTTGAGTGTCGATAATGAAAATGGCGGAGTGCTGGATGAACAGCTGTGGGCCACTGCTTTCATTGCGCACACGTATCAGTGGCCGGTGGTCGGTTGGATGAGCGATATCGAGCACTGGACGATGGAAGATTTGAAGCACCACTTTGCGATGGGGTATTCGCCGAGCAACGCAACGATGGTGGTGGTTGGGGATGTTTCGCCGGAGGAAGTGTTTGGGCTCTGCGAGAAAATTATTGAGCCGATTCCCGCGCATGCGCCTCCGCCGGCGGTGACGACCGTGGAACCGGAACAGCTTGGGGAACGGCGGTTGGTGGTGCATAAGGAAGCGCAGCTGCCGCTGCTGTTTATCGGATATCACGTGCCGCAGTCGAACAATCCTGATTTTTACGCGCTGAATATTTTGCGCACGGTGCTGTTTCAGGGCGAGAGTTCGCGAATGTACCAGCGGCTGGTAGATAAGGATCAGATCGCGCTGGACGTGACGTCTGAGTCGGCGCCTGGATTTGATCCGACGCTGGCGGTGATTTACGCGCAGCCGAAGCAGGGTGTGGATCCGCAACGGTGCGAGAAGGCAATCTACGAGGAGATTGATCGGGCGAAAAGCGCACCGGTCAGCGATCAAGAGCTGGAGAAAGCGAAGAATATACGGCTGATGGAGTTTTACCAGCAGATGCGCACGATCAATGGGCGCGCCAACACGATCGGGACTTACGAAGTGTTTTTCGGGGACTACACGAAGCTTTTCGATGCCGCGAAGAATTATGGCGCGGTGACCAAAGAGGATGTGCAGCGCGTGGCGAAGACTTACTTTGGCGCGAACAACCGGACAGTAGCGACGCTGTTGCCGGAGAACGACGGGCAGGCAAAACAATGACATTCCGAGTTTCGGTTCGAATGCTGGCACGTTCTTTCGCGGCAATGCTGGTGGTTTTGCTTTGCGGGTATGCGGGCATGGCGCAATCCATCAAGATTCCGCCACATGAAAAAGTGGTTTTGAAGAATGGGCTGACGGTGCTGCTGTTAGAAAAGCACGGCGTACCGATTGTCAGCATCGCGGCGCTGATTAAGGGGGGCGCGACGGCCGATCCGGCTGGGCAAGAAGGGCTGGCGGCACAAACGGCGGCGTTGTTGCGCAAAGGGTACGAAGAAACGCTCGGCGCAACAGTTCGCGGCGGATCTGGATTTCATTGGAGGCTCGTTCGAAGCCGATGCGGGCGCTGATTTCACGACGATTACCGCGGAATTTCTTACCAAGGACCTAGCAAAAGGCTTAGATCTTTTTTCTGATGCACTGCTGCAGCCGACCTTTCCACAGGAAGAGGTCGACAAATCGCTTGCGCAGACGCTGGACGGGATCAAAGGCTTGAAGGACGACCCGCGGCAAGTTTTGAATCTTTATTACAACGCGTATTTGTATGGTGGGCGCGGCTACGGGCGGCCGGACGACGGGGATGAGAATTCGATCACGAAACTGAATCGCGAGAGCGTTTCGAAATTTTATGCCGCGCAGTATGCTCCGGCGAATACGATTTTGGCCATTGCCGGGGAATTCAACGCTGCGGAGCTTCGGAAACAATTGGAATCCACGTTTGGCGCGTGGCCGGCGAAGCAGGTGACGGCGGTCAGCATTCCCGCTGTTGCGGCTTCGAAGGGCAAGCGGTTGTTATTGGTGGACAAGCCGGACGCTTCGCAGACGTATTTTGCGATCGGAAATGTGGAGACGGCCGTCGGCGATCCGGACCGCGTGGCGATTCGAGTGGTCAATACGATTTTTGGCGGACGATTTACGTCCATGCTGAACGAGGCGCTGCGCGTCGAATCCGGATTGACGTATGGCGTGCGGTCTTCGTTTGATCCGCGCAAACAGCCGGGGCCATACGGGATTTATACGTTCACGAAAAATGAGTCGACGGTGCAGGCCATGGACATGGCGCTGCAGGTGCTGCACAAACTGCACAAAGAGGGCGTGACGGCGGAACAATTGGCTTCGGCGAAGAGTTACATCAAGGGGCAGTTTCCGCCGACGATCGAGACTTCTCGCGCATTGGCGCAACGCATCGCCAGCGATGAATTTTATGGCTTAGGCGATGACGAGGTGAATCAGCTGGAGGCGCGGGTTGACGCGGTGACGCCAGAAATTGCACGGCAAGTGATTCAGAAACATTTTCCGGAAGAGAACCTGGTGTTCGTGCTGATCGGCAAAGCGTCGGCGATCGCGCCGGCGGTAGAGAAATACGCCGACAAGCGGGATACGCGAGAGATCACCGCTCCAGGATTCTGGACAGGGAACTAAACAATCTTCAAAAATTTCTTCGAAAAAATGTCGGAGGATCGATGACCAAACGTCTCATGCTGCTGGTGATTTTTGCGCTCGCGCTGGTGGGAATTTCCCGAGCGGCGGATGATGCGCCGCTACTGCTGCAATCTCCGACGCTGAGCCGCACGCAAGTGGCGTTCGTATACGGCGGCTATATCTGGAACGTGGCGCGCGAAGGCGGAGAAGCGCGGCAGTTGACCACCGGCGGACACGAGAGGTCTCCGATTTTTTCTCCGGATGGCAAGTGGATCGCGTTCGAGGGTCAGTACGACGGCAACCGCGACGTGTATGTGATGCCTGCAGATGGCGGCACGCCGCGGCGACTGACGTGGCACCCCGCGCAGGACGTTCCCGTTTCCTGGACGCCGGATGGCAAGCGCATCTTGTTCGTCTCCAATCGGGAGGCATATGCGGATTTCACGCGCCTGTACACGGTTCCGGTGGATGGCGGTCCGGCGGAAGTGTTGCCGATGTGGCGCGGCTTGGATGGCTGGTATTCGCCAGACGGTTCGCGCATGGCGTATGTGCCCAACATTCAGTGGCAGGGCACTTCGTGGAAGCGTTATCGCGGCGGACAGACCACGCCGGTGTACCTGATTAGCTTGAAGGATTTGCAGGTGGAGCGCGTGCCTCGGGAGAATTCGAATGACTCGCATCCCGTGTGGGTGGGGGATACGGTTTATTTTCTTTCCGACCGGAACGGGCCGGTCAGCCTGTTTTCTTACGACACAAAATCCAAAAACGTTAAACAGTTGATTGAGAACAAGGGTCTGGACATGAAGTCGTTGTCCGCAGGCCCCGACGCGCTGATCTACGAACAGTTTGGTGGTGTTTTCATTTATGACCCGGCCAGCAACAAAGCGCAAAAGCTGAATGTGACGATTGCGGGGGATTTGCCAGCAACGCGGGCGCATTTCGAAAAGCTGGCGGAGAATATTTCCAATGCGGGGATTTCGCCGACAGGCGTCCGCGCGGTTTTCGAAACACACGGGGAAATTGTTACCGTGCCGGGTGATAAAGGCGACATTCGCAACTTGACGCGTACGACTGGCGTTGCGGAACGCGATCCGGCGTGGTCTCCCGACGGCAAATGGATCGCGTATTTTTCGGACGAATCGGGCGAATACGCGCTGCATCTTGCGGATCAATCCGGGTTTGGTACAGTCAAGAAAATCAACCTCGGCAATCCCCCTTCCTATTTCTATACGCCGGTGTGGTCTCCTGACAGTAAGAAAATTCTGTACACGGACAAGCGGCTGAATCTCTGGTACGTGGATGTGGATAAAGGCACTCCGGTCAAGATCGTTTCTGACCGTTTCGAGGATCCTACTTCCGCGTTGACGGGAACGTGGTCGCCGGACAGCAAATGGATCACGTATGCGAAATACCTGGAAAATCACCTGCGGGCCGTTTGCGTCTACTCGGTGGAGAACGGCAAGGAATCGCAGATTACGGATGGTGTAAGCGATTCGCGGTTCCCGGTATTCGATAAGGGCGGGAAGTTTCTGCTGTTCGCGACCAGCACGGACTACGGTTTGTCCTCCGGCTGGCTGGATCTTTCGAGTTATCAACACCCGGTACTGCGCAGCGTGTATGCCGTGGTACTGAAGAAGGGCGATGCATCGCCGCTGGAGCCGCAAAGCGACGAAGAGAAAATCAAGTCTGACAAAGATGGCGACAAAAAGTCCGACGAGAAGAGTGATAAGGATAAGGGCTCCGCGGACAAAAAAGACGACAAGAAGGACGATAAAAAAGACGAAAAGAAAGATGAGAAAAAAGAAGAACCTGTGAAGGTGGTTATCGATTTGGAGGGCATCACGCAGCGCATCGTCGCGCTACCGGTTCGTTCGGGAAATTATACGGCGCTGGACACTGGGAAAGCGGGAACGCTGTTCGTCAGCGAAGTGGTTGACGTGCCGCGTTTTCGCGAACCGACGCCGACGTCGGTTTCCAAGTTTGATTTCACGACACGCAAGACGGAACCGTTCGTAGCTGGCATTGATGTGTTTGCCGTATCCGCGAATGGCGAAAAGGCCCTTTATAAGCAGGGTCCGAATTGGTTCATCACTCCAACGGGCGCAGTCAAGCCGGGCGATGGCCAGCTCAAGCTGGAAGACCTGCAAATCTACGTCGATCCGCGTGCGGAGTGGAATCAAATGTACCGCGAGGTGTGGCGCATTCAGCGCGATTTCCTCTACGACCCGAATCATCACGGCCTGAACATTCCGGCGACGTCCGCGAAATACCAGCCCTATCTGAAAAATATCGGTGGCCGCGCGGACCTGAACTATCTTTTCGACGAGATGCTGGGCGAAGTGACGATCGGCCACATGTTTATTCGCGGTGGTGCGGTGCCGAAAGCGCCGCAGGTCAACGGCGGGCTGCTCGGCGCGGACTACAAAATTGAAAATGGACGATACCGTTTCGCGCGAATCTTCAACGGAGAAAACTGGAATCCGGACTTGAAAGCGCCGCTCACACAGCCGGGAGTCGACGTAAAAACTGGAGACTACCTGCTGGAAGTAAACGGACATGAAGTTCGCCTGCCAGCGGATCTGTATAGCTTCTTCGAAAATACCGCCGGCAAGCAAACTCGCATTAAAGTGGGACCGAATCCGGACGGCAAGGATTCGCGCGAGGTGACCGTCGTCCCGGTGGGCAGCGAATTCGGACTGCGCAATCGCGCTTGGGAAGAAGACAATCGCCGCAAGGTGGATGAACTGAGCGGCGGCAAACTGGCGTACGTGCACGTTCCGGATACCAACGTGGAGGGCTATCGAAATTTCAACCGCTTCTATTTTTCGCAAGTCGGCAAACAGGCGGCCGTCATTGACGAACGCTACAACCACGGAGGGCAGGTCGCCGACTACATCATCGACGAGTTGGAACGGCCGCTGCGCAACTGCGCGATTTCCCGGGAAGGCGAAAAATTCTGCTCGCCGCTGGCGCAAATCTACGGCCCGAAAACAATGATTATCAACGAAATGTCTGGGTCGGGCGGAGACGCGCTGCCGTGGATGTTCAAGCAGGATAAAGTTGGTCCGCTGGTGGGCACCCGCACGTGGGGCGGGCTGGTCGGCATCTACGGTTATCCGCAATTGATTGACGGCGGCTCCGTGACTGCGCCACGTGTTGCGATTTACGGGCTGCACGGCGAGTGGGAAGTGGAAAACCACGGCATCGCGCCGGATGTGGAAGTGGAGAATGATCCGGCGTCGGTGGCGGCGGGACACGATCCGCAACTGGAGCGAGCTGTGCAGATTACGCTGGAGGCATTGAAGAAGAATCCGGTGGTGATTCCGGATCATCCGCCTTATCCGAATTATCATCCGAATTGATTGCCGCAGGGCGAAGCAAAACAAAGACACGGGTCTGAAGACCCGCCGCTACAACTGCTGTTAGAGTTTAGGTATGCCTGAACTTCCGGAAGTGGAGACTGTTGCGCGCGGGTTGCAGAAAACCGTGTTGGGCAGGAAGATTCTTTCCGTTTCACTGGGCAAGACGGATTTCATCGATGATCCGGTGGCATTGGAACAGCATCTGCCTGGGCGGCGTATTGACGCGGTAGAGCGGTATGGAAAATTCATGCTGGTGCGGCTTTCGCATCCGGAAAACGCGAAGGCAAAGGCGGCAGGCGCGGAAGCGGAATCCGCTGCGCTGCTGGTGCACCTGGGCATGACGGGGAATATTGCTTCGTACGCGGCAACGCAACCGCAGGAAAAACATACACACGTGCTTATGCCTCTGGATGATGGCCGAGAGCTGCGCTACACCGATCCGCGGCGCTTCGGTCGGCTGGCCTATTTAAGCGGCGATGCCATTCCCGCGGAGCTGCAGCGGTTTGGCGCCGATCCACTGTTGGTAACCGCGGACGATTTTCTAGCCAGGATTCATACACGTCATTCGCGAATCAAAGCGCTGCTGCTGGACCAGAGCGTGCTGCGCGGAGTGGGAAACATCTACGCGGACGAGAGTTTGTGGCGAGCCAAAATTCATCCGGCCAAAGTAGCCGCTAGTGTCCCGAAGGCGCAGCTCGCAACATTGCGGCGCGGGCTGCAGGACATTTTGAAAAAAGCTATCGTTTTGCGCGGATCGACGATCGCGGATTTTCAAGATGGCGATGGTGAGCCGGGGGAATACCAGAAACATCACCGCGCGTACGGCCGCGAAGGGCACAAGTGTCAGCGCTGCGGCACGATCATTCGGCGCGCCATTGTGGCCGGGCGCAGCAGCTACTATTGTCCCAAATGCCAGCCGTCGCCGCGAGATTCGGCGCCGCTGCCACTGCCGGCAAAATTTCGGGTCGGCAAAACGAAAAAGCCCAAAGTACGCACCGGCCGGTGGAAAATTATCCACAACCGCCGCACACCCCGTAACCACTGATGCCCTTTTCTGCGTCTATACATGCAACACCGCCAGCGCGCATGACGTGTACCCTCGCGACTCGGCGGCTGATGTTCCCGCTGCACATTTCAACTGGATCCCTCGACTAGCCTAGGAGTGAGAGAGATGAATGTTCGTCGCTTTGTGAGTGGTTTGTCGGCGGTGGCGCTAATTTTCGCCGGCGCGCACTATAACTCAATGTTTGCCGCTGCGGACGCGACGGGCGATATCGCTGCCGCAGACGCACAAATCCTGGCGCAGGTTCGCGAGCATTCGGAGCTGATGCCAAATCTCGAGTACCTCTCCGATAATATTGGGCCGCGGCTCACAGGGTCGGCGCAATTGAAGCAAGCCAACGATTGGACCGCCGACTTGTTTCGCAAATATGGGCTCAGCAATGTGCATCTGGAGCCCTGGACCATTGCGCACTCCTGGACGCGCGGCACGGCGTCTGCGCGCATCATCGCGCCGACGGAGCATCCGTTGACGATTGCCTCTGCGGGATGGTCTCCCAGCACTTTGGGAGTTGTGCGCGGACCGGTGGTCTACGTCGACGCCAAGAAAAAAGAAGAATTGGAGAAATTTCGCGGGAAGTTGAAGGGGGCGGTCGTCGTTTATCAGGAGCCGGAGAGCCTCTCGCCACCGCCCGTCGTGGATCCGAACGCGGTGCGACCGATGCAGGCGCCGCCGTCGTGGCCGGGACAGCCTCCTGTGCCTTCACCAAGCGCTGCGCTGACGGAATTCGGTCGTGCGCGCACGGCTTTCTTTCAACAGGAAGGGGTCGGCGCGGTGTTACGCGATTCGGGCAAGCCGCATGGACTGTTGAATATGACGGGTATCGGCGGAGAAAAATTTGAAATTGGGGCGGTGCCCACGGCGTTCATTACCGGCGAAGGTTACCGCATGATTTTCCGGATGATGAAGCACGGGCCGGTGCAGCTGGAAATTTCCATGACCAACACGTTCAGCGACAAGACCGGTGGAGGTATACAACACCGTTGCCGAAATCCGCGGAAACGAAAAGCCCGACGAAGTGGTGATTCTGGGCGCGCATTTGGATTCCTGGGACTTGGGGACGGGATCGACGGACAACGGCACCGGTTCCATGGCAGTGATGGAAGCTGCGCGGGCGTTAGTGAAAAGTGGATTGCAGCCGAAGCGCACGATTCGCTTTATTTTGTTTCAGCGGAGAAGAAGAAGGTTTGTGCGGCTCGGTGAAATATGTGGAAGCGCACAAAAGCGAGTTGGACAAAATTTCCGGCGTGCTGGTGCACGATACCGGTACCGGCCGCGTACTTTCCCTCGGATTGCACGACAATTATCAAGACCGCGAAATTACTCGACCAGACGATTGCGCCGCTGCATGAATTGAAATTGCGGGAAGCGACCATGCTTCGTCAGGGTGGCACGGATCACAAATCTTTCGACGACGTGGGCGTGCCGGGGTTCTGGACCGTGCAGGATTTCGCGGAGTACGGCAAAACGCATCACAGCCAGACCGATACGTTCGATAAAGTTTGGAAAGACGACATCAATCAGGGCGCGCAGGTGTTAGCCGCATGGGCGTACAACACGGCGCAACTGCCGGCTATGTTGCCGCGGCGGCCTGTTCCTCCCGCAGCTCCTGCGACCTCGGCTGCAGCTACGCCGGTCACTGCTCCGGTGGATCCCGTTGCGGAGATGGACACGAAAATTCTGGGGCAAGTGAAAGCTGATGAAGAGATTTTGAAATCCAATCTGGAATATCTTGCCGATCGCATCGGTCCACGCCTCACTGGTTCGCCACAACTTGAGCGCGCCAGCCATTGGACCGAGGAACGATTTAAAGAAGCCGGCTACGCGAACGCGCACTTGGAAGGCTGGCAGATCGCCAACAATTGGGTACGCGGGCCTTCAACAGCGCACACGACCGCTCCGGTGGAACAGAATCTGACGGTGGCCACGGCAGGTTGGTCGCCCGGCACCAACGGTCCGCTGCATGGACGAGTGGTCGGTCTTGATGCGAAAACCGAGGCAGACCTGGAACCATATAAGGGGAAATTGGCTGGCGCGATCGTGCTACTTGGGAAGCCGGTGGAGATGGTCGCACCGGGAAATCCGATGCTGGTTCCGTGGGGCGATGAAACGCTTCCGGTGGCGTTGCCGAAAAGCGACAAGCCGGTCGAATACATGTCTTATTTCAAGACGCGTCGCGCACAGATCAAATTTCTGGAAGCGGAACACGTCGGTGCGATTATTATCGGCTCCGAAAAATGGTATGGCTTGATGAACATGAGCATCAGCTCGATGGATTATTTACCGGGCAACGCGCCGACGGCGTATATGGCGCGAGAGAATTACACTTTGTTGTGGCGATTGCTGGACGCAGGTTCGGTTGAGGCAGACATAAATCTACAGGGCAGCTTCACCGCGAAGAATGTGGATGTATACAACACCGTGGCGGAAATTCGCGGCACGGAAAAACCCGACGAAGTGGTGATCATCGGCGGACACCTGGATTCATGGGACTTGGGAACTGGCGCAACGGATAACGGGACGGGATCCATGGCCGTGCTGGAGGCTGCTCGCGCACTGCAAAAATTAGGCGTTAAACCGAAACGCACGATTCGGTTTGTGCTTTTCACCGGCGAAGAGCAAGGAGGAAATGGTTCGAAGGCGTACGTCAAAGCGCACAAAGAGGAGTTGGGCAAAATTTCCGGCGTGCTGGTCGACGACACCGGGACCGGAAAAGTTTTGACTGTGGGATTGATGGCCAACTACGCCGCGCGCGAAACGATGGACCACGTTTTGTATCCGCTTGCGAAAGGCGTCGGATTGGCGGAGCCGACGTTGCGCGTGGAGGGCGGCAGCGATCACGTGCCTTTTGATGAGGCGGGCGTGCCGGCGTTCTGGTGCGTGCAAGATGGCGTCGACTATGACAAGACGCATCATTCGCAGGCGGATACTTTGGATCGCGTACGTTGGGATGATTTGACGGAGGGCGCGCAAGTTCTGGCGGTGTTTGCCTACAATGTGGCGCAGCTGCCAGAAATGTTGCCGAGAAAACCGATCAAGCCTGCGGCTCCAAAGGAATAAGAAAACACAGTGCGTGCCGTCCTGCAGCGGGTGAGTCGCGCTAAAGTTACGATCAGCGGATCCGTGGTTGGTGAGATCGGCGACGGCCTGATGATTCTTTTGGGCGTCGGACGCGAAGATTCTTCGGCCACCGCCGTGGCCATGGCGGAAAAAATTGCCAACCTGCGGATCTTCGAAGATACAGCCGGGAAAATGAATCTTTCGCTGCTCGATACGCACGGAGCGGCATTGGTGGTTTCGCAATTCACTTTGTATGGCGATGCACGAGGTCAACGACGCCCCAGCTTCATGGCGGCCGCGGCGCCGGAAACCGCCAAAGCGCTGTACGAGGAATTTTGCGCTGCGCTGGCGGCGCTTGGCGTGACCGTAGCCACCGGCGTCTTCCAGGCCACTATGTCCGTGGATCTGACCAATGAAGGGCCCGTTACGATCCTCCTTGACTCGGACAAAATGTTTTGAGGTGCGCTTGGAGACCGAATGGTAAGAGGTCGCAATCGCACCTTGGTGATTCGAAGGGCCAGAAGCTCTGATGCGTCGAGGATTGCCGAGTTGAGCGACGAACTAGGCTACCCCGCGACCGCGAAGGAGATTTCTCAACGCATGCGGGAGCTAAAGGCGGGTGCGCCTAATGCGCTGTTCGTCGCAGAGTCGCTGGACGCCGGTGTCGTCGGCTGGACGCACGTGAGTGTTACTCACCTGGTAGAAAGCGGAACGCGCGCCGAACTGAATAGCCTGATCGTCGCCGACGGACAGCGCAGCCTGGGTGCGGGTTCGCAACTCCTTGCTGCTGCCGAAACTTGGGCCAGGAAGCACGGCTGTCCGAGCATGTCGGTGCGCTCCAATGTGGTTCGTGATCGCGCGCATGCGTTTTATGAACGCGAAGGCTACGAACACTACAAGACACAAAAGGCCTTTCGGAAGAACCTGTAACCGAAGCCCCTCGTCTCTCCGCTCGTTGTTGAAATCGCGACTGCAGTAGTGGAGCCCTACGACAAGGCCGGCATTTGGCAAATATATCGTATCGCGATATACTTTGAGTGTGAGCGCTGCCGTCACTACTTCTGAGTATCGCGCCTTGGCGGAATTGCGCTATCGCATCCGCTTGTTTTTGCGGGAGGGAGATGCCCAGGCACGGACCACCGGCCTGGAACCCCAGCAGTACTTGCTGCTGCTGGCGGTGCGCGGGTTGCCCAGCGATACGGACGCCACCATCCGCAATTTGGCGGAACGCTTGGTCTTGAAACATCACAGCGTCGTGGAACTGGTAGATCGCCTGGCCGCGCACGGTTATGTGCGGCGTACGCGTAGCCGCGATGATCGCCGAAAAGTTCTGGTATCGCTGCTCCCACGCGGGTTGAAACTGGTAGAACAGGTCGCGCGGCAGCGCATCAGCGAACTGCGTGCCAGCGGCATACAACTGGTTACGGCTATCGACGCGTTGCTGCAACCCCCCGGTAACAGGCGGGCTCAGTTCTCCGTGATATCTGCTTCCTCCAGGCTTCGATCCTCGCGGCCGGCAAAAATAAAAGTCAGCGACGAAGCCCAACACGACACAAAAAAAGGCTCTCCTTCCAGGAAATGACCACTCCCGTTCCATTGGATGCCAAAGCGAAATCCAATTCCGCATGGTGGCAAGCACCATCGCGGCAATGGAATGCACTGCTGCACGAACGCGAAGAACAAATTTTTCTAATTCTGACCCTGCTGATTGGCGCGCTGGTCGGTTTGACAGTGGTCGCATTTATCTTGCTGACGGAGCGATCCGGCGCGCGATTCTACCCCGTGGGCGGGTCGCCCTGGCGCCGTCTCCTGGTGCCGATAGTCGGTTCGCTGGGCATGGGTTATTTGTTGTACCGGTTTTTCCCGGACGCGCGCGGCAGCGGCGTGCCGCAAACCAAAGCGGCGCTGTTCGCTCGGGGCGGGCGGATTTCTGCCGGAACCGTGTTCGGGAAGTTTTTCTGTACTTCGGTGACGCTGGCGTGCGGCATCCCGCTGGGCCGCGAAGGGCCGGCGGTGCAGGTGGGCGCGGGTATTGCATCGGTGTTGGGGCAAAAGCTGGGGCTGCGGCCGGAAAAGATAAAAGCGCTGGTTCCCGTCGGTGCCGCGGCGGCCATCGCCGCGGCGTTCAATACACCACTGGCGGCCGTGCTGTTTGCGCTGGAAGAGATCATGGGAGACATGCACGCACCGGTGCTGGGCTCCGTTGTGCTGGCTTCGGCGACGTCGTGGGCCATGCTGCGTTTGGTGCTTGGCAACGATCCACTTTTCAAAGTGCCGCAATATCAGCTCATTCATCCCGGCGAGTTTGGAATTTATGCGTTGCTGGGCGTGGCAGGCGGGATTGTTTCGGTGGCGTTCACGCGGCTATTGCTGTGGATGCGCACAAAGTTTTTGAATTTTCCACGTAAGACGAAATGGTATCAACCGGTGGCCGGCGGATTGATGGTTGGCGTGCTCGGCTGGTTTGTGCCGCAGATTATGGGCGTCGGCTACAGTTACGTGGGTGATGTGTTGAACGGCGGCATGGCCCTCAAGCTCATGATCCTGTTGCTGGTACTGAAATTGGTAGTGGTAGCTACCAGCTACGCTTCGGGAAACGCCGGCGGTATTTTTGGTCCGAGCCTTTTCCTGGGGGCTATGCTGGGCGGGACTATTGGCACGGTATCGCAACATTTTCTGCCGCACTATATCGCTTCGCCGGGGGCGTACGCCCTGGTGGGCATGGGCACAGCGTTTGCCGGCGTGGTGCGCGCGCCGATGACTTCGGTGGTGATGATTTTTGAGACTACGCGCGACTATGCGGTAATCGTGCCGTTGATGATTTCCAACCTCATCAGTTATTTCATTGCGTCGAAATTACAGAAGGAAGGCATATACGAAGTGCTGGCGGAGCAGGATGGCATTCATTTACCGACCGCAGAGTCACGATTGCAGGAAGGGCAGCGCCAGGTGTATCAAGCGATGCATCCGGCAACGGAAATCCTGAGTTCGGAGCGCACCGTGGCGGAGGCACTGGAAAAAGTGCGAGACAGCGCGCTGCAGGCCTGGCCGGTGAACGATGAATCTGGTGTTGTGGGCGTGGTGAGCCGCGAAGCCATGGAAAAGATTATAGAAGCGGGGCAGGGCGCCAAGCCTCTGAGCGACCTGGTCACTGCGCGGAATTTTACGTTTGTGCATGCGGATCATTCGTTGACGGCGGCGCTGGATCGCATGGGATCGGCACAACTCGATCTGTTGCCGGTGGTAAGCCGGGCGGATTTGCACAAACTCGAAGGCATAATTACGTTGCAGGATGTGTTATCGATTTATGGCGTTGGGGAATTGTCGTAATCGAGAATTCGAAAATAACAGTAAGTCAAAACCCGCACCCACAAAACCAGTGGGCGCGGCACCTAGATTGCTAAATTCGAGCAAATCGGTTTAGAAACCTCCGCCCCCTCCACCGCCGAAGCCGCCTCCGGAAAAGCCGCCGCCACCGCCTCCTCCGAAACCAGAGCCTCCAGAACTGCGGGGCGCGGAGGCCATTACGCTGCTCGCTTGCGTGGACATGTAACTGAGATTGTTGGTGAAAACCCACGGATAAAAGCTCGGCCCGTAAACGCCGCCGCGGTACCAGCCTGGCGGCTCCGTCATGATGCCTTCAAACGCCTTACTCCAATTTTTTTCGACGCCCAGCGCCATGGCGAAGGGCAGAAATTTCTCGAACATTTGCGGTGTTTTGATCATGCGGTTGAAACGATCGGACTCCACGTGCGCGAGAAAATCCTCGAAGCCCAGGATGCCTTCGACAGCGCGTGTGCCGGCTTCCGTGTGCGCGGGCATGAACCAGCCGAACGCGCAGATGATCACTCCGGTGAGAATGCCGGCGATGATGAACGTCTGCGGCGCCATGCCCATGGCAGATCCCGAGGGCGCCGCCTCCCCATACCATCAGGAAGCCGACAATAAAGCCGACCGCGATGTAGAAGGATCGAACGCTGTCTGGACGGCGGCGGTAGTACCCGAGAGAAACCAGGGACTCGAAGATGCGGCTCTTGAGCTCCGATAGATTTTTGTAGAAACGATTCTGCAGGCTGGACATCGGCACCGTTTCACCGACGGTGCCGGCAGAGAAGATGCCATTCAACAAAACCTGCTCGTGCGCTTTCAGAACGGACCATCCAGAACGGTCTTTGTTGAGAATGAAATTGAAATCCTTGTCGTGCTTGAGCCCGAGCATACTGGTCTTGTCGTGTTCTTCGATGACCATGAAGCCGCGAACGGCGAGGTCCACGATGGTCGCGGTAATATCGCGCATGTCGGCGGAATCGTCGATGAGCGTGCCGCACTCACCTGGAGTGAGCTGATTGGGCGGCTCGTATTGCGCAGCGATGGGACGGAGGCGAGGATCGCGGCCGCGCGTCCACCAGAGATAGAACATCAGAAAGAGCGCAGCGACGGGAATCAGCAAGGGCCAGTTGCTGCGGATAAACAGAGAGAATTTGTCGAACGCCGTGGGCGCCTTAACGAAACCTTTGTCGAAGGCTACCGCAATGGTCAGACCCTCATGAAAGCGCAACGAAGAGCGGGTGTGGACCTCAACATCATCGCCGGACACCTGAACATCGGCATCTTGCGCACGTGAGCCATAGCCACCCGTGAACGGATTCGCGCGAATATTCGTGGTTCCCGCCGGAAGTTGGATAGTGGCGCTGGCAGATTGAATCGGGTAGTCCCAAAGATCGCCGGTAACGTTCCAATAGAGCTCGTCGTGATCCTCGAAGAAGCGGAGACCATCGGCGACGGAATATTCGATGGAGATGGTGTGCGTGGCGTTAAAGGCGCCGGGAACGTAAATTTTCAGTTTGCGGTAATGGCGCTCGCGGGACGCATCAAATTTCAGAGAACGCCCGTCTTCGTCGGTCACGCGCTTCACGTCCACAAACAACGTGTAGTTGAATCCCTGCGGAGTCACGTACTCGATGGGGATGGAGCGGTATAGGCCCTGCCAGGAGCCAATAAAATGGACTTGGATTTTCTCAGTGACGTTGATGGAACCGTCCGGTGAGACCTGCACATCCGCGTGGAAATTCTGGATTTCCAGTTCGCGCGCGGAAACTCCACAAATAGATAGAAAAAGAAAGGCAAGAAACGTGGTCAGGAATCGCCAAGGGCGGGGCATCATCGTGCAGCGGCGCTCAGGCGGTGGGCGCTGCAGGTGAACCGAAACTGACTTTGGGGGCTTCGCGTTCCGCGGGAGCGCTGACTTCGAAGAACTCGCGAGACTTGAAGCCGAGCATATTCGCCAGAATATTCCCGGGAAACTGTTGGATCTTGGTGTTGAAGTCGCGGACGACGGCGTTGTAGTAGCGGCGAGCGTTTTGCACCGCTTCTTCGATTTGCGAGAGCGTGTTTTGCAAGCTGGTGAAACTTTCGACGGCGCGAAGTTGCGGGTACGCCTCGGCCAAAGCGAAGAGACTCTTCAGTGTGCCAGAAAGAACATTCTCGGCTTGGGCCTTGTCTGCCGGAGAGGTGGCGGCCATGGCCTGATTGCGCGCGGCGACGACGGCCTCGAAGGTGCCTTTTTCGTGAGCCGCGTAGCCTTTCACTGTTTCCACCAGATTGGGGATGAGGTCGTAGCGGCGCTTCAGTTGCACGTCAATGTCGGCCCAGGCGTTGTCGCACTGTACTTTCAGCCGCACGAGGCCGTTGTACATGCTGATCAGGAAGATGACGAGAAGGACGACTACGCCGAGAATGACCCAGCCGATCATGGAGGCCTCACGTCAAGAGGGATGCGAGCGGTTCTGGTGCAGAGCCAATATACGGTTCGTGAGGGTGAGTGTAAAGGGTTGGGGTTGGTTGTGCTGTCCGAGGAAGACAAAAGCATCAGGTCTGAAGACCCGCTGCTACAACTCTGGTTTTTCCCATTGGTTGGTTTTGGCGGAACGGAAAACGGCGTCGATTACGGCCATGTTCTTGATGGCGTCCTCCAGGGGAACGGGAACTTCGGTGTTCTCGCGGATGGCCTTGGAGAAGGCGTCGCCCTGAATCGTGTATTGATTGCTCGGCGCGATGGTTTCCGTGACCGGAGCAGACGGCGCGCGAGAACTGGTACGCCCGAACTCGATCTGGATGTCCGTCGGAAGATTCAGCGGAGCACTGTAAGGCATATCGAAGCTGATGCGCCCCTCCGTGCCGTAAATTTCCATGCTTTGGTAAAAGCTGAGCTGCGTGCTGCAGGTGAAAATGGCTTGGCCGCTGGGGTAATCGAGGATAGCGGAAGTAAGCCGGTCGACTTTGAAATCCGGGTCGCGTTCCACCAAGCCGATCACGCGACTGGGTTCCTCTCCAAAAATAAAACGCGAAGTGAAGATGGGATAACAGCCGATGTCCAGCAGCGCGCCACCGCCCCCATCGGGATTGTTGTGGATGCTGTTCGGCTCGCGATCGAAGTAGCTGAAGCTGGCGATGACCGACCGAAGCTGGCCGATCTTGCCGGAAAGAACCAGTTCGCGGGCTCGCAGCCATTGCGGGTGCGTGCGGACCATAAACGCTTCGCCACATTTCATCCTGGTGCGGTCGCGCACGGGCAGTAGCGTTTTGGCCTCCGCCATGTTCAGCGCGATGGGTTTTTCGCAGAGCACATGTTTGCCAGCTTCCATCGCCTTGATGGTCCACGGCACGTGCAAATGATTGGGCAGGGGATTGTAGATGGCTTCGATTTCCGGATCCGCTAGCAAGCTCTTCATAGGAACCGTAGGCTTTGGCGATGTTGAACTGGCGCGCGGCGTCCTGCGCTTTGCTCAAATCTCGCGAGGCGATGGCCGCAATCTCACTAAACTCACCTTGTTGCATCCCAGGGATTACCTTGCGCTTGGCGATACTGGCGAACCCCAGCACGCCCCATTTGACCTTCTTCATTTTGGCCGGTCCAATTGTCAGAGTGTTTTCGTGACAGCCAGTTTATCTGGTAAGGAGAAATTTGCCAGCTTCGCTTAAGGCTTGGCGACTGTCGAGGAATGGGTCGTCGGCGGTGCTTTGAGCTTTTTGGCGTCATCGTAGGCTTGCTGTGCTTCTTTCGGTTTGCCGGATCTTTCAAGGGCGATGCCGAGATTGGTGCGAAGGTCGGGATCATTTGGAGCGAGAGCGACTGCCGCGCGCAGTGCGGAGATAGCATCGGGATAATTCTTGGCTTCGATCAACGTGACGCCCAGGTTGGCCTGCGCTTTCAGGTTCGCCGGATCGATCGCTAGTACCGCCTGGAAATTTTTGATGGCCTCAACAAAATTCTTCTGGCGAGATTGCGCCACCGCTAGATTCACACGGGCGTCGAGATATCCAGGCCGAGTGGTCAATGCTTTCTCGTATTCTACCTGCGCTGCCGGGAATTTTTCCTGGGCGCCCAACAAGAGTCCGTAGCTGTTGTGCAATTCGGGATTGTCCGGGTGATTCACCAATGCCGGTTGGATTATGGCCAGGCCGTCGGCGATTTTTCCCGCATCGATTTGCAGAGAAGCCAGGGAGGCGGAGGCCTCGGGAAAATCAGCGTTGAGCGACAAGGCCTGTTGCAACAGAGGAATGGCCTCGAGTGGTTTGTTTTGGTGAATCAAACTTGTGGCACGTGCTTGGAGAAGGAAGGGGATTATTTTTTTGACTGTCGGGTATGCGACTGGAGTAGAGCCGTGGCGTCTGCGTCATGGTCCCATGTCTGAAAGCAACGCCGCTAAGCTCAAGGTGGTATTGATGTCGGTGGGAACCAGAGCGTGACTTTGCTGTAGCGCGGTCAGCGCCTCGGGAAAATTGCCGAGAAAGTGTTGGTCGTTCCCGACGCCGTACAGGGCGTCCGCCGAGTCTGGACGAATTGCCAAGCTGGCTTTGAACGCGGCTACCGCCTCTGGCAGCCGGCCTTTCTGGGACAGGGCGTTGGCATACGCTGCCAGCAGATCGGGGTCGTCCGGGTGATTGATTGCACCTTGCTGTAAGACTTTGAGCGCTTCGTCGAGCTGCCCCTTTTTTTGTAGTGCTTGGCCCAGATTTTGGCTCATGGTGGCCATTTTTGGATTAAGGACTTCGGCTTGGCGAAATGACACGATGGCTTCATCAAGCTTGCCCTGGTTTTGCAGAATTACTCCACGAGTGACCCAGGCATCCGGATACGCTGCCGCAGACTTTATCGAGCGGTTTGCCGCGGCCAATGCGGCATCCAGTTGACCCTGTTGATAGCGGACGATCGCTAGGTTGTTCAACGCGATGCCGAGGACGGTGAAGCCTTGCGGCTTGGCATTTTGCGGGGCGGGTTTCAGCGTCGCGCGGGCGTCCATCAGGTTGATCGCTTGTTCAAGCGCAATGGCGGCTTCCGGGAGCTTGCCCTTGTCCATCAGGGCGAGCCCCATGTTGGAATAGGCCAGTGCGTCATTGGGATTGCCGTTGATGGATTGGCGGAATGCGGCGATGGCTCCGTCAAGGTCGCCCGCGGCGTAACGCTGGCTGCCGATTTCGTCGAGTTTCGTGGGTTGATTGGCCTGCGCCGGTGTGTGCGCCGGAAGGGTCAGGATCAATAAAGTCACGATGCAAATCGTCAGCAATACTCTGTTGCGAGCCAAGGGCACCGGTATCTCCATTCCAGTCGGGCTGTGTGGAATCGCGATGGCGCCGCAAAGAATACTACAGGATAGGTTCTTGGTAAGTTATTGATTGGTATAAGACGAGAAGTGGTCTATCCTAGCGCCCCGGCGGTCACCTTCCAGCAATGCTCTTCAAAACGCTTAGCGCTTCGGTGTACGGGATTGACGCGTACCTCGTGGAGGTTGAGGTCGATGTGGGCTCCGCGCACATGAACGATTTCAATGTGGTGGGCCTGCCGGACAACGCTGTCAAAGAAAGCCGCGAACGGATTAAAGCGGCCATGCGGAATTGCAGTTATGAGTTTCCTCATGGGCAGGGCGTGACGATTAACCTGGCTCCTGCGGATGTGCGCAAAGAGGGTTCGGGCTTCGATTTGCCCATGGCGCTGGGACTAGTCGGCTGTATGGGTCACTTTTTCGGCAAGTCTCTGGACCAATGCATGTTCTTGGGAGAACTGTCGCTGGATGGCAGTGTCCGGCCAGTTCGCGGAGCCTTGTCTGCGGTACTGGCGGCGCGCGAGGCGGGTCTGAAATCGATTGCGGTGCCGGAGGCGAACGCGCGGGAAGCGGCGGTGGTGGAGGGCGTGAAAGTCTTCGGCGTGAAGTCTCTACCGCAAGCGGTGGACTTGGTGAACTCGCCGGAATCGTTCTCGCCCGTGCAGGTCGATGCCAGCCGGCTGCTTAGCGAGGCGGCGCAGTACTCCGTGGATCTGCGCGACGTGCACGGTCAGCAGGCCGCGAAGCGCGCCTTAGAGGTGGCTTGCGCTGGGGGGCACAATATTCTGTTCATCGGGCCACCGGGAGCTGGCAAGACCATGCTGGCCAAACGCATCCCGACGATCCTGCCGCCTATGACCCTCGAAGAGGCGATCGAGACGACGCGGATTCATTCCGTGGCAGGAGTGCTTGAGAATGGGCAAGGACTTGTAGGGACGCGGCCTTATCGTTCGCCGCACCATACGATTAGCGATGCAGGGTTAATCGGGGGCGGGGCAGTGCCTCGGCCCGGCGAGGTGTCGCTGGGGCATAACGGGGTGCTGTTCCTGGATGAGTTGCCGGAGTTTCAGCGCAACGTTTTGGAGGTGATGCGCCAGCCGCTGGAGGACGGCGCGGTAACCATCTCCCGGGCAGCGATCTCCGTAACATTTCCTTCGCGTTTCATGCTGGCGGCGGCGATGAATCCTTGCCCGTGCGGTTATTTTGGGGACCCCACGCGGGAGTGCCACTGCACGCCGCCCATGATTCAGCGTTATGTAGCCAAAATCTCCGGGCCGCTGCTGGACCGCATCGACATTCATATCGAGGTGCCCGGCGGTGAAATATAAGGAGTTGCGAGCACCGGTCTCGTCAGAGGATTCCGGCGCGGTGCGCGCGAGGGTGATTGCGGCGCGTGAGCGGCAGTTGACGCGCTACGCGGGCGAAAAGAAGACGTTCTCCAACGCGCAGATGCTGCCAAAAATGGTGCGAAAACACTGCGTAATTTCGGCGGATGGGGAAAAACTGCTGGAAAACGCAATCACTCGCCTGGGACTCTCCGCACGCGCTCACGACCGTATCCTGAAGGTGGCGCGGACGATTGCGGACCTCGAGGGCTCAATGGGCATTGAGCCGAAGCACGTTAGCGAGGCCATCCAGTATCGGACCTTGGATCGCTCCTATTGGGCGTGAACCGCAACAACAACACCCGGACCATCGCGTCATATTTCTTTTAACCGCGCGGAATAACCGTTCGCGACGGAAAGTCTACACTTGCATGCCATTGACTTGTATTGTTCTGGCATGGTACGGATAACTGCGGGCTTCGGGGCACTTTCGCTGTAGAAATTCGCATGGGGCGCATGGCCGACGAGCAAAAGCATCTGGAAGTGACGCTGCAGACGCAGGTAGAAAGCGTCAATCTGGCGGAAGAGATGTGTCTGCGCGTCGCGGAAGCCGCCGGCTTTGGCGAGGACGACTGCTATCGCATCGGAATGTCCGTTCGCGAGGGCGTAATCAACGCTTTCCATTATGGCAATCAGGAACGGCCGGACAAGAGGATCCATCTGGCCGTGGATCTGACGGACGACAAACTGATTATTCACGTTTTGGACGAAGGTAAAGGCTTTGATCTCTCGTCCGTGCCGGATCCCTTGGCGCAGGAAAATCTCCTTAGCACCTCTGGGCGTGGTATTTTTCTGATGCGCTCCTTTATGGATGAATTTGACGTACAGACCGGGCGGACCGGCGGGGCAGAGATTGTAATGTCAAAGAAATTGCCTTCGGCCGGGTCGGCGCCGGGCGGACCAGAAGGACAGAACGCTACACCACATCAGGAAGCTTAGGTGAAGACATGAGTTTGCAGTGTACCGTGCGCGATGCCGGAATTGTTACGGTGGTGGACTTCAGCGGGAAGATTACCCTGGGAGAAGGCAGTGCATTGGTCCGCAAGACGGTTCGTGCGTTGCTGGAAGAACAGAAAACAAAGCTGCTGATCGATTTGGGCGACGTCGACTACATCGACAGCGCGGGGATCGGCGAGCTGGTGACGGCCTTCACTGCCGTGAAAAATCGCGGCGGAGAACTAAAACTGCTGAATTTGACGAGGAAGGTCAAGGACCTGCTGCAGATCACCAAGCTGTATACTGTGTTCGATGTGCACTCGAGCGAGACGGAAGCGATAAGAAGCTTCGTATAATTCGGTTGCTCGTTTTGGTTCGTTGCCTCCTCCGGGCATTCATTCAGACAACCTTCGTATTTTCCGCATGACTGAATCTTCACTTTCCAAATGGATTGCGCAGCGAGCGGCTGCCGCGGGCTTCGATTTGTGCGGCGTCGTTGCGGCACAGAAATTTCCTGAATTGGCAAACGCCGATCTCTGGTTGGCGCGCGGATTTGCCGGAGAGATGAACTATCTCTCGGATCCCAGGCGGAGCGACCCGGCGTCAGTTCTGCCGGGCGTGCGCAGCGTGATCGTCTGTGCGCTGAACTACAACTCCAAGTATCCGCGTTCTATTCACTCGCAGAATCAAATCGAGGACGAAGGATACGGCTTCCCGCAACGAATCTGTGCGCTCACCGCAAGGATGGATTTCCCGCTATGCCTGGGGCGACGACTACCACGACGTGCTGCGTGCAAAACTTGAAGTGCTACTGCGGGAGTTGCGCGAGCGCTGTGGAGAGGCGTTTGCCTCACGGGTGTACGCGGATACCGGTCCGGTGCAAGAACGTGTGCTGGCCAAGTATGCGGGCCTGGGTTGGCTGGGCAAGAACACGCTGCTGTTGAACCAGAAAATCGGGTCGTATTTCTTTCTTGGCGTGATCCTTACTACGTTGGAAATTCCGCCGTCCTTGGATGCCAACAGCGCGCCTCCGCCGGACTTGTGCGGATCGTGCCGGCGCTGCATTGAAGCTTGCCCCACCGACGCCTTGCTCGATCCCTACGTGATGGACGCGCGCCGCTGCATATCCTATCTCACGATCGAACTCCGCGGTTCGATTCCAGAACACCTGCGCGAGCCGATTGGCAATCACGTCTTTGGGTGTGATATCTGCCAGGACGTTTGTCCCTGGAACAATCGCGCGCCGATCACCGGCGCTGCAGAGTTCGCCCCTCGAAACTTTCCTGGCTCGAGCGACGCAGCTGAAGCAGCGGAGCCTTCGCAATCCCTCTATCGACCGGATCTTCTCTGGCTCGTAAATTTGACCGAAGAGGAGTTTCGCCAGCGCTTCCGCGGCAGCCCGATAAAGCGCACCAAGTGGCGGGGCTTGATTCGCAACGCTTGCATCGCAATAGGCAACGCCGACTTCCGGGGCCGCTCCGCGGGATACGCGGAGATCGTAAGCAGCGCTCACCCGCCTGTCGCATTCTTCCGATATTCACATCGCGGAATCTGCCCAATGGGCGCTCTCGCGCATCCAATCCAGGGAGCGCGAACCTCAGGATGGGTAGATTTCTCACCCGTGGCTTCCGATGAGTGCTCCGCGAAGCTGCGAGCTTATCCGCGGACGCTCTCAGCCGCCATAACTCCCGAGTTAGGCCGTCGAGTGTGGAAACGCTATAATCAGCCCGCACCAACAGGCAACTCGCCGCGCTCCGGGAGTTGCCATGAACCGACGTCAGTTTTTATTGAACACGGGTCTCGTCGGCGCTGGATTTCTGGGAACGCACCATGCGGCTTCCGGATTTTTGCACGCTGAAGAGAATCCGAACTCTGCAAATTCCGATTCGGCAAATTTGAGTTCGCCGAATCGAGCATCGACAAATTTCAAATCAACATTTGAGGAGAACGTTATGGCTTTCACAGTTCCGCCACTGCCGTACCCATTCGACGCACTGGAACCATCGATCGACGCCAAAACGATGGAAATCCATCACGACAAGCATCACGGAGCGTACGTAACCAATCTCAACAAAGCGCTGGACGGGCACGCCGATCTGCAATCCAAATCGATTGACGATCTGATGAAGAACCTCGACTCCGTGCCGGAAAATATCCGCACCGCGGTTCGCAACAACGGTGGCGGACACTGGAACCATTCGCTGTTCTGGACGCTGATGAAAAAGGGCGGCAGCGGAGAGCCCAAGGGCGATCTGGGCGCAGCCATCAATTCCGCGTTCGGCTCATTCGCAGGGTTTCAGGAAAAATTTTCCGCCGCGGGTGTGGGACGTTTTGGCTCAGGCTGGGCCTGGTTGTTGGTTAGGGATGGCAAGCTGGCCATCGATTCGACGCCCAACCAGGATACCCCGTATCAATTGAGCGGAGGCGGCAAAGCCGTTCTTGGGTTGGACGTCTGGGAGCATGCGTACTACCTCAAATATCAAAACGTGCGTCCCGAATACATCAAGAACTGGTGGAATGTAGTGAACTGGGACAAAGCCAGCGAACTGTTTGCTTCGGCGAAGTGACCCCGCAGATTCTGGTAAAACACGTCGTATCACGCAAAAAGGCCTGCCAATTTGGGCAGGCCTTTTTGCTCCCTGAAGAAGACTCTCTAGTCTACCCAATCATCTGACGCTTCGCGGCGGACAAAGGCACCAGCGAAGGTTTGCGTACCGCAGCAAAGTCCTGCCCCTCGGGCGCGTAACGGCGTTCTTCACGCGTGGCCTTGGGAACGGTAAGCGGCATCGGCGAAGAAGTATGTCGCGACGCTTCTTGCACCAACTCCATACGTCCGCGAACGCGGAACTTGGCGAGCAACGAGGAGACGTGGAATTTTACGGTGCGCTCGGAAAGATTCAAGGTGGCACCGATCTCTTTGTTGGACAGGCTGCGCACTACGCCGCCAAGCACTTCATCTTCGCGCCTGGTCAGCTTCACGCGGCCATTTACGGACTGTCCGGCCTGCAACAGCTTGGCAGCCTTCTCGTTCAACTCCGCTAAGTTATCGTTCTCGGCTTGCACCATAACCACGTAGTCCGTCGGAGCTTGGCCACGAATCATGCAATGCATGGCCAGTAGCCCGGCAGCCTGATCGACCGGCAATTGCCCATCCGGCCCAGCTTCCACATGGAAATGCGCTACACCCGTATTTCGTTCATAAAAGAAATAATGATCGCGTTGAAAAGTACGACCTGATGGAGCCATCTGATGAGTCTGGTCACTTCTGCGGATTAACTTCACGAGCACCCCTCCGAACCCAGCTCCGATTTTCGAAGCTCACGAATAGATTTTATGAAATCTCGAATCTCATCTCTCGAAAGACGAAATTCGACTGTCGGTACCATATCAGGTATGCCAAAGCTGAGGGCTGGCTACAACTTGGCGACCAAAACTGCAACCCAGGGTCGTTCCAAGATGGAGGAGGAGCTTAAAACCAGTGCGCCCGAACCGTTCCACCGAACCTCGCAGCGTGGTGCACACTTTCTGCCGAACTCAAACCTAATTACAAAGCACTCATATGCCTACACTTATCTGGAGGCCGAACTACGGAAAAATGGAAGCGAGGGGTAGGAATTGCACAGGGCGGGAACATTTTTCCCGGTCCGGGCGTCGTGGTACTGCGCCAGAGCCTGTGGAAAACGTGCGCGACGTTGTTAACGGCCATTAATAAGAAGACTTCAGCATGCTTATGAGCCGTGCTTATGACAGGATCCTGGTCTGGTCTTGCGCCAGCAGCTCGTAGCGAATGCCGCGCCAGCGGATTTTTCGTGAAATGAGAGAATGCGCGAAGTTCACCAGGTACAAAAAGGGTACGGCAAGATTTAGTAACACATAGATCCACGATTGCGCGCTGATCTGTTTCCGCCAATTCGGCAACGCCTCAGTAACGCCCACCACGCGCAGCGCGCCGCGAATCGCCGACAGCAAAAGGGGAAGCAGCGTAAGAGTCGCAAGATGAAGAATCGGTCGGCCGGCACTCAAGTCCGTCAAGGTCAGGCTCAGGCCCAACAGTAACGTCACGCAATAGACCGCATGCAAAATCGCCGCCGTGAGCCAGATTTTCTGTGCGTAGACGCGCGTGATTAAAACTTGCCGGTTTGTAAATTCCATCAACTCTGCAAAATCGCAGGCCACAAAAGAGAGCGTTAAGCATTCGGGCACAAAAAGAATGGGCTTGCCGGTGCGTTGCAGCGCTGTGGTCATAGCGAAATCATCGCTCAGCGCGTTTTGCCAAAACTCCAGCACCGCAGCTTGCTCAAACACGGTACGCCGTACAGCCGTTCCGCCGCCCCAGCAAAAATTGGGCCCTTTCTCCGTAAGCATGGTCACCACGGGAGCATTCCAGGCCGCCAAAAGTGCTGTAGCCAAGCTGTTGCTGTTGGGCATGAACCAGCGCATGGTGGTGGTTGCGGCGATACGTTCGTCCTTCAAAGGCGCCACTAAATGGTGTAGCCAGTTTTTCGCGGGCCGGCCGTCGGAATCGGCAAACACCAAGACGTCAAATTCAGGCGGTAGCTGCTCGATGGCCACGCGTAGATTGTTGATTTTTTCCGAGCTTCCCTCGGGTGCGCCCGCGAAAAGCACATGAGCCTTTGGCCGCGAATTCGCCGCCACGCGTTTGACGTAGCTGGCTGCAGGATCCGTTTCAGACGCCAGCACGAAAAATATTTCAAAATTCTGGTGATCCTGTTCCGTCAGAGCCACCAGGTTAGCTTCCAGCCCGGGCTCCATCCCCTTGCAGGGGCAAAGCAATGCTACGCGGGGAGCAAAGAACCCCGGATCGGTGTTCATTCGCCGCCGCACATAAGCGAGCCACTGCACGGCCTGGAAAATCAGGTACAACCCTCCCAGAACCTGCAGAATTGCCAGCAGATAAAAAAGAGCTTCCACGATGCCTTGAGAATAGCAGAGTAAACTATCTCGCTAACGCTCGCATGACCGGGTAGAATCGCACCCGTTAACGTCTCGCACTGGAGGAAATGACCGATGAACGGACGTGTTGATTCAGCAATGGTTACATCCGCGCTGGAGTTACCGGGCTATCGCATCGTCAGAAATTTCGGCATCGTCCGCGGAATTATTGTGCGCTCGCGCAGCGTAATCGGGAATCTGGGCGCGGCGATTCAAACGATCGTGGGCGGCAATATCACCATCCTCACCAATTTGTGCGAAAAAACCCGGGAAGACGCCTACGAGCTTATGTTGGCGCACGCCGCGCAGCACGGCGCGAACGCCGTGGTCGCCATGCGCTACGACGCCACAGAAATCATGCAGGGCGTAACCGAAGTTCTGGCCTACGGCACTGCGGTCCAAGTAGAACGCATCGCCTAGTAGCACAGGCATTTTTGCCTGTGCAGGTTTGAGATGTGCCGAACGATCGGACGTACGTCGGACAGCCCGACGTAACCGATCATTTTGTGGTGCTGCTTACACCGATGCACAGGCAAGAATGCGTGCTACCAACGCCCCCCGCCGAGACGGACGCACTCGCAACCACGCTAAGGGCGATGTTAGAATCCCCCATTCTCATGTTCTGCACTTCTTGCGGTGCACAGGCTTCTGCGAACGCGCGGTTCTGCCCGGCTTGCGGCGCAGCAACCGGCGCAGATGGTGCCTCGACGCTCGACGCCGCGGGAGCCGCTGCAGCTTCGGGCGATCTAGACACCGGCGCAACGCTGACCGGCGAGGCACCGAGTTACGAAGGCGCGACAATTGCGCCGCCCACTGCGCCCAAAGGTGTTCCCCTAGGGACTCCACGAGGAACGGCGCAGACTCCGCCAGTGCGCAAGCACCCTTCTTCTCCTTCCGGCGCGCTGCCGCCGCGCGCCACAAAGTCTCCCTACAGCAGTGGAGGGTTGAGCAGCTCCGATCCCATTAGCGGAGGAAGATTTGCCCCTGGGCAAATCATTGCGGAGCGCTACCGTGTGGTTGCCCTGGCCGGTCGTGGCGGCATGGGAGAGGTCTATCGCGCGGAAGATTTGCGGCTGGGCCAGGTGGTGGCCATCAAATTTTTGCCGCAAGAGCTCTCGCAGGATGCCGCCGCACTGGCCAGGTTTCATTCCGAAGTGCGCATCGCGCGCCAAGTGTCGCACCCCAACGTTTGTCGCGTCTTCGACATCGGCGACGTCGATGGCGTGGCGTTTCTTTCCATGGAGTATGTGGATGGCGAAGATCTGGCATCCGTAGTCCGCCGTATCGGCCGGCTATCGCCGGAGCGCGCCACCGAAGTGGCACGGCAGATTTGCGCCGGGATGGCGGCGGCTCACGAAAAAGGCGTGATTCACCGCGATTTGAAACCCGCCAACGTGATGCTGGACGGCGCGGGCAAAATTCGCATTATGGATTTCGGATTGGCGGGAATTGCCGCCGCCATTCAGGGCTCAGATATCCGCGCGGGGACGCCCGCCTATATGGCGCCCGAGCAACTCGAAGGGCGCGAAGTTACCGTCAAGAGCGATATTTATTCGCTGGGCCTGATCATTTACGAAATTCTTACCGGTAAACGCGCGTTTGAAGCGGCGACCCTCGCGGAGTTAATGAAACTGCGCGAACAGGGCAGCATTACCAATCCTTCGGCGCTCGTGAAGGATTTGGATCCACTGATCGAACGCGTAACCCTGAGGTGCCTCTCAAAAGATCCAGCGCTGCGTCCGGCGTCAGCGCTACAAGTGGCTGCGGCTTTGCCCGGTGGGGATCCGCTCGCCGCGGCGCTGGCCGCCGGCGAGACTCCTTCGCCGGAAATGGTTGCCGCGGCGGGCAACACCGAAGGAATGAATCCGCGACTGGCGATGGGGCTGCTAGCTACGGTGGTCATCACGCTGATCGTGTTCATGTTCGCGGCGGACGGCACCCGCGTGCAAAACATGACCCCGATGGACAAGCCGCCGGAAGTGCTTGCTTCGCGCGCGCAGGAAATTATTCAGCAGTTGGGATACAGCGACGTGGCTGGAGACTCCGCCTATGGATTTGTCCCGCAATATGAATATCTGACCTATATCCAGGACCACGACAAAACAGCCAACCGCTGGGATCGGCTCTCCACGGATCGTCCTTCGCCGCTGTTATTTTGGTACCGGCAGAGTCCGCGCGAAATGGTTGCCACGAATTTTTTTGGCACCGACGGCGCAGGTGAAGTTAACACCTCAGAGCCACAAACGGATCTGGCGGGGATGATGACGGTGATGCTTGATCTGCGCGGGCGGTTGATTTCGTTCAAGCGCGTGCCGCCGCAGCATCAGGAGGCGCCTTCTTCGCCGACGGCCGCCCCCGCTAAACCAGGGCCAGTGGATTGGTCGCCACTGTTCAACGCTGCGGGGATGCAGGAAGCCCTATACGTTTCAGCGGCTCCGGAATGGACGCCGCTCTTGTTTGCAGACGCCCGCGCCGCCTGGACGCGTCCACTGCAAGATCCTCCCGGCGTAACTGAGCGCATCGAAGCCGCCGCTTATCAGGGCAAGCCCGTGTATTTTGCCACGCTGTATCCGTGGGACACACCGACCCGGGATCAGGCGTACAAGGAAACCACGCACCAGCGCTACGCGATTCTTACGCTGCTGACCCTGTTCGTGGGAATTCTGATCGCCTGCATCGTGGTGGTCCGCAGAAATCGCCGCTTGAAACGCGGCGACGATGTGGGGGCCTCGCGGCTAGCGACCTTCGTCATGATTACGGTGATGTTGATGTGGGCGCTGCGGGCGCACCACGTGGCTTCGTCCAGCGAATTTACTGCTCTGTTTATCGGGCTGGCGTGGGCACTGCTCACTTCGTCGCTGGCGCGCGTGCTGTATTTTGCGCTGGAGCCATTTGTACGACGGCGCGATCCCCATACGATTATTTCGTGGTCGCGCCTGATTGCCGGCAAAGTTCGCGATCCCCTGGTTGGCCGGGACATTTTGATCGGAGCGGTTTACGGCGTGCTGCTATCGCTTTTTGAGACTTGCGACAATTTTGTGCTTCCGTGGCTGCACAAACTCCGTCCCATGCCCGGCACCCCTGCCACCGATACGCTAGTCGGAATACGCTCGGCAATTGGATCGATATTTCATTACACTTGGATTTTCGTTCTGTACACCCTGCTCATCTTCTTCCTGTTGTTCCTGGTGCGCTTTGTGGTCAAGAAAGACTGGCTAGCGGCGCCGGTGATTGTTTTTCTGGGCGCAATCACCAATACCGGCGGAGATTATTTCTGGTCGACGTTTCTCGCGTCGGCGGTGATCTGGTTTTCCATTTATATGGTGTTGCGACGCTTTGGGCTGGTGGCGCTGATTGTGGGGTTAGTGGTGCAGAATATTCTGGCGGTGTTCCCGATTACCTCGCATCTGGGCCGCTGGTATGCGTCGGCGGGAACGATGGGAATGATGGTGATTGTGGCGGTGGCGTTTTTTGGGTTTTACAATGCGCTAGCGGGGCAATCACTTTTTTCGGATGACGGGCTGGATGTGGCGCAAACTTAGCGCCGGGTCTAGTGGATGGTTTCCTTCTTTTGCGGCATCAGCGCCAAGTGCGCTTCTTGTTCCACTAACGTCTCAATATCGCCGAGCGCGCGGCTAGCCGCCAAGCGCGCTTTTTCCATAAACGACGAATCCATCAGAAACGCGCAGCGGTCCACGAACGGATGATTCGCAGCCTCGAACGGTTTACGGCTGCGCCGTGTCGCCGTCGCCCGCTGGATCAAATCTTCATACGTCTGCAAATCGTTCTGAAAATCCAAGGCGTCTCCCGCGGTCCACTTGTTCAAGCGTGTTAGCGTTGTCAAATATTTCCGTCGAAACAAAGTGGCGTCTTTTCGCGAAACAAATCGCGGCTTTTCACGCCGCGATTTCGGCGGGATCACTGCGGAAAGCTCCAGAGCGCGGGCAGTGGCCGCCAGCAGAGCTTCGCGCTGCAACAGCGCCAGCAAATCGCGATAGAGCGAGGCATGCACTTGCAGGGCGAAGCGGCCGTGCTCCACTACATAGGAATCCACGAAACGCGGCACCAACCGTTCCCGCTGCAACGCCGCCGCAACCCGCTCCGCTACTTCAGCGGGCACTTCCACCAGCGTCTTGTGCACCATCGCCATGATTGTGTCCATGGTAACAGCTTCATTCGAGCCTGGTTTTCGCTGGTACCAAAAGAAAAAGCCCGGCGATTTTGCCGAGCTTTTTCTATCTTCAGTTTCCGGCGTCGAGGTCGACGCCAGTTTTAGTTTTTAGTGGATCGCTCGCGGCACGTCGGCCCCGGGCGTTGCGCCCTTCGGGTCCGGCGGCACGATCGGTGTCGCCACTGGATCCTTGGCCAGCGCATGCTCAAGCACTTCGTCCAGTGTCCGCACGTAGGTGATCTTGATGTCGCCGAGAATGTCCGGCGTCAGATCCGCTACCGCGTTCGGTTCGTTGTCCGCTGGCAAAAGCACTTCGCGGATACCCGCGCGCTTGGCGCCGAGGACTTTTTCCTTCACCCCGCCGATGGGGAGCACCACGCCGGAGAGCGTCATTTCCCCAGTCATCGCCAGGCGATCTTTCACCGGACGATTGCTCAGCAAGCTTACCAGTGCGGTGACCATCGCCGCGCCAGCCGAAGGACCATCCTTGGGCACTGCGCCCGACGGCACGTGAATGTGAATGTCCTGCTTTCGGAAAAAGTCCGGATCGATTCCGTATCTTTCTCCGTTCGCGCGCACCCACGTCAGCGCCGCGGTCATGGACTCTTGCATCACTTCGCCGAGATGCCCGGTCATCGTGAACTGTTTCCCGCCGCGCATCCGCGTCGCTTCGATGAAGATGATGTCGCCGCCTACTGGCGTCCACACCAACCCCACTGCCACGCCGGGACGCTTGACGCGTTCCTCGACTTCCCGCTCGGTGCGAAACTTCGGCACGCCCAGGTATTCCCGGACGATTTCCGGAGTCACCGTCATCTTCTCCGTGTTGCCTTCCGCGATACGACGGGCCTGTTTGCGAACCACCGTCGCGATTTCGCGTTCCAGGTTGCGTACGCCAGCTTCACGCGTGAAGCTGTGAATGATCTCGCGCAGCGCGTCGTCGGTGAATTCCACCTGTTCGACGTTCTTCAGCCCGTGTTCCGCGGCTTGCTTCGGAATCAGGTACTTGTGCGCGATGTGCAGCTTCTCTTCACCGGTGTAGCCCGGCAGCTCGATTACTTCCATGCGGTCGCGCAGCGGTTCCGGTATTGGATCCATCCAGTTGGCCGTCGCTATGAAAAGCACCTTGGACAGATCGAACGGCACGTCCAGATAGTGATCGCGGAACGCGTTGTTTTGTTCCGGGTCCAGAACTTCCATCAGCGCCGATGAAGGATCGCCGCGGAAGTCGCGCCCCAGCTTGTCGACTTCGTCTAGCATGCAGACCGGGTCGTTGCTCTCGGCGCGCTTCAGGCCCTGTATAATCTGGCCCGGCAACGCTCCGATGTACGTCCGGCGATGACCGCGGATTTCCGCTTCATCATGCATGCCACCCAGCGCGATGCGCACAAATTTGCGCCCCAGCGCGCGAGCGATGGATTTGCCCAGCGAAGTTTTGCCCACTCCCGGAGGCCCGACGAAGCACAGGATCGGCCCCTTCATCCCCGGCTGCAATTTCTTCACCGCCAGGTAGTCGAGGATGCGTTCCTTGACCTTGGTCAGGTCATAGTGGTCTTCATCCAGAATTTGCTTGCCCTTTGGAATGTCAATTTCTTCCGCGCCGCTCGATTTACTCCACGGCAGCGAAGTCATCCATTCCAGGTATGTGCGCGAAACCATGTACTCCGCGGACGCCGGCGTCATTTTCGCCAAACGCTTCAGTTCGCGGTCGCACTCTTTCTTGGCTTCCGGAGACATCTGCGCTTCTTCTACCTTCTTGCGCAGCTCGTCGATTTCCGCGGCAGAATCGTCCGATTCGCCCAACTCTTTTTGAATCGCCTTCATCTGCTCGCGCAGTAAATATTCGCGCTGGCTCTGGCTGACTTGCTCTTGAACTTGCTCGTGAATCTTTGAGCGCAGCTCCAGAACTTCCAGCTCTTTGGAGAGTTCGCGGATCAACGTTTCCAGGCGTTTGCGCACGCTGGACGTCTCGATCAACTCCTGCCGCAGCAACGTAGTCAGCGAAGGCAGCGTCCCGGCGATAAAGTCCGCCAGTTGTCCGGCATCCTCGATCCGCATAGCTGCAGACTGCAGATCGTCGGATAGTTGCGGCGAATGGCTCACCACATCGCGGAACAAATCTTGCGCGTTGCGCTGCAGCGCCTCTAGTTCGTTGTCCTGTTCGCCGTAGGTATCCGGCTCGGGTGTTACGCGAGCCCGTAGATAGGGTCGCAGACCGATCAGGTCCACAATCTGAATCCGTTGCAGGCCTTCCAGGAAAATCACCACATTCCCGTTGGGCATCTTTACCGTCTTATGAACTTTGGCGAGTGTGCCAACCTTGTGCAGGTCCGCCGCCGACGGGTCTTCCACCCGCGGATCCAGCTGCGCCACCACGCCCATCAATTTTTCGTCGCCTTGTAAGGCGTTGACCAGGGCCAGTGAGCTCTCGCGTCCGACCGTCAGCGGCAGGACCGCGCCGGGAAACAGCACTGTGTCCCTGACTGGAAGGATGGCAAGAATTTCTGGCACCGCATACTTTTTGTCAGCCATAGTATCCCCTAAACCTAAGCACGCTTCTTGCCGTGCTGTAGGGATTTAGATGCTACCACCCTGCAAAGGGTGCATTAGATGCAATTAAGACTAGCATAAAATCTTAGTGCGCTTCGCTAAGGTCTATCTTGCGTTGTCCAAACTAGCGCTAAAATATTCGCGCAAGGAAATTAAGTCCAATATATTCAACTAAATAGCGCGCTGCGTCCGAGAAAGGCCTCATTGACTGCCCATGACCTTTCTACGATCAACGGGTTGCGCCCCAGAACTTGGATACCGCGCCAGCACGAACGCCTCAGCATCTGCCGAAGTTTCGATCTCCCCCTCCAGTTGAGCGTCTTCCACCGCCCTCAGAATCTCGCTGAAGAGTGGCCCTTGGGAATACCCCATTCGCAGCAGGTCGTCCCCTCCGAGAATTCGGGCAGGGCGAACCTGCTCCGGCGGAGTTTCGGACAAAAACCTGGTGACGAAATCGTACGCCTCCGTTCGCCCATTGCTGGAGAGAGAATCCAGCCGGTGCAACGCCATATGTTCGTCGAAATGGGGCAGACGCACGAAACGTTTCAACGTAGACGCCCGCATTTTCTCCACGTCTTTGAATTTCATGTGATTCGCCACCAAGGCCAGGATCTGCTCAGTGTCTTCGTTCGAAAAACGCAGGCGGCGGCAAATACTCTCCGCCAGCTCCACGCCCTTATCTACGTGGCCATCGAAACGGATGCGATCCCCCGTTTGGGCCGCGGAGCGAAACGTATCCGGCTTGCCCACATCATGCAATAGAACTCCCCACGCCAGCGTGGCAGCCGTTCCCGCTGGCAAGCCGTGCAAGCCGTCCAGCATCATCATGGTGTGTACCCACACATCGCCTTCCGGATGATATTGCGGCGGCTGCTCCACGCCATGTAGCGCGGTAATCTCTGGCAACACTTCACGCAGCAATCCACTTTGATCGAGCAATACAAAGCCACGTTTTGCCGCGCCTTCGGTCAATACCTTTGTCAGTTCCTCGCGAATGCGCTCGGCGGAAACTTGCGCGACCTTCGATGCAAGTATTTGAATCGCATGAAACGTTGCGTCTTCAATAACGAAATTCAGTCGTGCCGCAAATCGCGGAGCACGCAGCATGCGCAACTTGTCTTCCGTGAAGCGCCGTTCCGGCTCGCCAATCGCCCGTAACACGCCCGCTCGCAAATCCTTCTCACCGCCGACAAAATCCAGAACTTCACCGGAATCGTGCCGCATCAGCAAACCGTTGATCGTAAAATCTCGTCGCAGCACATCCTCTTGGACGGTCTTGGAGTAGACGACGGCGTCTGGGTGTCTTCCATCGGAATAACCAACATCGGAACGAAAAGTTGCTACTTCCACCTTAATTCCATCGCGAGGCACCAGCACGACACCAAACTGGGCGCCCACGTCCACGCCTTCTGGAAAGATGCTCAGCACCTGTTCCGGCGTGGCATCCGTGGTTACGTCGTAATCCGCCGGCTCGCGTCCGAGAAGCAAATCGCGCACACATCCGCCCACCAGCAAAGCCTGGTAGCCTTTGGCGATCAGCGCCTCGCAAACCGAATTTGCCAGCTCCCGCGGAGTCATATCTCGATTATGCGCCCTTTGGAGTGCGGCGGTTTACCCTGAGCACCGAAGGGCTTGACGCCGCTTTTACGGCGAAACGCTGGAGAAACCGCAACATTGCGGTAAAGGTGCATAACACAGAACAAGATAATGTTGAAGGGTTCTCTTAATCAGGCGGATAGCAAAGCGGCGTCAAGCCGCCGCACTCCAAAAAATTCTCAGTCCCGCGAGGAGCGGAAAATCATGCAGGTAATATCATCCGACTGTCGCGTAGCGCCCACGAACTGATCCACTCCGCTCATCAACCCCTGCAAGATCTTGTCCGCGTTCACATCCGGTAAATTCCGAATCGCCGCCAGCCAGCGCTCGTTTCCATATTCCTCAAGATTCGCATTGAACGCTTCCACCACGCCGTCGGTGTATAAAATTAACGTGTCGCCAGCTTGAAATTGAACCGTTGCAATCTGGAAGCTCGCATCGGCGTCGATACCGAAAGGCAGCCCACCCACCTCCAATTTTTCCAGTCTGCCGTCGGTACGCCGCAAAATCGGCGCATTGTGCCCGGCATTTACATACGTCAAACTGCGCGATGCCAAATCGTATTCGCCAACCACCGCGGTGGTAAATCGCATGCCGTCCAAGCTGTGCGCGCACGCGTATTTATTTACGCCATGGACCAGATCTGCGAGTGGCGCATTATTTCCCGCGATGGTCCGCAAGCTGGCTTGCAGCGTGGCCATCAGCAGTGCCGCCGGCACGCTTTTCCCGGCGACGTCCGCGATTACCACCAAAAGTTTCTCGCGTTCTTTCCCCGGAAAAAACGCATCGTAATAATCGCCGGCCACCGAATTTTGTGGCCGCGTCGCGAAAGCAATGTCCGCCCCCGCGACTTCAGGGGGTTTTGACGGCACCAGCCAAGCTCTGAATCTCTCGCGCAATCTCCAGATCGCGCTTCATGGTCACCTTATCCGCCAATTCCAGCGACAGCAGCAAAAGCAAAAGCGCCGCAGCGGCCGACTCAAAATTGAAATCGAAGGTGAAATACTGCCCGGTGTGAATCTTCGGCGAAGAAATCAATAGCAACAACAAGCTTATGAAGAGCAGCACACGGCGCGCCGGAGAAAGCTTCAGCAACAACGCCCAGAAAAATTGTTTCGCCACGTGGAACGGCCGTCGCCACCCGGGCATGGTTTTGATGGCATCCCAGTCGACATCCTTGCCGTAAAAGCCATAGCTGGAACGCGCGTCGGCGGTGAACTGCGACCACAGGTCATCGACCTGGCGGCCTTCACTGAGCCGAAACCAGAAATCCCGCGTCCTGGCAAAGTGACGCGGGACTGCAGGAGAGACCGGCACTTTAGGAGGGGAACTCACTGGGGCAGTATATGGCATTTTATTGATACGAAGGACGGGCGGTTTTAGCCTCAGCGCACACAATGTGGGTTAGGTGTTTTCTTCTTCATCCTGCTCTTCCTTACGCAATGACCCGCCGAATTGCACCGCGCCAAAACCAAAGCGGTCGCGCAAGCGATCAGTGGCTTGCGTCAATTTTTCCAGTTTCGCGCGGCGCTCGGCATTCAACAGATCGAGTTGTTCGCCTCCGTGCGAAAAATTGCTGAGGCTCACACCGAGCAGGCGAACTTTTCTTTTGCGATTGCGATGTTCCTGAAATAGTTCCATGAATACGGCAGAGATATCTCCATCGAGCTGCGTTGGCTCGGGTAGGGACTTGGCACGCGTGTGCGTATCGAATCCCTGATAACGAATTGTCAGCGTCAAGGTGCGTGCAGAAAGGCTCGCCTCGCGCAAACGTTTGCAAGCCTTCTGCGACAAATGACTCAGCATGGAATTCATCACGTTTTCATCGTAAGTGTCTTCACCAAACGTGTGATTCTGCGAAATAGATTTCGGCTCGGCATCGATAACGAATTCGTAGGAATCGCCGCCGCGCGCTTTGCGGTAGAGCGCATCGCCCCATTTGCCAAAAACTTTCTCCAGCCGTTCCAGCGGTTCGCGAGCGATCTGCTCCACGGTTTCAATTCCCATGGATCGCAAAGCGCGCTCTGTGACCTTGCCGATGCCGGGAATTTTTCTTATCGGCAGCGGAGCGAGGAAACTTTCTTCGCGGCCTGGCGCGACCCACACTAATCCCCGTGGTTTGCCTTGATCGCTGGCTACCTTGGCTACCAGTCGCGTGGTAGCCAAACCGCCGGAGCAAGGCAGCCCCGTTTGCTTGGTAATATTGCGCAGCAGTTTGTCGGCGGCGGCCAACGGCGGACCGTGCAGTCGCTGCGTTCCCGCGAGATCGAGGTACGCTTCGTCAATCGAAACCATTTCCACCACCGGCGAAAACGCATTCAAGATCGTCGCCACGCGATCGCTCATCTCCGAATACTTGTGGTGATGACCATCCAGAAAAATCGCATGAGGGCAAAGCTTTCCGGCAGTGACCAGCGGCATCGCCGATTGAATCCCAAATTTTCGCGCTTCGTAACTCGCCGCGGTAACCACTCCGCGCTGGTCCGGTCTGCCGCCCACGACCACCGGCAAACCCTTCAGCTCCGGCCGCTCCAGCAATTCAACGGAGACGAAGAAGGCGTCCATGTCCACGTGCAGAATGCACGCCACTGCCGAAGGGTCGATCGCATCCATCGGCCCGTGTTTCGCACGAAATCGCGCCAGGTCAGGCATTACCCAAGATTATGCCTCCATTTGAAGTGCGGCGGTTTATCCTGAGCGGTTCCGCGCGAGGAACTAACTCGCTTTTTACTTCAAACTACGTTCGGCGGCGATGACGCGGGGAATTCCGGCGAGATCATTGGTTATATTGAGACGTATCCACTCTGGACCTTCGAGCAGGGGCTGAACAGCGGGAAGGGAGTTGTATCCCAGTTCGAGAACCAACAGGCCGCCTTCTACGAGATGTGCTGCGGCTTGTGCGGTTAGCTGTCCGTAAAATTCGTAGCCTTCTTGGCCGCCGTAGAGTGCGGCTTCGGGTTCGTGGTCGCGGACTTCTCGATCGAGGGTGGCTGCTTCGCGGCGCCCGATGTACGGCGGATTGCTGACAATCGCGTCGAAGTGCGGCTGGCCGGTGATCGCGGGACACCGCGTGATCCAGCAAGTTGGCGTTTGCGAATTGGATTTGCTGCGAAACTCCGTGCTTTGCCGCGTTACGGCGGGCAACTTCTAGCGCGGCTTGGGAAATATCGCTGGCATAAAAGTTCGCTTTCGAAAGCTCCTTGGCCAGCGCAACTGGCGATGCAGCCAGACCCGGTGCCTACGTCAGCGATGCGAAGGCCCGAGCCGTCCGTGACCTGCGGCCGACCTTCGCGGACTTCACGCAGAGCCAGCCGATCCAGAGTTACTTCAATGAGGTGTTCCGTCTCTGGGCGCGGAATCAATACGTCGGGCGTGACTTCGAAGTCGAGTCCCCAGAATTCTTGATGGCCAGTGAGGTGTTGCACGGGCTCGCCTGCCGCGCGACGCGCCACCATTTCTAGAAATTGTTTTTCTTGCGTTGCTGAGAGTTGTTCTTCCGGGTGGGCGTAGAGCCACGCCCGTTCCTTGCCGATTGCGTGCAGCAGCAAAAGTTCGGCGGCCAAGGTGTATGCGTGAATATTGGCGTCGCGCAGTTTTCCGATGCCGGTTTTAAGTGCTTCGCGGATTTCCATGGCTCGCTAAGTCGAGAGTCGCTGGTGGAGATCTAAGGTTGTGGTGCCGCTGCGAAGAAACAGATCCCTCGCTTCGCTCGGGATGACAATTTGTCGATTGGCCATGACTGCAAATAAACGCTAGGCGCTGGCCAGTTCCGCTTCCAGGCGTTCGGCTTCGTAGTGCGAAACCAGTCCGTCCACCAGGGCGGGGAGTTTGCCTTCCATCACGTCGCCGAGGTTATGCAGCGTCAGGCCGATGCGGTGATCGGTGACGCGATTTTGCGGGAAGTTATAAGTGCGAATTTTTTCGGAGCGATCGCCGGTTTTGATTTGTCCGCGGCGTTCTGCGCCGATGGCAGACTGCTGTTTCTCGAGTTCTTGCTCATAAAGCCGGGCACGCAACACGCGCATAGCTTTGGCGCGGTTCTTGATCTGGGATTTTTCGTCCTGCTGCGAAACCACCAAACCGCTGGGAATGTGCGTAATGCGCACCGCTGAATACGTGGTGTTCACGGATTGTCCACCCGGCCCCGAAGAACAGAACGTATCTACGCGCAAATCTTTGGCTTCAATCTTGATGTCGATTTCGTCGGCTTCCGGTAGCACCGCCACGGTGGCGGCGGAGGTATGAATGCGGCCTTGTGTTTCTGTGGCGGGCACGCGTTGCACGCGGTGCACGCCGCTTTCGTACTTTAGTTTGGAATAAACTTTGGGGCCATTGATGGCCGCTACGATTTCCTTTACTCCGCCCAAGGAAGACGGCGAACTTTCCAGCACTTCCACTTTCCAGTGCTGCGTTTCCGCGTAACGGGAATACATGCGGAAAAGTTCCCCCGCAAAAAGGGCGGCTTCGTCGCCACCAGTGCCCGCGCGGATTTCCACGATGACGCTCTTTTCGTCATTGGGATCTTTCGGCAACAGCAGCACCTTTAGTTCGCGCTCGACGATTTCTTTTTTGGCCACGAGCTGTTTTTCTTCGTCGTAAGCCATCTGCTTCATTTCCGGGTCGTCGCCTTCGGTGATCATCTGGTGCGCGCCGGCCAGATCTTTTTCGATCTGTTTGAACTCACGGTGTTTTTCGACGATTTTCTCGAGATCGGAGTGCTGCTTGGCCGCTTTTTGAAATTTCGACGGGTCGGTGACCAGCTCGGCAGTTTGCAACTGCTGCGTCAACTCGTCGTAACGAGCGCCGAGTTGTTCGAGACGTTCAGAGAGTGTGAAACCAGCCATGATGCTTTCCTCTTTATAAGCAGACGGAATACTTTGGTTTTGTTTGAGACAGCAGACGCACAGATGGAGGGTCCACTCAGCGGTGGACTTTTGGGAGAGAAAACGCTAATAAAACGGCGTAAACATATGTCTATCTGTACTTAGCTTAACGCTGAAATTCGTTCTGCGCAATCGTTGCACGAGCCGTTGGTGCGCTTGAATGCACAGGCAAGATTGCCTGTGCCACTGTCCTATACTAGGATGCCGGAGCGTTATGAACGATTCACTTTCGCGCGATTCCGCCTTTTCCATCGATAATTCTGCCTCGCGTTCCGCCAGGAATTCCGGCGCTGACGATTTGGGATTTCTCTGGGATTTTTGGTATCCGGCGGTGCTGAGTTCGGCGATTCGCGGACGGGCATTGGTTACCGCAATGCTTCTGGAAATCCCACTGGTGCTGGGGCGGACCGATGATGGGCGCGCGTTTGCCATGCGCGATTCCTGTCCGCATCGCGGGATTCCGCTTTCGTACGGGCGCTTTGACGGCAAGGCGGTCGAGTGTTCTTATCATGGCTGGAAATTTGAAGCGTGCAACGCGCGCTGCATTGAAATTCCGTCGCTCACATCGCAAGACAAGTTGAAAGTGGAGCGCATCTTTGCCGGACATTTTCCGTGTGACGAGCGCGATGGATACGTTTGGGTTTTCATAAACGCGCCCGGAACGAAACTGCCTGATCCGCTTCCCGCTGTGCCCGAACTTCCCGTCTTCAGCAAGAATTACAAAAGCATTCATCTCGATTGCGAACTCCCTTCGCACGTAGACCAGGGAATTATCGGCCTCATGGATCCGGCGCACGGGCCGTTCGTGCATCAATCTTGGTTCTGGCGCAGCCGGCACAGCATTCACGACAAGCAAAAACAGTTTGAGCCAATCCCGAACGGCTTTCGCATGAGCCCGCATCAGCCCAGTGCAAACAGCGCACCTTACAAATTGCTGGCGAAGATGACCGGCGAAACGGTTACGACTACGATCGATTTCGTTCTGCCTAACCTGCGCACCGAAGTGGATCGCAGCGGGAAGCTGTGGTTCTCTAGCCGGGCGACGATTACGCCGGTGCGACGCGACTTGTGCCGGATCGATTTCATGGCGGCTTACAACATTCCGTTTCCGGTGACGTTGTTTCGTCCTTTCGCCAAGCGTTTCTTGCGACAGGACCAGCTGACGATGATTCAGCAGGTCGGAAGGTCTCAAGTACAATCCACGATTGATGCTGATCGACGATGCGGATCGCCAAGCCAAGTGGTATTTCGGTCTTAAAGCAGCGCTGCTCGAGTCTAGAAGGACCGGAGAGCCCATGGTTCATCCACTGGGCGAGCCGGTCGTTTTGCGGTGGCGGTCGTAACTTCAGCTAGCTTTACCCCCTCCCCGCTTTTCTGTAAGTGTTCATTCTAAAGAAGATCAAATCCTTTGTTTTGATACAGATTCACAAGTGTTCATTCTACGGGGTTTATAAGGACGGTCTATTTAGATTGTGATTACCCCTCTTCGCAGCCGATTCAGGGGGTGAATGGACCGGTACTTCGATGCAGGAAATCTTTTTTGAGACCACGGCCGGGAACGCGAATTCCGGTCAGTTCGAGTGGGGCCGGTGTTGAAAACGCGAAAGTTATTGGCGCTTGGTGGCAGGATTTGGAGGGATTTCTATACCCCGTAAGAATAACGCAAGCAAGTCATGTGTGTCAAGGACTAAATAGTAGCGATTAGTAACTGCTGTCCTGTCAGTTGGTTGAAAATTGGCCGATTCTGCGGGAGGCGGCGACCCGGCGTCCCGACACTTGTGGCGCGCCTACTGCGCTCGGGTTCAAGGGAGACGGCCACCCAGCCCTGCGGGCTGGGCTAAATTGTGACGCGCCCCCGGCGCTAGTATTGTGATTTGTGGCAGAGGAGGGCGGAGGAACGAAGAAAAACGAGGCAGAATGGCAGAGAACGCAGTGGCAGAGGAACGAAACGGCGGGAGATAAATGGTTCACGAGGGCAGAGGTACGAAAGAAGAACAGCACAAGAAGGCAAGACGAACCGGTCTACAAATCCGTCGGTGCTCGCGACATACAACTTCCTTAGCGGAGGGAGGCAAGGTCGAAGTCGACTTGAAGGGGGTCGCCTTCGGGAGGAGTTACCAGGACGGTGGCGGAAGTAGAGGTGAAGGACTCGGCAAGGAATTCGAGTTCGATGGTGGCGCCAGTCAGATCGCACCCGCCCTGGTCTGAGCATTGCACGTTAGGGTGGCCGGAGGAGGTAAAGGGCTGCACGGTCTTTTCGTCGACGGTGGTTTGCACGTCGAAGTCTTTCCAGAAATCGTAGGGACGAGGGGCGAAACCGGTGGGGGAGCTAGAGCGCGTGGAGGTGGGGCGAACGATTACGTTGCTGTACGTCTTGGTGAGCAGGATTTCGACGATGATTTTCACGGTTTCTTTGTGTGCGCGGTGATCGACCTGGGCTTGTTGGGCGCTGTAACCCGTGGAGTGCTGGCTGGAGGATTGAACGGCGAGGGCGAAGGGCGTAAAGAACGTGACGGAAGCGATATCTGGGCCGGATTCGGGAGGGTCCAAATAGTAGGTGTACTTGTCGAGGGCGCGTGTCATGGTGTCGTCGCGGCGCTGGCCCAGGAAGTAGGCTTCGCGGATGGCTTCATCGGAGAGAAAGGAGTCGAAGGCGAAGAGGGGTTGAGCGAGCAGGGGAAGGGCCGTGGCGATGGCCAGAACAAAGCGGGTCGGTTGAGTGATCATTGCAGGATTTCCGTTGGCGGAACTTTCGGTCTTTACAAACCCTTAAATAACAGACGTTCAGAGAGAGCCCGCGGTTACAACATTAATGCAGGATCGCGTGTACCTTGGCTAGACTTTCAAACGACTAGAAATAGCTAGCATGTTAGGATCTAGGAATGTCGCACATCGTATACAGAGTCGAAACCGAGATGGAGACCGACGGGCGTTGGATCGCGGAAATCGTCGACGTTCCCGGGGTCCTAGCTTACGGGAGCACTGAGCAAGAAGCGATCGCCTCCGCTCAGGCGCTTGCGTTGCGGGTATTGGCGGACAGAATCGAAGAACAGAAACAGCCCGCCGAAACAGTCACCGTCTCAATTGAAGCGGCTTGAACGTGGCCCATTGGCCTAGTACGAAAGCGGCGAAAGTTTTGCGTGCACTCCTCCGGATCGGATACACGGTCAAGTCGCAGAGAGGTTCGCACATTGTTCTGGTGCATCCCCAACAGGGCAACTATGTTTGGGCGTTTCATGACTCCGCCGAAATCGGACCGAAGATGCTTGCGAGGATCGCGAAGCACACAGGTTTGAGCGTTGAGGATTTGTAGGATCAGACTGGCCTTAGGGCACCTTCATGTTACAGGCAAGAATTGAGAAATTTCCAGCAATGAACGGACCTAGCCTGCACGGCTAGATTCGGCGGGTGACGTTGGGGAAATCCAGCCAGACTTTGATACCGCAATAGTGGGAGCCTTCGGTGCAGACCGGCGTGGTGATGTTGGCGCGAAGGTAGCACGGGGGGCCAACGTATTTGGCGATTTGCGGATGGACTTCGCGGAGTTGCGCCAGTTCGTCCATGGAGGATTGGTAGATTTCTTCCTGGGCGTTGAAGCAGGTGCGCATGGTCCATTTATGGAGCAGATGCAAGAGCGAGCCGGTTTCGACGAGGCGGATCGATTTGGCGTTGGGCAAGAGATAGAGCGCTTGCTCTGGAGGAACGCCGCGGTCGAGAAGGGCGTTCTTGGCTTGCCAGGCGTCGTGCATGGCGCGTTCGTACACTTCGCGAGCTTGAGGATTTTCCTGCAACAACATCGGAGTGATGTAGTCGGGCGTCGCGGGTGTCCGCGAGGGTCAGCAGAGGCCGCGAACCGGGCACCATTCTGTGGCGCTGATCTTGAGAGTCCGCGGTGTGGCTGATTTTTTTGGCGAAGGTGTAGGTGGCGTGTTGCAGGGCGCGCATGATGGGCGCGTGGACGCCGACGTTTAGAGTTTCGAGACGATAGGTGTTTCTGGCGGGATTCAGTAGGCGATCCAGGGCTTCTTCATTGCTGCATTGCGCCTGGGTGAGGCCGGCTACAGCGCGGTAGGCATCGGCGGTGATTTTTACGGCGTTGGGGGAATAGTCGACCAGCTTGGAGGTTTTGTTTTCGAGCTGGGCGTCGAATTCTTTATTGATAGCGTCGCCGTTGTGGGCGACGGGATTTTTCCATTCCGGTAAATCTTCCAGCGGCTCAGTTCCGAAACGTTCGAAATATTGCGGATCGACTTCTTTTACCTGAGCGACCATCGCGCCGATCACTTCGCGCGCTTCGCATGGCGTATCGCTGGCGTTGCACATGCGCCAGAGGCGGTGAAGCACGATACCGGAGACGGTGTGCACCATGGTGGTGAAGGCAGCCACCGGCAAAACGTAGCGAGCTACTTCGATGGCGCGCTTTTCGGCGCTGCGTTCGATTTTTTGCAGGCGCTTAGGGTGAGACATCGGGCCGATGTGCCAAATGTCGTTTAGGATCTCTCTGGTATTGCCGACTAATAATTTGGAGAGTTCCTCGTAGGCTGCCCAGGCTTTGGCGATTGCTTGTTCGTAGATCGCGCGACTTCCCGGGTCGAAGAACAGGCTTTGGCTGGGGACGAAGGCTTGCACCTTGTCCATGCGAACGTAGCGCTGGGATTGCTGTTCGGAATTGTAGAAAGGGTGGGCGTGCAGAAAGGACCAGACGAACTGGCGGCTGACGTTTTCGAGGCCGAATTCGAAATGGGCGTGCTGGAAGACGGTGTGGTGGCCACTATAGAAGGTAGCTGCGCCGATGTTGAGGCGTTGCTTGTCGGTGATTTCGTCTGGGGTGATCAGATGATGGGCGTAGCAGGTGCGCGCCGCGGCGATCGCGGAGTCGTAGGGATGAGCAGAAGTAATTACGAAGCGTGACGCGTGGCGGAGCGGTTTCGACCAATTGGCCGGGAGCGCTTTCGAACATGGGAGATTGGGTGGCCACGAGGTTTCGATGATGGGTATTCTACACGGTGGGGCGTGAGAAAAAAATTGCTCGGGGTTTCTGGATCGCTGCCAAAAAAAAAAGGGCCGAAGGTCGCGGTCCTTTTTTCTTTTTGATTCCTTGAAGGAACGTTTTGTAGAAGTTACTTTTTCGCTGCGGCGACTTTGGCTGCGGCGTCGGCGTACTTCTTGGTGAAGCGTTCTACGCGGCCGGCGGTGTCGATCAGCTTCTGCTTGCCGGTGAAAAACGGATGGCAATTGGAACAGATTTCAACGTTGAGCTTGTCGCCCTTCATCGTGGAGCGAGTTGCGAAATTGTTGCCGCAGGCGCAGTGGACGGTGACGGCGTGATAGTCGGGGTGAATACCGGGTTTCATGGGAGACTCCATTCTGTCGCGGCCGGTCTGCACGGCTTCCTGCGGGGCAGGATGATACAGCCGCGTCGCTAGGTCGCGAGCGAGCCTTTGATTATACGCCAGGTGGTCAAATTTACGAAATTCAGGTCTGGGGAGAGCGTATTGGCGGCCGATGATGGTCGATTCTTGTTATGGATCCGCTGATCGGTCGGTCCCTATGCTATTACGTTCGGTCATGCGTCAAAGCAGCTAACGCGGTTCGGAGGGATTTATGAAGAAGGCCTTTGCGGTGGCTGGTGTCTTGACGGTTCTGCTTGGAACGGTCCTCGTGGCTCTCGGAGGCTCCAGTACCCCTGTGGCGGACTCCGATCTAGCTGGATTCAATACGGCATTCCGTGACGTGATACTCAAGATGGACAGTGCGGGCACCGTGGCGCTTTGGGCGGAAGACGGCGTCAGCTTATTGCCCGATACCGCACCGATGGTGGGCAAACAAGCTATCGCCCGATTCATGGACAGCGTGACCAAGGATCTCGCGGAATACCACGTCACCAAAGAGGAGATCGAATGGAAAGATATGCGGGTCTCCGGCGATTGGGCTTCGGAATGGGGGATCGTCCACCAAGAGGTGATGCCGCCGGGAGAAAAGCCGGCGATCGAGGTGTACGGGCGCATTGCGTTGGTGCTGCACAAAGAGGCGGGAGGATGCAAGCGATTCGAGGTCTCCTATTCTGATTCCGGCTCTTCTGATTTGTCCTCGTTTAGCGGCTCGATTGGCGACAAACCGTCAGCGGTTTCTTTGAAATGGTTGCTTCCAAAAGGTTCGACGTCGAATGCGTCGGGTGGGAGCGGATTGCGGACGCTCGTCCCTACGCCCGCTGTCGCCGCCTCCCCATCCGTCGAACCTAGCTCGCTATTGCCAGCGGGTACTACAACCTGTCGAGGTCCGGTGGGTTCGTTCTGTAATCTGCGGACTGCTGCGGAACGGCATTTCGGACGTCGCAGCGTACTGGAGGCCCTTCATCGATTTCGGGGGCACACAGTTCTTTTGTAAGGACGTCGGCGAATCCGAGATGTCCACAGCGATTCTCCGATTCGGACCAATCTACAAAAGCGGCGATTGCGGATTGCGGCTGCTCCACTGGAAGTTACACGATTACCGGCTCTCGAGGCTCGTCGGACGCTGTTTCCCGTCCGCCTTCACCGTTTGCCACAGACGGTGCCGAGGTAGCCTTTAGTTCCTCCAGTTGTTCGATTGCTTTGGTTAATTGGCGGTTGATTGCGGTTTGGTAGCGCTGTAGTCGGTCTGGCGCTTGTCCCCAAAATGGATTTTTTCGACGTAGTTCTTCGCCTTCATGTGAGAGCAAACGGGAAAAGCGCACCGCTTCGGTGACAACTTTATCGACAAGAAGTTCTTCCATGGCATTCGCAGGCTGGTAATGGTCGTAGATGCTGGTAACCATTTCTTTGTATTCCAACCATGCCTTTGAGCCCTCCTCGGTAGGTCGGAAGAGTTGTCGTGCAAAAATGCCGAGTTTGTAACGGTTGCAGCTACTCTTTCGTTTCCCTTGCGGAGTTCTCGGACCAGTCGAACGTTGGGCATTACGACGATTTGCTGCCAGCTTTCGAGGTGACAATCGGGGGTTGCTTTCGTGCTCGCTGTTCATGAGTGTTGCTCCTAATTTTACGAGAAGTGTCCTCCCGTACCAATTGGATTGGGTCAAAGGGCGGATTGCAGTCTCGGTTTTGAGGACACCGCCTTACACAGGCTGTTCACAACCTTATAAGGTCGTGGGAGTGATTCGGTCCCACCAGTGTTCTCACTGGTGGATTCCGTAGTCATATCTTTGTCGATTGAGCCTCGGATCGGGGGTTCGATTCCCCAACTCCATCGGAACGTCCTTGATTTTTCTAGAAGCAGGCAAACCGTCGAGGGGCATGTCACCGCACCGGCGCTCACAGTTGCTCGCCCGGCGCCGTCCGGAAAACTCCCAGGACTGTTTCCCGCCAGCCGCTGAACACCCACTCCCCCGTCGTCAAGGCGTGCCCGTCACTTGCATCTCCGCTCTTCGTTGCCCGATGTGGCGATAAACGATCTTGCCGCTCAACTCCAGCAATTCGCTCAGAATGGGTAATAGTAAAACCGATGAGGGCACCGTTCTATCAGGGCGTTCGCTTACTGAATGCTCTCTCGTAGGCGGCGAGGAGATGCGGGACGGAATGTTCCCAAGCAAGCTGGTCGGCGATCCTGCGCCGCCCGAACTCGCCCATTTTTTGTCTTTCATCCGGATGATCAATCAACCAAAGGAGCTTATCCGCGAAATCCTGCACCTGATTCTTGGTGTCGACATACAGAGATGCTTCCTGGGCGCTGTATTTCCCCTCTTTGAAGTCGAATTGCACGATAGGTTTGCCCAGAGCCATATATTCCATGATTTTAATCATGGTGGAAATATCGTTCATCTCACAGGGTTTATCGGGATTTACGCAGATGTCGGCGGTGGACAGGATGTCCAAGAGATCTGCAAAGGAAATTCTGCCGGTAAAATTGAAGATATCCTCAAGATGCTTGTCTCGAAGCATCTTCTGCAGGTCAGGTAATCCAGGTCCGCCCCCGACACACGTGAAATGGATGTCGCGTCGTCCCAAGTTTTTGATGTGCAGCGCAACATTCAGCAGGATGTCCAATCCATCTTGTTCACCCATGTTCCCGACGTAACCGATGAGATAGGGTTTGCCGTGCTTCAGGGCGGGAACGGCAGGAACGGACTTAAGGGTCTTGAGGTTGGGGCCATTGCGCACGACGAACACATCTTCCGGGGCCTTGCCTCCCCTGGCGATGGCCAGCTCTTTATAACTATGGTTGGTGGCCATGACCACATCACTGAAGCGATAGGTCATTTTCTCGAGCCAAACCTGTATTTTGTAAAATAATCCGGCCGTTTCGTATTTTGATAGATAGAGCTCAGGGCAAGCATCGTGATGATCGAAGATGTATTTCACGCCGAAAATCTTGAAGGGCAACGCGACCAAAAAAATGTCATCGGGAGGATTGCAGCCCTCAATAACGTGAAAACCGCGGCGTAAAAAGATCCACAGGCTGTACAAAAACTCCCAAAAAAGCGCCGAACCGTATTCGAAAACATAGCCAAGAAGACCGTTCCCTTCATGGAGGGTAGGGTGGCGGTAGATATGGACGCCTTCCAAAAGCTCGTACCCGAGCGGGCAGTCTTTACGCCGCGGGCTCAAAACGGTGACTTCGTATCCGTTCTCGCGCAACGAAGTAGCTTGACCCCACACGCGGGGGTCAACCGGAACGGTCATGTTTTCGACGATAATGAGGATTTTTTTCTTCACGATAAGTATGTTTCAGTGCTACAGCACTTTATAGAGTGAGGAGAGCGCGGAGAGCATGGTGGCCTGTCCCCAGTGCAGCGTCGGGCGTTTTGTTAACGATGAGCGGTGAATACCGGCGATAGTAGAAATAGCCGGTGGGGTCCTGCATGTTTTGGATGGTCCAGTTCGCGACATTCAGCGCCAGCGACACGCTGTCTGGATCTTGATCGCGAAAAAAAATGAGCGTGTCGATCGCTGGGGACGAACACTGGATATCAATCGGCAGGGTCTTGTGGTCATAATACCTAGGCGTACCATCACGTAAAAAGGATGTGGCTTCCAGAACGCGTATCCAGTAATCAGTTTTTGTTGGAAACGCTCATCGCCGATGGCGATTATATACTACTTGAAGCAGCCTAGAACGCAGGCGGCATGAAAGTTACCGACTTAGCAGACTTTGCCGTGGCGGTCGGACAGCGGCGGCTCGTTGGCGATTGGCAGTGTCTTTTAATCACCTGTTACCACCGCACTGAAGGTGTGGTGGTTACAGTTTGGAATGTGGTGTGATACACCTTTCACCCAGGGTTGCGGCAGTCTGTTAACCAGGGGGGCCAAACAAATGAAAATCGCGCTGCCAGTAGCAGGGATGCTTTTGTGCTTCGCAAGTATCGCGCGGGCCGATTCGAATAAGACGATTACTGTAGATTTGGGAACGTCACAACTCATTTGCACGTCGCCATGTTACACGGGCGAAAGTGCACTGGATATTCCTTTCAGCGCTCTCAACGGACAGTTGGTAAGCGGACAGACACAGGTTGTGACCGTTTTATTCAATAGCGGCCAGCGCATCGAGTATCTCCCGCCCTATTTGTCACTCGAGGCTGGGCTTGCTATCGGAACCAACGTGACACCTTATCCGGGATTCGCCTCCGGTACGGGCACTTTCCTAGGGGCTGACGGTTCTGATTTGTTCCCTCCGATTCCGTTAGGAAGCGCAGACGGTTCCAACGGTCCAAACGGACCCGGCGAGATAGGCCTTGGTATCGAACTTCCTCCTACGTTTAGCTCGACTGGCATTTACGGCTTCCAATTCGACATAAACTACCCAGACGCGCCGGGAGTCATTGTAACCTCCGGGGACTTCCTGCTTACCGTTGAGCCGGTGCCCGAACCTTCGTCCCTCTTGCTCTCAGCAATTGGACTGGTCGGGCTACTTTGGGCTGCGGGGAAGAACCCGCGAATTGGAAGCAGGGGGAATTCTCGGCAGTGGCGCAAGTCCAGTGAAAAACGGCCGACCCTTGGTGTAGCGCAATACGAAGAGAATCATTTTCGAAAATAAAGTGAGCGAACAAATTTAGAGCTCGGGCCATGGATGGTGTCATAGCCACGGTGGCCATTCTTTTCGCGCCAGTCTCCGAGACGCATCACAGGCTTCCAAATGCGCGCTTCAGCAACACTGAAGCGCCCCTCCTGCTGCGATTTGCTTACCAGCAAATACCGTCGTACCTGCCATTTTCACTACGGCGATTCGTAATTCGGACAAAGTCCACCAGATTCTGGTCGTTATGCAAACGTTCAAGAACCCCTTCAAATTCCGGGTCCTTGTTACCGATCACGATTGTTTCTGCGTGAGCCAATACTGCGTCGATCCCGTTGACCATCAATCGCGATATGTGGGGAATGCGGTTGAGAATAAAGTCGCGATTCGCGCCAACCAGACTGGCGATGCTCACGTTGCGGTCAAAAATTCGGAGATCGTACCCTTTGCCGATCAAGTGTTCGATCACCTCGATCATCGGGCTCTCGCGGAGATCGTCGGTTCCCGATTTAAAGCTGAAACCCAGGATGCCGATGCGACGATGCCCCTTTTCCGTGATGAGTCGCAGGCCCTGCGAAATCTGCAATTCGTTGCTCGGCAAAATGGCGCTCATGATAGGCAAGTGCAAATCCTGAGATTTGGCTTTGTAGGCGAGTGCGCGCAGATCTTTAGGCAAGCACGAGCCGCCAAACGCGAAGCCGGGCATCAGGTACGCGGGGGAGATATTCAGCTTTTTGTCCTGACAGAAGATTTTCATGACGGCATGCGCATCAATGCCAGAGGATTTGCAGATGTTGCCGATCTCGTTGGCGAAGCCGATCTTGAGGGCATGCCAGCTGTTGTCGACATACTTGACCATTTCGGCGGTTTCGAGATCCGTCCGAATGAAGGGGGCATCGAGTTTGGAGTACAGGCTGGCGAGCAATTCTCCGCTCTCGCGATCGAATTGGCCAATTACCGTTTTTGGGGGAGAATCGAAGTCCATTACGGCCGAGCCCTCGCGCAGAAATTCAGGATTGTTGCAGACGCCGAAGTCCACACCAGCTTTCTTCTCGGAACATTCCTCTAAAGTGGGAATCACGATATCGCGCATCGTGCCAGGCAAAATCGTACTTCGGATGACGACCGTGTGACGGGCGCTCTTATTCTTAAGAGCCTTTCCGATCAACTCGCAAACACGACGGATATAAGTAAGATCGAGATTGCCATTGGCTTGACTCGGGGTGCCAACGCAGACAAACGAGAGTTCCGTTTGGTTGATGGCTTCATCTTGATTGTCTGTTGCCCGAAGCCGGCCCGTTCGGACGGCCTCGGCGAGGATTTCACCGATTTCGGCCTCGATGATGGGGGATTTACCAGAGTTAATCAGATCGACTTTCGTGCGGAGGGGATCTACGCCGATAACTTCGTGCCCTTCACGCGCAAGGCAACCGGCGGAAACTGTACCAACGTAACCCAAACCGAAGATGCTAATTTTCAAAGCGAGCTCCCTGCTGGATGGCCAGCATCCACTTCAGATGTACTGCGGAATTGAACAAGAGTTAGGTGCATTCCGATATATCGCATGGATTCCTGCGCGGCCATTAAACGAAATCGCCGGATGGTTCCAAATGACTGCAATCCTTCAAGCATTTCTCGGAAATCGTGAAGAGGTCCGCAGCGGTTCTCGCCGCAGAAATGCCGCTCACTGAGACTGGAAATTCCGAATTCTCGGAGAGAGGTGCGCCGAATAAAATGGGTTTACAACCCGCTGCCAGACCTGCCTGTATGTCGGTGTCTGAATCTCCGATGAAGATAGATTGTCTCAAATCTATGTTGTAATCCTCGGCGGCGTTTTGCAACAGTTTCGGTTTTGGCTTTCGACAGTTGCAGTTCTCGTCAGAGCGATGAATGCAGTAATAAACGGCTGCCAGGAACACGCCAATGTCAGCGAGATTGTGATGCATGCGGGTGGTAATTTCCTGAAGCCCGGCAGAATCAAGCAGTCCTTTGCCAACACACGCCTGATTGGAGATCACGATCATTGGCAGACGCAGCGTGGCCAGCTGCTTGAGGGCCGCTGGAATGCCTGGGATGAAGACGAATTCAGACCAATTCAATATGTAGCTCGCAGGCTTGCGGCAGTTTATTACGCCATCGCGATCGAGGAAGATGGCGGGACCGGGCAGGCGCAACTTGTCTTCAGAAAATTGCATTCGCAACAAGGCGAACATCCCCTCAAGCTTTTTTCAAAACACGGTTGCTTTAATTTTGCGCCCGGGCGGAATTGACGCGGCGCAAATTTATTTCTTTGCAAAAAGATTTTCTTCGACAATCTCGCAGATCAAATGACCGGTCAGGATATGACATTCCTGGATGCGGGGCGTTTCCTCCGACGGCATGCGAATCGTGCAATCGGCAATATTCTTGAGTTGGCCACCAGACTTTCCGGTGAGCGAGACAGTGTAGATAGATTTCAATTTAGCGGCTTCCAAAGCACGGATTACGTTGGGAGAATTACCGCTCGTAGAAAGGCCGACAGCAACATCTCCGGGCCGGCCTAACGCTTCCAGTTGCCGAGCAAAAACTAAATCAAACCCGTAGTCATTGCCGATCGCGGTTAGGGATGAAGTGTTTACGCTCAACGCCAAAGCGGGGAGCGCCCGCCTTTCCTTCAAATATCGGCCGGTGAACTCCGCGGCCAAATGCTGGGAGTCCGCCGCACTGCCACCATTTCCGAAGAAGAAGACTTTCCCTCCAGAGTTCAACGATTCGGTGATTCGCAGCGCAACCTGTGTAACCAGGTCCAAATAATGGTCATCAAGGAGCAATGCCTGCTTCACAGCGATCGAAGTTTTGAGTCTGTCGCGCAAAAGTGCGTGCATGTCCGCTTGCTCCATGGTGTCGCCACCCCTCCTTCTTGAGATAGTTGTATCTGCTGGGCCGCTAATTTCTCGGCCCATTCTGGGATCTGAGCCACTCTTCGAATACGATCAAGCTAAACAGGATCTTGTGGTTGTCGCTGCTGCCTGATTCGTGCTGTTTAAACATCTCACGTACCGCCGACGGTTGGAGATATTTGTAAATTCGAGATTCCTTATCTAACAAGACGTTTTCCATTTTTTTGTGTTTAGCGGAGCGGAACCAGTCATCGACAACATTTCCCGCAAATCCACGTTTCTTCCTTTTCAGGATCTTCGAGGGAAGAAAGGTCTTGCAGACCTGCCGGTGCAACCACTTTCCTGAGCCGTTTCGAACCTTAAACTTCGCTGGCAATCTTTCCGCGAACTCCACGATTTCCTTGTCCAGATAAGGTACGCGCGCCTCAAGGCTATGCGCCATAGAAAGTTTATCCGCGTACATCAGGAGTTCGTCGGGAAGAGTTGACCGGAGTTCCAGGAATTGAAACCCGCCAAGCTCATCCGTTTCGTTCAGCAGCGGAGCAAAATCGCGCCAGCAGGTCAGTATTTGATCGCCGGTATCTGGTCCGATCAGACCGTCCTGAAAGAGTCCATCCACTTTTTGGCCAGATTGAATGGAAAACACATGCTGATACCGTCTTAGCCGATCGGAGATCGCGAGCGAACGAACACCTCGCTTTAAAGTGTCGTTCCGAGGCAGTGCACTAATGGCCGTGGCAATCGGACCTCGAACCCATTGTGGCAATCCTCCCCACAGACCGCCATAGCGGACTCCAATGTGCCGATTGTACCCGCCGAAGAGTTCATCCGGGCCCTGTCCGATCAATGCGACCTTGACGTCTTGGCGGGCGCGCTCGCAGACAAAATACATTGGAACAATCGATGCGGTTGCGACAGGTTCTTCAAGGCAGGCAACGATCCGCGGCAGGGTCTCTTCAAATGTCTGCTGGTTCAGCAGAACAGCCGTGTGTTGGGACTTGAGACAGGCGGCCGTTTCAGCGGCGTCGGTCAACTCATCATCGGCAAAACTAGCTCCATAGCCGACCGTGTAGGTCCGCCATGAATCGCCGTAGAGATTCATCAATGCAAGCAGCAAGGCGGAGTCAACACCGCCGCTGAGTAGTAAACCGACCGGCACATCGCTGAGCAGGTGTCTTTTTACGGATCGTTTATGAAGCCTGAGTAGTTCCTCCCGGGCCTCGTTTTCCGATATCATCGGCGAAAAGGGAACTGGTTTGAACTGATACCACAGCTCCGAACGAAACCCCCCTTGTTCGAAAATTAACCTGCTGCCGGGCGCCAGTTTCTGGACCCCCTTAAACACGGTTTTGGGCGAAGGGGTGAAACGGTAACGGAGAAACAGATTCAAGGAAACGGGATCAACTTCCGGTTTTTCGGTGGAGGTGGCGATTACCGGGCGAATTTCCGAACCAAAAAAGACGCCTCCCTTATCGATCCGATAATAAATCGGCTTGATTCCGAACGGATCACGAGCCACGAGCAAGCGTTTACGCCGCGTATCCCAAATGGCCAACCCAAACATTCCGTTGAGATGGTTAAGAACGTCGTCGCCCCATTGCTTATAGCCCAGGACGATTACTTCGGTGTCGCATTTTGTTCGGAACTGGTGGCCCAAGGATTCAAGTTCGCTCTTCAGCTCTGGGAAATTGTAAATCTCTCCATTAAAAACAACCCAGACAGACTCCTCCCGATCAGACATGGGCTGGTGTCCGCCTTCGAGGTCAATAATCGAAAGCCGGCGGAATCCCAGGGCTATGGAATCATCGAGATAATAGCCTTCGTCGTCCGGCCCACGGTGAAGCATCGTCCTGGTCATCTGCTCGATGTCTTCCCGCCGGACAGGAGCACCGCTTTGAAAGTTAAATTGGCCGCAAATCCCGCACATAGGTCCCCAATCAGGCTGCGAAAATTCAATTCCCCGAGAGCTCCGTGTTGCGATAAAGGAGAAGACAGAGGCTTCTAAACAGCTGGGCCGCCGCCCAGCGGTGCATCGGAGTGTTGTCCCAGCCAAGGAGCAATTGGCGGCTGCGGAAGGAACCGCCGGCTCTTTGCCAGTTGGTCATGATGTCACGGAGAACGAAGGTCAAGTTTTCGTCCATCTTCGGAAATCGTCCGCGCAAAAGAATGCTCAGGTTGATGCATTCGGCGTAGTCGTACAGCTCCCGGCGATAGACAGTCAATCGTGGCCGGCGTGAGAACGGTTTTGGCAGTCCCTTTTCATCGAACAAATTCTTGGTGTAATAGTCCACGCCGCGTTGCAGGGCAGCGGTGCAACCAGGGTGTCCAGTAAGGGATTCAATCTTCGCCAGGGCTTTCATGACGAAGCAGGTGTGAAAATGATCAACGAAATCTCTGGCCCCATCGGTGGAGTAGAACCACGATCCGTCCGGGTTTTGAGCCTCGAGTACGAAATTAAGATTTCTTTCCGCGACGACGCGGTATTTGCTTTCGGAAAAATCCACCGAAGCACAGGTTAACAGAAAGGCTCGATAGGCGTTGGCGTTTACGACCTGGACCGATTGTTTTGGGTCCGGAGTGTAAGAACAAGTTGAAGCGTTTGGAGACGTTTCGATGTCTTTGTAATCTTGCAGGGCGTGATCAGCGATTGACCGCATGATCGCGCGCCATTTTTCGTCTCCGTCGACTTCGTGGACTTGCTTGAAGGCTTCATAGACATAGGGAACAGTTGTGATCAGCGGCGTGCCACTCCAAATTGTGCCGCGAACCGTCTCCCAGTTGAACGGGTAGCCCCAACAGTAATTGTTATACCCGGGACAGCGCGTTTCGATCAGAACGTCGAGAAAATGGACCGCTCGCTTGTAATATTTCTCCTCTTGGGAAGCTTTTGCGAGCAAAGCGAACCCCATCGCGAAATGTGCGTCAGAGATGGGAAATCGTTGCGGCTTCCAGAACAAGCGCCTGGCGGAGGGAACAAACGCTTCGCTAAACACCATCGGAGAGACCGCAATAGTTCCGAGCAATGGCTTTTTGTAGTACAGCGCTTTGGCGGCGCGCGTCAAATCACTAGAAAAATAGCTCTGGAAGTCGTATGAAACTTCCCCGTAGCCATCGAGCCATGCGATAAATCGCTGGACAGTTTGCCGAACTTCTCCCGCCGGAAGCGGATTAGTTTGCACCGGCCGCTCTAAAGAAGCGATTGATGTTGCCTCTGGACTCATCAGTTCCTCTCGTTTCGTAGAAATGCCCCATTCATCGCTGGCCTTTGAATGCGGACCGGAATATTGGTTGCTACCAGGCACCTAAGTTGTAACTTGGCGAGAGTCCGCTCATTTTTGAAGGGCAACGGAGCGCGTCGGCTCGTCAACCGGCATAAGTTCGAATTTATCCACAGGTTTAAACGTAATAGCAGACAATAGAATTTTTCTTAACATGCGCATCTGATCTTTACGATGGAACTTCATGAGTTCGTCCGAGACAGGGCGCTGATCGTGCTTCAAATACGCTTGGAAATATCCCCAGAATAGAGCGACACCCGCTATTACGTACGGTTTTTTAGCCATGCGATAAACAGAACGGAACAATTCCCACAGCGGATGGCCCCCCAAGTAATAGTCTTTCTTACCGTAGGCATAGCTCGAGCCGATCAAACCGCGGTCCGCAGTACCAAGGACGCGATGATGGAAGAACGACTTTTCGCGGAACGATCTGGTTCTCCATCCGATCATGCGGGCGGTCTTGACTGCGATCCAGTCAATGCCGCCATTCTTGCTGGGGAAATAGCCCCCGATCTCGTCGAAGCATTGACGCCGGAACATCTGGCACTGCCCGGAAACGTAGTTCTGGCCTTCAAAACTGTCGATGGCCGAATTATAGCCATCCTCGACGAAGATAGTTCCCGCGACTCCCAACGCAGGATCATTCCTGAACTTGCCCATGAGAAACTCAAAGTGATCGGCATCCAGAGTAACGTCGGCGTCCAAATTGCCAATCACCTCGTACTCAACATTCTTTCAGTCTCTCTCTTCCAGCATTGAACGCGTGAACTTTGGCTGCGAAATTGCGTCCCTGCCGTTTTGGCAAATTGACCAGTTCTATCCAGTCACACTTCTCTGCGTATTGTTCAACAATGCTGGCAGTGGCATCTTTGGAACCGTCATTCACGATTACCCATTTGACGGGCAGAACGGTTTGTTTCACAACCGACTTAAGAGTGTACTCAATCAATTTCTCTTCATTGCATGCGGGCGTGATTAGGACATATGGCACGGGGCTCTTCGGATCCACCATTAAACACCTCAAAACGAATTCTGGGTGACATAAAATGGTTCCCAGTATTTCTCGAGAGCGAAAACCGGTGAGGGATTGGAACGGATCTTCGCCAGCCTCCTAATGGGCACGCCTAAGGTCCTTGAGTACTCGTCCCTTCAGGCTTTGGGCGACGAGGCCGACTGCAGTGACCCGGTAAGCCGAGTCCTCCACCATTCCAACATGTCGCGCACAGTCATGCGCAAATCGATTTCGGGCTTCCATACGCAACAGGTTCGAAATTTAGTCATATCTCCGGCAATAACCGGCTCGTCGCAGGCCCGGACCAAGCTTGGTTCTTGTTCCAACTCGAAATGAACATCAACCTGCGAACGGATCTTCGCGATGATTTCCTGAATCGAATAGATGCTGTCGGCTCCGAGGTTGTAAACTTCGCCCGCTTGGCAATGTTCCGCGGCTAGCCATAGCCCGCGCACTTCATCGCGTACATCGATGATTGCGCGCCGGGTGTTGGTGTTCCCCACCTTCAGCACGGGCGGGCGAAGGCCCAGCACGATTTCCATTGCTCTCTTGGTAAGATCGGAACAGACGTCGTCTTTTTTTCCGGGCCCGGTGGTGTTAAAAATCCTGATTCGGATCGCGGGAATCTTGTAGTTGGCATAGTACTGCGCGGCTAGTAGATCCTGAGCGACTTTGCTTACGCCATAAGGGTGCAGCGGCAAAAGCGCGTGAGTCTCGCGAACTGGCAAGTCCGTGCTCGCAACAAGGCCGTACTCAGCGCTCGAGCAGGCGACCACGACCGTGGGAAAGAGATTCGATGCGCGCAGAGATTCGAAGAGATTGATGGTCCCTCCGACGTTAGCATCGAAGGTTTCTTGTGGGCGGAGCAGAGAAACAGTCGGATAGCTCTGAGCGGCAAGATGGAAAACTCGTTCAGGAGCAAATTTCGCAATGAGCTCCGAGAAACGTGCGCCGTCCCGTACATCGCATTGTTCGAAAGCAGCGTCAGGCCAAGAATTCTGGGGTGCCTTGTGATCCATCCCCAGTGACTGAGCAGCCAGACGCTATGCATTGTTTGGCCAGAAAAGGAGCTATGAATCCTGCCGCACCCGTGATCATTACCTTCATAGTTGGCCCTCTTTTCGAATTGTGAATTCATCCAGTTCGACTCCAGCCAGGAGGGCCTGCGCCTCCTGGAAACGCTCTGGTGTGCCGATATCGATACATTTGGCGGGAGAGACAAAGGCATGAATGTATTTCCCGTTGGTCAGCCAATTAGGGAAGAGGTGCTCTTCCAAGGAGATTTTTGCACCCGATGCGATCTCTTCCACAAGAGCCTTGTCCAATATGTAGATTCCAGCGCTGCGATATGAAGATCCTTGAACAAATTGTTTTTCGGCGAAGGCAGTAACCTTGCCATCCTGATCAAACACAACCGATCCAGCGTCGCTGCGAGAGTCAGGTATAACTGCCATCGTAATGTCGGCTTTGGAATTCAAATGCGCCCTCACCAATCGCTCTAAATTCAAATCTGTGTAGCTGTCACCATTCAGGGCTAGAAAGTTATTGGATTCAACTAGTGTAACCGACTGGCGTAAAGCACCACCTGTTCCCAAAGGCGATTGTTCGACCGAATAGTGGAGCTGCAATCCAGGCGCGTTCTCTCCAAAATGTTCTCGGATCATGGGTTGCTTCTGTCCCACACTAAGAATGATGCGAACAAAGCCTTGCCGTTTTAGCTGATGCAAGAGGAGTTCCAGGAACGGGCGCTCACCGATTTTCGCCATGGGTTTCGGCGTTTCTCCGGTGACGGATTTCAGCCGAAGGCCAGCACCACCCGCCAGGATCACGGCATCGGGCAACGGAGGCATGGCTAAACCAAGACCTCGTCGGGCACCTTGTAGGCATGTTCCGGCTCATAGACGACAACGTGGCTGCCGCGAGCCGGAAATGTAATCGGCACGTAGAGGAGCTTGTGAAAGCGATCAATCAAGGCCTTGCGGCCTTGTGGAGGGACAAAAAAGAGCATGAATCCTCCCCCACCGGCACCGAGAAGCTTGCCTCCTAGCGCTCCGGCCTCCCGGCCGGCAAGGTAGATTTCGTCAAGGAGGGGATTGGAAATCTTATTGGTCAGGGATTTCTTAAGTCGCCAGCTCTCGTGTAACAGGCTTCCAAAATCGCGTATCGGTCGACTCGTATTCGTGATGATATCTTCAGCTTCAGAGACCATTTGATACATCGCGGAAAGTTCTGCTTGTCGCTTGTGGGTTTCTTCGATCTGCACCTGTGCTACCTCTGAGGCCGTGCGGGCAAAACCGGTGAAGAAAAGCATTACATGATCTTGGAGCTCTGCAATCCGTTCGCGAGGAGCCAACACGGGTTGTACGTCGAAGCTCCCATCACGGTGAAAGTCGATGTGGTTCAGTCCCCCATAAGCCGCAGCGATCTGATCCTGCGATCCCACGGCCTCTCGGATTACTTCCTGTTCCACATAAATCGCATCCTGCGCCAAGGCTTGCTTATCCCGCATTCGATCTTGAAGAGCATAAAGTCCGAGGAGCAGGCCAACAGTAAACGCGGAACTCGTCCCGAGTCCGGTGCGCGCCGGCAAATCCGCCACGTGGTGAATTTCAACGCCCTCTTGGATTTTGAGAAATTTCAGGCAACCTCGTGCCGAAGGATGCTCGATCGCGTCGTTGCTGGCAACGTTTTCGACTTTGGAATAGGAAACGCGGCTGCGGTAATCAAAGAACGGCGGCATCCGGCGGCAGGTGATGTAACAGTACTTGTCTATGGCTGTTGATAGCACCGCCCCTCCATTTTTACTGGACCACACGGGGTAGTCGGTTCCGCCACCGAAGAACGAAATGCGGAGTGGGGTGCGAGTAATGACCATTAGATTTTCTCCGAGCAATTCATTACTGTATTTAAACGACAGTCGAGAAAAGTATCAAGAATTCCAGACTTTCTTTACAACAGCTCAGCAGGGTGGAGTATTTCAGAATGGGCTAAGGTCTCGATCTTGTGTCCGGCTCTCATGCAGCCTTGGCCTTTGCGAGCTTCCCGTACGCTTTCTGGGTAATCTCCCCCACTGTGCTCCAAGAATGATTGGCGCTGGCGAATTCCCTTATCTCGCTCCGACGGCTGTCTATATTTCTGTATAAATCGCTCGAGAAGAAGGTTTCTATCGTGGCCGCCAAGCTTGCGCAATCACTGGGGTCATACATAAAGCCGGTTTGGCCTTCAACAACATCGTCTCTGAAAGATCCCACGTCAGCGGTGACTGCTGGAAGTCCAAAACTGAAACCCAAGAATAAAACTCCGCTCTGAAAGATGTCCTTATATGGCAGCGCCAGCACGTCCGCGGCCTTAAAGTAAATTTCAGTGTCCTTATCAGGAATAAATTCGAGCTTCCGGATTATTCGCTCTCGAATGCCCGGCTCGCCGATCTTCGAGTAGATACCCTTCATGTATTCCTCGTAACCTTGCATGGGCTCACCGGCGATTATCAGCTTGTAATCGCTGTGACGCGACAACACCGCTTGAAATGCGGTAAGCAGGTATTCGAGCCCCTTGTAGGGCGCGATCCGTCCAAAAAAAAGAATCGTTTTTTCCCATCCTTGAATGCCGAGCAGATTCTTCGATTGAGCAGGAGTAAGGGAGGTATGTGGAACTGCGATGTTCATACCGAAAGGAATTTTTGTAACAGCATCGCCCCGGATCCCGAAGTCTTCAAGGAGCTCGGTTCGCATTTTGTCCGTATGGACAAAAATTTGATCGGTAAGGCGATACTGGATTTTCAGGGTTAGGCGATTTAATGGAGAATCATTCGAATCTCGTTTTGCGCGGTTCACGTTGTGGGCGGTCAGGGCAATTCGCTTTCCGAGAAGCCTGCAATAAAGCATCAAAAGAGTGCGATCGAAATATTCAAACTTACTGTTCCACAGAATATGGATGAGTTTGGGCTTCGCTAGAGCCAGATACCGAATCAAGCGTAAATAGTAGAGCACCATTTGCAGAAGTTTGGTGGAGAAACTCGCCTGCGGTTGCTGGATCCCGCCCAAATTGAAAAAGGTCAAGTTCGGGTTGGTGTGGAATTCCGGCCAATCTACGCGGCTGTTCCCGACGATGTCTACGCGCATCCCTCTTGCGGAGAGCGCCATCGCCAAACCGAATACATAGGAAGGGTCCTGGCAACCTGTGAGGAGTGCGACGTTTAGTTCGGCCATGATCTCTGGGCTTGGAATTCGAACTTACCTGGAGGGGCTGAAAGCGCCCAACAAATCTCTAAATGATGTGATCTCCTTACGTATCGCAGGAGTAAGTGCCGAAAACAAATATGCGGCAGCGAATCCGGAGCCGAGAACCAAGAGCTGCATCAGGATCGCAACCGGTTGGAATAGGTGCATAGCAAGCTTTGCCAGACAAATTCCAAACAGACATACCAAGACAGGGTGTAGAAAGGCACGCCCAAGACCTTGCAGGGTCAAGTGCGTGCCGCGAAAAGCGAACCTCATTATCCATGGGAGCATTCCCATGAGAACCAGGGAGCCTGAAAGGGCGACTCCCTTGATGCCGAAGGGCAGACCGATTGCAAAGCTACATATTATGATGGGCGAAATAATTAACTGGAGCATGAGAAGCCGTCTCGATTGACCTTGACTTATAAACAACCAAACGGTGGATTCAAGAAGGAGTTGGCCCAGCGCAGAAATAACCAGCAACTGGAAAACAGGTGAAGCCTCTCCCCATTTGGCGCCCAAGACCAGGAGGATCACTGGCTTGGCAGCCACGAAGAGAAATCCAAGAATCGGAGTGATCATCCAGGCGATTAAGCCCATGGCGCGAAGATAATATCTTGCGAATCGCTCCGGAGTGTCCTGCAATCTGCTGAAGGCGGGAATCACTACGCTTCCAGCCGGGGCACTGATTTGTCGAACGGGCAACATCAATAAGTTGTATGCCCGCGAATAGAGCCCCAACGGCCCCGCCCCGCAGTACCATCCGACCAGCGCATTATCCGCACTGCGATTGACGTTGATGAGCATATAGCTGGCGGCTACACTACCCCCAAACTTAATCATTGCGCGGATTTTCGGGTCGCGGCGCGGAAAACCCGGTATCCACTTGACCATCAACCAGGAAAGCGCCAGTTGCATGACATTCGTTGTCAGGGGCTGAGCAACTAGGGCCCAATACCCGGCGCCTTTCAGCGCCATGAAGACGGCGACCGCCACGGCTACAGAGAGTGACACTATGTCTCGAATTGCCAGCGCGGAAAAGCGCATTTGGCGCCTTAGAATTGCCTCGTGCTGAACTCTTAGGCCGCAAATCAGAAACGTCGCGGACGTGACGAGCGCAATGTCCCTGACGTTCGGTTGTTTATAGAACCAGGCCAATACCGGAGCCAAGCAGATCATCAGGATCGTCAGGATTGCGCCAATTCCCACGTTGATCCAGAAAAGAGTGCTGACCTGGTTGTGGTTGATCTCCTGGCTTTGTATGGTCGCTTCCGAGAGTCCGAGATCGGCAAAGCCCTGGGCCAACCCAGTAACGGCAACTACCATGGCCACTAGCCCAAAATCGGCGGGCGTCAGAATTCTTGCCAAGACCACCGTGGAAATGGACGCGACAACGAACAGCACCCCTTGTGAAGTAATCGTCAAGAAGCCGCCGCGCAGAGAACGGCCCCTCAGATCCGCCTGGAGGTGGTCGGTGCTGAGAACGTCCACGGGTTGTTCTTGTATAGGCACAATAGATTCCCGGAAGGAAATCAATTCAAAAGGTTTCAAAACTGAGCAACCACAAAATTTGACGATTCAAGTAAGCGTACTTAGTTGCAAAAGAGGTTTGCATGATCTCGGATCAGCATTGGGTTTGAAGAGCGCCGATCCATTGACATTAACTTTTGATGCCGTTGCGTGATGTTGCATGCTCCGTGGAATGGACGGAGGGAGCCTTGCGATTCTCCCATTCGTACATTGCTTTGTCCCACCGGCGGAGTAGGGCACCCTTCGATTCCAGCAGCACCGTCTGAGCGGACCTGGCGGCCTTATAGCCAAGAATCGACTGCATCCAGGCCCATTTCCACGACAGGGAGGGTGTTTCTAAGTTTCCTCCCAGTTCTGCGGCCAAACTTTGTAACTCCCCCATGAGATCCGTTCTGTACGGGTAAAAGCAGGGATACCAAGTTTGCAGATATTTCATACAAGCCATTCGAACACGGTCGCTGTCTTCGAGCGAGCGCAGGTATTGAACATGTAGCTTCATCGAAACCAGCATCGCATCTTTCTTCGCGTCTGACGCGCCGATGTAGCTCAGCCGGCTTGAGGGAGAAATCCTATAAAGGACCCTGGCCTCCGGGGCGAAACGGGTTCCTTCGGAGGCCAAAAGCACCCGGCAAAAGTACTCTCCATCATCATCGCTCAAAAGTCGCGTGTCCCAGGAACCGGCGGCCTCCGCCAACTCCCGGCTGGTGAGCCACGTGGCGGTCTGCATGTGCAGATTTTCACCCATCTTTCTTAGGAGCCATTCAACGGGTGTGAGGTCGCACCACAGGGAGGTCGAAGCGAAGAGAGCTTTCTCCGTGCGATAGCTAAAGTACGCCCATGGCCCAGAAAGTAGGGTGCGTTTGCCGTCGCCTTCAAGCAGCGCGGAGAGCTGCTTTTCGATTTTGTTTGGCACAAGGAGGTCGTCTGCATCTAGCCACTGAATGTAGTCCCCCTGTGCTAGGCGCATAGCATGGTTGCGCGTGGCGGCGGCGCCTTCGTTGCCCTTAGAGACGACAGTAACTCCTTTGGAGGAAAATCGTCCCGCCACCTCGGTAGTGCGGTCGCGGGAGCCATCATCTACGACGATGACTTCTTTCCTCAGCCAGGTTTGTGCTAGCGCAGATTGAATTGTGGCCGCGATCCAGCTTTCAGCGTTGTAGGCGGGAATTAGGATAGAGACGAGCGGTTTCATTAATTGTTATTTGCTCCCAAATCGAAGACTGGGCAGTACGAGACAGTATGGCTGCAACGAGTCGGGTCTGTACCAGCCCTGGTACTGCGTCCATGTATCGGTATTAGGCGGAACCCCCGGATTGCGAACGCGTCGCTGGGCTGCAACAGCCGCAGAGGGGTTGAGGCGCAAGCTACCGCCGTCACTGCCACAAGAATGCCCTATCCCGGTATTCTGAATTCGCAATCGGTCTGCCAGAGCTTCCATAGCCATGAGGTACTCAGCACATTGAAAATAAACCACTTACGATTTTTGGTTTGGAAAACATATCACCCTTGCTTCAGCATGCCGTTACAAATACGAGCGGGTGGAAAAATTTTGCCACAATTTGCCATTGCTTCGACCAGCAGACCTTACTTGCCCAGCCTCGATACAGGCCCAAGCCGGGATTGGGGATCTGGCGCGGACCGAAGGCGGAGTTCTGCGCAGGGGCATATGTCCCGTCACAGATCCTTTGCCCGTTTAGCCGGAAAAGGGTAGACGCTGGGCCTGTGCCAAGTCTGCCCCAGAGTACAGTAGATTTCATCGTAGGTTCCGCACATTATCGATTCTGGGAGAGGCGGGTTCCCAGGCTCTTATGCGGAACACTGACAACATGAAGAGACTTGTATATTTTTCCGGTGTCGCTTTTTCCATTCTATCGGTTCTTTTCGCGCCCAGCGTAAGGGCGCAAGCTACCTATACGGCCGCGAACTGCTCTCAAGCTGCGGTCGCTGTGGCAATCGTAACCGAACAACTGCATCCCGTTGACGGCGACATCATCGCGATTCCCGCCTGTTCTGGCGGCGTTACCTGGACGGTCGGCATAACCAAGACCTTCGCCAACTCGGTGACGATTCAAGGCGCAGGGGCAATTTCGTCAACGACCGGTGGAGCGTCAACAACTGGGACTGACAACACGGTTCTCATATACGGAGCGGTAGCCGGGTTACGTTTCTTTGACATCACCACCGTGGCGGGTAAGACATTTCGTCTTACCGGGATTGCCTTTCAGGGAAATACCGGAGGCAGCCCGTCCAGCAACGGAATGGTAGCGGTTGAAGGCACCTCAACCGCAGTTCGCGTAGACCATTGCCACTTTCATATCCCCGCAACCGTAGGCGGAGGCTTACAGTTTGGCGGTGCAATTAACGGAGTCGCGGACCACGATTACTTCACTACCGACACGAACCTCGGAGCACTTAATGCGGTCCTTTTCTCTAATGGGTCATTGTGGAACGGTGGAACGCAGGCTGACGGCTCTTGGGCTGATTCAGCACACTGGGGAACAAGCCAATTCATATTCATGGAGGACAGTCGATTTGCCAACACGGGTATTGCTGACGTGAACGACGGAGCACGCTTCGTGTTTCGGCACAACACCGTTGCGGGTGATGCGTCGGCTGTTGATGCCCTGCAAATGTACTGGCACGGCATAACTCCCGATCGCGTAAGAGGAGGGAAAGAAGGGGAACTCTACGGTAACACTTTTTCCTCTTCGTCTAGCATCGACACTGGTGCCGCCCTGTCCCTAAACAGTGGAACGGTCCTGTTTTGGGGTAACACCATCACTGGCAGCTATAAAGCAGCTTTGGATGTCGCTTACGATTTTCGCCACCTTGCCGGCGGAGGTGGAAATTACAATTACACGGGCAACTGGAAATTCTGCGGCACCGCTGCAAACGGCGGCAGCACTAATCCTTGGGACGGGAACAATAACACCACTTCTGGATACCCTTGCCTCGGCCAGCCGGGAAGAGGACAGGGAGACCTACTGACAGGAAGCGGCTTTCTGGGGATACTAAATCTCGCAACGAGGACCATCTCGTGGCCCCATGAGCAACTTACCCCGATTTACAGTTGGATGAACTCGTACAGTTCCACTCATTATACCGGAGTTTACGGCATCATCCATGATGATACAGCGGGTTCGGGCGGTTCTTTAATCACCAACAACACCGATTACTTTTATGAGTGTGGGAAAGTTGACGGCGTGGCTAATCCATCCTGCTCATCGTTCACCGGAGCGGCTGGAACGGGATCTGGAACACTGGCCAGCCGTCCTGCAACATGCACGGGCGGCATCGATCCCGCGACGGGCGGAGCGGCTCCCGGCGTAGCGTACTGGGCCACGGACGCGAACACGCTTTACGTCTGCAATCCGACAAATACGTGGACCGCTTACTACACGCCTTATACCTACCCACATCCGCTTGCAGGAGGCAGTTCCGGAGCATCAGTCATCGCTCCCTCCGGCTTGGTTACAACAGTTCAGTAGGTGAGTAGTTCCGGGTGCCCCCGCAGATAGTCGGGGCCGAAGCAAAAAAAGATCAGTCACCGCTCTGTCAAACGGGCGTTTGAGAAGGCCGTTCAGCCAGATCATGCGTCTGGCTGGTGAGCAGCTTTTCATTCAGCCCATAGACATAATCCCGGACGTTGCACCGTCCATCGGATTCACGAAGCGAAATAACAAAGCCGTTCTGTTTGAGAAAGGCAATGACGCCTGCCTTTGTTCTAAAGTCATTCGGGCCGCCTTCGTCGGCAAGGAAATCGTGGCAGGAAATGCAGATATTCTTGGTCTTCTGCAGCATTGCGCCCATGCCGGGAAGCGCAAGCCTTTCGGCACCCTCAATGTTCATTTTGAGGAAGTCTACGTGCTTTAACTCAAGTGATTGAAATATGTGGTCCAGTGTGGTGCACGGCACTCGGAATCCCGAAACCTCTCCAATAATGCTATTTGCTTCATGTTCTGGCGAGTCGCTGAGTTGCACTTCTCCTTCTCGATCCGCCACCGCCGCTTGAATAAGCGTGACATTGTCCAGTCGATTTTCGGCACGTACCTTGGACAAACAGCGGAAAACTTTGGGGTGGGCCTCTATCGATATGACGCGGCCGGACATACCCACCCTCCTCGAAAAAGACAGTGTCTCCCATCCGGTGCCTGCACCGACGTCCACGATCGTGTCTCCCTCTCTCGGAAGATACCGATACAAAAACACATCAGAGGTCTGTCTCTCAATTTGCTCCGGCGTCCAAAGCGTCAGCCTCGGTTCGACAAGCGTGCACGATGGGAATCTGTGAACCCATTCGCCCTCATAAGATACGGTACATAGTTTTCCTGCTCGGACGGTTGCCATGGTTGCAGCCGAGACCGCCAGAACAGATCGGAGACCAGTTCTGTTGAGTAGCTTGTATAGGCTGTGCTTTAATGGTTTTCTCGTCTGCAAGGTTAACCTTCGCCCTGAGTAGAACCGGCACTAGCCGCTAACATTTTTGGCGGCGGAAAGCCCGGCTTCGGACCTTGCCTAGCAGCCCACCGAAGAATCCGCGTAGTGGCCTCTGCTTTCGCGTCCCAGGTCAGGCGTTCCCGTGCATAGGACATGCCTTGTTGTCGTAGGCGGTTAAGAAGATCCCGATTGCCCGCGAGATTGGCTAAAATATTTTCCATCTGTGCCACAAACTCGTTCTCATTCGTGAGTGGCACCTTGTACCCCACCTCTGGATGAACAGTATCTCCCGGCCCGCCGAAATCTGCCACCACCGGCACGGCGCCACTCGCGAGCGCTTCGAAGACCACGCCTGCACCGAAGTCGCGCACCGATGGAAACACCAAGACATCCGCTGATCGCAACCTGCTGAGCACTTCCGCGTGGCTAACCCAACCACAGAAAGAAACAGCTTTTTCAATCCCGAGGGATTTCACAAGCTGCTCAAGGCGGCTCCGCTCCGGGCCTTCGCCGAGGATGGTGAAGTCGGCCAAGTCGCTTCGCAGAAGGGGGGCAGCCGCGCGCAGCCCGAGATCACAAGCCTTGCAGGGAATCAGTCCCCCGACGAAGATCAACTCCAGCTTAGCGTCGGGTAGTGGACTGCGCGAATCTTCGTAGCACAGAGCCCGAGCAATTCCAGGCTCGGGGACAAAAAATAATTTGTCGCGATAAGCGGCAAATTCCGCATACGTCTGGGACGAGGCGGCTATGATCGCTGTGGCCTTGCGGTAGGTTGATCGGGCGAAAGGCAGGAATCGGTAGAGCCCCCTCAGATTCGAGATCCATTCTTTTTGCTCACCGGCCTGACTGAAACCCTTCACGAACGGCAGGCCTCCATTTATAGGCCCAATCACGAAAGGTATCGGCCCCTTCCGCAGGAAAAAAGCGAAAGGACTGGGCAACACCGCGGTCATTGGTATTAGGCGCAGAACGACATCGAACTCGCCCTCCTGGATCCGCTGCCGTAACTGCCTCCAGGCATGCCACTCAAATGCAAGAGCGAAAGGATAACCGAAAGCGGTCACCGCCTGGCTGGCAAAGTTAGATTTGAAGATGGTTCGAAAACTCCACGCATAGACGCGCTCGAGCCAAGGCATGCGTACCACCTCGATGGAACGAAACGGGGCCTTGGCGCGGCGTACACGATCCTCTACCGTCGATCTGACCACCAAAGAAACGTCATGGAGTTGCGCGAGCGCTGCGGCATGAGAATAGGTCACGTATGGAATGCTCACGCCTTCCGGATTAGCGTCCGGAGCCAATATCAAAATGCGTAAGCGGCTCATAGGTGCTCCCTCTGGATAACTTGCGTTCCACGCCATTTCAAGCGCCCGTAATGGGCGATGTAACGGTCTGCTTCCCTCGGAGGAGCTTACCGCGGATGGACACCCTGCTCGCCGTGCCACCGTCCGAAGCAGGCGCAGGCGGTGCCTGATTACCAAGCAGGCCGCGAGTCACGCCAGCTGAACCGACCGTACCGACGAGCAGAAAGATCCAAGTCGGGGTCAAAATCCGGAAGCCAGCCTCGGTAACGCTATAGAAGGTGGCTGTTGCTATACAAGCGAGCATCAGGCCGCCAAACTCGGGATTGTACTGAAATGCGTTGCCGGTATGGCGATACCCGCTGATTAAAATAACCGCAAGCAAACACACACCTACCAGGCCCAGGTCCAAGTAAATTTGTAAATAACCATTGTGTGCCGAGTTCAGGTTGCTAAGGTCGAGGAATCCCAAACGTTGCAAGCAGTGATTCACCTTGATCGCGTTGGCGTTCCAGAAACTCTCAAACCCTGAGCCGATGACCGGGTTTCCGGCTGCAGCAATCGAGCATGCCCAGATGTCCGTGCGTCCACTCAGGCCGCCTCCCCTGCCCAGCGACTGCGAGACGGCCGAGCCGCCTCCAAAGAGCAAGGCGAGCCCGCCAAAAAGAACCACTCCCAGAGAAAGCGCCTGCACCCTGCCTGGATGGTTTCGAATGAAATCCAAACTGGTCGCGAACATGAGCCCAGCCCCCAGGACAAAGCACAGCACCGAGGTTGCGGAGTGGGCCATCTGGAAGAGCGCGATACCAAAGGCGAGTAGCGTACACTGTGCCACGAGGCGCCGGCCCCGATGGGGCTCATCCTTGTGAATGATGAGCGAGCGCACATTCCAAAGCACACCGAGCGAAATGACGAATACGATCAGGCCCAGGGTGTTCTTGTTTAATGTAGTCCCCACATTCTCGGGACTTCCATCGTCGTTAAAAGAGCGGCCGACGTCACTGTAGCGGATCAACATAATAGAAAAGGGAAAGAGAATAAAGCCAACCCGGGTGTAAACCCGCCGAAGCGCGGCGATCGGTTGGCCATCCGTTAAAATCACAAGAACCATCACAAGATCGCCCACGGCCTTCGTCCATCGTTTGAGCGAGGGCTCAGGGAAGGGCGACCAGGTTACGCTGAGAAGACAGTAGAAAAAGTAGAGGAATACGGTGCCGCTTGCCGCGAGGTAGGCGCTGGTTTTCTTTTTCCGAAAAAACAGGACGATGACGCCGATGGCCAGAAGTGTCCCAAAAACGGCCGCGTCCATCGGACTCCCGTCCAGTGTTGCGTCAAGAGAGTTTCCGGACGTGGCTCCCATCCCAAACCACATGGAGACGGGTCTCGATCCTATGATCCAGAGCCAAATCACGGGCAGCCAGAGGGCTTTGGAGGTTCGAACGGAATTATCGCGGTTGAGGAAGAACAACCCCGCGATTCCGATGCTAAATATTAGAAGGGCGAGGTTTGTACTCATTTTGGGGACTTCTGTGCGTATTCGTAGCTTTCAGAATCACCCTTCTGCTAAAGGCCTGCTGCCCCGAAAACAACTCTTATTTTAGACTGCGAGGGGACTCTTAGCTAGCACAGGTCGCGAAAGGGAAAACACGATCCGTGGCTTACTGCAGTTTGCCTTCGGCCACCAGGCGTCGCACAACGAGGTTCGCGCCAAACTGGTTGAGATGATTATCGTCATCCATCATGGGGATTTTGCGCGCCCGGTCGGCATACTCGGCGCAGCCATCGACGCCGCAAATCTCTTGGTATAAGGAGACGTAGCGTACGTGCCAAACGTTTGCAGCCATGCTCTGCATCTTTGCATCGATCGCAGCAATGTTGTTCAGGCGATGCTGGCTCGCGAAATTCGGTTTGTTCCATGCGATGGAATATGCCAAGAGTCTGGGCAGTGGCCCATCGTACTCGGGGACTGGCCCAAAAACCGTCACGGGATATTGTGCTGCCTCGCCCAAGCGATCGTTGTCGTGAGTTCGGGCAGCTCCTTATCTGACCAGCGACCAACCAAAAACAGACCTTGAATTGGATGAGAAGGAAGATAGGTTTCAAAGATGTAATCGATCATTTTTCTGCAGTCGGGATGAGGTTCGGGCTGAAGCAATGGCGCGCAGTCAAACGTGCTGGCCTGCATGACATTGGCATTTGGGAGTGCCAAAGAGAGCGCGGACCACAGCATCGCCGAATGGCTATCGCCGAGTAGAAGGTAGTTGTTCTTCTTGCCGGTGTCGTCCTGGCGCAGGCAAACGTTGTAATCATATTTCTCGAAATGATAGTCGGAAGTGATGAAGCATCCCGTCCGCACGATTTCTTCGCTGTCGTGGTGCACGGACGCGACTTCCAGTGCATCAGCTGGAAAACGGCCTTGGAATCCTTTGGCGAAGACGGTCCACGAGGAAAATCCTATCAAGATGATCATGACGACGCCTGCGAGCGCAAAGAGTGGCCGGCCACTCAGGCGTAGCGGGCCGCTTCGGAAGGGACGCTCGACGAATCGCCACGAGAGAATTCCGAGCACCAGCGAAAGCACGACTTCAACGAGCATGTCGAGTCGATGCCCAGAGAGCAAGGCTGCGATGCGGGGTGAGGTGATGGCACTTGTGCCAACGAAGACACCCATTTGTTGCAAAACTATGACGGGCCAATGCCACAAGTACAAGGAGTACGAGATCAGCCCAATGAACACGATCGGGCGCCACGAGAGAATCTTTCCTATTAAAGAGGAGCCGCTTTCCCCCGAGCCGATAATCAGGGCAGACCCCACACAAGGAACCAAGGCGCTGAGACCAGGAAACAGCGTCTGCTCTGAATAAAAGAAGATCGAAAACGCGATCAGGGCCATCCCAGCGAGCGTTGCAAGATTCCGTTGCCATGCACGCTGCAGCCGGGGGAACATTTCCAGGGAAAGGATCGTCCCGAGCAACAACTCCCACGTCCGCGTATAGGGCATATAGAAAGCGGTCTCTCGATTCTGGTAAACAACAACCGCACTAGCGACCAAGGACGCACAGAAGAGAACGATCACCGACAGGCGCAGCCGGGTGGGGAAGAACTTGCGAACCAGAATGAGAAAGATGGGAAACAAAATATAAAATTGCTCTTCCACTGCTAGCGACCAGGTATGCAGTAATGGGTACGAGGTCGGCGAGTCAAAGTATCCGGAATGCCGCCAGAAATAAAAATTTGAAGCTGACGCTGTCGCCGCCAACATTGACTTGCTATAAGCAATCAACTCGGCCGGTAGTAGGTAGATAAACGCAAACACAGAGAACACGGCCAACATCGCAAAAAGCGCAGGAAAAATGCGTCTTATTCTACGCTCATAAAATCCGATCACCGAGTAACGTGATTCGGCAATCTCAGTAAAAACGATGGAGCTAATCAGGTAGCCGGAGATGACGAAGAAAACATCTACGCCAACGAATCCACCCTGAATTCCACGCAAGCGAATATGAAACGCGAGCACGCTAAGGACTGCAACGGCTCTTAGTCCGTCAATGTCCGCACGATACCTCAGAGCAGTTCTGCCCGAAAGCGTTTTGTCCATGCCGCTCGCGGCCGACCTGTCGGATGCTGGGGTGTTGGAACTCAAAGTGTTCGTGAGATTAGAGGTCTGATTATTTAACATCTTGGCGCGCCGGACCGATTGCTCAAGCGAACACGGCCTTATATAACCTGTCCATGCTCGCTACTCTGGATCTTAAGCGATCCACAACTTCTACACTTAGTACGGTAAGGGCGAACGCAGCCACGAAAGACACAATCAACAACCACAGCAATCCGAGATTGGTGTGCCGAAGGCTGGCCGCAAGGACCTGAAGAATCGCAATTTGGGATATATAACCAAACAGCGAGTATTTCCCAAGCAGAACGATCCCATTTCTTGTTTTGCCGCCTTCCCTCCCGCTTAACCCCGCTAGATAAATGACCATGAGGCTTAGTGGCACCCCGACCATTTGCAATATAAATGGGACGTTCCAAATCGTGATCGCGATCGTATAACAAAGATAGGCAAGCCCAAGCATGTAAGGGTGACGAACGAAATCGTTCGTCGTCGCAATGGGAACGAATCCGGCGAGCGCGCCAAGCATTCCTATTGTAATAAGCTCCAGGTAAGGGGCCTCCACGCCAACAAATCCACACACCACGATAGATATCAAGAAGAACGCGCACGCGGCATGAAACGTGTGCCGATAGAATTTGAACGGAAGCATCAACACCCCCGATAGCATCAGCAGATAGCTGATGGGCACCAAAATAGAGAAAGATATGAGCTTACCGCCCACAACCGGCGCATTCCCCGATACAAAAATGATGAACATGTTTCTGGCATCTAACAGATTCTGAGGAACGACGCCGGTGCCTAATGCGGGCATGATATACACTCGCGCCAGGTTTAGAACGAAGAAGACTGCCAGGAGTTTCAGCCCCCTTATCAACAATCTTTTCGGCAGACGGGGATCGTCGGTAGCGTACTTCGAGAGATATACGTTTGAAATCATGAATCCGGTGACGAATATGAAGGACGGAGTTAGGAACCGAAGGTACCGGTAATATTCCCAGTCAGGCCCAACGAAATAGTTTATCCAGTGATAGAGCACCATAATTAAGACTAGTGCCCCCTTCGTGAAATCGAGAGCCGAAATACGTTGAGCTTTGCGCGGAGTTGCAGCGCTTCGCGCATCAACTGTCGGTACAGAGGTGGTAGTTGCTAGAGATTCTGATTGAGAAGGCATCTTCACTGATTCGGACCGTCGATTTCGCGACTAATTTCTAGTGTCCACAAACAGTCGGTGTACCAATTCGAGAGAAAGGAGGCGGTGGATTTCCGTTGTGTAGTTGCGGTTTCCACGCAGGTGCGCGCTTACAATGCGCTCAACACCTTTGCGCTCCAGATAGGGACGAGCAAGTGAACGATCGTCTAGGAGCATTTCGCGCACGTATTCGCGCAATCGGTCGCGATACCACACACGAAAATGGTAGAGCTTATGACGACCGAGCCAAATGCGTTCCAGGTGGAGGGGAGAAAATATGTGGTCTACCTGCGCAACCCACTGAGGCATCCCGTAGTCATAAGCGTACTCCGCCTTGAACAGGAATTCGAGAAGCGCGTGGAGAATAGGGTTTTTCTGATCGCCGAGCCCGCGATCCGTGCGCAATTGCGACAGGGCGGGATTTCCCTCGCGGATCAGCCGTATTCTGCCTTCCTCGTTGACGGCAACCGGGCCAGGTGATTGGTAGATTGTGCGAACCAGTTCGTTGTCTAGATATGGCGTGCGTACCGCCACTTGAGTCTGCTCCAACCCGAGCACCCCATAGTGGTGCCACGGCGATTGGCGGAAGGCGATGAATGTGACCGGATGCCCGCGACGGCTGGCATCGTAAGTCTCCGTGGCCCTTTGTATTTGCGGTGACAATTCCTTTTGGAACAATCCCGGTACTGGCTCGACAGCCTTAAACATAACGGCGTGTAACAACATCTCGCTTCCGTACGTCCCCACCATCCGCACGGGAGCGATCAGTCGCGCCTTTTCATTCAGATACAGATCCGGAGCACGGCTGACATCCACGCACGCATCCGAAAGATAAGTCGTTCGTTCGGCATAATGAGCGAATTGCGAAAGAAATTCTTCACCAGTTGGGATGACCTGGTGCGGCTGGCCGCAAATCTTCGCCACGCGCCGTGCTAATTTGACGTCCTCGTTATCGCGATACATGCTTCCAAAGGTGTAAGAGGGAAGTGCGTTTGGTTCGGGATTGCGCCAAGCCATGATGATGCGGGTGTCCAGGCCGCCCGTGAGCGAAACTCCGATACGCTCCCGTCCTTCAAAATATCGCGGCAAATTCCTTACGAAGACATCGCGCAGGTGGCCGTAATACTCCTCCGGCTTTAGTGGCTGTAATCCTTCCCATTCGCTCGGTTCGAAGTACGCGGCCTTTTTCTCCAGCGCGCCGCCTCGAAAAGACCAAGCCGAACCAGGAGGCAGGACATGTATGCCCGGAAAAAGCGACCGATTTTCTAAAACGCAACCGCAAACAATGAACTCTCCGATGCCCTGCGGATCGGTGACCCTCAATTCCGGGCGGACCTTGAGGATCGCCTTCGCCTCTGCGGCGAAGTAAAAGGAATCTTTTGCTTCGTGGTAATAAATCCGCTGCAATCCGTAACGGTCATTAAAGAGCATGGCCGTGCCGTTCCTGCGGTCAGCGACGAGTCCATGAAAACGGCCATTCAATCGCTTGGGAAAGTCAGGTTCCTCCTCGTATCGATGAACCAAGTAGGACGGTCCACCCTGTGCTACTGAGTGCCCGGCTGCTTGAAGCGCCTCGATGGTCCCGGGCTCTGGGAACTCTTCACCTGAAAATACTAAGGCGACATCCTGACGCTCGTTCTGGACCGGCATTCCAACTGCAAACGAGCCCTCACGCGCCACCCAACCAACATAAATGCCCTGAGCGGGATCGCTCCAGATCCCGGAGGTATAAAAGGACTCATGGCAGAGAGTTTCGAGCATTTGCTTCAGCTCGTTTTCCGCAGCCGCCTGAGGGCGGTTGGTAATGATGCCAACTATGCCTGGCAATGAGCGGTCTCCCTAGAGTGAATCTTTCAACTGGAACTTTCGCTGGTACCAATTACTACGCATTTCGCGAAGTTTTCCTGCTAGGGATTCCGGCAGGCGATCCGCGAGGCGATGCTGTAATCCGAGTTTCAATGCGATCGAGCCCCATCCGGTCAAGGGCACGTAGTAGCGCGGTATGTCAACACGTGCGAACGCATTGCGCTCTTTAAACTCGCTCAGGCTGCTGTTCAACTTTTTCCCATATGCAAATTTAGAGTACACCAGGTAAGAGACTCCCCGATCGGCGCACGAACGAACTGCTTGCGCAACCAGCGCGTTCGTCGGCGCCTTATCCCGGTGCTGGAGCCTGGAGATGATGTGCATGATTCCGGCTTGTGTTCTTGTGTCATCCATGGTGAGTTTGATGAATCCGATGAGCTGCTCGCCGTCATAAGCGCCGATATAAACGCTGGAATCCGGGAAGGTTGAGCTCATCGCGTGCACGGTCTCGAGGCTTTTCCCATAGTGGGGGAAGCGCCGTCCTTGACGAACGGGGCACTCGTTGTAAATCTCCCAGATTCCCCGGGCGAGAGCATCGTCAAAGAGAACCTCTCGAATCGAAACTCCCTTTTTTTCCGCCTGTTTGGCTTTGTTACGCGCCTTGAAGCCGATCTGCCTTGTCCACCAGTTCTCGAAAGTAGTCACTGGGAGAACCGCCATATTGTCCCATTCCATGGGATATTTATATTTAGGAGAGGTGTCCGGCAATTTCTGCATAAAGGTAAAGATGTCGATCCTCATTCCCGATTGGCGAATCTGGACAATCGCCGACTCGGGATCGTCCAAAAACTTATAATCGTCCGCATCGACGTGCGCGATACGGCACAGTTGCCCCTGGACGATAACCTCCCTGCCACAAAGTTTCATTGTTGACGTCCTTCTCCTAACCGATTCGGGTGTTTTAAAAGAATCGATCCTTCAACTACAGAAATCGATTCCGATCCGCACAAGCGACGAATGAATTCTACTACGTGGCGTTGAAGGTTGAACGGCCAACGCGCCGCGCAATCCTCAACTAGGCAAGTGCTAGCTTATGGTGAAAACGAGGCGTGCTAAACGAAGATCTGAGTTCAAGCCTGAACGTGCTGAAGGTTGGCTTCCTTGGCAGCGATGGCACCACGCAGGAACCGCTTGGTTTCGGCGACGACGCGCGCCTGCTGTTCGGAAGTCAACTGGGGAAACATCGGCAGGGAAACGATTTCAGGAGCGATTTTTTCCGTGACAGGAAAGTCGCCCGTTTTGTAGCCGAGGTGCGCGTAGGCCTTTTGCTGATGGAGCGGTACGGGATAGTGGATACCACTGTCGATCTTGACGTCAGCCAGATGTTTTTGCAGGCCAGCACGATCCTGAACGCGCACGACATAGAGGTGGAACACGGCGCGAGACGTTTCGGGCTGCAGCGGAGTGATGACACCTTCCGTTTCGCCGAACAGTTCCTGATAGCGCTTGGCGGCTTCCTGGCGAGACACGGTCCAATTGGCAAGATGCTTCAGCTTCACGGTCAAGAAACCAGCTTGCAGGGAATCGAGCCGACCGTTGTAGCCTTCGACGTCGTGGTAATACTTTTTGGCCTGGCCGTGATCGCGTAGCATGCGCATCTTGCGAGCCATTTCTTCGTCTTGCGTGGTGACCGCGCCCGCTTCACCGCAGGCTCCGAGATTCTTGCCGGGGTAGAAGCTGAAGGCGCCGACCAGTCCCATGGTGCCGGCTTTCCTCCAGCGATTTTCCTTTTTCGAAAAATATTCCGCGCCATGCGCCTGACAAGCGTCTTCGACAACGATGAGCTTGTAGCGTTTGGCTAACTCGAGAATGGGATCCATGTCCGCGCACTGACCGTAGATGTGCACCGGAACCACGGCGGTTACAGGGGATTTCGTTTTGGTATGGATCAGTTTGCCGCTGGAAGAGTCAACATGGCACTGTTTTTCGAGATATTCCTTCAACTTTAGAGGGTCCATGTTGTAGGTACGTTCATCGATGTCGACGAATTCGATGCGCGCACCAGCCTGGGAAATAGCTTCGGTGGTGGCGATAAAGGTGTGCGGAACGGTGACTACGGTGTCGCCTTGCTGAACGCCGGCCGCCATAAGCGCAAAACGCACGGCGTCCGTGCCGCTAGCGAGACCCACGCAATACGCGGAGCCGCAATATTTGGCGAATTCACGTTCGAACTCTTCGACCATAGGGCCACCTACGAAACCGGCAGTGCGGAAAACCTTCTGGCAGACGATGAGGAGTTCGGCTTCCAATTCAACGTGTGGGGTGATCAGATCGAGAAACGGTATTTTTTCTTCACTCGGCATCATTGCGTCCTTTTACCAGAAGTGTATTCTTTAAATCGAGTATTACGACCTGCGTGAGGGCCCAGCTACTTCGTCAGATAACGTAATATTTTCGCCGGGTTACCAGCAACAACCGCATTGGCAGGCACGTCTTTGGTCACTACGCTTCCAGCGCCCACCAAAGCATTCTCGCCGATGGTGATTTTGGAGAGGATCGTGGAGCCCGAACCAATCGATGCCCGTTTTTTTACGACGGTTGGTTCCACTTTCCAGTCCTGCTCTGTCTGCAAAGCGCCATCGGCAGCGGTGGCACGCGGATAGGAATCGTTGATGAAGGCGACGTTATGTCCGATGAATACTTCGTCTTCAATGACCACGCCTTCGCAAACAAAAGTGTGGCTGGAAATCTTGCAATTCTTGCCTACGGTGGCGTTTTTCTGGATCTCGACGAACGCTCCGATTTTGGTGTTGTCTCCAACCTGGCAGCCATACATGTTGATGAACTTGGAGAGTTTGACGTCTTTGCCGAGTTTGACGTCTGGAGCGATGGAGACGAATTCGTTCATAGCTGGATGATTTTGCCTTTCTGCTTGAGAGATTCGTCGGCAGCTTCGAGCATGCGCACGATGCGCAGGCCGGCTTGGCCATCGTTGAAAGGCGTCTTATTGTTCAGGATGCAATCGACGAAGTAGTTGGCTTCGACCTTGAGGGCTTCGACCT
>CAWAZN010000016.1:0-185416 GCA_963786485.1 uncultured Acidobacteriota bacterium
GGCGCGATAGCTAACGAGCATCTGGTAGACGCCCTCAGGATTTCCAGCCATGGCAACGCCCTTGTCGTAGAGTTTAATTTTTTCGTCGACTTCAACGTCATTCCAGACCAGCATTTTCTTTTCGCCGCCGATCAAGGTGGTGCGCACTTTCACGGGCGAGAGCCAATTTACGTTGATATGACCGATTACGTTGTTCGGGTAATACAGGGTCATGAACGCGATGTTGGCGATGCCGTTCAGGTGACCCTGGCCCGTGGCTACGACGGCTTCGGGCTTCTCCGCGATGACGTAATCCATGATGGACAGATCGTGGGGGGCGAGATCCCATATGACATTTACGTCGTGCTGGAAGAGGCCCAGATTCACACGAGTGGAATCGTAATAGTAGAGTTTGCCGAGCGTGCCATCGTCAATGAACTGGCGGATGCGCTTGACGGCACCGGTGAACAAGAAGGTGTGGTCCACCATGATTTTCAGATTTTTGCGTTCCGCGAGGGCAATCAGTTCTTCCGCTTGCGCCGCGGTGGTGGTGAAAGGCTTTTCAACGAAGACATGTTTGCCGTTTTCGAGGGCGGCTTTGGCGAGGTCATAATGAGTCCAAACCGGCGTGACTACGGCGATCAAATCGATTTCCGGAGAGAGCAACAGTTCCTGGGCATCGCTGGTGCAATGTACGGAAGGATAAGAACTCTTCACGCGCGCCAGCGATTTGGGGCTCTTGTCGCAGACGGCAACCACGGTGGAATGTTCCTGAGCATGGAAATTGCGGACGATGTTTGGTCCCCAGTAGCCGAAGCCGATTACGCCAACCTTTAGCACATCTTCTCCGCGTTGCCCGGGGTCCGAAGGAATTTTCTGCGGGACCACTCACTAGACTCGTAGCCATATTATCCACCTCGTTGAAGGGATGCGGTGCGAGTTACTACGCTGTCGTTGCCAATTGAACAAGGCTCTCGCCTGGAAACGGAACGGGGAAGCCAGGCTTGAAACTCTGCAGGAACATCTGGCCCAGGTGTAACAAAGGAAGCAGGTTAACCCTGCCGCGGAATCAATAGGCGCCGTCGCCCATCAAAACCGCCCGGGGAGTATCGAGAAGAATTTTAACGTCCAGCATGGGTGACCATGTACGTGAATACTGGAGATCAAGGCGAACCATTTCGTCGAACGTGGTGGAGCTGCGACCGCGAACCTGCCAGAGACCAGTGATGCCGGGCTTCACTTCAAGGAGACGGCGGCGGTGCCAGAGGTCATAGGCTTCGAGCTCGTAAGGAATTGGAGGACGCGGACCGACCAAAGACATTTCGCCGATAAAGACATTCCAGAATTGCGGAAGTTCGTCGAGGCTGGTGCGGCGCATGAAGCGGCCGATGGCTGTGACGCGAGGGTCGTTGGTGATTTTATAGACCGGAGCTTTTTTCTGACCTTCAGCGGAAGCAGCTGCAGCTTTTCCGGCGATGAAACTCTTCACGTAGTCTTTATGAATAGAGTCGTTGTTGGCGACTTTCATGGAACGAAACTTGAGGAAGGTGAAGTGTTTGCCGTACTGGCTAACACGCGGCTGGCGGAAGAAGATGGGACCCTTGGAAGTGAGCTTGATTCCGATAGAGAGAAGGAGAAACAGCGGAGCGAAAACGAACAGGGCCGCACCGCTTCCGACGACGTCCATGACGCGCTTGATGATCAAAGAAGTTTTCTTTTTTTCCTCTTCCTCGAGCAGATCGGGGTAGAGAGGGGCAGAGATGGAGCGTCCGGTACCGTCGCCAGCCCAGCTATCGGGAAAAGCGTAGAAGGCGATCTGCAGCTTGTCTACCTGCTCGCGCTGAAAGGACTTGTGCAGGCCTTTGGAAATTTTGGCTTCAATGGCCTGAATGGCGGCGGAGGCTTGCGATTCCCCGAGTTCGGTAAAAATGGCGCCCACGACGGAGTCTGCTTCAAACCAGCCCGCCAAATCGGTTTCGCGAACTTCCGCAGCGACCACACCAGCAACTTTTTCGATGAGCGGCTTGTCCACGCTGCGCGCGGTGGTTCCTTTGCAATCGATGAGCATGAGCAGCAGGTGCTTGCGCGAGCGCTCCGAGCGCTTGCGTTCGCGGCAGAGCATGCGGCGGAATTCTTCTTCGGAAACAAAGCTGGCAACCGTTTGGCTGGCAACCTTTTTCTCAACGACGGTGGCAACCTGTGGTACGACGTTCGCAGTTGGCAGTATTACAGTGCTGATACTCACGTTTATGCCCTCGGTTCGCTTTCGCAAGTTGCTCATGTAAGAGGCTATCGACCAGCTCCTACGGTTCTAAACGGCAACAGAAACCTCGCGCATTGCCGGAGAGAAATCCTCCCGGCAGGGCGTTACAGACAAAGAATCAATTTCCACGGCGACGGAACGCTGCAACAGACTTACGGACAGAACAAATTTGTGGCGGCCGCGGGATTCCACCAAGATGCCCTCCAAGCCGCGCAGCGCTCCGGAATCAATGCGGACCCGGTCGCCGATTTCGACGAACGAGCAAGGCTGGTTGGGAACGCCGCTCGCGACCAGGGTCTGAATCGCGGCAATCTCTTGCTCGTCCACAGGGATGGGCTGGCGGTTGTAACCAACGACTTGCACGACGCCAGGAATTTTCAGTATCGGCAAGCGATTCTGGGCATCAAAACGGGAGAAGAGATAACCAGGAAAGAGCGGCGCAGAGACCTCTTTGATACGGTCGGACCAACGCTTGCGTTCTTTGCAAAGGGGCAGAAACCACTCGAACCCGTTGCCTTCCAGGTGATCTGCAACGACGTGTTCGTAGCGCGTACGAACCTGCAAGGCGTACCAAGGGAGGGTGGAGATGCTATCCTCCAGCCGGGGTGCGCGACGTCTTTAGTTCGAAGGCCATAAGTCAGTCGTTTTGGGCAAGCTACCGCAGGAAAAGCCACGAGGGACTTTTCCTCTGCACGTGGAGAAGTGCACGAGAGATACCATCGGGTCCAGATCAGTGACCAAGAGATAAGGCCTTTATAATCAGTGCTTTGAAACGAATGGCATGTCGGCACGGGGTGCGAAACGACCGAAACTTAGATATCCAGTGAACATTGCTATCCCAGAGTTGCAATTGTTTTCCCTACCGTATCCTTAACAAAAACAAAGAGATAGTCATTGAGGGCAATGCTCCGCCGTGAGCCCATCTGGGGGATCGTCCCTCGTTATTAGTCCCCCAAACCAGCGAGGTTTAGGGATTCTCACTGACGAATGCTTGCGGCGTTATAAACGGCTCGTGAGATTTCGTCGGAGCCTCGAGGAGGATTACGAGGAATCGGGAGAAAGAGATGAGTTACGGCACCTTTTGGACAACCGATGGAAAGCCTTCCATAACCGGCTGACGTGCGGCGGGCGGGATTGCTATACGATAGCAGCGGCAATCTTTAGTGCGAGGGAACAGTTTGACTGAACAAATCAAAACCATTCGGCAGCGAATTTTTCTGTTTGGATTGTGGATCTTGGCATGCGTGGCTATTTTTTGGCTGCCGGCGACGGGATTGCTGCGCTACTCGATGGGAAATGACAATGCGTCGCATATCGTGTTGATTCCGGTAATCGTGGCTTGGCTGATTTACCTAGAACAGAAACGGATCTTTCAGACGACGAATTTCGACTACGTTCCTGGGGCAGTGCTAACGGCAGTGGGAATTTTCGCAGCGCTATTTACGATGCGCGCTGGGGCGGGATGGTCTCCGACGGACCGGTTGACGGGCTATACGCTGGCGTTAGTGACGACGCTGATTGCGGGATTTACGATGATTTTCGGCCGACGAGCCGCAGGCAATGGGCGATTTTCGCTGCTATTCCTGTTCTTGATGGTGCCGCTGCCGGACGCCATGCTGGACTATTTTATTTATTGGCTACAGAAAGGTTCGGCGGATATCGCGGAGATGATTTTTGATTTGGCGGGAGTGCCGGCGCTGCGGGACGGCTTTGTGTTTCACCTGGCGCAATTGAGTATCGAAGTTGCCAAAGAGTGCAGCGGTATACGTTCCAGTATTGCCCTGCTCATCTTGGCGCTCTTAGTGGGGCATTTATTTTTGCGAACGTTCTGGAAGCAGGGACTTTTTGTGGTGCTGGGTCTGGTCATTATGATTGTGAAGAACGGAATTCGCATCGCTACGTTAACGATCCTGGCGCAATACGTGGATTCGAGCTTTTTGTTTGGGCGGCTGCATCGCGAAGGGGGGATCGTGTTTTTCGTGATCGGACTGCTACTGATGCTGCCGGTCTTCTGGCTATTGCAGAAGGGAGAAACCGCTGCAACGGCACCTGCTGTACCTGGAAATGGGACCGCGGCGGCCTAAAAGGGAGTGCGATGCTGGAGCAAAGAGGTAAAGCGATTTACTAGCTGCAGTAAAGGACGTTTCGAAGGGCTTTAAGCGCGTTCTTTTTCGTTGCCGGGATAACCGTAGTAGTAGGTGCCGTAAGAATCGCCCTTTTCCACGCAGTTCAAGACCACTCCTAGAAGATTTTTATCGCGAAATTCCGATGAGGCTTTCTCAGCCAACTCGAAATCCGTGCGGCCGGCGCGAACTACGAAGAGAACACCGTCACAGAGGCCAGCGAGCATGCTGGCGTCGTGCACGGGCAGTGCAGGGGGTGAATCCAGAATGATCCAATCGAAAATGGGAGAGACGAAATCCAGGAGGCGCTTCATGCGATCGCCAAGCAGCAGTTCGCTGGGGTTGGAGACGGAAGTGCCGCCGGCGATGAAGCAGAGATTGTTGTCAAGGCCGTTCTGGATGACGGCGAATTCGTCGGCGTCGCCGCGGAGATAGTCCGTGAGGCCCGGGCCCATGGGAGCGCCGAGGGTTTGGTGCAAGCGGGAGGCGCGAAGGTCGGCGTCGATGAGCAGGACGCGGCGGTCGTTCTGGCGAACGATGGAGTTGGCGAGGTTGGAGGCGACGAAAGTTTTGCCTTCGGCGGGGATGCTGCTGGTGACTAAAACTTTTTTGAGTGGCTGAACGCCAGCGATTTGGTGGAGACGCGAACGCAGAGTGCGGAAGCGCTCGGCACCGATTCGTGGTCGTCGGCGCCGTGAAAGACACTGCTGCGCGGGTCAATTTTCCACTTCGGATGTGCGCACCTTTTGACAAGTTCTTCGAACTGGAGTCGGCCGGGACCGGCGGGTTTGCGAAGTTCGGTGTGCAGCTGTGGGCGCGTGAGTTGCTGTTCGGCGAGGGAACTGCGGGTGACGTCGCCGGCGACGTCGGCAAAATTTGGCGAGCCATCGGTGGCAAGGCGAGAAGAGCGCTCTTCGGCGGCTTTTTTGAGGGCTTCGTGGATGCGGCTCATGGTGTCCTCGAGCGCTTACGCGCTCACGCCCCGCTGCGGCTGCAGGTCTTTGTCCACCATGTTGGCAACGCGCTTGACTTGGCCGGCAACTACGTCAAGCGAAGGAATGGAAACGAGTAGGGGAAGTTTGAGGCCGCGTTCAACGTCGCGTTCGTTGTGTAGAGATTTGTCCATGGCGGCGAGGAGATAGAGAATGGCGAGGCCGAGGGCCAGGCCTCCGCCAAAGCCGCCGCCGGCGAAGAGAAGTTTGTTCGGAAAGGACGGCTGGTTGGGAAGGCTGGGCGGATCGAAAATGTTGAAAGTCTCGCTTTCCTGCTTGTTCTCGAGGACACCAGCGAGCTCCGCGGAATTGTTCTTTTTCAGGAGGTCGTTGTAGTTCTCCGAGGCGGTTTGATAGTCGCGCGTCAGATCCTTAAATTCCTGTTCGACCACCGGACTGGACTGGATGCGGCCCTGTAAGGTGCGGATTTGGGCCTGGATGGTGGCTTGCGCTTTGGTCAGGTCCGCGATGTTGATGTCTTGCTGGCGGAGCCGGGCGCGCAGTTGTTGCAACTGAGGAGGCTCGATGGTGTTGGGCTTCGTAGTGACGGGAGCAGGAACGCCAGCTTTTTGCTGGGCCGCGATGCGCTTCTTGAGCTCTTCGATGGCGCGCTGCGTCTTGAGAACGTCCGGGTGCTGCGGGGTATAGCGGGCCTCGAGATTTACCAATTGGTCTTGCAAGTGCGTTCAATTGCTGGTCCAGCGTTTCGGGGCTGGCACCCGTTTCCGACGAGATCGACTGTTTCCAACTGGCTTCCTGCTGTGCCAGAAGCGATTCGGTAAGAGCCTTTTCCTGTTGGGCGCGGCTGAGGGATTGCGTATTGGATTCCAGCTGCGTGTTCATGCCGGTCAAGAGGCTGAGATTAGTCTGTTCCGTTCCGGGCTGTTCGTAGGGAAATCTTTGTTTGAAAGCGGCTAGTTTGGCATCCTGATCGTCCAGCTTTTTCTTAGCTTCGTTCAGCGCTTGCTGAACAAATTCCACGGTGCGGCCGGTGGCGTCGCCGCGCTTCTTTAGCATTCTCCGCAAGGAACATGGAGGTAATTTCCGAACAGATCTGCTGCGCCAGTTGGCCGTTATTGAATGTGACGTTGATGTAGAAGCCGGGGAACTGACGATTCTGAGTGCCGGCCATGGGCTCGAGCGGTGTGATTTTTACACCCGAACGCAAGCTGTCGACCAGATCTTCCATGTGCGCTTTGCCACGTTGGTCGGGATACAGATTCAGCTTCTCGATGACCGGCTGCAAGCGTGAACGACTCAGGATTTGCTGCTGCATGGATTCCAAGCGGCGGCTCAGATCTTCGTTGATCACCGGCGCGACGATCTTGTCGGAAACGGTGGGCTGTTCCACCAGCACCATGGTCTGCGACATGTATTTTTTGGGGAGAACGAGCGCAGCGAGAGTGCCGAGGCCGCCGAAGAAGACCGTGGTGATGGGCACAATCCACCACCAGCGGCGTAGAATACGCTTGATATCGCTGACGCTAATTGGGTTGTCGCCGACCATGATGCTGAATGAAACCTCTCACTTTGCTGCCAAAACTAGAAGGGGTCCGGAGTAAAGTCCGTCACCTAGAACGCGCGCGCCTAGCCAAATCGCGGGAAACACCCGCAGATAGTACTAACTCGAGATAGTGATGCACGGGTGCTGCCATCGAACCGGAAGCAGCCTGCGCTGTGGATGCTCCGCTTAATCCACTCGAACGATTGCACATAGGGCTTTGCTACACCGTTTGGTATTGCTGTTCCAGTTGTCTGACAGGGGACAGCCACCCAATAGTGGAAGCTATATGCCCACATTATCCCGCAAATTCTCCCTAGGCCAGGGGGCATTACGCGAGTGTGCAGTCTTCGCCACGGGCGGCTTCGCTGGTCTTAAGTATACTATTTGCAATAGTTTTACGGAACCGACCGTTTTCGGCTTCCCTTCCCGGGCCCTGGGGCGCAAAATTGCACCATATCTCAAGACTAGCCTAGGATACTCACGACTTGACCCCAACAACGCGTCTAACTCGTTCTCTCGCTTCCCCAGTCTGTTTGCTGTTGCTTCCGCTGCTGTTCCTCGCCGGTTGCACCCGCGACCCGAACGTGAAGAAGCAAAAATTCATGGCGCAGGGAAATCAGGATTTCGATAAAGGCAAATACTCCGAAGCAGCGATTTCTTACGGCCGAGCGTTGCAGATCGATCCGCGTTTCGCGGATGCGCATTTCAAGCTGGCGCAGAGCTACCTGAAACAGGGCAGCTGGGCAGCCGGATATCAGGAATTGAATCGCACGGTTACGCTACAACCGGAAAATTGGGAAGCGCAAATGGACATCGCCAGAATCCTTCTGGCGGGCGGAAAGTTCCAAGACGCCAAGGATCGGGCGCTGCTGGTGCTGAAAAGCAATCCCAGCAATGCCGATGCGCAGATCATACTGTCGCAGGCCAACAGCCAGCTGGGAAATCCAGCGGATGCGCTGCAACAAGCCAAAGATGCGGTGACGGCGCAGCCGGACAAGGGCACGACGTATCTGAATTTGGCAATGATTCAGGAAAAAAACGGCGCGCTAGCGGACGCGGAAGCAAATCTGCAGAAGGCAAATTCTCTGGACACAACATCCATCGGAGCGTTGACAATGCTCGGGCATTTTTACGAGCGACGTAAACGTTTCCCAGAGGCGGAAAAACAGTTTCAGGCCGCGATTCAGCGGGAACCGAAGAATCCCGGACCGCGCGGCGATCTGGCCACGCTATACCTGGCGCAAGGCAACGAAGCGCAAGCCATCACGGTGCTGACCGAAGCGAAGCAGCAACTTAGCGACGATCCGCGCGCGTATTCGATGCTGGGCGAGTATTACCTTTCCCGCGGACAAAACAGTAAGGCGCTGGACGAATTCGCGAGCCTGACTGCGCAACACCCAAACGATTTGAAGACCAGTAGACTGTACATCCAGCTGCTGCTGCGCAACCAGAAGACCGACGAAGCCAATCGGTTGAATGAAGCAATTCTGAAAAAAGCTCCGCAAGATACAGAAGCGCTGGTGGCCAAGGGGCAGATTCTGAACCAGCAGAAGAAGTGGGACGAGAGCATCACCACGCTCCGGCAAGCCACCAAAAACGCGCCAGACAACGCCGTGGCGCATTACCAGCTGGGAGTGGCGCTTCTGGAGAAAGGCGATCATCAGCAGGCCGAACAGGAATTCACAGAATCAACGCGCTTGCGGCCCGATTACGGCGAGGCGTGGCGTGCTTTAGGGGCGAGCGCCACGCAGCGACGCGACTGGAAGAATTTGGAAATCATAGGGACCAAACTGGAAGCAATCGCGCCGCGGAATGCGGAAGGCTATCTGTTCCATGCCACCGCACGTGTGAATCAAAACGATGCCGCCGCCGCCGAAGCGGACCTGAATCATTTGATCCAGTTGGCGCCACAGAATTCCCTGGGCTACGTCAAATTGGCGGAATTGCGGATGGCACAAAAGCGAACCAACGACGCCGAGACGCTGTACAAGCAAGCACTGGCTCGCGACCCCAATTCGCTTGAGGCCACCGAAGGACTGATCGGCATTGAGTTTTCGCGCAACAAGCCGGCGGAAGCGCTGAAATTTGCGCAGGAGCAATTACAGCGCAATCCAGACAGCGTGCCTTTGTTGGTGCTGCTGGCGCGCACGCAAATCGGCAATCACCAGGCAGACGAAGCGGAACGAACCTTGACGCACACGGTGGATCTGGACAAACAGAACGCCTCCACCATCGGCATGCTTGCGGATTTGCAGGTGAGCCGTCAGGAATACGACGCGGCGCTGGCAAATTATCAGCGCGCCGCAGTACTGGTTCCGAGCAACGCACGCCTGAATCTGGCTATCGCGCAACTCTATGAACGCCAAGGTAACTGGCAGCAGGCGGAAGCTTCTTACCAGAAAGTCTTGAACATCCAGCAGGATGAACCGCGAGCCTCCAATAATTTGGCGTATTTATTGCTGGAGCACGGCGGCAGCGTCAACGTGGCGCTGACGCTGGCCCAGGCCGCGCACCGGGGCATGCCGGACGTGCCAAGTTCGGCCGATACGCTCGGTTGGGCGTATTACCACAACGGCGCTTTTTCCGTGGCCGCTCCACTGTTCGAAGATGCCATCAAAAAACTGCCGACGAACCCAACGTACCACTACCATTTGGGAATGACGTATCAGAAATTGAGCAATGGCAGCCGCGCACACGAAGAACTGCAGAAAGCGATTAGTCTCGATCCGAAATCGCCGGTTGCCGAGCAAGCCCGCCAAGCGCTGGGGCAAACGGGCGGCACTAGTTAGAGCCCGCAACAATAAGCATTTGGCTGTTTCGTTAAAATCCCAAACAGAAGCGAGAACTTTGATGGCCCCGGAAGTATTGAAGAGTCGAGGCACGGACGCCAAGATCGTGTCGCTGGGCACGAAGAACGGCATCGATATGGCGATCTTGCCGCGCGCCGAAAAAACTTTGGGCAAGATTATTCTTAAGCCGGACTCGCCCGATCTAATCGAGGGAGTGCAGATCCAGCCGTTGGCCGTGCATCCTGACGATCGCGGATTCTTCATGGAAGTGGGACGGCTGGGCGAAGGACTGGCGGCGAAGATGACGCCGGAAGGCCCGCGACAGATCCAAGCGTCCTTCACGCTGACCTATCCGGGAACGATCAAGGCGATCCACTACCATTCGGAGCAAACGGATTTGTGGACACCGGTCGGCGGGATGGTGCAGGTGTTTCTGTACGACCTGCGGCGCAATTCCAAAACGTTTGGCGCGATCAACACCATCTACGTGGGACGTTTTCGACCATGGCAAATTCTAATTCCTCCGGGCGTCGGACATGGCTACAAAGCGCTGGGAGTTGAACCCATTCAATTGCTGTACTTCACGGACCGCCATTACAACCCCACCGATGAACTGCGCATTGCGTACAACGATCCCAACATCGCGTACGACTGGGAAATTCAACACAAATAAATGCGCGTTCTGATTATTGGGGCCAGCGGCATGCTGGGCCACGACCTGCAAAAGGAATGGACTCAAGACGAGCTAATCCCCGCGTCTTCCAAAGACGCGGATATTCGCGATGCGGAGCAGGTCCGCGCGTTGATTTCACGAACCCGCCCAGAGGCTATCGTACTAGCTGCGGCATACACCGACGTGGACGGGAGCGAGCGCAACCCCGAGCTGGCATTCGCGGTCAACGGGCAAGGCACGAAAAATGTGGCGCTGGCGGCGGCGGAAATCGGGGCGCCGATTCTCTTTGTGAGTACGGATTATTTGTACGACGGCACGAGCACACGAGCGTATGAACCGACGGACGCGATTGCGCCCCTCAATGAGTACGGGAAATCGAAGGCAGCAGGGGAGGCGGCGGTGCGGGCCCATGCTACGGCCTGGTGCATTGTGCGTACTTCGTGGCTTTTTGGAGCCGGGGGCGCAAGTTTTCCAGAGAAGATTCTTCGCGCGGCGGAAACGCGGCCGGAGCTTACGGTGGTGGCAGACCAGACCGGATCGCCGACGTTCACGCGAGACCTGGCTGGCGCCATCCGCGATTTGGTCCGCAAGAAAGTCCAGGGCGTTGTGAATGTAACGAACGCCGGTTCATGCACGTGGTGCGAATTTGCCGCGGAAGTATTACGGCAAGCCGGACGCGGCGAGATTCGGGTTACACCCATCACCACAGAGCAGGCGGCGCGTCTGGCGAAACGCCCGCGATACTCCGTGCTGGCGCCCACCAGCCTACACGCGCAAGGAATTACGTTGCGCAGCTGGCAGGACGCGGTTACTGCGTATCTGCAAGATCTACGCGATTGCGGGAAATTGAGTTGAACGCTTTGGCCAGACGCCTAAGGGATTGGATTCCGGCAATTTTAGTCGCCGCGATGATTTCCAGTTTTTCCACCCATTATTTCAGCGATCAGCAAACCAGCCGCATTATCGTGCCGTTTTTGCATTGGCTTTTACCGTGGGCGGACGCACGATTGCTATACTTGATGCACTTGGGGATTCGCAAGCTGGCGCACGTCACCGAATTTGCCGCATTCAGCACCGCGGTTTTTCATGGGATACGCGGGCAGCGCGCCGGTTGGCGCTGGAGCTGGGCGTTGAGCACGTTACTGATCGCCGCAGCGTATGCGGGCCTCGACGAGTTTCACCAATCTTTTGTGGCGCTCCGGCATTCTTCGCCACGCGACGTGGCAATCGATACGTTCGGAGCGCTCTTGGCGCAAGCGATGGTATGGCTGTACGCGATTTGGAAAATCGCGCCCACGGAAAAACCCGCAACGCTCGCTGCGGATTGATTTCCTGCGGATGAATCCGGCAACCGCGATTTCCCAATTACTTATGGGATTACGGCTTTGGCCAAGTTCGAGTATGGGCTTTCGTCGCCGTGCGCATCAACCGCGGTGGTGACGTAGTAGTAGGTGTCCCCTCCGACCACGGTGCCGTCCGTGTAGGTCAGCCCGCTCACCAGCGAACCATTCAAGCGAGAGAACGGACCGCTTTGCGAGCCGCCCCGATACACGTTATACCCGGCGATGGAGGCGGAGGTACTGGCATCCCAGCTAAGCCCCACGGAATGTTTGGCCGGAGCCTCTGGCGCGATGGTGCCGGACAGGGGGACGGTTTGCGAAGCTCCGGCGGTACTGGCGACCGTGAGCATACCGGTGTGGCTACCGGCGGCGGTCGAATCAAACATCACGTCCAGCGTCAGGTTCTGGGTGCTGTCTAAAGTAACGGGCGAGCTCCAGCCAGTCATGGTGAATCCGGAGCCGCTGAGAGAAACTCCCGTGACGGTGACCGCCTGGTTTCCGGTGTTGGTGATCGTCAGGTTCTGCGAGGCGTTCTTACCCGCGGCAACAGTGCCAAAGCTCAAACTCGCCGGACCCACCGTCAGTGATGCTAAAGCGCTCGTGGCAGTCGCTGTTACGGGCAAGGACGCGCCGACCGAAGCGGTGTTGGTCATGATCGCCACGGACCCGGTGAAAGCACCTGCAGCTTTGGGAGTGAGTAAAACGGTCAAGTTGCTGCTGGTACCGGGACTCAATAATGTGGAACCCGAAAATCCGCTAATACTTAGGCCAGTGCCACTGGCGACCACACCTGTTACGGTCAGCGAAGAGCCGCCGTCATTTGTCAATTTCAAAGTCTGTGACGTCTGAACGCCGACTACGGCAGAGGTGAAATTGATATTGGAAGGCGTGACCTGCAATTGTGGACCGGTGGGGGTTATTGCTCCGCTGTTTCCGTTGGGAGTGGCAACGCAACCGATCAATGCCGGAACCGAAGCGGCCAATGCGGCGAACGATAACAACATTCGCGAATTTGCGACAAATTTTTTGGCGATTCTTCCGTCAGAGAAAAAACCTACTCGTCTCACGCATCTCTCCGGGCAACGCTAATTTCGACCCGGAGCCAGCTTATGAGCGGAGGATGGGTTAAAGATACTGTTGGGGAGTCTAGAACAGGTACAGGCCCTTAACCTGTACTGCAGGCCACACCCGCAGAGGAAGGGTCAAAAGAGCGTCCAGGCCAGTGGTTCAGCGGTATTTCCGGCCTTTTTTGCCTCGGCCGCGAACGGTTACTGATTCGCGCAGCCGGTCCTTCTTGTGCTCGAAGCGCCAACTCTTATGGAACGATGGCTTGAGCTTCGTTGGAGTAGCTGCTTTCCGTTCCCGTGCCGTCGACTGCGGTAGTCACATAGAAATAAGTAGTGCCGCTCTGCACGGTGCTGTCGGTGAAGGCATCTGCGGAGACGAGTGCGCCATTCAGCAGAATGTAGCCGCTGCCGCTGGTCGTGGAACGGTACACGTTGTAGCCGGCCAAACCGGAGCCGCTGTCCGTCCAGCTGAGCTGCACATTGTGCTGGACTTGCTGCGCTACTCCAGTGCCGGAGAGCGCGATGGCGGCGGGAGAACCGGTGGCATTGCTGGTGATCGAGACGCTGCCATTATCGCTTTCCGCTCCTGCCGGGCTGAACTGCACGCTGAACATGGTGCTCTGTCCGGCGGATAAGGTGATGGGCGCGCCGGCGCCGACCAGCGCGAAGTTTGTGCCGGTGATGCTGACCTGCGAGATGGTGACGCTGGCGTTGCCGGTGTTGGTCAGCGTTACGGACTTCGAAGCGCTGCTGCCGGCGTTAACGCTGCCGAAGCTGAGGCCGCTTGCACTGGCGGAGAGCGTGTGTGTGGCGGTGGTGCTGCTACCAGTCAGCGAAACCGTTGACGACGAGGAGCTCGCGTTGCTGACCAGCGACAAAGTGCCGGTGACGCTGCCGGCGGTTTGCGGCGCGAAGACTACGGTGAACGAAGCGTTTTGCCCGGCGGAGATGTTGGCCGGCAAAGTAAGGCCGCTGATGCTGAAGCCGCTGCCGGTGACGTTCGCCTGGGAGACGGTCAGCGTGGCATTGCCGGTGTTGCTGATTTGCAGGGGCTGGGAGTTGCTGGTGCCGGTGGTGATGTTAGGAAAGGTGATGGCGTTTTGCGAGAGAGATAGGGCAGCTTGGGCGCCGGAGCCGGTCACGCTTACCTGGCTCGTGCCGCTTTGGCTGACGACTGAAACGGAGCCGGTGGTAGCCGCCGTGGTGGATGGGTTGAAGACCACGGTCAACATGGCGCTTTGCGAAGGAGCCAAAGTGAGCGGCGTGCTCATGCCGGTGAGGCTGAGGCCGGAACCGGTAATACCAATTTGCGAGATCGTGGCAGAGCTGTTGCCGGTGTTCGTGACGGTGACGGTTTTGTTGGCGGAGCTACCGACGTTCACGTTGCCGAAGCTGAGCGAGGACGGATTCAGCGACAAGGTGCTGGTGGCCGCGACTCCCGTGCCGCTCACGGCGACGACGGTGGCGGAGCTGGAGGCGTTACTGGTGAGGCTGATGCTGCCGCTGGCGGCGCCGGCGGTTTGCGGCGCGAATTGTACGTTGAAGGTGCTGCTCTGAGCAGCGGGGATGGTGAGCGGCGTGGTGATTCCGCTGACGGTCATGCCCGTGCCGGTGGCGGTCATTTGCGAGATTTTTAGGTCGGCGGTGCCGGTGTTGGTGATGGTGACGGATTGCGATTTCGATTGGCCGTCGATCAGGCTGCCGAAGCTGATACTCGCCGGCGAAACACTCATGGCGGGCTGCACGCCGGTTCCCGTCATGGCCAGACCGGGCGCGGTGCCTGGGGCGTCGCTGGCGATGCCGACCGTGCCGCCGAGGAGTCCGCTGGATGCGGGCGCGAACGTCACCTTTAATTGGGCGGATTGGCCTGCGGCGAGGGTGGCAGGCGTTGCGATACCGGACTCGGTGTAACCCGCTCCCGAAGCAAATACGTTGGAAATATGCACTACGCCTTGGCCGCTGTTCGTGACGGTGGCGTTGAGGACGCTGCTGCTGCCTACGGAAACGTTACCGAAGGTCAATGTAGTCGGGTTCAGGGTGAGGTGGCCCACTGGTCCGTTGGTGCCGGTGCCGGAAAGCCCGATTTTTTTTCTCGAGGATGGGTCGTTGCTGGTGACGGTGATGCTGCCGGTATCGGTGCCGGCGGCCGTGGGAGCGTAAATTACGCTGAGCGAGGCGGACTGGCCGGCGGGGATAGTAGCTGGCGTGGAGATTCCAGCGACGGTGAAGTTCGTGCCTGCGATGGTCAACACCGAGACGGTGAGGTCCGCGGTGCCGGCGTTGGATAACGTTAGAGTCGTCGTGGTTTTGCTGCCGACGGTGGCGCTGCCGGCGTCCAGGCTGTCCGGGCTCACAACCAGCAGCGGTTGCGGCGTTACCTCCGTGGCAGTCACAGCGATTTGCGAGGTAGCGGTCGATTGTCCGTCAGAACTTTGGAAGGTCAGCGTACCGGCATTTTTGCCAGGGGCCGTGGCGCCGTTGAACCACACCATAAAATTGACGGTCTGCGAAGGCGCAATCGTCAGAGGAAATGCCAGTCCGGACGTTGTGAACTGGTTGTTGGACGAAATGATCTGCGCGATAGTAGCGGCGTTTGTTCCCGTGTTTGTTACCGAGGCGGTTTGCGAAATCTTTTTACCAGAGGTCACTGTACCGAAATCTAAGTTGGCGGGAGAGAATTGCAGAGAAAGCTGCTGGCTGGGGACGGGCGTTTGGGAATTGCCGGACATATTCGTGCATCCGGCAGTGAAACCGACGATAAGGAGTGCCAAGAGTAGCGCCGTCAGTGCGTTGCGGAAGGTGGCTTTGCGGCCCGATCCCACTTGCATTTCGTTCGACGAGCCTTTGATTGCGCTGCGCATTGCTCTTCCCCCTCACACTTTCTAGGAGGATAGTACGGTGAGTACCGGAACCATTACTACTGGTGAAGAGTCCAAATAGAGGACAGGGAGAAATCCTGTCCGGCGGACCATTCACGGTACCGGCCGGTTCATTGAAGTCTCTTAATTAATCTAAGCTGCTTGTAATCAATTGTTTGTGATGGTTTCGCTAGTGTCCAAACGGACACTAACCGATCGAAGGCACAGACCCCGGCGCTTCTGTGGTGATTTGTATTGATTGGAAGACCCCGCGTGGACCGAACTTGGGTTTTGAGCGGTTGAATGTTGCGTATGGCGCTGTGCCGAAGACTAGCTCTGTGGCAGGCCAGAACGGACGTTCGAGGGAGGCTTGCGCGAAACCAAACCGGCATCACGAATTTTATAAATCAAGGAACGATAGCTGATTTTAAGAGCTCGAGCAGTTTTGCGCCGATTCCACTGATACTCGCGAAGCGCTTCCAGAATCACTCCGCGTTCCATTTCGCGGATGGCGTTTCTAGCCACATGTTTCAGCGGCAGCCCGTCGACTTGGCCGGTCCATTTGCTGGAAGACACGGTGATCCTGGCAGCTGGCTCGTGAGGACGCGCCGCTTCCCCACCTATTAGGACGAAGCGCGCGATGGCGTTAGAGAGTTCCCGAACGTTTCCGGGCCACTGCAAATTTTGCAGGTATTCGAGCATGCCTGTCGGAAAAGGTTCGGCCGTCTTGCCAAATTGGGCTTGGTGATGTTCTCTGAAATATTGTGCGAGGGCAGCGATATCGACTTGGCGCTCCCGGAGACTGGGCATGCGAAAACGCATGACGTTAATACGATAGAAAAGATCTGAGCGAAAGTTGCCGGTGCTCATCTCTGCTTCCAAGTCCTTATTAGTTGCGCAAATCAATCGCGCATCCACGGTGCGATTCTGATCCGCTCCCAAACGGCAAAAACTGCCATCTTGCAGGAAGTGCAGCACTTTGCTCTGGAGCGCCATGCTTAGATCTGCGATTTCATCGAGGAAAAGCGTGCCGCGGTTCGCGTGTTCCACGCGACCGGGTTTGGTTTGGGAGGCTCCGGTAAAGGCCCCTTTTTCATATCCAAAAAGCTCGCTCTCCAGCAGACTCGCGGGAATCGCCGCACAGTTCACTTTTACGAACGCGCCGCTCGCATAGCTTGAGTTAGCGTGGATCCAAGCAGCAAGTGTCTCTTTGCCGGTACCGCCTTCACCGCACAACAGAACCGGGATATTCGTCTTGGCTACCTTAGCCGCACGGCCACGAATTTCCTGCATTACGGGCGACTGCCCGAACAACATGGCATCCGGCGGCGTCGGATTCAATTTGGTAGAGGCGCTGGGTTTTGCAGGCGCCAAAGTAGGAGCGGAAGCCATGTTGAACTAGTGAGAGACCTCGTAAGTCTTAGTCTAGAAATGTGCACACGGCGGTCCACTTCGCAGGTGCTAACTCAATCGACTAAGCGGACCCCGAAACATTGGAAACTCTTATTTTTGAGTAAGATACATTGCATGAATGTCGACAGTTCTGATAGTTGGGGTACTAAGGGCCGCTCCGAGGAGTCGATGAGGAGAGAAAAACAGTGCCTCGCGCACGAGAACTGTTTTCTCTAACTTTAAGAGGAATGGAAAGCCGGAGGACAGGCAGACCGTGAATACCGGCAAAAATGCCCGGTGTCTCAAACGACCAATCCTCAGCGAAACAGCTACTCCCCGCGCACAATATCGTACCGTTCGATCACAGCGGCGACACCGAGCCGATCGCATTCATCTTCCTTGCGGCGCTCAACTCGCACTACTTTGCCTGTGGCTCGCACCAGCACGGCGGAACCCCGGGTAATCTCTCCAGGCAGGGTCAAGGTAATGTCCAACTCCGAGCCTGCTTTCAAATCCTGGTCTATGACGAAATATAGACCACGGGTGGATATATCCCGCGTTTTTCCATTCGGTCGATCAGTCACCTGCGTGGCGGGCATGCGAATTAGTATTGGCAGAGACAAATCGTAGCGACGTGCCGTTCGCCTCTCCGTCATTACACCCATCCTTCACCTCATGCGCGTCCGGCGAGCTTTGGCACGCGAGCTAAGTCTTGCAAATGTTTGAAGAAGCGGTTTTGTGAATAAGAGATGCGCCGCAAACTACGTTCGTGCACGGCGAATGCCGAATTTCACCGCACACTTTTATATCGATGGTACGAATCTTCAGAATATCTTTCTGAACAGCCAGCATCAGAATAAGCTTGCGCCGAACGATACCCCGCTCGCCGTGACACCGCAAGCGAAGAATTTACCTAGTGCTGCGCACGATACATGCGTGCTGATTACTCCTGGTGAAGTGCGCCAACGCCAGCCGGTTCTTCGGTCGCTGCTCCAGGAGCCCGGCGCGTCCGCGTGGTGCCCAGGTTGAACTGCCGCATTTTGTATAGCAACGCTTTGTAGCTGATTCCTAGCATCTTCGCCGCGTCTTTCCGGCACCAACGCGTCTTTTCGAGGGCCGCGGCAATAGCTTCCATTTCTGCTTCGTCTTTTAATCCACGTACCAGAGCCTTGAGCCCTTGCTCGCGAGGCGGAGCGACGGGTTCCTGCCGCGGCGAAGTACGCTGCCGCGATGCAGACATTTCGATCAACTCGCGCAGGCTGCCTTCGTCGTCTTCCAGAATCATGTAGCGCTTGACGAAATTTTCCAGTTCGCGCAGGTTCCCAGGCCAAGGATAATTAATCGCGGCATCCATCAAATGCTTCGACGGATTCAAGATAGATTTGCCAAATTTCTCCGCGTATTTTTCCAGGAAGTGCTTGAACAACAGAGGAATTTCGACGGTCCGCTCACGTAGTGGCGGAACCAAAATCGAAAGTACGTTCAATCGGTAATAGAGATCTTCGCGGAAGCGTCCGTCCTTCATGGCTTCCTGCACGTCCACGTTTGTGGCTGCCAGTACGCGCACATCGGTTTCCACCATGTGCCGTCCGCCAAGGCGGGAATATTGGTGATCTTGCAAAACGTGCAGGAGCTTAGCCTGCAGATGCGTGCTCATCTCGGCGATCTCGTCGAGAAAAATCGTTCCCTTGTTGGCCAGCTCAAATTTACCGGGCTTGGCACGGACCGCACCGGTAAACGCACCCTGTTCAAATCCGAAAAGCTCCGATTCCAGCAGCTCTCCTGGTAACGCCGCGCAATTCACTTTGATGAACGGTTGATTCCTGCGCTTGGAACGCAGGTGAATCATGCGGGACACTACTTCTTTTCCTACGCCGCTTTCGCCGCAGATAAAAACCGGAACGTCCACGGGAGCAATCTGGAGAATTTGCTGGCGAATGCGCACCATCTGCGGACTGGCCGCAAGGAAACTCAAATCCTCGGTGACCTGATCGCAATAGTCGCGCAGCGCCTGGTTCTCGGTAGCCAATTCTTTTTTCTGCCGAGACTTCAACATCGCCGCGTCCAGTTCCGTCTTCTCAAACGGCTTGGTCAAGTAATCGTGCGCACCGATGCGAATGGCCTCCACGACCGTGCCTACTTCGTTCGAGCACGAGAGCATGATCACGTTCAGCGTGCGGTCCACCTGCATCAGTTCCTTGAGGGTGTCGAGGCCATTCATCTCTGGCATTAACACGTCCAAGATCACAAAATCCGGACGATCACCCTTGCTGACTTTTTCAACAGCTTCGCGCCCAGTGCTTACCGTCTCGACGTCGTAGCCATCCACTTCCAGCAGCGTTTGGAGATACTTGCGGATACTGGGTTCATCATCCACAACCAAAATCTTGTCCTTTACGGCCATTGCGCTTTTCCTTTCGAATCACCAAACAAAACTCTAAAATTGCGGCGGAAGCTAACCCTGATCCATCGGCAACAGGAACGTAAACTTGCTACCGGAGTTGGCTTCGCTTTCCACCCAAATCTTGCCGCGATGCGCCTGAATCAGGCGCTTGGCAATCGCCAAGCCCAGACCCATGCCCGAGGTGTTTCGGTCTACGCGAACGAAATCCTCAAAAATCTCTTGATGATGCTCCGCAGGAATTCCCGGCCCCGAATCCGTGACGCTGACTTCCACGCTATTGGGGCGGGGCAAACGGAAGCGTCGGCGCTCCGATGTCGGCGAGGCCACCGCGACGCGACGCTCCCAGAAATGCGGGCCGGCGAACATCATCACGCTGCCGCCAGCGGGTGTGTGCTTCAGCGAGTTATCCAGAAGATTGGCGGCGGCCTGCTGCACTTTCTGGTAGTCAAAACGAAATGTGGGAATCGATGGATCAAAGGTAGCCTCGAGCCGCACACCTTTGCGCTGAAAAGCTTCGGACCACCGCTTGGTCAACTCTTCGAGACAATCCCGCAAGTCGTTATCGCGCAGCTGCAAAACCAGTTTGCCGCTCTCCAGCGCTGAATAATTAAGGAACATGGAGACCAGGCGCACCAAGCGTTCGCAGCTGTCCTTCGATTCATCTAAAATGTCGCGCTGCTTTTCCGTGAGTTTTCCCAACGAACCGGTCAGCAACAAATCGTAGTAGCCCTTGATTACGGCTAGTGGTGTTTTCAGTTCATGCGCGGCAGAAGCGAGAAAAACCGTCTTCTGACGGTTCACTTCCTGCAATTTCAAATAGGCCGCCAGCAGATTGCGATAAGTAATCTCGCGTTCCTGCAAGAGCTCCTGCACGGTCGGAAGATTGGCGGAGTCAGGGGGGGCGCTCACGGGCGGTTGCACCGCCATTTGCACCACGAGCCAGTCCGATTCAGGCATGGACTTAATCCGTGCGCGATATTTCGCGTCGCCTAATTCCAAAATCATTTTTACTTCTTGTTCGCCGCCCTCGATCTGGCTGAAGACTTCACTGGCTTCCACACTTAGAACATCAGCAAATAAATTTACACGCAGCGGCTCCGCGAATCCACGCGAGGCCAGGTGCTTGCGCGCGGGACCGTTCGCCAGCAATAATGTTCCGGAGCGATCGGAAACGATGAAGCTTTCATCGACCGCATCGACCAAGCCCTGCACCAGGCTTATGGGTAGAGCCAACGCGTGTTCAGACTTGGGCGGGGTGGCAGTTCGGCCAGTCATCTGCGCACACGGCTGATAACGGGCAAGTGGTAAATTTTTTCCATTGGCGGGTTTCATGCTCGCAAAGGGGTGCCTGACTGTCAATGGTAAAGGCGCTTCATTTGCACATTTGGGGAAACGAAGTAGCCACACCTACACTCCGCGTGCCTCGTAGTATGGGAGTGAGTCCGAGCGATTTGTTAAGGGTATGTAAATGATAAGTTTACGCGCGGCCATGAGTGAAGCAAGTGGCAACGAGAGTGCTCTACCCCGTACTAGTTCCCCAGTACTATGAGAGAGATTGTGCAGACTCAAATCTTGAAGGAAGGCCAGAGCTTGGAATATTCCCCCTCTCGCCGCTCGCCCAGAATTCGGCTACAGGTACCGGTGTTTCTGCGGGCTACCGATCTTTCGGGGACGGAATTCGTTGAGCTCACAAAGACTCTCAACATCAGCGCTACAGGTGCTTGTATAGCTTCTGCGCATGTACTTCTGCCCGATCAAGTGGTGCATCTGACCATCCCCGCTCCGTCGCCCGCCCCCTCCAGCGTGGTACCCAGCGAGACTCCTCCGATATCTGCCAAAGTGCTAAGGCAGGATGTAGCCGGAGAGATGCGCCTGTTTGGGCTCGAATTCCTGCGTCCCCTTGAGTAAATTGGTACCCTGTTTGGCCCAAGCAGTGGTGAAAGCTAAGGGAAAACTTTAGGCCCACCATTTTGCCGTGATCCTTGGATAATTGTAATTGGCCTTTATCTTGTTATTTGTGATATAGATACCTCGTTTTTGCGCCTCCAGACTGCCTGTGCGAGACGAGCCCCGATTGGACTCCCGCTTGCTCCCACGGGTAGGGAGAAGGCCTATGCTTCCCCAACCCCCGCGGGGATAGGCGACACCAGGTACATATCGGACATGCACAGCCCCGGCGCCCCAGCGCCCTCGCGGTTGCCAATCGAAGACTCTTATCTGGAGCTGCTGGCGGACACGCTTAGCGGTCTGGAATTACCGGCGCGCGGTCAATTCCTCCAGCGATATTTCCACACCATCACGCACCTGGACCTGCAGGAGAGTCAGTGCGTGCAACTTTGGGATGAAATGTTGCTGCGCCGACGCGAACTCAGCGAATGCCTGAACCGTCCCGTGGCGCTGAAGACCGCGTTGGTGGATGTTCTTGCCTCGGCGGGAATGTTTCGCGTGCCGATCATCATCGAATATGACGCGCTGAAAGAATTAGAACTCAACGCGGTGACCGATGCGCTTACGGGGTTGTACAATCGCCGGCTGTTTGGCGAATCGTTTGAAAAAGAATTGAATCGGGCGCGGCGCTACGGGCAGCCGCTGGGATTGGTGCTGCTGGATCTGCATCGCTTCAAAGAAGTGAACGATACACATGGGCACCCGCGCGGCGATGAAGTTTTGCGCGCCGCGGCGTCCACGCTGAAGAAAGCGCTGCGAACTTCGGATTCAGCGTTCCGTATCGGCGGCGATGAATTCGCACTGCTGTTGCCGCAAACCGATGCGCCGCAAGCCATGGCTTTGAGCCGCCGCGTCGAAACGGTCTTCGCCGAATCGCTGGAAGGGCTGCATGTGACGGTGGGCGTCAACATGGATCACGGGGTAGCTAATTTCCCCCAAGACGGCGAGCATGCGGATCAACTGATTCGCGTTGCGGACGAACGTTTGTATCGCCTGAAGAATGCCAGCCATCGTCGGACGTCCGGTTCGAGCGGTGTTTCGCGCGGGGAGGCTGCGAATCCCAGCACCACGCGCACGGAAATTGCCAGCTCTCGCACTGGTCGGATCAGGTTCTCGCGCGGAGTCCAACGAAGTGCCAACCAAGCCGCGTACTGATGAAGCACCAAAGGCGCCGGAGCAGAAGGGCGCTCCCTCCGGGAACGCTCGCAGTGATGCTGCGCCACAATCTACGATCGCCGCGGCGGCATCGGCAAGTGCTTCCAGCATGTCCGGTGGACCCGTTGGCGCGACGGAAACCATTTTTACTATTGTGCGTAAGGCGGAACGCGTTTCGATGACTGGAACGAACGCATACGCGGTGCTCGGCGAACATGCCTCGCGGCGTGCCCGAGTGCTGGATTTGGGTTTCGGCGGAGTGGCATTGGAGATGGACGCCGCAGAGGAACTGCCGGCAAATATTTTTGCCGTGCTGCATGTGCCGATCCTTCCGCCGGTTCGCGTGAACTTAAAGCAAGTCTGGTCGCAACGAACCGCGCAAGGGACTTACCGCGTCGGATGCACGTTTATTTCTTAAGAATCTCCCTTCGCTCCTAAGAAATTTCTTGGAACTGAAAGCGAAGTGGAACGTGCTGCGGATTTCATCGTTCTCCGGGGGAATGATATCCACCGTGGAAATGCATTACCGGAATTGTCTTCACGCGGCAATTGCGAGCGTTTAGTATGCTGAAGGCGTGTTGTTGGATGACCGACACACTGGCCTGCCAATCGATCAAAGAGGCAAACTAAAAGGCTACTTGATATAAGCTGCGAGTGGTTCCTCTGCCGTTTTGGTGGTCCCCAGCCACCTAAGCAGACGATGTGCAATCGCCGGTCAAGAAGGGGATACCGTTTCCGATAAATTTCGATCAATCGATCCGCGGACTGACGCGCGATGGGAACGTTTTCTGCAAAGCCATCCGCGCGCGTCTATATTTCACAGCCCGCAATGGCTCGAGGCACTAAGCAGAACATATGGATATTCTTCGCTGGCGTTCACGACTGCGCGAGACGGCGAAGAATTGCGAAATGGAACGGTCTTTTGCCAGGTAGAGAGTTGGCTGGTGCGGCCCAGGTTGGTGTCCTTGCCATTTTCGGATCATGCTGATCCGCTGATGGATGATCCAGAAGATTTATCGCGCTTGGTAGAGTTTCTGACTTGCGAATCCTCCAAGCGAATGTGGCACAGCATTGAGATGCGTCCGCCGAAGCAGGATTCGGCGATCCAGCATTGGGGTGGACTGGGTACTGGGCACGAGTTTCTGTTGCACCGGTTGAGTCTGCAACCGAGTGTTGCCGATCTTTTTCGCAGATTGCATAAAGATTCGATACAGAGAAAGATTCGGCGCGCAGAACGCGAAGGGCTGCAATGTGAGGAAGGACGAAGCGAAGAGCTGCTGCGAGCGTTCTACGATCTGACGGTTATGACGCGGAGTCGCCAAGGATTGCCGCCGCAGCCGTATGCATGGTTTCGCAATGTGCTGGATTGTTTGGGAGAACACGCAAAGCTTCGCGTTGCGTCTAAAGATGGCAGGCCGATCGCCGCGATTTTTACACTGCATTACAAGCGCACGGTGGTGTACAAATACGGTTGTAGCGACGCCCAGTGGCACAACCTTGGGGGCATGCCGCTGGTGCTGTGGCGCGCGATTGAGGATGCCAAAGCTTTGGGGGCCGCGGAATTTGATTTCGGGAGGTCTGACCTCGGCAACCGAGGACTAATTACGTTTAAAGAAAAATTTGGGGCGGAGCCTTCGAAACTCGCGTATAAGAAGTTTCCGAATCCCAGCGAGCGCTTCGCCGGCGCACAATGGGCGGACCGTACAATGAAGCGAGTCTTTGCAGCAATGCCGGAGAAGCTGCAGGTGCTGGCGGGAAAGATTATTTATCCCCATATCGGCTGATAACGGTTCGAACTTGATGAGAACCTGAAATCCGGCTGGTTACTACTTGAGAAAGGTCTTGCTTCCTTAGGAAAATAATTTCTGTTCCGAGCGTCACAAAAAGTGCCAAGCCGTTACAATGGTATGCGTAATAAAGACTTAGGTGCAGTTTGAAATGGTACCTATCGTGCTGCTAGAGGCTGGGGTGGTAAGGTCTAACCATGCTTAATCGGGCGCTACTTGAGCGCTACAGATGCCCAGAGATTTTGGCCGATTTCGACATAAACGGCCAATTGTCCTCGGACGCCGGGTTTTTCCGGTTTGGAGACAATGCGATTTGCTATGGGCGGAGTTCGACCGGATCCCGCACCGAAGACCTCGCTGAGGGCCTGTATGACACTGCAGGAGACGCCCTGGCCTCCCCGGAACACGTAAAGCTGCCCTTTGACCCCGGGCAGGTTATCGACAACCTGAGGATGGAGAGGTACGCGGTAGATCACAACTTGAATGGTACCCAGCCCCTTTCGCGTAAGGCGCTTCGTTTCGCTTACTATTCGCTGCGGCCGCTATTTTCCGTGCCTATTCGACGACACATACAGAAAGTCTATTTGCGCGGGTGGGATAACCGCAGATTCCCGCGTTGGCCGGTCGACAGCACGGTTGAAAATATTCTAGAGCACTGCCTGGCTTTGGGAATGAAAGCGCAGGGCCTAACAGAAATCCCCTTCATCTGGTTTTGGCCAAATGGAGCGGCTGGCTGCGCTTTGATGACGCACGATGTCGAGACGACTTTGGGTAGGGACTTCTGCTCGACCTTGATGGATATCAATGACGAGTACGGAATCAAAGCGTCATTTCAAGTTGTTCCCGAGAAACGCTACACCGTGCCGGAATCTTATCTGAGCAGCCTGCGCGATCGTGGGTTTGAGATCGCGGTGCAAGACTTGAATCACGATGGCCATCTGTACTCCACACGGGAAGAATTTGTCCGGCGCGCGGAGTTGATCAACAAATATCGACAACAGTTTGGGTCGACTGGATTCCGGGCGGCTATTTTGTACCGCAACCTAGACTGGCTGCCGGAGCTGAATTTCAGCTACGACATGTCTGTTCCCAATGTGGGGCACCTAGACCCGCAGTCGGGCGGCTGCTGCACAGTATTTCCCTATTACGTTGGCAAGACACTGGAAATCCCAGTTACGACAACCCAAGACTATTCGCTCTTCCACATCATTGGACAATACAGCCTGGATCTATGGAAGACGCAGACCAATTTGATTCTGAAGAAGAACGGTTTGATGAACTTTATCGTTCACCCCGACTACATCGTAGATGCGCGGCCGCAACAAACATACCGAGATTTGCTGGCGTATCTAGCGCAGTTGCGTGACGACCGAAATGTGTGGATTCCGCTGCCGCATGAAGTGGATGAATGGTGGCGTGCGCGGGGCCAAATGCAGTTGGTAAATGAAGGCGGAACCTGGCGAGTCACGGGCAAGGACAGCGACCGAGCGCGCGTAGCATACGCTCGCCTACAAGATGGTTCCGTCACCTATAGCTTCGATGCACTGCACTCGGCGAACTGACACCCTACCAGCGCAGGCCAATCCCACCCACGCAGTCCTCGTGACGAAGACTCCTCCCGCCACCCTTTCTTATACTTACGCGCACTTCGACAACTTATATAGTCAATCGTCGCCAGACTTTCTTTCGAGTTTCGGTTGCTGATGCATCTCTGTTGGGAAAAGCCACGCGTCACCACGTAATCGTTAAGAAATTTGGTGGATAGATACAGGAAACAGTGTAGCGCCGGGCTACCGGGCTTATGGTATTTGTGCGGGAAGGCTTGCCGTCTGGCAGCTGGAACGGCCCGCAATCATACAAAAATCGCGGCCCCTTCGATTGAGGCAGAACTGTGCGCATGGAGTGGGTGAATCATCGATGAGAAAAAACGCTCGTAAGAGTGGCGAAAACAGTAAGGCGGAAGCGCCCGTGGGACTGGCCTCTGTGGAGTCAGCCTCGAACGGGACCAGTCAACATTTCGGAGACTCGGATCCGAGCCTGGCGGTGATTCTGGCCGGTTTGCAGACCATGCGCGACGGAGACTTTTCCGTGCGCCTGCCCGGATCCTGGACCGGCTTGGCCGGGAAGTTGGCGGATACTTTCAACGAAATCGTAACGGCTAACCAGCAGATTGCAAACGATTTAGAGCGACTCGGAAAAGTGGTGGGGAAGGAAGGGCGGACGAGGGAGCGCGCGCGGTTTCATCCTTCACACGGCGCGTGGGGCGACATGGAAGTGTCTGTAAACACCTTGGTGGATGACCTCCTCCGGCCCACCACGGAAGTTACGAGGGCGATCGCTGGTGTGGCCCAGGGCAACTTGACGCAGACGATTCGGTTGGACGTGGACGGGCGACCGCTTGAGGGCGAATTCCTGCGGTCGGCCACCATCGTGAACACGATGATTCAGCAGTTGAGCGTATTCACGGCAGAGGTAACGCGCGTGGCGCGTGAAGTAGGCACGGACGGAAAACTTGGCGGACAGGCGCAGGTTCCGGGCGTGGCGGGCACCTGGAAGGATTTGACGGACTCGGTAAATTCGATGGCCAGCAACCTGACCGGCCAAGTGCGCAACATCGCGGAAGTGGCGACGGCGGTGGCAAGCGGCGACCTTTCCAGAAAAATCACCGTTGACGTACGCGGCGAAATTTTGCAGCTGAAGGAAGCCATTAACACGATGGTGGACCAGTTGCGGTCCTTCGCTTCCGAAGTGACGCGCGTCGCGCGCGAAGTTGGTACGGACGGGAAATTGGGCGGGCAGGCGGTGGTCCCAGGCGTAGCGGGAACGTGGAAAGATTTGACGGACTCGGTAAACGCAATGGCGGGAAATCTGACCGCGCAGGTGCGCAATATCGCGGAAGTCACGACGGCCGTAGCGAGAGGCGATTTGTCTCGCAAGATTACTGTGGACGTGAAAGGCGAAATTCTAGAACTGAAGAACACGATCAACACGATGGTGGACCAGCTGAATGCGTTCGCGGGAGAAGTGACGCGCGTAGCACGCGAAGTCGGTACGGAAGGCAAACTGGGAGGCCAAGCGCAGGTGCCGGGAGTGGGCGGCACGTGGAAAGACTTGACGGACAACGTGAACTTCATGGCCAGCAACTTGACGGGCCAGGTGCGCAACATTGCGGAAGTGGCGACAGCGATTGCGAGCGGAGATCTTTCGCGCAAAATCACGGTGGACGTGCGCGGTGAGATTCTGCAGCTCAAGGAAACGCTGAACACCATGGTGGACCAGCTGAATCGATTCGCTGGAGAAGTGACGCGCGTGGCGCGCGAAGTTGGCAGCGAAGGGCGACTGGGCGGTCAGGCGAACGTGCCTGGTGTGGCGGGAACTTGGAAAGACTTGACGGATTCCGTGAATTCCATGGCCGGAAATCTTACAGACCAGGTGCGCAACATCGCGGAAGTTACGACGGCTGTGGCGCGCGGCGACTTGTCTCGCAAGATTACGGTGGACGTGAAGGGCGAAATTCTGGAGTTGAAGAACACGATCAACACGATGGTGGACCAACTGAACGCGTTCGCCGGGGAAGTGACGCGCGTGGCGCGCGAAGTCGGCACGGAAGGCAAACTCGGCGGACAAGCGCAGGTACCCGGCGCGGGCACTTGGAAAGACCTGACGGACAACGTGAATTTCATGGCCAGCAACTTGACGGGCCAGGTACGCAACATCGCCGAAGTGGCGACCGCTGTGGCGCGGGGCGACTTGTCTCGCAAGATTACGGTGGACGTGAAGGGCGAAATTCTGGAGTTGAAGGACACCATTAACACCATGGTGGACCAACTGAACGCGTTCGCGGCGGAAGTGACGCGCGTGGCGCGCGAAGTGGGAACCGACGGAAAACTGGGTGGTCAGGCGCAGGTGCCGGGTGTGGCGGGAACCTGGAAGGATTTAACGGACTCCGTCAATTCGATGGCCAGCAACCTTGACCGGCCAGGTGCGAAACATCGCGGACGTGGCCACGGCGATCGCCAGCGGCGACTTGTCCAAGAAAATCACGGTAAACGTCAGCGGCGAAATTCTGCTGCTCAAAGACACTATCAATACGATGGTGGACCAGCTGAACGCGTTCGCTGGAGAAGTGACGCGCGTGGCGCGCGAAGTCGGCACGGACGGGAAATTGGGCGGTCAGGCGAAGGTGCCCGGCGTGGCGGGAACTTGGAAAGATTTGACCGACAACGTGAATTCCATGGCCGGAAACCTTGACCGGTCAGGTGCGAAACATTGCGGAAGTCACTACGGCCGTGGCACGCGGCGACTTGTCTCGCAAGATCACCGTGGACGTGAAGGGCGAAATTCTGGAGTTGAAGAACACCATTAACACGATGGTGGACCAGCTGAATGCGTTCGCTGGGGAAGTGACGCGCGTGGCACGCGAAGTTGGTACGGAAGGCAAGCTAGGAGGGCAGGCGCAAGTGCCAGGAGTGGGCGGCACGTGGAAAGACTTGACGGACAACGTGAACTTTCATGGCCAGCAACTTGACGGGCCAGGTGCGCAACATCGCGGAAGTGGCGACGGCGATTGCGAGCGGAGATCTTTCGCGCAAGATCACGGTGGACGTACGCGGCGAAATCCTACAGCTCAAAGAAACATTGAACACCATGGTGGAGCAGTTGCGGTCTTTTGCGGCGGAAGTAACGCGCGTGGCACGCGAAGTGGGCAGCGAAGGGCGACTGGGCGGTCAGGCGAACGTGCCTGGAGTTGCGGGAACGTGGAAAGACTTAACCGACTCGGTGAACGCTATGGCTGGAAACTTGACCGGCCAGGTGCGCAACATCGCGGAAGTTACGACGGCCGTTGCGCGCGGCGACTTGTCTCGCAAGATTACGGTGGACGTGAAGGGTGAAATTCTGGAGTTGAAGAACACCATTAACACGATGGTGGACCAGCTGAACGCGTTCGCTGCGGAAGTGACGCGCGTTGCGCGCGAAGTGGGAACGGACGGAAAACTGGGCGGTCAGGCGAAGGTGCCTGGTGTGGCCGGCACGTGGAAAGACTTGACCGACAACGTAAACGTGATGGCCGCCAACCTGACGGAACAAGTGCGCGGCATCGTGAAAGTCGTAACCGCGGTGGCGAACGGCGAACTTACGAAGAAGCTCACGGTTAACGCCAAAGGCGAAGTGGCAGCCTTGGCGGAGACCATCAACAACATGACCGACACTCTCGCCACGTTTGCGGATCAGGTCACCACGGTTGCGCGCGAAGTTGGCGTGGAAGGCCGGTTGGGCGGCCAGGCAAACGTTCCCGGCGCTTCCGGCACGTGGAAAGATTTGACCGGCAACGTTAACTTGCTTGCGGACAACCTGACGAACCAGGTCCGTGCGATCGCGGAAGTCGCCACGGCGGTTACGAAAGGCGACTTAACGCGTTCGGTGCAAGTAGAAGCTCGCGGCGAGGTGGCGGAGCTAAAAGACTACATCAACACCATGATCGACAACTTGCGGCTGACGACCGATCGAAACAAAGAACAGGATTGGCTGAAAACGAACCTGGCGCGTTTCACCGGCATGTTGCAAGGGCAGCGCGATTTAACCACTGTGGGACGTATGCTGCTCTCGGAACTGGTTCCCCTGGTCAACGCGCAGCAAGGCGTTATTTATCAGATGGACGCCGAGGAGTCTTCCGAATTGGGATTGCTCTCTGCCTATGCCGACGGAAGGGAAGATGGGCACGAGTTGCATCTGCGTGTCGGCGAAGGTCTGGTGGGGCAGTGCGCCGCCGAGAAACGGCGCATGCTGATCACGGATCTGCCGCTCGAGGCTGCGCCGATCCGGTCCGAGTCTGTTCCAGGCTGTGCCGAAAAATGTGATTGTGTTGCCAATTTTGTTTGAGGACCGCGTCAAGGCGGTCATCGAGCTTGGTTCACTCGGCGCGTTCACCGCGTCGCATCTTTCCTTTCTCGAACAATTGACGGCGAGCATCGGTATCGTGCTCAACAGTATTGAAGCCACGATGCAGACGGAAGGCCTGCTGAAACAATCGCAGCAGTTAGCCAAGGAACTACAGACACAGCAAACAGAGCTGCAGCAGACTAACGAACAGTTGGCGCAAAAGGCGCAGCAACTCGCCGAGCAAAACGTCGAAGTCGAACGCAAAAACCAGGAAATTGAACAAGCGCGCCGCGCGGTGGAAGAGAAGGCCAAGGAATTGGCACTCACTTCCAAGTACAAGTCCGAGTTTCTGGCGAATATGTCTCACGAGTTGCGTACTCCGCTCAACAGCATTCTGGTGCTGGGCCAGCAGCTTACCGATAATCCCGATCGCAACCTGACCCCCAAACAGGTGGAATTTGCGCGCACGATTCACGGCGCGGGTACCGACTTGCTGAATTTGATCAGCGATATTCTGGATTTGTCCAAGATCGAATCCGGAACGGTATCGGTTGAAGCCGAAGAAGTATTTTTCGCCAGCCTGCTGGAAATGATCGCGCGGCCTTTCCGTCATGAAGCCGAACATCGCCGCTTGGCATTTGAGATTCAAACCGCCGCGGAACTCATGCGCAGCATGGTGACCGACTCAAAACGGCTGCAGCAGGTATTGAAGAATCTGTTATCCAATGCGTTTAAATTCACGGAGCAGGGAAGTGTGCGGCTCTCTGTCTCCATCGCAAGCTACGGGTGGAGTGAAGATCATCCTGTGCTCAGCCGCGCGGGCTCGGCCGTGGCGTTTGAGGTTACCGACACCGGTATCGGGATTCCGCCAGAGAAACAGAGAATTATTTTTGAAGCGTTTCAACAGGCGGACGCGGGTACCAGCCGAAAATACGGTGGCACTGGACTCGGCTTGGCTATTAGTCGCGAACTGGCCGGCTTGCTGGGCGGAGAAATCCAGTTGCGCAGTGTGGTCGGGGAAGGAAGTATTTTTACGCTTTATCTGCCTCAAACATACGTTGGCCCTTCGACCGGTGTAAATCTACCGGACAAAAAATCTCCGGCCGCACCCATCTCTATGCAGCTTTCCTCAGGTCACCACTTCGGATCGCGTGCACGAACAGGTTCCTGACGACCGCGAGTTGCTGTCGGCTGACGACGTGACATTGTTGATCGTGGAAGATGATCCCCATTACGCTCGCGTTTTGCGCGATTTGGCGCACGACAAGGGCTTCAAGGTACTGGTGGCTTCACGAGGGGCGGAAGGCCTCGTTCTGGCACGCGAATTTCGTCCCAGCGCAGTCTCTTTGGATGTGTTCCTGCCGGACATGTTGGGCTGGACTGTGCTCAATCACCTCAAGCAAGATCCGACGACGCGTCATATCCCCGTGCAAATTCTGACGATGGATGAGGATCGTCAGCACGGATTGTCGCGCGGCGCGTTTGCTTTCTTGACCAAGCCCACGACTCCGGAAGGGTTGCAAGCCGCCTTCCTGCGCATGAAGGAATATGCGGCACCAAGACTCAAAGAACTGCTGATCGTGGAAGATAGTGCCGCCGAGCAACTCAGTATTCGTGAACTTTTGGGCAGCGACGATATTCGTATATCCACGGTTTCTACCGGAGCTGAAGCCTTAGCAGCGGTCTCCGAAAAGTCGTTCGACTGCATGGTCCTCGATCTGCGTCTGCCGGATATGTCCGGCTTCGAGGTTTTGGAACGGCTCAGCGAGACTCCCTCGGCAGTTGATTTGCCGGTGGTCGTTTTCACCGGCAAGGACCTCTCCTCCGATGAAGATTCGCGACTGCATACTTTGGCGCGCAGTGTAGTGGTCAAAGGCGTGGAGTCTCCTGAACGGCTGCTCGATGAGACCGCCCTGTTCCTGCATCGCGTGGTAACCAATCTGCCGATCGAAAAGCAAAAAATGCTCGAGTGGCTTCACAGTTCGGATGACGCTCTGATTGGCAAGAAAGTGTTGGTGGTTGACGACGACGTTCGCAATATTTTCGCGCTGAGCAGCGTGCTGGAACGCCGCGGCATGGTGGTGCTGACGGCGGGAACCGGCCGCGAAGCGATCAAGATGCTGGAGGCTACGCCGGACTTGGCGATTGTTCTGATGGATATTATGATGCCTGAAATGGACGGGTATGAAACGATGCAGGTGATGCGGCAAAATCCTTTGTTTCGGCGTTTGCCGATCGTGGCCTTGACGGCCAAAGCTATGAAAGGAGATCGCGAGAAATGCCTTGAAGCCGGCGCCTCCGAGTATCTTGCGAAGCCAGTGAACACCGACCAATTGCTTTCGACTCTGCGCATGTGGCTGCACAGGTAAGCGCGAGGTGTTCCGGGTCCGAAAATAACGACAGGTTTGCTCGACAGACGGAGTGCCCAGACAATTATGCAACCGGACGAAAAAATAAATATTTTGATGGTGGACGATCAGCCCGGCAAACTCCTGAGCTACGAAGTCATTCTCGCGAGTCTGGGGGAGAACCTCATAAAAGCGCATTCCGGTCGCGAGGCGCTCGATCATCTTCTTCGTACCAACATTGCGGTGGTGCTGATGGACGTCAGCATGCCGGAGCTGGATGGATTTGAATTGGCGGACATGATCCGGCAGCACCCGCGCTTTCGCAACACCGCGATTATCTTCATTTCGGCAGTGCATTTAACGGACATGGATCGCGTGCGCGCCTATGAACGCGGTGCCGTGGATTACATTTCAGTTCCTGTGGTACCGGAGCTGCTCCGCGCCAAAGTAAGCGTGTTCGCAGAGCTTCATCGAAAAACACAGGAGCTAGAGAGACTCAACCAGGAATTGCGAGCGCTCTCAGCGCGGTTGTTGGTGGCGCAGGATGATGAACGGCGGCGGATTGCTAGAGAATTGCACGATGGTTTGGGCCAGGAACTAAGCGCCGCAAAAATGATGGCCGATGGGATTATGCGTCATGGTCAGTCCGAAGAAGCGCGCGCCAAAGCTACAAACGACTGCAGCGCGCTTATCGCCAGAGCCATTCAACAGGTTCGCACCATGTCTCATCTTCTGCATCCTCCCCTGCTAGACGAGATCGGTTTGCAATCCGCGTTGCAGCATTACCTGGAAGGTCTTACGGAACGCAGTGGTTTGAAGGCTTCGGTAAGAACAGAGCCCGCAACATTTCCTCGACTGACCTCGGAAATGGAAACCGCGATTTTTCGTATCGTGCAAGAGGCGCTCACGAATGTTCTGCGCCATTCCGGTGCGCAATCCGCCAGTGTCGAACTAATTCAAAGCGACGGGCGCATTAATTTGTGCATTCGGGACGACGGCAAAGGTATGAGTCCGGAAACGATCCAGTTTCACCCGGGAAGCGTGGGTATCGGTATTGCTGGCATGCGGCAACGAATCAAAGAACTCGGCGGCCAGATTAGACTCGAAAATCAGAGCCCCGGCTGTCTGGTGGAAATAACTATTCCGGTGGTTCAGGAATCTGTTCCCGTGCCGTTTGCGCCGTAACGCCGTTAACTCAGCGATAAAAAACCAGCTCACGAACGGCACGTCGTTTTCCGGGGGTGAGTTACTGAGCGAGCTTCGATCCGGATACGCTCAAATCGTTCAACGATGAATCGCGGTTTTCGTAATACTTATCGTAGTAGGTTAGGTAATCGCCCGCCCGCACGCTAGCAACCCAGTTGGTGTTGGTCTTATACCAATCAATTGTCTGGCGCAGACCTTGCTCCAGAGGAATCATCGGCCTCCAGCCCAGCTCGGTTTCGATTTTCTTGCAATCCAAAGCATAGCGACGATCGTGGCCGGGCCGGTCTTTGACGTAAGTCAACAGCGTTTCCGGCTTGCCCATCGCGCGCAGCAGCGCTTTGGCCATGGCGATATTTTCCACAATGTCTGCGCCACCGATGTTGTAGACCTCGCCGATCCGCCCGCGTTCAAGAACCGCCAAAATCCCGCGGCAGTGATCTTCCACGTGCAGCCAATCGCGTTCCTGCTTGCCGTCGCCGTAGATCGGAAGAGCCTTGTCGTCGATCAGATTGCTAATCAACAGTGGCAAAAACTTTTCCGGAAATTGGTAAGGCCCATAATTATTAGAAGCGCGCGTGACCACTCCGGGAAAACCGTAGGTGCGAACGTACGAACGCACCAGCAGGTCTGAACTGGCCTTCGAAGCCGAATACGGACTGCTCGGATGCACATGCGTTTCCTCGCTGGAAAATTCGCCGGGCGCCATATCGCCATACACTTCGTCCGTGGAGACATGCACGAATTTCGACAACGCCAGCTTTTTCGCGGTCTGCAGCAGCACAAAGGTTCCAGTGACGTTCGTTTGGATAGCCGCGGCCGGTTCATAAATACTGCGATCTACGTGGGACTCGGCGGCGAAATGTACCACGGCGTCGCAGCCAGACATGGCCGCTTCCGCGGCATGGGCGTCGCAAATATCACCTTTCACAAAACGGTAATTGGGGTTTTTCGCTACGGAGTCCAGATTGGCCAGGTTCCCCGCGTACGTAAGCTTGTCGTAATTCACGACGGAATGTTTCTGCCCCGGGTCCAAGACCATGCGAATGAAACACGACCCGATAAAGCCTGCGCCACCAGTGACGAAAAGTTTCATGCGCGCCCCTGCGCAGGCCGGCCGCCCATAACTTTGCCGTCAGCAAGCTTATTCGCTCCCGTTTCGGCGACTAGCGAGTTGGCACGCAGCAACGATTCGAACTGCCCAGCGTCAGTCCACCAGCCATCGAGAACTTCGTAGGTGAGCTTTCCTTCATCAATATAGAAATTATTCACGTCGGTAATTTCGAGTTCCCCGCGACCAGAAGGCTTAAGGCGGTGAATTTTTTGAAACACGGTGGCGTCATATAGATAAATTCCGATCACCGCATAGTTCGATTTAGGATTCTTTGGTTTTTCCTCGATGCCCAACACTTTGTTTCCTTGAACCTCTGCTACGCCGAAACGCTGCGCATCCGTAACTTCCTTCAACAGGATTTTCGCGCCATCTTTCTGTTTTGTGAAATTTTCTATTGCGTGGCAAATATTGTTTTCGATGATGTTGTCGCCCAGAACCACGCAGATGGGTTCGCCGCCGGCGAAGAATTCCGCCAAGCCGAGTGCTTCGGCGATGCCGCCTTCGCCCTCCTGGTAGGTATAGTTCAAGTGTTTCAGGCCGAAATCGCGACCGTTACCCAGCAAGCGCAGAAAGTCTCCCGCGTTCTTGCCTCCGGTGACCAACAGGATTTCTTCGATCCCGGCATTGACCAGCGTTTGGATGGGGTAATACACCATCGGCTTGTCGTACACTGGCAGCAGATGCTTGTTTGTTACTCTTGTGAGCGGATTCAACCGACTGCCGGTTCCGCCCGCGAGGACAACACCCTTCATAGTTTCACCCTGTGACGCGCGGCTCCCTCCGATACTCGTGAGCCCGTCGTGCCTTCTAATTATGACTTGCCCAAAGCAAAGGGAGAAACGGAAACGTCGTGAACACCGGGCTGCATTTCTAAGTGTCTTAGTAACCGATTATTATTCAATGATTTAGGCGTTGTCTTTATGCGAGATGCTCGGGGACCTGAAACGCGCTAATGGGGAGATCAGATGCCCTTTTTGACGATGAGATAGGGCAACATCGCAAACTCAGCGACGCTGGGTTTCAAATCCTCGGAACTGAAAACGGATTCGATCGCCAGATTGTTCAAGGATTCCGTGTAACTTCCCCACTTTAACTGCCCGTTCAAAAGGCCGAGTACGCTGTAGGGGAAGTCCGTCACCATGCGCATCCACCCGACGCCAGCCTTGCCGTGGCATTCCTGCACCGACTCTCCGACTTGATCAGCGAACAGTAGATAGGAAAAGTCCACCCCGGTAGCCTCGCCCAGGGCGTGAAATCCCCAGGTGCGCGCGTTCACGTCCAGCAGCTTCAATTTTCCATCGCGGGGATCTTGCTTGTATTCCACTTCAGCCAAGCCGTAATACTTAATTTCCTTCAAAAAACGTACAGACATTTCGCGCACTTCGGGATGATCGATGCTCTCCACGTAAGTTGCGGCGCGGCCGAACTCGGGAGGGTGTTGGCGCCAGCGGCGCGCCTCCATGCTAGCCACCGCTCGCCCATCTTTGAAAAATAAGCACGAGGAATATTGGTGGTGTCCGTCGCCGGGAATGATTTCTTGAATCAAGACTTCGTTGCCGCGTGAATGTTCGGACGCGCGCGCGAAAAAAGTCCGCAGTTCATCCCGGTTATTGGCGCGCCAAGCTTTCGCTTTCGTGGCGTAGAAAAAATCTTCTTTCACCGCCGGCTTGATCCCAACAGGGAATTCTACTTCCGTTTGTTCTAGTTCCTCCGTGTTGCGCGGGCAAAATGTCTTGGGGATGCACAGGCCGATTTTTTCCGCGAGCTGGTAGGTGTTCCACTTGTTCCACGCCCATTTCACCACTTCCCAGTCCGGTGTGGGCACACGGAACCATTCGCAAAGCGCGGCACGATGCTTCGAAAATGCGGCGACATGTTCATCCCGGGTTGCGTACAGAACCCAACCGCGCAGATTCATGCGTTTCGCAACACCCAGCACCGCATCAACAGTTTCCTGTTCGCCACGCAACCCCGCCACTTTTATATAGTGCGTTGTATACCGCGAGAACCGCGCGATGGAATGTTCATTGTCCACCACACAAACAGGAATACCTCGTCTGCCCAAGCTGCGCACAATGGCCAAGCCGTGGAAATCCCCGCCGACAACCAGAGCGCCGATTTTCGCGCCATCCGACTGCTTCGGGAAGTGATTTGACGGGCTATGGCCGTTTTGGATCATTTCTTCTGCTGTTTGGCAATGTATCGAGCAACCTCACCAGCTGCAAATTCCGTACCCGCTACGAAATACATCAAGTGGGCCATAGCTCCAAGCCGCCGGAGACCCCATAAAATGCAATCCCGGAACGGAAGATTCCAGTCCCGCAGTAAGATGCGGGAAACCGTCGGTGGTTCGGACAGCCTGAATCAAATCTTGAGACAAAAACGGATAGAGTTTTACGTTGACCTTGTAGCCGGTACCCAGTAGCACGTGATCAACTTCACGCATAGTGTTGTCACTCAAACGCAACTTAAGCCCGTTGCCGTTTGGTTCGGCGGAGGTTACGTAACGAGCCGTCGTTATGGGGATGTTCTTCGTGCGATCAATCAGCCAACGTGCGCCTGCGGGACGCAGCGAGCGCGTACGAAATTTGTTCTGCATCGCACGCGGAAAATATTTGACGGAATTCGGTATGGCGACAATACGGCTAACGCCGGCAGGGCCAACGTCCGTTGGCGCGTACAAAAGTGTCCAGAGCGGACCCAGCTTGCGCATGCGCGCGCGCCACCCGAGCCAATGCACGCTCTTTTCGCGAACGACCACTTCCACCTTTCCACCAACCTCGTGGATCAACGCTGCTGACTCCAAGGCGCTCTGACCTGCTCCGACCACCACCACCCGTTTCCCCTGGAATCGCCGAACGTCACGCTGATCAGAGGCATGAGTGACGAATTCCGGAGACAGCTTGGAAAAGACTTCTGGCCGCTTGGAAAAAGACGTAAGCCCAGCGGCGATAATCACGCGTCGCGACGCCCACGATTGGCCGTCCTCGGAAGTGACGCGGAAAGCCGAGCCGTCTCTTTCCACGAGCTGAATCTTCTGGCGGTGTAGTTCCGGCAGGGCCTGCTGCTGAAACCACAAGCCGTAGTTGACAAACGTATCCAGCGGAATGGGTACTGGCACCGGGCTCGGCTGTTTGGCTGCGAAATCATCGATGGTCAGGTTTTTCGCCGGATCAGAAAGGTTTGAGGCGCTCCACGGCGAACGCAAGAACATGCCTTCGGGCATGTACGCCTTCCAAAACTCCATGGGCTCGCCGTAAATGCAAAAGTTAAGTCCTTTTATTTGTTTTAGATGGGCGCCTGCCGACAATCCATACGGTCCTGCTCCCAAGATCGTGATGTCGTAGTTCTGCATCTGTCCTCGCCGAGATTTTATTGAATGCTGGGGGCGCGTCGCATCAAACTCTTATTTCAATTGTATCGTTTCAGGACACTCTTAAGCCAAGTTCCGAAAAACGCCGTGCTTTCGATGCAAACAGCAAACTGTGTAGGAATTAACTTTTCCGCAGCAATCGGCGAAACAGGTTACTGCCAGAACGATTTGATTTCTCGAACGCGCTGCGTAGCAATCCCGGCTGATTCCAAGGAACGTCGTGATAACCGGATCGCAGGTATGGGCTGGCGGGGTCCCTCAGCCACTCCTGAGGGAAGAGTGCGACTACGTCTTTTTCGGTCACTTTTGGTGCGGCGTCTGCCGCACGATCCAAAAGCGCGGAAGCCAGGGCTCCCGGAAGATCGCGCCCCAATCCGAAACTCAAATGTCCGACCTGCGTCGCGCGAGGGTTAATCTCGAGCAGATAGGCGTCGCGTGAGCCGTCCTCTAGCATGAAGTCGAATCCGTGTAGTCCAGAAAGTTGCAGCCGCCTTGCCATCTTTTCCACGGCTGAAGCCATCTCTGGATGATCGATACGACGCACTACTGTAGCGTGTCCCGCAAAGTGTCCTTTCTGCAAAACCTCAAAATGCGTGGCTGCCAATACTGATCCCTGCCAACACGCGGTGGCACTGGTGGCCTCGCGACCCGCGATAAACGATTGCGCATTAACGGTGGACCGGCGCCGCTGCAGAGACGGTCGCAAAAGCGTGGTGTCCTGGTCAAAGATCGCACGTTTTATAGCCCGAGCCAGAAGCGGAGGCGCTTGCAAATAGCGTAGGGCCGCTTGCGCTTCCTGTTCGGAGCGAACTACGCGAACTCCATCTCCGCCCGATGTGCCGTTGGCCTTCAATACCGCGGGGAAACCAAGTTGCGATGCTTGAAAATCTTTAGAATCGGATATGACTGCAGTTCGGGGAACGCGAACACCGATTTCGTGGGCCGCGTGCATGAAGGAAGCGCGATCGTCGACGATCGGAAAATATTCCGGCGAACCCAAGGAGCGAACAATCAACTCTCGCGTGGCTTCTCCGGTATTGGGGCCGGAGTTGTACAGGCAGTGCAGGTGCCAGGTAGCCAGATCGTCCCCGGAAACCAGCAAATCAGGTTTCGCGCCGGCGATTGCGGCAGTGATGGATTTCAAGGGTTGCCAACCCGCGAAATGAAAATTTGCCTTTTAGAATTGTAGTGCTGGCGATTGGACTGCCGGAGGGACAAACCGCTTGCACCGAACAACCTGCGTTCGTTAGAGCTACGGCCAGGCGAGCGGTTGGAAACCAACGCGCCGTGGTTACGACCAGAACGGTTGGCTTCAACGTGCTCAAAACCTTTCCTCGCCCAACGAATGTGTCCGAATCAACGCGTGCTGCGTGTCGATGACCTATCGTACCAAGCATCGAAACACAATCTGCACGGCAAATCTTGCGTGTTTCTCATCCGCATCCCCGCGCAATTCTTCCTCCGTGCCAGACGCAGTTGCCTGATAATCTTGTTTTCCGTGTTCAGGTATACACAATGACGGATCAAAATGCCGGCGTGCGAAATGTTTCAGATACCGCCCGCTGGGTGGCCTATTTTCGAGCTATCGAAACCAAGCGGCCAGACGCTCTGTTCAAGGATCCTTTTGCCGAGCGGCTGGCGGGCGAACGCGGCTTCCAGATTGCCAATTCCCTGGAACAGGGAAACAAACACGAATGGGCCTGGATGGCGCGGACCTACCTCTTCGACATGTTCGTCACCCGCGCAATTCGGGAAGGCGCGGACTTGGTCCTGAATCTCGCGGCGGGACTCGACGCCCGGCCGTATCGGATGGACTTGCCTTCTACCATGCAATGGGTGGAAGTCGATTTTCCAGAGATCGTTTCTTATAAACAGGAAATATTGTCTGCGGACCAACCGCGCTGCCGTTTGGAGCGTGTAGCGTTGGACCTTTCGCAGTTCGCGGAACGGCGGTCTCTTTTTGCGTCGCTGAACGACCGCGCGAAAAAAATCGCGGTGATGAGTGAGGGTTTACTGATTTATTTTGCGACGGAAGACGTGGCGGGCTTAGCGCGCGACCTCGCCAGTCCGCCAAAGTTTCAAAACTGGATCGTCGATTTGGCTTCGCCCGGGCAGCTAAAGCTGATGCAGCGCTCCACCGGCAAACAACTGAGCGAAGCCAACGCTGCCTTTAAGTTCGGCCCGCCAGAGGGTGCTGATTTCTTCAAACCTCTCGGGTGGGAACCCACGGACGTACGTGGCATGTTGAAAACGGCGGCCGAGTTTAAGCGGGCCCCAGAGGAATTGCTGGCTCTACTGCCCGAACCGAAACGCATTCCGCCCAATTTCCCATGGACGGGAGTATGCCTGTTGCAGAAGAACCCCTGCGCTTGAAACTAGGCAGAGTCAGCGGGACGCTCCAGCCAGATCTCCCGCCAATAATTAAACTCGCACCGCGAACAACCGCCGAATGCCACGTGGGAACAACTGCACATAGAGTCTTCCAGATATACCGTGTTCTTCACCTGCCGCATTTCGCCCGTGCCATCTACAATTAATTTTTCGATGCGACGTTCCACCATCGCAGACTTGCCGCAAAGTCCGCGCATGCCTGGCGAAAACCACAACCCGCGGTTGTGGGCACTGGAATTCAACGATGCGGAAATGTCGGACATCGATTTAATTTTTACCAGTTCGCCGGGAGCCAGTTTCAGGGTCGCGGTTGGCGTGGCCATGCTCGTTCCGTGCCCGTACGGCCCCAGGATCACCCGGCGAACTCGCCAGAACAACCACGTCGCGATGCGGCCGACCATTTCGAGGCTGCCGCAATTTCCTGACGAAACCTCGCTGAAGCATTTCGTGAAGCGTTCTGCGCGCGAGAGTTCCGGTGCCGCGTGGGATATTTCGCCGGCCTGACAGAAATAGGTTTGGGGTCCTGTTTTAGTTTTCAGCCGGGCTCTCAGAGTCTCCTGGTTGTTTGTTGACGGGCCCGGCCCGGCGCTGCCACTTGCGCCTGCGTCGGTCACCTTGCGCAGCCAGGCTTCTTTCCAATAGATGGTGCAGGCCTTCTGGCAGCCGTCGTGCGCGGCCCCGTCGCAACGCATCCCTTCCAGAATCACCACGTCGTCGTCCGGGAAGGCCCGCATTGTCGAATTCGTGCCATACGAACACGTTTTCACCACACGCCGGTACACGCGGAAGCGCCTGCCGCAATACTCCAGCATTTCCGGCATGAAAGGCAGACGGGCCAGCGTGCCTTCGCTGTCGAGCGTTTCCAGGATTTCTTGCGGAGCTTTTATTTCGACGAGATCGCCGCGACGCAGTCTCGTGGTTAGCTTCATGGCGCGATCCTTGCTGGATGCAGGAAACAACTCGTCTGCACGAGGTGATCGTCAGGTCGAGTACGGCTGACTTCCGGTAGAGCTAGCTCACCGCTCCAGTTGCGACCATCCGGGGACACGGGCCATTAGGAGGTAGGAATAATAACTGGCGCAGAAAAAAAACGCCAGTTGGGCAGCGCTGTCTACTTACGAATCGTGCAACTTGGCAATCGGAATGATCTAGATGTTGGGGACGATAGTCAGTTTGCAGAACTATGCGCGCACTTTGAGCAACGCTTCTTTGGGAAGCGGCTCCGCAACACCATCGCGCAGAAACTCCTTCGCTTTCTTCTGCCGCGATGCGCCCGCGGTGACCAGCAACGCAATCTCCGCGAAAAAGGGAACCGGATCCAGAAAGTTGAAGGTGGCAAACGTCATCCTGCGACTGCGGATAGCTTGCAACAACACTTTAATTTCCGCCGACCGATTGTAGGCTTTCAATATCGCGGCGACGTCGGTAATCTCGCGAAGCCACGCCGCGGGCCGACGCTGTACAGCCGACGCGGCGGGTAAGCCAACGCGCTGTCTCCAAAGCAGGTACGAAAAATCCACTCCGGCGGCCTTGCCCAGCGTGTGCCATCCCCACGGCCGCGAATTCACATCAAGAATTTTGTATTTGCCATCGCGCGTGTCGTATTTAAATTCGACTTCAGCCATGCCGTCGAATCCGATGCTTTCCAGGAAACTCCGCCCTCCCGATTCCACCACAGACTGATCGGTCGTCTCCACGAACGTGCTGGCGTTCCCGAAATCGATCGGGAATTGCCGGCGCCGTCTCGCGACTAGCGAATCCGTAACTTTTCCGTTGCTGCAAATTCCGCAAAACGAAAACTGATTTTCGCCATTCCCCGAAATCCGCTCCTGTACAAGAATTTCGGACGGGGGAATGTATCGCGACATTTGCGCAAATCCGTTGTGCAACTCCGCCGCATTGTTCGCCGCCAAAGCTTTCAGGTTTGTTTGAGGGAAAAAGTGGTGGTTCACCGCCGGCTTCAGGATCACCGGGTAAGGAATACTCGCTTCCGGCAAACTCAGCAAGGAATCTCCAGACCACGTCCACGGCGCCGCAACGCCCAACTCCGCCGCGCGAGCATAAGTCCGCTTCTTGTCGAGTGCGAAACGCGTTACCTCTAGCGACGGCGTGGTTACATGGAAAATCTTGCTAAGCGCTTCCCGGTGCGTCGAGAGTTCCTCAACGTAATCGTCGCTTCCGCAAAACAGTACCCAGCCCTGCAAGTCGTGCAGTTTGCCTTCTCGCAAGAGTACTTCGTGCGCCGGCTCCGTCGTGACGATGAATCGTTTGGTGTAGCGCGAAAATTGTGCGATAGATTTGGATTTATCCGCGTCGATAACCCAGACAGGAATTCCGCGGCTGCCTAAGCTGCGCGCAATCCCCAGCCCCAAAAAATTACCGCCAAGAACAATTGCACCGGGAATCTTTCCGTTTGGAAATTCCGCAGCCAGTTTGTTTTTCAAAATGTACGCACCCTCTTTGCTACGGGGAAAACTAGTTAGATTTTTTTCTTGGTGATCGCCGCAGCCACCCGCGGCCCAGCGTTTGAAGTTCCTGTCACGAAGCGCAGCGTTGGCCCCAACGTCTTCTCAGCGATTACTCCCGCCATATACAACCCCGGAACTGTCGTCTGCAGTCCGGTGGTCAGCACCGGATAGCCTTCCGCGTCTTGCTGCACATCCTTCAACAGCCCAGCGTCCAGCGTCGGATATTTGGACATATCAATCTTGTATCCGGTTGCCAACACCACCGCGTCCACCTGATCTGTGCTGCCGTCGCTGAACGTCAGCTTAAGTTTTCCGTTCGTTTGCTGCGCCGCCGTCACGCTCATGCGTGTCTTGATGGTCACACCCTTCAATCGCGGCTCCAACCAGTACGCCCCAATCGGGCGCGTGCACGCCTTGATGAGCTTTTCCTGCGCTTCCGGCGTCTGACGTCGGAATTTGTCCGGGTCCGCCATCTTGCGCGCCGTATACACATCTCCCAAATCCGTCGGTGGAATCACCTTGTAGGAAAAGGGCAGCAGTGGCCCCGACGTGAGCGTCCGGAACAAATGTTTTTTCCACGCATACGGCCGGAAGATCAGCGCCGGAGCGCGGGTGATCACCTGCACCTCCGCGCCGTTTTCATGCAGCAACGCAGCGTACTCCAAGGCGCTTTGCCCCTTGCCAACTACCGCCAAGCGCTTGCCACGGAATTGCGAAAGATTCTTCAAATCGCAAGTGTGCGGCGCAATCTCCCGCGTAATCCCCGCGAACTGCTCTGGTCGTTGCGAAAACGGCCCGATGCCCAGCGCCAGCACCACGGAGTTCGCGTGCAGGCTCTCACCATCATTCGTCGAAACGATAAAACCACTTCCGTTGCGCGAAACTTTAGACACTTTGCGTGGGTCCAGCTTCGGCGCCACTTGTCTCTGCAGCCACTCGCCATAGGCGATGAAATCTTCTACCGGCACAGGCTCCGGAATTTTGCGTTTGATCGCCTTTTGGAACGCTTTTAACGAAAGGTGCTTTTGTGGCGCATCGATATTGGAGGCTTCGGCACGCGAACGCAGCAGCATCTTCGCGGGCATGTTCTCTTTCCAGAAACTCAGTGCCTCGCCGAAAACGTATGGCTCTACCCCGGAATTGATTAAATGCGCGGCTGTACTCAGCCCGTAAGGGCCCGCTCCGATCACGACAACTTCTTTATTTTCCATGGTTTATGTCGCACCTGTACCTGGCATTTGAGTCTAAACGCACTGCTTCGCAGCCGAAATAGTACTTTCGTTATCTGGGGATGGAACCGCGGATTACCCTCCGCGGTAGTACGCACTCGGGGCAACTTCCGGACGGGGTTCTACACTCGTGTTCCTCGCGGCAGCTTCTTAGCGCGATACCTATTGCAACACGCTTGCCAATCCAGCAGCCAACAGGAATAGCAATGTCGATCTCTTCGAAATTCCCGCCATGACCATGAGCTTCTGGGACGCCTTCACGCAAAATCCCAGCGGCCCCCAAAATGGTGTGCGAACCACTGCCACTTTTCGGAAGTGCTTGGTAATCCGCCAGTCGCACGCAAATCCCGCATAAAAAAATCCCACCTCTCCGGCGGCGAAACGCCGCTCCTGGCCGTTCTCCTGCATCATGAACGCTTCGCCTTCCAGGACGTAAATCGTCTCTTCGTTACCGTAGTGCCAGTGAAAGCTGCCCGGTGTGCAGTCCCAAACCACTGTGCTGGACGTCCAGTCAGGGCTCGTCGCCACCTTCTTGCTTCGCGCTACCGGCGAACCGCTTAAGATAAATTCCGGACGGATCGGCTCCGGTGCCAATTCCATCGTCAACGGATCTACCATCACCACGACTTTGGCCATAGCAAGTTTTCTCCCATTTCTTCAATTAGCTGATGCACTGCAACTCGTCCCCATGCGTTACCACCGCGTATCCCACGTCCACCTTGATAAGCGCGGAAACTCGCCGCCGGATTGTCTAGATCGCCGGCAAATCAATTCCCGCAGTGCGATCCGAAACAAACCAGCGTTTCATTTGCAGAAACGGCTTTTCCAGTAGGAACCAGGACGTCGTCGCCATCGCATAAGAGCCGCCGAACATCAGCGGCAAAATGTAAACGGCATGCCGGTCCAGATGGAAGGTCTGCAAGAAGTCCACGGGAATTTTGTGCGTCAAATACAGTCCGTAACTGATGATCCCCGAATACATCAGAAAACGATTCCGCAGCACCGCCTGGAGCCACCGTTGTTCGCTGTACAGCGCTAGAAAAATAAAGGAAGCTGCCGCCAGCCCCACCATCGTAAAAGCCAGCCACTGGGCCTCAAAGTGCGCGCTAACGAATGCCAAAGTCAAGGTAACTGCGAACAGCAACCAAGCCGTCCTCAGATGCCGCAATGGCTCGAAGTTTTCTTTGCGTACCAGAAGCGCTAGCAGTGCTCCTGCCATCAGTCCCACCTGCCGGCAGAACACGTTCGAATAAATCTGAAAATGATGCATCGCCAGGTAGTACGTCAGTGGCACCGTCAAAACGATCATGATCGTTGCTATGCGCCGCAATTGCGCTTGCGTACAGAAGCGCACCACCAGTGGCCACAAGAGGTAAAACTGTTCCTCAATAGCTAGCGACCAGGTCGTGCCCAATGGACCCGCTGCCATCGTGGAACTTGCCACCAGAAAATTTTGCAGGAACACCGGGTACGCCCACCACGGGGACGATCTTTCAAATACCGTGTGCGCTTCCGATGGCCGCAGCAGCGGCACCAGCACGAACATAAACAGCAGTATCACGTAATACAGCGGCAGGATCCGCAAAACGCGCCGCACATAAAAATTCTTGAAATAATGCGGCGAATCTTTCGTATCCAACAGAATTCCCGTGATCAAAAAGCCCGACAGCGCGAAAAACAAATCAACACCCATCCAGCCGTTCCCGACCACATGCTGCAGATGCAGCACGGGATATTTGTCGCCGGTGTTCACCAGCATTACCAGCAGGATGGCGATACCGCGCACCGCATCAAGTTGTGGCACTCGTTTTTGCATTTATGAGCAGATTTCTGCTGCTGATCCGTCAGGCATACAGTCATTTGGTGGACATTACACAGCGGGCCAATCCGAACGTTGCTTCAGATTCTAAGCGAATTGCCTGCATCGCATGAGAAATTCCGACGCGTTCCCGTACATTTCTAGCCTTCCTGAAAGTTTCCAATAGGCCTGTCGCAGGGTTCCGCTGGCGGCCAATCCAACCCTTTCCTTTCTGGCATACCTTGCCAGTGGGAAAATACTTACCAAATTTGGGTAATTGGCTCGTGCGCCCGCTTGGCGATTCTCGTCTTGTAAACCTACCGAAGCCCTCTAGCCGCCTGTTTTGCAGATAGTCTCTGCGAAAATCTCGCAAAGAAGGCAAAGTTGACTGTTTTCAGAGGCAAAAGCGCCGCCAAAGCCACGGGTCGTCCACGGACCCGTCGAAATCCACGCATCTCGATGATAATAAGCGGCTTAGATTTCAGTTGTCGGGTTACCTTGATCACATCGGCCCACCCAATACCCTGCATAGATTGGTCATGAACCTGCCTAAAATAGAGCATCGCTGCGGCTTTAGGCGCACCATTATCGAAGCTGCCGTTGCGTCTCCCGTTCGGCTTTACGGCCCGCTTGATCCAGCGCCCGCTTCATCTAGCGCTTGGGCCCACATCTCTCAGGAGCAGCTGTCTCGACCATATGCTAGATACTGTCATCGTCGGCGCCGGCCCCTACGGCCTATCCTTGGGTGCACACCTTCGCTCTGCAGGGGTTTCTTTTCGCATTTTCGGACGCACCATGGAAAGTTGGCGCGATCACATGCCCAAAGGCATGATGCTCAAGTCCGATGGTTTCGCCTCCAACATCTATACCCCGGACGGCACGCTCACCATTCAACAGTTCTGCGCCGAGCGGGGCATTCGCTATCACCACACGGACATCCCCGTCAGCTTGGCGACTTTCTCGGAATACGGCGCCACCTTTCGCAATCGTCTTCTGCCCGAACTCGAAGAAAAAAATGTCGTCTGTATCGTTCGCAATTCGCAGGGTTTCGTTCTCACGCTCGATACCGACGAAGAGGTTCGCGCCAAGCGCGTAGTTTTGGCCGTCGGCATCACCCATTTCAAAAGCATCCCCGAACCATTCTCGCAGCTTGGCCCGACGCACGTTTCCCACAGCTATCAGCATCATGACCTCGAACCATTTCGCGGTCGCGACGTGGTAGTCGTCGGCGGTGGCGCTTCCGCTATCGAACTCTCCGGCCTACTGCATGAAGCAGGCGCGAGTGTGCAGTTGATTGCGCGCCGCAAAGAGCTGGTATTCCACAATCCTCCTCCCATCGGGAAAAAGCGTTCACTTTGGCAACGCATCCGCAACCCGCAATCGGGTCTCGGGCCCGGCCTCAAGTCCCGCTTTCTTGCGAATTCCCCAGAGATCTTTCGCCATCTTCCGGAAGCCACGCGTTTAGAATTCGTACGCACCGCTTTGGGCCCTTCTGCCGGCTGGACCAGCAAGAAACAAGTTATTGGAAAAGTGCCGCTGCTTCTCGGCATGACGCCGCTGTCCGCCACCGTCGTTGACGGTCAAGTCCGCTTGCATTTGCGCGCCGCGGACGGCTCCGAACGCGTCGTAGTCACCGATCACGTCATCACCGGCACCGGCTACAAAGTTGACTTGAATCGCCTACAATTCTTGAGTCCCCAGATTCGCCAGCAGATTGCTGTCGTCAGTGGTTCACCCGCCCTCTCGTCCACCTTTGAATCGTCAGTTCCTGGCCTGTATTTTATCGGTCTTACCGCTGCCAACACATTTGGACCGGTCATGCGTTTCGCCTTTGGCGCCGGCTTCGCCGCCCGTCGCGTAGCGAAAGCCATGAAGTCTTTGCGTTCGCGCCAGCCAGCCGCGGCGCCAGCAATCCACGCTGTCAGTCCCGCGAAAAACGAAAGCAGTTCTGCGCTGTGAAAAGAGAAACTATTGCGATTCACGTTGGGTACGATGGCGACCCCACCACGAAAGCGGTAGCCGTCCCGATCTATCAAACGATCGCTTTTGAGTTTGACAGCGCAGAACACGGTGCTGCGCTTTTCAATCTCGATGTCCAGGGAAATATCTACACGCGTATTGGCAATCCCACGAACACCGTTCTCGAAAAGCGCGTAGCCGCTCTCGAAGGCGGAGTCGAGGCCCTCAGCGTCAGCTCTGGGATGGCCGCCATTCACTACTCGCTCGTCAACATTGCGGAGAATGGCAACAATATTGTCTCCTTGCCGCAACTCTATGGCGCCACCTATACGTTACTGGCCCATGTCCTGCCCAAGCAGGGAATCGAGGGCCGTTTCGCTGCCAGCGATTCTCCCGCGGACGTCGAAAAGCTGATCGACAAAAACACGCGCGCCGTCTTTTGCGAAAGCGTCGGCAACCCGGCGGGAAACGTGGCGGATATTGAAGCTCTCGCGAAAGTCGCCCACATGCATGGTGTTCCGCTCATCGTGGACAACACCGTAGCCACGCCGATTCTCTTGCGCCCCATCGAGTACGGCGCCGACGTCGTCGTTCATTCCATGACCAAGTTTATGGGTGGCCATGGCACTACCCTCGGCGGCATGATCGTCGATGCCGGCAATTTCCCCTGGCGCGACCATCCCGAAAAGTTTTACATGTTTAACAAGCCCGAAATCGCCTATCACGGCGTGGTCTACGTCGAGCAATTTGGCGCTTCGGCGTTTGTGGCCCGCTGCCGCACCGTCGGCCAGCGCAACACCGGGTCAACCATGGCGCCGCTCAACGGTTTTTTGCTGCTGCAGGGCGTGGAGACCATGGCGCTGCGTATGGAACGCCATGTCTTCAACGCGCGTAAGGTCGCCGAATTCCTGCGCGCCCATCCCATGGTCGCCTGGGTGAATTACGCGGGGTTTCCGGATAGTCCGCTGTACCCCATGGCCCATCGCTATCTCGGCGAAAATTTTTGCTCGCTGCTTACCTTTGGCGTCAAAGGCGGACTCGAGGCCGGCATCAAGTGTTTCGACGCTATGAAACTGTTCAAGCGCATGGTGAATATGGGCGATGCGAAATCTCTGACCTGTCATCCAGCTTCCACCACGCACCGACAGTTGACTCCAGAAGAACAGTTGAAAACCGGCGTCACACCCGAAATGATTCGCCTTAGCGTGGGCATCGAGCACATTGACGATATTCTCGCGGATCTCGCGCAAGCGCTGGATCGCGCGAAAGCCTGAACGGGCCGATCATGAACACCCATCGCGAGGTTGCGACGGAACTCTTGGGAGAACGCCATGCCTCTGGTAATTAACGGCGGCCACGCCCCGGATCATTGGGTCGAACAACAACGGCACACTCATGCTCGAGGCAGCACGGCAGCCAGCGTTGTCAGTTCACAACCTCTAAAAATCGCTCTCGTTAACAACATGCCTGACGCTGCGCTGGAAGACACTGAAGCGCAATTCTTTTCGCTAATCGAATCTGCCGCCGCCGACCTTCCCGTCGACATTCGCCTTGCACAAATCACTGAAGTCCCGCGGGGGGATCGCGTACAGGCTCATCTCAGCAGGTTTTATATCTCCGCTGAAGAACTGTCGAACCACAATTTCGACGGCGCCATCATCACCGGGACGGAACCGCGCCAACGCAATCTGCGGGACGAGCCGTACTGGAAGTCCTTAACGAACGTTTTCGATTGGGCCGAAGCACAGACTAGCTCCACGGTCCTTTCTTGTCTGGCCGCTCATGCCAGCGTTCTGCACAGTGACAATATCGACCGCCACCCGCTGGCAGACAAACAATTCGGTGTCTTCGACTACTGCAGAATCGGCGATCACGTTCTCACCGATGGGTTGCCGAGCGTGGTCCGCTTCCCGCACTCGCGCTGGAATGAAGTGAAAAGCGCGGACTTAAAACACCATGGATATCAAGTTCTCGACGAGTCGCCGGACGCCGGTGTGAATCTTTTCGTGAAGAAAAAAGGCCGCAGCCTCTTCGTCCATTTCCAGGGCCATCCGGAATACGGCACGCGCACGCTGCTCAAGGAATATCGCCGGGATATCCGCCGCTTCCTCAAACAGGAACGCGCCACCTACCCATCGATGCCACACGGATACTTCGATGGCGTAGCCGCTAAATTTCTAAACGATTTCCAACAGGGTGCCGAAGCGGAACGCACCGAAGAAACTCTCGAGAGCCTTTCCCGAAGCCCGCCTCACTGAAACGCTGAAAAGCACCTGGCACGCCAGCGCCTCGCACATCTATCGCAACTGGCTGAACTATCTGCTCTCCAACAGACCGGCCAAGGTTCCGCAACCCGCTCTTACGCCGGCGATTCGCGCCTGACCATGCCGGATCAACCGCTGCCCGCAATTCCGGAAAATCCCAATCTCTGCATTAGCGACGTAGCAAAGCGCTGGACCTCCGAATCCCCCGATCACCTAGCCCTGGTGGAAAATTCCGGCAGCTGGACGTACGCGCAGCTGGAAGCAGTAATCGCGAGCACAGCGCAGTGGCTCACAGAACGCCAAGTACGTCCCGGCGATCGCGTCATGCTCGTCTGCGAAAATTGCCGCGCCTTTGTAGCTCTATTGCTGGGCCTGGCTCGTCTCGGAGCCTGGCCGGTTCTCATCAACGCCCGGCTTTCCGCTCGCGAACTCGACGAAATCCGCGAGCACTGCGGCGCGCGCCTCGTTCTCTACACCACCGCTGTCTCCCACCACGCCAGAGAACACGCCAAACGCCACTCTGCGCCGATCATCGAAATCCCCGAACTCGGCCCCATGGCCGTCGGCGCGCTGAACGAATCCGTCGCTCCCAGAGCCTCTCGATTCGAATCCCGCCAACAACGTCGCCGCCATGATCTACACTTCCGGCACCACCGGCCTGCCCAAAGGCGTAATGCTCACGCATCGCAACCTGCTTTTCGTCGCCATCGTCTCCGCCGGAATCCGTTCGCTCACTCCGCAAGATCGCCTCTACGGCATCCTACCCATGTCTCACGCCGTCGGCCTCTCCGTAGTCTTGCTCGGCGCGCTGTACAGCGGCTGCACGCTTTATCTTTCTCCCCGCTTTGATCCCGTCGCCGCCCTCGCCACTCTGGAAAAAGAACAGCTCACCGTAGTCCTCGGCGCTCCTGCCATGTTCTCCTTGCTCCTCGAGTACACCAAAATGAAGGGCATCGCCACGCGAAAGTTTCCCGCCCTGCGCATCATCTCCTCTTCCGGCGCGCCGCTGCACGCCGCCGTGAAAGCCGACGTCGAAAAACTCTTCGGCCTGCCACTCCACAACGGCTATGGCGTAACCGAATGCTCGCCCAACATTTCTCAAGCCAGCGTGGAAAAGCCGCGCACCGATACCTCCGTAGGATTGGTCTTGCCCGGCGTGGAAGTAAAATTTGTCGGCCCAGACGGCCAGCCCGTCCCGCCCGGCGAAGTCGGCGAACTCCGCGTCCGTGGGCCAAACGTAATGAAGGGTTACTATCGCGCTCCGGAAGAAACCGCCGCCGCTATCGATTCAGAAGGTTGGTTCAACACACGCGATCTCGCGCGCATAGAAAGCGGCTACCTCTTCATCGTCGGCCGCACCAAAGAACTAATCGTTCGTTTCGGCTTCAACGTCTATCCCGCCGAAATCGAAGCCGTCCTCAACAATCATCCCGAAGTCGTGCGCAGCGCCGTAATCGGTCGCAACGTTTCCGGCGAAGATGGCGGCGAAGAAGTCATCGCCTTCATCCAGATAACGCCCGCTTCATCCCTCACCGCCGAAAACATGGCCGAGCACGCCGCCAAACATCTCGCTCCCTACAAGCGCCCTTCGCAAATCCACATCGTGCCCGACATGCCCCTAACTCCTACGGGAAAGGTAATGAAAGACGACCTAACCAAAAAGCATCTCGGGGTTATGTAGGCGCCGAACTTTAGTTCGGCCCCCCGATCGGAAAAATCACAAACCAAAACCCGCGGACGATTTTTTTAGACGCCTGCTGTCGAAAAATTACCCATCACAAATCCACCTGAATCAACGACGGCCCCGCCTCCGCAAACCCATCCCGCAGCGCACCAGCAAAATGTTCCAGCGACGTCGCCCGCACCCCACGCACACCCATCCCCTTCGCCAGCGCCACCCAATCAATCTCTGGCCGCCCAATCTCAAACATATCGAGCGCTCGCGCTCCCGGCTCCCCAATCCCCAAACTTGCAAACTCGCGCTTCAAAACTCCATACACGCGATTCGCATAAATCACCGTCGTCACATTCAACTTTTCCCGCGCCATCGTCCACAGCGCCTGCGACGTGTACATCCCGCTTCCATCCGCCGACAAACACAGCACGCGCCGCTCCGGACAAGCCACCGCCGCGCCCACCGCCAGCGGCATCGCAATTCCGATCGACCCTCCCGTATTCGCCAGCCAATCGTGTGGCGCGCCTCCCGCAGTCGCCTCCATCAAGCCGCGCCCCGAAGTCATCGACTCATCCACAACAATCGCGCCCTCTGGCAACACCGCGGCCACCGCCGTCGCCAGTCCCGCAATCGTGATCGCTCCAACAGGAATCGCCGGCCGCACAATTTCTCGCGCAGCAACGCGTGCGCCACCAAAAGCTTCCGCAAGCTCGATCAGCGCCGCCGAATAATTCTCCCCAGCCACTGCCAGCGCATAAATCTCGCAATCCGCCGCCGTAGGCACACTACCTTTCGCCGGATGCGCAAAATAAGTTCGCGGCGCGTCCGCCCCCACCAAAATCATCTGCCGATAATCTTTCAACAGCGCCGCCGCTTGTTCGAATATATAAGGCATGCGCTCCACCACCGGCGCATCTCCTCCCCGCTCCATCCGCGCAAAAGGATACGGCGAAAGTAATTTCGCTCCAGTAACCGCCGCAATTCGTCCCGCCGCGCGCAGTCCCGCTCCATACAACGCATCCCCAGTGAACAGCAAACACGTTGGCACTCCGGACCGCAGCATCGCCGCCGCGCGCTCGATACGCGAAGCCTCAACTCGCCGTGCCGCAGGAATCGCGCCTACCGCCGAAACCACTCCGCCTTCGCTCCACGCAAAATCCGCCGGCACAATCAGCGTCGCAATCCCGCCGGGAGCCGTCCGCGCCGTCACCACCGCTTCCGCTGCATCGCGCCCCACGCCTGCGGTCGAACTCGAAGTTCGCAACCAGTCCGAGTACGGCCGCGCAATCCCCTCAATATCGCTCTTCAGCGGCGTCTCAAATTTCAAATGCTCCGTAGCATGCTGCCCAACAACACTTACGATCGGCGACCGCGCCCGCTGCGCATTGTGCAAATTCGCCAGCCCATTCGCTAGTCCCGGCCCCAGGTGCAGCAGCGTGCACGCCGGCTTGCCAGCCATCCGCGCATAACCGTCCGCCGCTCCCGTCACCACTCCTTCAAACAATCCCAGCACGCACCGCATTTTCGGCGCATGGTCCAGCGCCGCCACGATGTGCATCTCCGAAGTTCCCGGATTCGTAAAGCAAACCTCCACGCCTCCGCCGAGCAGTGTCGCGATCAAACTCTCCGCACCATTCATCCGCGCACACCTTCAGAAAATCTCATCGCTCCATGCAAAAAATCGGAACTCGCAGCGCCGTTCAAGCCGCTTCCCGCAAATAGCGCGTCAGCAACGCTCCCAGCTTGTCAAAATGATCCGTGATAATTCCAAAGTGATCGCCCGGCATCACTTCCACCGTCAATTGATCCACCAGCCTTCGCCACACCGCCACTGGATCATCCGGAAACTCCGAACTGGTTTTCGCCGCCACAAAAGAAATCTTTCCATCAAAGTACGACGGCCGGTAGCGCTGCAGCGCCAGATAACCGCTGTCTCGCACGCGTTGCATTGCCGCCGTGGACCACACTCCCGTCGGCGGGTGCCGGTACAACTTCCCGTTCGCGCCTCGCGAAAAGTGCGACATTCGTTCCGAAGGCCGCAGAAAGTAAGAAATCGCGTCGCGTATCGGCAATCCCATCATGTTCGAAAGGTGCTGCCGCGTCAGCCGCAGCACCAGCCGTACTCGCTGTTCCGCGGGCACATAACGTCGCGCCGGGTAGCATTCCAGCAGTGCTAGCAGGCCGACCTTCTCTCCGTCCGTCGTCAAGCGCCGCGCCATCTCCAGCGCCACCAAACCCCCGAGCGAATATCCCACCAGAAAATACGGACCTTTCGGCTGCACTTCCCGAATCGCGTCCACGTGAAACTGCGCCATCCCCTCGATCGTATCCAGCGGCTCGTCCATGCCGTCTGTTCCGCGCGCTTGCAATCCATAAATCGCGTTCGGCACGTCTACGCACTTCACCACTTGGAAAAATTCCATCGCGCTGCCGCCCAAGCCATGCGCAATAAATACCGGTTTGCCTGCGTCGCCCGCGCTAGCCGCCTTCAGTTGCACCAGCGAAGGCAATCGTGGGCTGGTCCTCTCTTCCAGAAGAGTAGCCAGCTCAGCGATCGTCGGCGTGTGATAAATCGTAACCGGCGGCAACTCTCTGCCGCAGCTCTTGGCAATCTCGTTGAAAACTTCTACGGCAATCGACGAGTCTCCGCCTAAATCGAAAAAATTATCGTCCGGAGAAATTGGCGCATGCCGCAGCTGCCGTTCCCAGATGCCCGTAAGCGTTTCCGTGAACGCCGCCGCCGAACTGCGCACCGAAGTGTTTTGTGAAGAAGAGGTAGAGACTTCAGTCATGATCGATCAGAAATTCCCTTGGCCGGCTGCTGCGCTACAAAGCCGATTTCGCTCGATCGCCGGTCTTCGAATGCGCAAACGCCCAATAGAGTTCTCGAGCTTTCTTATAAAACGGGCCAAACGCCAGCGCTCGATCGTCAATGCGCGTGATCGGCACCACTTTGGAATAATTTCCTGTCGAGAAAAGTTCATCCGCGCCTTGCAGGTCGGCATATTTCAAGGTCTTTTCCACCACGGTAACGTCGTTCCCTCGCAACAGTCCGATCACTCGCTGCCGCGTAATCCCCGCCAGGAAAGTCCCGTTGGGAATCGGCGTATACACCACTCCATCCTTGGCCATGAAAATATTCGAAGTTGCAAGCTCCGCCACGTTGCCGAGCATATCGCAAACCACCGCGTTATCCACGCCACGCGCCTGCGCTTCAAACAGCGCCCGCGCATTATTCGGATATAGGCACCCGGCCTTTGGCATCCACCGGCATCGTTTCCGGCGTCGGCCGCCGGAACGGCGAAAGCGTCACTGAAAACCCTTTGGGCTCCCGCATCGGCGCTTCGTAAATCACCAGGCACCATTGCGTGGACTCCGGTTCATGCGCTTGCACCCACGGCCCTTCTTTTTCTGCCCAATACATCGGCCGGATGTACAACGCCGTGTTCTGATCGAATTTCGCGATTCCTTCCCGCGTCAACTTGATCCACGTTTCGACATCCACGCACGGCTGCAGGTAAAGTTTTTTCGCCGAATCGTTCACCCGAGCGCAGTGCAGATCGAGGTCCGGAGTAACTCCTTCGAACGCCCGCGCCCCGTCGAACACCACCGAGCACAGCCACGCCGCGTGTGTTCGCGACCCCATGATCGGCGTGTTGCCTTCGTGCCACACACCCTCAAAATAGGTCCACGTTTTTGACCAGTTTACTGCTGGCATCCCACTGCTCCCTCGCCATTGAAAAGTTCAGGAATTAACGCGGCAATTGCCCCGCTTCGATCACGCTGTCGATTCTGCTCCGCAAAGCTGCGGCCAGATGGCGTACAAAGGGTTCCACCAGCATCCCCGCCGGATACACCGGTAAATTCACCACCTGCTCGCCGCCTTGCGCCAACCGATCCCATTTTACGTTCGGCAGGTCGAACATCCGATACTGTTTCATCGGCCGGAAATCCGTTACCACGCCCGCAAAAGGCCGTGGCACATACCCGAGGCATGCCTGATCGTTCGCTCTCCAGATATCTCCAAGCACTCGCGCATGTGAATTCGCCGCGGCAGCACTCTTCGAAAATCTCGCCGCCAACATTCCTTTCCATACCGGCAAGCGGTTGCGCAGTGCTTCCAGTTTCTCTCCAAAAAACTTCTTCTTCCCGGTGCCATCCAGCCGGAAAAAATTGGCCGCATGAAAGTACATCCGTTCGATCTCGTGATACGACCTCGTCCAAAACCCTGGCAGCTTCACGTTGGACCAGTCCATCGTATCGAACAGCGCCAGCAGTGGAATCTCTTCTCCGGATTCCCGCAGTTGCCGCGCCACTTCGTACGCCAGCGTTCCACCCATGCAGTACCCGCCGATCAGATACGGACCATGCGCCTGTACGCGCCGGATTTCCTTGGCATACAACGTCGCCATTTCCTCGATCGTCCCCAGCGGCGGACGGCTTCCGTCCAAACCCTGCGCTTGCAATCCGTAAAACGGCTGGTCCGCGCCCACGTGCTGTGCCAGTTCGCGATAGATCAATACGTTTCCGCCTGCTCCATGCATGCAAAAAAATATCGGTCGCGTCCCTTGCTTCTGAATCGCCACCAGCGGTGACCATCCGCTTACGCTACTAACGTCTTCAATGGGCTTGGACTCGGGCTCTGACTTGGACTCGGCCTCGTGTTCGCGCACCACGCGCGCCAACTCTTCTATCGTCGGCGCCTCAAACAGCGTCGCTAGCGGCAATTTGATGCGGAATTTTTTTTCGATGCGTGCGAATAGGTGGACGGCGAGGGATGAGTCTCCGCCAAGGTCAAAATAGTTCTGGTCCGCGCTGACCGTCTCGAGCCCCAGCAATTCCTGCCAGATGCGCGTGAGTTCGCGCGTCGTCTCGTCGCCCATGGCCAACTGCATCGTGGACGAGTCGCTCATTGCGCGGCTCTCAACCAATTGTAAGTCCCGAACAAACCAACAGTCATGTGAGAGGGTCCCAAGTCCTCTAATCACTTGCCGGCCCCGACCCCAGGGCTAGCGATATCCTATAAGTACACTAAGTAGACGCTCTTGTGTAACTAGGTTCAAGCAATCTATTGGCCAGCCGTGTTCTATCATAAACTAATGTAAAATAAGCACTTACCGACCACATGGGGCCTGCGCATACTACTTTTTCTCACGACATGAGAAATGCCTTTCTCATTCCCAAGCACTCGACGTCACTCCACGTGACTGCGCTTAATCTCCCCCATGCATTAGACTTTCATCATGCCCGCGCCATTTAACCTGTCTGGCAGCAATGATTGGACGTCGCCTGCCGGTGACCTTCTCCTCTCTCCCGCCGAAGTTCACGTGTGGCGTGTGCCGCTCGATTGCCCCGCATCCGTCCGGCACCCTCTCGCTGCCACATTAAGCCTCGAAGAACGCGCCCGCGCCGAAAAATTCCTCTTCGATCGCGACCGCAACGCGTACATCACTGCACGCGGTGTCCTTCGCCAACTTCTCGCCCGGTATCTGCATCGTCAGCCGTCCGACTTGCAGTTCGCCTATCAATCCCGAGGTAAACCGTTCCTCGCCAATCCTTCTTCGGATCAACCATTGAACTTCAATGTCGCACATTCGCGCAACATCGCCTTGCTCGCATTCACCGCGGGCGCTGCAGTCGGTGTCGATGTCGAATTTATCCGTACCGATATTGCCAGTGAGGAAATTGCCGTGCGCTACTTCGCTCCGCAGGAAGTCGCCGAACTGCACGCTCTGTCTCCGGAGCAACGCCCCGACGGCTTTTTTCCTGGGATGGACTCGCAAGGAAGCCTACGTCAAAGCCCTCGGTGATGGACTGCAGATTCCGCTCGCCAGCTTCTGTGTTTCGTTGACGCCCGCACAACCCGCGACGCTGGAAAGCGCCGACAGTTCCCGCTGGACCTTGCGAAATTTATCGCCAGGGCCCGGACTACGCCGGCGCTTTGGTCGCCGAAGGAAAAGACTGGAAGTTGCGTTGCTTCGATTGGCAAGCGCCTCAACCGGAGCTGTAATCGTCCGCTATTTCGCCGCTACGCTGTAACCGAAAATCGCTTTCAGCTCCAGATAATCTTCCAGCCCGGCTTCGCTCCACTCTCTCCCATTTCCCGATTGCTTGTATCCTCCGAAGCATCCCGCAAAATCAATGCGCGCGCCGTTGATGTGTACGTTTCCCGAACGGATCCGCCGTGCCACCCGCCGCGCCCGCTCCAGATCGCCGGACGTTACGTACCCGGAAAGCCCGTACACCGTATCGTTGGCAATCTCCACGGCGTCCTCTTCATCTTCATAGGCAATCAACGAAAGCACTGGCCCAAAAATTTCTTCGCGCGCGATGGTCATATCGTTCCGCACATTTCCGAACACCGTGGGCTTCACAAAATAGCCTTTGCTGACGCCTTCCGGACGGCCCGGCCCCCCCGTGACCAGCGTGGCTCCTTCGGAAATTCCCGCTGCGATCAGCTTCTGCACCTTTTCAAACTGTGCCGCGCTCGCCAGCGGACCGATGCTTCCCTTAGCGGTGCTATCCGCCACCTTGATGCCTTCCGCCGCCTGCTTCGCGGACGCTACCGCCGCCTCCATTTTTCCGCGCGGCACCAGCATGCGCGTCGGTGCGTCGCAGGATTGTCCAGTGTTCCGAAAACACGCGTTGACGCCGTCCTTTACCGCACTCTCCAGGTCCGCATCCTCCAGAATGATATTCGCGGATTTCCCACCCAGTTCTTGCGTTACGCGCTTCACGGTAGGCGCGGCCGCGGTAGCCACCGCCACGCCCGCCCGCGTCGATCCCGTGAAAGAAACCATGGCCACATCGGGGTGCGTGGAAATCGCCGCGCCCACCGTGGGACCGTCTCCATTCACCAGGTTAAAAACTCCCGCTGGCACCCCCGCTTCATCCAGAATTTGCGCGAATAAATACGCTGAGAGCGGCGCAATCTCGCTCGGCTTCAAAACCATCGTGCATCCCGCCGCCAGTGCCGGAGCCACTTTGCAAACTACTTGATTCATCGGCCAGTTCCACGGCGTGATCAGCCCGCAAACTCCGATTGCCTCCTTGCGCAGCAGCGTCGTGCCTTTGGTTTCCTCAAACTCGAAGCGCTCCAGCACTTTCACGATTTCCAGCAGATGCGCCAATCCTGCGGGAGCTTGCGCCGCCTTCGCTAGCCAAGGTGGCGCCCCCATCTCTTCAGAGATTGTTTGCGCCATCGCGTCCATGCGGGCCTGGTAGATTTCAATAATCTTTTTCAGCAGCGCGAGTCGTTCCTCTACCGAAGTTTCCGAGAATGTTTCAAACGCCCGGCTCGCCGCCGCCACCGCCCTGTCTACATCCACCGCCCCGCCCAGCGAAATCACCCCAATCTCTTCCTCCGTGGCAGGATTAACCACCGCCAACTCCTTGGCCGCCACCGGAGCCACCCATTTCCCATCAATGTAAAATTGCCGGCAATCCTTCATCGCAACATTCCTCCGCTCCGCATCGATTCCATCCGCACGCGCACTCGTTCTTAGTCTAGCGCACAGCCAGGGCCGCCACCGTAGAGACACGGCAAGCCGCGTCCGTCTCTGCCGGTTTAGGTAGCACAGACTTCAGTCTGTGTTCCTCTGACTTCCGCAGATCTCGCACCCACTGAAACGTCCGACCACCCCCGCGTGCCTAAGTGCTCCAGAATCAACACTTAGCTGTTCAACTGCTCGTAACTCCTTTAGAATGCGCACTTACGCAAAATCGCAAAATAACCCCTTTAGAATGCACACTTATAAAAAAAGGGGGGAGGGTTAACCAGGCGATTAAACCCTTTTCTAGTACGACTTTGCCAGCCCTCGAGGCGTAAATCGCTTCCCAAAAGGGTCGATGATCATCAATATGCTCAGCCGCAACGCCTGCCGCGTCGCCAGCACCACCCATCCGCCAAATCCAATCGTCTCCCGCCGCGACGTCCGCCACATGGACCGCAGCATCTTCAGCCGCTCCCGGTGCGACACCCGAAACTTCACGCCGAGCGCCGCAATCGCATCGTAAGTCTTTGCTTCCAGGAAGGTTGAGCGCACATCCTTCGCCAGGCATTGCACCAGGTTCAGCGGAATGGCGTGCTGCACCACCGCGCCCTCGACGAAAAAAGGTACCTCGCCGCTCTGCATCAGCTCCGCCAGCAGCAGCGTGTCTTCCGCGCGCAGCGCCGCCGGATCGAATACCCCATCCGCTGCCGCGCTGTGCCGGCGAATCGCAAATCCCGCCGTGTTCAAATACCGTATGCAGCCATCCGGCCGCAGCATGTGATTTTGAATGGTAATCAGCCGCAGCTCTTCCGCGCGGCCCACCAGGTTTTCGCAATCGCCCACCAGTCGCAGTTGAAAATAATTGCGCTGCGGGTTTTGCGCCATGGTCGCGGCTAGCGTGGATAGACAATCATTCCGCAATTTGCAATCCGCATCGACGAACACCACTGCTTCTCCGCGCGCATCCAGCACCCCGCGATTGCGCGCCGCGGAAATTCCCTCGTGAGCCTGCCGCAGCACTGTCAGAGGAAACCGTTCGCTCCAGTCGCGAATAAACGCAGGAGCTTCCTCCCGGCTGCCGTCATCCACCACCACTACTCCAAAGTTCGGCGCATCAATCTGTTCCGCCAGCGACCGCAAACATTCATTTAGCGGCTGCCAGTCGTTGAACGTGGCGATAACCATCGTGAACTGCGGCGGACGGCCGCCGCGTGCCGGTCCATCAACCATGCGCGCTCCGCGTCATCGCTGCGCGGCTCCTGTTTGCGGCGGTGCGACGATCACGCCCCATGTTTCCAGCATCATCCGGACGGCGCGAGGTTGCAACAGCAAGACTGCCAATGCCGTTCCTAAGGTATTGGTAATAATATCGGTCATCCCGGAGAAACGCTGCGGAATGTACGCCTGGATAATCTCTATGGTCAAACTGGTGGCGAAGCCCAGAAATATAGTCAATACCGCCGCATTATTTTTTTGCTTTCGCAGGAAATAAAGATAGACGGCGATTCCCAGCGGCACGAAGCCCAGAATATTGCGCACAATGTCGTCAATATACATCCACAGGGGGGTGATCTCTTTCCAGGGCACCAGTAGGAATGGTTTGTGCGGCACTTGAAAATGTGCCGGAATCGTCAGCCCCGGCGCATTGGCCACTTCATTGTGAATCGTCGCCCCGTCATGTTCAGCGAATCCGTACACGGCCACGGCATTTTGCAAATCTTCCAGAGACAATCCTGTCGGTATTCCGGCCTGATAGTGTTGCCGCACTTGCAGCGCACTCAACTCATTTCGATATAGCGCCAGCGCGGAAACATCGCCGGACCAGGGATCAAACGTAATCGGCGAACTGCCCAGCACCAATTGGCCCGCGAACGCATTTTCCGGCAAATGAGATCCGCCCGCGCTTTGTATCAGTTCGCCATTCAAATACACAGACATGCCGCGGGCACCGCTGGTAATCGTCAACAACACCCACTTGCCGCGCTGAAACACGTGATCCAGATCCATTTCCAAAGTGGAGACATGGCCGTGCGACCCGCGTACTCTGCGAAAGATCAGCAATAGGCGGCCCCACTGCCGCAATTCCAGCGCCTGCGGGTGGTCAGCCAGATAGAAAGTCAAAAATGTGTGAACGTCCGTTTCGCTGGCGGGACGCAGCAATATTTCCAGGCTGCAGGGATGTGCGTCGCTGGCGGGCGCCGCCGGAAAATCCTGCGAACTGAGCACCAAACCATTTTTTCCGAGATGAATGCCATTTGTTTCTGGCAGCCAGCTCACGTCGTTGCGAGGTACGGGATTAAGAGGCCACAACGTGGCGGCCATAATCGCCAGCCACACGAAGACGGCGATGCCGCGAAGCCTTTCTGTGGACCAGTGCCGATTGCCAGAGGTAGAAGTCATCTAGGGGCTGAGAAGCGCCGCGTACTTATTTCTTGCTGAAATTCGCTTTGTACCACTCCCAGGTGCGTCGCAAGCCTTCTTCAAACATAACCTTGGGTTCGTAACCCAGAACATCACGCGCCAGGGAAATGTCGGCTTGCGAATCGCGAATATCACCATTGCGTTCCGGTTCATGCTTTGCGCTGATGGTCTTGCCGGTGATCTGGCTGAGGTGCTGCAACACCTGGTTCAAAGTGATGCGTGCTCCGGTGCCGCCGTTAAAGACTTTTCCGGATGCGCCAGGCGCTTCGCAAGCGCGCAAAACTTCATCCACCACATTGCTCACAAACGTAAAATCGCGCGACTGTTCACCATCGCCATAGATCACCGGCGTTTGCCCGTCCAAAATGGCCAGCATGAAACGCGAAAGCACGCCGGAATATTGCGAAGTAGGATCCTGACGGGGGCCGAACACATTAAAAAAGCGAATCGAAGCATTCTCCAGACCGTACACGCGCCCAAATACTTGCGCGTAAAGCTCGCCCACGTATTTGGCGACGCCGTATGGGGAGATCGGCGCAGCAGCCATGGTTTCAACTTTTGGCTGCGTTGGGGTTTCGCCATACGCCGCCGAGGAAGCGGCATAGACCAAGCGTTTCACTTTGGCATCTCGGGCAGCCACGAGCACATTCAGAGTGCCTTCGATATTCACCCGATTCGTGTCGATAGGATCTTTTACGGAGCGCGGCACGGAGGTGCGGGCGGCCAGATGGATGACGTAGTCCGCTCCTTCACATGCTTTTTGGGCAGTGGCCAGATCGGTGATGCTGCCGACGTGGAGATCGATCTGGTCTCGGACGCCCGCGAGATTGGACTCTTTGCCGGCGGACAGGTCATCGAGCACCGTCACGGAAGCGCCACGCCGCACCAATTCGTCGACGATATTCGAGCCTATGAAACCGGCGCCGCCGGTTACCAAATAACGCATCAGTCTCTCCTAATTGCAAAGGCGAAATGCCCAGTAGTTCATGTTACTACTCGAAGCTCAGCGCTACGCAAAAGCACCGCGCGCTGTGCGAGATGCGCAACGGTAGCGCGGCACTCAGAAAAGGCCTGTATCCCGAAAAGCTTGCGGCTATTTACGTTCTCGCGAGGTGGTTGGCGGAGTGGCGCGAAAGCGGGAAAGCGCCTCGCCAAGATTCTGTAGAAAGGCTTCGGAACTGTAGACGTCGCCGGCAACCTGAACGCTGCCCGGAGGGGCCACCGGTTCGACTTCGTCCAATTGAAATTCGCGCGCTACGTCCTCGATGATTTTGCCGGTCACTACGCGCTTCTGGTCCACATAAGAATTAACCAGCGCATGCTCGCAGAGGAGATTGACCACGCGGGGAATTCCCAGCGAGTACAGATGGATGGTCTCCACGGCTTCTTTGCCGAAGATCGGCTCACCAGATGCGCCGGCAATACGGAGGCGCTCAGCGATGTAATCAAAAGTCTGTTCGGTGGTCAGCGGAGCAGTCTTGCAGCGCAACATAATGCGCTGGCGTAACTGGCGTACTTGCGGCAGCTTTAATTTTTCTTCCAATTCCGGCTGTCCGGACAACACAATCTGCAAAAGCTTTTCGGTAGAGGTCTCCAGATTGGTGAGCAGGCGGATCTCTTCCAGGACCGGATAACTGAGGTTCTGCGCTTCGTCCACAATCAAGACGGCGGTTTCACCGTGGCGATAACGTTCCAAGAGCCATTGGTTTAACTTCAACAACTGCTGGCTCTTGGTGCGCGATTCGCAGGGAATATCGAATTCCGCGAGGATGAAATCAAACAACTGATTCGTATTCATCCGCGAGTTGAACAGGAAGGCAGTGCGCGTTTGGCGCTGGTGTAGCCAATCCAGTAGACGGTTAATCAGGGTGGTTTTGCCGGTGCCTACTTCGCCGGTAAGAGTAATGAAGCCTTTTTTGGTTTGAATGCCATACATCAAGCCCGCCAACGCTTCCTCGATCTGTTGGGTGAGAAACAGAAAGCGAGGATCCGGATTGACGTTGAACGGGTTTTCTTTTAATCCAAAAAAGCTTTTGTACATGGCCTCTGATTACCTAGGTTCCCTGTAACACTTAAGAGCTACAATAACAGTCGCAATAAAAAACCAAAAACAAATCACCGGCCCTCAGCGCAGCACCAGCGGACGAGTCTTCCACTGGAAATTCATGGTGATTTGGTGCTGCGTGTATTCGCCGTTACAAGCGGAGCCTACGCAACCGGTGGCGACACCCTGAGTCTGAAGGTTCGCGGAATAGGCGACGGAAAAATTTGTGTTGGGCCCGAAGGAACGACCGGCACCGACGCCCAGATACACCGAATTGAAAGCATTCTGCGAGCCGGGGATGACAATCGCGGCGTTGTTGAGGGCGCGGTTTCGCGCGTAACCGACATTGGCCTGTGCGTGCCAAACACGGCCGAGGAGGTGCGAAACATTTCCGCCGAATTGGTCAGTCTCCGAGCCGGCAAAAACACCACTGCCCGCGGTCACTCCGCGATTGTAGGTCACACCCAACGTTCCGCGATTGAAGCCGTAGGACAAACTGCCGCCACCCGAGCCGGTAACGCTGCGCGTTGACCCGGTCACAGTGCCGACGGGCGCGCCGGGTACGGCAGTGATATTAAATGTGGTGATGTCCGGGCCACCAAACAGTTGCAGGGCCAAGCGGCCAGTGATCTTTTTCCCGTACGCCAAGCTGATAACGTTATCGTCGATGGTTTCGCCTTCGCCGGAATATACAAAACGGTTATACCGGTAAACTACGCCGATAGTATCGGTTTTGTTGATTTGATAGTTGTAGCCAAGGCTCGCGCCGTAGTTGTTGCTGTCGATATTTCCCGCGTCGACGAAACGCTGAATCGCGTACGTACCCGAAGCGTTCACGGAAGAGCGCGGAGTCAACTGGTAGAGCGCCTGGGCGGTGAAATTGTTGCTGACGCGCGGCCCTACCGCGTTGAATAAGGTCTGCCCGTTGCTGCCTATACCAGTCTGCGGCACACCAGTATTGATGCCGCCACCGGGCAAACCGAGGCCGGTCCCTGAACCAAATCCAAAATTGGATTGCGGTAAATAAGCCAGCTGGTCGAGGAAGACCAATTGCCAGCGTTGCCAATTAAACGTCTGGCTAAAGCCGAGTTGTTGAAAATAGCCGTTACCGATGGTTTTGTCGTTGGAAAAATTACCGCCGCCCGAATAGTTGATGGCCAATTGCGAAGTGCGCCAAGACTGCAACAGGCTGACGTTTGCCGCGATGTAGTTGGTGATGGTCCAGCCCGTATTTCCGGAACCGGGAAGCATGCTTTGAATGGTGTTGGAGTATTGAATGCCGGGCTGCCAGTAGCTGTGCGGGCTTTCGACGTGCCCGAGCGTCTGGTTTTGCACGCCAGTCAATGGCCGGGAGTCGGGAAGAATCGTATCGGGCGAGGGCTGGCTCGTGTCGTCAACGAGCGGGGGAAACGCAGTTCCGGCAGGCTTGGGAGGCGCTTCGGTGCCGGGGTCCTGCGCGCGAAGCGTGGCGGAAGAAGCAGCCAAGCAGGGTCAGCGCCGCAACAGCCGCCAGGATTTTGGTGCAGCGAGTGGTCATAAACTCCTCAAGGCACCACAATTTCGTCGCCAGGCAGCAGCAAAATATTCTGATCGGTATTCTTGCCGGCGCGGACATCCTTGTAATTGAAAGGGTGTTTTACCTGTTTGCCGTCTTCCGTACGCAAAATGTAAATTGCCTTGGTTTTGGCGAACTGCGTGAAGCCACCACTGCTGGAGAGTGCCTGTAATACGGTCATGTTGGGCAGCAAGGGGATCGCTCCGGCGTGGGCAACTTCACCGGTGATATAGACGCGCCGGCTGTTGATTTCGCTGACGGTAACGGTAACTTGCGGCGAATTGATAAATTTTTTCAGCCCTTCGGTAAGTACGGAAGAGAGCTGGGTGGGCGTCAATCCGGCGGCCTGCACATCGTTCAATAAAGGCAAAGAAATCTTTCCATCTGGGCGCACCGGGACTTTGCGGGTAAGCTCAGGTTCTTTCCAGACATCGATCTGCAAAACGTCCTGAGGGCCAATTTTGTATTCTTCTTCGCTGGCAGCGGGAGTCGCCGCGGGCGTGCTGCTGGTGGACTTTGGTGCTTCCGATTTCGTTCCAGCAGAATTTTGCGCGTTGTTCGCTTCGAGCGCTCGAGGCGCGGAAAGAAGCAGCATGGCCGCGAATACAATCGTCAATGAAATCTGCATTACATCCTCCGCTGCGCCTTCGGGTGTAGCCCCCAGGCGGTTATAGCTCTTCGGGCCCGCCCGGCATGTCAATCTGCTTAATTTTATACAACAAAGACTTATAACTGATCTGCAATTCCTGCGCGGCGCGCTTGCGATTCCAGTGCGTGCGTTCCAGCGCCTTCAAGATCAACTCGCGTTCGGTGCGACGTGAAGCGGCGCGCGCGGCCACTTTCAATGAAGTGGTGCGGGCGTCATCCATTCCGTCTGCTGCGCGGCGAACTGGCTGGCGGGCGATCTGCAACTCGCTCAAAGCCAGCTTGGCGTCCGCGAGAGCCACCATTTTCTTTACGATATTCTCGAGTTCTCGGATATTTCCAGGCCAATTGTAGGAGACCAGCAACTCGGTAGCTTCGCCGTCCAGCACTGGAGCAGGCTTCGAGGAGTTGGAATGCTTGACCAGAAAATGTTCGACCATCGCCGGCACATCTTCGCGCCGTTCGCGCAAGGGCGGCAATCGCAAAGTGACTCCATTGATACGAAAATAGAGTTCACGGCGAAAGCGTCCTGCTTCGATGGCGCGTTCCAAATTTACCGCGGTCGTACAGATCAGGCGCGCACTACTTGCGCTGGCCGTTTCGGGTTCGCCATCGGGGAGCAGGGAAGCCAGCGCGCGCTGACACGCCAAATCCAACTCTTCGACTCCATCGAGGAAAATACAGGCGGTGCTGTTCGTTTCGCGGGCGCTTCGCAGGCACTCCTGCACCTGACGCAGAATGCGGCTGGAATCCAGAGTGGCGCAGGTAATCTTGGTTAGCGGGAGGGTGTTCGGCCCGGACATGCGATGAATGAGCCTGGCGTAGGCCTCTTTACCGGTGCCGCTTTCGCCGAATAGTAATACGGAGATATCGGTTGGCGCGATGTCTGCGAGCATGGCGCTAAGGGCGCGCATGGCCAGACCTTGGCCGATCACGAAGCCTGGTTCGACAGGGATCTCGAAAACGGGGCTGGATTGAGGTTTATTCACAGAAATGTCGTTTCTTCAGCCGTCCGGGCTGGACACAATTGCAGACTGAGGCTCGCCAAGGGAAGTGCAACTATGGCACCACCGAGCGAGAAAGAACAATGAGCCGTCATGAAGCGTCTAAGTCTTGTGTTTGTAGTATCTTGAGGATGATTTTATTGGCTTGAGGCACTGTGGACCGGGCTGGGGTGTCCTCAGTTTGTTCCACGAAGTGGCAAAATCTTATCCCTTTGCCCGGGACTTAAGACTTGGCTCCAGTTGGCAGGCCGGCGGTATGTGGTGGGGAAAAGGGCTGGATTCACACCTTAGAGTGCCAGTTAGGGCTTGGTGGCGAGTTTCCAGACGGCGCCGGCGCGTGCTGCGGAGGCCTAAAGGATCCAAATTGACTTAGTTCGTCTACAGGCGGCTGGGCTGTGGCCGCACAGATTCCTGCCAAGTATTGCTACAGTGCTTGGTGGTGGACGTTTATGGATGCCCAAGCACAAGAGCGAGCCAAGCCCGCAACATGGAAAACGCTACTCGCGTTCGCGATTATTTATTTTGTGTGGGGCTCGACGTTCCTGGCGATTCGTATCGGCGTGCAGGAAGTGCCGCCATTTCTGTTGGCCGCGCTGCGTTTTTTTGTCGCCGGGCTGGTTTTGTATTTGTGGATGATCGCCAAGGGCGAACGCTCGCCGACTTTGCGCGAATGGCGTTCCGTAGTGGTTCTGGCGTCGCTGTTCTTTGCTCTGGATTATGGGCTGCTGTTCTGGTCTGAGCAGCGCATTCCCTCCGGGCTGGCTGCAGTGATGTTGGCGACAATTCCCGCGTTCATGGCACTCTCCGAAATAATTTTTCTGCGCACGCAGAAACTTACGGTGCGGCTGGCGGTGGCGCTGCTGATCGGTCTTGCGGGTGTAGCGGTGCTGGTGAGCCGCACGCTGAAGCTGGGTGGTGCGCCGATCGACCGCGCTGGAGCGTTGGCGCTGATTGTTGGAGCAATTACCTGGTCCATTGGGTCGGCCTTGGCGCGGAAACTGCATCTTCCTGAATCGAAAGTGATGAGTTCCGGGGCGCAAATGCTGGCGGGGGGACTGTTGCTCGCGCTAGTTGCCGCCGCGTTAGGGGAGTTTCGTAATTTTCATCCGGCGGCGGTTTCGCGAGGAGCTTGGATTGCGCTGCTGTATCTGATCGTTGCCGGATCAATTATCGGATTCACAGCGTACGTGTGGCTGATTCATCACGAATCGCCGACTCGAGTGGGGACCTACGCGTACGTGAATCCAGTCGTGGCGGTGCTGTTGGGTTATTTCTTTGCGGGCGAAGCGCTTGGTACGAGGACGATTGTAGGAACGCTATGTGTGCTGGTTAGCGTAATCGTGATCACCACGACACGCGGCAAAAAAGCGGCACACACCTGAGCGAACGGAAGCCGCCGAGTTAAATCTAAACGGTTTCCGCGGCGTCGCCGACGGAGAAATAGGTGCAGTCCGGATGCTGAAAGACCAGCGCGCTGACGCTGGCTTCCGGATCCATCATGAAGCCTTCGGTGAGCTGCACGCCGATTTCTTCCGGGCGCAGCAGCTTCCACATTCCGGCCTGGTCGTCGAGATTTGGGCACGCCGGATAGCCGAAGCTGTAGCGCTTGCCGCGATAGCGCGACGTGAAACGTTGCGCCATGGTCAACTCTGGCGGATCGGGAAAGCCCCAATCTTCGCGGATGCGGCGATGCAGCCACTCGGCGCAGGCTTCGGCGGTTTCAATGGCCAGCGCTTGCAATCCGTGAGACTTGAAATAGTAGCCGTCGTTCTTGGCCTTTTCCGAGCGATCGCGAATGCCTTCGCCGGCGGTGACTACGAACATAGCCAAGTGGTCGCGTTCGCGTTTACCCTCCACGTCACGAGCGGGCAGAATGTAATCGCTGAGGCACAGAAAATCGCCCTGGCGCTGCCGGGGAAAGCGGAAGGTGTGCAGCGCGTCTTTGGCGCCCGGAGCGAAGAGCGAGATTTCTCCGTTGCGCGATTCGGCTTCGAAGAATTGCCAGACCGCGCGGACTTTCATGAACTCCGCGGCTTCTTTCTTAACTTCTTCCATGCTTTCGAACAGTTCCGACCGCTTTGCTGTCGCGTTCCGCAAAACGTTTTACGAAATCGCCGCGAAAGCCGAGGTGGCGGCCGTACAGCATGAAGGGATTGATGTAGCTCCACAATTCGTGGAGATCCGGTACCAGGCGGACTTTGCGTTCGAGCGTCTGCACCGACGGGATAGGCAGATCAGTGCGAACTTTCGGCGAATGCTCGACGGCTGGGGCCGCTGCGACGGAAACGGTAGTGACGATTTCCACGCCATTACTTTGCGAGGTATGGGACTGCAGCAACTCTTGGCGCGTTGCGGGGTCCATCAGTTCGTTCATTAGACGCAGGCCGGTCATGGCGTCTTTTGCGTAACAGACGGCTTTGCCATAGCTGGGAGCGATTTTTGTTTGCGTAAATTTCGCCGACAGTGCCGCTCCGCCAACCAATAGCGGAATTTCGATGCCAGCGTCCTTTAGGTCGTTGGCGGTGATCACCATTTGCTGCGCGCTTTTCACCAGCAATCCGGAAAGGCCGATAGCATCCGGCTTGTGCTGGCCGTAGGCCTTGATCAAATCTTCCGGCGGCACCTTGATGCCGAGATTCACCACGTCGTAGCCATTATTTTTCAGAATAATTTCGACAAGGTTTTTCCCGATGTCGTGCACGTCGCCTTTGACGGTGGCGAGCACCACTTTGCCGCGCTTCGCCGTGTCCGCTTTTTCCATGAATTGCTCGAGGTGGCTTACGGCCGCCTTCATGGCTTCCGCGGACTGTAGAACTTCCGCGACGATAAGCTCGTTGGCGTTGAAGAGACGGCCAACTTCGGCCATGCCGCTCATTAGCGGGCCGTTCACGATATCCAGCGGGGCGGCGCCTTCCGCGCGCTTGCGCTCCAGGTCGTCGACCAGGCCGTCGCGGGTGCCTTCTATGATGTAATTGGCCAGCCGTTCATCGAGCGGCAAATCTTCTGCGCGCACCTTTTCTTTTTTGGTCGCGGTACGAAAGTGTTCCGTGATGGCCTGAATGTAGTATTGGTTGATGGCCGCGCGTTGTTCCTTTTGCTGTTCGCGCCAGTCTGCCGGAGCATTCTTTAACAACTCGTATTTGGAGTGATCCGCGGGCACGTCTTTGGGCGGATGCGAAAACAAGAGATTTTCGGCCAGTTGCCGCTCGTGCTGCGAAATCGAAGCGAAACGCTCGAGTTTTTCCGCATTCACAATGGCCAGGTCGAGTCCGGCTTTGGTGCAGTAGTACAAGAAAACCGAATTGACCACTTCGCGCGCGCCAGCTGGCAATCCGAAAGACACGTTGGAAATACCCAGAATGGTGCGGACATCCGGCAACGCCTGCTTGATCAGGCGGATGCCTTCCACGGTTTCTACCGCGCCGCCGATGTAGTTTTCATCACCCGTAGCGCACGGAAAGACCAGCGGATCGAAAATAATATCTTCCGGGCCCAACCCGTATTTTTCCGTTAGCAGTTTGTAGGAACGTTGCGCGATGGCTAGTTTGCGTTCACGAGTGAAGGCTTGCGCCTGCAATTTGTCTTCGTCGATGCAGCCGACCACCACCGCGGCGCCATAGGTATGCGCCAGAGGCACAACGCGCTCAAACTTTTCCTCGCCGTCTTCCAGGTTGATGGAATTGATGATCGCTTTACCCTGGCAATAGGTGAGCGCCATCTCGATGGCCGAGGGATCGGTGGTATCGATCATTACGGGCGCTTTTACTTTGCGAATTAGCTTTTCGTAGAACGGCTCGATGTCCGCTTTTTCGTCGCGCTCGGTGCTTTGCAGGCAGACGTCCACGATGTGCGCGCCGCCGCGGACCTGACGCCGTGCAATTTCGCTGGCTTCTTCCCACTTCTCTTCGGCGACCAGATTTTTGAAGAGACGCGAACCGATGACGTTGGTGCGTTCGCCGACCAGCAGCGGACGCGTTTCGTTGTCGGCTTCAATGGTCTCGATGCCGGAATAAATCGCGCGATGCGATTCGGCGGGCAGCAGTCTGGGCTTTTTGCCGACGACCATCTGGGCCATCGCGGCAATGTGTTTTTCGGTGGTGCCGCAGCAGCCGCCAACGATGTTCAGCCAGCCGTGATCGACAAATTTTTCGAGCTGGCTGGCCAGCATGGTCGGCGTTTCGAGGTACTTTCCCTCTTCATCCGGCAAGCCGGCGTTGGGATAGCAGGAGACGTACTGTCCAGTGAGCTGGCTGAGCGTGCGGATGTGGTCGGTCATGAACTCCGGACCGGTGGCGCAGTTCATGCCGAAGGCCAACGGCTTGGCATGGCGCAGCGAAGCCCACATCGCTTCCACGGTTTGCCCGGCGAGCATGGTGCCCATCGGCTCGATGGTGACGGAAACAATTACCGGAACTTCGGCGCCGATTTCGCGAGACAGCTTTTGAATTGCCAGCAGCGCCGCTTTGATATTGCGCGTGTCCTGGCAAGTCTCCACCAGCAGCAAATCCACGCCGCCTTCGACCAAGCCTTTGGCCTGCACGTAATAGGCTTCGCGCAAACCTTCAAACGTGACGCCGCCGGTAACGGTGATGGCCTTGGTGGTGGGGCCCGACGGAGCCGGCCACAAAGCGCGGTTTTGCCGTAGTACTAAATTCATCAGCAGCCTGGCGCGCCAGTTTGGCGGCCAAGAAGCTCAACTCGTGCGCATCGTTCTGCAAACCGTACTCCGCCAGGACGATGGGGGCGGAGCCGAAGCTGTTGGTCTCCACGATGTCCGAACCGGCGGCGTAGTATTTGCGGTGGATGTCCAGAACTACGTCCGGCCGCGTGCGCACCAGATTCTCGTTGCAGCCTTCGAGCGAGGCTCCGCCGAAGTCTGCCGCAGTCAAATCGCACTGCTGCAGCATGGTGCCCATGGCGCCATCCAGCACCAGCACGCGCTCGGAAAGCAGCGCACGCAAGGCCTTCGCGGATTCGGTCAGATTACGCACGATTCAGTTAGACCCTCGGTTGCCAATTCTCGATTTGCACCTTTCCCACGACCCGTGCGCCGGCAGCGCAGGGCTTCCAGATGTCCCTCAACTTCGCTTCTCGGGACGGGCGGCCACGGTGGGAAAACGGGCAAATTACCAGACACCCCATTTTACGCGGGTTTCCCCAGGGAATCGAATGTGTTCCATTGAACTAGTGCTTTTTACGCGCGAATGGCAATACCGCTTGCCGAGCGACCAAAACCCCGATGTTATAATTCAGCTCGCGGCACTGCCGCCGAAGCGCCATGGCCAAACACCTCAAACTTCTCGACATAGTCGGGCTCCCCTCTCTGGGATGCGCAGGCGGCGGCGCGAATCGTTGAAATCCTGCTCCGGCTAGGCCCGGGGAGAAAAGAAGCGTAGATGGCACGTAGCAATTCGACAACATTACCTCCCAACGTTCTTGCCCCCGAAGGCGAGACGAAATACGCTGAATCAACCGTGGCTACCAAACGAACCGCCGTCAAGTTGACCGTATGCATCCTCTCGCCGCACCCCGTGGTGCTGAGCGAGTTTGAACGGCTATTGGCCAAGGCGCAGTTCAAGGTGGGCGATCAAACAGCTGGAATCCACTCTGGCGCCGGACCTGCGCAACCTGGAGATTCCTCCTGCCAAGGTCTACGTGATCGATGCCCATGCCGCAAAGCCCGCTACCGGAGCCTTGTTGGCGAACATCATGGAACGCTTCCCAGAATCGCGGTTGATCGTGGTCGGCGAGCAGCATAATGACGCGAACAGCTATTCGCTTTTGCGCCTGGGCGTAAAAGGTTTGCTGACTTACGTGGAAGCGCGCGATCAGTTGATTCGGGCGTTACCGCTGGTGGCCAGCGGAGGTTTCTGGGTACCCCGGCAGCTATTGTCCGGATTTGTGGATTCTATACTCAACGGCCAGGGCCGTCGCCTGAAGACGGAAACGGTTACGAACCTTAGCCGCCGCGAGCAGGAAGTTCTGGATTCATTGCTCGAGAATCTCTCTAACAAAGAGATCGCCAGCAAGCTGAACATCGCCGAACGCACCGTGAAGTTCCACGTCTCCAATTTGCTCAGCAAATTTGGCGTGCGGCGCCGCGCGGACTTGATCCTGCTTACGTTCCAACGCCGCCTGGCGCAAGCCTAAAGCGCAGCGCCATCGCTCACGCATCGCAGTAATCTTCTGCTAATTTTCATTGCGTAAATTGTGGACTGACGTTTGTGTGTAATCATGCAAGCGGTAGCGGGATTGTGTGGAGGAGATGCGCTCTTGAATATCTTGGTTACTGGAGCCGCGGGGTACATCGGCAGCATCGTTTCGGAAGTATTGCTCAGTCGCGGGATGCAGGTGGTGGCTCTGGACAGTCTGGCCTTTGAGGGTCATCGCGCGGCGGTTCCCCCCGGCGCGGTTTTTTACCAAGTCGACTTAGCGGTGCGGCCACAACTCGAAGAAGTCTTCACAAAACATAAGATTGATGCGGTGATGCACTTTGCCGCCGAAGCGCTCGTGGGCAAATCGATGCGCGAGCCCAGCACCTTCTATGCTGCCAACGTGGCTTGCGGAATCAATCTGCTCGACGCAGTCACGCGGCACGGCGTAAAGAAATTTATTTTCTCCTCTACCGCGGCGACGTATGGCGAGCCAGAAACGACACCTATTCCGGAAGATCATCACAAGGCTCCCATCAACCCTTACGGAAAAACGAAGCTGATGTTCGAACAGGTGCTGGCCGACTATCGCGGCTATACGGGTTTGCACTATGCCACGCTGAGGTATTTCAATGCCGCGGGAGCTTCCGCGGAACGCGGGGAAGCGCATCGCACCGAGACGCATTTGATTCCGCGGGTGCTGGATGCTGCGATCGGAGCGATCCCAGCGTTGGATGTGCTGGGTTCGGATTACCCCACTCCGGACGGGACCTGCATACGCGACTACGTGCACGTATTAGATATCGCGGATTCGCATTTGAAGGCGTTGGAGAATATCGAGCGCGTTTCCGGCGAGGCCTTTAACGTGGCCACTGGACGCGGATATTCGATTTTGGAAGTGATCGATACTGCCGAGCGCATTACCGGGAGAAAAATTCCGCGGAAGATGCAGCCGCGACGGCCGGGAGATCCAGCAACCTTGGTAGCCAGCAAAGATAAATTGAAAAATTCACTGGGGTGGGAAGCGCAGCATTCTTCGCTGGAAGAGATTGTGGGTTCGGCTTGGGCTTGGAAAGTGAAGCATCCGAACGGTTACGACGATTCGAAGTGAAGTGTGACGCATTAAGAGTGCGCGCAGCCCCTTACTTCGTCAGGGCAAGCAGATTGGCTGTGTTACGTCTCAATCGGCGACGGTGTAGCGAACGATATACCACAGGGCCATTACGCCGTCTTTCCAGGTAATTTTCTTTCCTTCCTCGTAGGTGCGCCCCGCATAACTGATGGGCACTTCATAGACGCGCCAATTGCCTTTAGCAATTTTTGCCGTTACTTCCGGCTCGAAGCCAAAGCGATTGGATTTCAGGTTGATGCCGCGAATCACCGGCGTGAGCATCACCTTGTAACAAGTCTCCATGTCGGTGAGTTTAAGGTTAGTGAAAATATCGGAGAGCAAGGTCAACGCTTTGTTGGCCACGTAATGCCAGAAATAATGCACGCGCTGCGGGCCGCCTAGAAAGCGCGAGCCGTATACCACATCGGCGCGGCCGTCCAGCAGCGGCTCCAGCAGATTTGGATAATCGCGAGGGTTGTATTCAAGGTCGGCGTCCTGCACCAGCACGATATCTCCCGTGACCTCCGCGAAGCCGCGGCGCAGCGCCGCACCCTTACCCTGATTAACCGGTTGAAAAAAGAAGCGCAAATCCCCCAGGGGAATGCGGTCCTCGCCATCTTGCGGAGGTGCCGAGGTCTCACCGCGCGCCTGCAGCGCCGCCATATCTTCCAGAATTTTTCTGGTGCCGTCGGTGGAGCAATCGTCCACTATGACTACTTCTTTGCGCATTTCCGTCTCGAGTACGCGTCGCAGAATTTCGTCCAGCGTCTTTTTCTCGTTGAACACGGGAATCACCACCGAAATTTTCGGGTCGATCAGTGCGGCGGGATTTCGACGTTTTGATTTCATGGTGGTTCGTGGCGTGAAAGTGGATGCGAGATTGTATCGGCCCGGGGATTGTTCGTAAAGCCCGCGCTCACGTTTCGAAAATTACCTCTGCGAAAGCCTGTGATGAAGTGTGGGTAATGCTCAGCGCAATGTGGGCCACACCCATGCGCTGGCTGATCTGTTTCGCCTCGCCATGCAGTAGCAATGTTGGCCGACCGCCAAATTCACGGACTACTTCCAGGTCCACCCAGCGAACGCCGCGCCGCCAGCCGGTGCCCAGCGCCTTCATAGCGGCTTCCTTAGCGGCAAAGCGTCCGGCGAAACGCTCGTATTTGTTGCGGAATCGTTCGCAATACGCGCGCTCTTTCGCGGTGTAAACGCGTTGCAGAAAGGCTTCGCCGCGGCGTTCAATCGCCGCACGCATTCGCTCCACTTCGGAGATATCTACGCCCAGTCCGATAATCAACGCCGCACCTCGCTTGCTGCGATTTCGAAATAACTGCCTGCATTTCGCGCAGATTGTCCGCAACGTTTACAATGGTACCCGTATGCCCGCCTCCCGCAAATTACGGTCTCGCAGTGCTTCCTCGCGCGAAGCCAAAACGCGCGTAAAGGAGGGTCCGCCTCGAGAGGCGGACGGAGTCAAGCAGTCGCGTCGCTTGCGCGATTCGGCGCATTCCAAGAGCGCCGCGCCGCACAACTGGCCGCAGCGGACTGTTGCGGGCGTGCGCGTGCTACAGGTATCCGCGTTCTCGAAAATCCCCTGGTTGGTTCATGGGTTCAGCACCGTGCAAGGCGGCGGCAGCGATCTTGACGGTCAGAAAATTCTAAATCTCGGTTTCACTGACTGGGATACTCGCAAGAGCGTTTTGCAAAATCGCCAGCGATTTCAGTCTGCGTTGGGCGCTGCGGATTTTTCGCTCGCGCCCCTCAAGCAGATTCATTCGGATTTGGTGCGTCAATTGGATCGATCTAATGACGAGGCCGTTGTCGCCGACGCGGCGGTGACTGGCCAACCGGGAATACTGCTGGCGGTGCAGACGGCAGATTGCGTGCCGATTTTGCTGGTCGATCCAAAGAAACGCGTCGTGGCCGCCGTCCATGCCGGCTGGCGTGGCACGATCCGACGCATTGCAGAGAAAGCTGTCGGTCAGATGCGTATGCATTTCGGCAGCGAACCTGCGGACCTGCTGGCGGCTATCGGCCCAGCGATAGGAAATTGCTGTTACGAGGTCGGAGTGGAAATCGCCGCCGATTTTCTTTCGCAGTTTGCTGACGCGCCGGATTTTTTTGACGAATTTCGCACCGGCGATGAGCCCAACCCGGTGCAATGGTTGAACCAAATGCCGCCTGGCCATCAGCCGCCACCCAAGAATGTGCTGCTGGATCTGCATCGCGCCAACGAATCGCAGCTGAAACAGGCGGGAGTGCAGGTGCGCAACATTTCCGTGAGTAATTTGTGTACCGCCTGCCGCCCCGATTTGCTCTTCAGCTACCGAAAACAGGGTGCGCGCTCGGGCCGGCAGATGGCCGCAATCGGGATTCGCAAATAGTTATTCGGCAGGCGGGGACGTCGCGATAACACTTCAGCGCAACACTGGCAGTGCGGAACCGCTGCTAGCCTCGGTTAACGCCAACTGCCCGCACGCAGCCATCACGTCGCGGCCGCGCGAGTAACGCGTGAACGCCGGAATGCCTTTTTCCAGCAAAGTGCGGTGGAATTTCTCTACGCTTTCCGCGCTGGGCTCGGCATAAGGTAGCGCGCCTGGATTCCAGGGAATCAGATTCACCTTCACACGTCCGAGGTCAGCCATCATTTTGGCCACGCGACGCGCATCTTCCGGCGAATCGTTCACGCCTCCGAGCAGAACATATTCGAAGGTGATGTATTCCCGCGAGCCGCGCGGGAACTTTTTGCAGGCATCCAGAAGTACGCGCAGGGGATATTTTTTGTTGATAGGCATTAGCACGTTGCGCTGTTCGTCGCTGGAGGCATTCAAAGAGATGGCCAGCTTGGGGCGGACAGGCTCTTCCGCGAGTCGCTCGATCCCGGGCACGATTCCGCTGGTGGAGAGTGTCACGTGGCGCGGTGAAATTTTCATGCCCTTCTGATCGAGGGCGATGCGCATAGAGGCCATCACCGCCTCGAAATTGAGTAGCGGCTCGCCCTGGCCCATGAGCACGATATTCGTTTGCGGCGCGAGTTCGTCCGCGGAATCGTCTTTGGCGCGGGCGGCCATATCACTCAACGGTAGGAGAACTTGCGCCAAAATTTCCGCAGCGGTGAGATTGCGGATCAGTCCCAGTTGCGCGGTGAGGCAGAATTGGCAATCGACCGCGCACCCCGCTTGCGTCGAAATGCAAATTGTCTGCCGGCCTTCGCTGGGCATGAATACCGCCTCGACCGATGCGGATCGTCCGGTACGCAGCTCATTGTTTTCGGGCAGCGCGAGCAGATAGCGGACCGAGCCGTCGCTGGAAACAAACCGCTGCTTGACGACGGGCATGCTGATACGCGCTTCCGCGGCCAGGCGGTCGCGAAAGTCTTTCGGCAACGCCGTCATTTCCGCAACGGAAAATTTGCGCTCCACGTACAGTGCGTTATAAATCTGCGCGCCGCGGTACGCGGGTTCGCCGAGCGCCACGCAGAGCGCTGCGAGTTCCTGTTGCGATTTGCCTAAGAGTTCGTCCACGGTTCCTGCGCTGTGCGCTGTTCATAGAATACTCCCGAAGGGCCAGCAAAATCGAAACACCTACAAAACAGTAGGGATTTAGCGGGTTTTTTGACGATTTTGCGGCCGGCAACGAAGCGAAGAGCGTTATAATGGTGGTGTCCTCGTCGGGAGATCAAGAGATGACCAACCAGCTTGCCGTCGAACCGATTGCCATTTCGGACTGGGTGAAGAGTCTTGCGGCGGTTCCTGTCGCGGAGTTCACGCTCGAGGCGGTGCACAACTATCTGGTGACGCATCCGATTCAGGCCGACAGCCTGACCAAGTATTGCTACTTTTCCAAAGGCAATTACACGCGCAATTTAATTTTCAAGAATGATCTGTTCGAGGTGATGACGGTGTGCTGGGAAGTGGGGCAAGCCAGCCGCATTCATAATCACCGTGACCAGAATTGCTGGATGGCTGTGCCGGTCGGTCGTTTGCGCGTGCAGAATTATCGCGTGGACGATCGCGATCCGAGTTGTGGGACGTGCAAATTGGTTCCCACGGATGTGATATTGATGGACCCGAATCATCCGGCTTTCGTGAATCCTGCGGAGCCGGTTCACGAGGTTCTGAATCTGGCGGAATTTGGCGAGCGCGCTGTCAGCGTGCACGTGTATTCCAAGCCGTTTGATACTTGCGAGGTTTACCTGCGCGATAAAGGAACGTATGGCGACGTGCCGCTTTTTTACACCAGCGAGTACGGTGTGCTGCATCCTGACGCGAAATTGCTTTAACCGTCCCACGCTCCGTGTTTACCGCCGGGAAAGAGTTTTGCCTTTTAGGTTCTGGCTTTCGATTTCGGCAAGAACGTCCGAATCACGCGCAGGCCGTGGCGATATTCGATCAACTTGTGGAAAGCCACGAGGGCTAAGAAAACTCCGGCTAGAATCCAAAGTTCTCCAGATTCCATGACGCGACCGTTCTCAGTGCGACCCGCTGGGACCAAGTGAGCGGCCATTGCCGTGTACATGAGCGCCACGAGCAGCACTATGCCTTCGCCCACAAGGCTCAACAATCCCGCCAAACTCATGCCGGCATAAAAATATCCGCCTCCAGGGATGAGCAGCGTACGGTTTAGGAGGGTCTTCTCGTTTTTGAATTTCAACCCACATTGGACGCATTGATACGTTCCGGAGGTGAGGTCCGAACGGCAATCCGGGCAAAGCGACTGCGTGCCCTGCGCGCTGGACATTTCTGAGCGACTCGCGGGAATTACCGCCGCTAAAATGTCGTTCACCTTTTTGGCCGCACCCATGGGCAAGCGCGAGTAGCGTTCCTTTTTGCCATTCAGATATCGCAGGTCCAATACGCGAGTCAGCCAGCCCTTCACTTTGCCTTCGGCCACGTCGCCCCAGCGGACGCTTTTCAAAACCCGCGTCCATTTCGCGGAACTGTCCATGCCAAAATGCAACATTCGCGTATTGGTGAAGACCAGCGTGGTCCCCATCACTGCGTAAGCCTGCCAGCCGAGCGTCAGCTGCTCGAACGTGCTGAGCGGAGCCATGGCGTTTTTCACGATATACAAAACAGTTTCGTCTTTTTCGAGGATCGCCGGGAGAACGTCCTGCCACTTGGCGAGAACTTTTTCCGCCTTGCGTCTGGCGCTGTCGCTTTCGCGACCTTTGGCGTCCGTGAAAAGCAAATCTTCGCGAATACGCAGTCCGTTGCTGGACATCACACGCGCCATCTGGCTGGGATGGACGAGCACGTCGGGAGTGGCCATCGAGGGTGCCTCGTTATTGCTTTGAATCGGCAGACTTTATCCTACATGCACGTTCCGTGGCAATCTGCATCTCCGTATGTCACAATCGTTTTATGACGACAGAACCGCGCGATATTCAAAAGCATGTTCTGCCTAACGGACTGGTGGTCATCACCGAGACCATGTCGCATGTCCGTTCCGTCTCGGTTGGCGTGTGGATCCGCAACGGATCGCGCCGCGAAATCCCGGAAGAAAACGGCCTTGCACATTTCATGGAACACATGGTTTTCAAGGGCACGGAGCGGCGCTCCGCCGAAGCCATTGCGCGAGAGATGGATTCGGTCGGCGGAATGCTCGATGCGTTTACTTCCAAAGAACAGATTTGCTTCAACGCCAAAGTGCTCGACGACCATTTGCCGATCGCCTTCGATGTGATTTCCGACCTGGTGCTGCGGCCAAAATTCGATCCCGAAGACGTGAAAAAAGAGCGCCAGGTGGTCCTCGAAGAGATCAAGATGGATCTCGACAACCCGGAGTACATGCTGCACGAAATTTTTACGCGCAATTTCTGGCCGGGGCACGCGCTGGGGCGGCCGATACTTGGAACACCGGATACCGTAAAAAAATTCAACCGCGAAGGCTTGCGAACGCGTTTTCAACACTGGTTTGCTCCCGATCATCTGGTGATCACCGCGGCGGGCAACGTTACGCACGAAAGAGTTTTACAGTTGGTGCAGCGCGAGTTTGGACAACTGCCGGCGGCGGGTCTGCTGGAACAGCACGCGGCGCCGGGTACCAAGGCTTCCATCCATCTGGAAACCAAGAAAGAACTCGAGCAAGTGCATTTGTGTATCGGCGTGCCGTCGTTCCCGTTGGGACACGAACGGCGATTTGCCGCTGCGGTGCTGAACAACGTCTTGGGCGGCGGAATGTCTTCGCGCTTGTTTCAGAACATTCGCGAGAAGCAGGGACTGGCGTACGCGGTCTTCAGCGAGTTGACGCCGTACTCCGACGCTGGAATGCTCACCGTGTATGCGGGCACCGGGAAAGAGACGGTCGGACAAGTGATCGATCTCACTATTAAAGAATTTCGTTCGCTGAAGGAATCGCTGGTTACGGAAGAAGAGTTGCTGCGTTCCAAGAATCACTTGAAGGGCTCACTGATGCTGTCGCTGGAGTCCACGAGTTCGCGCATGTCCAATCTGGCGCGCCAGGAACTGTATTTCGGCCGCTTCTATTCGCTGGACGAAATCCTCGCCGGCATCGAAGCCGTCACCCGCGAAGATTTGCAGGCAATTGCCAAAGAATTCTTCAAGCCGGAACAGATCGCTGTTACCGTGCTCGGCCCGCTGAACGGCTTCGCGCTGGATCGCTCACGTTTGGTCTGTTAAGTCCGCCGTCCTGCACATGGCACGTGATAGTATTCGCGGGCGGAAATTCGCGAATACCCTATGAAATGCCGCAATTGCTCTAAGGATATTCCAGACGGATTCGCGGATTGCCCGTGGTGCGGGGAGTCGCGCCACGCGGCGCTGGATGGCGCTGCGAGCATTGCACAGACTGCGTTACCACTTCCGACTGGCGGGCTGCGTTCGAGCAGCAATGTTCCGTTGGTGTGGCTTTCGCTTTGCCTCTCGCTCGTGCTGGTGCCCGGAGCGGCGTACGCGGCCACCATGCACAAATTCGGGTTTCTCTCCTGGCAAGATGCCGGCTATTTCATCGGCGCCTGCACTGGGCCATTCCTGGCGGCGGCGCTGATTGTTTTTGCGTATTACGCGCTGCGGCACAAAACCGTTTCCTTGGTGACCAAGTTATTGCCGATTTCCTGCGGAGCGTCGCTTTTTGCGTTGCTGACGCTGCTCGGCGCCGGCGGTTCGCCGCGCTCACTGCCCGATCCCGCACTCGCGCCATCCTCGAAAATCGCCGCCAGCAAGGTAATTCCGCGCGCGCCGCATGTCGCCACTCCATGGGATCCCGCGATTATTTCGCTGTATACAGATCTAAAAATCTCCAATGACGCGTACGTCGCGGAAGTGTCTCGCCTCGATGCCACGGCACATCCGTGGCTCACGCCGGAGTCTTTTCGGAGCGCCGCGAGCATGCAAACGATTCTTACCGAACTACATGCCAGGCTCGCTGTCGCAGAGAAATTCACCTCGCCCGAGCCAATGCTCGCCAAAATGAAAGACTACGTCGCTGCGATCAACGCCAGCGATGACGACAAGCGCGAATTTCTGGCAGGATTTATGCCGGGAATCGAACAGTCCGTCGCGCATCGCACCGCAGCCAGCGGTTACGAACGCGATTGGCTCAACGCCTGCATCGCGGCCTATGAATTTATGCTGAAAAATAGCGCAGCGTACACGATCGACGCTGATGGCCACTCCGCAACATTTCGCAACGCCGCGGCTCTGCAAACGTTCAAGGCGCGCATGCAAAAAGCCTACGAACTGAAAGCGAAGTTCCTGCAGGAAAACGCCGCGTATTTAGCCAGCCAAAGCGCCGCTCGCGAAAAGGTTGGCATGGAGCCGTAGACGACCACTATCAACGCGGTACCAATTTCCACTCCTTGATCGCAGTCCACTCGCAATCGCCGTTGACGGCGAGACGCCGCTCTGCCATTATCCAGAAATCATTTTGGTTTCACTATTTGTTTGCCTAGGATAAAAAGCGATCAGCCTGCGCGTCTCCATCTTGGCCTCCGGCAGCTCGGGAAACATCACTCTTCTCGAGACGGAGCGCACCCGACTTCTGGTGGACGCTGGGCTTGGCAAACGTGAAACGCTGGCCCGCCTCGCGGCCCTTAATATCACCGTAGATTCGCTCGACGGTATTTTAATCACCCACGAACATTCCGATCATTGCCACGGTCTGCCGCAAATGCTGGGCTTGTGGAAAGCTCCACTCTTTGTTACCGAGCCGACTATGGATGCGCTGCAGCGCTGCCTGCCGGAAACGTTCAGCAAACGACTGCGCGGCGTGGAAACCATTCATGCCGGCCAGCGTTTCACCATCGGCGATATCGACGTCCACGCTTTCGCGATTCCGCACGATGCGGCTGACCCGCTAGGCTTCACATTTAAATCCGACGGCAAAAAAATGGCGCTGGTCACTGACCTTGGTTATTTGCCGGAACTTGTGAAAGTACATTTGCGAGACGCCGATTGCCTGCTGCTCGAATCCAATCACGACCTCGACATGCTCAAAGTGGGGCCGTATCCCTGGGTCGTGAAGCAGCGCGTGCTCAGCCGCACCGGTCATCTTTCCAATCACGCGGTCAGCGAATATCTTGCGGACCCGGATGGTTTCGACGCCTTCGCGCGGTATCTGGTGCTGGCGCACGTCTCGCTGGAAAATAATAATCCTGACGTGGTGCGTATTTCAGCGGAGGAAGCGCTGCGCCGCCGTCCCGCGGAGAGCATGTTCCGCGGCGAAGTGATCGTGGCGGACCAGGGAACCCCGGTCGCCACACTGAATCTGTAATTCATTTTTGTTCCCGCCGCAGTTCCGCCAAACGTCGCTCCATAAATCGCTGTTCGGGTCCTTGCTGCGTCAGAACCAAAGCCCTCTCATACGCCGCAACAGCTTCCGGCACGAGGCCTAAGCGCCGACAGAGGTCTGCGCGCGCCGAATGCGCCAAATAATAATCCGCCAGTTCACCGCGAGCTAAAATCGAATCGACCAGAGCCAGCCCGGCTTCCGGCCCGTCGCGCATCGCTACAGCGGCTGCGCGATTTAGCTCCACCACCGCGGAAGGCTCCGCCCGCATCAGCACGTCGTACAATCCCACGATTTGTTCCCAGTCCGTGGCTGACGCACTGGCAGCCTCCGCGTGCGTTGCAGCAATGGCCGCCTGCAGGGTGTAGGGACCGAATCTTCTGGAAGACAGCGCTCGCTCCACGAGAGCGCAACCCTCGCGGATCTGTGGCTGATTCCACAGAGATCGATCTTGCTCGTCCAATAGCAGAAGTTCGCCAGTGGCAGAGGTTCGAGCGTCGCGTCGCGCGTCATGCAGCAGCATCAGCGCCAGCAAGCCGATCGCCTCCGGCTCCGGCAAAAGTTCCACCAGCAAACGCCCCAGCCGAATCGCTTCACTGGACAAGTCATTGCGCGTCAACGTTTCGCCCGCGGAAGCGGAATAGCCTTCGTTGAAAGCCAGATAGATCACATGCAGGACGGCGTCCAGCCGCTCCGCTAGGTCTTCGCGAGCTGGAACCTGGTAGGGAATTTGTGCGTCGCGAATTTTGCTTTTTGCGCGCACGATGCGTTGCGCCAGGGTTGGCGCCGGAGTGAGAAAAGCGCGCGCAATTTCTTCGGTCGTCAGGCCGCAGACTTCGCGCAAAGTTAACGCCACGCGAGCATCCGGGGTCAACGCCGGATGGCAACAGGTAAAAATCAACCGCAGACGGTCGTCTTCGAGTCCATTCGCCTGCTCATCCATCAAGGTTGTTGGGTCAGTCGTATGCACTTCGAGTTGATCTGCGATCGCTGCAAGTGCGGCATCAAATCGCGCGCCGCGCCGCAGTCGGTCAATCGCTTTGAATCGCCCGGTGGAGATGAGCCAGGCACGGGGTTTTTCGGGGAAGCCGTCTCGCGGCCAGGAATCCAGCGCGGCGGCAAAAGCGTCGTGCGTAGCTTCCTCCGCCAGATCGAAACTGCCCAATAGGCGAATTAGCGTCGCAAGTACGCGCCGCGAATCCGAGCGGTAGAGCGCCTCGATCTTCTCGAGGCACTCCGCCGCTGCAGGATGTTGCTCATCCGAAATGGAAATCTCCCCAGGGAAACGGCTTAGCCAACCGCACTCATTCCCATTTCCATGATCGGCCGGACCTCAATCGATCCGGTGCGCACAGAGGGAATACGCGCTGCCAATTGGATAGCTTCATTCAGATCTTTGGCTTCCACCAGATAGTACCCGCCGAGCTGTTCCTTGGTTTCGGCGAACGGCCCGTCGGTGGTCGAGACTTTCCCCTGCCGCACGCGCACCGTAGTGGCGGTGGAAGTTGGCTGCAACGGATTTCCGCCGACCCAATGTCCACTTTTCTTAATGTCGTTCGTAAGTGCTCCGTACTCGCCAAAGATAGCGGCGGATTCTTCCTTGGACATGTTTTCCCAGGCCTTCTCGTTGTCATAAATCAAGCAGAGATATTTCATGGCATCCTCCAAAGTTCGATTGAAGTGCTTGCGTACACCAGATAGTCGTCCGGCCACCACCGAAATCGACACGCCTTGCCTGCAAAATTCGTGAATAAATATAGCGCTCCCGGGCCACTGTAAGCCAATGCGGCAAGCTTTGCCGCCGGATCAGGCGCTCGCCAGCTCTTTTTGCAGCGATTTCGCTTTGCGAAACCATGGCCGCTCGACGCGCTGCATATAGCGGGGGAGCGTGCGCTTTTTAGCCAGTAGCTTCTGCGTCCACTCACGCGCTTCCTCGGGACGGTTCTCCAGCTTCAGGAAGTTTGCATAGTTATAAAGGGTTTCCGCCGTGGTGGAAAACTGTGCGACGTCCGCGAATAGCGGCGCCGCCAGGTCCAGCCGGCCAGAGCGCGCGTAGGCATCCGCTAGCAGGCCTGCTGCACGGTAATACGCGAATTTGCGGTCTTTCGAGACTACCCACTCCAGATCCGGGATCGCTGCGCCGAAATCACCGAGCCCCAGCGAGCACTGGGCACGCTCGAAAAAAGCGTGCGGAGAATCGCTACGCGAAGAAATGGCGTGATTGAACGCTTCGCGCCCCTTGGCAAATTGCTTCTGCTCCAGGTACAACTCGCCGAGCTCTTCATAATTTCCCGCTGCGGGATTGTCCAAAATGGTGATTTCCAGTTTTTTTATGCGTGACCGGCGCCCAAACCCTTGAAAGGTTCCCCGCAGCAGCGCCAGATCCGGCAGGCCCTCCATCACCAGATACGCCGCGGCCCCGATCGGGCCAAGAAAAATAATTATGTAAAACCAGTAGTTTTCCGGGCGCCGGCGAAAAAAATGGATCATCGCCGCTACCTGCAAGAAAATGCCCCAGGGATAAAAATAATGGCTGAGACCGAACATGGTTACCGTCCGGTTACCAAGATGTCTTGTTTACCACGGTTCGTCAAACGGTACTTTGCCGACCTATTTGGCATAAGTCACTGTATCGGCGGACCGTGATGTTGAGAATTGGTTGAAGCGCGGACTCCGCGGGTGTAGTCTCCGCGCTGCGGCTAATTTCTAATTTCAAAATTTCTGGGGGACATGATGGCGGACGAAAAAAATTTGCAAGGGTCGGCAATCGATGCGCAGCGGCGAACGTTTTTGCAACAGGCCGGTGCCGCAGCGTTGGGGACAGCGGTTGCCGGAAGCTTCCCAGCGATGGCGTGGTCCAAAGCCGCAAACTTACACGCAGGTGCAGCACTGCCCGCGGCCGACATGGACGCCATCACCGCGGAAATCACCAAACGCCACGATGAATCGCTGAAGCGTATGCAGGATTGGATCCGCCAGCCATCCATCGCCGCGGAAAATCGCGGCATGAACGAGGGCTGCGAACTCATGATGAACATGCTGAAGGATGCCGGCTTCAGCGGCGTCACAAAAATGCCCACGGACGGACAGCCCGGAGTTTTCGCCACGCTCGATGTCGGAGCGCCGCGCAGCTTGGGCGTCTATTACATGTATGACGTGAAACAGGTGGATCCCTCTGAGTGGGTTTCGCCGCCATTCGATGCTGCGTTGGCAGACAAGCCCGGTCTCGGAAAAGTGGTCATTGGGCGTGGCGCGGTAAATCAAAAGGGACCGGAGTCAACTTTCCTCGCCGCGTTGCACGCAATTCGCGGCGCTGGAAAAAAGCTGCCCGTGAATCTGGTATTCGTGGCTGAAGGCGAAGAAGAAATTGGCTCACCGCATTTTCCGCAAGTCGTCCGCAAACCCGAAGTGCTGGCGGCGCTGAAAAAATGTGATGGCGTGTTCATGCCTTACGCCTCGCAAGGCTTGGCGGGCGACGTAACGTTGTTTTTGGGTGCCAAGGGCGTCGTGGAGCTCGAACTGATTTCCAGCGGCGAAAAATGGGGCCGCGGGCCGAAGCACGACGTGCACTCCAGCACGAAAGCCGAACTGGACAGTCCCGCATGGCATCTCGTCGAAGCTTTGGCTTCGCTCGTCTCTCCTGACGGCAACGATCCCGCCATTCCCGGATACACCGACAAAGTTCTGCCGCTCTCTGACGTCGACAAAAAAATGATCGCGGTCGCCGCGCAACGCTTGAAAGAAAGCGACGCGAAGAAACAACTGGGAGTCGACCACTGGGTCCACGATGTCGGCTGGCAGCAAGCCATCGAGCTGCTGGTATCGCGCCCGACCATCAACATCGAAGGTTTAGTGGGTGGTTACACCGGAGTCGGCGGCAAAACAATTTTGCCAGGCAAAGCGGTGGCGAAATTGGATCTACGACTGGTTCCGGACATGACTGCGGCAGGGGCGCTTGAGGCGCTCAAAAATCATCTCGCCGCAAAAGGTTTTGGCGACATCGAAGTGCACATGAGCGGCGGATACGATCCCACCTCCACTGCCGCCGATTCCAAAATTATCCGTGTCAGCGCGGAGGTCTACCGCAAAAACGGCATCGACCCGGTGATGATGCCGCGCTTAGCAGGCTCCTGGCCCGGATACGTCTTCACCGGTGAGCCGCTGAAGCTGCCTGCCGGCCACTTCGGTTTGGGCCACGGCAACGGCGCGCATGCTCCAAACGAGTATTACTTGATCGAATCAGAAAATCCCAAAGTGAGAGGCATGGACGGCGCCATCGCTTCGCACGTGGAATTCTTGTACGCCATGGCTTAATTTCACGCGGGTATTTATCCACAGGGGACGCTCATGAACACGAAGCACTTTTCGCGCCGTAGATTTCTCGCCCTATCCGCCGGAGCGCCTGTGCTGATTTCCGCAACGGGTTTGGCGAACCTCTACGGCGCGAGCGGCAAAGTCCCCGTCGGCCTCGAACTGTTTTCTGTGCGCGAAAGCCTCAAGCGCGACCAGGATGCCACGCTGCGCGCTGTCGCCAAGATGGGTTACCAGTGCGTGGAATTCTACGCCCCATATTTCGATTGGACCGAAGCGCAAGCCCAACAAACCCGCAAGCTACTCGACGACTTGGGAATGAAGTGCTACTCCACCCATAACAGTGCGGCCTATTTCAGCAAGGAAAATCTGCCTCGCGCGAAAAATATGAACCTGATCTTAGGCAGCAAATATCTGGTGATGGCCAGCTCCGATCCGAAAACCACGCTACAACAATGGCGCGAGCTGGCCCATACCCTCAATCACGTCGCCGAACAACTGGAACCCGATGGCCTGAAAGCCGGCTACCACAACCACAACGCAGAATTTGCGCCGCTAGAGGGCAAGCGCCCCATAGAAATTCTCGCCGAGAACACAAAACCGTCTGTAATGCTGCAGCTCGACGTCGGTACGTGCCTCGAAGCCGGTTCCGACCCGGTGGCGTGGATTCACGCGAATCCCGGCCGTATCCGTTCTATTCACTGCAAGGATTGGGCGCCCGGAGCGGACAAGGGCTATAAAGTCTTATTCGGTGAAGGCGTCGCGGATTGGAAAGCGATTTTCCAGGCCGCGGAACATGGCGGAGGCGTCGAATACTATCTCGTCGAACAGGAGGGCAGCCGTTTTTCTGAGCTAGACACCGCGCAAAAATGCCTGGACGCTTTCAAAAGCGTCCAGACATCCAGATAACTCCCGAAAACGCCCTCAATCCAGGTCTTACTTGGAAGGAGGCGGCGCCGCCTTTTCCAGTTGCGCCACTTGTTGCTTCACCAGATCCGCATTCGGCCCCGGCGGCAGATACGTCAGCGAATTCTTCAAATGGGCCAACGCACCCGCGCTGTCACCCTTGCCCGCCAGAATTACGGCCAGAAGTTGTTCGGTTACCAGCACCTGGTGCTGGGGGTCGGCTGCCAAAGCTTTCGTCGCGCTGGACTCCGCACGATCCGCTTTGCCCAATTTGTAATTTCCCAGCGCATCGTAATACCACAGCCACGCGGAGCCTTGCGGATTCAACTCCAGCGCATGCGCGGTCGCGCCGGCCAGGTCATCCCACTTCTGCGATTGCGCCGCTAGTTGTGCCATGTGTTCGTATGGCATGGAAAACTTCGGATCGGCCGCTGCCGCCTTGCTGAAAGAGTTGTACGCATCCGCCGATTTCGCATCCTGCTGTATTTTCCCCAACTGGTACCAGGCTTCCGCGAACTGCGGATCGATCTGTACCGCCTTTTCCAGCTCTTTCTGCGCTTTGTCCGGTTTCTTGTCCAGCCATTCGCTGCGCGCCTTTTCGAAGGCCTTCACCGCGTCCTTAGGAGCCGCTGCCGTCGTGCTGCTCAGCCCGGCTCCCTCTGCGCCGGCCTCGCGCTTCAACGAAATTGTTCCGATGTCCGGGGTGTCTTGTACGTTGCGATTGGTGATCGTCAGCGTGCTTGATTCGAACCCTGCCAGCTGCGCCTGCACCGTGCAGCCAATCGCGTCGCTTCCGAATTTCGGTTTCGCATCCTGTGTCGCCGCCGCTCCGCCAGAATTCGGGGCCGCAATTACGAACGCGCCCTTCGCGTCCGTAGCGGTGGTAATCCGATTCGCTCCATTGCACGCCATGGTAACCGTAATGGGATCCCATGGCAGCGCTCCGGAACCCAGCGCCACCTTCCCAGTAAAATAATCCCCCGGACGGGCCTCGCTCAGGGGTCGATTCAAATTGTTACCGTTGTTGGCATCGTATCCGTTGTTGGGATTTGTGGAGTTCGTGGTGGGTTGCGTCGCGGTGGTAGTTCCGCCGCGCGTACCTTGCGCGGCGGCCACGCCGCAACACGCCATAAACCCCAATGCCGCACAGAGCGCCTTCGCGTTGAAAATCCGTTTCATCGTAACCTCCATAACTGGTTTCCTGCAGGCATCGTCAGGCCGCAAATGGCCAAATTCACCCGGGGTTTGTTCGGTCAAAACCGCAAACGCCGCGGGGTAGGCCTACTATTTTTGGATGCAACAGCATCACTAAGAGATATCAAAGTAGCCGTCCCGCGAAGTCACCTCTACAGGGACGCCAAAAAGCTCCGTCAGGTTTCGCGTCGTAAGTATCGCGTTCTTTTGTCCATCCGCAACAATGCGTCCGTTTTTCAACAGAATCACTCGTTCAATCTCTGGGATAATTTCCGAAATGTGATGCGTCACCAACACAATCGCCAATCCTGATTTGGCCAGATCTCGCAACGTGTCGCGCAGTTGAAACCGTGCGGCGATGTCGAGCGCGTTGCTCGGTTCGTCCAGCAGTAACGTCTCTGGCTTGTGGGCCAAGGCCCGTGCGATCATCGTGCGTTTGGCTTCTCCGGAAGACATTTGCGCCAGCGGCCGGTCTGCGAGGTGCGCGATGCCCAGGCGTGACAGCGCTTCCTCTGCGAGACGTATATGTTCTGCCGAAGGACGGTGATGCGGAAAGACGCGTGCGCTGCTGAAGAATCCAGAAATCACGATGTCGCGGCCGCTAACCTCTCTGGCGTCGCAAGCGAGGGCGTCCGGCGACACCACTCCCAAGAAATGTCGCAACTCGAAGATGTCCCAACGTTCCCGCCCCAAAATCGATACGAACGTCCCCTCCCCCGGCAAGGGATAGAGCTCTCGAGTTACCGTCTTGATCAGCGTGGACTTGCCGCAGCCGTTGGGTCCCAGGATGCAGACATGCTCCCCCTGCTCGATTCTTAGGCTAACGTCATCCAGGGCTGGCACGGAGGCGTTCCGGGATTCCCCTCGCAACACGGTGACGTGGCGAAAATCGAGCAATGCGGGCATACAGCAGTTTACCTCCTCAACAGGCGACAGACTCTAACTGCGCCGTAACTCATTTAAAATATTAGGTTTATTTCTGGTAGTGAAAATAAAAAGGAGGCGAAATCGTGAGAATTCGCCTCCCGGGGTGGTGGGTGGTACAGAAAACACTCTGAGTCTCAGCAGTACCGAACTTCCGATCCTGCGGCCTCACCTTCGCGACACAAGAATGTGCGTCAGGAGACAAACCACAAAGTGCCTTCAATTAGTCGCGTTTTTAACATCGCCGTCTGCGAGTGTCAATCAGAAAACACGTTAATTGGCGTGTTTCCCGCGCTTACGTAGCTCACATGACACGCCTAGGCACTACCCGGACGGTATTTCCGGGTTTTCGCCCGTCGACGATCTCCTCGGCATAATCCTCGCTGAATTGACGCGAATCACGCTTCCACTCTGCTGGTAACCTTTGCAAAGCCGGGGACTCGAACCCAATGGAATCGCCTGGTTGCGTGCCTGGTTGTGTGGGTTATACCTGTCGGTTATGTGGACCAACTAGAGGACTGAGAATTAATGAGTTGTAAATGCGACAGCCGGATGCGGGCATGACCGTCCAGAATGGCGAAAAGGAACTCATCGCGCGCATTTTGGCCGGCGACACGGATTTGTTTCATGAACTGATTCGGCCGTGTGAGCGCATGGTCTACCTCACCGTGTTGGCCATGCTGAAAGACGAAGCGGAAGCGGAGGATGTAACTCAGGAAGCCATGCTGAAGGCTTTCCGCGCATTGTCCTCGTTCCACGCGGACTCCAAGTTCAGCACTTGGTTGGTGGCCATCGCGTTGAACGAAGGTCGCCGTCGGCTGCGGAACGCCGGCCGCATGCCCACAGAGACGTTGGACGAGCAGCCTTCCGGCGAGACCGGCGATTTCACGCCTGCCGTCCTTACCGACTGGCGAGAAATCCCGCTCGAGTCTCTCGAGCGCAAAGAGATTCGCCAGGCGCTGGTAGAGGCGGTGGGGGAGCTTCCCGTGATCTATCGTCAAGTGTTTACGTTGCGGGATATCGAGGAAATGGACGTGCGCGAAACCGCTCAAGCTTTGGAAATCAGCGCCAACGTCGTAAAAGTGCGCTTGCATCGCGCGCGCATGCTGCTGCAAAAACGCCTCGCGCCGCTGCTCAAAGCCGCCTCGCAGCCGGTCCGGAAACGATTTTTCTGGAGCTCGAAATGAAACTTAACTGCGAGCATGTCTGGAATTACATTTCGGAATACATCGACGGCACCGTCGACGCCCAGTTGCGCCTCGAAATCGAAAGGCATCTGGAACACTGTGAAATCTGCTCCGCCATTCTGGATTCCACCCGCAATATTTTGATTTTGACCGCGGATGAACGCACTTTCGAATTGCCCGTTGGCTTTAGTGAGCGCCTGCATGCGCGGTTGGCCAAGGAACTGCTCGCCGCAAAGAATGGACCGTCCGGTTTGGACATTCCCGGTTCCGCGAAATAATCGCGCGGCATGTACAGCGGGCGTCTTGCGGCAAACTACTTGGTGCCGGCTACTTTGGCGGGAGTTACCTTGGTGGCGTTACCTTGGCGGATGGTGCAGCAATGAATGCGTAATCCACTCCGCAGCTAGCAACACCAGCGTCACAATCGAAAGAATAATTTGCAGTCGTTCGGAGGCCAGCTTCTTCGCGCTTAGCGGCGCCAGTCGCCATTGTGCCGCGGGGCGATTGCGCAGCCGGCGAATATGCCACACCAGGTACAAATTGAGTAGAGAGCCCAGCAGCGCCACCGCCATCATCGGGATGCGAATCGCGTCAGAGTGATAGCCCTTCGCAGGCGCATTGGAGCCTGCAGCTGCGGCTAGAGCGGTTAGGCCTATAAGCACCCGAATACCACTCACCGCCAGAACCGCAGTGCACAAGCTCTGCAGGACCGCGATGATCAGGCTCGACCACGTCAACAGTTTGGTTGCGGCGGAACGCACCTCGGGCGCGAGTCCAGGCTCCGTGCCCGATTTCGGATCTGTTAGAACCGGTGTTGCTTCCGTTTTGCCCATCTCCTAGACAAGCTAGCAGATTTTCGGAAGTTGCGCAGGCGGTCAGCCTCACAAAGATGGGACGAAAGATTTTCAGCGAGCACCACGCCGATATCAAGCCGGCGTAGGCACTCGCGCGTGATCCAGCACCGTACGCACCAACCGCGCTAGCGCCGTCGGGCTGTACGGCTTTTGCAGGTAGTGTTCGCCCGCTCCTACTCCGGCAACGCCATTATTTTCCTGTGAATATCCGCTGGTGAACACCACCGGCAAATGGTCAATCAGCCGAACCAGTTTTGCCGCTGTCGCCGGTCCGCCGAGCTTAGGCATCATCACGTCCAACACCGCCAGGTCCGGAACTTGGTCTTGGCATAGCTGCAATGCTTCCTCGCCATCGCAGGCCGCCAGTACGCGGTACCCCAGCGCCAACAGAGTGTGCCTCGCCATCTCTCGGATCGATTCGTGATCCTCAGCTAGCAATATCGTTTCGGTGCCGCGCAGGATTGCCGGAGCCGATGGCGCGTTCTGTGTCCGCACCACCTCCTGTCGGACGATCGACGACAGGAAAATATGCGCGGAACAGGCATCCCTGCCCGGGTTCGCTATACACGTGAATGAAGCCACCATGCTGCTTCACGATGCCATATACCGTCGCCAGCGCCATTCCGCGGGAGCCTGATTCTGGCCCTCCAAAGAACGGCTCGAAGATATGTTCACGCGTTTCCGAGTCCATGCCGATTCCCGTATCTGCCACCGACAGCACCGCATACGTCCCTGGCGTCACGTACGGATAGAACCGGCAGAACGAATCGTCCAGATCTGCAGTTTCCGTCTCAATGCGCAAAAATCCGCCATTGGGCATGGAGTCTCGCGCGTGCAGACACAGGTTCATTAAAACGTGTTCGATCTGTGTGGGGTCGGCCTTGATCGGCGCAAGCGCCGTCGTGATCAGTTTTAGCTCGATATTTTTGCCCAATACTTTGTCGAGAAATCCAGTGATTCCGCTGGTGATCGCGTTCAAATCCACGTTGCGCGGCTGCAATACCTGCCTTCGCGCGAACGCCAAGAGTTCACGCGTCAAGGATGCCGCGCGGTCCGCCTGCTCGCGGATGCGGCTGAAACGCTCTGTTACCTGCGGATCATCGTTCGGCGCTTCTAGGCCCAGTTCCGCCCAGCCCAGAATTGCCCCAATCACATTGTTGAAATCGTGCGCTACGCCGCCTGCCAATTGGCCAATCGCTTCAAATTTTTGCGATTGCCGCAACTGCCGTTCCATCGCTCGCAATTCCGTCACATCTTCCACGATCAGTTCCACCGAACCTTCCGGGTCCGGCGGCGATAGCGACCTCAGCTGCAGCCGCACAGCGATGATCCCACCATCCGGCCGCCGCCATTCCGCCTCCGCGCCATGTACCTGCCCGAAGGCCCGGCAAGACGACATGAGTTGCGCAAACTGTTCCGGAAAGCGGTATACATCCTGCAGTGAACTCGGGAGCGTCCCCGCCGAGCTCAAATTCAAAATTCGCAGCAGCGCGGGATTGGCATCCATAAATTTGCCATTGGCTTCCGCGCGCAAAATCCCATATATCGAGTGCTGCACCAGTTCCCGATTGCGAATTTCCGAAACGCGCAGCGCCTCTTGCGCATGCAAATGTTTCTGGCGTAGTGCGCGATCCGCCATTGCGCGTTCCAGGGCCATCGGCAAGCGGAACAAATGATCTTTTAGGATGTAGTCGCTCACACCGCGCTTGATGCAGTCGACCGCCGCCTCATCCCCCAGGTTGCCGGTCACCAGCAGGAATGGCACGTCGGCATCCACGCTTTGCGCAAACGCGAACGCATCCATCCCGGTCCAGCTTGGAAAACGGTAGTCCGAGATAATCGCGTCGAAGGCTCCGGGGACCATCGTCGCTTCAAACTGCTGCTTGTTTTCTACGTGGGTTTGCGTGCCCCGTATTCCTGCGCGCGCCAGCTCCAGCACCATTAAATCCCGATCGCCCACGTTATCTTCCGCGATCAATAGTCGTAGGGGTGAAGTACCTTCCGTTGGCGACGATACCGCCTGTACTTGCGGGTTCATGCGGACACCAAAACGTTATCCGCCGGCACGCGCAAACCCGCTTCAATCCCATCTAGCAGCTCGGGGAAGGTTGTGGGTTCGCTATAATTCCACATCCCGCCATTTACAGAGAACCTCAATGTTCCACCCGCGCGTTGCATCTGCAGCAGCTGCATCAGCCGCCGCTCCAGGCGTTGCCGCAAAATTCCTGCGCCGGCGGGTGTGGCGTCTACTGCCACTGCCGCGAACTGCGCATCTCCAATGCGCGCCAGAATGTCGCTGCGCCGGAAGCAGTCGCCTAATGTGGACGTTAGCGCCTGCAAAACCGCGTCCGCCGCTCCACTTCCCATCTCGCTTCGCATTTCGTTTAGACTCTGAATTCGGATACAAAACAGTGCCAGTGTTCCGTTGTTGCGCCGGATCCGCTCCATCGTGCTGCAACCGATGGTCATCAAGCCGTCCCGTGAGTAAAGTCCCGTTGCCTTATCCCGCAGCAGGTCCGCCAATCCCTCCAGCGTGTTTCTCTCGAGCGCTCCCCGGAATATCCGCGAAAGCGTGGCGGTATCCATGTACTCCCGCAGGATGTAGTCCATCGCGCCTTCCAGAAGCGTCTCCTTGGCAGCATCTTTTTTCGATTCATCCGCCAGCACCACCAACGGGATGCTTGGCGTGGCGCGATGTAGCCGTCGAACTGTGTCGCGCGGGTTCTCTCGGCTGATAGCAATGTCCAGCACGATAATTTCGGGATTCACAACGCCCAGGGTAGGCAACAAGGTGGCGATCGTGGACACCGCCGTCAGTTCCAACTCATGCTCGGGTTCGCAAAAAAGCGCTCGCAACGCTTGCGCCGCTCGCCCGTCATTGTCGCCCGCCAGCAGGATGCGAATGTTCTTAGGTTTGCCCATGGTCGGCACACCCGTGTCGCCGACGGGTTCGCGGCTATGTGCCGCTTCCAAACTCTGCTGCGCGATCGGAACTACCGTTTGAGCCATCACCGGTGAACCTGGGCACGAGACTGGAGAGAGCAGTCCTCTGGATACACTTCGAATGGGGGAATAGGGGGTACCGTCATTGTGAAGAACGGTTGTGCGGAGTCAATAGAACTGCGTAGGAAGTAGCTAACGGTACTTAATTGGGACTATCAGGAAATTTGCCCGGTCTTGAATCTCTACTCCGCTAAACGCCAAATATCTCGTTGATCTTCACCGCTAACTCAAAATCCAGATTGCTCAGCCCGCTAACGCTGTGTGTATTCAGATCGATCACCACTTTGTTCCACACGTTGCTCCACTCCGGATGGTGATTCATCCCTTCCGCCACCAACGCCACGCGCGTCATGTTCCCGAAAGCCGCTACGAAATCTTTGCATTCGAACGCCCGGTGTAGCTTGCCATTGACCAGGCTCCAACCCTTCGCCACATTCATACTCTCTTTAATTTCGGCGTCGCTTAGTTTCTTTGCTTGCATGTGCGTGTGGCTCCCAATGGAAAAAGTCCGTAGGCCATTATGCGTGCAGCCAGGTGGTTCGACAACGCCCCGTTTCTCCGGTTGCTTGCCCTGCGCACTTCCTTTATCGTAGAGGGCTCGCTGCATCGAAAAATAGGTCCCGTGCGCCGTCGCGGGCATTTTACGCCTCACCATTCGAACGGAGAACGACGTGAAGAAGAAAATTCGCGCCATACAATATGGTGTCGGCCCCATCGGGGCGTCCATCGCGAAGCTCATGCGCCAGAAGCAAGCCATCGAAATCGTGGGCGCCATCGATACCGACCCGGAAAAAGTCGGCCGCGACTTGGGCGAAGTTGTCGGTGCCACGGACGCACCTTGGGGCGTAAAAATTTCCGCCGATGTCGCGGAAGTCCTCGGCCTCTCCGCCGACGTCGTAATCCATTCCACCTCCTCCGCGCTCCCCGCGGTCATGGACCAACTCCTCGCCTGCCTCGAAGCCGAAGCCTGCATCGTTTCCACCTGCGAGGAATTGTCTTACCCCTACCGCACCTATCCGGAACTCGCCGCGCAACTCGATAAAGCCGCCAAAGATTGGGGCGTCGCCTTGGTCGGCACGGGAGTCAACCCCGGCTTCGCCATGGACAAGCTCGTCGTGACCCTCGCTGCCGTCTCACAAAATATCGAACACGCCAAAGCCGTCCGCATCGTCGACGCTTCCACCCGCCGCGAACCGCTCCAGAAAAAAATTGGCGCCGGCCTCAGCGTCGAGGAATTTCGCGCCAAAGTTCAAGCCGGCACCATCAAGCACGTCGGCTTGCCGGAATCCGTCGCCATGGTCGCCGACAGCCTGAATATCTCCGTCGACGAAATCACCGAAACCATCGAGCCAGTGATCGCCGGAGCCCGCGTGCAAACGCAATACCTCACCGTCGAAGCCGGCCAAGCCGCCGGTGTCCACCAGATCGCTCGCGGCACAAAAGACGGCAACGAATTAATTTATTTGGAATTGCAGATGTACGTCGGCGCCAGAAATCCTTCCGACACTGTGGAACTTCGCGGTCAGCCCAACATTTCCCTGGTAGTTCCCGGCGGCTCGCCAGGCGACGTAGCCACCGCCTCCGTCGTAGTCAACACCATTCCCGTAATCCTCGACGCCCCCGCTGGCCTGCGCACCGCCCGCGATCTACCCATCGGCTTTTTCTCCCCAGCCGCCCGACCCTAAGTCCCCACGCAGCACGTCGAGTATTCAACCGAGACCGGGTGCCGCACCCATTGGTTCTATGGGTGCGGTCTTTGTTCCAACTCATGCACCTTTCAACAGAAACACTTCCGTCTCGTCTATTTTTTTCGTCAACTTTATTTCTTCCAAAACTTCATCACGCCCGAATAGTCCATATCTTCCTTCGCATCCCGCTTCACCGCGCCATACGTCGCCTGCGCCGCCGCCACCGCCGGCAGCGTCACTCCCAATTCTTTCGCCAAATCCATCGCCAAATTCACATCCTTCAGCATCAGTCGCAACGGAAAGCTAGGCGTGTAATCGCCCTTCAACAAATTCTGCGACTTCACATCCAGCACGCCAGACCGCGCCATACTCGACTGCATCACCTCCACCAATTTCTCCGGCTGCAACCCCGCCGCGGACACCAGCGCCATCGCCTCCGCCAGCGCTTCCACCTGCAGCGCCAGAATCGCATTCATCGCCAGTTTGATCGTCTGCCCCGCGCCGTTCGGCCCCAAGTGAAACCATTTCTTGCCCATTACGCCCAGCAATGGCTCCGCTTCCTTGACCGTTTCCGCGTCGCCGCCAATCATGAACAGCAGTTCGCCTTTCTTCGCGCCCCAATCGCCGCCAGTAACAGGAGCATCCAGAAATCGCACCTTCTGCTTTGCGCACGCCGTCGCGATCTTTCGCGCCAAGTCCGGAGACACCGTGCTCGAGTCCATATAAATCCCGCCGCTCTTCAACCCAGACAAAGCGCCACCTTGTCCGCCCCCGCCCCACAAAACTTCCTCAAGCGCCGGAGGATCGCTGACAATCGTAATCAGAAAATCGCAACTAGCCGCCACCTCCCGCGCCGACTTCGCCAGCGTTCCGCCCGCCGCCACCACTTCTTCCGCGCGCGACGCCGTGCGATTCCATACCGTCACCGCAAATCCTGCCTTCAACAAGTTCAAACTCATGGGCTTTCCCATCAATCCCAGCCCGATAAATCCCACGGAGGGTTTCATGCCTCAGCTCCTCTGCAGGTGCCGGACTTTAGTCCGGCCACCTTAAACCGTTCGCCCACAAACGCGCACAGTCGCGTACCGGCTGCATTGAGCTTGCGCAACCGCCTGTGAACTCCCGAATAATATGGATTCGATTGTAACGGAAACGGATGCGCGATTCTTTTCGCGCTCACGTCACCTAGAGATCGTGATCGAACTTGTAGAAGGGAAGTAACAATGAGAAGTTACGGAAGGATTTACCGTGCGTGGAATTTTCTATCGCTACGCCGGCTTCGAACGCCGCCCCACAGGAAGTATTGCAGACATTAATCCCATCCCAGCCGCCGCGCTCGACGCGAGTTTTCCTTCGGAACCATCTGCCGCCACGTTTTCCAGCATGCGGTTTCTGTTTTCCGATTTAGCCAGCACCACATCTTCACCTGTGGCTTCCACCGGCTCTTCCTCTTTGCTTAGGCCGATCTTCACCAAATATTGGTAGGGAATTTCCCACCGGAAGACACGGTGTTGCCCGCGCTGCTCAAAAATCTGTTCCAGAAAAATGGACCGCCCGGAATCCGCCACAAATATCCCCGATGCTGGAAGCAGCGTATCGCTCGCGCGGTAATGCACTTCCACCCGGCGGCCCAAGAAAGAGGAGTAACGTGCCATGTGTTTCGAGTTTCTAGCCCGCTGGTAATATGGTCAATAGTACCGACGATAGTCCGCCCGCAAACCATGTGGAAAAGCGAGGAAATCTAGGTTCGCAGTAACACAGACTTCAGCTTGCCCCGTCAGGGTGTCTGGCGCGTTTGTAAGGAAAGCGCCGCCGAGTTCTAAGGTATTTACCTGAGGTTTACAGCGCCAAAATCCGTGACGTGCGCTATATCACCCAGCAAAACTCCAACCTCACCGCGCCAAATCCGCCAAAACCGCCTCCGCCGCCCGCCTTCCACTCACCATTGCCCCATTAATCGACGCATTGTCCCGGTGATCTCCCGTCACGTACACCCCTGGCCGTACCCGTACCGGCCGTTGCGGCGGCTCCAGAGTCCCCGGGTACTGTTGCGGCTGCGCATGCGGAATACGGTAGCTCCGCAAAAATTTCCAGGACCGCGCCACGGTGCCAAACCAGTTTTTCATCTGCGCGATGATAAATCCGCCCAGCTGCACATCCGTCAATTCTTGTATCCCCAGCACCGAAATCGAAATTAGATGTTTCCCCGCCGGAGCATAAGAGGGTGCCACTTCCGTCATCACCGTAAAATTATTCACCGGCCCCGCGCCATCGCCATTCAGCACCAGCAAAGGTTTAGCCACCGGGGCTTCTTCCGCTGCGTAATAAAAACACGTAACGCTGCGCGACGCCGGCTCCGCCTCACCGACCAGATGCGCCGCTGCCGGGCCGTCCGCCGCCACCACAATCGCCCGCGCCTGCAGCGTCTCTCCGCCTTGCAGCGAAATCTCATTTTCGTGCAGCGATTCCACCCGCGCGTTCAGTCGTACCGCGCCCGCCGGAAGTTTCGCCGCCAGTTGCGCGGGAATTGCTCCCATTCCTCGCGCTGGCACCGCCGTATCCCCTTCCGAAAGCATCTTGAAAACAAATTCAAACATGCGGCTGGAAGATTTCAGTTCGCCGTCCAAAATAATCCCGCCAATAAACGGCCGGAAAAACCGGTGAATCATGTCCTGAGAAAAGCCTTCCGCCGCCAAATCGTCTTTGATGGCGCGATCCGTCCTCGCAAACAATTGCTCGATCGAACTGCGCTTCATCCGCGCGCGCAGCCGCGCGATGCGTAGTTTGTCGCCAAGCGTCCCAAAATCCGAACGCAGTGCTTCGCGCCACATTCCCGGCTTCCGCCACGGGTCCACCAGAATATTCATCCGCCCGGCGAACCACGACAGCGCCCCAGGAGAAAACGCCTTCAAATCCAGCAATCCGTAATCCAGAACTTGTTTCGCCTCCGGATATGCCGTCAAAAGCACCTGAAATCCGCGGTCCAATAAAAATCCATCCACCTCATCCGTGCGCACGCGCCCGCCGATTCCGTCCGAAGCCTCTACCATCTGAAAACTCACGCCCGCCTCAGCCAGCCGTCGCGCGCAACACAATCCGGCCAAACCGGCGCCCACAATCAACACGTCTGGACTAGGCGACATGCTCTGCGTTTCCCCTGAATGTTCTTCGAAGCGAAGCCTGCAAGGCCCCTTGGCGAATCACCTATCCTGAGGCACAACCCAACCCCGCGCAAGTCCGCCGACTTTAAATCTAGGACCGGCCATCCGCATGGGAAAGCCGTTGTAGGCGCCGGACTTTAGTCCGGCCTCCTTATCTGAATAATCAAAAGCTCGCCACTTTTTCCGCAACCTTTAGTCGTGCCTTAAACGCTAGCCGGAGAAAAGGGGCTTCAGCCCCTGAAGCCACGCGGCGCATGCCTCAAGCTAGTTCCGGTGTTCAATCCCTGACGCGATCGGCTTCTGTCCTACTTTGATTTCAAATACCGCCGGCCACTGCTTTCCTGTCACAAACAGTCGATCATGCTGCGCGTCGTACGCAATCCCGTTCAACACCGATTCCGCATCCACCATCTGCTCTGCCGGCAACAACCCTGCCAAATCGATCCACGAAATCACGTGCCCGTCCACCGGCGAGATTCGCGCGATTCTGTCTGTATGCCAAACGTTCGCATAAATCTCTCCCTTGATAAATTCCAGTTCGTTCAGCTGATCGATGGTTTTCTTCCCGTCTTTAACCACAATGTGCCTTGTCTCGCGAAATGTATGGGGATCGCGAAAGCGCAAAATCGCGCTTCCGTCGCTGGTGATCAACTCCTTCGCCGTGTGCGTCATCCCCCAGCCCTCGCCCGCATACGAGAACTGCTTCACCAGCTGCAGGCTGAAGCGGTCGTACACAAAACAAATCCCCGACTTCCACGTCCACTCGTAAATATTCGGCCCCCAGTCCACAATCCCTTCGCCAAAATATTCCGCGGCAAGGTCGCGGTGCTGAATAACTGCCCCCGTCGCAGGATCGATCACGAGCACCGCGGAATGTCCTGCTCTGCCCGTACCCTCATAAAACATCCCATCCCGATAAAAAAATCCCTCCGTATAGCTCTCCGTCGAATGCGGAAATTTCGCCACAACCCTATACCCATAAACCGGCGCTGTCGCGCACAACGCCACGCCTCCGCCTAGCAGCGAGATGCAAAGGAACAGCACGCCAAAAAGCCTACGAATGCCGGCAATCAGAGCAGCCACGCCAGACAAAGTACCACGTCAGCCAAACTCATCCACCCGCCCACCTTCTGAAGCCACGCCCGAGTAGGAGCTCTGCCCCTCATTTGTTATTCTCCCCAAACCCATGAATTTGCGCCCCGACCTGTCCCCAAACCCCGCCCGCCCCGAAAAAGAAACGCTCGAGCGCGGCCTCGGCCTGAAAGAAGCCGTCGCGCTCAACATGATCGAGATCGTCGGCATCGGCCCCTTCGTCGTCAGCGCTATCGTCATCCGCCAAATGGGCGGCCCGCAATGTCTTCTGGCTTGGCTCGGTGGCGCGCTCCTCGCCGCGCTCGATGGCTTCGTCTGGTCCGAACTCGGCGCGGCCATGCCCAAAGCCGGCGGCACCTACGTCTTCCTCAGCGAAGCCTACGGCCCTCGCCGCTGGGGCCGCCTTATGTCCTTCCTCTTCGTGTGGCAAACCTTTATCCAAGCGCCTCTCTCCGTCTCCTCCGCGGCTATCGGTTTTTCTCGCTACGCCGGTTATTTGCATCCGCTCAACAAATGGGAAGCCAAAGCCGTCTCCGGTGGCTTGGTCATTCTGCTAGTTATCCTGCTCTATCGCCGCATCACCACCATCGGGAAGATTTCTGTCCTGCTCTGGGCCGGCGTCATCGCCACCATGGTCTGGCTCATCTGGGGCGGGATCACTCACTTTGACGCCAAGCTGGCTTTCGATTTTCCGCCCGGCGCGTTCAATCTTTCTTGGGCCTTTTTTGCTGCGCTCGGCGCCGCCATGGTCAACACCGTTTACAGCTACTGGGGCTACTACAACATCTGCCATCTCGGCGGAGAAATCCGCGATCCCGAACGCAACATCCCGCGCGGCATTTTTCTTTCCATCATTGGCATCACGGTTTTGTACATGGCCATGCAGACCAGCATCTTGGGCGTGCTTCCCTGGCGCGAAGCCCAATACTCTCCGTTTATTGTCAGCACCTTCGTCGAAAAATTGTACGGTCCCTCTGCGGCGCACTTCGTCACCTGGATGGTTCTATGGATTGCCCTGGCATCTATTTTTTCGTTGCTGCTCGGGTACTCACGAGTGCCGTATTCTGCTGCGCTGGACGGTAATTTCTTTTCCGTCTTCGGCAAGCTGCATCCCACCAAGAAATTTCCACACATCTCTCTACTCGTGCTTGGCGGATTGGCTTTTGTATTCAGCATTCTCTTCAAACTCGAAACGGTGATCGCCGCAATTCTCGCCATGCGCCTGCTTGTCCAATTTATCGGCCAAGCTGTCGGCATCATTTTGTTGCATCGCCGTTGGTCTGCGGACCGGTTTCCCTTCAAAATGTGGTTGTACCCCTTGCCCGCTGTACTCACCATGATGGGCTGGGCCGTCCTCTTCTGGTACACCGGTCCCGCACGCAAATGGGGCTTGCTCGAAATTGTCTTAGGCGCTCTGGCCTTTCTGGTTCGCGCCAAAGAGTTGCGCGAATGGCCGTTTGCAACACCAACTGAAATTGCCACTCCGGAGGTTGTGTGAAGACTGGTCGCGTGAAGATTGGTTGGGAGATTGGTCAAGCGAAGAATGCTGGAGCAGAAATTAATCGCGTAAGCGTTCGCTTTCAAAGGATTGCAGGCGGCTATTTCCTGAAAACACTGGCCCTGGTTGCCACGTTGCTCAGCGTTCCAGTTTTCATCGGCTCTGGCGCGAAAGCGCAATTTCCTCCAGCTCCCGGAACTGGTCCAGGTCTCGCCGAAACCATCGAAGCTATCGACAGCGCCGCCGTAACCACCCGCATCCTTTACGTCACCGCGCATCCCGACGATGAGTCGGCCGCCATCCTCACCTACCTCGCGCGCGGCCTCCACGCCGACGTGGCGCTGCTTGCGCTCACCCGCGGCGAAGGCGGACAAAACGCGTTAGGCCCTGAACAAGCTCCGCAACTAGGCTTAATTCGCACGCAGGAATTATTAGCCGCCACGCGCGGCTACGGCGTAAAACTCTATTTCACCCGAGCGCGCGACTTTGGTTTTTCCAAGACTCCCGAAGAAACGGAAAAAATCTGGGGCGACCAAGTCATGGAAGACATGGTCCGCGTCATCCGCACCTTTCGCCCCAACATCGTCATCAATAACCTGATCGGAGGCCACGGCCACCACGTAGCAGCCGGCCGCCTCACCCCCAAAGCCGTCCAACTTGCCGCCGATTCCAGGGCATACCTGCAAGTCGCCACCGACATCGATGGGCTGCCTCTCTCCGCATGGGGCCCGAATGGCAATCCGGTAAAAGTTTTCGACGTGGATCGCGGCGGCCGCAAACCGAATAGCTACCTTTTGCCCGTCGATGACGTTTCTCCCCTGTATGGAAAAAGCTATCGAGAGATTGGGCTCGATGCTTTCACCAATCACCGCACGCAAGGAATTACGGGTTTCATCAATTCACCGTTTCTCTCCCTTCCGTACGGCCTCGTCGCCGAATCCGGCGAAGCCTTCGATCCCAAAATCCTCGCCGTCCATTTGCAGGGTTGGTCGGCCGACAAACGCGTGGCGCAAATTGCCAAAGATATTCGTGCGGCTCGAGACGCGGTTTTTGCGCTGGATTGGAAGGCAGCCGCGCAGAGCCTCGCGCACGCGCAGACACTCTTAATCCCCGCGGTTCCCGATTTATATGCGCCGACAAAGTCCGGCAGTTCCGATCCGCAAGATTTCGATTATTGGAAACTTAGTGAACGCCTCAATCGAGCGATGGCAATGACCGCCGGGTTGAAATTAAGCGCTGACGCAAATCGCAGCGATCTGGTAGTCGGCGAAGATGTGGAAATCGTCACCAAAAAAAAATGCCGGCCGGAAATTCCCTGTGGTTTCGCACCAAACAAATTGCAGGGGCCGTCCCCGGCTACGACCGGCGTCCTTGAAGAAACCAAGCGCGCCGGCGAAGCGGGCGGCCAAGTGACGCTAACCGCTGTGGTGCACCCACCGCCCGCGAAGCCGGATCCAGCGGTCGTAGTTTTGCCAGAGCCGCCATCGCTGGCTGTTATCGCGCAGCCCGTCACCATCTTTGGTTACCAATTCCAATTCCGCCAACCGGTAACGCACATCACCGCCACCACCATGCGGGCCGAGCGCATCCCGCTGCGGATTGTTCCGGCGTATACGCTTTCGGTGGAGCCGCCGCAGGTTGTGGAAGTATTGGCAAAAGAAAAAATGCCGCTGGAGATCTTGCTGCGGGTGCATTCCTATGCCACGCAGCCGGGAAAAGTCAGCGTGGGCCTGCAGGTTCCGAATGGGTGGACCAGCAGCGCGCCAGTGCCGCTGGAGTTTTCCGGTGCGGGTGACCAGTACGCGCGGCTGAAAGTTTCCTCGCAGGGAAAATTGACAGCAGGGAATTACACTATTTCCGCCTACGCCCAGCGTGGCGAGGAAAAATTCACCAGCACCGTCGAGCCGCTAGTCTCGATGCCGCAGTTGCTGTGGACTTCGCCCGCGGAATGCGTCGTGCATGCTTTCGACGTGAATGTTCCAGCGAATTTGCACGTGGGCTATATTTCGGCGGAAAGCGAGCCGGTCCCAGAAGCATTGTCGCGCCTGGGCATCCGCGTAGATGCGCTTGATGCTGCCGCACTGAATTTTGGTGATCTTTCGAAATTTGATGCGATCGTTGTCGGCGTGCGCGCTTACGAATTGCGGCCGGAGCTACCCGGCGCGAACCAGCGGCTGCTCGATTACGTTTCGCAAGGCGGCACGCTGGTAGTCCAATACCAGCGCGATTTTGCCTGGGACAAATTTCAGTACGCGCCGTATCCCGCAAAGATCGACGGCGCCGGCGGTCCGCTGCCGCGCATCACGGATGAAAACGCCGAAGTAAAATTCCTGAAACCCGACGATCCGCTGCTGAACGTTCCCAACAAAATCACTTCGCAGGATTTTCAAGGCTGGATTCAAGAGCGCGGCTTATATTTCTGGACCCAGTTCGATCCGAAATATACGCCGCTGCTTTCCATGCACGATCCAAATGAAGCGGATCTGAATGGTGGGTTGGTCTACGCCCACTACGGCAAAGGCATGTACATCTACACCGGTTTAGCGTTTTTCCGCCAGCTCCCTGAAGGTGTGCCCGGCGCATATCGCCTCTTCGTGAATCTGCTCAGCGCCACGCACGACGAGTCCGTACGGAAATAATCCGTCGCGCGCGACGTTCCCTGAAATATACAGAGCGAAATTTCCTTGCTAGAGCGCGGCGAACAACCTAGCGCGAGGAAGGAAACACGCGCGCGAGAAGTGCGGCACGCAGCAGTGGATTTGCTATTCTCCATGCGAAGGAGTCGCATCGCATGACGCACGCTGCTTTCCTGATGGTGTCTCTACGCAAGACGCGCTCGCTGAAAGTTCTCCTGCTCGGCGCGCTGATTTTCTTTGTTGCAGTTTCGCCCGCGGCGGCGCAGAAAAAGAAAAAGAATGCTCCGCCGCCAGCGGACAACGCTTCCGTGGTGCCGCTGCCGGACGAGCAGCAAGTGGACTACGTGATTTCCGAAATGCTAGGCGCGTGGCAGCTGAACGATACGGAACGGATGCACAAAGATTATGCGGAAGACGTGGTGGTGGTTCAGGGAGTGTATGCTCCGCCGGTGATTGGCTGGCCGAATTATCTAGCGTCTTACCAGGCTTCGCGTCAGCGCATGAATCGCGTGCGCCTCGATCGCGCTAATACGTTCATCAAGGTAGACGGCAACATTGCGTGGGCTTGTTACCAGTGGGATTTTGCAGCAATTGTGGATGAGAAAACTTCCACGGCGCAGGGACAGACGACGTTAGTTTTGCAGAAGCGTGATGGAAAATGGCTGATCGTACTGAATCACACTTCGCTGGTGTCGCCGACGCCAGGAGCCACTCCGGCGAACACACCTAAACCGCCCGCAGCGGCCGCCACCAAACCTTCGTAACCCCCTCAGTGAGGGAACCGCGGAAAGTTAGAAGTGCTTCAGTCCTTGATAGACGTACATTCCGACGATCAATAACAGCAAACCGCCAGAGGCGATGCCCGTAGTGAGAATCGGGCGCGCCAGCTTGGTGATTTTGGCGATCAGTTGTTGCTGTTCGCGAGCCATATAGTCCTCGCCCTGACTGAGGAAAATCTGGTCGTCTTCGTGACTGGTCAGCAATGTACGCCAGGCGATCAACGCCATAAAAATGACGGTGATAGCCGCCCAGGCAATTGCCAAGTACAGAATCGGCCCCGTGAAAGTGCTTTCGAGAGTTTCCATGGAGACCTCCTTGCGAGCAGTGGCAAATTTCCCGTTGTGCCGGACGTGCCGAAAATTCTGGGCACTACCGGAAAGCAAGGGAGGGATTCGCAACCGATGAGCGGGAGTATAGCACCGTAAAGTTAAGAATCCACTACTAAGCATGGAAAAAACGAATGCCGGGGAATGGCTGGGGAAAGGGCTTTTTGAGGTGAGTCGAGGGGGTTCTGCGGGCGTTCCAAACTGGGAATGGGTGACACGGGTGTTGACAATCTGGTTATCCTGCCCCCTGGGTATTTTCGTAAGTGTGAATTCTAAAGGAGTTAGAACGCTAAAACTTCGTAAGTGCGCATTCTAAAGGGGTTAGGAAGAGTGAAATGCGTAAGTGTTGATTTGATGAGGGTTAAGTTCACATGGGCTAGCGGTGATTTCCGGGGCGGCACGCCTGGAAAAAACAGGACAGTCAATGTCCAAGCCATCAGCCCTGAGTACCCTCAAACGGTGATTGATGGCGCAGGCGTTTGGAAGAAGGACAAGGTTATCGACGGGCAGAAATTACCTGCGAAAACTAGTCGGCACGAAATTCTCGGAAACGTCCTGGTCTGCTGTCCCCCGGACTCTCTCGTCCTAGTCTCTCGACTTACTCGTTGACCCGCCCCAAATGCCCATCCAGCCAGTCCAGCACCGCCCTCACCAGTTCCGGCCTTTTCTCAGTCACATCATGCGGTGTGTCCAGCACCACATGCCTCTTGTCCGCCTCAGGCGTCCCTAACATGGCGAACAGAGGATTTTGCGCGTGTTCAAGCGAAAAACTGAAATCATACCGGCCGTTCACCATCAGCACCGGCTTCTTCAGTCGCGGCGCAAAATCGACCTGGTCCTCTCCCGCTGCCGGAGTGTCCAAAAAAAATCCGCCGTCCAGAAAGACTACTGTTTTTAGGCGCTCCTGCATCAGCGTGGTGAAAATTACCCCCTGCGCCGATCCCATGCTGACGCCCAGATACGCCAGCTTCGTGTTGTCGATATCCGGACGCGTGGCCAGATAGTCCAGCGACCGCGCCGCATCCTTGTAGCGCTCCGCGGTGAACTCCAGGCTCAGGCCCGCATTGGGCAGCACCCGCGTCTCTTGCCGCTCGTAGGTGCCCTGGTAGATGGGATACATAACCGCGCGACCGCTCTGCACCACGTAATTGAAAAATTTCACGTCTCCCAGCTCACTGCTATCCGTGAGCCACAGGACGCGGGCGCTTGGCGAGAAAAGCACCGTCTGATAAGGCGGCTTTACATGCTTCGGCAAGAACAAATACGCGGTCATCCTCTCGTTGCGGTAGGCTGCGTCAAAAGTGATTTTCTCTTCGCGCCAATCCGCCGTATCCGCCACGACTCCTTCCACCTTCGCGTGCAGCGGCGACTGCGGATAAGCGTAAAGAAGTTCGTACGCGTGAAACACTTCGTCGGATACCGGTTTGGCCTTGGTGAAATCACGCGTCGATTGGTTTACCGGATTCGCCGCCTCCGCCGGAAGTGGTTCGATATTCTTCACACAACGAAAACCGTTGGTGTCCGAACGGTCGAACGGGGGAAGCGCTTCCGGATCCGTCGCTAGATAGCTCTGCGATTTCCACGAGCCGCCGAGCAAGAATCTAAGATTCTGGTCTACCGGGTTCGCCACCCACTCGCGAGCGTTGCCGATCAAATCGTATGTTCCGTACGGCCCCAGTCCTGGAAACGCTTCTGCGGCGGCCATCTGTGTTTGCGAAATGTTGCTCGTTCGTACCGCGAAGGCAGCCGCCTCGATCGGCGCGGCTTGAAACCATTGCGAAAGCACCGGCAGGCTTTTCCCGGCCCAGGCGGCGTACGCCGAAGCTTCGAACCAGCTGACGCCGGCTACCGGAAAATCGTCCTGGCCCTGCGGATAATGCCCGGCCACCCACGTGGCTGGACCGCTCCGGCCGGTGGTATCCCGGAATTGCGCCATGGCCTGTTCTCTGGGCACGGTGCGGCCATCCTCGACGAAATTCTTGGCCCAGAACTTTTCGTCGTCGTATCCACCGGCGTCGACGAATTTCTGATAGTCGCGATTCGTGACTTCCTTCCGGTCGAAATAGAAGGCCGGCAGTTGGTAAGGCCCGAGCCATCCCACGAAGCCGATAAAGTTCTCCCACGCGCCACCGCCCACCAAGACCATCCCTTCCGGCGTTTTTTGCGCGGCATCCAGCGCGAACTCCATTTTCTGGTCCGTCAACGGGGCGGATTCCAGCGCGCTCATCCCCTTCTTTGAAACTCGCCAGCGAAAATACCCTTTGGGCACGCGAACATTTTCCAGCGGCGTCGTGCCCAGGACGTACCAGGCCGCGTCCGGCGTCAGGTAATCCTTAATTTCAACGCTGGCTCCCGGGGGTGTCGACTGGACCGAAATTATCCGCGTGTTTTCGTCCGCGATTTGCTTCAGTTTGGAATCCGCCGGCAGATCCTTCCGCGCTTCCTGCATCACCAAAAACGCGGCGAGCGACTTATCCGCCTCCAGCAGGTTGTTGACCCGCGGTATCGCGTCCTCGCGCGCCCAGTGTTTTTTCGCCGAACGTTGGTACTGCCATAGCGCGGCTGTCCCGACCGCAAGCAAAAGAACTGCCGCGGCCGCCGCCAGCACCGGCGAAATCAATCGTTGCGGTTTTTCTTCTTGCGACGACGGCGTGCTCAGTTGCGCCAGCAACGTCGAAGTATCACGCCGGAATTCCGCAGCCGTTTGATAGCGGCTTGCCAGATCCTTTTCCAGCGCGCGCTGGACAATCTGTCCGGCCAGGGCGGGCGCATCGGCCCTAAATTCGTGCACCGATTTGGGTGGCTCTTCGACAATCGCTCGCAACACCGCAATTCCACTGTCTCCGTGGAACGGCGCCCGCCCCGCAAGCGATTCGTAATACAGGGCGCCCAAGCTCCACAGGTCGGTTCGCGCGTCCACGGCCCGCCCCTCCGCCTGCTCGGGTGACATGTACAGCGGCGTGCCGATAATTCCCCTGGTCTCGGCGAATGAAACTGTCGCCTCGACAGAACGATCCGCCTCCAGCAACTTGGCCAGCCCAAAATCCAGCACCTTGACTTGTCCCTTCGGTGTCACGATCACGTTGCCCGGTTTCAAGTCGCGATGAATCACGCCGTGTTCATGGGCTTCCTCCAGCGCTTCCGCGATCTGCGAGGCGATCGCCGTCGCATCTTGCACCGCCAGCGGTCCGGCCGCGAGCTTCACCGCCAGCGATTCCCCTGGCACGCATTCCATCACGATGTAGTCGAGCCCATCCTGTTCCCCGACGTCATAAATGGTTGCGATATGAGCGTGGCTCAGCTTGGCCAGCGCCAGAGCTTCCTTGCGGAAACGGTGACGCGCCTTGTCTGTGACGAATATTCCCGGCAGCAGCAGCTTAATCGCGACGTCGCGTTCCAGTTTTTCATCTCGCGCGCGATACACCACTCCCATGCCGCCCGTTCCGAGCGGCTCCACAATGGCGTAGCGTCCCAGCCTGGTGCCAGACTTCAGGCTCTGATCAAGTGCGCCCTGCTCCATCGCTCATCATCTCTCGGTCGCGCGCAAAACCACCTCGACGCGAATCTTTTGAGATTACAACAAATGCCGCCGTGGGCGCCGGCCCATCAGACGACACGGTGCGCTAGCCGCCACCTAATTGGCGGCGTAGGCAGGAGGGAGGCCGATACCGTTCACGATGGCGCGGTAGCGAGGGTCGGTGTGAAGAAAATCGAAGAATGGATCGGTTTGCATCCACAGCAATTCGGAGGAGTGCTGTTGGTAGGCTTGCTGCGGGTGGTGAGTTTCGTGGCGGGTGAAGGTGTCGCTGAGGGCGGTATCGGGAAGACCTTGATTCGCGTTGGTAATTTTCGTTCGGTTTGTATCGCCCCTTCGGGGCTCGATGGTTGACGGGACGGAACCTAGCGCTTCCGCGTTGGACTAAATTGTGGCGCGTCTACGGCGCTAGTAATGCGTGGCCGATGGGTGTGGTATCGGTGGACTAATCGCTGGAGTAGAGACAAAAAACGGAAAGAGAACAAGAAGAATGCAAGAGTGCGAATCTGAAGATTCACCACTACGACATCAGATGTTCGCGTCACAACGTCGGGTAAATGAGAACAGCCTCGGCAGATGGATGGTCTGCCGAGGCTGTTTGATTGATGCGGGTTATTTTTGGCCGGCGCTGGTTGATGGTTCGGGTGAGGACGAGGTTGGGCCGACGGCCAGGGCGAAATCTTTGCCGGAGAAGTGAATGCCGAGGAGGGTCATGCTGCCGTCTTCGGCACGCTCGGTGTCAATGGAGGACTGGTTCTCTTTGCGATCGAGAGCGACGATCTGCGCGGGAACGGTGGTTACGGCATTTTTGGAATTGATGAATTGCAATTCGGTTCCCGAGGGAGTGGTGGTCCACTTCAAATTGTAGTGACCGGGAGCGAGTTGCGTTCCGTTGACGTTGACGGGCGAATCGAGTTGTACGGAGCTTTTGCCGGTGTTTTCCGGAGCAGCCACAACAGCGGTGGCGGCGAGCAGCGTTACACCCAGGACTAGGGATTTAGCGATTTTTACAGCGTTCATGCGAAGTCTCACTTTCTTTCTTTTTACTTCCATCAACGCGAGAGATCGAAAGAAAAATGTGCCTCCCGCAGGTTGACTTTTGAACTGCAGTTTCTTTTCTCACTTAATTAGAGTGGGAGGTTTTCGCAAAGGTTACCTGGAGTTTCGGGGAAAAGATTTCTCGCTATAGAGCGGAGGAAAAACGAGGGTTAGAAAAAATTTGGAAGTTAAGAATTAGGAAATTGTCTCGTCGCAGACGCTCGCCAAGAAATGTGTATGTTTCAGAGTTCTTCGGGCTAAGAGGAGCCGGATCGAGCGGGGACTAAAAGTTCTTCTGCGGTTACTGGCAGAGCGGGAACGAGCCAGCGAAATAAAAATGTTGCAGCGAGTGCTCCAGCAAGCTGCGCCAATACGAATAGGGGGACATCAGTTGGGCGAATGCCCGCGAAGGTATCGGTTAGGGAACGCGCGATGGTGACCGCGGGATTGGCGAACGAGGTGGAGGAAGTGAACCAGTATGCGGCGGTGATGTACGCACCGACCGCGAAGGGAACCATTTCAGAACGGTAGCGCGAGCAGCCCCAGATCACGCACAACAGACCGAAGGTGGCAATGAATTCACTAAGGCCCTGAACCGAACCACTCCGCGCGTGATGAGACAAGGAAATTGCGGGCAGGCCGAACATGGTATTCGCGGCGATAGCGCCGCAGATTGCACCGATACACTGGGCGGGGATATAGCAGGCGGCGACAGTCCACGAAATGCCGCGCTCCAGTGCATCAACGATGGTGACGGCGGGATTGAAATGCGCGCCGGAGATAGATCCGAAGGCCAGAATCAAAGCAACCAGCGCGGCGCCGGTGGCGATGGTATTGGCGAGAAGTGCGATGGCCACATTGCCGCCGGAAAGACGCTCGCCCATGATTCCCGAACCAACGACGGCAGCGACTAGAAATCCCGTACCGAAAAATTCCGAAACGATGCGCCTCGAGAGGGTGGCTTTCATCGTTGGCCGATGAGAGCGATCTCTTGCTTGATGGCGAGGGTCTCCAGGCTATTGAGCGGGAGGCTGAGAAACAAATTGATTCTGCGCCCGAGAGCAACGAAAGCGTCGCGGAAGGCGTGTTCGACTTCTTCTGGAGTTCCGGTTACGGAAGCGGGATCGGCAATTCCCCAATGAGCGGTCATGGGCTGGCCGGGCCAAATGGGGCAGACCTCGTTGGCGGCGTTGTCGCAGACAGTGACTATGAAATGCATCGGCGGCGCATCGGGCCTGGCGAATTCTTCCCAACTTTTGCTGCGCACACCTTCCGTCGGCAGATTGGCGAGTTGCAGTTGCTTGATCGCTTCCGGCCGCACCGTGCCGGACGGAAAGCTTCCCGCGCTGTACGCGGTGAAATGTGGATCGCGTCTGCCGTTGAGAATGGCTTCGGCCATGATGGAACGAGCGGAGTTGGCGGTGCAGAGAAACAAAACGTTGTAGTGTTGCGACATAGCGATTTTCTATCCCTTCTAGTTGCAGCAGGTGGGTCCGCAACAGGATGCTTCTTGAGTGAGGGCGGCGGGCTTGACGGCGCGCACGAACGCGCTGAAAAACTTTCCGTCCACTTGCGGGGCGAGGGCGTCGACGTCGAAACCCTGGCCGGAGAGGAATTCGCGGGCGTCTTCCATATGATAGATGCGCGTGGGCTCGATTTCGATTTTGGAGAAACCGGCGGCGGAAAGTTTGCTGCGATAGTCGGACTCTTCGAGCGCTCCGGCGATGCAGCCAACCCAGAGCAAAACACTTTTGCGGATTTCCGGCAACATTTCGCCGCGAGTGACTACATCAGAAACAGCGAAGCGGCCGCCAGGCTTGAGGACACGAAAGGCTTCGCGCAGAACGGCGTCTTTATCAGCGGAGAGATTGATGACGCAATTGGAGATGATGACGTCGACGGAGTTGTCCGGGAGCGGGATCTTTTCGATTTCACCTTTTAAGAATTCGACATTGGTGACGCCGGCTTTCTGTTTGTTGGCATTGGCGAGGGCGAGCATCTCGTCGGTCATGTCGAGGCCGTAGGCTTTTCCAGTGGGGCCGACGCGACGAGCGGAGAGGAGGACGTCGATGCCGCCGCCGGAGCCGAGGTCTAGCACGGTTTCGCCGTGATGGAGCTGCGCGAGCGCGGTGGGGTTGCCGCACCCGAGTGAGGCCAGCATGGCTTCGGCGGGAATTTCGCCGGCTTGTGCGGCGTCATAGAGGTTCGAAGTGATGGGATCGATGCTGGCTTCGCTGGCGGGGGAGGCGCCACAGCAGGAACTTCCTCCGCTGGTGACGCGCAGCGCGGCGTTGCCATACTTTTCTTTCACTACGTCTTTGATCGTTGGTTCGCTCACGGGGTCCCTCACTTACAGATTTGAATTATGCTGCGCGGCTCGACGGCTTTATTGCGTGTGCAGCATTCGGCGTACAGGAATTGCAGAACTTGCTGAAGAGCGTCGACGTTGGCGGAGTAACGCAGGAAGGTGCTTTCGCGGTGCACGCGGACGAGATCTTCATTTTTTAGTTTGTCGAGGTGATGAGAAAGCGTGGAGTTGGGGATGTCCAGTTCAGATTGCAGTTCGCCGACAACCAGGCCGTCCGGGTGAGCGGAGAGGAGTAGCTGCATGATGCGCAGGCGCGGCTCGGTGCCCATAGCGGAGAACATGTCAGCGAATTTGGCGACTTGATCAGCGTTTTTTTGCGAGGGCGGATGGCATATTTCGATAATTGCAGAAATATGGAGATTGGTCAAGAGAGATTTTTGCGTGGTTTGGTTGGTTTCACGATTGGCTGTTTCTCGAAGGCGATGTCGAACGGTTTGCGAAAATCCTCAGGGTAAACCGCGGCGCCCCAAAAGCTGGGCGCGTTGACAAAGGTTAGGGTGCTGGTCAGAATGGGTGGAGTGTTTTTTCTCTGATTGCTGCGCGATCAGGGGCAAATCATCGGTGCCCAGGTGGCGGAACTGGCAGACGCGCTAGATTCAGGTTCTAGTGGCCGCAAGGTCGTGGAGGTTCGAGTCCTCTCCCGGGCACCAAAATACTTCTAGTCTGACCTCGACTTTTCCTTCCTTTGTTCCTCTGATTTAAATGAACTGCTTTGGTGGGCTACTCGCGGCTGTTTCTGTAGGTTTCTTTATCTTTTTTGTTGCCTACTTCGGCGTAGCGTTTTTCGAGCGAGGCTTTGGTGAAGAAGTCGGCGGGGATGCCGGAATTGTATTGGCAGGAGCTGTAGAACACTTGATAGGTGCGGCGGCCGTCGTGTTCGCGGGAAATTTGCAGCGGAGTCATGACGCCGCCGAGGCGCTGGTAGTTGGTGTAGATGGTGGTTTCTTTGGTGCGCTGATTGAAATTGGGATCGACGGTGGTGATTTCGCTGCGCAGCAGTAGATGCGAAGAGCGGTCGACGGCCAGGCGCTGCTTGCGCTCGGCTTCCACGTCGTTGAACTCCACCCAGTCGACTTGCCTCAGGTCCACGAGGTCCATTCCGCCGTAGCGCGGATAGACGTCTTTGTCGTGGAGATGCAGGCGGAGAAGGTTGTCGATATTGCGTTTTACGGAGTCCTGAAAATCGGCCATGGCGGTGACGGGTTCTTCGCTTACGCCGCTGCGATCGAGGGTCCAGCCCTCATCACCGTTGTACATATCGATGATGTTGCCTTTTTTTGAGTAGTCGATGCGATGCTTGTCCGGGTAGCGCCAGTAATCTTTGAACTCGACATAGCCGGCTAGTTCGCCGCTGTGGCCGATGTTGGCGCGGCGGCCGACGCACTCGCGTTCCTGCACTTCCATGAAGGAGGAGCCGCCGAGGGCGTTGATGAGTTGCGCGAGGATTTCGCGGGCTTTGGCTTCGCTTTGCTCGGGCGTCATGGTGTCCGGATTTTGCGCAGACGCGGGAGCAGGCAGGAGCGTGCACGACATAGCTATGGACAACGCCGCGAACAAGATAAGCTTTAGCCGCACAAGACCGAGCCCCCATTAACATTGATGATTTCGCCGGTGAGGAAGTTGGCTAGGTCGGAAGCGAGAAAGAGGATGGGTCCGGCGATTTCTTCGACAGTAGCAGGGCGACCGAGAGGAATGGCGGCTGCGGCCATTTTCTGGCCGCTCTTGGTTTCGAGGACGGGATTGGACATATCGGTGGCGACCCAGCCGGGGGCTACGGAGTTTACCAGGATGCCGTGAGGCGCAAGTTCGGTGGCCAAGCCTTTGGTGAGGCTGATGATGGCGCCTTTGGAGGCCCCGTAGTGAGTGTGGAAGGATTCGCCACGCTGGCCGGCGGTGGAACTGATGGGAATGATGCGGCCGGACTTCTGCTTGATCATGTGTGGGACGGCGAAATGGATGATGGAGTAGACGCTCTTCAAGTTGACGCGAATCATTTCGTCCCACTGGGCTTCGGACATTTTTTCTATGGGTAGATCTTCGAGGTTCCAGACACCGGCGTTGGCGACGAGAATGTCCAGACGGCCGAGGCGCGCGATGGTTTGTTCGACGAGTTTCTTATTGTCGGCATGCTTGCCGACGTCGGCTTTGAAGGCTTCGACGCGGGTCCCGTGTCTGCCAGCTTCTTTTTCGAGTTCGTGCGCGGCGTCTTTGGCTTTGTTGTAGTTGAAGATTACGTCTGCGCCGGCTTGCGCGAAGAGTCTTACAGCGGCGGCTCCGATACCGCGGGAGCCTCCGGTGATCAGTGCCGCCTTGCCCGCCAGTGAAATCATGCATCCCCCAGAGAATTAGAAATTCGTTAAACCGGTAGAGCGTGATGCGCACGAGCCGACCCAGTTGCGGACTGGGGCGCGAGGTTCTGCTGCGTGAACCAGAATGCTGCGTGTCAGCTAACGTGATTGCGTGAGAGCGCCACGCGCGCTGCGCACGGCGGCTACAAAATCAGCAAACAGGCGAGCGGAGAGAGCATCGCTCGCCATACGTTCCGGGTGCCACTGCACGCCGACGAGCCACGGCGCGTCGCCGGTATATTCGACGGCTTCGATGATGCCGTCGGGAGCCTGGGCGGTGATGCGCAGGTTGCGGCCGGGGCGGTCGATGGCCTGGTGGTGGCTGGAGTTGATCTCGGCGATGGTTGAGGCGTTCAGGTGGGCGAGGCGGCTGCCGGGAGTCAGGGTGACGGGGTGGTGGAGGTCGCCGGCTTTTGCGGAGGCGGCCAAATCAGTCTTGCCGTGGGTCAGGGAACCGGGCTTGTCGGTGGGGATATCCTGAACTAGCGTGCCGCCTTGGAAGATGTTAAGGGCTTGGCATCCGTAACAGATTGCAAGGACTGGTTTTAGGTTTTCAAGCGCATGGCCAAGGATGGCGGCGTCGGTGTTGTCGCGGTTGGTGTCAGCTTCGGCGGTTAGGGGGTTCTTGGCGGCGCCGTAGCGCGATGGATCGACATCTGAGGGGCTACCGGGGAGGACGAAGCCGTCCAGTTGCTGAAGCTGCGTGGCGAGAGCCCGAGGCGGGTTGCTGCAAGGAAATGGCGACGGGCTCGGCCCCGGCTTGGCGGACGCAAGCGAAATAGTAGTCAAGCTTTTGGCGCTGGCCAGCGCGCTCTTCGGCGGTGGTACGCCAGGGGATGCCCACCCGCAGGGACGAATGGGGACGTTGGGATGGGGCGGGGAGGGTCATCGCGTACGGAATCGTAGCATTGGGATGGGTGAGGCGGCAACCCGTAGGCATGGGAGGCAATTGGCTGCGGTTAAGCGGCTAGTGTGCTCTACGGATTGGAGGCGCGGGCAGAGGCTGCGGGTGATTTTGCGGCGTCCAGGCAGAAGGTTGGGCGCTGGAAGAAGGCAGGCAGTGCTGCCAGTTTCTCGCCGAGATGCCTTGCGGAGCTGGCGTGCAATGTGACGTGACCGAGTTTGCGGCCGGGGCGCGGCGACTTGCCGTAGAGATGGAGATGAGCGTCTGGAATGGCCAAAACCTCTGCGGGAGCGGGAGTTGCACCGATCAGATTCAGCAAGGCGGAGTGGCCGAGGGTGGCGGTGGAACCGAGAGGGAAGCCGCAGACGGCCCTGAGGTGGTTTTCGAATTGGCTGGTGACAGCGCCTTCGATGGTCCAGTGGCCGGAGTTGTGAACGCGTGGGGCCATTTCGTTGGCGAGGAGTTTGCCGTCCAGTTCGAACAATTCGATGGCCAAGACGCCGACGTAGTCGAGGGCTTCGAGGACGCGGCGGGCGGCGTCTTCGGCGGCTTGCTGTGTTTTGGATTCCAGGTGCGGAGCTGGAGCTAGCGAGAGGCGCAAGATGCCTTCGCGATGATGATTTTCGACGAGCGGGTAAAAAATAATTTCGCCGGCCGACGAACGGACGGAGAGGATGGAAAGTTCTCGGGAGAATGGCACGAATCGTTCGAGAACGTATGGGGCGGTGGAGACTTCGTTCGTCGAGCGCGAGGCGTCCGGTGAGGTATCGGGCGGCGCGGACATTTCGGCTTTTGCGCGGAGAACATCTTCGACGGTGCGCAGCATCCACTGGCCTTTGCCGTCGTAGCCCATGCGGCAGGTTTTCAGGATGGCGGGGAGGGAGAGTTTCTTGATGGCGGCGTCAAGATCCGCGGCGTTGCGAACTGGCAGAAAGTCGGCGGTGGCAATGCCGAGTTCACGAAAGAGATTTTTTTCGCGCAGGCGATCTTGCGCCACTTCCAGGGCTTTGGGCGACGGGAACACCGGCACACGTTTAGCGAGAATTTTTACGCTCTCTACGGGGACATTTTCAAATTCGTAGGTGACGCGATCGAGGCCGTTGGCGAAGCGTTCCAGGGCATCCGCGTTGGTGAAATCGGCGTTTACGCGCAAGGCGATGCGGCCTACCGGAGCTTCGGGGGACGGATCCAGGAAGCGGAATTGCAGGCCGAGAGGATAGCCGGCCAACGCGAGCATGTAGCCGAGTTGTCCGCCGCCGAGAATTCCGACGTTCATGCGCGCTTCCTGCGCTTTTGTTTTGGAGAAGTTTTCTTGTTGAGTGTGGCGACGCTGGGGTCGGGAACGGCGAGGACGTTTTTGGTCTGCGTGGTGCGGAATTTTCTCAGGGCTTCACGGATCGCCGGATGTTTGACGCCCAAGATGGCGGCAGCGAGTAGCGCGGCATTGATGGCACCAGCTTTGCCGATAGCTAGGGTGCCTACGGGAATCCCGCCGGGCATTTGCGCGATGGAGAGCAGGGAGTCCAGTCCCTTGAGGGCTTTGGATTCGACCGGGACGCCGAGGACAGGAAGGACGGTTTTGGAGGCGGTCATACCGGGCAAATGGGCCGCGCCACCTGCACCGGCGATGAGGACTTCGAGACCTCGAGACTCCGCGCTAGAAGCGTAGCTGAATAGCAAGTCGGGGGTGCGGTGCGCAGAGACCACGCGGGTTTCGTGAGCGACGCCGAGCGCCGCGAGAGTTGCCGCGGCATGCTGCATCGTCTCCCAGTCTGACGTGGAGCCCATGATGATTCCGACTAACGGTTTAGTGCGAGGCGTGGCGGAGTTTTTCTTGGGATTGGCAGACAACGTATGTCCTCTAGCGACCGGTAAGGCGACGTGCGACTGACGATTCTTAATTCTAATCTCACCGGGGCGTTTGTACGCGATTTTTCCAGTGCTGGCGGAGTTGGCCGACTAAATACAGCGAACCGGTGATAAAGATGGCGTCGTCTGGGTCGGATTCTGCCAAAGCAGTCTCCAGCGCTGTTTCGGCGTCTGGAATTACGCGGAACCGCTGGGCGTGGTGGCCAGCGATCTCGGCAAGTTGCGTCGCCGAAATCGCCCGTGGGTTGCGCGCCTCCGTGAAAATGACTTCGCTTGCCAGCGGGAAGAGAGTGCCAACAATTTCGTCGACCGCTTTGTCTCGCATCGCCGCGAAGAGCATGCGAATGGTGCGTCCGGCGAAATTTTCCCGGAGGAAACTTGCGAGTTCCTGGGCCGCGGAGGGGTTGTGGGCGCCATCGAGATAGACATCGGGATGCGATTGCAGTTTTTCGATGCGGCCGGGCCAAACGGCATGGGCTATGCCGGATGCGATGGCAGAGTCGGGGATGCGCAGACCCTTATCGACCAGAACTCGCGCGGCGGCGACCGCGTTCAAGGCATTTTGCAACTGAAAGCGTCCCGGCAACTGTGGCGCTATCTCGGTTGACCATCCGGTGGCGGTTTCGATTACCTTTGCACGGACGCATCCAGCTTCCATTCGGATATTTTCCACGTCGTAGGCTTCGGAGGTCTCTGTCAATGGGCTCGCAAGTTGCGCGGCACGTTCGCGAATGACGCGACGGGCGTCCTCCGGCTGTTCGCCGGCGAGAATTACGTCTACACCTGGCTTGATGATTCCGGCTTTTTCGGCGGCGATTTCTGCGATCGAGTGGCCCAAGAAATTTTCGTGATCAAACGCGATACGGGTGATCGACGCTGACCACCGGCATCAAAATATTGGTGGCGTCCAGGCGGCCGCCGAGACCGACTTCAAAGATGGCGAAGTCGACGCGTTCGGCCTTGAAGAAGGCGAAGGCCATGGCCGTCACGCATTCAAAATAGGTGGGGTGGGCGCGAAGTTGACCTTCGGCCAAAAGTTTTTCGATCAGGTCGTGGATATGTGTGAGCACCGCGGCGAACTCTTCGTCGCTGATGTCCTGGCCGTTTACACGTATGCGTTCGTTGATTTTTTCTAGATGCGGAGAAGTGTTGAGGCCGGTGCGGAAACCCGCGTCGCGCAGAATTTGTTCTAGAAACGCTGCGCTGGAGCCTTTGCCGTTTGTGCCGGCAATATGCGCGCTAGGATAGGCGCGCTGCGGATTATCCAAACGCTCCGCGAGCACGCGAATATTTTCCAGATGAAATTTGGCGGCAGAGGCTTGCGTGGGCGCGGCCAATTCGCGTCCGAGGGAAAGTAGATAGTTGAACCGCTGCGTTGTAGTCCAAGAGAGTAGCCGTGGAGAACGGAGTTCGATTAAATAACGATCAGGTAAGCAGCAAGTCGAGAGAGTTCGCTATGTAAGCCTTCAGCTCTTTGCGCGGCACGACGGCATCCAGAAAACCGTGTTCCAGCAAAAATTCGCTGCGCTGGAAACCCTCAGGAAGCTTCTGACGAATGGTTTGCTCGATGACGCGCGGGCCGGCGAAGCCGATCAGTGCGCCAGGTTCCGCGATATTGAGGTCGCCGAGCATGGCGAAGCTGGCGGTGACGCCACCGGTGGTGGGATCGGTGAGCAGGGAAATAAAAGGCAGCCGAGCTTCGTCGAAGCGCGCCAGCGCCGCAGAAACTTTGGCCAGCTGCATCAGGCTGATGGTGCCTTCCATCATGCGCGCGCCACCGGAACACGATACGGCGATGAAAGGCTGATGGGTCTCCATAGCCAGTTCGATGCCGCGGGTGACTTTTTCGCCGACCACCGCGCCCATCGATCCGCCAATGAATCCGAATTCCATGGCACACATCACCACGGGCCGGCCATTCAGTTGGCCTTCCGCGGTAATCACGGCGTCGTTCATGCCCAATTTTTTCTGCGCGTCTTTGATGCGCTTGGCGTACGGCTTGAGGTCCACGAATTTCAACGGGTCGGTGGAGGTCATGCCCGCATCGTGTTCCGTCCAGCGGCCATCAAGCAGCATTTCGAGGCGCTGCGTGGCGGACATTTTGAAGTGATACCCGCACTTGGGACAGACGAAAAGATTGGCTTCCAGGTCCTTGCGGAAAACGATGGTGCCGCAGGAGTCGCATTTGATCCACAGACCTTCCGTGCGGACGCGGCGATCTTCCGGCGCAATGGCCTGCTCGATGGATTTTTTTTCGCGTTTAAACCAAGCCATAAGTTAAGAAAAATCCCACCGCGGTACGCTGTACGAAGCTGCGGCCATTAATAGTCGATTCCGCGCTGCGCCAGTATACCCTTGGTATAGGGATGTTTCACTTCGCGCATCTCGGTTACCAGGTCGGCGATTTCGGTGATTTTGGCATGCGCGTTGCGCCCGGTGCAGATGACGTGAACACGTTCCGGACGATTCTTTAAGGATTCCGCGACGGCTTCGGGGTCCAGCATGCGGTAGCTGATGGTGTAGTTGATTTCGTCGAGCACCACCAAATCATATTTTCCGCTGTAGATAGCGTCGCGGCCGGCTTGCCAGCACTCTTCCGCGAGCTTGATGTCCTGCGGATCGGTTTCGGCGCCGCCGATTTTTACGAAGCCGCGGCCCATGGGGCGGATTTCAAATTTATCGTCGCCCAGCATTTTGGCGGCGTCCAGCTCGCCGTAGTGCCACGAGCCTTTGATGAACTGCACCATCAGCACGCGTAAACCCTGGCCAACTGCGCGAAACGCTGTGCCCAGCGCGCAAGTGGTTTTTCCCTTGCCCGGCCCGGTGTAAACGATTAACAGTCCTTTTTCTTCCGGCATGTTCTCTATTCCCCGTTGTGATCACGGGGCGCGGATGGAGCAATTTAGTTTGGGCAGTTACGCAAGAAACGTCAAGCCGCCCAGAATTAACGAAAAAAATTTCACGCCTACGGCGCGCAAGAGCAGGTAGTAGGGAATATCCATTCCTAACACTGCGAAAGGCTCGTGATGACTGTAGTGAAAGCCGAGCTTTTCGATTAACTTTTTGGAGGCGAGATTTTCGGGATGATGGCCGGCCGACAAGCCTTTTGCTCTAACAACCTCAAACGCATACTGAATTACGGTTGTCGCCGCTTCGCGGGCGAGACCTTGGCCCCAAAACTTGGGGCGCAAATGAAACCCCAATTCGTGAATTTCCTCGATGGGCCGATACGGGCGAATCCCACAACAGCCGACCAACTCTCCGTCGGCGAGCAGATGCATCGGCCAATATTGAAGATTGTAAGATTCCATGCGGGAGATTTCGCGTTGCGAGGCGTTCGGCGATTTGCGCTTCGGAGAATGGGCCGCCGAAGAATCGCGTTACAGCGAGATCGCCCCACAGCTCGCGGGCCAGCGGCAAATCTTCGGGAGTCCAGTGGCGGAATCCCAGCCGCTGGCTTTGCAGGAAATAAAGCGGGGCGTTCATGATTGCGGATACGGTTCGGGAAACATTTTGCAACGAAGTGCGCGGCTTATAATCCCATGCGCGAAACAAATTCTTCGATAATTGCGGAAACGCGTTGTTGCGCCAGGTGGCACAGTGGCAGCGTGGGCTTTTCGTTGGGGTCACGCACAACGATCCACAATCCCGGGCGGTACACATTGTCGTCGCCTGGGCATATGGCGCCGGTGAGTTGCGAAAGTTCCAGATGTCGCCCCGAGCCGGAAGTGAAATCGAGATTAGAGCCCTCGGAAGAGTTAGGAAGGTGCGGCGGATTGGCGAGCAGGTCCATCAGAACGCCACGAGAGTCATCGACCAGATCGCGAAAGCCTTGCGACACCAGCACAACATCCACATCGCGCGGTGTGGGTTGTTCGAGCTGTTCGAGATCGTAATCGGGAAGCGGCTTGGACAAAGGAATTTCGATGGAGGCGGAAGGTTGGTGCTCATCTGGTGAGATGCGAATAGACATGAGGTTTTTGGTGGAACGCCAACTCCGCTATTTGGGATAGGGACTACCGGACAGGATAGCAAAGGCGCGATATAACTGCTCGGCGAGCATCACGCGGGCCAGTTCGTGAGAAAAGGTCATGGCGCTGAGGGAAATTTTCTGGCGCGCGCGGGAACGAAGCTCTGGGGGAAAGCCGTCTGCGTCTCCGCAGAGGAAAATAATTTCGCGCTGGCCGCGATCGCGGAATTCCGCCAGCCATTTTGCAAATTTATCCGAGTCGAGAGGTTTTCCGGCGGCGTCCAGAAGAATTACTTCGGCGGTGCGGTCCGCGTCCAGTTTCTGTAACACGGATTTTACGTTGCGAACTTCGAGCACTTCGACCGGGGCGTGATGGCTGATGCGTTTTACGTAATCTTCAAAAACCGCGCGCATTTCCGGACGGCGCGTTTTTCCCAGCATCAGCAGACAGATACGCATTTATTTGAGGCCGTACTTTTTGCGTTTTTCGAGCAGGGTCTTGCGGCTGATGCCCAGAATCTCTGACGAGCGCGTGATCTGGTAGTGCGTCGCTTCGAGGGTGGCGGCTATGGCGTTTTTTTCGACTTCTTCCAGCGACAGCAGACCCTCTCCGGAATGCACGGCACCGGCGGCTCCGCGAATGTGTTCAGGAAAGTCCGCAGGTTGCAGCAGGGTCTCCGAGGGCGAACTGGGAGCAGTTGCCCGCGGAGAAAAGACAACGGCTCGTTCCAGCGCGTTGCGCAGTTCACGAATATTGCCGGGCCAAGCGTAGGCGAGCAACATGCGTTGCGAGGGTTCGCTGAATTTCATTGCGCCGCGGCCGTGCACGGAGCGCACCACGTCCAACAGATATTCCGCCAAAGGCAAAATGTCCGCGCGACGTTCACGAAGCGGCGGAACGCCCAGGGTCAGTACGTTCAAGCGAAAATAAAGATCTTCGCGAAACGTTCCGTTTTTCACTGCAGCGGGCAGGTCGACGTTGGTCAATGCTATGATTCGCGCGCTAATTTGCAGAGTTTCCGTGCCGCCCAAACGTTCGAACGAACGTTCCTGCAACACGCGCAGCATTTTGCCTTGCGCCTCCGGGGAGAGCGCGGCAATTTCATCCAGCACGATGGTGCCGGCGCCGCCCATTTCCAGCCGGCCGAGTTTGCGTTCTACAGCTCCGGTAAACGAACCGCGCTCGTGGCCAAACAATTCGCTTTCGACCAAATGAGGCGGAAGGCTAGCACAATCGATTTTTAGGTAAGGTGCGTCGCGGCGTGGACCTACTTCGTGTATCAAGCGGGCGAGGTGATCTTTACCGGTGCCGCTTTCACCGATAATCAGCAGCGTAGTGGCAGTGGGAGCGACTTTCTGCGCGAGTTCCAGAAGACGAAGCGATGCCGGGTCTTGCGAGACCCACGGCAATCGCTCTGTGCTCATTGGGCGATGGCTTGGTCCGCGGAGTCATCGCGGAACCCGGCGTGGACATGTGGTCCTTCGGGACTGTCCGGCAGAACCAGTTTGGGAGCGGAACGCCACAGACGTTCCAGATCGTAAAACTTGCGCGCTTGTTCGCCGAAGACGTGCACGATGAACGAGCCGTAGTCGAGCAGCGCCCATTCCGCGCTTCCGCGGCCTTCGCGATGTTGCGGCGCACGCTGCATCTCTTTATCGAGTTGCTCTTCGACTTCGCCGAGCACAGCCTGCACCTGCGGAGTGCTGAACGCGGTGCAGATCACGAAATACTGCGTAAATGCTCCAAGTTCTTTCAAATCCAAAACGGTAATGCCCGCTGCCTTTTTACTTTGCGCGGCCTCAACTGCGAGACGTACGCCTTGTGGAAGGGATTCTAGTTTCACGAATAGAGCCTTTGTTTAAGAATATATTCCTCGACGCGCGCGGAGACCAGTCCATGAATGGACTGGCCGCGGTTGGCGCGCCGGCGAATGTCGGTGGCGGAAACTTCACTGGCCACATTTTCGAGCAAATACACCGTGGTGCGGCGCAAGTGCGCGATCACCTGCGAGGGATGATCGGTTTCCGCGTCACGTTGTCCATTGGGTCCCGCCAATAAATCGGGAGGGATCACCAGTTTCAGGGCCTCGGGACGAATTCCGGGACGGTTGGCGACGATAAAGTCACAAAGTCCCAAAAGCGTTTCGTACTCTTTCCACATCGGAATATCCAGAAAAGCATCCGCGCCAATAATAAAAAATACGCGATCGCCGTGGTGATTGTTCACGTGGCGGAAGTAGCGGACGGTATCGACAGAGTAGTGCAGCTGCGTGCCGCTGAAATCTTCGCCGGCTTCGGCGAGCGAAGGCACGAAATGCGGGTGTTCGGAACTGGCCAGTGAAACCATGGCGAAGCGATGCGGAAACGGCGCCAGGTGCTGCTTCAGTTTGTGCGGCGGGCGGCTGGCGGCGATGAAATTCATTTCGTCAAAATTAAAGCGGCGATCCGCGGCGCGCGCGACGGCCAAATGGCCGTTGTGAATGGGGTCGAAAGATCCACCAAAAAGGGCGATGCGGCGGGGATGATGTTTTGCGGCGGTGCGATGCGCCTGCGCGGTCGTCAATGCGCCTCCCGAGAGGGTGGTGAAGCGTTGAGTATATCTTCCGAGGAGTTGTCTTCTAAGTCCAGCGCGGAATCGTCGGGACGCGGGATTTTGTCCAGGGCATCGGCGATGGAGCGGACCAAATCTTTTACGCCTTCGCCAGTCGCGGCGGAAATGGCGTGAAATTCCAGATGATGCGCGGCGCAAAAATCGCGCAGGGCGTCCAGTTTGGTGCGGTCGGTGGTCGCGTCCAGCTTGGTGGCCACTACGATTACCGGCTTTTCCGCGAGCAGGGAATTGAAGGAAGAAAGTTCACCTGCTACCACGCCGTAGGAATGGATCGGATCTTCTTCGGTGCTGTCGCTGGTGTCGATTAAATGTACAAGTAAACGCGTGCGTTCCACGTGGCGTAGAAAACGAATGCCGAGGCCGTGGCCCAGATGCGCGCCTTCGATCAGGCCAGGAAGATCGGCGACTACAAAGCTGCGACCGACTTGCGATCCCTCTTTGCCGTCGGCGTTCACCACGCCGAGGTTCGGTTCCAAAGTCGTGAATGGATAATTGGCGATTTTCGGGCGAGCCGCTGATATGACAGAAATCAACGTGGACTTGCCTGCATTCGGGAAGCCGACCAGGCCAACATCCGCCAAAAGTTTCAGTTCAAATTTAATGTGACGCTCTTCACCGGGGAAGCCTTCTTCGTGTTCGCGCGGCGCTTGATGCCAGGGCTTGGCAAAATTTTGATTGCCGCGTCCCCCGCGTCCGCCATGTGCCACCAGCACGCGTTGACCGGCTTTCGCCAAATCCGCCATGGTTCGCCCGTGTTCGTCCAGCACCAGGGTGCCGATGGGAACCTGCAGGACCATGTCCACCCCGGAATGGCCTGTGCAGTTGGAGCCTTCGCCGTGGCGTCCGCGCTCCGCCTTGAATTCGCGATTGTAGCGATAGCGCAGCAAGGTATTGTCGTTGGGATTGGCTTCCACAATAATGCTGCCGCCGTTACCGCCATCGCCGCCGGATGGTCCGCCGCGCGGAACAAACTTTTCGCGGCGAAACGCCACGCAGCCGTTGCCGCCGTCTCCGGCTTTCACCAATATTTTTGCTTCGTCGACAAACACAGCGGTAGAACCTCTTGGAATGCAAAGAATACGACAGTGGTGATAGCCGCGCCACCTGGGAACAGCGCGCGAGTCGGAAGAAACAAAAAGCGGTCCCAGTTAGCCAGGACCGCTTGGAAAGTCGGACGAAGCGTACCTTGAAGGAACGGTGCCGCTGTTAGTTCACGGAGGCCGCAGCCGCTTCGATGTGCTCGTGCGGAGCCACGCTGATGTAGCGTCCGTGCTTGCCGCGGTCGGTGAATTTCACGTACCCGGTGACCAAGGCATAGAGCGTGTCGTCTTTGCCCTTGCCGACGTTCTCGCCGGCGCGGTGTTTCGTGCCGCGTTGCCGAATCAAAATCGTACCGGCATTGACCAGTTGCCCGCCGAAGCGCTTCACGCCAAGTCGCTGCCCGTGTGAATCGCGGCCGTTTGTTGAGGAGCCGCCACCCTTTTTATGTGCCATTGCGCAATCCTTTAAGTTGGAGCTGCCGGGCTAAAACCCTGCAGGATAAAGAGTTACAGTTTAATTTCGCCCACTTTTACCGAGGTGTAATTCTGGCGATGCCCGCGGCGAATCTTGTACTGATTAGTCTTCTTGAACTTCAAAACGATCACTTTTTTGGCGCGATCCTGAGCCACGATTTTGCCAGTAACTGTTGCTTTGCCGGCATCTGCGCCATGCAAAATCTTTTTGTCGCCGTTGTGTACGGCTAGAACCGAACCAAAAGTAACCTCTTCGCCGACTTTGCCTTCGACACGCTCGATGCGAATGGTGTCGCCTGCGGCCACGCGGTATTGCTTTCCACCGGTCTTAATGACTGCGTACATCGTTCCTCCGAAGCTAAAGACAAACCCCAATTATAGGTGACGGGCCACAAATCGTCAATCGACGAATGCGCCCATCGGTGAACTAACGCCCAACGCCGCATGCAGGGTTGACCACCTATCATAAGCGATTCCGGACCTGCTTCATTAGCATTGTTGCATCTACCTGGCGCGAACTATTCATTATACTTCTCGCGGTTCTGAAGACTGACGGGAGACAACGATGCCGATGATTGCGCCTGCGGCCCAGTGGGATACGCTCGTCCAGAGTATGAAAACTCAGACGCCGGAGGCGTTCGCCTCCGATGGCCGAATCTTGAATTTGATTGGCGGCGAATGGTGCGAACCAGGATTTGGCCGCCATTACGAATCGGCGGTCGACGGCCGCAGCTTGGGAAAGATTCCCATGATCGACTTGCCGACCGCACGACGAGCCGTAAAGTTTGCCAAGTTCGAAGCGGGCGCGTGGGCTGCCGTGGATCTTGATGAGCGTCGGCGGCGCGTGACGGAATGTGTTCGGAAGTTGCGCCAGCAACGCGAACTGATCGCTTTGCTCCTGATCTGGGAGATCGGCAAGCCTTACGCGCAGGCGCTTACGGATATCGACCGTTGCCTCAGCGGCGTCGAGTGGTACATCGAAAATATTGAAGGTATGCTGGGCAGGCGCACGCCCGTTGGCCTGATTTCCAACATTGCTTCATGGAACTACCCCATGTCCGTGCTGATGCACGCCGTGCTGGTGCAATTGCTTGCCGGGAATTCAGTCATTTCCAAAACGCCTACCGATGGGAGTTTGTACGCCCTGTCTGTGGCTCATTCCATAGCGCGACGGTGTGGACTGCCCGTTTCGCTGGTTAGCGGCTCTGGCGGACAACTCAGCGACGCACTGGTGCGCAATGAGTCGGTAGATTGCCTGGCTTTCGTCGGCGGCAAAACCAACGGCGGCGTCATTGCTTCGGCGCTATACGACGAAAACAAACGCTACATTTTGGAGATGGAAGGCGTAAACGCTTACGGCGTTTGGAATTTTTCCGACTGGCCGAGTCTCGCGGAGCAACTGCGCAAGGGTTTCGATTATGGCAAGCAGCGTTGCACGGCTTACGTGCGTTACGTCGTGCAGCGCGAACTATTTCCGCAATTCCTGGAAATGTACCTGCCCGTGTTGCGTTCACTGCGTTTTGGCAACCCGGTGATGGTCGAATCCGCCGCGGATCCTCTGCCCAAGCTGGATTTTGGTCCGCTGATCAACAGCAAAAAAGTGGAAGAGTTGCGAGTGCTGTACACCGAAGCGCTCGGCAAAGGGGCTATCAGTTTGTTTGAAGCGACGGCGCCGGAAAGCATGATCTTTCCCAATCAGGATATTTCCGCATACATGGGGCCGTCCGCGCTTTTGAACATTCCAAGGAATTCCAAGCTGTATCACAACGAGCCGTTCGGCCCGATCGACACTATTGTCGTCGTCGATCATCTGGAAGAGCTGATTACCGAGATGAACATCTCCAACGGCTGCCTGGTGTCCTCCATTGCCTGCGACGACCCAAAGACGGCCAAAGCGCTTGCGGAGCAATTGCGCGGCTTCAAGGTCGGCGTGAACACAATGCGCTCGCGCGGCGACCGCGAAGAACCCTTCGGCGGGATCGGCCAATCCTGGAAGGGCTGTTTTGTGGGCGGAAAATACTTGGTGCAATCGGTTACGCAAGGCGCGGCTGGAGAGAAGCTGCACGGCCACTTTCCCGATTACACACTATTGCCGGAAGAAGGCTCCACGCGGGCGGCTTCCGCCAACAAGTAGGTTTAGCGAGCGATCTCTTTCGCTGGCACGGGCACCCTAAGGAACGCGACCGCAATCTAAGGACGGCTCGACTATTGGATTAACTGGCCCCTCTCAGGTTTGGGCAGGTCTACCGGTCCGCTGTAACCGGTCAACTCTAAATAACCAAAACCGTCTAGCGCGTGTCCGCCCTGGGTGCCATCTACAGTAATGGCGCCCTCCCAATAATTTGGCGTGAGCTTGGATTGCGTCGTGAGTTCCTGTGACGGCAAGCGCGTTTTAGCTTCGAGCGAAATCGCGAGTTGGGGGACTTGAATTTTCCAGCCGATCGGATAGACGGCTCCAGTCTCCGGGCTCTTCCACTGCTCGCCGTTTGGTTCCAGGGTGAAATCGCTTGCACGAAGGTGCGTAGTTTTGCCCGCAGCGTCGATGTAGGTCCCAGAGGAGAATGGGTCGAGCGAACCGTCCTTGCGGCGGAAATGATAGAGCATCAATTCGGTGTGGTCGGTGAGCTGAATTGCCAACCAGTCCCACCCGGTTTGCGCCGGGTCCATCTCGGTGGTGAAGAATTCATGGTCCATCCAAGTCAGGCCCGTGACTCTGAACTCTTTTCCGTTCAGCGTGATTTCTCCCTTGGTGTTCAGCCGTGTGAAGGAAATGTAGTGAGAGGCGTGGCCCACGCCTGCGGATTTTTGGCTGACGCCGTTCTCACCTTGGATTACCGGAGGCTTTTCCGGATGCAGGCTTAGATTTAGCGTGAAGTTTTTGTCGACGGCTTGCAGTTGTTGATCTTCGTCATTCCACTTTGCTTGCCAGTTTCCGTTCCAGACTTTTTGTTCCGCTTCACTGGCGCCGGCGACTTGCGGCCCTTTTCGATTCAGGCGTTCGGTGTGATAGAACTTGCCGCCGTCGATGTCGCTTAAAGCCAGATGCGCCAGATACAAATCTTGCATGTCCCAGGTGTTGACTTTCTCTTTTTTGGGGCTGGCGGCTTGCCGAAAGAAGGTTAGCTCGAAGCCGAAATGGTGGCCGCTGGTGTCGACTACATTTCCCGTGTAATACCACCATTCGGTTTGATAGTTTTCGTGATTGAAGTGGTCGTGCGGGAATGCGTAGCGGTAACCGGGAGTTGCGGTTTCGAATGGAGTTTGAGCGCGCAGCGTGGCAAGCAGAAGAATGCAGGCGAGGAACGCTCCTAGTGCCCAAGCGGCTGCGGAGGCCTGAGGGCGCGGTTGAAAAAAGGCCCACAGATTGAAGTCTGTGCCACTGGAGCTATTCTTCGTGGACCACCTCCAGCGGATTGAGGCGTACCGCGACCTCCGCGGGATACAGACCCGACAAAACCGTAGCCACATATACACCCGTCAGCGCGCCAAGGATGATCGCCACCGGCCAATGAAAGCGGATGGTCCAGCCGAAAGACTGTTTGTTAATCACGAAGATCAGTACCAGAGACATAGCAAAGCCCAAAATCACGCCGGCCACGTTAGCCAGTAATCCCAACAGCCCAGCTTCGACGACAATGAGTTTCCGAATTTGATTTTTCGACGAACCCAGAAAACGCAGCAGCCCTAATTCGCGCCTGCGGTCAATCACCAGCGCCAGCAAGGCGCCGGCAACTCCCATCACCGCCACGATGATCGCCACCGCTTCCAGCGCGTAGGTGATCGCGAAAGTGCGGTCGAAAATACGAATCGCTTCGCCGCGCAAGTTGGCGTTCGAGAAAATCAGGATGCGGCGATTCGCAGCAGCTTGCACGATTTCGTTGCGGACCGTTTCAACCGGCGTCCCCGGCGTCACATACACAGCCATGTTGGAAGGAGTTTGGTCCGGCAGATACTTCAACATCGTGTCGCGGTCCATGATGATGTTGCCGCGTTCGCTGGAATAGTCGTAATACACATCCACAATTCGAAAGGACTGCTGCGTGTTGCCCAGCCCCAGCTGCAACGTGTCTCCGGCCTTGACGTGATGTTTGTAGGTGAAAGGTTCGCTGACCACCACGGAGTTGGAATTCTTAAGATCCGCCAACACCTGCCGAGTAGATCTGCCGGAAAAAAATGCAGTGTTTTTATATTTGCCCATGATGCGCAAGTCGGCGGAAGCCAACGTCGCGGGCAACCCGTCATACGTGATTTCGTAAGCGCGTAGCCGGTCGACCGCCGCAACACCCGGAAGCGCGGCGATTGCATTCGCGAGATCCAAAGAAATTGTGGGATGGCGATCCGCAGCCGGGTCACTCGCGGGCCGTAAGTACAAATCCGCAGGCAACTGGTCGCTCATCCACGAAACCACCGTCTGCCGAAAACTCCCAACCATAATTCCTACCGACGTCATCATGGCAATGGCAGTGGAGAGCGCGCCCACTAGCACGGAGGTACGCCGCAGTGAAGCTCGCAAACTGCGCGCTGCAAGCATTGCTTCCACGCCAAATGCACGCTTCAGAAATTGCGCGCTCACGCGGCCGACTGCGTCCACAAATGCGGGAATAGCCAACGCCGATGCGACGATCAACAACAACGCCGACACGTATCCGAATATTGGTTTCCCGCCAATTGGTGGCGCTCGCGACACGATCGCGGCACTCAAGGCCAGCAGCGCAGCTGCTGCCAAATCGCGAAATTTATGAACACTGACGTCATACTCCCGCCGTCCCCGTGCCATGGCCTCTACGGGTGAAACCTGCGCGGCTTCGCGAGCTGGAGCATAGGCAGAGGCCACCGCGACTCCGATCCCGATGATCATAGCTTCGAGCACCGCATAGGGCGTCAAAACAATTTCCCCAGGCCGGCTGCTGACGTACAGCGCATCCACCGTGGTCGACATTAATTTCACCGCGCCGTCCGCCATAAGCCGCCCCAGCGGAAGCCCGATCACCGCACCAACCAATCCGAACGTAGCCGCTTCGCCGATGAACGCGCCCAACACCAGGCCGCGACTTGCGCCCAGCGCCCGGACGATGCCGATCTCCGCCCGCCGGCGCACCACGGAAACGGAAATCGTGTTGTAAATCAGGAATGCGCCCACAACCAATGAAATGTAACTCAGCAACCGCAAGTTCCAGCGGAAAGCCTCCAACATTCGGCGATTTTCGTTCGTTGCTGCGCCTTGCGCGCGAACATCGATTCCCGCGGGCAGGGCCGATTTCAGACGCTGCTGCCAAACCTGCAACGACGGATTGTCTGGAGTTTTGATCAGGATCCGATCGACGCGTCCGAAGCGGTGCAAGGCACGCTGCGCCGCCGCGATGTCCATCACGATCGCGGATTCGTTCCCGTTGGAGTCGGGATAGACGCCCCGAATGGTGTATTCCTTAATTTGGTCATTGATCAGCAGCCAGAGTTTGTCGCCGACTTGGCGGCCCAAGCTTGAACTTACGTAAATTGTGTCCGGGCTGGACAAATCTTCGAGAGCTTTGGCGGCGCCCTGATTGTTGATCAAGCTCTCAAACCGCATGGGCGAATTCCCGCCACCATAATTGTTGCTTTCGGCCACCAAATCCAAACCGATGAGTGGCAGCGTCTGTTTCGTGCCCGGAAGAACCGCGTAATCTGCCATGCGCGGCGAAACGCGCAAGTTGAACGGCATTTGCGCCAATGTCCCCACCGCGGACTCCGGCACGCCGCCGGCGGCGACCACTTCAAGATCATTGTCGCCCGCTAACGTTTCCATGGATGAGCGAAACGATCCCGTGGCAGCCACGCCAGCCAAATCGATGGCCAGCACGACGGCAACTCCCAACGCGATCGCGAACACGGTGAGCGTGGTTCGAACTGGTTCGCGGAACAACGGGCGTACCATCAGTCGATAAAAAAGTAATAAGCGCGGCATGAAAGTTTCAGCGCCGAATGATCTCTTCGATTTTTCCGTCGCGCAATCGGACCACGATGTCGGCCAGCCCAGCGGCTTCTAGGCTGTGCGTAGCCATCAGCGTTGCGGCGTTCTGCTCGCGCGTAAGGCGACGCAGCAACGCCAAAATCAGCGTACCCGTCGTGGTATCCAGATTTCCCGTCGGTTCGTCCGCCAACAGAAGGCTAGGAGAATGGATCAGAGCGCGTGCAATCGCCACGCGCTGCATCTGTCCGCCAGAGAGTTGATGCGGCAAACGTTCGCCCAGTCCGTCGAGTTCTACGCTGGAAAGCCGCGAAATGGCCGCCTCGCGCGCTCCCGCTTTACCCGCCAGCAGCAGCGGCAGCTCCACATTCTCGAAAACCGTCAACGTGTTCAGCAATTGGAACGATTGGAAAATGAAGCCAACTTTTTCGCGCCGCAACGTCGTAAGTTGCGCATCGTTCAGTGCAGAAGTCGCCACGCCATCCAGCAACACGGTGCCGGACGTCGGAAAATCCATCGCCCCAGCCAAATTCAGCAGTGTCGACTTCCCGCACCCGCTGCGTCCCACCAGCGCCACAAACTCGCCCGCCGCGATGTCCAGCGTCACATCGTCCAGCGCTCGCACGGTTTGTACATCGCCGGAATATTCTTTGACGACGGATCGCAGGGAAAGAATGGCCATGCAATCAGCGCGCGCGTCAGTGCCCGTTCGCGGCCAGTGCTTTTTCGATGGCGGAGGTCACTTGCGGCGAATCGGGTGTAACGTCCGGTTCGAAGCGCGACAGGATTTGCCCGTTCGGTCCCACCAGGAATTTCGTGAAGTTCCACTTGATGTCGCCGCCGGTTTCCGGATGCGCGGTTTTGTCCGTCAAATATTGATAGAGCGGCGTCTGATCTTCGCCCTTCACGCTAACCTTGGCCATCATCGGAAACGTCACGTTGTATTTGCTGGAGCAAAACGTCTTGATCTCTTGATTCGTCCCCGGCTCCTGCGAGCCAAAGTTGTTCGCCGGAATTCCCACAATCACGAAGCCGCGATCCTTATACTTTTCGTAAATGGATTCCAGCGCGGTGTATTGCGGCGTAAATCCGCAACGGCTGGCCACGTTCACCAGCAGCACCACTTTGCCCTTATAGGTCGACAGCGGCGAAGGCTGCCCATCGATACTGTTCAGCGTGAAGCTGTAAATATTCTTGTCCGCGGCCATAGTCACTGCCGCAACAAAGAAAAACACAAAGCACAAAAGTTTGATCATCGCCACCCTCCCAGAATCTCGACACCATACAAAGTCGCTTCGTACAAACACATTGTAGCGGCATTCGCTGTTCGGGTCGAAACTCTCAAGCGCTTTCCCAACACATGCAGCGATTCAAACATTGAGCCAAACTCAAGCCTGTTATAGACTTCGCCGGGCCACTCAATCAGGGGAAAGCCCGCCAGCAATCTCAGTTCGCGCAGACAGCACCGCGTCCCGGTCGCCAATTTGCGCCAGCACGAAGCAATCCGGCCCCCAGCCGGACAATCCTAAGGAGACACGGATGCTGCTTGCATCGACGGTGGCCGTCACGCACCGGACATTGGAACCGGTCGACATCGCCATCATCGCCGTCTACTTCGTCATTATTTTTGGCATCGGCTTCTATTTCGCCCGCAAAGGCCGCAGCTCCGAGGAATATTTCCTGGCCGGGCGCAACATCGGGTGGTTTGCCATCGGCGCCTCGCTCTTCGTATCCAACATTTCCACCGAGCATTTTATTGGCCTGGCTGGCTCGGGCGCCTCGTCGGGAATCGCAGCCGGCAATTTTGAGTGGGAAGCCTGCCTGATGCTCCTCCTGCTCGGCTGGGTGTTCGTGCCGTTCTACTTGCGCTCCAACGTCTTCACCATGCCGGAATTCCTGGAGCGCCGCTTCAATCGAAATTGCGCTAACTATCTCGCCACCATTTCCGTGATCGCCTACATCTTCACGAAAATCTCCGTGCACCTGTACGCTGCGGCTGTGGTGCTGCAGCGCGTCGTCACCTGGAACCAGTGGACCGTCGCCATCGTGCTGCTCGTCGCCACGGGCGTTTACACCATCGCCGGCGGGCTCTCTGCGGTCATTTACACCGACCTGGTGCAGACCATCATTTTGCTGCTCGGCGCCACCGCCTTAACCTTCATCGGGCTCGACAAAGTCGGCGGGTTCGCCGGTTTGCGCGCCGCCGTGCCAGACAGTTACTTCCACATGGTTCGCCCCTGGACCGACAGCGAATTTCCCTGGACCGGAATTTTTCTCGGCGCGCCCATCCTCGGCCTTTGGTATTGGTGCACCGATCAGGTCATCGTGCAGAGAGTGCTCTCCGCCAAAGACGAGGGCCACGCCAAAGCTGGAACGATCTTCGCCGGATTTTTAAAAGTTCTGCCGGTATTTCTGCTGGTAATTCCCGGCGTGATCGCTTTCGCGCTCTATCCCCAACTGTTTCCCAAGGTCGACGGCCAGGTCACCAACGGCAACGCCGCCTTTCCGTCCTTGATCGTGAACCTGCTGCCTACCGGCGTGGTCGGCCTGATGATCGCCGCGCTGCTCGCCGCGTTGATGGGCGCCATGAGCTCCGTTTTCAATTCTGCGTCCACCATGATCACGCTGGATTTTTACAAGAAGATCCGTCCCACGGCCACCGAGGCGCAGTTGGTCTTCTTCGGACGCGTCGCCACCGGCGGTATGGTCTTGCTCGGCTTGCTGTGGGTTCCTTTTATAGACAAGCTCAGCAATCAATTGTGGATTTATTTGCAGAGCGTGCAGGCCTACATCAGCCCACCCATCGCGGTGTGCTTTATCTTCGGAATTTTGTGGACGCGCATGAACGGCCAGGGCGCCATCAGCTCGCTGGTGGTGGGCTTCGTGCTCGGCGCCGTGCGCTTCATCATGGAAGTGCTGGATAAGACGGAGCACTACACTTCCGGCTTTGTGCGTGCGTTGGTGGACCTGAACTTCCTGCACTACGCCATTTTCATGTTCGTGGTTTGCACTTTTGTACTGATCGGCGTCAGCATGATGTTTCCCGCGCCCGATCGCAAAAAGCTGGCGGGATTAACGTTCGCCACTGTCGACGACAAAATCGAAACCTACGGTGTGGATGCGCCGCACCTGATCCGCGAAACGCCGCGCGAACGCGCCATCAACATCACCTTTACGGTGATATTGCTCGCCACTGTGCTCGTTTTGTGGATTCACTTCCGCTAGAGCCAACGCATGGACCACGTGTCGCTACATACGCTGAAACCCAACGTCACGCGCCAGGACGCGCAGCGCGCATTCTCCGTAGGGCTATCTGCGCGTGCGTGGCGCATGCGCTCCGGCCCGCTGCGGCGCATCGCCGAAGCGTACGTCCCGTACCGCGGCTACCGCGTGAACTACAACATGGCGGGTGTGGAGCAATCGCGTTTCTTTGCTCTCGACGCCGTCACCGGTTCGCTCGATCTCTTCGAATTCCAGAAAGCACCGGAAGGCGAGCAGTTGCTCGGCGTGCAGACGCGAAATTATTTGCCAAGTTCACTTTCATTCGCCGAGGCCGAGAATTCACTTCGCGAAAAAGCGTCTACGTGCCATTTTTCTGCAGGGTTTTTTCAAATTGCGCGGCGGTAAGATCAACGTGGCTCGTGAAGGCCCGGAATTTTATATCCCCTATTGGTTGGGCTTTCATGGAACTGCCAACATGGCGCGTTGCCGCGTTTTAGACGCCGTGCGCCGCCGCATCGAAGGCGCCAAAGCCACCGCTCTTTTTGAACAATGGCTCGCCGCTTGACCCGCAGTGGTCTGAGCAATGCGTAGTAGTCTGAGCAAAAATTGTTGGGAGGATTGAGCATGACGGGATTGCGTGGAACATGCCTGCGTTACGCTGCAGCCACACTTACGGGAATGTTGCTGGTTGGTTCGCTCGCCGCGCAAGGCTGGCAACACGTCGGTCGAGTAACCAAAGTAGAAAAGCTCGACGATGGCATCGAACTGACCGCCGGTTCCGCCAAGGTGCGCCTTACCTCCGTGAACGACGGCACTATCCGCGTGCGTTACGCGCCCGACGGGAAGTTTCCCAAGGATTTTTCCTGGGCGGTGATTGCCGCGCCGCAACCCGCAGCTGTAACCGTCGCAGACAGCAGCACGGAAGTAAAAATGACGGCCGGTAACGTCGTGGCTATCGTTAAAAAATCTCCTTTGCTCATCAGCTTCACCGATTTGCAGGGAAATGTGCTGCTAGCCGACGAGCCTTCGACGCCCATGGCCTCCAATGGCGAACGCATCCACGTCTGGAAGAAAATGCCGGAAGACGAAAACTACTACGGCTTGGGCGACAAAACCGGCCCCATGAATCGCCGCAATCGCGCCTTCACCAACTGGAATACCGACGAATTCGGTTGGCAGGAATTTAGCGATCCGCTCTACAAAACCATTCCTTTTTTTATCGGCCTGCGCGCCGGCAAAGCCTACGGCGTGTTTTTCGACAACACGTGGCGCAGCGTTTTTGATTTTGGCAAGGAATCACCGGACTATTTTTCGTTCGGAGCCGAAGGCGGCGAGCTGAACTATTATTTCTTCGCCGGACCGTCGCCGAAAGATGTGGTCTCCGCCTACACCGCATTGGTCGGCCGCTCTCCGCTGCCGCCGCTCTGGACGCTGGGCTACCAGCAAAGCCGCTACAGCTACTATCCCGAGGCCTCTGCGCGCGCCATCGTACAAACTATGCAGAGCAAGAAAATCCCCTTGGACGCGATCTATTTCGATATCGACTATCAGCAGGGCAACGCGCCGTTCACCGTGAACAAAGAATATTTCCCTACGTTCGCCAAAATGATAGCGGACTTCAAGAATGTCGGCGTCCGCACCGTTCTAATCACCGATCTGCATATCAAGAAAGATCCCAATCACGGTTACGCCCCGTACGATAGTGGCGCCAAACTCGACGCCTTCGTCAGAAATGCGGATGGCAGCGAATTCGTCGGTGCGGTATGGCCCGGCCCCAGCGTGTTTCCTGATTTCACGTTGACGCGCGCGCGCGATTGGTGGGGAGCGCAATACAAAGATTTTGTCGGCATGGGCGTCTCCGGCTTCTGGAACGACATGAACGAACCGTCAGTATTTCTGCGAGCCGATAAAACCATGCCGCTCTCCGTGCGACACCGCATGGATGACGGAACCAGTTTCGATCATCGTGCCATCCACAACGTCTTCGGCATGGAAAACGTTCGCGCCACCTACGATGGGTTGCGCAAAATCCTGCCGGACGAACGCCCATTCGTCCTAACGCGTGCCGCGTATGCCGGCTCGCAGCGTTACGCCTCCACCTGGACGGGCGACAACAGCAGTACCTGGAATCACCTGGGCATGAGCACGCCAATGCTGCTCAGCCTCGGCATTTGCGGCTTCACCATGATTGGCGACGATATCGGCGGATTCGCCGGTTCGCCTCCCGCCGATTTGCTGACGCGCTGGTTCGAAGTCGGCGCATTCAATCCGATTTATCGCGACCACACCGCCAAAGGCACCGCCGATCAGGAGCCGTGGGTCAGCGGACCGGAGCAGGAAGCTATTCGCAAGCGCTACATCGAATTGCGTTACCGCCTGATGCCGTATTTTTATTCCGGCATCGAAGAATCCACGCGCACGGGTATCCCCTTCATGCGGCCGCTATTCCTCGAATATCCGCAGCTCACGAATTTTTACGGAGACAATCGCGATTTTCTTTTCGGCAGAGACTTCTTCGTAGCGCCCGTAGTCACCGAAATGGTGGACGCCGAAGTGGTGCAGCTCCCGCCCGGCGACTGGTATGACTTCTGGACAAGCGAAAAGCATCCGAGCGCCACGCCGCTGCGCCTCAATCCGCGCCTCGACGAAATGCCCCTCTACGTTCGCGCCGGCGCCATCGTTCCTATGCAGCCCCTCGTGCAGAGCACCATGCAAACTCCGAGCGGTCCGCTGCAGCTGCGCGTCTACCCCGGCGACGATTGTCGCGGCACACTTTATCAGGACGACGGCCACACCTTCGCCTATCAGCGCGGCGAATTCCTGCGGCAAAATTTTACCTGCAAAGTTTCCGCTAGCTCCGTCACCATCACCAGCGCTGTCGACAAAAGCGCATTTCAGCCATGGTGGAATTCCGTAGAAGTGACGGTATACGGCATGCTCGCGGCAGCAAAATCAGTAGAAATCACGACGACCAGTGGCGCGTCCTCAATCGCATCTCCGACTACGCACACCGCCACCGACGGCCGCTTCGACCCCGCCACCCACACCTACACCTTTACAATTCCTAGCGGCCCAGCAAACTGGAACGCCTTCGTGACTTACTGACCATTTTCAAACGGAGTGAGCGCCTGTTGTTTAGCGGCGAGTGTGTAGTGCGAGCCTTGTCGTGCAAAGCCTTGCTCGCCTCGTGGCGCGGTCTTTTTCGTCGCACCCGCGACCCGATCAATCTAATACAAATTGAAAACGCTGATCGACTTCGCCGGAACCGTCAACCGAACCTCCCCGCCGCTAACTTCCGCCTGCCCCGTCCCGAAAAGCGAAGTTGCCGCTGGAAATCTCTGAATCGGCATGTTCTTCGTTGCCACACGAATCGTCCGCGCAGCCGTATCGTTATTAAATGCGATCACCAGATGCTCTTCTTCCGTGTCTCTCATAAAAACATAAGCCGAGGAATCCGAAAATAAATGCCAAAGTTTTCCCGTCTGCAGTGCCACATGATCGTGCCGCAACTTCAGCAGTGTCTGCGCGTAGGAAAACATCTCCTGTTGTTGCGCGGTTCGTCCGCCTTCCACAAACGCGTTCTGTGCATCGCCGATCCAGCCTCCAGGGAAATCGCGCCGATTATCCGGATCGCTGCCCCCAGTCATCGCGATCTCGTCGCCGTAATACAGTTCCGGAATCCCGCGAAGCGTCAGCGTCATGCCGAAAGCCAATTTTAATTTCTCAATCGCAGGTTTGTCGGGACCAGCGAACCGCGGCTGGTCGTGATTGGCAAAAAACGTAACCAGATTCTCTGCGTGCGGATATAGCCCATCCTGCCGCAGGATATTGGCAATTTCCGACGCCGGTCCGTCATGCAGCAAAATATCGCGCAACGCAAAGCACATCGGAAAATCGAACACGGTGGTCAGCCCGGAATCAATGCCATCCCACCGCCGCTGCCCGCCCACGAAAAAAGATTCAACTTCCGGATTCGGGTGGAACACCTCTCCGATCGTCGTCAGATACGGATAAATCGTATGCAGTCCGGAATTCCAGTCGCTCCAGAAGCGCCGCCCCACATACGGAAAAGTGTCCACGCGCAGACCATCCAGCCCAGAAGACTCCGTCCACCAAATAGCGTTTTGGAGCAGATACTGCGCTACCACCGGATTTTCCGTGTTCATATCCGGCAGCGCCCCAAAAAACCATCCTTCCGTCAGATTCCTACTGAGCTCCGGAGGCGCGTGCGGATCCGTCAGCAACTCAAAAAGATCGTTGGTCTTCGGATTCTTGCTCCCACCTTGATAGAACGAGGGGTCGACGCCGACTGAAGAATTCAAATGATGCTCCAGCGTGCCGTGAAACCAATCCGGCAGCGGCGGATCCTTGACCCACGGATGCAACGGCCCCACGTGGTTCGGAACAATATCAAAAAATATTTTTAGTTTTTGCTCGTGTGCCGCCGCCACCAATTCTCGATAATCCGCGAGTGTCCCGAGGTGCGGCTCAACATCGTATAAATCCACAGCGCCGTAGCCGTGATAATCCTGTGCTGCGCCATTTTTCACCACCGGCGTCAACCATAGCGCTGTCACTCCCAGATCTTTCAAGTACGCAAGATGTTCGCGAATACCTTTCAGATCGCCGCCGTGATACGCCCGCGCCTTAGCGCGGTCAAATGTCGCTCCGGCCGCCATCTGCAAATTACTCGCCGCGCTTTCACGAGGTCGCGGCTCGTCGTTACTCGGATCCCCGTCCGCAAAGCGATCCGGCATGATCAAATACATCACGTCCTGCGGAGCCAGTCCCTGAAATTTCCCCAGTCTCATCTGGCGGTTCGAGATCGGCAATTCAAAAGTTGTGCCGCCCGCATCCGTCGTGATTCGGCAAATGGCCGTGCCAGACTTCGCATCCGCCGCAATTTTCAGCCACACAAAAAGATAATCGCCATTCCCGCTCGATTGCGTTCGCGAAACTTTCAGAGTCGGCAGGTTGCAAAGCACGTGCGTCGCTTCCAGGTGTCGCCCGGAAATCAGCAGCATCACCTCTGGCGTTAACCCAATCCACCAATTGGGAGGTTCAATTTTGCTGACGACAGGAGCGTTGGAAGTCGTGGCCGGCGCCGCGTTTTGCGGCAACGCCCAAACAGTCGACGCGCCGCACGTTAGTGCAACGGCAAGCAGAATCGCAGTAATGGAAAAAGTTCGCATAGCAGCAATCTTCTTTGTACTACAGCGGGCGCCAAACGTGTGGCCGATTTTCGGGCACGCGACAACGGTCTGCGCAATATCTGCTTTAGAGAGGCTGTTCATTACTGGCGGAAGATCAACGGCGCAAACGCCTCGGGCACATGAAAGCTCGGCTCCGATGTGCCCGTGGGATTCCATGCCGAATAAAAACGCGGTTCCGTGGTGCCTTCGACGCGAAAGAAATTTACAAGCCACGATTTACCCGGATCGAAAGCCTCGGTCAACGCTTTCATCGGAATGGCCACTTCCGCGATCCAGATTTTTTCCGAAGCCGAAATCGTAACGCGGCGAACCAGCCCGCTGCGGGGATTACTCAGCACCCCATGGTTGACGTCCAAATCGATCCACATGCCATTCGGACTAAACTCAAACTCCTTGTAAATCCACGGGTCGCTTGCGTCCGGCTGCAGAAAAACTTCCACGACGTCGCGATCCCAAAGATGGTCGCGTCGACCGTCGCCATCGGAATCCTCAAAAACGCTTAACTCCCGATAGCGCGCCGCAAATCGCAGGAAAAGCGTCTCCGGACGCCAAAGCAGCCGCACCTCCGTGGAGCGCAGCGGATCCGCATTTTGTCCCCTCCAATCGCGATCAAAAACAATGGGCTCTGTTGTTTGCCAGGCCAATTCAATCGGAAAGCCCATTGCGTCCAGTGGCTGCGTTAAGCGCTCAGCGGCGGCCACCGGTTTACTGTGCGCCGACACTTCTTCTCTTTGCGTGGTCACAAGTCCCCAAGGATGATCGTTAATAGATGCGGCAAGAAATCGCCCCGTGGAGGATGGCAGAATCCTCACAGGAATCGCAAACTCAACCCCATTCCGACATCAGTCCTAAAACCCAACCTGCTACCAACCGTTTGCGCACCATCCACCACGTCTCTTCCAGCCCCGCAAAACCCGCATGCTAGCATTTAAGCCTATTCAGAAACGCAAGCTCGCAGCGGCTTTCTGCCCGCGAGCCGCTATTCGGAGGCACGCATGATCAGGCCGGTAGCCACCACAGAGTTCGCGTCTCAATCGCCGCGCCGCAAGCCCGAAGAATTCGAGTTCGTCAAATTTTCTATCGAAAACGCCGTCGCCCGCATCACCCTCAATCGCCCCGAGCACAATCTCTTGAACGAAGTCATGCTGCGCGAAATTTCCGACGGCATCACCTCCGCCGGCGAAAGCGACGACGTAAAGCTCCTCGTGGTCGACTCCGCCTGCAAAGTTTTCTCCGGTGGCATCGACATCGGCGAGTACACCTCGCAGCGTGTCTTCCAAATGCTCGACGCCTTCCACGGAGCCTTCGCCGCCATGCTGGACGTCGGCAAGCCCGTGCTCTGCGTCGTCAACGGTCCCGCCATCGGCGGCGGCGCGGAACTTGCCGCCTTCGGCGATCTGGTCATCGCCACTCCCAAAGCGCGCTTCGCCCAGCCAGAAATTACCATCGGCGTTTTTCCGCCACTGGCTTCCACAATTTTGCCGTTCCTCGTCGGTCCCAAGACGGCTCTCGAGCTGGTTCTCACCGGCGAAGCCGTCACCGCCGAGCGCGCCTTGGACCTCGGCTTGATCAATCGCCTCGTCCCCGAAGATAAATTGGAGCAAACCGTAAGCGAATTGGTGGGGCGTATCACCGCCCATTCCGGACCAGTCCTCACCATGGCCAAAAAAGCCATCCTCGGTGGCATGGGTCTCTCTCTGCGCGACGGTATGAAAAACTCCATGAATATTTTTCTCAACGAACTCTATCGCCTGGAAGATTCCCAGGAAGGCCTGCGCGCGCTCGTCGAAAAGCGCAAGCCCAACTGGAAAAATAAATAGCGCGAAAAACATTGCCATCCTTGACCGAATTGACTTGGCTTATATGCGCGGCTTAAACTCGCATTTCGTTTTGCAGAGCGGTTTTTCGCACATCTGCAGATATCTTGCAGGCACGGGCAGTGGGGAAGGCCGTGAAAATCGGCCGCGGTCCCGCCACTGTAAGCGGCTTCGCAACTCGCCGCAAGCCAGGTTACCCGCCCATGCCGCCGAAACCGGCGTTCTTCGCGAGAAGGAACGCGGTTATGCCCCTCGTTTCTCGTGGGGCTTTTTCTTTTTTCGCGCGTCGTTTCGTCAGAGGAGAATTTTGAGCCTACGGAATTCTGTGTTGAGCGCCTGGGCCCGCTGCGTGCCACTTTTTTGCGCGGTGCTTGGGTGCGCCTTGTTTTTTTCAACAGCCTTGCGCGCCCAATCGTCCGCGCCGCTACCCACGCAAGAAAAAAAAGCGGCGCCATCCCCCGTCGCCGCGATTCCCCCAGCGATTCCTGTCTACCGCGAAGTGCAGGACGAACTCGGCCGAACCGTCAAAATCCCGCAACCGGTAAGCCGCATCGTCTCGCTCGCCCCGAGTCTCACTGAAACCGTTTACGCCCTGGGCCAGCAATCCCACCTCGTCGGCGACACCGATTATTGCGACTATCCCCCGGAAGCCAAATCCATCGCCAAAGTCGGCGGCGTCATCAACCCCAGCATTGAACAAGTCGCCTCGCTCCATCCCGATCTCGTTCTGGTCGCCGCCACCAATCGCTTTGAAACTGTCCGCGCCCTCGACGGGCTGAACATTCCCGTGTACGAAACCGATCCGCACACCGTGGATGAAATCATCGCTTCCACCGCGAAATTGGGAGATGTTCTCGGAGCTCCGCAAAATGGTGCAGCCCTCGCCGCGCAACTTCAGCAACGCCTCGCTGATCTGCGCGCGAAACTTGCAGACCAAACGGCTCGCCGCGTCCTCTTCATCGTCTGGACCGATCCTCTGATTTCGGTCGGCAGAAATACCTTCATCGCCGACGCCCTCGTCAAAGCCGGAGCCGTTTCCATCGTGGACGCCGCTCAGGACTGGCCGCATCCGAGCCTCGAAGAAGTCGTGCGCCTGCAGCCCGAATACCTAATTTTCACTGTGCAAAATGATGAGCGAGCCCCGGACCCGGCAACTCTGGCGACCTTGCCCGGTTGGCGCAGCCTTGAAGCCGTAAAAAATCATCGCTTCGCAGTCATTAGCGATGCTGTCGATCGCCCTGCGCCACGCTTGATCTCCGCTATTGAAGATCTCGCCCACCAGCTCCATGCCGAAGCTTTCGCGCCCAGCGCGCCGAACCTCTCACCCACCGCGCCATCCGTTACTCCGGAGAGTCCGCGCAAAGATTCCGCTGTGCCGGAAAAGAATACTCCGCCATCTTCCAAGCCTCCGGTAACTCTTTCCAGTTGCGTCGTGCTGAAAAATGAGGACTCTACATGCAACCGCTGACGCTCCGGCGCCTGTTCGTGCGTATGGCGGGTTTGGCAGCAGTGTTGTTTGTCGTCATCGTGCTGGCGCTGAAACTTGGCGCCGTCCAAGTTTCGCTTTATGGCTTGGCCAACGATTTGATTCGCTTCGCTCTCCATCAAACCAGTGCGCTCTCCAGCAATTACAGCCTTATCGTCTTCGATATTCGTTTGCCGCGCATTCTGCTCGGTGTTTTCGTAGGCGCTTCGTTGGCAATTGCAGGCACTAGTTTTCAGGCGCTGCTGCGTAATCCTCTTGCAGATCCCTATGTTCTGGGCGTTTCCAGCGGTGCTGCTGTGGGCGCGATCCTGGCGATAATTCTCGAGTCGCACCTCACGTTGCCTCCCGAATTTGCTTCGCTGATCACGCCTCTAGGAGCTTTTCTGGGCGCGATGCTGACCATCGGTGCCGTCTACTTTCTAGGCTTGCGCGATGGCGCCGTCGATAACAGCACGCTCCTTCTCGCCGGAATTATTTCGGCATCTTTTTTGTCAGCGTTGATCCAGTTCTTCATGAGCACGGTAGGCCGCGACCTGCGCGGCTTTTCGTTCTGGATGATGGGTGATCTATCGTCGCCTCTGCAACCCAGCGTGAGCTGGATGATTCGCATCGGATTTCTTCTGGCGGCTGGCGCCATTTACACCACCGCGTCGGACTTGAATCTTTTGTTGGTCGGCGAAAAGGAAGCCATGCATCTCGGCGTGGACGTTCCGCGCGTACGCATCGTGGTCTATGTCGCGGCGTCGCTTCTTACCGGATTGGCCGTTTCCGTCAGCGGCGCCATCGGCTATGTAGGTTTGCTCGTGCCCCATGTGATGCGCCTGCTGTTTGGTTCGGACCATCGCATCCTGTTGCCGGCGGCCGCGTTTGGCGGAGCCATCGCCGTGGTCCTCGCGGACATGCTGGCGCGCACGGTGGTTGCTCCCTCCGAGTTGCCCGTCGGCGCTATGACCGCCATGGCCGGCGCGCCGCTCTTCATCTATTTATTGCGGCGGAGGATGGCGTGAGCAGCCCTGCGCGTAATCTGCCGCCCAAAGCCACCCGCACGACGACGCACACCAACATCAGCTTGAACGTGGAGCAAGTCAGCTACGCCTACACCGGGAATCCCGCGCAAGCTCCGCTCTTCACTCTCGAAGCCATGAGTCTGCAGGCCAAGTCGGGAGACATCCTCGCCATCCTTGGACCAAATGCCTGCGGCAAATCCACTTTACTGAAACTGATCGCCGGCGTCCTCGCGCCGCTCTCCGGCCGCGTGCTGCTTGACGGTGCGCTGACGCACACCATGCTGCCTCGCGTCCGCGCCCAACGCATCGCCATGGTGCAGCAGGAAAGCCGCCTGCTATTTCCTTCGCGCGCCTGGGAATTTGTCCTGCAAGGCCGCCACCCGTACGGCCGCACCCTCAGATTCGATTCCGAGGAAGACGTCTTGATTGCCCGGAACGCTTTGGCGCAAGTCGGCGCCGAACACCTGACCGATCGCTGGATGGACAAAATCTCCGGCGGAGAAAAACAACGCGTCATCCTGGCCCGCGCCCTGGCACAACAGCCCGCCATGCTGCTCCTCGACGAACCCACCTTGCATCTCGATATCGCCGCGCAAGTGGACCTTCTCGATGCCCTGCGCAAGCTAGCTTCCGTAAATCGCTACATCGTCGTAGTCGTAACCCACGAACTGAATCTCGCCGCCGAATACGCCGATCAAGTCGCCCTCCTGCAACGCGGCCGCTGCCTCCGCGTAGGCCCGCCAAGCGCCGTCTACCAGCGCGAACTCCTCGAACAGGTCTTCCAAACTCCCCTAACCGTAGAAACCGGCCCCTCCGGCCGCCCCCGCGTCAACGTCTGGTCCAACGCCCGCCCCACCCCGTAACCTCGTAGGCGCAGCTGCGCCTTCGTAGGTGCCGGACTTTAGCTTGCCCTGAGGCACGAAGGGTCCGGCCCACATCATCCGTGTTCCACAGTTTCATCTTTACCGAGATCCGCTTTTCAATTTTCATCTCAACTTTGCCGACACAGGGTGCCGTACCCATTGGTTTTATGTGTGCGGTCTTTGACTTTTCTCCTCTGCGACCTCTGCGTACTCTGCGTTAAAATCCCCATTCAACCATCCACAAACCGCTCTGCTCCGCCCGACACCCCATCAAAACCAATGCTATAATTTCCGTTCTTCCATGACCCGCTCCGCCACAGACGCGATATCCCTCACTCCCGAACTGGTCGCCAAATACGAGCCAGTCATCGGCCTCGAAGTCCACGTCCAACTAAACACCAAAACAAAAATCTTCTGCGGTTGCTCCACGCGCTTCGGCGACGCCCCCAACTCCAACACCTGCCCCGTCTGCCTGGGCCTACCCGGCGCTCTTCCAGTCCTCAACAAGCGCGTAGTCGAAATGGCCATGCGCGCCTCGCTGGCGCTTGAATTGCACCGTTCACGAACACTCCCGCTTCGCCCGCAAAAATTATTTCTATCCCGATCTCCCCAAGGGCTACCAAATCTCGCAATACGAATTGCCGCTGGCCACCGGCGGCTGGATCGAAATCGATCACCACGGCGCGCGCAAGCGCATCGGCATCACTCGCCTGCATCTCGAAGAAGACGCCGCCAAAAATCTGCACGAAGGTTTTCCAGACTCCGCCACGAAGGCCTACATCGACTACAACCGCGGCGGCACGCCTCTCACCGAAATTGTTTCCGAACCAGACATGCGCACCGCCGACGAAGCGCATGCCTACCTCACCACGCTGAAGCAGATCCTGCTGTACACCGGCGTCAGCGACTGCAACATGGAAGAAGGTTCGCTGCGTTGCGACGCCAACGTCAGCGTCCGTCTGCGCGGCGCCGCTGAGTTCGGCACCAAAGTCGAAGTAAAAAATCTGAACTCTTTCCGCTTTCTGCACAAAGCCATCGAACACGAAATCGAACGCCAGATCGGCGTCCTCGAAAGCGGCGGCCACATTCCTCAGGAAACGCGCCTCTGGAATCAAGCCGAAAGCCACACCGTTTCCATGCGCTCCAAAGAAAAAGCTCACGACTATCGCTATTTCCCGGAACCGGATTTGTTGCCGGTGCACGTCAGCGCCGCGTGGCGCGACGCCGCCAAAAAAGCTCTTCCAGAATTGCCGGAAGCCAAACGTCTGCGCTTCGCAAGCACGTTCGCCATCACGCCGTATGACGCCGAAGTGCTTACCGCTTCGCAATCCTTGGCGGATTATTTCGAAGCCGTGGTAAAAGCCGGCGCTGCGGGAAAAAGCGCCGCCAACTGGATGCAAACGGAATTGCTGCGCCGTTTGAAAGACGCCGGGAAAGAAATCGAGGACAGTCCGGTTTCTCCCGCTGCCCTCGCCGAACTGGTGATGCTCGTGGACTCCGGCAAAATCAACGGAGCCATCGGTAAAAAAGTATTTCCGATCATGTTTGATTCCGGCCGCGCGGCGGCGGAAATTGTGGCCTCCGAAGGCTTGGCGCAAAGCAGCGACACTTCCGCGATCGAAGCCATCGCCCGCGAAGTAATCGAAAAGAACGCCGACAACGTCGCCAAATTCAAGTCTGGCAACGAAGGCGTCTTCAAGTTTTTCGTCGGCCAGGTAATCAAAGCCACGCGCGGCCAAGCCAATCCGCAAGTCGTGAACGACGTTCTGCGCAAATTGCTGTCCTGATTTGTCGCTCGTAGACGCCGGACTTTAGTTTACCCAGAGGAACGAAGGGTCCGGCCCCCTGATGCGATGAAAGACATTTATCCATGGCCAAAAAAGCCTTAAAGGCTGGCGACAAGGCGCCCGATTTCACTTTGCTCGATGCCACGGGCAAAGAAGTCTCCCTAAGCGACTTCAAAGGCCGTAGCGTCCTGATTTATTTCTATCCGAAGGCCAACACTCCCGGCTGCACGGTTGAAGCTTGCGACTTCCGTGATCTACGCCCGAAATTCCTCAAGAAGGACGTAACCATTCTGGGAGTCAGCGCCGACGCGCCAAAAATGCTAGCCGGATTCATCACCAAACAAAAACTGAATTTCACTCTACTCAGCGATCCCGATCACAAAATGATCGAAGCCTACGGCGCGTGGCGCATGAAAAAATTCATGGGCCGCGAATTTATGGGCATCGTGCGCAGTTCCTACCTGATCGGACCTGACGGCAAAATCGTGCAGGTTTGGGACAACGTTAGAGTCAAGGGACACGCCGCGGAGGTCTTGCAAGCGGCCTCGTAAAGGGTTGTTCCCTGAAGTCGTTGCGGTAGGACTTACCTTCGCAACTCACAAATGAAAATCGAATGTGTCGCCTGAGCTGTCCGCAGCGCGCGGCGTGACGAACAAGTTGTCTATCAGACGCGTTTTTCCGAGATACGCCGCCAGCAAGATGTAGCATGGCCGCGTGATCCGCGAGACTGGCTCGAAAGAATCCGCGTCGACAACTTCCGCATAGTCGATTTTCGCCAAAGGCTCCGCGTCCAAGTGTGTTCGCAAAATATTCTGCAGTTGCAGCGCATCGCGCTCGCCTGCGGCCATCGCGTCGCGCGCGGCAGCCAGCGCACGATGCAAAACGGTGGCGGCCTTGCGCTCTTCGGGATTCAAATACACATTGCGAGACGACATCGCCAAGCCATCGCTCTCGCGGATGATCGGCCCCATAACAATTTCCGTATCTAGATTCAAATCGCGAACCATCGCGGAAATCAATCGCGCCTGTTGCGCGTCTTTGCGGCCAAAATACGCAAAATTCGGCTGCACAATTTCCAGTAGCTTCAGCACCACGGTGGTGACGCCGCGAAAATGGCCGGGCCGAGTGCGCCCTTCCAGGCGATCGCTCAAGCCTTCCACGTTCACGTAGGTAGAAAATCCCGCAGGATACATTTCCGTCGGCTCCGGCAGAAATAGCGCGTTCACTTTTGCCGCGGACAATTTCTCGGAATCCGTCTCCATCATCCGCGGATACTTCGCGAAATCTTCTTTGGGACCAAACTGCTTGGGATTTACAAAAATGGAAGCGTAGACGGGATCACAATCTTTTCGCGCGCGTTCAATCAGGGATAAATGTCCGGCATGCAGCGCACCCATGGTGGGCACGAAGCCGATCACGCGGCTCTCCGCGCGAGCCTGCCGCGCGGTCTGCTTCATCCACTCAATCGTGCGAATCGTTTCCAAGGAAGCGTCAGGCTGCGCCCGCGGCCACGGCGCGCTCGCGATAAAAATGCATCAAGTCGGTAAGTACCGGTTGCGCGCCAAGTTGCCGCAACAGCGTGGTGACCTGCCCGCGATGGTAAGTTCCATGATTGGCCAGATGCTGAAGTGCTTGGAACAGCGGATTGCGATAGATGCCGAACTTCATCGTTTTATATTCCAGCACGCCCTCGAGATCTTCCTGAGTTAAGCCGCCTACAAACGCAAGCAAGTCCTGTTCCTGCGGGAGCCAGTGCTCCCGCAGAGCCGCAACGGTTGAGAATTGTTTTATGTCCGGCATAGCCGCGGGCATCCGGCCATGAAATCTTTCCAGCCACACCCATTCTCCGCCGCAGATATGCGCCAGCGTATCCCGCACAGAAGAGAAGCTGGAGCCGAGCGGCCGCGTGAATTGCTCCTCGGTCAACGCCGCAGCGGCCTCTAACGCTCGGTGATTCGCCCAAGTGTTGTAGTCAAACAGCGTGCGAATATCTTCGGGAGACATAGCAACCTCAAACGTCCGGGTTCATGCACGAAACCGGAAAGTGCAATTGGAGAATAACGGGAAACCGCTTAGTGCGTCGTGCGCCCGTCTTAACCGGGAACGTGCAGCGGCTTTTGCTGCGGACTAACGCCGGCATGGTAAGACTCGGCATCGCTCGGAAAATTTCCCTGCTTCACATCCGCGCAATATTCTTTTACGGCGCCGCTGATTAATTCGCCGAGATTGACGTATTGGCGCGTGAACTTGGCAGTGTGGCCGAACGTCAAACCCAGCATGTCGTGAAGCACCAAGATTTGTCCATCGCAGTCCGGACCTGCACCGATGCCAATGGTTGGAATGCGCAATTCGCGCGTAATCTGCGCGGCGAGTTCGCGGGGAACCGCTTCGAGCACCACGGCAAACGCGCCCGCAGCCTCCACCGCGCGCGCATCGCGCAGCAATTGTTCGGCGGTATCCACCGTCTTGCCCTGCACGCGGTAACCGCCCAGCGCGTTCACGGATTGCGGCGTCAGCCCGATGTGCGCCATCACGGGAATTTCCGCTTCCGTCAAACGCACGATTAATTCCAGGCGACGTTCGCCGCCTTCGATCTTGACGGCTTCGGCGCCGGATTCTTTCACGAAGCGCACGGCGTTACGCAGCGCTTCGCCGATATCCGAGTGGTAGCTCCCGAAAGGCATGTCCGCGACGAGCAGCGCACGCTTGGTGCCGCGGCGAACGGCGGCGGTGTGGTGCAGCATGTCGTCGATGGTTACTGGCAAGGTGCTTTCGTGCCCCAGCACCACCATACTCAGCGAGTCGCCGACCAGCAGGACGTCCACGCCGGCTTCGTCCAGCAATCGCGCGGTCGGATAGTCGTACGCAGTCAGACAGGTAATTTTCTGCTGCGTGGATTTGCTTGTCTTGGATTTGCGTTGCAGGAGTTCCGGGACAGTGATCTTGCCGCTGCCCTGTGCTGTGGGTAGTGCGCTCATGTGGCCTCCGGTGCCGTTCCCTAGTTGCCAGATGCTCGCGGGATACAGCCCTGTACCTGAGCGAAGAATAGCAAAGATCGATTTACTTGACCAGAGATTCCGATGCTTAGTTGAGGGCTCGGCGCTTCCCGTTTTAGGCCAGGATAGGGGCACCCGCTCACCTGGGAGCCTGAGACCGACCTTTCCATTGGCCTCCGTGGCCGCGCCAGTAGCGGAGGCCACTGAGCAGCGTGGCATATGCGTAGAAGGCAGCGGCCGCGGGAAGCGTGAATGCCCAGAGCATGGACTGGCGGTAAAAGCCCGTGGCGGGGAGGAAGGTGACGAGCATCAGGATCGTGGCGAAGGTGGCCGCCACGCGAATGTGCCAGGCTCCGCTGAAGAGTAAGGCGATCGGCGCGAGGTAGGTTACGCAGAGGGCGAGCAGCGTCGCGGCAAGAAGGAGTGGCGAGTAATTTAGTTGGGTGTAGGCGGTGCGGGCGATCATGTCGCGGATTTCCGCGAAAGAGGAGTAGCTGCGCATGCTGAGGCTGCGGCGGGTTACGCCCATCCATAGGCGGCCACCGGATTTTTTTACGGCGCCGGCGATCGCGCAGTCGTCGATCATGGCGTTGCTGACGGAAGCTAGACCGCCCATTTTTTTCAGAGCAGTGTTGCGAATTAAGAGGCACCCTCCGGCCGCCCCGGCGGTGCGAGCTTTTGTTTTGGCGATCCATCTGGGTGGATAAAGTTGCAGAAAGAAATAGAGGAACGGAGGAATGAGCAGTTTTTCCGGAACGGTTTCGGCTCTTAGCAACACCATCAGTGACGCTAGATCCAGGTTTTCTTTTTCTGCCCGGGCGATCAGGCGGTGGAGAGTGTCTGGAGCGTGGGTGATGTCGGCGTCGGTGAACCAAAAATAGTCTGGGGGGATTTCGTTGGTTTCGAGAGTTTGGGTTATGCCCTCGTTGAGGGCCCAGAGTTTGCCGGTCCAGTTTGCTGCTAGCGGGGAGGCCCATTGGATAGCAAACGTGCGGGAAGGAAGAGTACCTGTGCCACTAAAGGCGGCCGCGGCTTGGGTGGCGATTCCGGCGGTGTGGTCAGTGCTGTGATCGTCCACTACGGTTATGGAGAATTCGCCGGGGTAATTTTGCTGAAGGAGTGAGCGGACGGTGGCGGCGATGGTTTGCGCTTCGTTTCTGGCGGGGATTATGGCTTGGACTTTGGGGAGTGTTGGCGGAAGCGGAAAATTTGATTGATCGTCGTCGAAGTTGCTTAGGCGCCAGAATTGTCCGCGCAGGAAAAAAAGATAGAGCCAGATCGCGGCGGTGATGGCGGCCAGTATCGCGGCGGGAATTGTCACGTCACATCTTTCGGGAGATTAAAATATTTACGCGTAAGCATCACTCGCCACTCGTCACTAATCACTCGTCACTTCTTCAGAGAAAACAAAACACGGGTTTGTCGTTAAGCTTAGTTCACCGCAAAAATCACCGGGTGCCGCACCCACTGGTTTTGTGGGTGCGGTTTTTGACCCTTAACCTTATGCCAGGCGCGCAGCCATCGGTTAGGCGGGCACGGGCGCGCGCGGAGCTTCGGGGACAGGGGCGCGTGGAGGTTCGGGACCTACGCCGTGCCATCCCACGGGGCGGCCGCTTACGGCTTCTTTTACGCTGCGGAAAAGGACTACGTACATCAACTGACGGTAATAGAAGCGCTGGAGGAGGACCGGAAAGAGAAGAGTCCAGTCTTCGTCCTTTTCGAGGGCGAAGGCTACTACGCAGGTAAGAATATCGATCAACAGGAAGCCCATGAAGAAGAGGACGCTGCGCAGTAAATCTTCATTAGAGGAATGGATTTGCGGGATCCACGGGAAATGGAGTTTTTCGAGGGCCCAGAGCGCGACGGCTCCCAGGAACAAAAGATCGATAACGGGAGAGATGAGCGGGAGCACAACCTGGAACAGAAAAATGTTCGGCAGGGCAATCCAGCCCAAGGTTCCGAATTTCGGACGGAAGAGAGTGTCTTTGTGTTTCCAAAATGTTTGCAGGGTGCCGAAAGTCCAGCGGAAACGCTGGCGAATCAAAACCCCGGCGGTTTCCGGAGCTTCCGTCCAGGCGATGGCCTCTTCGTCGTAACCGACGCGCCAGCCGAGACGACGGATGGCGATGGTGAGGTCGGCGTCTTCGGCAACGGTATCCGCGGTGATTCCTCCGGCAGCTTCGACAGCGGTTCTGCGCCACGCGCCGAGTGCCCCGGGCACCACTGTGATGCAATTCAACAAATCGAAGGCGCGCTTTTCCATGTTCTGGCTGGTGATGTATTCGAGAGCTTGCCAACGGGTGAGCCAGCGAGACCGGTTGCCGACTTTCACGTTGCCGGCCACAGCTCCAACTTGCGGGTCGGAGAAATGGCGCAGCAGCTTGGAGATGGCGTCCGGTTCGATTTCCGTGTCCGCGTCGATGGTGACGAGGATCTCCGTGTCCGCGTGAGCGATTCCGGCGCTGAGCGCGGCGGGCTTGCCGCGATTGATCTGGTGAATGATGTGGACGCGCGCATCTCTTCCGAAATGTTCGTCGAGCAGCCTGCCTGTAGCGTCGGTGGAACCATCGTCAATCACGATGACTTGCAAATCCTGCAAATCGGAGGCCAGAACAGAAGTTACCGTCTGCACGATCACGGATTCTTCGTTGTGCGCCGGGATCAAGACGCTGGCGCTGGGCGGAGGATTGGACATTTTGTGGTAATCCGGGCGCCACTTTTCGATCAGCGCCAGAATTCCGATGATCAGCGCGCGGCCGCTGACCAGAATAATTCCGGCCATGAATATGGTGGCGATGCCGAGCCGGAACCAGTGATACAAGCCGAAAATAAAGCCATCGGCATAGGCCTCCAGCCTCTCCTGCGTGGAAAGCGGCAGCATGACTTGCGCGCGCGTTTTATCGAGCAAATCTGAAACGGAGACGAAGGAGTAGCCCTTGGCGCGCAGAGCGTCGATCACTTGCGGAAGCGCGAGCACGGTTTGGCTGCGGTCGCCGCCGCCATCGTGGAACAAAATAATATTCCCATCGTTGGCCTGCTGTATCACTTGATCGACGATTTCCTGCGCCGGGTTTGGTTTTCCGTTGATGACCTGCCAATCGTGGGGATCGATTTTCTGTCCGACGATGACGTAGCCCATATCCTGGGCAAAAGGCAGCTGAGCGACTTCTTCGGCGTATTCCGGTTGATGGTCAATGCCGTACGGCGGGCGAAATAAAATGGTTTTTACGCCAAGGGTGCTTTCAATCAGGCGCTGCGTCAGATTCAATTCCCAGCGCGCCTGATTTTTAGAAATTTCATCCCACGCGGGGTGGGTATAGGTGTGGTTGCCGATGGCGTGGCCTTCGGCGTATTCGCGGCGGAGAAGCTGCGGATCCTGGCTGGCGTTGAGACCGATGACGAAAAAGGCAGCGGGCACGCCTTTTTTCTTCAAAATATCGAGAATTTTAGGTGTCCACTGCGGATCCGGGCCGTCGTCGAAAGAGATGGCAATTTTCTTCTCTGCCGCGCCGATCTGATCGATGTTGTAGGACAGCGGATAGGCATCGTACTTTTCACTGGTGAAGAGATCGGTGTTGGGGTCGTAGTTGAAACTACGCTTGCCATTTTTCGGCGTATCGACGAAATGCCAGATGTCGCCGTCGCCTTCGAGAATTAAATCGGGGCCGGGAGGCAGGTTGGTGAGTTTGTTGCGGGTGGCATCATCCGGGCGAGTGGCATCCCAGATGGGCCACAGAGAAGTGTCGATGGAGCCGAGCCGCCAAAGCGCGGTGCCCTGGACTCCGAGGCGTTCACTGGCGCGCAGCTGGTTGTAAGCGGTGATGGCGTCCAGCATCCACACTTGATGGATGTGATTTTGTTCGTCGGAGTAGGAGTAATGCGGGTTAAGCGAAGTTGCGTCAAAATCTACCTGCGCTTCCGATTCATAAGCGTGCAGCAAGGCCTCCTGGATGGTCACAGTTTCGGCGGTGATGAGTTTCTTTTTGCCGTTTTCCGTCCAGTCATACGCGTAGCTGCCAATGCACACGACAATTTTTTGCGCGGGAACTTCCTCAAGAACCTGGCGCAAATTCTCCACGAACCAATCCTGCGAGGCGATGGGGCCCGGCGGCGAAGTCAGCCAGTGCTCATCAAAATTGAAGAGAACGATAGCGTCGGCCTGCTTGCCGAAAAATTCATAGTCGTAGGCGTCATCGCGGGCGGGAAGAACGATCATCAGCTTGAGGCCGGCGGCGTGCATGCCGGCGGACAGTTCGGCGGCGAACGCGCGATAGTCTTTCTGGCTTTTGTCCGGAACTTCCTCGAAATCGACAATCAACCCGGCTTCGTGAGACTGCACGGCGAACTCGACTAAATCCCTGGAGAGATTATGGCGGGCGGTGGGATTGGCGAGCATCTGAACCATTTCCGGGATGTGCCAACTGACGCCGTCGTAGTTGTTGAGCATGCCCATCATGGGCAGCTCGATGTTGGCGGATTTCATCCACTGATGAAGCTTGTCTTCGCGAATGATGTTGACGGCTTCGGCGGGAGTGGCTTTGGAGGTTTTCTGGCCGTGCTCGTAGTCAACGATAGTGATGGCGCCATCGGGGGTGACGGCGTGGAGTTGTTCGGGGAGAAGCAGATCCAAATCCTTGTAATGCTTGCGGAGCGAGGCGAGGCTGTTGGGATCCCAGCTGACAAAAAATGCGGCGCGCAGAGGGTCGTAACTGGCGGGGATGGTTCCCAAATGCGAAACGCGACGCAGACGGCCTTCACGGGCAGTGACTGGCTTGGTTTTCAGTTTTAGGGCATGCAGACCGGGATTAGTAGCGGGGAGCAGGCCAGCGGGCAACTCTACGCTAACCGCGATGGTGACGAAGAAATAGGCAAGCAGGGCAGTGAGAATCGCACCGGAAATTTCAATCACTCGCCGGGTGCGGCGCCAACGAACTTTTTCCTCGTCGTAAAAGATGGGTCGGCGTTCTTTCATTAATCCTGGTGGCGGCCGCGGCTGCCGGCCAATCTCCGTGTGTCGTTTCCGTGCTGCAATGCAGTTGTTCGTACGGCTGGGTAGTTCCTTATTGTAAGATGCGATTCATCCATGAAGCGAATTTTCTCTAGTCCAATTGTGGCGTTGGCAGTGGGGCTGTGTTTGCGGCTGTTGTTCGTGCTGAAATTTCCGGCCAATTCCGGCGACACCGTTTTGTACGAACAGATGGCGACGAACTGGATACAGCACCACATCTACGGGATGAACGTGGATGGCGCGGTGGTGCCGGTGGATTTGCGGATGCCGGGGTATCCGGCGTTTCTGGCGCTGTTTATCTGGTTACCGGAAAGACGGCGGCGAGTGCGCACCTGGTGGTGATGGTGAAGCAGGCCTTTATCGATTTGGGGGATTGCCTGCTGATCGCGGGGCTTGGCGTGGCCCTGGTGGCGATCGCAGATGCGCGGGCACGCACGCGAGGAGTTTTTCTGGCGGGGACGTGGCTGGCGGCGCTGTGCCCGTTTGTGGGGAATTACTCGGCGACGCTGTTGACGGAAGTGATCGCCGTTTTCTGGACGTCGGTGGCCTGTTTTTTCTGGTGATGGCGGCATCGCACGACACAGACGGATTTACGGCAGCGAAGGCGAAGTGGAATTGGAAACTGAGCTATCGCGCGGCTGCATTGCTAGCGGGGTTGGCGGTGGGGATTGGGACGCTGTTTCGTCCGGAGACGCCGCTGCTGCTGATTGCGGCGTGGATCGCATATGCGCTGGTGTGGTGGCCGTCGGGGAGAAAGCGCGAGTGGTTTCGCGTCGTGATTTTGAGCGGGATCGCTTGCGTGTTGCCGTTGCTGCCGTGGGCATTGCGGAATGCAATCACGCTGCATGAAGTGCAATTCCTGGCGCCGAAGAATTCGAATTTGCCCGGGGAATTGGTGCCGTACGGATTTATGGCCTGGGAGAAGACGTGGTTGTTTCGCGTGAGCGATTGTTATCGCGTGTCCTGGAAGTTGAACGACGATGTGATCGATATCGATGCGATTCCGGCGCGGGCGTTTGATTCGGCGGAAGAAAAAGAGCGAGTGGCGGCGATTTTGGAGCAGTACAACAACGATTTGACGCTGACGGCAGAAGAGGACGCGGCGTTTGGTCAATTGGCGCGAGAACGAACGGCGCGGCATCCGTTGCGAAGATATTTGCTGATTCCGGCGGCGCGCATGTTTACGTTGTGGTTCACGCCACGAATTGAACTGATACCGGTTTCGGGGACGGTTTTTCCGCTGCGGCAATCGTGGTACGACGATCGCGTGGATCAATCAGTGACGGTGGGATTTTTTATGTTGAATATTATTTATGTGGGGTTGGGGATTTTGGGTGGGTGGAGATTGTGGCGGGGTTATGCCGCGGTGCGGCCTGCGTTGCTGGTTTTGGGGATGTTTGTTTTGTTGCGGACGGTTTTTTTGACTACGGTGGAGACGCCAGAGCCGCGGTATGTGCTCGAGTGTTTTCCGGTGGTGATTGCGTTGGGGGCGTTGGTGGTCGGGAGATGGTTTGGACAGAAACGCACGAGTTAGATCAGCCCAGGTGATGCTGCAGATGGCGTCCGCCTCGGAAGGCGGCCGCTACAAAAGCTAGGCCGCCTCCACGGGTTCGGGGTGGATGGTTACGCGGTAGATTTGAGGGAATTTTTCTTTTACGCGGTCTTCGAGTGCGGCGGTTACGTCGTGGACTTCGGTGATGGGCAGGGCGCTTTTCATGGTGCAGTGGCAGGTGACTACGATGCGGTGGTCCACCTGGCGGACGCGGACGTCGTGACAATTCACTAGTTCATCGTATTCCGAGCTAAGGCTATTGGTGAATTGCTCGATGGCTTGGGAGAGCTGCTTCATTTCTCCAGCGCCGGAGTCCGGTATGGCGATGCGGCGGCCGAGCGGCTCGATGTGAATGGTGACTTCCATGGGACCGCCGCGAAGTTCGCGGATGTCGTCTTCGAGTTCGCTGGCTTGACGATGCGCGTCGCGAAGGCTGAGCTGTTCATCGACTTCCAGGTGAAGTTCGACGAAGAGGTGGCCGTCTTGCTGCAGCGCCGTGACGTCGTGAATGGCGAGGCCGCGTTTCTGGGCCATGGCGCGGATGGCTTCAAAGAGATGTTCGCCTTGCGGTGCGCGAGGCTCGGCGTGGACCATGACGTCAGCGGGAACGATTTCGCCGATGCGTTTTTCGATGGCGTCGCTGAGAGCGTGAACTTGTTCGAGGCTGGCGGTGCGCGCGACGCTGACGGTGGCGTCCACAAAATGGCGATTGCCGGCGCGGCGCACACGGATGCGGTCCACGTCGAGGACGCCGTCCATGCCGGCGACTGCGCGGGCGATGGATTCCTGCAAGACCAGCGGGCGCGACGTCCAGTAAGGCGTCCAGCGTACGCTTTCCGAGACGCGAGCCTACCCACAAAATTACGGCGGCGACGACCAGGCCGGAGATGGCGTCAGCGTAGATGAATGAGGGCATGTTCCACGTTTGGCCGGCCCAGACCAGGCCGATACCGGCGATGACCACCATGGTGCTCCAGACGTCCGTGGAGAAATGCAGCGCATCGGCTTCGAGGGCTTCGCTTTCGAATTTTTTTGCGGCGTGAGCCAGGGCGCGGGAGCGAGTGATATCGATGGCGAGAGCGACGAAGAGGACCAGGATGGCGGTGATGCTGGGCTGAATGTGGACGTGATGGAAGAAGAGGCGGTCAAAGGCTTCGTAGATGATGTAGAGCGCGGTCATCACGAGCAGGGCGGTTTCGACGAAGGCGGAAAAATTTTCAAACTTGCCGTGGCCGTAGGGATGGCGTTCGTCGGCGGGTTGATCGGAAACGCGTACGGATAAAAAGGTGATGATGGCGGCGACGAGATCGAGCGAGGAATGCAGAGCTTCGGATAGAACGCCCAAGCTGCCGGTGCGGAGGACGAGAAAGGTCTTCAGGGAGACCAGCAGGACTGCGGAGCCGACGCTGAGGAGTGCAGCGCGCTTTTTCTCCGTAGCCATCTCCAAGTGGGCGGGGGCGGGCATCGCTCGCTTAGACTACATGAAGTTTGGGGGATTGGGGCGAGGGCCAGGCTTGGAGACGGCTTATCGCGGCCGAATAACGCCTGCTGGGTACCCCCTGGGGGTTTTGTGTAAGTGTTCATTCTATTGGTAGTTAAAGTCCTTTGTTTTGATACAGATTTGTAAGTGTTCATTCTGGGCGGGTTAGCTGGGTGATTTGTTTATTAGTTGGTTACTTTCTGGATGTGGAAAAAACCGCCCCGCAGGGGCAAGCGGGAACCAAGGCAGGCGTCCTTCGCTACAGGCGGGTTCAGGTTTGCGCGAGTTCGGAAGAAGTCAAAGGAACACGACTGGGAGTTCGAGAATACATCGGAAGAAGTCAAAGGAACACAGACTGAAGTCTGTGCTACCAGAGGCGATCAACTCCAAAAGTTGGGTGCTAAATGCTTGCGAATGATTGAATTGCGAAATCGTATGAGGGTTTGCGCGAGCACACTTCTTTACAATTGATAGAATACCGTGGAGGTAGGTGTTTGTCAAGTGCTATTTTGGGAATATCTGGAAGGTGTTTGTTTGGTTTGGGTTGAGGCGGATCGGATTCGGCTGCGGGGCTAGCTCTGGTGGGGGAGGAAGCGGAGCGCGGCGGAGTTCATGCAGTAGCGGAGGCCGGTGGGCTTGGGGCCGTCGTTGAAGACGTGGCCGAGGTGGGCGTCGCAGAGTGTGCATTTCACTTCGTGAAGGAGTGTGCCGAAGCTCACTGAAGTTTTTTCGTAGAGATTGGATGGGGAGATGGGAGCCCAGAAACTGGGCCATCCGGTGCCGGAATCGAATTTTGTTTTCGAGGCGAAGAGGGCGTTGTTGCAATCGATGCAGCGGTAGAGGCCGCTGGAATATTCTTTGTCGAGCGCACCGGTGAAGGCCCACTCGGTGTCCGCGTGCCGGGTGACTTCGAATTGCAGCGGAGTGAGCTGCCTCTTCCATTCGTCGAGGTTTTTGCGGACTTTGGGGACCGAGGCGAAGCCGGTAGATGTGCCGTCATCGCGGAATTGCTCTATCTTGACCGGGCCAGCAGAATCGGCGCGGTTTTCAGAGTCGGCGAACGCGGACGATAAGATACGTTGGACGCCGAGCAGCAGACCGCTGGCGGCGACGGTGGCGCCGCCGAAGATGAAAGCTCTGCGAGTGGTGTCGTTCATAAAACGTCCAACGGCTTTGGGCGACTACTTTGCCGCCATTTGCGGGGCGGAAAGTAATGGCAGGCGTTTCGGCTCACCGCGCGCGCCGCGAACTTCCACTTCGTCGAACAGCAGCGAGGGGGCCACGATGCTGGCGGGCAGACCGTTTTGCGCCGAGCCGAAGGCGCCAAAGGCGGTGCCGGCGAAACCGGCGACCTGGCTCTGCATGTAGTTGTAAACGAAATTGTCGTTGCCGACGGCGGAGATATTGCGCAGCAGGCGGGTGTTGAGTCCGATGATGCGCGAACCGCGGATGAGTTCTTCGCGACCGTCATCGGGATAGACGCGATAAATTACCAAGGGCAGGCGATCGCCGGTGCCCGCGCCGCCGCCAAAGCTGGCCAGCAGTTCCTGAAAATCTTCCTGGTGCAGAAGACTGATAGAGGGATTGTCCATTTCGCGGACGACCAGGCAGTAGGGAAGTTTTTCGGCTTTGCAGGCATCCAGAAATTTCTTTTTCATATCCGCCGGAGACAGCGTGTCATTGGAACTGAAAATCAAGTTGCTCATGGTGGGCGTGGCGTCACCGAGGAAGGCAGCGCGACCATGGCCATTGGATTCGCCGAAATCAGGGCCGGGGCGGCGAGACATCAGTTCGCCCTTGAGGTTGCCTTTGTCCACGAGCGTAACTCTTTGCGCGCGGACACCTTCTTGATCGACGGCGTACCCGCCGAGCAAAGGCTTGCCCTGAAAATCTTTCAGGCTAGGATCATCGACGAGCGAAACGCTAGTGGGCAATCACGCGGGCGCCAATCCTGGTGACCCAGTCGCTTTTGCCTCCCAAGCCGGTAAGAAGCTGTTCCATGACCGGGCTGAAGGAGATCGGCGGGCGAGCACCATTCATGGCCGGGCCGAGAACCTGTGCGAGCATCGGAGCAGCGGCGCGGTTTTCAAAGAGGACGGGACCGGTGTAGTCCTGCGCGGTGGGAGCGGAGCGCAGAGCCATTAGTTCCGTGCCGGTTACGTTTAAATCGTTGCGCACGGTTTGCACGTTGGGCAGATCCGCGGGCTTGGGAACGTAGGTGGAGTAGAAATTATTGACGGGCACACCGTCTTTCGCGAGGGTGTTCAACGCGGCTTCGACGGAGGCGAAAGAGCGATTGGTGCGGATTTCGGTGCCTTCGCTGGTGACCAGATATTCCGTGGCGTACACCAGGTAATAGGTTACGCGGGCTTCGTACAGCTCCGGAAAGGCGCGCAGGGCGCCAGAAGTTTCGCGGGCCTCTTGTTCCCAATTACGATTGCTCCAATCGGGGAGCAACGAGCGGTTCCACAATGTGCAGCGGCTCGGCCTTGGAAAAATCGTCGATATCAGACTGACGAGCCAAACTGCCGAGATAGGCCTGCTTGCGAGAATACGTTTCGGCGGCTTCTTTGAAAGCCTGATCGGTGGCAATCCACAAATCCTGGCGAAGAGAGTTGTAGTCGCGGTCGATTCCGACGGAGCCGGTGGGGCCGATGAAACCTCGGAAACCGTCGTCGCTGACAAAATTGGAGCTGTCGCGTTTGTAGTCGCCCACGCGCGCGGAGACATTCATGAAGCGGGTGCGGTTGTGGGTGGTGGATAGCAACGCGCCGAAATCCGCTTCGATTTCGCGGACGTCCAAATCCAACAGGCGATACTCGATGTAGTAGGGCTTCACGGGCAGCGGCACGCCGGGAATGGCGAGGCTGAGGCGCGTTTTGGAGCGCTCCATTTCGTCGCGCATGGAGTGGAGAGTTTGATCGTTATCCTGGGGATCTTGGGAAGCTGCAGCCCTGGCGGCTAAGACGCCCATCGTGCCGCACACCAGTAATGCAGGCAATCCAGCGGTGGAATCGTTTCACTGGGCACCTCCCGCCTTCAGAGCAACCGAGTCATGCGCAGGAGCCGGCAAAATCGGTGGACGGTCCGTGGAGCTTTCTTTCTTTTGTACTTCGAGCTCGGTGGTAAGAATCGCAGGCGAGGCAGCGGCAACCGGCACCGAGCCAGATTCAGCGCCGCAATAGCCGTTGAAAACTTCCTGGGTGTCGCCGGTGGCGACAATCTTGGTTAACGCGGCCAGCGGAGTACCCACAATGTCTACGCCGCGAACCAACTGATCGGGGCGACCATCCGCAAACACTTTGTAGACGACAAGCGGCAAAACTTGAAATGCTTGCGGTTGGCCGCGGCCAGTGAAGGTGAAGCCTCCGGCGATATCGTCAATCAACAAGCCGAACGGTTTATTTTGTTGCTTGATCAGCTCGACAAGCATTTCGCGCAGCTTGGCGTTGCTGACGGTCTTGTTGCTCTCCACGATCAAGTTGCCTTGGCGCGAAACGGGCTCGGCGCCCAGTTGCCGCCGGCCATGCCCGTTGGACTCCGGAAAACCCAGGAGCGGCGAGCGCGACATTTCGAACCCCTTCAGAACGCCGTGATCCACCAGAGTTACGCGCTGCGCGGGAACGCCTTCATCGTCAAACTGGTAGTAGCCAAGCAAATCCTGAGGGCCAAGCTTCTTCATGGTGGTGTCGTCGACCACCGTCAGAAAACTCGGCAAGATCGGTTGGCCAACCATCTTGGCGAAGGTCTGGCCTTCGGACGCATCTTTCTGGCGGTGGCCTTCCGCGCGGTGCCCGAAGACTTCATGGAAAAATACCGCGGCGGCGCGGCCGGTAAGTAGGGCCGGACCGACGCTAGGCTCGTTCAGCGGAGCGGCTACCAGGCCTTCCAATTCTTTACGCATGGTGGCTTCGGCGGCGTAGACCGCTTTGTCGTCTGGCGCTTCTTCCGGCTTTACCCAATCGAAGTTGTAATAGCGTTCGAGGTCCATGCCGTCTGGAGCCTTGCCCTGGATAAACAGTTCCAGGCGGTAGCGGATCTGGCCGTACTGCAGCTGCGTACCTTCACTGGTAACTTGAAAATCGTTCTGGGCTTGCGCGGTGAAGGTCACAATAGAGTTGATGACCGCTGTGGAATCGCGAAAAGCCTTAGTGTACGCGCGAACTTTTTCTTCCCACGGCTTGCGGTCCACTGAAATAGAAACCTGGGGGCCGATAAAAACATGGGACTTCTCTTGCGAGAAGTCCGGAGCTCCGCCTTCCAGGCTTTCCACCTTTACTTCTTTGCCGGTTTTGATCTTGATGTACGCCTGTTCGGCGGCGCGATACTGCTTGTCGGTTTCGAGCCAAATGGCGCGGCGCAGAACATCGGCGTCGTCATCGACCGGCACGGGCGCTCCCGGGCCGCCGTTGGGCATTTCTTTGTCGCCGACCTTGTGTGAATCGTCCAGCTGGTAACTGCCGGTGCGTACGGAAACTTCCAGCCAGCGATTGCGATCTTCCGTGCTGGTCAAGAGCGCTCCGTTGGAGCCAGAGACGTTGGCACGCTGTGAATCGGTAACGGTGTACCCGATGAAATAGGCTGGTGGGTTTTGTGTTCCAAAAGTTTTAAGCGAGCGATCCAGTTCCGCCTGCATGGCCGCGATGAGCGGCGAACGCTTGGCGGCGGACGCATCGGGGTGAGACGCGTCCGAGTGAGCTGCAGCGGTGCGGGGCGCAGCGCCGATTTGCCCGGCAGTCCATAGAACCAATGCGGCGCTAATTGCGAATTTCAAAGAGAATTTTTGTGATGCTTTAACGACAAATCTGCTCAAGGGGGTCCTCACTGGATACAAATAAGTTCGCGGAAGGTTCAGTGTACGACAGCGTCCCAAACGGCACAAACATATGGCCTACGGCAGTCGATTGTTCACCATCAGTTGGACGCAGGATGGCCAAATACCGTTGCACTTATGTAAACGCTGCCGCTGTACGGCGAAGGCGTGGCCACCGGCTGGAGGCGAAGAGCTGCGATGCGAAAGGCGGCGATCAGCCGCAGTTGCCGGTGGATTCCCCTGGGAGACATTCCGGAGGAGGGACCTGTTTACCACGGCTGTGGATCACCACGACAGGCACCACCACGGCGGGTATTACCGCTAGCACGCCAATCATGATGGCCGTGCCTTTCCCGAGGTGATGCACGTTTTGCGCGACCATGCTAAGGCTGCCACCGTTGTCCGTGTCGCTGGCGGCATTGGTGAGCATTTGCAATGACGCTTGTACCGGCGCGGGAGGTGGCGAGCTGTCATTCGTGCGCACGTTGGTCATCTGACCGGCTTTGGCGACCACGCAAGCGCCCGACAGATTGCAAACTTTCACTTGCCCTTCAAAAACGATCACGTTCATCAAATTGTTGGAATAGTCCACGTAGAAATCCGTGCCAACTACGCCGGCTACGCCTGCCGGAGTGCGCACTTCAAATTTACCGTCGGGCTTGGCGATTTTCTGTGCCTGGGTGCGGAGTTTTCCGTAGGTGAGTTCGAGGTCCGTTTGCTGCACTGCCGCGTCATGCTTGGTAACCACCATGGAGGAGTCCGACCCCACGTTCAAGACCGAACCGTCGTCGAGGCCCACGCGGGCACGACCACCGGCTTGCGTGTTGACCTTGTCCAGCCAATCGACCTGGGTTTTTGTCGAAGCGTTAAGGGTTTTCGGACCGCGGGAAATATTCGCAGCGGGGATCACGCGTGAGATCTCGCCCGCTCGCTGGTTGGTACTTTGTCCCGCAGCCGGCAGCTCCGCCGGAATCGTCAGCACGAACGACAGGACGAGCGAAACGCCCAGCCCACACCAAGACTTAACTCTCATCGAGGAATCTCCTCTATCCGACCGAACCTTTGTCTATCGTTGTTACTGGAGAGCAGCTTGACTGTCAATTAAAAAGCCGGAAGCCTTGGTGTAGTCGTTACAGGGTGCATGCACCGCTAAAGACGACTGGCATAGCGGAAAAGCGCGACGGTGTTTTCCAATTCCACACGGCGGCGAACGCCACCGTTGCAAGCGTAGACTCACGCGCTCAAACTTTGCGTATGAAAGCTTTGGCTGGATTGTTGATTTCCGTCGCAGTGCTATTCGGCATTTATGAGTATTCCCTGAAGCGCATGCCGGTTTCTGACGAAGGGACCGCGCCTACGCAGGCAATCAGCCTTACGGGAGTGCGTTCTGATTTGCTGCAGATTGCGCAAGCCGAGCGGACATATGTGGCTACCAATGGAAGTTGCGTGTCGCTGGCGGAGCTGATATCGACGAATACTTTGGCCATGACGCGTACGGAGCGCGATGGATATTCGTACGCGGTGACCTGTTCGGGATCGGATTTTTCGGTGAGCGGCCGGCATGCCGCCGCGCCAGCGGGGTCGCCGATTCGCTATCCGAATCTGGCGATTGATCAGAACATGCAAATCGCTGAAGTGCCCTGATGTGTAGCGTCTTAACAAATCACGTCTGGAGCATCAAAGAACTGTTAGCATAGGCAAGAGGAGCACACCATGAGATACCGAATTGGTGCATGGGCAAGTGCTGGCTTTCTCGTCGCGTCCTTCTGGGCGGTTTATTTATTCCCAACGTCCCAAACCGCCTCCGAATCAGTCCTGACTCTGGCCCGCCTTACCTGCCCTGTCGCGTCTGTGGGTTCTTACTTCCATTTCGGAATTCGCTTCTACTGGTTCATTGTTGCGAATGCTGCCACCTATTCATTGGTAGGACTAATCCTTGAGACGCCGCGGTTTCACAAGTCAGCAGCGCAAATTTGGGACACGATCCGGCAGCGCGGCTGAGTGCGCGCGGTAAACCCGTGTGCTAATATCGCTGTCCGATGCATCCTGTCATACCCCGTCTAGTGGACCTCCAGCACGTTGATCACAAAGTGGCGGCGCTGCGCGCCGAACTGGATACCCTGCCGAAGCGCGTGCAAGCCGCCGATGCCAAACTGGCGGGAGCGAAAGCGGAGCTGGCCGCCGCCAAAGACGCACAGGCGCGCGACATCACGGAACGCAAAAAAATCGAATTCGACGTCCAACAGTGGAAAGACCGCGCGAAGAAATATCGCGACCAGAGCGGCGCGGTGAAAACCAACGAAGCCTACAAGGCGCTGCAACACGAAATCGCCAATGCGGAAGCAGAGATGGCCGCGGCGGAAGATCGCCAGTTGGCGGCTATGGTGGCCGGGGAAGACGCCGAACGGCTGGTACGTAAAGCGGAGGCGGACCTGAGGGAATCGGAAACCGCCGTGAATGCGGAGCGTAAAGGCATTCAGACGCTGAATATCGAGAAGAAGAAATTGTTGGAAGCGGCGTCTGGCGGAACGGGCCAAGGCGCTTGAGCCGGTCCCGGAGGAATTTCGCATTTTGTACGAGCGGATCGCCAAGCGGCACAACGGCACGGCGGTGGCGGAAGCTCGTGAAGGACAATGCCGCGGCTGCGGGATGCGCGTGCTTCCGCACATCGCCGAGGAATTGCGCCGCGAAGATAATGAGGAAGTGTATCGCTGCGAAAGCTGCGGATTGATTTTGTATACGTTGGAACCAGTGCTACCCGCTTCGCATCCTCCTACAAATCTTGATAGCTCGGCGGCGCACAACTCTTGATGCGCAAAATTAGCAAACCGCCCGCGGGCGCTGGCCTTTTTCCCGCTGAACCTGTGGCTGCCGTTAAGTCCGCTTCGCATCGCGCGAATATCGACGGCGGATCGCGCGGCAATCCCGGGCCGGCATCCTATGGCGTGGTGGTGCGCGACGCCAAGGGCGAGATCGTTGCGAAGCTGAAGAAATACATCGGACGTGCCACGAACAATGTGGCGGAATATTACGGTTTGATCGCGGCGCTGGACTATGCGCAGGCGCACGCCATCCGCGCGCTACAGATCGAGAGCGATTCGGAGCTATTGGTCAAGCAGATGCTCGGCCAATATAAGGTGAAGAGCGAAGAGTTGCGGCCGCTATTCGAACGCGCCAAGAAAATGTCCGTGACGTTTGATACGTTCGGCATCAAGCACGTGTATCGCGAACAGAATCAGGATGCGGACGCCTTGGCCAACGAGGCGCTCGATGAGACGGCCGGAACTCCGGCAGGCGGTGGTGCGATGAGTGCGAAATCGACTGGCGGCAAAGCGGCGGCCTCAGCAGGCTCAACGGCCTCAACGGACGGAGCGGCGATTTCAGCGAGCGCCGGAAAAGCGGCTGCCCCTGCGCCCGCGAAGCCGGCGGTTAAGCACGATCCCAGCATTCCGCGAAAAGTGAAAGCGCGGTTTCGCAGCGGGATTTTGTATCCGCTGGAGGATTTGGATTTGGAAGATGGCTGCGAAGTAGAGATTTATCTGCGGGCTACGCCGAAGAAGGAAAAACTGTAGCGGCGCATCGACTGACTTATTTCAGTACGTAAGAGCGATACAGCGTGTCGCGTTGGGCGGGCATGAATCCCGCATCGGAAATGATGCGGCGCAGTTCGCCTTCATTGGTGCGGTTTCTTACTCCAGCGGCGAAGACCACGTTTTCTTCAATCAAAATACTTCCCACGTCATCCGCGCCAAATTGCAGGCCGATCTGGCAGACTTTGATGCCCGGCGTGAGCCAGCTGGACTGAATGTGATCGATGTTGTCCAGATACAGGCGGCTGACGGCCAGAGTTTTCAGATAATCCACGGCCGTGGCTTCCTGCACTTTTTTGCCCAGCGGAGTGTTTTCCGGCGCGAACATCCAGGGGATAAATGCGGTGAAACCGCCGGTGTCTTCCTGGATGCGGCGGACGCGTTCGAAATGGTTCACGCGATGATGCAGCTCTTCGCCGCAGCCAAACATCATCGTGGCGGTGGTGCGCAAGCCCAACTTGTGCGCGGTGCGGTGCACGCTTTCCCAGTCGTCGCTGGTGCATTTCAGGCGCGCGATTTTGCCGCGAATTTCGTCGTCTAAAATTTCCGCGCCACCGCCGGGGATGGATTGCAGTCCGGCATCCATCAGGCGGCGAATGGTGTCTTCCACGCTTAGTTCGCTGACTTCCGCGATGCACAGAATTTCCGGAGCGGAGAAGCAGTGCAGGTGTACGGTAGGGAAGCGCTCTTTCAAAGAGCGCAGCAAATTCTCGTAATATTCGATCTGCAAGTCGGGATGCAGGCCGCCTTGGAGCAAGACGCCGGTGCCGCCCAGTTCCAGCATCTCTTCGATTTTTTTGTAAATCTCTTCGAACGGCAATATGTAGCCGTCTTTGGCCCCCAAGGGGCGATAAAACGCGCAGAAGGAACAGTACTCAGTGCAGAAATTTGTGTAATTAATGTTGCGATCAATCTGGTAAGTGACGACACGCGGATCGTTCTTCTCCATGCGCTTGGCATGCGCAGCCATGCCGAGGCCGACCAGATCGTCGGACTCCAGCATTTCGATCGCTGCTTGGTTCGTCAGTGCCACTTACGTTCCGCCTCGTTTCGTTCGCTAAATCCCTGGATCTATTCTAGCCGACAATTTCGTTTTTCACGATTTGGCGACGGTCTGCCGCAGCGCTGCGGCGCCGGCCCATGCAATATCGCGATGTTCGTCGATCAGTCCCAACGCCGCGGCGCGAGAAAAGAAAGTTTCGAGGCCGCGCTGATTTGCGGCATCCAGGGAGTAGTCGATATTCTCGCGCAAATAGGCAGCCATGGCGGGGGCGGGGAGTTTCAGTTCGAAGGCGGCTACTTCGCTGATTTCGGGAATGTGCGCCAAGCCAAAATCCCGTGAGACGGCGAAATCGCGCAACACTTCTTCGTTGACCACGCCGTTTCGCGCGGCCCAGACGGCCAAAACCGCCGGCAAGTTCGTGTGGCGTTGCCATTCTTCGACCATGTCGTAAATAAATAATTTCCCGGCGCCTTCCACTCCCGTCGCATCGGCGGAGCACACATTCGCGCCTTCGCCGTCTGGCCGAGTCTGGCCTTCCACCAAAATGGCCAAGCGCAGAGCGGGGTCGCCAATCAGTAGCGCTGCGTCGAAATCTTGCAGCATGGCGTCCAGATCGGGGGCGGCCTCGGAAAATTTGGGCGCGATACGCCAACGGTCGGCGCACAAAATTTTGGTGAGGGCTTGAGTGCTGCGCGAGCTGCTGTCCAGCGCGATGCTGCATACTTCGCGAATCGGCTTTTTGGCTACCAGCAACAAACTGCGCACACGTTTTTTCGAACCGATCGCCATGTCGGGCAGCAACACCAGGCCAGGAATGCGCTGATACTCAATTGCCGGGATAATGGCGATGTCTGCTTCGTCTGCGCGCAAAGCTTCCGCGCACTGAGACGGCACGGTGAACGAAAGATCGTACTTGCCGGCCAGCGGCCCGTGCGTGAAGCCCCACACCAGTGGCGCAGTGTTCAGGTATTGCACGATGGAGATACGCAGCTTGGTCAACAGAGTCTCATCACAGAAATACCTTTGAGCGGGGACATAAAAAGTATAGCAGACGCGAATTCGCTTCGCGCGCGCGGTCATGTGTTGTAAAACATTCTTTCGTTTCGGAGCCTCCGTAAATGCTGAAAGTCGCGGGTCGTGCGTTTCTGCTCTTCACTCTTCTAACTTTTATATCCCAGCCTTCAAAACCGGTCGCCGCGGACGACGCGCCGGCAGCGACTATCGCGGCCAAAACGGCTTCGGCGCAGAAGCTGCCGGGATACTTCAACCTCTATTGGGACGCCAAGCAAGGCAAGCTGTGGCTGGCGGTCGATAAGTGGAACACCGACTTTTTGTATCAATCCTCGTTGCCGGCTGGAGTCGGTTCGAACGATATTGGCCTCGACCGCGGCCAACTGGGCGCCACGCGCATAGTGCGTTTCGAACGCAGCGGAAATAAAGTCTTGCTGATTCAGAAAAATATGGGCTATCGCGCGATCAGCAATGATCCCGACGAGCAGCGCGCGGTACGGGATTCCTTCGCGGAGTCGGTGCTCGCCGGTTTCACCGTTGCCGCTGAAGAGAACGGTGCGGCGTTGGTGGATGCCACGGAATTCTTCCTGCATGACGATCATCACGTCCCGGAAACGCTGAAGCGCACTCACCAAGGCAATTACCGGCTCGATCCGCAGCGCAGCGCCATCTATCTGCCGCAAACGAAAAATTTTCCGTTGAATACCGAGGTGGAAGCTACGCTGACGTTTGCGGGCGATGAACCCGGCCCGTGGGTGCGGCAGGTTACGCCTTCGCCCGAATCGATCACGGTCCGCGAACATCATTCTTTTGTGCAACTCCCGCCGCCCGGCTATCACCCGCGCGAATATGATCCGCGCTCGAGCTTTTACGGCATTAGCTACTTCGATTACGCGACGCCGATCAGCGAGCCCATTGTGAAGCGCTTCACCGCCCGGCATCGGCTGGAGAAAAAAGACCCCAACGCCGCGGTCAGCGAGCCAGTCAAACCCATTGTTTATTATTTGGATCGTGGCGCGCCGGAGCCGATTCGCTCCGCGTTGCTCGAAGGCGCCAACTGGTGGAATCAGGCGTTTGAGGCCGCTGGTTACAAAAATGCGTTCCGCGTGGAACTTCTGCCCGAAGGCGCCGACCCCATGGACTTGCGCTACAACGTGATCGAGTGGGTGCATCGCGCCACGCGCGGCTGGTCTTACGGCGAAGGTATCGTTGATCCGCGCACGGGAGAAATTATCAAAGGGCAAGTAAGCCTGGGCTCGCTGCGCGTCCGGCAGGATTTTTTGATTGCGGAAGGTTTGCTCGCGCCTTATGAAAAAGGCGCGCCGGTGTCTCCCAAAATGCAGGCCATGGCGTTGGCGCGCCTTCGCCAGCTGGCCGCACACGAAGTTGGCCACACACTAGGTTTGCAGCACAACTATTCCGCCAGCACGGTAAACCGGTCGTCGGTGATGGATTATCCGCCGCCGACGATTACTCTCGATGCGAACGGCGTTCCCGATCTTTCGAACGCCTATGCCACCGGCATCGGCGCGTGGGACAAAGTCTCCATCGCCTGGGGCTACCAGGATTTTCCAAAGCAAACCGACGAACATGCCGCGCTGAACAAGATTCTTACTGACGCGTTTTCCGGCGGCCTGCGCTACCTCACCGATCAGGACGCGCGGCCGCCCGGTTCCTCCAGCAGCCAAGCCCACCTTTGGGATTCCGGCGCCAATCCGGTCGACGAGCTAAATCGCATCATGCAGGTTCGCGCGGCGGCGCTGAAACGCTTTGGCGAGAACAATATTCGTGAAGGCGCTCCGTTGGCCACCATCGAAGATCCGCTGGTGCCGATTTATTTGTTGCACCGTTATCAGGTGGAAGCCGCCAGCAAGTTGATCGGCGGCATGGACTACACGTTCGCGCTGCGCGGAGACGGTGAAGTGCCCACACAGATCGTCGCCGCCGCGGAACAACGCCGCGCGCTAACCGCAGTGTTGGCCACGGTAACGCAGCAAGCTCTAGCGCTGCCCGAATCTCTGCTGAAAATTATTCCGCCGCGTCCGCCGGATTACGAACGCGGCCGCGAGCATTTCAAGATTCACACCAGCCCGGCGTTTGACGCGCTAGCTCCCGCCGAAGCGGCCGCGGAACAGTCGCTACAATTTATTTTCGATCCGCAGCGCACCGCGCGCCTGGTGGAATTTCACGCTCGCAATTCTGAAAATCCCACATTGAAGGAAGTCTTCGACGCCGTCCTCGCGGCGACTTGGAAAGCGCCGCACGGCGACGGCTACGAACAGCAAATCGCCATCGTCGTCGACAACGTGGTCCTGTTCCACCTGATGTCCCTGGCCGCCAACGAGCAAGCTACCGATGAAGTTCGCGCCATTGCCAGCCTGGAATTGCATCAATTGAGGGAGTGGTTGACGCAACAAGGTGCTGCCACCGCAGCTCCGGCAGCCGCAAACTTTCCGCAGCAAGCTCACTATTTCTACGCAACCCAGCAAATCGAGCAATTCGAGAAGAGTCCGAAACAGATCACCGTGCCCACGCCTCCATCTCCGCCGGATGGCTCACCCATCGGCTCGCTGTCTGACGAGTAGCTCTGACCAAATCGATCGGCCGGAACGGGTAGCCGCCGAGGCTGGCCCCGGACTGTCTCAACCCTAGACCCTTCCTTCTCCAGTCGTCTAAATTCACATTTACCCGGGAACAAGACGGCCCCCACCCTCGTATCGTCTAACGAGCCAGGAGGTTCTCCATGATTTCACGGCGTCTCGCGACCTATGCCACGTTAACCTTATTCATCGCCATGCTTTTAGCAGCCCGCCCAGCCTCACTCCCCGCCCAACCTTCAAGTCATTCGGAAGCCATGGCCGCGGACTGTTCAGACCTGCACACCATCTTTGACGGCCAGCCCGCCATCGTCCGCTCCGAAGAAAAGTCTTTGCCCCTGTCGCAAACTCCGAAGCTCGAACGTGCATTCCGCTCCCAATGACGGCGTGCAAATCCAGGGCTGGGATAAAGACTCTTACTCCATCACCGCCTGCAAAATGGCGGAAGGGCCGGAATCCCGCGCCGAAGGAATTTTCTCGCAAATCCACGTCTCCATCGCCAACGGTGAAGTCTCTGCGTCTGGCCCGAACGAAGCTGGCCACTGGAGCGTCTTCTTCCTAATTCGCGCACCGAAGGGCGCCAATGTCTCGCTGGAAGCTACTAACGGGCCGATTTCGATCCACGACCTCGACGGAACGCTGCGCGCCCGCGCCACGAATGGACCCATTTCCATCAAAAATCTTACCGGCGACGCGGACCTCGAAGCCACCAACGGTCCGATCAATGTGTCCGGTAGCAGTGGCAACATACGCTTGCGAACGCAGAACGGTCCTATCTCCGTAAACGTTGACGACAGCACCTGGAAGGGTAAAGGTCTCACCGCCGACGCGCAAAATGGGCCGGTTACCTTACACGTTCCGTCCGGATTTCAATCCAGCTTTCTGGTGGAATCGCGCGGCCATGGCCCAGTGAGTTGTTCGTCCAGCATTTGCGGAGACACGCGCAAGACCTGGGACGACGACCGCCGCCGCATCGAATTCGGCTCGTCGCCCGCGCTGATTCATCTCAGCAGCGATAACGGTCCGGTTTCGGTGCGCTGATCGGGCGCCGCATGGACGGACCCGACGGTTGCGGATAAAATTCCCGCATGCTTCTGGAGTCTCGCGTAGCGCAACCGATCACTGAAACCGAAGCCGCGCACTTGGCGCGCGAACTTTATGGCATCGAAGCGAGCGCCAAGTCGCTTCCTGGCGAGTACGACGATAATTTCCATCTAACCGCCCGGGATCAACGGCAGTTTGTTCTGAAGGTGATGCATCCCGCGCGCGACGTTTCTTTCGTCGACATGCAGGCGCGGGCGCTGCAGCATTTGGCGGAAAAACTGCCGCAACAGGAACTCCCGCGTGTAGTAGAGACTTCCGACGGGCATCTATTCAAAAAAGTGCCGTCGCACGATGCCACGGAAAGAATCGTCTGGCTGCTCACCTACATCGACGCGCCAGTTTTGGCGCAGGCGAATCCCCATTCGCCGGAATTGCTCGCCAGCGTCGGCCATTTGTTAGGCCAAATTGACGGTGCACTCGCAGATTTCGATCACCCTGCCGCCCACCGCGCTCTGCAATGGGATTCCGCGCGCGCCGCGTGGATTGCCGGCCATCTCGACGCCATCGAGAACTCAACGCATCGCAACCTCCTGAAAAAATTCCTGTCGCTCTACGAATCGGAAGTCGTGCCCGCGCTTCCGCATCTGCGTCGCAGCATCATCTATGGCGATGCCAACGATTACAACGTCCTCGTCAGCCCGCCGTGGCCTCAGCCCCGCCAAGCCAAAGCCGTCATCGACTTCGGCGACATGCATCACACGATCACTGTGGCCGAGCCGGCCATCGCGGCCGCCTACGCCATTCTCGGAAAGAGCGATTCGCTCGCCGCAGCGCAATCCTTAGTCGCTGGCTATCACGGCGCGTGTCCTCTGCACGAATCTGAAATCAAAGTGATTTTTCCGCTGATCGCCATGCGCTTGGCCGTAAGCGTCGTCCTCAGCGGGCAAAGAAAAGCGCTGCGTCCCGATGATCCGTACGTGCGCATCAGTGAAGTCCCTGCATGGCGAGCGCTTGAACGCCTCGCCGCAATAAATTCGCGCCACGCACACTACGCGTTTCGCGCCGTCTGCGATTTGCCACCCGATCCAAAATCGCCAAGTGTCGCGGAGTTCCTGAAGAAAAACGCGGCCAGCGCAGCACCCATTCTGGATATGGCGCCGCGCAAAAGCCGCGCGCACGTATTCGATCTCAGCGTCTCCAGCTCTTTTCTCGGGGCCGATCCGCAGTCGGCGGAATGCGCGAAGCTTGGCGCTGCAATAAACGCCGAGCTGCAACGCGCTGACAAAGCTCTCGGCGTCGGCCGCTATAACGAAGCGCGCCTGCTGTACTCTTCGCCGCTTTTCCAGACCGGCAGCCCAGTGGACGAACAGCGCACGATTCATCTGGGCATCGACCTGTTTGTGCCACCAGAAACCGCCGTCCACGCACCGCTCGCCGCCACCGTCGAAGCGTTCGCGAACAATACCCAGCATCTCGACTACGGCCCGGTGATCATCCTGAAACACGAGAACGATGACGGCGGCTCGTTCTACACCCTCTACGGTCACCTCACTCTCGACTCCTTAAAAAATCTCACCGTCGGCCAACAAATCAAGTCCGGCGAAATATTTACAGCCGTAGGCGACGCGACAGAAAATGGCGGGTGGCCTGCTCACCTCCATTTTCAAATCATCACGGATCTACTGGGGCTCTCCACCAACTTCCCCGGTGTCGCAAGAGCTTCCGAACGCGCACTATGGACCAGTCTGTCTCCCGATCCCAATCTGCTTCTCGGTATCCCCGAAAAATATTTTCCGGCAACTGAACCAAATCTGGCGGAAACGCAAAGCGCCAGAAACTCGTTCCTCGGAAAAAACCTAAGCCTCTCTTATCAGCGGCCTCTAAAAATCGTCCGCGGTTGGCGACAATATCTTTACGACGACACCGCGCGCGCCTACCTCGACGTGTACAACAACGTCCCGCTGGTGGGCCACAGCCACCCGAGAGTTGTCGCCGCCGCGCAAAAGCAGTTGGCTCTGCTCAACACCAACACGCGCTATCTCCACGACAACATCGCGCGCTATGCCGAACGCCTCACGCAGCTGCTTCCCGCACCGCTAAAAATTTGTTTCTTCGTGAATTCCGGCAGCGAGGCCAACGAGTTGGCGCTTCGGCTCGCCCGTGCCCATACCAAACGCGAAGATGTTCTGGTCCTCGACCACGCCTACCACGGCCATACCAGCACGCTGATCGACATCAGCCCCTACAAGTTCAACGGTCCCGGCGGCACCGGCCGCAAACCGTGGGTTCACGTAGCCCCCCTCGCCGATGATTACCGTGGCGAGTTTCGCCGCGACGATTCGCAAGCGGGAAATAAATACGCGCAACAAGCAGCCGAAATTCTGCTGCAAGCAAAATCCGAAAATCGCCAAATCGCCGCCTTCATCGCAGAAAGCCTTCCCAGCGTCGGCGGACAAATCGTTTTCCCAAAAAATTATCTGTTCGAAATGTACAAACACGTCCGCGCCGCCGGCGCCCTCTGCATCGCCGACGAAGTGCAAACCGGTTTCGGTCGCCTGGGTACACATTTCTGGGGATTCGAAACGCAGCAAGTCGTCCCGGACATCGTGGTCCTGGGAAAACCTATCGGCAACGCTTTCCCGCTGGCCGCCGTAATTACCACGCCGGAAATCGCCGCGTCTTTCGCCAACGGCATGGAATTCTTCAGTACGTTCGGTGGCAACCCAGTTGCTTGCGCAGCAGGCTTGGCAGTTCTGGACGTCTTAAAGGAAGAAAATCTGCAGCAGAATGCGCTGGAAGTAGGGAATCACCTAAAGGAATCTCTGCACGCTCTCCAAACCAAATATCCGATCATCGGAGACGTCCGCGGCTCTGGTCTGTTTCTCGGAATTGATCTGGTCAACGATTGCGATACGCGAAGCCCAGCCCCCGACCAAGCCACCTACATCACCAACCGCCTCCGCGATTGCGGGATTCTCACTGGCACCGACGGCCCGCATCACAACGTGCTGAAACTCCGTCCTCCGCTAATCTTCACAAAGCAAGACGCCGGCCTTTTTTCCGCCACGCTGGATTCCATCCTGGCGGAAGATCCGGCCCAACCCCGAATCGCTACTTGACAGTTATATAACCAATAAAATACTCTCCCCGAGCCATGCACCTAGACTCCTCCCTTCCATGGCTGGCCATGACCCTGACGCCAGGCCTAGCCTCGCGCCTAAGCTCCCGTCTCCTCAAACAATTCGAATCCCCCGAAGGAATTTTCCGCGCCAGCCTGCGGCAACTCGAATCCTGCAATCTTCCCGCTCCGGTTGCGCAGTCCATCATCAAAAAAGAATCCTTCCCGCGCGCCGAAAAAGAACTTACTCGCCGTCAAAGCCATTCCCAACTGCACGCTAATCAATTGGTCGGACCCCGAATATCCACAAAATCTTTTGCAAATTTACGATCCGCCGGTACTTCTCTACGTCCGCGGTAATCCGCAAATCCTGAATCATCCCAGCATCAGCATCGTGGGCACCCGCCGCCCGACGCTTTACGGCACGCAAATGGCCGAGCGCATCGGCCGCGACCTCGCCGCTCGGGGATTAGTCATCGTCAGCGGTCTGGCGCGCGGCATCGACGCCATCGGCCATCAAGGCGCGCTGGGCGCCAGCGGTCTGGCGATCGGCGTTCTCGGTACGGGCATCGACGTCTGCTACCCTAAAGAAAACAAGAAAGCTCTTCGAAAAAGTTTTGCAGTCTGGCGGAGCGATCATCAGCGAATTTCCCACGCGCACGCACCCTTCGCCGGAGAATTTTCCCATTCGCAATCGCATCGTGGCAGGCATGCCTCTGGGAGTGGTCATCGTGGAAGGCGCCGAATATAGCGGTTCTCTCATTACGGCCCGCCTTGCCATGGAATTCGGGCGTGAAGTCTTTGGCGTCCCCGGCAACGTCACGCAACCGGTGAGCTACGCTCCCAACCAACTCATCAAGCAAGGCGCGAAACTGGTCACCAACGCCGAAGACATCATCGAAGAACTGCCCACTCCAGTCCGCGCCGCCTTGGTCAAAGCCGAGCAGCCGCTCACCGAACAGCGCAATTTGCTCGCCGCGCAAGACTTGAACGCCTCAGAAAAGACGATCTTCCTGTTGCTCACCATCGACAATCCCACGCCCATCGACGACATCGTCGAGCGCTCCGGCTTGCACTCTTCAGAGGTTCTCGCTACGCTCTTCAACTTGGAGATGAAATCCATCGTGCGCCAGTGGCCTGGCAAACAGTTCAGTAAAGTCTTGCTGTAAAGGCACATAAGCGGAAAAAAGCCGGCGCGCCCGCCGGCCTCAAATACACAAAAAGAATCTTACCGCTGGCAACCTGCATCATTATTAGTTAGCGTTCAGGACACATGCGGAAAGTTCCGCGTGCTACTGACTCGCCTTAAGAGGTTACAACTAGCAACATGGCCCGTTCGCTCGTCATCGTCGAATCGCCCGCCAAGGCGAAGACCATCAACAAATATCTAGGCCGCGACTACACCGTCAAGGCCTCGATCGGCCACGTTATGGACTTGCCGAAAAAGGATATCGGCCTCCGTATGCCCGGCGAGGATCCCAGCGGCCGCAAAAAGCGCAAGCCGAAAAAGGGCAGCCGCAAAGCCGTCATCGTCTATACCAAAAAGCCTATCGAGCTAGATGACGCCAAAATTTTCGAGCCTACCCTGCAAATTATTTCCGGTAAGGGCAAGGTCATCAACGATCTCCGCAAAGCAGCCGCCACTGCCGATGCCGTCTATCTGGCGGGTGACCCGGACCGCGAAGGGGAAGCTATCTCCGCGCATTTGGCTATGGTGCTTTCGAAGCCGGAGAAATATGTAGAAGCCGACGCCCCCGGCCGCGCCAAAGACAAGAAAAAAGAGGGCGAAAAAGAGCCCGAGCCGGCACTGGATAAAAAGGGCAAGCCGAAGAAGAAATACAAATCCAAGTGGGCCATCGAGCCGCTGGAGATGGGCATTCCGGCCACGGACCCTAAGAAAATTTTCCGCGTCACGTTTAACGAGATCACGCCCAAAGCCATCCGCGCCGCTTTTGAAAAGCCCCGGCAAGTCGACGAGAACTTGGTGGACGCGCAGCAAGCGCGCCGCGTGCTGGACCGCATCGTCGGCTACAAAGTATCTCCGCTCCTTTGGGACAAAGTGCGCCGTGGCCTTTCTGCTGGACGTGTGCAAACGGTAGCGCTGCGTCTAATCGTCGAGCGCGAACTTGAAATTCGTTCCTTCGTTCCGGTTGAATACTGGTCGATCCACGCCATGCTGGATGCCGGCCAGCCGCCGCTCTTTGAGGCCAAGCTCTTCAAGCACAAAGGCGAAGACATCGCGGTCAGCGATGAAGCCGCCGCTCAAGCCATCGTCAATGCCGTCAGCAAGAGCGAGTGGAAAGTCACCAACGTCACGCAGCGCGAAAAAAAGCGCAACGCTCCACCGCCGTTCACCACCTCCAAGCTGCAGCAGGCCGCCTACAATCGCCTGCGTTATACCGCCAAGCGCACCATGGGCATCGCCCAGCGTCTCTACGAGGGTGTCGAGCTGGGCGAAGAAGGTTCAGTAGCGCTGATCACTTACATGCGCACGGATTCCGTCAACGTTTCGCAGGATGCTCTGCAACAGGTTCGCGAACTGATTCCCGAGCGCTTTGGCTCCAGCTATCTCCCCGAAAAACCGAATTACTACAAATCGAAAAAAGACGCGCAGGAAGCGCACGAAGCCGTCCGTCCGACCGATGCTTCACGCACGCCCGAAGATGTCCGCAAATATCTCGATGACGATCTCTTCAAGCTCTATCAGCTGATCTGGCAGCGTTTCGTAGCTTCGCAAATGCTTCCGGCGATTTTCGATCAGACCACTATCGATATCAGCGCCGCCGATTACACCTTCCGCAGCAGCGGCAGCGTGCAAAAATTCGATGGGTACTTGCGCGTATATCAAACTCCCGCAGCCATCGCCGACCGCGAAGACGACGAAAAAGACGACGAAGGAGCGGGTAACGCACTGCCGCGCGTTACCGAAGGCCAAATCCTGCGCCTCGATTCCATTCGCCCGGATCAACACTTCACCGAGCCCCCTCCGCGCTACACGGAAGCCACACTCGTTAAAGATCTGGAAGAGAAGGGCATCGGCCGCCCATCAACGTATGCGTCGATCATCTCCACGATTGTCGAACGCGAGTACGTCCGCAAAGATCAAGGCCGCTTCACGCCCACCATGCTCGGCGAACGCGTAAGCGTCCTCCTGGTAAAAAGTTTTGACGACATCTTCGACGTCACTTTCACCGCTCGTCTCGAAGAGGAACTCGACGAAATCGAAGAAGGCAAACTTCCCTGGCGCGACGCCGTCCGCGAATTCTGGGAGAAATTCGTAAAGGATCTCGATAAAGCCGGCGACGAAATGATTTCGTACAAAGCCGGCATCCCCACCGGCCAAAAGTGCGAAAAGTGCGGCCAGGGCGAACTGCTTGAGCGCATCAGCAGCTTTGGTTTCTTCCTCGGTTGCTCACGTTATCCTGATTGCGACTTCATCCAGGACATGGCGCCCGAGCTGCCCAGCGAACCCGGCGACGAGAACAAGGTCGAGTATTGCGAAAATTGCGGCAAGGAAATGGCCATGAAGCGCGGCCGCTTTGGAGTGTTCCTCGCTTGCACCGGCTATCCGGACTGTCAGACCACCCGCCGCTTGGTAGAAGGCACGCGAATTGCCCGCCAGCCGGACGAGCTTCTCGAAGAAAAGTGCACGCTCTGCGAAAACCAGCTCGTCAAAAAGCACGGCCGTTTCGGAGAATTCATCGGCTGCTCCGGCTACCCTAAATGTAAATACACTCGCCCGATCACCATGGGCATCAAATGTCCGAAATGTGCTGAAGGCGAATTCGTCAAGCGCGGCAGCGCCGGAAAGGGTGGCCGCGGCCGCCCCAGAATTTTCTACGGCTGCTCTCGTTATCCCGATTGCGATTTCACCACGCCGTACATGCCCATTCCCGAGCCCTGCCCCAAGTGCGGCAGCCCGTTCATCGTCGAGAAAAAATCCAAGATCGGCACCGTCTACACTTGCCTCAAAGAGGGCTGCGACTGGGAAAAGCTGGCTCCCGAACCAACGCCAGCCGCGTCGCCAAGCGCCGCCCCCCAAGAAGAACCAGTCCCCGCAGGCGCGAAGTTGTAGCGGCGGATCTTCAGACCCGTGCCCTGCCTTTCTTGTATCTAGGTTTTTCGCTCAGTGCCCCTTTGTTTTCTCTGTGAACCTCTGCGCCCTCTGTGCCTCTGCGTTATCCTTTGCGTTTTTTCTTTTTCCCTTCTTTGACTAACCGCTCCTGCGTCTTCTGCAACAACCTCTTCGCAAACCTCCACCCAACCCACTTCCTGCATCTATACTAAATAAGCGTCACCAACCGTCCTCATGCTACAAGCCATCGAAAAATATCTAGGCTACCTTCGCTCCGTAAGAAACTCGTCTCCGCACACCATCTCCAATTACGGCAAAGACCTGAATCAATTCGTCACCTACCTTTCCCCGCCAGGCCTCCAACCACCGACACTCCTAAATGTTACGCACCACATCATCCGCGAATTCGTAGCGCATCTGCATGACCAAGGCCTGCAAAAATCCTCTATCGCCCGAAAGCTGGCCACTCTCCGTTCCTTCTTCAAATACTGTGTTCGCGAAGGCTTGATAAAAGAAAGTCCCGCGCGCTTGGTTCCCACGCCCAAACTTCCCAAGCGCATTCCCAACGTTCTCTCCGCCGAAGAAATGAACACCTTCCTCAACCAACTCGCTCCCGCGCAGTCCGGCCCCGCCACTACCGCCGGCGCCATCGTGCGCACCAAGCCAGCCAAAACTACCAAATCAAAAAATCCCGCCGCCGATCCCGAAGAAAAATTACTCCTCCCTCGCGACCGCGCCATCCTCGAGCTTCTCTACGCCGCCGGCCTCCGCGTCAGCGAACTCACCGGCCTCAATCTCGTGGACATCGATCAGCGTGATCAAGTCCTCCGCGTGCGCGGCAAAGGCAACAAGGAACGCATCGTCCCCTACGGCGGCAAAGCCCAGGAAGCCCTCAACAAATATTGGTCGCTCCGCGAAGAACTGCTGCTCCAGCAAGCCGGCTCCCGCGCCAACCGTCGCGCCGCTCCCCATCCCACCGCCGTCTTCTTGAACTACGCAGGCCGCCGCCTCACGCAACGCTCCATCGGCCGCATCGTAAAAAAATACGTCCGCCTGGTAAACGTGAACTGGGATCTGCATCCGCACTCGCTCCGCCATGCGTTCGCCACCCATCTCTTAGCCGACGGCGCCGACCTCCGCGCCATCCAGGAACTCCTCGGCCACCAGTCCCTCTCCACCACGCAAAAATACACCCACGCCTCCATCCGCCAACTAATGGAGATCTATGACAAATCCCACCCCCACGCCCTCTAATCACCTCTTCAGACGCCGTTGTAGCTGCCGTTGTAGGCGCCGAACTTTAGCTTGCCCTGAGGCACGAAGGGTCGGCCCCATTCCGTTCGCCACAAAATTTCACCAGGTCGGATCTTAAGTAGCACAGACTTCAGTCTGTGTTCCTTTCCCCTCCACAATAGCAACCGTTCCATTCGCCAAAGTTGAACCCCGCCACACCCCAGGTGTATTCTCAAACTCCAGTGCGCCTCAGACTCCCACTCGCAATCTTGTTGACACTCTTGTTGGCCGCAAACATTGTGGTGCCAACTCTGTGCGCCGCCCACTGCTCGCCCGCGAAAACTACAACCCATCACCACCAAGCGCCCCCGCAGCAAGAAAAACCGCTCTCGATGTGCGACGACTGTTCCTCAAAACTCCCCGCAACTCCACGCCTTCACCTGCCCTAACGCCGCGCAAATCGACGCTCGCACCGAACCATCTTTCACACTGATTCAACTAACCGTCAAAAATTCCGCGCTCTTCAAGAATTCTCTAAGCATCAATCGCGAATTTCCTACCACAAAAAACGTCTCCCCAGATCGACCCTCTCTGTCACCGCAAAATCTTCTAGCCACTGCGTCACCTTTGCGCCTCTAAAAAGCAGCCCAGCTCCAACGTGTACCCATCAATACAGTCGACCCACGCGCGCCCAGTAACATTTCGCGCCGATTCGTATCTCAGTAGTTCGCTTCGAAAGGAAATCCCCATGAGCAACCGCCGCAGCTTCCTACGCAACATCCTCGCCGGAGCCACCGCCTTCGCCTCCGCCAAAGTCCTAACCGCGCAAGAAATGCCGCCGCAAAATCCCCACGCCGCAGCTCCACCCAAGCACACCCACGACCATCACGAAGAAACTAGCTCTCACCACAACTCGTCGAAACTCCCGACCTCCCCAATCTCCCCTACCGCCTAGACGGCGCCACAAAAGAATTCCACTTAATCGCCGAACCCGTAAAACGCCAAATCGTTCCCTTCAAAACCATGGAGGTCTGGGGCTACAACGGCTCCTGCCCCGGCCCCACCATCCAAGCCAATCAAGGCGACCGCGTCCGCATCATTTTCGAGAACCACCTCCCCGAATCCACCACCGTCCACTGGCACGGCCTGGAAATCCCCATGGAAATGGACGGCCTCCCCTACATCGCGCAAAAGCCCGTCCCGCCGGGCGGCCGCTTCGTCTACGAATTCACTCTCCACCAGGAAGGCACCTACTTTTATCACTCGCACGGCGCTATGCAGGAAATGATGGGCATGATCGGTCTCTTCATCCTCCATCCCGAAAAGCCCTACAAACCAAGAATCGATCACGACTACGGAATCATCCTCCAGGAATGGGCCATTCTTCCCAACAGCACGGTCCCCAACACCGCCAACATGGAATTCAACTGGCTCACCTTCAACGGCGTTTCTGCTCCTTCGATCACGCCGATGATCGCGCGCCTCGGCAGCCGCGTAAAAATCCGCATCGTCAATCTCGGCATGGACCATCACCCCATGCACCTCCACGGCAATCAATTTGTGATCACCGGCACGGAAGCCGGCCGCACTCCTGAATCCACTTGGCGCCGCGAAAACACCGCGCTCGTCGGCGTAGCACAAGCCCGTGACATCGAGTTCGACGCCAAGTACCCAGGCGACTGGATGCTCCACTGCCACCTCCCGCACCACATGATGAACAGCATGTCCGACCTGCTCGGTGACCGTCAGGTCATGACCGCCGCCACCAACGACCCCCAAGCCCTCAGCCAAATGCAAACGCTCGCCAACAGCGTCCCTTTCCAACACATCCACCACGCTCCCATCGCCGATAACGCCAATGAAATCCCCGGCTTCCCGCAAGACGCCTTCATGGACATGGGCATGGATGACGCCGTAGCCAAACCCGAAACTCACGGCCTCCCCAGAAATTGGAGCGCCAACATGATGGGCATGATGACGTTGGTTCGCGTCCTCCCCGACGAAAAATTCGACGAAATCATGGACATGAAGCGCCGCGGAGTAGTCGACAAACTCGCGCCGCCACCCGAGCACCACCACGACAGCCATGAATAGATCCAGAATGTTTCTCGCCACTCGTCACTCATCACTCGCCACTTGTTTTGAAAACGAAGTCCACAGCCGTCCGCAAAACTTAGGAGCACGCGCATGAACCGCACAATCAAATTCCCGCAGCCCTCCACCGCAATCCTCGTTCTTCTGCTGTGGCTTCCGATTGCCAGCGCACAGACTCCCGCCTCGCAACAGCCGCAACCCGAAGCTCCTCCCCAAATGATGGACATGGAAGAAATGCACCACCACCACGCCAACATCCCCCTCGTAAAACCGCTCCTCCCGCGTCTAGGCCGCTCCCAGGAAGATCCCACCATCCATCGCCTCACCCTGGAAGACCTCGAGAAAATAGCTCTAGAAAAAAATCCCACCCTTGCCCAAGCCAAGTCCGAAATCACTTCCGCCAAAGCCCGCCAACTGCAGTCCGGCCTGCTTCCCAATCCCACGGTCGGCTATGCCGGCGACGAAATCCGCGGCGGCAGTTTCAATGGCGGCGAACAAGGCGCGTTCATCTCCCAGCAAATTGTCACCGGCCGGAAAACTCTCTCTGAATAAAAAAATCTTCGGGCAGGACGTCCGCGTCGCCGAACTCGAATCCCACGAACAGCAGCTCCGCGTGATGAACGCCGTGCGCATCGCCTACTATCGCGTGCTGGCCGCCCAGGAAATGCTCGATTCCAAGAGAGATCTCGTCCAGATCAGCGCCGACGCCGTAAAAACGCACACCCAGCTGCAAAACGTCGGCCAGTCAGACGAAAGCGAAACTCTGGAAGTCGAAGTGGAAAATCAGAAACTGCAGATGGACGTCATGCTCCAGGAAAATATGCTGCGCCAGGAATGGCGCGCGTTAGCCGCGGTAGTTGGGAATCCTCATCTCGAAATGCAAACGCTCGCCGGTTATCTAGACAAAAATCTTCCCGACCTCGACGAAGATCAAGTCATCGCCACGCTGTTGAACGATAGCCCGGCCGTGGCTATCGCCAAAGCCCGCGCCGATCGCGCCACCGACGTGCTCAATCGCGCCCGCAAAGAACCCATCCCCGATCTAGAGTTGCGCGCCGGTCTCGCGCAAGACCGCGAATTTCTCGATCCCGTCACGCATCGCCCCGCCGGACTCATCGGCTTCGCCGAAGCCGGCGTGCAGCTCCACATCTTCGATCGCAACCAAGGCAACATCCAGGCCGCCCGCAGCGACATTCAGCGCGCCCAAGCCGAAACCACCCGCGTCGAACTCACTCTTCGCGAGCGCAGCGCCAACGTTCTGAACATGTACCGCAACTCCAAAATTATGGTCGACCAATATTCCAACCAACTTCTGCCGCGCGCGCAAAAAGCCTACGAACTCCTCACCGCGAAATACGGCACCATGACCGCCAGCTATCCCCAAGTTCTGAAATCTCAGCGTCTCCTCTACGAGCTTCACGACACCTACATCTCCGCCCTGGAAGAACTCTGGGTCAACGCCGTAACCCTGCAAGGCCTGCTCCTCACCGACGGCCTCGAGCCACCTTCGCGCCCCAGCGAAATCGATATCCCCGTCCGCGAAATCAACACGCCCATCCACTCCAGCGAAATGCCCAGCAACCGCCAACCCTAACATT